>NZ_JAOWGX010000034.1:0-1733111 GCF_030332915.1 Citrobacter sp. Cpo040
GATTCGAACCCCCGATACGTTGCCGTATACACACTTTCCAGGCGTGCTCCTTCAGCCACTCGGACACCTCACCATATTGTTGTTCCTGTGCTACCGGAACGGGCGCTAATGTAGGGGAAACACCGCCCCGCCGTCAATCAACTTTTTGAAAAAAATGTGCATTTACACAAACTTCAAGCAACATGGAGCATAAATAAGCGGGAATTGTTTTTTTTGCCAGCACCCTAAAATTTGCTACTCTGATGTTCCCTCGAAAAATGATGATAATAAGTGCGAGAAAGTTCCGCACAACAATGTTCAGGAGACAATATGGATATAATTTTCTATCACCCAACATTCGATACGACCTGGTGGATTAATGCGTTGGCAAAGGCAATACCTGGTGCGAACGTACGTGAGTGGAAAGCGGGTGATAATGCACATGCTGACTATGCGCTGGTCTGGCATCCGCCGGTTGAAATGCTCGCAGGACGAAAATTAAAAGCCGTATTTGCGCTGGGCGCGGGCGTCGATTCTATTCTCAGTAAACTCAATGCTCATCCGGAAATGTTGGATGCGTCGATCCCGCTTTTCCGTCTGGAAGATACGGGTATGGGCCTGCAAATGCAGGAATATGCGGTCAGTCAGGTGCTGCACTGGTTTCGTCGCTTCGATGATTATCAGGCATTGAAAAATCAGGCGAAATGGCAGCCGTTGTCAGAATATACTCGCGAGGAGTTTACCGTCGGGATCATGGGAGCTGGGGTATTGGGCGCAAAAGTAGCCGAAAGCCTGCAAGCATGGGGATTCCCACTGCGCTGCTGGAGTCGTACGCGTAAATCCTGGTCTGGCATGGAAAGCTTCGCCGGTACTGAGGAACTGGGCGCGTTTTTGAGTCAAACTCGCGTGCTGATCAACCTTCTGCCTAATACGGCAGAAACCGTAGGCATTATTAACGCTGATTTACTTAGCCAATTGCAGGATGGCGCCTACGTGCTGAACCTTGCACGCGGTGTTCATCTCAATGAAGACGATCTTCTGGCATCGCTGGAAAGCGGCAAGGTGAAGGGGGCCATGCTGGATGTTTATAGCCGTGAACCGCTGCCAGAAAACAGCCCATTATGGAAACATCCGCGTGTGGCGATGACGCCACATATTGCCGCAGTTACCCGTCCGGCAGAAGCGGTGGACTATATCTCCCGCACGATTATGAACCTGGAGAACGGGCAAGTCGTAACAGGTCAGGTCAATCGCGTTCGGGGATATTGATGGTAACCCGGCAAGTGCCGGGTTTCAGCTAAAATACCCGTCATACTTCAAGCTGCATGTGCGTTAGCTACGGTTGCTCACCCGAATCACATACTTAAGGGAGTGATTCGGGTATCACTCCCTTGCCACCTGCCTGCGACTCGAATTTTTAGGGTATTAATGGCGGAGATACCTGCTATCCTTGACGAAAAATGACTACAGGAGAGAGTTATGTATCCCGTTGACCTGCATATGCATACCGTCGCCAGCACCCACGCCTACAGCACCTTAAGTGATTACATCGCGGAAGCTCGTCGCAAAGGCATCAAGCTATTTGCCATTACCGATCATGGACCGGACATGGCGGATGCACCTCACCACTGGCACTTTATCAATATGCGTATTTGGCCGCGTGTCGTGGATGGCGTGGGGATCCTGCGTGGAATAGAAGCCAATATTAAGAATATTGAAGGTGAAATTGACTGTTCAGGTCCGATGTTTACCTCCCTGGACCTCATTATTGCGGGCTTCCATGAGCCGGTTTTTGCACCTCACGATAAAGACACCAACACCCAGGCAATGATAGCCACGATGGCCAGCGGCAATGTGCACATCATTAGCCATCCGGGAAATCCCAAGTATCCTGTTGATATTACTGCAATTGCGCAGGCGGCGGCAAAGTACCAGGTTGCACTGGAAATCAATAACTCTTCGTTTTTGCATTCGCGTAAGGGCAGTGAGGATAATTGTCGTGCGGTTGCTGCGGCTGTGCGTGATGCCGGCGGCTGGGTGGCGTTAGGGTCGGATTCACATACTGCTTTCACGCTGGGAGAATTTGGCGAATGCCGTAAAATCCTGGATGATGTTAATTTCCCTGAAGACAGAATTTTAAACGTCACACCTAAACGTCTATTGGCGTTTCTGGAATCGCGAGGCATGGAGCCGATCGCGGAATTTGCTGAACTGTAATTGTTACTAACTGGAATATATCAATGAACGAGTTTTCTATCCTGTGTCGTGTACTGGGCTCGCTGTTTTACCGCCAACCGCAGGACCCTTTACTGGTTCCCCTGTTTACCCTGATTAGTGAAGGTAAACTGTCCGCCAACTGGCCGCTGGAACAGGACGAACTGCTCACCCGTTTACAGAAGAGCTGCGATATGCCCCAGTTGGCTGCAGATTACAACGCGCTGTTTGTCGGTGACGAGTGTGCAGTGCCGCCTTATCGTAGTGCCTGGGTAGAAGGGGCGAAAGAATCCGATGTTCGTGCATTTCTTTCAGCCCGGGGCATGCCGCTTGCTGATACACCGGCAGATCACATTGGTACGCTGTTGCTGGCGGCTTCATGGCTTGAAGACCAGTCTGCGGAAGATGAAAGTGAGGCGCTTGAAACCTTGTTTGTAGACTACTTGCTGCCCTGGTGCGGTACGTTCCTTGGTAAAGTTGAAGCGCACGCGAACACGCCTTTCTGGCGTACGATAGCACCGCTGACGCGTGATGCCATTGGTGCGATGTGGGACGAATTGCAGGAAGATACAGACGAATAAATGTGATGTGAATCACTTAATAATGCAACTCAATTTATAGGCTTGCATAAATTGTGTGCGCGATCTCATTACCATGCCGTTTTTCTGCTAAGATGCGCGGCATGAACATACTTCTCTCAATTGCAATCACAACGGGCATTCTCTCTGGGATCTGGGGATGGGTGGCCGTTTCTCTTGGTTTACTCAGTTGGGCTGGCTTTCTGGGTTGCACGGCTTATTTCGCCTGCCCGCAAGGTGGGTTAAAAGGACTGTGGATCTCGGCGTGTACGCTGCTAAGCGGTGTGGTGTGGGCGTTGGTGATTATTAACGGTAGCGCGCTTGCCCCGCATATGGACATTATTGGTTATGTCATGACGGGAATTGTCGCGTTTCTGATGTGTATCCAGGCAAAGCAATGGTTGCTTTCATTTGTTCCGGGCACGTTTATTGGTGCATGTGCAACATTTGCAGGGCAGGGCGACTGGCGACTGGTTGTACCGTCACTGGCACTGGGCCTGGTATTCGGTTATGCGATGAAAAACAGTGGCCTGTGGCTGGCGTCTCGCCGTGAAAATCGAATATCGCCGACGCTGACCAGTAAATAAAAAAGCGTGAGGGTTTTCCTCACGCTTTGTATGCTGTATAGACCCATCAGGATTCTGGCGGTACCGACATATGACGGTATTTAACCAGAATGTCATTATCAACTTGTTTCTTATCCTGCAAATCCCACAATCCGCGATCGATGCCGTCATTAATTAAGAAGATAACGCCCGTTTCAATCGCTGACATCAGACAAAGCATAACCGGTTCGTTAGAGGTGTAGCCAATTTCACCTTCCAACAGACGCTGGTAGTCAATAAAGCGGAACACCCCAGCCTGTACTTCATAAGACAGAATGGTCTTACTGGTGTTCACTGACGACAGGATCTCACCGGTGCTGACGTTAACCACGCGCAGGTTTACCGCTATCTGGTCGAGCTGGTATTGCGTATCGGCGCCAATACCGAAATAACGCGCACCGACACCACCCGATTTAACGTTGCTTTCATAACCGATAATTGACCCTTCCACCATGACGTTTGCCGCGGTCAGGGACTGTAGCGGGATCCGGTTATTAATCGCAACCGTACCGTTTTCCTGAGCCGCACGAATGATTTTGCGTTCGTTCAGCAGGTTCTGTAACCCCTGACGTTCCAGTGGGACGAACCAACGAGAATCTTTCAATGCGGTGACAAGCATAGCCGTGGCGCTTTGCGGGACGGCGGTAGAGAAGTTACTTGCCGGGTAAGGTTTAAACTGGCCAGTCTCATCCTGAATGTTGTATACCGACACAAAGATCTTACCTGTAGGCATAGGCAGATGCGTCAAATCTTTATAGCTTTGGGCTCGGGGCATTAATGTCGGCTTAGCGGCTTCTTGAGGCGGAGCTGTTAAACATCCGCTGAGTAAAATTACTGCCACCATGATAAGTAAACGCTGCATGATTATTTCCTTTCGTGGCTATAACTTAGAAGTCGGTCGACTGTGTTTGTAAACCCGACACTTCAATTGTCGAAGTTTTCCCCGATTTCCTGTCGGTGACATTCAATTGCAGTTGTCCGTCCCGGTTGGCGATATCAATGATAAAATCATTGGTCACCATTCTTCCTGGTTTACCGGTATTAATGTTGGTGAGTAGGCCACCGAGAATTTGTGACTGAATCGCCTGAGTAAAGTTATCCAGAGCTGACGGGGTTTCAATACCGTAATCGTCATAGCTTGGATCTTTATATGAGTTCTGGGCCTGGGCGCTGTTCAACAGAAAAGCACCATTATTCGGGTTGCCACCAAAGTTTGGGTTGCGAAACTGGAACGTCATGTTTCCGGCCCAACTTAATGGTGAAATTAGCATGAGCAAAACCACTGCATGTTTAACACGCATGAAAGCCTCCGGACAAAATCATGTTTTAGAATTCATCACGCGCTAAATCGCTAGTGCTTAATAGTGTTTGATCTATTTGCCGGCGATTTAATGCTTCCTCAGTTTCTGCCAATGCGAAGACAACTATTTTGTCGAAGTCTCTTTTCGTTGGGAATAAAAAAGTCTGGAAGATAACGTCTTGATTGACCGTTATGGTGATCCAACTTCCCCAACGCGCACTGGGTCTTTCATTAATGGTTAAGTTTCCTGTGTACTCGCTTTCCCACTTATCACTAAAGGCCCGATAAAAATCATGACCGATTGAAGAGACAGTGTGGTCAGTTAACAGTCCGGGAACCTCCACCTCTACGGTTGTCGCTGCGTGCAGACTCCCGGCAGCAAAGAATAAATTTGCTGCCACAATCCAGGTCAAATAGCGTTTCATGGCTTTATCGCCTGAGGTTTTCATTGGCCCATGAAACCGCCTGCGTACGATTTTTGACAGCTATCTTTTTGAAAAGATTATAAAGATGTGTTTTTACCGTATTTTCACTGATAAACAGTGAGCGAGCGATTTCAATATTTGAGGCGCCGATACGCAATTTATTAAGGATCTCTTTTTCACGGTGCGTCAGCAGTGCCGACTCCGTGCTGTTATAACGATAATTTCCAGAGTGCGTGATCAGATAGCTGGCAAGTTTTTGCGTGAAGTAACATTCACCGCGCAAGATACCCTGCAAGCCGCTTACGACACGCTGCTCGTCTTCAGTTGCGTAAAAAACACCATTGATATGCGGCCAGTTTTCAATATCCCGATAAGGGTAATCATCAGGAGTATTCAACAATAACGTCTTTATATTGTTGTTTTTTCTACTCAAATTATCTTGCCAGTAATGGATCAGTTTTTTATCTGCCTCCATCATATCCAGTAAAACAATGCAGCTGGAGGATATATCATCCAGAGAACGTTGAATATTATGTAGTTTTCCGGTGAGTGCCAGTGATTGTTTTAAATGCTGTAATAATGCAGTTGCCTGCAAAGAAGGTTTTGTGATCAACAATAATGTATGACCATGAATACTATGGACTTCATTAAACATGATGAAACTCCACTTTTTAGTCGCACACCTGACAGCTGTCTCTACTAAAATAGAGGCACCAGAAGTACTGACAGATGTTGCACTGCTGTGTAGATATAAAATATCGACCCAAAGGGGTGAAAATATTAAAACAAATGGACTTCAACTGATTTCAATCTAGCTATTACAAATCTTAAAGCAAGCGTTAAACATGTAACAACTTGTAAAATTATATATTAAAATGTGATTTCATGGTTTTATTGGAGTTTAGATTTGATAGGAAAGTTGTACATTTTACCTTTGCTGCATAGATTTAAAAAATCATACAAATTATAGTAACTCATTGATTTTAAATTGGTTAATTAATGATTACTAAGTTTTAGATTTCTAATGAATTCTAAAATTCTTGTCTCAATTTACGTTGGTCAATTTTAGATGGAAAAAAATGACCTTTGTCACGACTTGTACCGATGTCTATCTCGACGTTGTACTTAGAGGCCCTGATATCGTGCAAAATGCACTTTCTCAGTGACTGCATAGAAATTCATTACTGATAGCAAAATAAAAATAAAAGCCAGACCTGAAGCGGTGTTATTCACTGTTAATTAGTACTTTGGTGTGAATCCGGATATAAAAATACCACTCGCGGGTGAGTTATTTAAAATGTTTCCACGGACATACTCTTCATCGTAACGTGACGTTAACAAATGCAAGTCATGTTAACAACAATTTGAGTGGTAATTAATTTAACTTCATGTACGACCAGGTCCAGGGTGACAACATGAAAAACAAGTTGTTATTTATGATGTTTACAATACTGGGTGTGCCTGGGATTGCATCCGCAACCAGTTATGATTTAGCTAATTCAGAATATAACTTTGCGGTAAATGAATTAAGTAAGTCTTCATTTAATCAGGCAGCCATTATTGGTCAGGTTGGTACTGCTAATAGTGCAAATACTCGCCAGGAGGGCACCAAGTTATTGTCGGTCATTTCGCAAGAAGGTTCAGGTAACCGGGCGAAAACAGATCAGACGGGATCAAATAACTTTGCATATATTGATCAAACGGGTAGCTCTAATGATGCGAGTATTAAACAAAGCTCTTACGGTAATACGGCGATGATTATCCAGAAAGGCTCTGGTAATAAAGCCAATATTACCCAGTACGGTACACAAAAAACAGCAGTTGTGGTGCAGAGACAGTCGCAAATGGCAATTCGCGTTACTCAACGCTAATCCATAAACGACGTTTAAATCAATCCGATGGGGGTTTACCATGAAACTTTTAAAAGTGGCAGCATTCGCAGCAATCGTAGTTTCTGGCAGTGCTCTGGCAGGTGTTGTTCCGCAATGGGGCGGTAATCATCATGGTGGCGGTAGCAACTATGGCCCAGACTCTTCAATGAGTATTTACCAATTTGGCTCTAGTAACGTTGCGAATGCGCTGCAAAGTGATGCACGTAAATCAGACGTGACTATCACACAACACGGACATGGTAACGGTGCGACCGTCGGCCAAGGTGCTGATGACAGTACCATTAGCCTGAAACAGACCGGCTTCCAGAACAGTGCTGATATCAATCAGTGGAATGCAAAAAATGCTGATATCAGCGTAACTCAGTTCGGTGGTCGTAACGGTGCTGTGGTTAATCAGACAGCGTCTGACTCCAATGTGCTGATTCAGCAGGTTGGTTATGGCAACAATGCTACAGCTAATCAGCACTAATTCAGTTTTCTGACTGATAATAAACAGGGCGAAAGCCCTGTTTTTTTTCGGGAGAATATTATGCACACGCTATTACTCATTGCCGCGTTGGCAAATCAAATAACATTCAGTACAACTCAGCAAGGTGACATGTACACCATTATTCCTCAGGTGACATTAGCTCAACCGTGCGTATGTGAAGTGCAAGTCCTTGCCGTACGTAAAGGAAAGGGCGGACAAAGTCAGTCACAGCAGAAAACAAGCCTTTCGGTCCCTGCTAATCGGCCAATTGAATTAACAAAAATGAGCTTTAATATTTCACCGGAGGATTCGGTCAAAATTATCGTTACCGTTTCTGACGGGCAGTCTCTGCATCTGTCGCAACAATGGCCTGACTCAAACAGTCACCCATAATTTTTTGCCGGATTTGCATTAAGGGTGTGGCTGGGAGTGCGGTGCTGTTCTATCAATATAGAAACGAACAAACGTTTTATATGATCGTAACTCGCAGCGGTGAAGGATCATTGCGATCCCTCAAGGATGATTAATCATTGAGGAACCCTTATGTGTACATTATTAAAGCGTATTTTAAATACCGGTTTGTGGGGTTTTTCTCTTTTAACCCTCCCCGCAATGGCGACGCAAATCTCACCCGGCGGGGTTATTCATTTTCGTGGTGCAATAGTTGAAGCACCTTGCGACGTTAACACTCGACAACAACAGATTGAATTGTCATGTATGCGTGATGGCACGATGAGTAATAGCCTCTACGACCTGCAACAGGTCACGACAGCGCCTCAGAGTGTGCAACAAATTGCCACGATGAAAATGCATTACCTCAATGAACAGAAAAGCATGGCTATTCTGAATATTGAATATAAATGAATCATTCTGGCGTAGGTATGCACGCTTATGGCTAAAAAGTGAGATTTCAAGGAAAACCCTGCTGTACACTTAACGGAGAGTGTTTTGTCAGGGGGAACTTATGCAATCGCGTGTTCATGTGTTACAGGGCGACATTACGACGATCGCGGTAGATGTGATCGTCAATGCGGCCAACTCCTCGTTACTGGGAGGAGGTGGAGTCGATGGCGCGATTCATCGTGCTGCCGGGCCTGCGTTGTTGGAGGCCTGCAAACAGGTTATACAACAACAGGGAGAATGCCCGACCGGGCATGCCGTTATCACGCTGGCTGGCGCGCTTCCGGCAAAAGCAGTTATTCACACCGTAGGACCCGTCTGGCAAGGCGGTGATCACCACGAGGCTGAACGACTTGAAGAGGCCTATCTAAATACATTGCAACTGGCCTTAGCCAATGGTTATCGATCCATTGCTTTTCCTGCTATAAGCACCGGAGCTTATGGTTACCCACGTGCTGCAGCGGCAGAGATCGCGGTGAAAACGGTGTTGAAATTTATCACCCGACGTACGCTACCCGATCAAATATACTTCGTGTGCTTTGATGAAGAAAACGCTCGACTATACAAGAGATTACTTACCCAACAAGGCGATGAACGCACGGACTGATATGACGCGACTTGAGCGTGCCATTACGCCGCTATGCGTAAACCACCCGGGAGAATGCGGCATTCTGACGTTGGATGACAGCCTGGATGCGTTTGCTGCTCGCTATCGGTTGACGGAAATGGCGGAACGTACCCTGGATGTTCAGTATTACATCTGGGAAAGCGACATGTCCGGGCTATTGTTATTTTCCGTTTTGCTGGCCGCAGCGAAGCGGGGCGTCCGGGTGCGTTTGTTGCTGGATGATAACAACACGCCAGGTCTGGATGACACGCTGCGTTTGCTGGACAATCACCCTAATATTGAAGTCCGCCTGTTTAATCCCTTTTCCTTTCGCATCCTGCGTGCCCTGGGCTATTTAACCGATTTTGCCCGGTTGAATCGACGTATGCACAACAAAAGTTATACCGCTGACGGCGTCGTAACTCTTGTGGGGGGGCGAAATATAGGCGATGCCTATTTTGGCGCAGGCGAACAACCACTGTTTTCCGATCTGGACGTTATGGCTATTGGACCGGTTGTCCAGGATGTTGCAGACGACTTTGAGCGTTACTGGCACTGCCGCTCGGTTTCAACATTGCAAAACGTACTTGAGGTGGCTGAACCAGCTTCTACGCAAAAAATCGAACTTCCTGAATCCTGGTATAATGATGACATCACGCGTCGCTATCTACATAAGCTGGAAACCAGCCAGTTTATGACCCATCTCGATCAGAGGTCGCTGCCGCTAATTTGGGCGAAAACGCGCTTGCTGAGTGATGATCCTGCAAAAGGAGAGGGGAAAGCGCCGCGCCACTCACTATTACCGCAGCGTTTGTTTGACGTGATGGGATCTCCGACCGAGCGTATTGATATTATTTCCGCCTACTTTGTACCAACTCGCGCCGGTGTGGCGCAGCTCCTGAGACTGGTGAGAAAAGGCGTTAAGATCGCAATTTTAACTAATTCTCTGGCGGCGAATGATGTCGCAGTCGTTCACGCGGGCTATGCGCGTTGGCGAAAAAAACTCCTGCGCTACGGCGTGGAGTTATACGAGCTCAAACCAACCCGCGATAGCGTTTCAGCAGTACACGACCGGGGATTAACCGGTAATTCAGGCTCCAGCCTGCATGCGAAAACCTTCAGTATTGACGGTCGTAAAGTGTTTATCGGTTCGCTTAATTTTGATCCCCGTTCAACGCTGCTCAATACGGAAATGGGGTTTGTGATTGAGAGTGACGTACTGGCTGAGTTGATTCATAAACGTTTTATGCAAAGTCAGCGTGATATGGCCTGGCAACTACGTCTTGACCGTTGGGGCAGAATCAACTGGGTTGATCGGCTTTCTGGCAGCGAACAGGTACTGAAAAAAGAACCCGCTACAGGATTCTGGAAGCGGGTTCTGGTGAGGCTTGCATCTGTGCTGCCCATTGAATGGCTGCTCTGAACCATTCAATACAAGAAAACTAACCGGCAACCGCCTTGTTTTTATCCTGCTTAATGGGCGGTTTACCCGAAAAGAGAAACTTCAGCACCGGGATCCGTAAATGGATTTCGTACAGTATGACCGCAATTCCAACCACAAAAAGCAGACCGCAGAGAAAACCCAGCAGGTTCGACTTGATGTGCGGTGTGATATACGCGCCAAAAAACAGCGTTAGCGGGTGGTGCACCAAATAGATGAACAGCGACGCGTTGACAAAATAGGTCACGCGAGCCGACTGGAAATTCAGTAAACGGTGGCCAAGCGAGAAGACAACGTTCACCATCCATAGCCCCATGACCATGGTAATGACATATTCGGTTTCATACATCCAGGCATCGCCGTTGCCGTAACGTTGATTGAGCAGGTATGCGACAAATGCGAATGCGGCGCCTAACGTGCAGCCGCGCGATGGCGTGGTAAACAGTGCTTTCAGATTCGGATTGATAAACGCCAGCGCACCGAGCATAAAGAAAGGCACATAGAACAACGTTTGCATAACGATAAAATTAAACATGCCATCGCTGAGAATCGAAGGGTAGAGGATGAAAATCGTTCTTCTGACGGCGGCATAGCCGACACCCAACAATATAAAAATCAGCGTTAATTTGGTCATCGACACCCCCGATGCAGAGGTACCGTCTCCACGCGATAGTCTGTTTTTCATCTGGGTAAATACCCACATGCTCAGGGTCGTTAACACCACCAGAACCAGCAAAAACCACAGATGGGAAATCAGTTCCCAGGCCAGCGCATTGTATTTGTCGTAGCCGCTGAGGGTATGCCAGCTGTCTGCTTTTCCCTTCACGTATTGCAGCATGATAAATTGCGGCAGCGTAAGCAGCGGAATCGCGGTCAGCATAGGGATCCCCACGCGTTCTACACGCACCTTCCACCAGCGTTTTAACGGATAGCGCAAAAAAAGCATGTAGGAAAAATAACCTGAAATGACAAAGAAGACCTGCATGCGAAATGCATGGATAAAGTCGTTAAAAAGGGTTAACCACCAAGACGGTTCTGCGCTGTTCACGTGCCAGGTGTGGGTGGAGTAGATCAATGAAATATGGAATGGGATCCCTAACAACATTAGCCAGGCACGGATGGAGTCAAGAAAATATTCACGTGGTGGTGATACAGAGCTCATAGACAGTTACGTATTCTCAGACTTTTCGTCTTATCCCTAAGACGAATAATGGTTACATTCGAGGGCAACCCTACACGAAGTCCAACAACCTGTCTCCAGGATAAGCACGCAAAGTGAAAACAGGCAGATGAACCTGCTTAAACCATGAGCCAGCGCGCGAACAATACAGGGATTCAGTTGTCGGAGTACCCGATTATCCATTAAAATGGATCGGATCAATATAAGCACACAAAGGGGGAAGTGCTTACTAATTATGAAACATAAACTACAAATGATGAAAATGCGTTGGTTGGGTGCAGCAGTCATGTTAACGCTGTACACATCATCGAGCTGGGCGTTCAGTATTGATGATGTTGCAAAACAAGCTCAATCCTTAGCCGGGAAAGGCTATGAGGCGCCAAAAAGTAACTTGCCCTCCGTTTTCCGCGACATGAAATATGCGGATTATCAACAGATCCAGTTCAATCGCGATAAAGCGTACTGGAGCAATCTCAAGACCCCATTTAAGCTCGAGTTCTACCACCAGGGTATGTACTTCGACACGCCGGTCAAAATCAACGAAGTTACCGCCACGGCGGTGAAAAGAATCAAATACAGCCCGGATTATTTTAATTTTGGCGATGTTCAGCATGATAAAGACACGGTAAAAGATCTCGGCTTCGCCGGGTTCAAAGTGCTGTATCCGATCAACAGCAAAGATAAAAACGATGAAATCGTCAGCATGCTCGGTGCCAGCTATTTTCGCGTTCTGGGTGCAGGTCAGGTCTACGGCCTGTCAGCGCGTGGCCTCGCGATTGATACCGCTCTGCCTTCTGGTGAAGAATTTCCCCGCTTCCGTGAGTTTTGGATCGAACGTCCGAAACCGACTGATAAACGTTTAACCATTTATGCTTTGTTGGATTCTCCGCGTGCAACCGGAGCGTATCGTTTTGTCATTATTCCAGGTCGTGACACGGTCGTGGATGTTCAGTCCAAAGTATACCTGCGCGACAAAGTGGGCAAACTGGGTGTGGCACCGTTAACCAGTATGTTCCTGTTTGGACCGAACCAGCCGTCTCCGGCGACAAACTATCGTCCGGAACTGCATGATTCTAACGGTTTGTCTATCCACGCGGGCAATGGGGAGTGGATTTGGCGTCCGCTGAATAACCCGAAACATCTCGCGGTGAGCAGCTTCGCAATGGAAAACCCGCAAGGATTCGGACTGTTGCAGCGTGGCCGTCAGTTCTCGCGTTTTGAAGATATCGACGATCGTTACGATCTGCGCCCAAGCGCCTGGATCACGCCAAAAGGTGACTGGGGTAAAGGTAAGATTGAGTTAGTTGAAATCCCAACTAACGATGAAACGAACGATAACATCGTTGCGTACTGGACGCCGGATCAACTGCCTGAAGCGGGCAAAGAGATGAACTTCAAGTACACTTTGACGTTCACGCGTGATGAAGACAAGCTTCATGCGCCGGAAAGCGCCTGGGTACAGCAGACTCGTCGTTCTACCGGTGATGTAAAACAGTCCAACCTGATTCGTCAGCCTGACGGTACCATCGCGTTTGTGGTGGACTTTACCGGCACAGATATGAAAAAGCTGCCGCAGGATACCCCGGTTACCGCACAAACCAGTATTGGCGACAACGGTGAAATCGTTGAAAGCACTGTGCGCTATAACCCGGTATCTAAAGGTTGGCGTTTGATGCTGCGCGTGAAAGTGAAAGACGTGAAGAAAACCACTGAAATGCGTGCTGCCTTGGTCAATGCCGATCAGACGCTGAGTGAAACCTGGAGCTACCAGTTACCTGCCAATGAATAAGACAACTGAGTATATTGACGCAATGCCGCTTTCGGATATCGAGAAAGCGGCACTGCCGAAAACTGACATCCGCGCCGTTCATCAGGCGTTGGATGCCGAGCATCGTACTTACTCGCGCGAAGATGATTCACCGCAGGGTTCTGTGAAAGCTCGCCTTGAGCAAGCATGGCCGGATTCTTTGGCTAAAGAGCAGTTGGTTAAGGACGATGAGGGCCGCGATCAGCTGCAGGCGATGCCAAAAGCAACGCGTACCTCTATGTTCCCAGATCCCTGGCGTACCAACCCGGTTGGTCGTTTTTGGGATCGCTTGCGTGGGCGCGATGTGACGCCGCGTTATCTTTCGCGTTTGACGAAAGAAGAACAGGAGAGCGAGCAAAAATGGCGTACCGTAGGCACCATCCGCCGCTATACGCTGTTGATTCTAACGCTGGCGCAAACGGTCGTAGCAACCTGGTATATGAAGACGATCCTCCCGTATCAGGGGTGGGCATTTATTAATCCGGTAGACATGATGGGGCAGGATTTATGGGTCTCCTTTATGCAATTGCTGCCCTACATGCTCCAGACCGGCATTCTTATTTTGTTTGCTGTGCTTTTCTGTTGGGTGTCTGCGGGATTCTGGACTGCGCTGATGGGCTTCTTGCAACTGTTGATTGGACGAGATAAGTACAGTATCTCGGCCTCAACGGTTGGGGACGAACCGCTGAATCCTGAACACCGTACCGCGCTGATTATGCCTATTTGTAACGAAGACGTTGATCGCGTATTTGCGGGACTGCGCGCTACGTGGGAATCGGTCAAAGCAACGGGCAACGCCGAACATTTCGATGTTTATATCCTGAGCGACAGCTACAACCCTGATATCTGCGTAGCAGAACAAAAAGCGTGGATGGAGCTGATTGCCGAAGTGCAGGGCGAAGGGCAGATTTTCTACCGCCGTCGTCGTCGTCGCGTGAAGCGTAAAAGCGGCAACATTGATGACTTCTGTCGCCGCTGGGGAAATCAGTACAGCTACATGGTGGTGCTGGACGCTGACTCAGTGATGAGTGGTGACTGTCTGAGCGGCCTGGTGCGTCTGATGGAAGCGAATCCGAATGCCGGGATTATCCAGTCTTCACCGAAGGCTTCCGGTATGGATACGCTGTATGCGCGCTGCCAGCAGTTTGCGACCCGTGTTTATGGACCGCTGTTTACCGCCGGGCTTCACTTCTGGCAGTTAGGGGAATCACACTACTGGGGCCACAACGCAATTATCCGCGTGAAGCCATTTATCGAGCACTGTGCGCTCGCGCCGTTACCGGGCGAAGGCTCGTTTGCGGGATCGATCCTCTCCCATGACTTCGTGGAAGCGGCATTGATGCGTCGTGCTGGCTGGGGCGTGTGGATTGCCTACGATCTGCCGGGCTCTTATGAAGAGCTGCCGCCGAACCTGCTGGATGAACTCAAGCGTGACCGCCGCTGGTGCCACGGCAACCTGATGAACTTCCGTTTGTTCCTGGTGAAAGGGATGCACCCGGTTCACCGTGCGGTATTCCTGACCGGTGTAATGTCCTATCTGTCTGCGCCGCTTTGGTTTATGTTCCTCGCGCTCTCTACCGCATTGCAGGTGGTGCATGCGTTGACGGAGCCGCAGTACTTCCTGCAACCGCGTCAGCTGTTCCCGGTATGGCCGCAATGGCGACCTGAACTGGCGATCGCGCTGTTTGCTTCAACGATGGTGCTGCTGTTCCTGCCGAAGCTGCTGAGTATCTTGCTCATCTGGTGTAAAGGGACGAAAGAGTACGGCGGGTTTATCCGCGTTACGCTGTCGCTGCTGCTGGAGGTTCTGTTCTCCGTGCTGCTGGCGCCGGTGCGTATGCTGTTCCACACCGTCTTCGTTGTAAGCGCTTTCCTCGGTTGGGAAGTTGTGTGGAATTCACCGCAGCGTGATGACGATTCGACCCCGTGGGGTGAAGCGTTTATGCGTCACGGTTCTCAGTTACTGCTGGGGCTGGTGTGGGCTGTGGGTATGGCCTGGCTGGATCTGCGTTTCCTGTTCTGGCTGGCACCGATTGTCTTCTCGCTGATCCTGTCACCGTTTGTTTCCGTGATTTCCAGCCGTTCCACGGTGGGGTTACGTACCAAGCGCTGGAAGCTGTTCCTGATCCCGGAAGAGTATTCTCCGCCGCAGGTGCTGGTGGATACCGATACCTATCTGGTGATGAACCGTAAACGTACGCTGGACGATGGCTTTATGCATGCGGTGTTTAATCCGTCGTTTAACGCACTGGCCACGGCCATGGCGACTGCACGCCACCGCGCCAGCAACGTGCTGGAGATTGCACGCGATCGTCATGTGGAACAGGCACTGAACGAAACGCCGGAGAAACTGAATCGCGATCGCCGCCTGGTGTTGTTGAGCGATCCGGTGACCATGGCGCGTTTACATTACCGTGTCTGGAATTCACCTGATAAGTATTCTTCGTGGGTGAACTACTATCAGGGACTGACACTGAACCCGCTGGCGCTCAGGAAAAAATAAGCGTTCTGTAACGTGAAAATACCGGCCTGGTGCCGGTATTTTTTTATATTGAATAGAATGAGTCGTGAGGTAGCAGGTGCGAATATTGGCTGTAGGAATAATGATCTTCTTCCTGAGCGGATGCGGCAGCATTATTAGTCGTACCATCCCAGGGCAAGGACACGGAAACCAATACTATCCTGGCGTGCAATGGGATGTTAGGGACTCCGCATGGCGCTACGTCACTATCCTCGATCTGCCATTTTCGCTAGTGTTTGATACGTTGCTGCTGCCGCTCGACATACATCATGGACCTTACGAGTAATTATCGCTCATCCCATTCATCGGCTGCGGTCTGCCCCTCTTCAGTATCAAGGGGAGGTTCCAGCTGGAATTCACCTTCATCCCATTCGTGAAGCGTATTTTCTTCCTGCCACTCCTGGCGGATTTCAATTTCATCATAGTCGCCATCAAAAACGCTCTGGGCCGCTTCTCCGCTCAGGATTGGAAGACATTCACCATCTACATCATCCTCGTCAGCAAAGAATTCCGCCTGCCACATAATGTCGCCATCCTGTAGCACGTATTTTTGGACGCTTAGCTGTTGAACGCTGGCGTTGTCTGACTCAAGGTCAGGGTTATCAGCCAGAAACACTTCACGAGCCGCATCAATAGCCTCTTCCAACGTGGCATAAAAATTCATGTCATTCTTTGCCATATTTCTTCTCCTAAGGCGAACAATAAAGAGGGATGATTCAATCTATAGACGGCGATCCGCAGAGCGTCAAACCCGCTAGCTGCGTGACTAACCCAATCAGATGATTACTGCCTGCAATGCCTACGAGACCAGGTGAAAGTAACTTCGGTAGTTTATGAAAAAATTTACATTGGCAGATACTGAAGTCGATGTAATATCAGGAAAAAAATTCAAGAAAAAAGAGTAATGTATGTGGTTTGCAATGTAGTAATGAAAATCAAAAAAATAAAAGCTGGCGTTGTATAAGAAAATCTTCAGTGTTAAACGTCATTTTTAATGTGTTTTAGAGGGGGAATGCGATTGCTTATGACGTAATATTTCATAACTTAATAAAAATAAAGAAGAAAATTAATGCCCAATACGGAAGTGTTGCAGAGGTAATCAATGAAAGTGGCTAAACTTAGTGGTGTCTTTAGTAGTGACAAAGTATCTTTTGTGTGTGTTTTTTTTGAATGGTGTGAGTGATACTAACATAGTATACATAATAAAAAATTATTAATGACAAAGGTTATAAATCTATAAGAAACCATTAAATAAGAAATGAATTAATGTCATTGAAGTTGTGCGGGTTTAATAGTTTGCAAAATCTTATGCTTTATTATATAAAATGCAAAATTAAGAATGCCCTCAAGGTTGTTATGGATAACGGTAATTCAAATAATGGAAAGTTAATGGCTTTCTATATAATCTGTTTGGCTATCTATGTTCTTGGCGGTTTGTGTCTTACGCAATTTAAATTAACGATGCAAAGTGTCCCGCAAACAGTATATCTGATTATAATTGTAGGATTGTTCTTTTTATATGGGATAATTTTTCTGTTTATGTTGTTTCAGTATCTTTGTAGAAAAGATCTCACCTGCCTCATGATATTAGGTATGGCGTTTCTTGGAAATAACATTTTTTTCGTCGAGACTATCTACATCGTTCAGGACTTGATTAATGATTATGCTTCAATCGAAAAAAGAACTAACGATATTGCTATATTCTATTACTTTCGGCAAATTAGTTTCATCGCTCTGCTATTTGTTTCATTGAAATCTTATAAAATATCCTCGACAGTTATTGAAACCAAAGAAAGAGAACCTTGTTATATCGTTCTGTCTTTTTTAATCATGCTTGTTATCGCGGTGGTGGCGCACACTCTGGCCAGTTACAACCCTAATTTTACACTCGAGATCACCAGCCTGAAGCCTGATAATGTCACGGTGCACTGGCATATTGGATACATTTATTCGCTTATTGTATCCTGGGGACTGGTCCTGTTGTATTTAATCATTAAAACCAGAACGCACAACATCCTGTGGAAAAGTATAGGGCTACTGTGTTGCTCAGCAATATTGACCAATGTACTTCTTCTGAGCCTGGATGAATATAGCATGTATATTTGGTATGTTAGCCGGGGGATTGAGGTGATAAGTGCCCTGTGTATAATCTCAATACTGATGTACAACACCTTCATCATCTTAAAAAAAGAAACAGATTCAGCTATTAAAGACGCAATGACTAAAATATATAATCGTAAACTATTCTATAAGTCATTAAAATCATCATTATTAAAAGGCGCAGTGTGTGTAATGGTTCTGGATATTGATAAATTCAAACGGATTAACGATACCTACGGTCATCAGGAGGGTGACAGAGTAATAATCAGTATTGTTGATATTATCAATAAATCAATCAGAGATACGGATATTTTTGCCAGAGTAGGTGGCGAAGAATTTGCGATCCTTCTTAAGTGTAACGATAAAGATGAGGCAATTGTTGTTGCAGAGCGAATTAGGCGAAATGTAGAGAACGGTACGACAATACCAAATTCATATGAGTTAAAAGAAAAAATGACGATAAGTATCGGCGTATATTGCAGTAAAATTGATGATGAATCAGCGGATAAAGTTGTTTCATATGCCGATGCCGCTTTGTATGAAGCCAAAAATTCTGGCAGAAATAAGGTGTGTTACTATTATCAGTAAGACTGAAATATACGCCGTGTAAGATAAGTTTATTATTCCAAACCTGTGAATATAAATACACAAATCATCCCACGACCTCTGTACTCCGACGACGGCGCAGGCTATTCCACGAGTACAGGGCGTTAAATAGTACGACGCCCGCGGTCACACAGAAAACGGCTCGAAAACCGTAGTTGGCGGATATCGCTGCCCCCATTAGAGGTCCTGTTACGTTACCGATGTCGCGAAATGACTGGTTATAACTGAAAATACGTCCAGCTATTTGATTGGTCGAGTTATAGACCAGCAGCGTTTGTACCGCCGGGAGCAGAGCACCGTCGGCCGCACCCAATAAAAAGCGCAGAATACCTAACTGCCAGGGCGTCTGGACAAATGACATCGGAATCAGCAGTAACACGGAAACGATCAGCGCGACGATCAGGATCTTCTCCGGGCCAATCCGATCGCCTAATTTGCCAAGCTTCGGGGCGCTGATTAATGCCGCAACGCCGGGGACAGAGGCTATCATCCCACTGATAAACGCAATATTGCTGACGTTGCCAGCCAACTCTCGAACGTACAGTGTCAGTATTGGCGCGATAGAACCGGTGGCGACCTGAATAATCAACGTGGTGACAAACAGGCTCAGCACCAGTTTGGGATTCTTTAAAGAGGTCACGACTTCACGAATGTGCAGCATTTCCTTCTTGCTCACCGGCTGGAAACGCTCGCGGATAAAAAATAGCGTCAGGATGAAGCAGACCAGCAGCACGCTGGCGGTGATGAAAAATACGGGGCGCAGTCCGTACTGATCCGCGAGGAGGCCGCCCGCTAACGGCCCGAGCAGTGCGCCACTAACGCCACCGGTTGAAAGCGTTCCCAGTGCCCAGCCGCTTTTATTGCGTGGAACCTGGGTGGCGATCAGTGCATTCGCATTGGGGATGAATCCACCAAGCAGCCCTAACAAGGCGCGCAGGATTAAGAACTGCCAGATATTTTGCGCCAGTCCCATCAGCAGCATCACAATTGCCATGCCCAACGCGGAACGCAGCAGCATGATTTTTCGTCCTTTGCGATCGGCAAGGCCACCCCAGAAAGGAGAGGCAATGGCTGAAAAGAGAAAGGTGATGCTGAAGACCAGGCCTGACCACATATTCAGGGCGCTATGACCCGTGACGCCGAGACTCTCGACGTAAAGAGGCAAAAAGGGCATGACCAGGCTAAATGCTGCTCCGGTTAAAAAACAACCTAACCAGGCAACGGTGAGGTTGCGTTTCCAGTTTATGGGGGCATCTGAGGGTGACATAGCGATCCGCAGTGTGATGCGCTGTTTGCGCTATCGATTGAATATAAGTAAGCAGGCTAATTATGCGCCTGGTTGATAGTTGCTGCAATGCGGATAGCAGTTAAACCTAAAACGGGTTGGGAGGGTGTTGCAGCCCACTGGACTGCAACACTGCTTCAGTACAGAGAAGGGGAGCCTCCAGGACGCGTCTTGAAGCGACGATGCAGCCACATATACTGCTCTGGCGCCATCATTATGCATTGCTCAACAATTTTGTTCATCCACGCAGCAGTGGTTTCTGCGTCGTCCAACGGTGGTGAGCATTCTGGAGGCAACATAATCAATTGATACCCTTTACCGTCAGGTTTGCGGCGGGGAACAAACGGTACCAGGCAGGCATTGGACATGCGCGAAAGCATCCAGGTCCCTGAGGTTGTTGCGGCTTGTTCAACGGCAAACAGTGGTACAAACACGCTGGCGCGAGGGCCGTAATCATGATCCGGCGCGTACCAGACCACTTCGCCCTTTTTCAAGGCTTTAATCATCCCTTTCAGGTCTTTACGATCGAGCATTGATTTATTCGAGCGCATGCGGCCCCAGGTTTGTAGCCAGTCCAGCAGCGGATTGTCGTTAGGGCGATACACACCAATACCCGGCTCCTGCAAGCCAAACTGGCGCGCACCCAGTTCCAGAGTCAGAAAGTGCAGACCCACTAACAGAATCCCGCGTTTTTGCGCCTGAACGTCACGGATATGTTCCATTCCGATCACTTCCGTCCAGCGCGAAATACGCTTATCGGACCAAAACCAGGCCATCCCGGTTTCCATTACGCCCATGCCTACGGATTCGAAGTTCTTGACGACCATCTGCTGGCGTTCCTGCTCACTCATCTGCGGGAAGCACAGTTCCAGATTTCGGGAAACAATTTTTGCCCGACGTTTCATCAAACGTAGCGCCAGTCGACCTAACGCACAGCCCAACTTAAAGAGGATGGGGTACGGTAACTGCACGATTAACCAAAGGATGCCAATACCCAGCCAGGTTAACCAATAACGTGGATGCAGTAACGCAGCCGAAAACTTGGGTAAATTCGTCATGTCTATCCTGTCTTCAAACGACCAATTCCCTGTATTGTCGCATTTTTTCGCGCGTATCAAAAATTTGTGACGGGAGAACGGTGATTAATTCCGCAATTGTTGTTGCGATTTTATCGTGAAGTATGAAATGTAACGTAAAATGTGTGGATGTAAATTGGCGATGTTTGCTTTATTATGCCGCCGATTTTCATTTATTCCTTATTTGCAGGATACGTACACCATGCCAGTGTTACACAACCGCATTTCGAACGACGCCCTCAAAGCCAAAATGCTGGCCGAGACCGAGTCGCGCACGACGATCTCATTCTATAAATATTTCACCATTGCCAATCCTCAGCACACGCGTGATGCGCTGTACCAGATGTTCACCGCATTGAACGTCTTTGGGCGAGTATATCTTGCCCATGAAGGAATTAACGCGCAAATCAGCGTACCGCAAAGCAACGTCGAGGCATTTCGCCAGCAGCTCTATGCGTTTGATGCTGCATTGAAGGATTTACGTCTGAATATAGCGCTGGATGATGACGGTAAATCGTTCTGGGTACTGCGTATGAAAGTCCGCGAACGTATCGTGGCGGATGGTATTGACGATCCAGACTTTGACGCCAGCAACGTGGGTGACTACCTGAAGGCGGCTGAAGTGAACGCCATGTTGGACGATCCTGACGCGGTATTCATTGATATGCGCAACCACTATGAATATGAGGTGGGTCATTTCGAGAATGCGCTGGAGATACCGGCAGACACGTTCCGCGACCAGTTGCCGAAAGCGGTTGAAATGATGCAGGCGCATAAAGATAAAAAAATCGTGATGTACTGCACGGGTGGGATCCGCTGTGAGAAAGCCAGCGCCTGGATGAAACACAATGGATTTAGCAAAGTCTGGCACATTGAGGGCGGTATTATTGAATATGCCCGCAAGGCGCGTGAACAGGGGCTTCCGGTACGTTTTGTCGGTAAAAACTTTGTCTTTGATGAGCGTATGGGCGAAAGGATCTCTGAAGATGTTATCGCACATTGCCATCAGTGTGGCACGGCGTGCGATAGCCATACTAATTGCAAAAATGATGGCTGCCATCTGTTGTTTATTCAGTGCCCGGCTTGTGCGCAGAAATATAAAGGCTGCTGTAGCGAGCTGTGTAGCGAAGAGAGTGAGTTGCCGGAAGAGGAACAACGGCGTCGTCGTGCGGGGCGTGAAAATGGCAATAAAATCTTCAATAAATCACGCGGTCAACTGAATACCAAACTGGGTATTCCAGACCCTGCGCAATAACATGATGCCGGATGAGGGGCAGAACCTCATCCGGTAATTCATGCGTTACTTCTGCTGAACACCTTCCACTGAGATGATCAAATCGACTTCCTGCGATGCAGGGCCGAGATCGGTGGTGATGTTGAAATCCTTAAGCTTAATCTTACCTTGTGCTTCAAAACCAGCGCGCGTACCGCCCCAGGGATCGCCACCCTGACCGATGAGCTTCGCGTCAAGCGTAACCGGTTTGGTAACGCCGTTCAGGGTCAAATTACCGGTGATATCCAGGTCATTCCCCTCTTTTTTCACGCTGGTGGAGCTGAAGGTCGCCTGCGGGAATTTTGCCACGTTAAGGAAATCTGCACTGCGCA
The DNA here is from genome assembly GCF_030332915.1 of Citrobacter sp. Cpo040. Classification (NCBI taxonomy): domain Bacteria; kingdom Pseudomonadati; phylum Pseudomonadota; class Gammaproteobacteria; order Enterobacterales; family Enterobacteriaceae; genus Citrobacter; species Citrobacter sp. Cpo040. The sequence goes on from NZ_JAOWGX010000034.1 coordinate 22,591, forward strand.
GATGCTTGTCGCGTTCGGCGTGATTAGTGTCAACGCTGTTGGTGTTGATGGTTACGTTAACCTTATCGGCTGCGGGATTTTTCTCATCAAAGGTAAACGTACCGTCGAAATCTTTGAAAGTGCCGTACAGCCAGCTGTAACCCAGATGCTGAATACGGAAATTAACAAAGGCATGCTGTCCTTCCTTGTCAATTTTGTAATCTGCCGCCACGGCCGACCCGGTGGTGAATAAAAGAGAAGCGAGTGTAAGTCCCAGCAGGTTTTTTTTCATTTTAAGCTCCATAGTCAGATGACGATTTTCCCAACATGCGATTGAGGGTATCGTCGTTATCAATAAAGTGATGTTTCAGGGCCATCAGTCCGTGTAGTAGGGATAAAATCACCACGATCCACGCAAGCCACAGGTGCAAGCTACCGGCGAGGTCGGCCTGGGTACCCGCATTGGCCAGGGTGGCAGGAATGTCAAACCAGCCAAAGACGCTTATCGCTTTGCCATCTGCGGTGGAAATCAGATATCCACTGATGACAATCGAAAAGAGCAGCAAATAAAGTGCGAGGTGACCCAGTGCCGCTGCGATACGGGTCAAACGGGAGTAGCTTGCCAACGCAGCAGGCTGAGGGGAGAACAACCGCCAGACAACGCGGATAACCAGTCCCATCATGAGTAGGATGCCGATGCTTTTATGCAGTTCGGGAGCCTGGTGATACCAGCCGTCGTAATAGCTGAGCGTGACCATCCATAACCCCAACGCAAACATGCCATATACAGCAATCGCAATCAGCCAATGTAATGTGGCTGACACTACGCCATAGCGCTGTGGAGTATTATTGAATTGCATAAGCACACCGATTGATATTTCAGAAGTGAATGAAAATGGCGTGTAAAAGACATTAATGCAACTAATAAATAACAATAGTGATGATATTTATTTTTTGTTCAATAAAGTTGACTGATTGTTGAGGTAATCATCAAGGGATTAGTGCGAAAATATGTGGCGGGGCTTAGTCTATGGGATGTTATGGTTTTTGTTATTATTCAGTTTATTGCAATGAAAATTAAGCTAATCTCAATTTTTGTCAATTATTGTCAGCGCGCAGGAATCAGAAAAACATAATATATATTACATCCATAATGGCCAGCAGTGACCATAAAATAATGTAGAGCATAAGATGCTCGCGAATATTATTAACCAGATAGTGAAAGATACGGCGCATTGACGTTATTCCTGTCATTAAAAATGGCCTCACCAACGAGGCCATTCATTTATTATCACTTAAAACGGCTTAGCCTGAAGGGGGTCAGGTCAAAGTCAGACGGTTTGTCCTGAGCGAAGTCTGCCGCAATCTCTCCCAGTACAGAGGCAAACTTAAAGCCATGTCCGCTCAGTCCGGTAATGATCAGCGTGTTGTCATGTTCCGGCAGAGTATCAATTATAAAGTCTTCATCTGGTGAATTATCGTAAGTGCAGGATGCGCCGTGCAGGCAACAGCCAACGCCAGGCAGAATTGTGCGCAGGAATGGGAAGGCTTCAGAACCGTCGCTGGCTACAGCGGCAAATGGCTTACGCTCTTCTGCAGAATGGATTACCTGTCCGCCATTGTGCTTACCAATTTTCAGCTCGTCGTTTTCAGCCGGGAAACCGTAGTATTGATCGCCATTTGGCAGCTCGCCGGTGAAAGCCGGGAAGTTATTCTTAACGCTGTAGCGCCCATCGGCCTGATACCAGGCGAACACTTTGCGCACCGGTTGTATCGGTAGTTCAGGGACTAAAGCCTGCACCCAGGTACCGGCGCTGATCACTGCTTTTTTCGCATGGTAGTCACCGTCAGCCGTTTCTACCGTGATGCCATCATCACCGTGATGAATTGCGCTGACCGGGCATTTAAACAGTTGCGCACAGCCTGCTTCTTCCGCCAGACGGATCCAGGTTTTAATTGCTAACTCACTGCGTAAAAAACCGGACTCCGCTTCAAACAGACCGATATAGTTGTCAGGAACGCGAATTTCCGGCCAGCGAGCCATGATGGCCGCTGCATCTAATTGTTCAACGTTAAGTTGCCACTGTTTTGCGCTTTGCGCTGCAGTTGCTATGAAGGTTGACTCTGCCGGACCGAGGTTGATAACTCCGGAGCGAACAAAAATCGGTTCTTCATTATGGGTGGACAGTTCATCCCACAATGTTTGCGCACGTAGCACCAGCGGAACGTATTTTTCGCCTTCGCCATAAGCATGACGAATTAATCGAGTATCGCCGTGGTGGCTGCCCTGTTGATGTGGTGGCATATGCGCATCGATCATCAGAACCTTCAGACCGGCACGAGTGGCATAGTATCCAGCTGCGGCGCCTACCGAACCGCTGCCAATAATGATTAAGTCGTATTTCATCCGCTTCTCTCTGCAATCGCGATAGTAGAAGGGTAAATAACTGACCTGGAATATTCAACCTGGAAATAAGAAAGGCACCGCTAAGGTGCCTTTGATGGTTGGATGTATCAGGTTTAATGTCGCTGATACTCATTTACCTGGTAATCGCCAGATTCAATTTTGGCGATTCCTGCTTCTAATATCGAAATAAATTGCCTGGCAACATCAGTGGTTAACCAGAGCGTTTGACCAACTTCAGTCCCATCCGGGTCAGGGCGGTTCGGGGTTTGGTAGTGCAAACGCAGCATCAGCGCATCGTAGCTATCAACAGTGCTGATGTCCCACCCTACAAGCGGATGAGTCTGAATGACTTCATTATTCTTTTCCATCATGCCCCCTAATTCGTGTTACTAGACAACGGTTTTCGAGGTTCAATGCGTTTTTTTCTGAAGCAACTTCAGTATATCAATAAATAAGGGTATTCATTGAAAATTTAAAGAGGGAAGGGCATAAAATTTTTGTTTTCAGCGTTATCTGACTAAGAAACCGACATGTTATTCATTTTTTTTTAGTATGTTGCACAATTATTTTGTTGTTTTGGTTAAAAGATAATCGGTGGGTTAATATTAAATTAAATGCTCGTCAGAAGAAATGCGCGATTGATTACAAGATAGCGTGTATAAAAAAGCCGGGGCGACCCGGCAAACAAACATCACTGCATATCGTTATTTATTCGTTGATGAACCAGTCATCCGCGCTTTCCCAGGTTTCCTGTAGGATTTCGCTGATGCGTTCTTTGTCCTCTTTGGTCGCGCCAATAACCGACAGATTGTTTGCGCCGGCATAACGGACGGTAACGTTACCTTCGTTATCCGGAAAATGGTGCTGAATACGGCGGGAGAGTTCACCTGCCAGTGCGTCAATTGCACCGGCAGGTAAAGGTGAAGTTTTGGCAATAGTGACTTCAATACGCATAGTAGCCCCCTGTTGAACATACTGTTTATTTATACAGTTATTCGAATCAGTTGGCTACACTTTTTTTAGCTTTTTACTGACCAGCGTACCGTTTCGCCACCCAGGAAAGGCACCAGCGTATCGTCTTCCAACGCTATGCTCTCAGGAACAAGGTGCTCCATGCGTTCCAGCTCAATAAAGGTCTCATTTACCGGCAAACCATAGAACTGTGGGCCGTTGAGTGAGCAGAAGGCTTCGAAATGGTCCAGCGCATTCATCTCTTCAAACACGGTGGCATAGCTGCCTAGTGCGGTCGGTGCATTAAAGCATCCAGCACAGCCACAGCTTGACTCTTTGCGATGACGTGCGTGCGGCGCTGAGTCGGTACCGAGGAAGGCGCGCGTAAACCCGCTGGCAACCAGTTCACGCAGCGCCTGTTGGTGGACGTTACGTTTGAGGATCGGCAGGCAGTACAGGTGAGGACGAATCCCGCCAACCAGCATGTGGTTGCGGTTAAACATCAGGTGCTGTGGCGTAATAGTCGCTGCCAGAAGCTCGTTACCGTCGCGCACGTATTCGGCAGCATCTTTGGTAGTGATATGCTCGAACACTACTTTCAGCGAGGTCAAACGCTGGCGCAGCGGTTCCATCACCGTTTCAATAAAGCGCGCTTCGCGATCGAAAATATCGATATCTGCATGCGTCACTTCGCCGTGCACCAGCAGCGGCATACCCAATTTTTCCATCCTCTCCAGCACCGGCATGATGGCGTCAATAGAGGTTACGCCATGCGTCGAGTTGGTGGTGGCATTGGCCGGATAGAGTTTTGCTGCGGTGAATACGCCTTCGTTAAATCCACGTTCCAGCTCGTTGGGATCCAGCGTATCCGTTAAGTAGCAGGTCATTAATGGTGTGAAGTCGTGTCCGGCAGGTACCGCGTCAAGAATGCGCTGGCGATAAGCGATAGCCGCGTCAACCGTGGTGACGGGCGGTGCCAGGTTCGGCATGACAATGGCGCGACCATAAATTTCACTGGTGTAGGGCACGACAGTTTTTAACATGTCGCCATCGCGAAAGTGAAGATGCCAGTCGTCTGGGCGGCGGATCTTTAAAACCTGGGATGGTGCAGTCATCAATATGCTCCGGCTGAGGATAGTCTTTTTTGCCGGAAACAAAGGATAAGCGGAAACGTTTTCGTTTGCACGAAAAAAAAGGGCGCATCGGCGCCCTAAGTTTTATTAGTCGGTGAACGGGATGATGATTTCCCCCGGTTTCACCTCAATTCCCTTCGCCAGTTTTTTCGCCAGAGCTTCACCCTGGCTACTGTCATCCTGCAGAATGTAGGCTGGCTGCTGGTTGAAATAGTTACGCAGCGACTGGTTTAAATAAGGCATCAGCGTTTGCAGTACCGACTGCATTTTTTCTGGTGTCACGGTCGCATCCACGACTTCCATCTCTTGCAGATAAATTGCGCCTTTCTCTTTGTTAAATACCGGTAAGGCTTTTAACTTCAGCTTCATGGTCGCTTTCTGGCTGCCAAACAGGGAATTCATGTCCAGGTTGGCGTCACCGGTCAGGGTCACTTTATTGGGTTCTTCACGGCCAATCTGACTGGCGAGATTATTTAGTACGATGTGTGCTTCAGCAACGCCGGGCAAGCCGATATCTTTAGAAAAGTTATTATGCTTTGCCAGGGCCTGATTAATTTCTTGCTCGCTAACCGTGTATTGCGTGAGTTGATTACAACCAACCAACAGGCCGCTGACAATCAGTGCAGCGGCAAAAAAAAACTTTTTCATGGGGTTCCTCAACATGATGCATGTGGCGTAATCGTGACACAAAGCATCATCGAGTACCAGCGCCCCGGACGCCAGCAGAAAAAACTGAAAAGCGCCCGGAAGCAGGTTCGGCTATCAGGCGTCTGGCTCCAGCATGCCTCTCGTTGGGCGTTTGAGACTGAATTGCCAGCCCAGCGCCAGGAAGGTGATGAGGCCGATAATACCGAGCATCATCCAGGGCAACTCAGGCTGTGCCAGGGCCTTGCCCATGTCAAACAGCCAGCCGCCGCCGATATATCCAATTGCGCCACCGATAGCGAGCCCCAGTCGACTGAAGCCCATATAGCTTCCTCGGGCACGTGCATTCGCCAGTGAGGCGCTAAGGGTTTCACGCGCGGGTTCGGCGATGATCGAGCCAATATAGAACGTACAGATCAGGGTGAACAACTGCTGCAAATTCCCCACCAGACCGATCGGCATCATGCTCAGAGACATCACCAGCAGACCGGCCATCAGACGATGTTCAAGGCGAAAACGTTTTTCACTCCAGCGGGCAATTGGGTAGAGCAGCGTCAATGAGAGGCACGCCTCGATGGCATACATCCATTTCACAGCGGCCGGTGAACCTGCGATGTCGTTCACCATGATTGGCAGCATCAGCATCACCTGTACCGCCAGCATGTAATAGCCCGCCAGCGTCAGCACATAGGTGACAAAGCGCTTGTCATGCATCACGTGGCTCATCCCTTCGCGCACTGGAATTTTCACCGTCGACAGCTTCCATGCCGGGAGCAGCCAGGCGTTAAACGCCGCGCACAGAACGAACAAAATTGCGCCGGTGGCGCAGACGAGACGAAAATCGTATTGCAATAACCAACTGCCAAGCAACGCGCCAACCACTGCCCCGGCGCTATCCTGCATCATCAGAATAGAGAAAAAGCGCCCACGCTTTTCCGGGCGGATCAGTTTAACCACCAGCGCCGAGCGGGGTGGGTCGAATAGTGTACCGCCCAGTCCGGAGAGAAAGCAGGAAAACCACAGCAGCCACGGCTCATGGGCAATGCCCATGGTGGCGAACCCGGCAGCGCGCATCAGCATGCCGGTGACGATCATCGGTTTTGCACCGAAACGGTCCGCAATAGCACCGCCGAAAATACCCAACCCCTGCTGGATAAATTGACGTAATCCTAGTGCAATACCGACCATCACGGCGGCCCAGCCCATTTGGTCGACGAAACGAATTGAGATCAGCGGGAAAACGACGAAGAAACCCAGCACGACCAGCATATTATCGATGAGAAGGAAGTATTTACCCAGGTTCCTTGCCTGCGAGACTTGCGACATTTCCCCTCCAGGGAAAAACTCGTCACTCTGGATAGAGTTTAAAAGATAAGCACCTCCTATTCTGCGGTGTCGTCATCGCTTTTCCCACCCTTCGCGGGACAATATTTTTTTATCAAAAGTCCGTCTTGATAGAGAGTTTTCATCAAAATGTGTGAATAATTCAAAAAATGGCATTTTGCTCTTTTCACAGGGCGTATTCGCACAGGTATAGTAATGCGAATAGCGTATTGATGAAGACGTTACGGGAAGGAGTAGGTATAGAATGTTTGGCTATCGCAGTAACGTGCCAAAAGTGCGCTTAACCACCGACCGCCTGGTCGTGCGTTTAGTGCATGAGCGTGATGCCTGGCGTCTGGCAGATTATTACGCAGAAAATCGTCATTTCTTAAAACCCTGGGAACCTATTCGCGATGAAAGCCACTGCTATCCGTCCGGCTGGCAGGCGCGTCTGAGCATGATCTCTGAGTTTCATAAACAGGGCACCGCCTATTATTTTGCGCTGCTCGATCCTGACGAAAAAGAGATTATCGGCGTTGCGAACTTCTCAAACGTGGTGCGGGGATCCTTCCATGCCTGTTATCTCGGCTACTCCATTGCGCAGAAATGGCAGGGGCAGGGGCTAATGTATGAAGCCTTAACCTCGGCCATCCGTTATATGCAGCGCACGCAGCATATTCACCGCATTATGGCTAACTACATGCCACATAATAAGCGCAGCGGTGACCTGCTGGCGCGACTGGGTTTTGAAAAAGAAGGGTATGCCAAAGACTACCTGCTGATTGACGGGCAGTGGCGCGATCACGTGCTGACGGCGTTGACCACATCAGAATGGACCCCCGGCCGCTAAGTTTCAGATGCAGCCATGATTAATGGAGAAGACGATGAAATACGAATTAACCGCCACCGAAGCACGAGTGATTGGCTGTTTATTAGAAAAACAAGTGACCACGCCGGAACAGTACCCACTCTCCGTTAATGGAGTCGTAACAGCCTGCAATCAAAAAACGAATCGTGAACCGGTGATGAACCTGTCGGAATCGGACGTGCAGGAGCAGTTGGATAACCTGGTTAAGCGACATTTTCTGCGCACGGTGAGCGGTTTTGGCAATCGCGTCACGAAATATGAGCAGCGTTTCTGCAACTCTGAATTTGGCAATCTGAAGCTTAGTGCCGCAGAGGTGGCCATAATCACCACACTGCTGCTGCGGGGCGCTCAGACGCCTGGTGAACTGCGTAGCCGCGCATCCCGTATGTACGAATTCAGCGATATGGCCGAAGTGGAGTCGACGCTGGAAAATCTGGCGAACCGGGAAGATGGGCCTTATGTGATCCGCCTGGCGCGTGAGCCGGGCAAACGTGAAAGTCGCTATATGCACCTGTTTTGTGGTGAGGTTGATGAAGCCATTGCCGCGGCAGATGAACCCCCTGTAGCCTCCGGTGATCTGCAGGCGCGCGTGGAAGCGCTGGAAACGGAAGTCGCAGAGCTTAAGCAGCGACTTGATTCCTTGCTGGCGCACCTGGGAGACTAACGTGAAAAAATTACGTATCGGCGTAGTCGGCCTGGGCGGTATTGCACAAAAGGCCTGGCTACCCGTGCTAGGCACCTCCGCGGACTGGACGCTGCAAGGCGCATTTTCACCTTCACGCGATAAAGCACAGCGTATCTGTGACACCTGGCGAATACCCTACGTGGATTCATTGAAGAATCTGGCGCAAACCTGCGACGCGGTTTTCGTCCATTCCAGTACCGCGACGCACTATGCGGTAGTTAGTGAATTGCTGAATGCCGGAGTTCACGTGTGTGTGGATAAACCGCTGGCGGAAAACCTGCACGAGGCTGAGCAACTGGTCGAGCTGGCCGCGCGGAAAAAACTCACGCTGATGGTCGGGTTTAACCGTCGATTTGCACCGCTGTACCAGGATCTCAAAACCCAGTTGGGCACCGCAGCGTCTGTACGTATGGATAAGCACCGTACGGATAGCGTTGGGCCGCACGATCTGCGCTTCACTCTGCTGGACGACTATCTGCACGTGGTCGATACCGCTTTGTGGCTGGCGGGAGGGCAGGCGCAGTTAAATAACGGCACGCTGCTGACCAATGAATCTGGTGCGATGCTCTACGCCGAGCATCATTTTTCTGTCGGTCAAATGCAGATAACGACCAGTATGCATCGCCGTGCCGGTAGCCAGCGTGAGAGCGTGCAGGCGGTGACGGACGGCGGCCTGATTGACGTAACTGATATGCGGGAATGGCGGGAAGAGCGTGGGCAAGGTGTTGTTCATAAGCCGATAGCGGGCTGGCAAACGACCTTAGAACAGCGTGGTTTTGCCGGATGTGCCCGTCATTTCATTGAGTGCGTGCAAAATCAGACGGTTCCCCAGACGGCAGGCGAGCAGGCGCTACTGGCCCAGCGTGTTGTTGAAAAGCTGTGGCGGGAGGCGATGGCTGAATAACCCCCTGTAACATCTGGCGGTAGTAATTCATTGTAATCCAGGTACTATATGCCCACTCAAAATAACACCTCTTTTCAACCATAGGCTGGTTTGTCGGCCTGATAAGGTGCCAGGGTGTCGCCATCAGGCACAGCAAAAGTGTCGGATGGCGGCGAGAATGCCTTATCCGACCTACGGGCAGGTTTGTCGGGGTTTTGCCTCAGAGTCTGGAATACAACATAGATGAATTTATTAAAGTCGCTGGCAGCCGTCAGCTCGATGACGATGTTTTCACGTGTGCTGGGTTTTGCGCGTGATGCGATTGTCGCCAGAATCTTTGGTGCAGGGATGGCGACAGATGCCTTTTTTGTGGCATTCAAACTTCCTAACCTGTTGCGCCGAATTTTTGCCGAAGGCGCATTTTCGCAGGCATTTGTGCCGATTCTTGCTGAGTACAAAAGCAAGCAGGGGGAAGATGCTACCCGCGTGTTTGTTGCCTACGTTTCCGGACTGTTGACGCTGGCGCTGGCCGTGGTGACAGTAGCCGGGATGTTGGCTGCGCCATGGGTGATATTAGTCACCGCGCCGGGATTTGCCGACACAGCGGATAAATTTGCGCTGACCACTCAACTGCTGCGGATCACTTTTCCCTATATTCTACTGATTTCATTGGCCTCACTGGTTGGTGCGATCCTTAATACCTGGAACCGCTTTTCCATTCCTGCGTTTGCCCCGACCTTTCTGAATATCAGCATGATCGGCTTCGCGCTATTTGCGGCGCCCTATTTTAACCCGCCGGTGCTGGCTCTGGCGTGGGCCGTTACGGTTGGCGGCGTGCTACAGCTGATTTATCAGCTTCCGCACTTGAAGAAAATTGGCATGCTGGTACTGCCGCGCGTGAACTTCCGTGATGCAGGGGCGATGCGTGTCGTCAAGCAAATGGGGCCAGCGATCCTTGGGGTATCTGTCAGCCAGATTTCACTGATCATCAATACGATTTTCGCCTCGTTTCTGGCCTCTGGCTCAGTTTCATGGATGTATTATGCCGACCGTCTGATGGAGTTTCCGTCCGGTGTTCTGGGCGTGGCGCTGGGGACTATCCTGCTGCCATCGCTGTCCAAAAGCTTTTCCAGCGGTAATCATGATGAATATTGTCGTCTGATGGACTGGGGCCTGCGCTTGTGTTTCCTGTTGGCATTACCGAGTGCCGTAGCGTTGGGTATTCTGGCCAAACCGCTGACGGTGTCTCTGTTCCAGTACGGTAAATTTACCGCCTTTGATGCCGCGATGACCCAGCGTGCGCTGGTGGCGTACTCGGTAGGTTTGATTGGCTTGATCGTGGTGAAAGTGTTGGCTCCGGGCTTTTACTCGCGCCAGGATATTAAAACGCCAGTGAAGATTGCCATTGTGACGCTGATTATGACCCAGGTGATGAACCTTGCGTTTATCGGGCCGTTAAAGCATGCCGGATTGTCGCTGTCGATTGGTCTGGCGGCATGTCTGAACGCTTCACTGCTTTACTGGCAACTGCGGAAACAGAAAATCTTTACCCCACAACCGGGCTGGAGCTGGTTCCTGGCGCGTCTGGTGATTTCCGTGCTGGTGATGTCTGCGGTGCTGGTTGGGATGCTCTACATCATGCCGGATTGGTCGCAGGGAACGATGTTGTGGCGTCTGCTGCGTCTGATGGCGGTCGTGGTGGCAGGCATTGCCGCTTACTTCGCAGCACTCGCCGTACTGGGCTTTAAAGTAAAAGAGTTTGTGCGCCGGACGGCGTAATGGATCAATGCCGGATGGCGGCATAACGCCGTATCCGGCCTACAAAAGGCGTAGGCCTGATAAGCAAAATGTTATCAGGCTGACATCAAATAGAGAATTTTTTCCCGCTGCGGTGCGCAGCAGAGGTTTGACCGTTTGCGCCATACAACGCCGGTTCCTGGTGCGGTTTCAGCACTTGTATTGCTTGTTGATTACGCTCGATCTGCCCTTCCAGCAGCCAACCGTTGTGCTGGTTGAGGTCGCGTAAATGCTGTGTTTTCTTGGTGATAGTTTGCCAGCGTTCAGCAATCTCATCATTGGCGCTGCGCGTGGCGTCATGCTCCAGGCGGCGCTGCTGCTCAAGATAATCAAGGGTTGCCAGCAAGGAGCTTTTTTCTTCTGTAATACGCTGTAGCTGGCTGCCGTTGATATGCCCTGCGGAAAGCTGCTGCTGTTCAGCATCCATTACCGTTTTCAGGTCATTGAGGACGGTCGTCATCTGGTCAAGTATTTCTGACAAACGAGTCATACTTTATTTACTCTGTAGGTAGCTCTGCGCCTCGCGAATCAGCGAGTCGGCAATTTTTCCGGTATCCATTTTCAATTCACCGTTACGGATTGCGGTTTTCAGTGCTTCCACGCGTTCCATATTGATGTCATTGCTGCCGGGCTGCATCAGTTTGGCCTGGGCGTCGCTCAGCATGACGCTGGTGCTGGTGGTCGCGGTGGTTTTTTCCTTCAGCGCTTTTTGTACCGGCGCATCGCTGGTTTCACGCGGCTGAACGGTGCTTACTGGCTTCAATGGTGAGGTACGATCAATGCTCATTTTATTTTTCCTCATCGAGGGGTTACGCTATAGCGGCCCGCTGTAATCATTGGTTGTTTATCTATCGGCACACGCTAAAAAATCTTTAACCTATTATAGGTTAATAAGAATATTCCCATCAGAATCGACGACGCCGCTCACCACCTGGCCTGAAATCATCCGCACTCGCGCATTCTGTGCGACAGCGGCGTTGTTCAGCGCTTTACCTTCGGCATTGACCCGAAAGCCATCTCCGTTGGCAATGACCAGTACGCGCTGACCGGCCTTGATCCGCCATGCCTGGCGCAACATCGAAAGCTGTATCGGTTGGCCCGGCACCAGATCGCGCAGGCTCACTGCATCTTGCACCTGACTCATATCCAGCACCGCGCGCGGCGGTAGTTGGTCCAGTCGACCACGTTTCAGCGTTACGCTGGCTGGGGTCAAGGTGCTACCTCGCGCTACGGATGCAGCGGCAACAACGTAGTTTCCCGTCGCCTGCACGTTCACCTGCAGATAACGTTTTTCGTTGGCACAGCGGGCCAGCACATTCACATTGCCCCACAGTTTCGCGCTACCTGACACGCTTAATGCTGGTTGTTCGCAGTTGGGCAATAAGTTTGGTGACGTTCGGATAGTGACCACCACCTCATCGCTAAATCCGGCCAGGCGCTGGGAAAACCATGCCGTTAGCTGCGAATTCAGGTCTTGCGCCAGCGTCATAGGGCTGAACAGCAGTGCTGCCACGACTATTCCACGTTTAAACGTTTGCATCAAAACCTCGCGCTTTTTCAGGTAGTGGCAGGATTTTACCTGTGTGACGCAGTCATCAACGCAACAAATAGCGACGCATTTTGCGTTTATTCCGGCGATAACGCGCGCGTAATGGGATTTAAGCTGTCGGCTGAATTTTGTCATTTGCGGAGGAGATATGCTCGATAAGCTCGACGCCGCCTTACGTTTTCAACAGGAAGCGCTGAATTTGCGCGCCCAACGCCAGGAAATATTGGCGGCCAACATTGCCAATGCCGACACGCCGGGGTACCAGGCGCGCGATCTGGATTTCGCCAGTGAATTAAAAAAAGTCATGGTGCGAGGACGGGAAGAAACCGGCGGCGTTTCGTTGACGCTGACCTCTGCACAACACATCCCAGCCCAGACCGTTTCTGCGCCGTCTACGGAGCTGCTCTACCGTATTCCTGACCAGCCGTCTCTTGATGGCAACACGGTAGATATGGACCGGGAGCGCACGCAATTTGCAGACAACAGCCTCAAATATCAAATGGGGCTGACGGCGCTGGGTGGACAAATCAAAGGCATGATGAACGTGCTGCAAGGAGGGAACTAATTCGTGGCGCTGTTAAATATTTTTGATATCGCAGGTTCTGCGCTGACGGCTCAGTCTAAACGCCTGAACGTCGCGGCCAGCAACATGGCGAATGCGGATAGCGTCAGCGGACCCGACGGTCAGCCGTATCGCGCGAAGCAGGTTGTTTTTCAGGTAGATGCTGCGCCAGGTGCGGCAACCGGTGGCGTAAAAGTTGCTGACGTCATTGAAAGTCAGGCGCCGGATAAGCTGGTTTATGAACCCGGTAATCCGCTGGCCGATGCGAACGGCTACGTAAAAATGCCGAATGTGGACGTTGTTGGCGAGATGGTCAACACCATGTCTGCCTCACGTAGCTACCAGGCAAACGTCGAAGTGCTCAACACCGTGAAAAGCTTGATGCTTAAAACGCTGACGCTAGGCCAGTAAAGGAGGCGCACATGTCTATTGCTGTAAAAATGAATGATCCGAGCACGACGGGGGTTAATGCCGCCACGGGGAACAGCTCCCTGACGGGCAGCAACGCCGCTGACCTGCAAAGCAGCTTTCTTACGCTGCTGGTTGCACAACTGAAAAACCAGGACCCTACCAACCCGTTGCAAAACAACGAACTGACTACCCAGTTGGCGCAAATCAGTACCGTGAGCGGGATTGAGAAACTGAACACTACGCTGGGATCGATCTCTGGGCAGATCGACAACAGTCAGTCGCTGCAGGCCAGTACGCTGATTGGCCACGGTGTCATGATCCCGGGTACGACCATTCTGACCGGTAAAGGGACAGAAGAAGGTGCCAAAACTACGACAACCCCATTTGGCGTTGAGCTGCAGCAACCGGCAGATAAGGTTACCGCAACCATTACCGATAAAGACGGCAAAGTGGTACGCACCATTGACATTGGTGGATTGAAAGCGGGCGTTCATACCTTTACCTGGGACGGCACCATGACCGATGGCACGGATGCACCAAGCGGTTCTTACAACGTGTCAATTGCTGCCAGTAATGGCGGAACGCAACTGGTGGCACAGCCGCTTCAGTTTGCGCTGGTGCAGGGCGTTATTCGCAGTAACGGCGGTAATACGCTGGATCTGGGCACTTATGGAACCACCACCCTCGACGAAGTACGGCAGATAATTTAAGCCTTCACACTTATCAGGAGTAAGTCATGGCCTTTTCTCAAGCGGTCAGCGGTCTGAACGCTGCAGCGACCAACCTCGATGTCATTGGTAACAACATTGCCAACTCCGCCACCTACGGTTTTAAATCTGGCACGGCATCTTTTGCCGATATGTTTGCCGGTTCGAAAGTCGGTTTAGGCGTTAAAGTTGCGGGTATTACTCAGGACTTTACCGACGGTACTACCACAAACACTGGACGTGGGCTGGATGTTGCTATCAGCCAGAACGGTTTTTTCCGTATGGTAGACAGCAACGGTTCCGTTTTCTACAGCCGTAACGGTCAGTTCAAGCTCGATGAAAACCGAAATATCGTTAACATGCAGGGGCTGCAGCTGACGGGCTATCCGGCTACCGGTACACCGCCGACAGTTCAGCAGGGTGCGAACCCGGCACCGATCACTATCCCGAATACGCTGATGGCGGCTAAATCCACCACCACTGCGTCAATGCAGGTCAACCTGAACTCCACTGACAAGGTTCCTACCAAGACCCCGTTTAACCCAAGCGATGCCGATTCCTACAACAAAAAAGGCAGCGTTACCGTTTTCGATAGCCAGGGTAATGCCCATGACATGAACATTTTTTATGTCAAAACAGGCCCTAACAAATGGGATGTCTACACCCAGGACGCCAGCGTTGCGGGTTCAGTGGCCAGCAAAAATGCGGTGATGAACTTTAGTTCTAACGGTACGCTGACTTCTGTGAATAATTATATTCCAGGGACGGTGCCAGTCGATCCAGCAGATCCGACTGGACCAAAAATCCCCGTTGAAGGTCCTGCTAATGCCCAACCGCAAATTCAGATCTCCACCGGTACGATCAATGGCGCAGTTCCGGCGAACTTCTCCCTGAGCTTCCTGAACTCCATGCAGCAGAACACCGGTGCCAACAACATCGTTGCCACGAATCAGAACGGCTACAAGCCGGGCGATCTGGTGAGCTACCAGATTAACAATGACGGTACGGTGGTCGGTAACTACTCCAATGAACAGCAACAGGTTCTGGGGCAGATCGTGCTGGCAAACTTTGCCAACAACGAAGGTCTGGCGTCTCAGGGCGATAACGTTTGGGCGGCGACTCAGTCTTCCGGCGTGGCGCTGCTGGGTACCGCAGGCGAAGGCAACTTCGGCAAGCTGACCAACGGTGCGCTGGAAGCGTCAAACGTGGATTTGAGTAAAGAACTGGTGAATATGATTGTCGCCCAGCGTAACTATCAGTCGAACGCGCAGACCATCAAAACCCAGGATCAGATCCTCAACACGCTGGTCAACCTGCGCTAAGCGCCTGACGGGATGGCTTAATGGATCACGCAATTTATACCGCCATGGGCGCGGCCAGTCAGACGCTGAATCAACAGGCGGTGACGGCCAGCAACCTGGCAAACGCCTCCACGCCAGGATTTCGTGCGCAGCTCAATGCACTGCGCGCGGTTCCTGTAGAAGGATTGTCTTTACCGACGCGTACGCTGGTGGTGGCCTCCACGCCGGGGGCTGATATGACGCCCGGTCAGATGGACTATACCTCCCGCCCGCTGGATGTGGCGCTGCAACAAGATGGTTGGTTGGCTGTGCAGACCGCAGACGGTAGCGAAGGATATACACGTAACGGCGCTATTCAGGTAAGCCCTACGGGTGAACTGACTATTCAGGGACACCCGGTAATTGGCGAAGCCGGACCGATAGCCGTACCAGAAGGCTCGGAAGTCACCATTGCGGCGGACGGGACAATTTCTGCACTTAACCCAGGCGATCCGGCTAATACGGTCGCGCCAGTGGGACGGTTGAAGTTGGTGAAGGCTACAGGGCTTGAAGTGCAACGTGGCGATGACGGTATGTTCCGTCTGACCCAGGCCGCGCAGGCTACCCGCGGTGCAACGTTACAGGCCGACCCCAGCATCCGTGTGATGTCGGGTGTGCTGGAAGGCAGTAACGTTAAACCGGTTGCTGCGATGAGCGACATGATCGCCAACGCCCGCCGCTTTGAAATGCAGATGAAAATTATCAGTAGCGTGGATGATAACGCGGGCCGCGCCAACCAACTGCTGTCGATGAGTTAATACAGGACATTTTATGATCAGTTCATTATGGATCGCCAAAACCGGCCTGGATGCACAGCAAACCAACATGGATGTGATTGCCAACAACCTGGCAAACGTCAGCACCAACGGATTTAAACGCCAACGTGCCGTGTTTGAGGATCTGTTGTACCAGACGATTCGTCAGCCTGGCGCACAGTCTTCTGAGCAGACCACACTGCCGTCTGGTTTGCAGATTGGTACCGGTGTACGTCCGGTTGCGACCGAGCGTTTACACAGCCAGGGTAACCTGTCGCAGACTAACAACAGTAAAGATGTGGCGATTAAAGGCCAGGGCTTTTTCCAGGTCATGTTGCCCGATGGTACGTCCGCTTATACCCGCGACGGTTCTTTCCAGGTGGATCAGAACGGTCAGTTGGTGACGGCGGGTGGTTTTCAGGTTCAGCCTGCCATCACCATTCCGGCTAACTCGCTCAGTATCACCATTGGACGCGACGGTATTGTCAGCGTGACCCAACAGGGGCAGGCGGCGCCTGTTCAGGTAGGGCAGCTTAACCTGACAACCTTCATGAACGATACCGGTCTGGAAAGCATTGGTGAGAATCTGTACACCGAAACGCAGTCATCCGGTGCGCCGAATGAGAGCACGCCGGGGCTGAACGGCGCGGGTCTGCTGTATCAGGGCTATGTTGAAACCTCTAACGTCAATGTGGCGGAAGAGCTGGTAAACATGATCCAGGTTCAGCGCGCTTACGAAATCAACAGTAAAGCGGTATCGACCACCGATCAGATGCTGCAAAAACTGACGCAACTCTAAAGTGGAGTCCGGTGGGGTGAAAACCTCACCGGCACACTGATTTTGAAGATGACCGCAATGCGAAAATACGCGCTTCACCCATACCCAATTTTAGCCCTGCTGGTGGTTTCACTAACAGGATGTGCCTGGATCCCGGCCACGCCGCTCGTGCAGGGCGCAACGTCTGCCCAGCCAGTTCCAGGTCCAACGCCGGTGGCGAATGGCTCAATCTTCCAGTCGGCACAACCGATTAACTATGGTTATCAGCCACTCTTTGAAGATCGTCGTCCACGCAATATTGGCGATACGCTGACCATCGTATTGCAGGAAAACGTCAGCGCGAGCAAAAGCTCTTCGGCGAACGCCAGCCGCGACGGCAAGACCAACTTTGGTTTTGATACCGTACCGCGCTACCTGCAAGGGCTGTTTGGTAACGAACGTGCCGACGTAGAAGCCTCCGGCGGCAACACCTTTAACGGTAAAGGCGGCGCGAACGCCAGCAATACCTTCAGCGGTACGTTGACCGTGACGGTCGATCAGGTACTGGTGAATGGCAATTTACATGTCGTGGGTGAAAAACAGATCGCCATTAATCAGGGCACTGAGTTCATTCGCTTCTCCGGGGTCGTTAACCCGCGCACCATCAGTGGCAGCAACTCCGTACCGTCAACCCAGGTTGCGGACGCGCGTATTGAGTACGTCGGTAACGGCTACATCAATGAAGCGCAGAATATGGGCTGGTTGCAGCGTTTCTTCCTTAACTTGTCGCCGATGTAAGCGAGGTACCCAGTGTTTAAATCTTTTGTTGGAATGGTACTGGTGCTGATAACCACCTTTGCGCATGCTGACCGTATTCGTGACCTGACAAGCGTTCAGGGCGTGCGGGAAAACTCGCTGATAGGCTACGGGCTGGTGGTGGGTCTGGATGGTACGGGTGACCAGACCACCCAGACGCCGTTTACGACGCAAACGCTCAATAACATGCTTTCGCAGTTGGGGATAACCGTGCCAACTGGTACCAATATGCAGCTGAAAAATGTGGCGGCGGTGATGGTTACCGCGTCGTTTCCTGCATTCGGTCGTCAGGGACAAACCATCGACGTAGTGGTCTCCTCTATGGGGAATGCCAAAAGCCTGCGCGGCGGTACGCTGCTGATGACCCCGTTAAAAGGGGTCGATAGTCAGGTATATGCGCTGGCCCAGGGGAATATTTTGGTGGGCGGTGCGGGCGCGGCTGCAGGTGGCAGTAGCGTGCAGGTTAACCAGCTCAATGGTGGACGCATTACCAACGGCGCGATTATCGAACGTGAATTACCCAGCCAGTTCGGCGGTGGTAACACCATTAATCTGCAGCTCAATAATGAAGATTTCACGATGGCGCAGCAGATTACCGACACCATCAACCGCGCGCGTGGCTTTGGTAGCGCAACAGCGTTGGATGCCCGAACCATTCAGGTGCGCGTGCCAAGTGGCAACAGCTCACAGGTGCGTTTCCTCGCTGATATCCAGAATATTGAGGTGAACGTCACGCCGCAGGATGCGAAAGTGATTATCAACTCGCGCACCGGATCTGTCGTCATGAACCGTGAAGTGACGCTGGATAGCTGTGCCGTGGCACAAGGCAACTTGTCGATCACGGTGAACCGTCAGGCGAACGTCAGCCAACCGGACACACCGTTTGGTGGTGGACAAACCGTGGTGACGCCACAAACCCAGATTGACCTGCGCCAGAGCGGTGGTTCACTACAAAGCGTGCGTTCCAGCGCCAACCTGAACAATGTGGTGCGTGCGCTGAATGCGCTGGGGGCAACGCCGATGGATCTGATGTCCATTCTGCAATCGATGCAGAGCGCGGGTTGCTTACGCGCCAAACTGGAAATCATCTAATGATTGGTGACAGCAAACTGCTGACCAGTGCCGCCTGGGATGCGCAATCACTGAACGAACTGAAAGCGAAAGCGGGTCAGGACCCGGCGGCGAATATCCGCCCGGTCGCCCGTCAGGTTGAAGGGATGTTCGTGCAGATGATGCTGAAAAGCATGCGTGAAGCGCTGCCGAAAGATGGCGTGTTTAGCAGCGATTCAACGCGTTTGTATACCAGCATGTATGATCAACAAATTGCGCAGCAAATGACCGCAGGCAAAGGTCTGGGGCTGGCTGAAATGATGGTCAAGCAGATGACTGAAGGGCAAGCGCAACCTGCGGATGACGCGCCGCAGGTGCCGATGAAGTTTTCACTGGAAACGGTGACCAGCTATCAAAATCAGGCATTGACGCAACTGGTCCGCAAAGCCATCCCCCGGGCGACGGAAAGCAATGATGAGCCGCTGTCAGGTGACAGTAAAGACTTCCTCGCCCAGCTATCGCTGCCGGCTAAGCTGGCCAGCCAGCAAAGCGGCGTCCCGCATCATCTGATTCTGGCACAGGCGGCGCTGGAGTCCGGATGGGGGCAGCGACAAATTCGCCGTGAGAACGGTGAACCGAGCTTTAACATTTTTGGCGTGAAGGCTTCAGGAAGCTGGAAAGGTCCAACCACTGAAATCACCACGACTGAATATGAGAACGGTGAGGCGAAAAAGGTGAAAGCCAGATTCCGCGTCTATAGCTCTTACCTTGAGGCGTTGTCGGATTATGTCGGTCTGATATCGCGTAACCCGCGCTATGCGGCAGTGACCGCTGCCGCGACAGCCGAGCAAGGGGCGCAGGCATTGCAAAATGCGGGTTACGCCACGGACCCTAACTATGCGCGAAAATTAACCAGCATGATCCAGCAGTTGAAATCGATGAGTGAAAAAGTGAGCAAAACCTACAGCACGAACATCGATAATCTCTTTTAAATAGCTCAAGTCTACCGACCTGCTGCCGATAATAACGAGTATTGAAGGATTACAAGGAACCTCCATGTCCAGCTTGATTAATAACGCGATGAGTGGACTCAGCGCAGCGCAGGCCGCGTTGAATACTGCCAGTAACAACATCTCCAGCTATAACGTTGCCGGATATACCCGACAGACGACAATTATGGCGCAAGCGAACAGCACGCTGGGTGCGGGGGGCTGGGTAGGCAATGGTGTCTATGTTTCTGGTGTACAACGTGAATATGACTCCTTTATCACTAACCAGTTGCGAGCAGCGCAGAACCAGAGCAGCGGTCTGACGACACGTTATGAGCAAATGTCAAAAATCGACAATCTGCTCTCCAGCAAAACCAGTTCTATTTCGACCTCCATGCAGGACTTTTTTACCAGCCTGCAAACGCTGGTCAGCAACGCCGAAGATCCGGCGGCACGCCAGGCGCTAATCGGTAAAGCTGATGGATTGGTAAATCAGTTTAAAACGACCGACCAGTATCTGCGCGATCAGGATAAGCAGGTCAATACCGCGATTAAAGCCAGCGTTGATCAGATCAACAACTATTCGAAACAAATTGCCAGCCTCAACGACCAGATTTCTCGTATGACAGGCGTCGGCGCAGGTGCGTCTCCTAACGACCTGCTTGATCAGCGCGATCAGCTGGTCAGTGAATTGAATCAGATTGTCGGTGTTGAAGTCAGCATTCAGGATGGTGGCACTTACAACCTGACCATGGCCAACGGCTATTCGCTGGTGCAGGGCAGCAATGCACGTCAACTGGCGGCAGTGCCTTCCAGCGATGATCCTAATCGTACAACCGTGGCCTACGTTGATGGCGTTGCCGGAGCTGTTGAAATTCCGGAGAAACTGCTGAATACCGGTTCACTGGGTGGGCTGCTCACCTTCCGTTCTCAGGAGCTGGATCAGACGCGTAATACCCTCGGCCAACTGGCGCTTGCATTTGCCAGTGCATTTAACGCCCAGCATAAAGAAGGTTTTGATGCCAACGGCGATCAGGGTAAGGATTTCTTTGCTATCGGCAGCCCGGAAGTCTTCAACAACGCGAAAAATACGGGCACAGGATCGTTAAGCGCTAAGATCACTGACAGCTCCGCTGTACAGGCGACAGACTATAAAATCGTTTTTGATGGGAAGGACTGGCAGGTTACTCGCCTGGCGGATAATACCAGCTTCAAAGCCACCGTTACCGGTGGAAAAATGTCCTTTGACGGGATGGAAATCACCGTTAATGCTGGCGCGAAAGCTAATGACAGTTTTACTGTAAAACCCGTGAGTAACGCTATCGTTGATATGAAAGTTATGGTGACCGATGAGTCGAAAATCGCCATGGCTCAAGTGTCTAAAAATGATACGGACCCCACCATCGATAAAGGCAAGAGCGACAACCGTAACGGTCAGAAACTGTTAGATCTGCAAACCAAAGCGACTGTCGGCAATAAGACCTTCAACGATGCATATGCCACGCTGGTAAGCGATGTCGGGAACAAAACCGCTACGCTGAAAACCAGTGCCACCACCCAGAACAACGTGGTGACACAGCTTTACCGGCAGCAACAGTCTATTTCCGGCGTTAACCTCGACGAAGAGTACGGTAATTTACAGCGTTTTCAGCAGTATTACCTGGCTAACGCGCAAGTGCTGCAGACCGCGAATGCGTTGTTTGATGCACTGATTAATATCCGCTAAGGGAGAGGGACACAATGCGTATCAGCACCCAGATGATGTACCAGCAGAATATGCGTGGCATCACTAACTCTCAGGCTGAATGGATGAAGTTCGGCGAGCAGATGTCAACGGGCAAACGCGTGATCAACCCATCAGACGATCCGATTGCCGCCTCGCAGGCCGTGGTACTTTCTCAGGCTCAGGCGCAGAACAGCCAATATACGCTGGCACGCTCATTCGCGACGCAAAAGGTGTCGCTGGAAGAGAATGTTCTGAGCCAGGTGACGACGGCAATTCAGGCTGCACAGGAAAAAATCGTTTATGCCGGGAACGGAACGTTAAGTGATGACGACCGTGCATCGCTGGCCACCGACCTACAGGGGATCCGCGATCAGCTGATGAACCTGGCAAACAGTACCGACGGTAATGGTCGCTATATTTTCGGTGGATATAAAACAGAATCCGCACCGTTTGCCCAGGCAGATGGCGCTTACAGCGGCGGTACAACAAACGTTACCCAACAGGTCGATGCCTCCCGAACCATGGTGATTGGTCATACTGGCGATAAAGTATTCGCCAACCTGACAAGCAACGCGGTACCGGAACCTGGTGGCGGCACTCAGGAAAAGAACCTGTTTAAAATGCTGGATAGCGCGATTGCAGAGCTCAAAATCCCGATTGCGGGTGATGATGTGGCAAAAGACAAAGCCGCTGCTGCCATTGATAAAACCAACCGTGGCCTGAAAAACTCGTTGAATAACGTCCTGTCCGTTCGTGCAGAATTAGGTACGCAGCTGAGTGAATTAAGCTCGCTGGATTCACTGGGCGCCGATCGTGCATTAGGCCAAACCCAGCAGATGAGTAATCTGGTGGATGTCGACTGGAACGCCGCGATCTCGTCTTATGTCATGCAGCAGGCTGCGCTACAGGCATCCTATAAAGCATTTACCGATATGCAGGGAATGTCGTTGTTCCAGCTTAATCGGTAATAACTCTTTTTGAACATATCTTGAAACTGGGTATGTTTGTCTGCCCGCTCCTTTAACACCCCGGAGCGGGCATTTTTTTAGGCAACCGACGTCTTACTAAGCGACGGGTTCCCCGTCAGTCTTATGACCAATGCAATTGCACTGCTGAAGGTAGTCAACGCAACGACACCTTCCCAATTGGCCAGGGCGTAGACCTGACTTCCGAGAACCGAACCCAGCGCCATACCGATAAACACCATCGTAAACAGCAGAGCGTTCAATCGTCCTCGTGCCAGAGGCTCCAGGCTATAGACCAGATTCTGGTGAGCAACCAGGCTGGATTGCAATCCGAGATCAAAACCTACCGCCGAAAGGGCGATGAGCAGCCACTGCCCCTGAACGGGCAGGGCGGGTAACAAAAACATCAGAGCGAAAGATGCCGTTACCAGCAAAGCACCCAATTGCGTTACTTTTGCCGCACCTACTTTATCGGCAAGATGACCCGCCAACGGTGCGGCAAGCGCTCCGGCTGCTCCCGCGATACCAAAAGCACCCGCTATAGCGCTACCCATGTGGTAATGCTCAGATAACATTACCGCCAGCGTAGACCAGAAGGCGCTAAAAGCAATGGACAGAAAGCCTTGTGCCAGTGCTGCGCGGCGCAAGGTGGAATATCGTTGCCAAAGTTGCGCCATTGAGAACATTAATGATGGATAGCTCAACGTGGAATGGACCGTAAAGCGAGGCAGTACTTTCCACATAATCGCGGTAATTATGGCAATGCTGACGGCAGCGAGTTGATACATCTCGCGCCAGCCAAACGCTTCGCCCACCACTCCACTGACGGTACGTGAGAGTAAAATCCCCAACAGCAGGCCTGTCATCACCGTGCCCACCGTTTTTCCCTGTTTGCCTTCCGGCGCCAGAATAGCCGCCGCGGGAACGATATCTTGTGCCATGGTTGCCGCCATTCCCATCAGCAGACTCACCAGTAATAGCGAATGCAACTGACCGGTAAAGCTACAGGCCAGCAGCAGCGCGGCAAGAGAGATGCTTTTCAGCAGGATTAATGTCCGGCGGTCATAACGATCGCCTAATGGCAATAAAAACAATATACCTAACGCATATCCCGCCTGGGTCAGCGTCGGGACCAACCCCATACCGGTGAGACTTAAGGCCAGATCCTGACCCATTAAAGGCAGAAGAGGCTGGGCGTAGTAAATAGCGGCCACGCTGAATCCGGCGCCCATTGCCAGAACAAAAATGACCCAACGGGAAAGTGCGGTATGTGTGTTCACAAATGATTCCTCAATCACAGGATGTGCGGCTATTTTTATCCTTAAGCGAGTGGTGCGGTAGCGAGCGCAGTGGTAAAACAGTTATACGTCAGACGTATGATGAAACTGAAAATGATAAAAAATGAACGTATAGACAGGGTGGAGCTAATGCGTACGTTTGTACGTATTGTCGAAGCAGGATCGCTTTCGGCAGCGGCAAAACAGATAGGGACGACACAGGCGACCGTTAGCCGACGGCTGCAATCGCTGGAGACGCTGCTGGGTGTGAAACTGCTTATGCGTACCACGCATGCGATGAAATTGACCGACGACGGCGAAAGAGGCTATCAGCATGCTAAGAAGATTATTGATGCCTGGCTGGCGCTGGAAGATGGACTTAATGTCACAGAAGATGAACCGGTGGGGACGTTGCGAGTCCGCGCACCGCATGCCTTCGGGCAACAACAACTACTTGAGCCGCTTTTGCAGTTTCTTTCGCGCTATCCCCAGTTGGCAGTAGAGTGGATGCTCAACGATAAAACCGTTGATTTTCTGAGCGATAATATTGATTGCGCGATCAGGGTTGGTGCTGAGGTGGATCCGGCCACGGTTTCCGTCTTACTGGCTGAAGTTCCCCGTAGTATGGTGGTGAGTCCAGGACTGCTGGAGCAATATGGCGAGCTTTCTCATCCTGAGCAGTTATCAGCGCTGCCCTGGATTGCAGTGAACACGTTTTATCAGCATAGCGTTTCGTTGTTGCACCAATTGCGTAATGAGCCAGTCACGCTGAATATTTCACCCAGATTAAGCACAGACAGTATTTATGTCGCAAGAAATGCCGCGCTGGCGGGGTTGGGAGTGACTATTGTTTCAAGCTGGATGGTGGCGGAGGATATTGCCGACGGACGTCTGGTTGCGTTGCTACCTGAGTGGCATGCGGCGCCGTTGCCTGTACATTTGGTTTATCCGTGGGCGCGTTACTATCCGACCCGCTTACGCAAGTTTCTGGCCCTAATGAAGGATGTTATGCCGCAGCTGACGGGGATGAAAGGCGTAGATCAGATATAAAAAAGCCGACCCGAAGGCCGGCTTTGATATTGATTATGGCTTACTCAACAGGCTGTGGACGTGTTGCTGGCGCAGTCGCTTGATGCGTTGCGCTATGTCCACCTGCGGCACCTTTGCCTTCAAAGGCGAATGCCGGACGCTGCCAGTCGCTATGACGCGGCGCTTCTGGCACATATTCCGGTGCCGGAGCGCGGGTCATTGGCGCGGTTGCATGGCTATGCAGGTGTTCAGCATCAGCGCTTGCTGCGACAACTTCAGCCTTAACGACTTCAGTTTCGACGACAGGCGCGGCAACAACGACTTTCGGCGCTGCAACCTCTTCAACAGCTGGCGCTGTTTCCACAACTTCAGCAATCTCTTCAACCACTTCTGGCTGGGGAATAACCACCTCTGCAGGCTCTTCGGCAACCGGTGCAGTCACAACGTCAGCCACAGGTTCGGCTTCAGCGGCGATTTCTTCTGCTACGGGCGCATCAGATGCAGCGATAATTTGCGGTTGTTCCTCGACTGGGGTCGCAATCACTTCTGGATGCGTGGTTTCAACCTGTGTGGTTTCAACAACGGCGGCCTGAGGCTCAGCTACGACAACCTCTGGTTGCACGGCTTCAACCAGCGCAGGGGTATCCACAATGTGTTCAACGGCAGCGGCAGCAACCTGAGGCTCTACGGCGACAGGTGCAGCTTGCTGCTGGACCATTTCCTGTTCACGCTGTTCTTCAACCTGCTGATCCTGAGGACGTGCAACAGGGTAGCGGATCCAAACCTTACCGGACGCTAATTCAGGAGATGCGCAGGCGACCGTTAACGGCATCGGCGACTGAACCGGATAACGCTCGTCACGGTAACGACGACGACGCTGTCCACTGACGCGCAGATGGCGAGGAGAGCGGCGAGAACGACGCGGCATACCGTTGGAGTCACGAGCTTCGCTGTTGTCTTCCTGCTCAGTCGCAACGACGGCTGGCAGATCAACTTTCGCCAGTTCGGTGCGCTGTGCCGGTACCGGCTGTTCTGTTGGTTGAGCAACAGCAGTTTCAGCGATTGCAGCAACAGTAGCCACTTCGGCTTCAACCGCCGGGCTGTCTGTGAAACGAACTTTCTGAGTCAACTGACGCTGTTTGCGGCGGGTTTGAGGCTGACGTACGCGCTCTTCCTGCTCAGTATCCTGCACAGGTTGTTCAGCCTGGTTCAGCTCTTTAACTTCCTGCTGAGCCTGACGCTTGTCATCGTTACGACGGCGGTTGCGTTCGCGACGCGGCGCCTGCTGTTCATCACCGGATTTCGCTTTGTCTGCAACATCAGTGGTTTGCTGGCGGTTATCGCGAGCTTCCGCATTTTGCTGCTGGGACTGACGACGGTTACGGCGGTTATCTTCACGGTTTTCGCCGTTTTCTGAACGTTCGCTACGGTTGTCGCGGTCACCGCGATTATCACGGTTATCACGACGATCGTTACGGTCGCGACGATTGTTCTGACGCGGTTTACGACGATCCTGCTGGCGTTCGGTTTTCTCTTCAGCTTTCGGCGCAGGTTGTTCAACCGGTTTCAATTCTTCGCTACCACCGAAGATGGACTTCAGTGCGCCAAAGAAACGGCTAATCAAACCGGGTTGTGCGGCAACGGCTGCGGTTGCTGCTGCAGCTTTAGGCGCGGTGGCTTTCGCGGCAGGTTCCTGCAGAGCAGGGGCTGGCGGAACGTCTGGCATGGCGAAGGTGGCCAGCGCCGGTTGCTCAGGCTGTTTACGCTCGACGTACTCTTCTTCCGTCGGCAATGCCATTGCCTCTTCATGCAGTTTCGGCAGCAGGTAGCTCAGGGTCGGTGTTTCTTCCCCTTTACGTACGCGCAGCACAGAATAGTGCGGGGTTTCCATCTGATCGTTTGGCACGATCACACAGCGCACGCCATTCTGACGCGTTTCGATAGCATTAACCGCGGTACGTTTTTCGTTGAGCAGGTAAGAGGCGATTGGCACAGGAACAATAGCATGAACTTCTTGCGTATTTTCTTTCAGTGCTTCTTCTTCGATCAGACGCAGAATAGACAGCGACAGTGATTCGTTATCACGTACGGTACCGGTGCCGGAACAGCGTGGGCACACGTGATGGCTGGATTCACCCAGAGACGGGCTCAGACGCTGACGAGACATCTCCAGCAGACCGAAGCGAGAAATATGGCTGATCTGAATACGCGCTCTGTCCTGGCGTACGGCCTCGCGCAGACGGTTTTCAACCGCGCGCTGGTGGCGAACCGGCGTCATATCAATGAAGTCGATTACAATCAGACCGCCGAGGTCGCGCAGGCGCAGCTGACGGGCAATTTCATCGGCTGCTTCAAGGTTAGTGTTGAACGCAGTTTCTTCGATGTCGCCGCCGCGAGTTGCGCGCGCGGAGTTGATATCGATAGCGGTCAGTGCCTCTGTGCTGTCAATAACGATTGAGCCGCCGGACGGCAGACGCACTTCGCGCTGGAACGCGGATTCAATCTGAGACTCGATCTGATAGTGGCTGAACAGCGGGATTTCACCGGTGTACAGTTTGATTTTGCTGCTGAAATCCGGACGACCCAGTGCGGCGATGTGCTGACGTGCCATCTCCATCACTTTCGGATTATCGATAAGGATTTCGCCGATGTCCTGACGTAAGTAGTCACGGAAAGCGCGAACGATAACGTTGCTTTCCTGGTGGATCAGGAACGGAGCAGGGCGGCTGTCAGCGGCTTTTTGAATCGCTTCCCAGTGCTTCAGGCGGAAGCTCAGGTCCCACTGCAGTGCTTCGGCGGATTTGCCGACCCCTGCGGTACGCACGATAAGCCCCATGCCATCAGGCAGTTCCAGGCTTGCCAGCGCTTCTTTTAATTCGGTACGGTCGTCGCCTTCAATGCGACGGGAGATACCGCCCGCGCGCGGGTTGTTCGGCATCAGAACCAGATAACTACCCGCCAGGCTGATAAAGGTAGTCAGCGCAGCGCCTTTATTGCCGCGTTCTTCTTTATCGATCTGAACGATGACTTCCTGACCTTCGCGCAACACGTCTTTAATGTTGGGACGACCATGGGAGTTGTAGTTAGCGGGGAAGTATTCGCGGGCAATTTCTTTTAACGGGAGGAAACCGTGACGTTCAGCGCCGTAGTCAACAAAAGCAGCTTCCAGACTCGGTTCAATACGTGTAATTTTGCCTTTATAGATGTTGGCTTTTTTCTGTTCGTGTCCAGGACTTTCGATATCCAGATCGTACAGACGTTGCCCATCTACAAGGGCGACACGCAACTCTTCCTGCTGAGTTGCGTTAATTAACATTCTTTTCATCGTAACTTACTCATTATTCTTACATTGACGACTAAGCTGCGGGCAGAGTAATGCCTTTCCGGGTGTGAACCGATGGCCTCGTGTCTATTCGCGTCGCCAACCTCACGGTTATCGTCAGCTCAAAGAGGCGCAGAGTGTCGGTTGCCTGCATTTCATACGGAAACACAGCGCAATTATCAGGGGAACAGTCTGGGTGTTACTCTCCAGAAAAGCTTCCATATTACCGGTAAGGACTGCAACCCGCAGCCCGCTAACTGCCTGAAAGATCAATACGTCTTACGCCATTGCTGCGTTGATGATCGGTCGGGCAAAATTGGGTCATTCCGGAAAAGTTCTTGTTTTAACAAGATTCAACACGGAAACAACCTCATTATTCCACTGCTAACCTTGTTATAGCAAGATGACTTTTGCCATTTATCACCCGGTTACTCACAGTTTTTTCACTTCCGCGTAGTGATTGCTTTAATAACCACCAAATCGGCTATGTCAAACTTAAGTAATAGGGTATAGCAGTTAATATAAGCATAGAAAAATGTGTGGCGCGAATCTTGATGGCTATTTAAAATCGGCCCCCATGAAAACAGAGACTCCAGCCGTAAAAACAGTTGCCATTACTGCCGACGAAGCAGGGCAACGCATCGATAACTTTTTGCGCACCCAGCTTAAGGGCGTGCCGAAAAGTATGATTTATCGCATTTTGCGTAAAGGCGAAGTGCGGGTGAATAAAAAACGCATTAAACCCGAGTACAAACTCGAAGACGGGGATATTGTGCGTATTCCACCTGTGCGTGTCGCTGAACGTGAAGAAGAGGCCATTTCACCGAACCTGCAAAAGGTCGCGGCGCTGACCGACGTCATTTTATATGAAGATGACCACATTCTGGTGCTTAACAAACCTTCAGGTACGGCCGTACATGGCGGAAGCGGGTTAAGCTTTGGCGTCATTGAAGGATTACGAGCACTGCGCCCGGAAGCGCGTTTCCTTGAACTGGTGCATCGCCTCGACCGGGATACCTCCGGCGTGCTGCTGGTTGCCAAAAAACGCTCAGCCTTGCGTTCATTGCATGAACAACTGCGTGAAAAAGGCATGCAGAAAGACTATCTCGCGCTGGTTCGAGGCCAATGGCAGTCGCATGTCAAAACCGTGCAGGCGCCGCTGTTAAAGAACATTCTGCAAAGTGGCGAGCGTATCGTGCGGGTGAACCAGGAAGGCAAACCGTCAGAAACACGTTTTAAAGTGGAAGAGCGCTATGCGTTTGCCACGCTTGTGCGCTGTAGCCCGGTGACCGGACGTACGCACCAGATTCGTGTGCATACCCAGTATGCCGGTCATCCAATTGCTTTTGACGATCGCTACGGTGACCGTGAGTTCGATAAGCAACTGGCGGATACGGGGTTGAATCGACTTTTCCTGCACGCCGCAGCGTTGAAATTTACCCATCCGGGAACGGGTGAAGTGATGCGTATTGAGGCGCCGATGGATAAGCAATTGAAGCGCTGCCTCGAAGTTTTACGCAGTAAAGCCTGATGCGCGTTGCTTATCAGGCCTACAATCGTGTGATGCGTCGTAGGCCTGATAAGACGCATCGCGTCGCCATCAGGCAGATCAATCAGGCATTCAACGGGTTCATCTCTTCCCGCCGCAGCATTTGACACAACGCGATAAGCGGCAAACCGATCAGGGTATTTGGGTCACGACCCTCCAGGCGTTCAAAGAGTGCAATACCTAACCCTTCACTTTTGAAGCTACCTGCACAATGGAGCGGGCGCTCTTTGCGCAGATAATCATCAATTTCCGCCTCGCTTAAATGACGGAAATGGACGTCAAAAGGTTCTACTTCAGTTTGTAAATGTCCGGTCGCAGAATTATACAGCGCCAGTCCGGTGTAAAACGTCACAATATTGCCACGGGCTTTGAGTAATTGTTGGCGCGCATTTTCTTCAGTTAATGGTTTGCCGGTTATTTCACCATCAAGAACACAAATTTGATCGGAGCCAATAATCAGATGCGATGGGTAACGGTGGGCGAGAGATTGCGCTTTTTTCTGCGCCAGTCGCAAGACTAAATGGCGTGGTGCTTCGCCGGGCAACGGCGTTTCATCAACCTCTGGCGCAGCGCATTCAAACGGGATTGCCAGTTTTTCGAGTAAAGCGCGACGCCAGGGGGAGGTAGAAGCAAGAATAAGTTGAGGCATATTTTTTCCCTCGCATATAGCGTATTGATGAGAGCCATTTTAAACTATGGACTTCGACCTACAAGCTGGCTGTAGTGGCTTGTCTTGAGCGATTTTAAGTCGATGACCCGCAATGTGTGCGAATTATTGGCAAAAGGCAACCACAGGCTGCCTTTTTCTTTGACTATATGACGTTACAAAGTTAATATGCGCGCCCTATGCAAAAGGTAAAATTACCCCTGACTCTTGATCCGGTTCGTACGGCTCAAAAACGCCTCGATTATGAAGGTATCTATACTTCTGATCTGGTTGAGCGCGTCGCCGATTCTGTAGTCAGTGTGGACAGTGATGTGGAATGCTCCATGTCGTTCGCTATCGATAACCAGCGTCTCGCCGTTATAACCGGTGATGCGAAGGTATCGGTTACGCTCGAATGTCAGCGTTGCGGGAAACCGTTCCCACTTCATGTTCACACAACATATTGTTTTAGTCCTGTCCGTTCTGACGAGCAGGCTGAAGCACTCCCGGAAGCGTATGAGCCGATTGAGGTTAACGAATTCGGTGAAATCGATCTGCTTGCAATGGTTGAAGATGAGATTATCCTCTCCTTGCCGGTAGTTCCGGTGCATGATTCTGAACACTGTGAAGTGTCCGAGGCGGACATGGTCTTTGGCGAATTGCCTGATGAAGCGCAAAAACCAAACCCATTTGCCGTATTAGCCAGCTTAAAGCGTAAGTAATTGAGGAGTAAGGTCCATGGCCGTACAACAGAATAAACCAACCCGTTCCAAACGTGGCATGCGTCGTTCTCATGACGCTCTGACCGCAGTCACCAGCCTGTCTGTAGACAAAACTTCTGGTGAACAACACCTGCGTCACCACATCACTGCCGACGGTTTCTACCGTGGCCGTAAGGTAATCGCTAAGTAATCACGCATGACTCAATGGCTTTCCCACTTCTGGTGAGAAAGACAAAGAGTGAACGCGTGATGAAGCTTAGTGAGGCTTTCCCCGGGTAACTGGGGAAACACCTAACCGGGCAGCGACGATACCTTGACACGTCTAACCCTGGCGTTAGATGTCATGGGGGGAGATTTTGGCCCTACCGTGACAGTGCCTGCAGCATTGCAGGCACTGAATTCTAATTCGCAACTCACACTTCTTTTAGTCGGGGATCCCGATACAATCACGCCATTACTTGCCAAAGCTGACTTCGAACAACGTTCGCGTCTGCAGATTATCCCTGCTCAGTCAGTTATTGCCAGTGATGCCCGGCCCTCGCAAGCTATTCGCGCCAGTCGTGGAAGCTCAATGCGTGTTGCCCTGGAGCTCGTGAAAGAAGGTCAGGCACAAGCTTGTGTCAGCGCCGGTAATACGGGCGCACTCATGGGACTTGCGAAGTTATTGCTCAAACCTCTTGAGGGGATTGAGCGTCCTGCGTTGGTGACGGTGTTACCTCATCAGCAAAAGGGCAAAACGGTGGTGCTGGATTTGGGCGCCAACGTAGATTGTGATAGCACGATGTTGGTGCAATTTGCCGTCATGGGTTCCGTGCTGGCAGAAGAGGTTGTTG
The DNA here is from genome assembly GCF_030332915.1 of Citrobacter sp. Cpo040. Lineage (NCBI taxonomy): Bacteria > Pseudomonadati > Pseudomonadota > Gammaproteobacteria > Enterobacterales > Enterobacteriaceae > Citrobacter > Citrobacter sp. Cpo040. Next base: position 54,267 of record NZ_JAOWGX010000034.1, read on the forward strand.
GCATTGCCAATCCTCGCGTAGCGTTACTCAACATCGGCGAAGAAGAAACGAAAGGTCTCGACAGTATTCGAGATGCTTCAGCTGTGCTAAAAACAATCCCTTCCATTAATTATATCGGCTATCTTGAAGCCAATGAGTTACTGACTGGCAAAACCGATGTGTTGGTCTGTGACGGTTTTACAGGTAATGTCACATTAAAGACGATGGAAGGTGTTGTCAGAATGTTCCTTTCACTGCTGAAATCTCAGGGTGAGGGCAAAAAACGGTCGTGGTGGCTTCTGTTATTAAAACGTTGGTTACAAAAAAGCCTGACAAGGCGATTTAGTCACCTCAACCCCGACCAGTATAATGGCGCCTGTCTGTTAGGATTGCGCGGCACGGTGATTAAGAGTCATGGTGCGGCCAATCAGCGAGCATTTGAAGTCGCGATTGAACAGGCAGTGCAGGCGGTGCAGCGACAAGTTCCTCAGCGAATTGCCGCTCGCCTGGAATCTGTATACCCAGCTGGATTCGAACTGCTGGACGGTGGCGAAAGCGCAAAATCACGAGCACACAGATAACGGTGCGTTTGTGAATGTGGCCAACGTATCAGCGATTTGCTCGTAGCGGTATATAACCAAAAAGTGACTGAGCGTACATGTATACGAAGATTATTGGTACTGGCAGCTATCTGCCTGAACAAGTGCGTACTAACGCCGATTTGGAAAAAATGGTTGAGACGTCTGATGAGTGGATCGTCACTCGTACAGGTATCCGTGAACGCCATATTGCAGCGCCAAATGAAACAGTTGCGACGATGGGCTTTGCCGCCGCAAACCGTGCGATTGAAATGGCGGGCATCGACAAAGAACAAATTGGTCTGATTGTGGTTGCTACCACATCATCCACTCACGCATTTCCAAGCGCGGCGTGCCAGATCCAAAGTATGCTGGGGATCAAAGGCTGTCCAGCGTTTGACGTTGCAGCCGCTTGTGCTGGCTTCACTTACGCCCTGAGCGTTGCCGACCAGTACGTTAAATCTGGCGCAGTTAAGCATGCTCTGGTCGTTGGCTCCGATGTCCTGGCCCGTACCTGCGATCCAACCGATCGCGGAACGATCATTATTTTCGGTGATGGGGCTGGTGCGGTTGTACTGAGCGCATCAGAAGAGCCAGGCATTCTCTCCACGCATCTGCACGCTGACGGTCGCTACGGCGAACTGTTGACGCTGCCTAACGCCGATCGCGTGAACCCGGAAAACCCGATCCACCTGACGATGGCGGGTAACGAAGTATTTAAAGTCGCGGTGACCGAGCTTGCGCACATCGTTGATGAAACGCTGGAAGCCAATAATCTCGACCGTTCTGCGCTGGACTGGCTGGTGCCGCATCAGGCTAACCTGCGCATTATCAGCGCGACAGCTAAAAAGCTGGGTATGTCGATGGATAATGTTGTCGTGACGCTCGACAGACATGGTAATACCTCTGCTGCCTCCGTACCGTGCGCGCTGGACGAAGCCGTCCGCGACGGGCGTATTAAAGCTGGGCAGTTGATATTGCTTGAAGCCTTCGGGGGTGGATTCACCTGGGGCTCCGCGCTGGTTCGTTTTTAGTATAAGGATTTAATCATGACGCAATTTGCATTTGTGTTTCCGGGGCAGGGTTCCCAGACCGTTGGGATGTTGTCTGAAATGGCAGCAAACTACCCAATTGTTGAAGAAACATTTGCTGAAGCATCAGCTGCACTGGGCTATGATCTGTGGGCGTTGACTCAGCAAGGTCCGGCTGAAGAACTGAATAAAACCTGGCAGACGCAGCCCGCGCTGTTGACCGCATCCGTTGCGCTTTATCGCGTATGGCAGCAGCAGGGGGGTAAAACACCTGCGCTGATGGCGGGTCACAGCCTGGGCGAATATTCTGCGCTGGTATGTGCGGGTGTTATCAGTTTTGCCGATGCCGTACGTCTGGTTGAACTGCGTGGCAAATTCATGCAGGAAGCGGTTCCGGAAGGCACTGGCGGCATGTCTGCTATTATCGGTCTGGACGATGCTGCTATCTCTAAAGCGTGCGAAGAGTCTGCCGAAGGCCAGGTGGTTTCACCGGTAAACTTTAACTCACCGGGTCAGGTGGTTATTGCCGGGCATAAAGAAGCCGTAGAACGTGCTGGTGCTGCCTGTAAAGCCGCGGGCGCTAAGCGTGCGCTGCCGCTGCCGGTCAGCGTTCCTTCTCACTGCGCGCTGATGAAGCCTGCCGCTGAGAAACTGGCCGTTGAGCTGCAGAAAATCATCTTTAACGCACCGACTGTTCCGGTTGTGAACAACGTCGACGTGAAGTGTGAAACTACGGCAGACGCAATTCGCGATGCGCTGGTTCGTCAGCTGTATAGCCCGGTTCAGTGGACTAAAACCGTTGAATTTATGGCATCCCAGGGCGTAGAGCACCTGTATGAAGTTGGTCCGGGTAAAGTTCTGACCGGTCTGACGAAACGTATTGTTGACACCCTGACTGCTTCGGCACTGAATGAGCCGGCGGCACTGTCTGCGGCGCTAGAGCAATAAAAGAGGAAGACCATGAGTTTTGAAGGAAAAATCGCGCTGGTTACCGGTGCAAGCCGTGGCATTGGCCGCGCAATTGCTGAGACACTTGTTGCCCGTGGCGCGAAAGTTATCGGTACTGCTACCAGCGAAAGCGGCGCGCAGGCCATTAGCGATTACTTAGGTGCAAATGGTAAAGGTCTGATGTTGAATGTGACCGATCCGGCATCTATCGAATCTGTTCTGGAAAATATTCGCGCAGAATTTGGTGAAGTCGATATCCTGGTCAATAATGCCGGGATTACTCGTGATAACCTGTTAATGCGCATGAAAGATGACGAGTGGAACGATATCATCGAAACCAACCTGTCATCTGTTTTCCGTCTGTCAAAAGCGGTAATGCGAGCTATGATGAAAAAGCGTCATGGGCGTATTATCACTATCGGTTCTGTGGTTGGTACCATGGGAAATGCGGGTCAGGCTAACTACGCTGCGGCGAAAGCGGGTCTGATCGGCTTCAGTAAATCACTGGCGCGCGAAGTTGCGTCTCGTGGCATTACTGTAAACGTTGTTGCTCCGGGCTTTATTGAAACGGACATGACGCGTGCGCTGTCTGATGATCAGCGTGCGGGTATTCTGGCGCAGGTTCCTGCGGGTCGCCTTGGCGGCGCTCAGGAAATCGCCAGTGCGGTTGCATTTTTAGCTTCTGACGAAGCAAGTTACATCACAGGTGAGACTTTGCACGTCAACGGCGGGATGTACATGGTTTAACCACGATGAAAAATATTTGCGTTATTGTAGGTCTTGGCCTCAAAATAACGTAAAATCGTGGTAAGACCTGCCGGGATTTAGTTGCAAATTTTTCAACATTTTATACACTACGAAAACCATCGCGAAAGCGAGTTTTGATAGGAAATTTAAGAGTATGAGCACTATCGAAGAACGCGTTAAGAAAATTATCGGCGAACAGCTGGGCGTTAAGCAGGAAGAAGTAACCAACAATGCTTCCTTCGTTGAAGACCTGGGCGCAGATTCTCTTGACACCGTTGAGCTGGTAATGGCTCTGGAAGAAGAGTTTGATACTGAGATTCCGGACGAAGAAGCTGAGAAAATCACTACCGTTCAGGCTGCCATTGATTACATCAACGGCCACCAGGCGTAAGTGAACATCTCCAGGCGGTCATTCGACCGCCTGAGTTTTATCTTTTTATCCCACTTGAATTATTTTCCCTCCCTGGAGGACAACCGTGTCTAAGCGTCGTGTAGTTGTGACCGGACTGGGCATGTTGTCTCCTGTCGGCAATACCGTAGAGTCTACCTGGAAAGCTCTCCTTGCCGGTCAGAGTGGCATCAGCCTGATCGACCATTTCGATACTAGCGCCTATGCAACGAAATTTGCTGGCTTAGTAAAGGATTTTAACTGTGAAGACATTATCTCGCGCAAAGAACAGCGCAAGATGGATGCCTTCATTCAATATGGAATTGTCGCTGGCGTTCAGGCCATGCAGGATTCTGGCCTCGAAATTACGGAAGAGAACGCTCATCGTATTGGCGCCGCTATCGGCTCTGGTATTGGCGGTCTCGGTCTTATCGAAGAAAACCATACCTCACTGGTAAACGGTGGACCGCGTAAGATCAGCCCGTTCTTCGTTCCGTCGACGATTGTTAACATGGTGGCTGGTCACCTGACCATCATGTACGGCCTGCAAGGGCCAAGCATCTCCATCGCGACAGCCTGTACTTCAGGCGTGCATAACATCGGTCATGCCGCACGTATCATTGCATACGGCGACGCAGACGCGATGGTTGCGGGTGGTGCTGAAAAAGCCAGTACGCCGTTGGGAGTGGGTGGCTTTGGCGCGGCACGTGCACTGTCTACGCGTAATGATAATCCGCAAGCGGCAAGCCGCCCATGGGACAAAGAGCGTGACGGTTTTGTGCTGGGCGACGGCGCTGGCATGGTGGTACTGGAAGAGTACGAGCATGCGAAAGCGCGCGGTGCAAAAATCTATGCTGAAGTCGTTGGCTTCGGTATGAGCAGCGATGCTTACCACATGACGTCGCCACCGGAAAACGGTGCAGGCGCTGCGCTGGCAATGGTCAACGCACTGCGCGATGCGGCTATCGAAGCGGGTCAGATTGGCTATGTCAACGCACATGGTACGTCCACCCCAGCGGGCGATAAAGCGGAAACCCAGGCAGTGAAATCTGTCTTTGGCGATGCGGCAAGCCGTGTAATGGTAAGCTCCACTAAATCCATGACCGGACACCTGTTGGGTGCGGCGGGCGCGGTAGAGTCAATTTTCTCTATCCTGGCGTTGCGCGATCAGGCTATTCCGCCAACCATCAACCTGGATAACCCGGATGAAGGTTGTGACCTGGACTTCGTACCTCACGAAGCGCGTCAGGTTAGTGGTCTGGAGTATGCGCTGTGTAACTCCTTTGGCTTCGGTGGTACCAACGGCTCTTTGATCTTTAAAAAGATTTAAGTCCGTCAGGTGATGCGCTAGCATCGATAGCAAATTGAAAAGGTCCGCTTGTCGGGCCTTTTTTTATTCGGTTTTCCGCCCTTGTCCTGTGTTACTCATCCTGCCAAACTAGCGGACCAGATATAAGGAGCCACCATGTTCTTAATTAATGGCTGCGAGCAAGATATGCTGGCCGCAAGCGATCGAGCGACCCAGTTTGGTGATGGCTGTTTTACCACTGCCTGTATTATCGACGGTGAAATCCCTCTCTTTGCAGCGCATCTTGAGCGTTTACAAGACGCTTGCCAAAAACTGCTGATCTCTTTTGAAGAATGGTCCGAGCTGCAAAATGAAATGAAAATGCTGGCGAAAGGGCACGTACGCGGTGTGTTGAAGGTGATTATCAGCCGTGGCAGTGGAGGCCGGGGTTACAGTGGCAAAAATTGTCATAGTGCCACACGCATCCTCTCCGTTTCAGCCTGGCCCGATCATTACGATCGTTGGCGGCAAGAAGGCATTACGCTGGCGCTAAGCCCTGTTCGGCTGGGACGTAATCCACTGCTTGCCGGGCTTAAACACCTGAATCGACTGGAGCAGGTGTTGATTCGCTCTCATCTTGAACAGACGGACGCCGATGAAGCGCTGGTTCTTGACAGCGAGGGATGGGTTACGGAATGCTGTGCGGCTAATTTGTTCTGGCGTAAAGGCGATGTGGTTTACACGCCCCGGCTGGACCAGGCCGGAGTGAACGGTATTATGCGACAATTCTGTATCCGGATGCTGGCACAATCGCCATTCAGTATTGTCGAAGTGTATGCCGGGTTGGAGGAGATAATGCAGGCTGATGAAATCGTCGTCTGTAACGCGTTAATGCCCATTATTCCCGTGCGTGCCTGTGGCGACACATTGTTGTCTTCACGTTTGTTATTCGATTATTTAGCCCCACTTTGTGAGCACCCGAATTAGTCATGAAAAAACTGTTACTTGTTGTCCTGTTATTGCTGGTTGTGCTGGGCATTGCCGCTGGAGTGGGAATGTGGAAAGTTCGCCATCTGGCGGACAGCAAATTATTGATTAAAGAAGAAACGATTTTTACGCTGAAAGCGGGGACGGGCCGTCTGGCTCTCGGCGAACAGCTGTATGCAGACAAAGTTATCAATCGTCCGCGCGTGTTCCAGTGGCTGCTGCGTGTGGAGCCCGAGCTGTCGCATTTTAAGGCCGGAACATATCGCTTCACGCCTGACATGACGGTGCGGGACATGCTGCAACTGCTGGAAAGCGGCAAAGAGGCGCAGTTCCCGTTACGTCTGGTTGAAGGGATGCGCCTGAGCGATTACCTCAAACAGCTGCGTGATGCCCCGTATATCAAACATACGTTAAGCGACGATAGCTATGAGACCGTGGCCGAGGCACTTAAGCTGGAAAACCCGCAATGGGTAGAAGGCTGGTTCTGGCCAGATACCTGGATGTATACCGCCAATACTACTGACGTAGCGTTGCTAAAACGCGCGCATCAGAAAATGGTTAAAGCGGTGGATACTGTCTGGGAGGGGCGCGCTGATGGTCTGCCTTATCAGGACAAAAATCAGCTGGTAACCATGGCTTCTATTATTGAAAAAGAAACTGCGGTTGCCAGCGAGCGCGACCAGGTGGCTTCGGTCTTTATTAACCGCTTACGTATCGGTATGCGTTTACAAACCGATCCGACCGTGATTTACGGGATGGGTACACGGTATAATGGCAAATTGTCGCGTGTGGATTTAGACACCCCGACCGCCTATAACACCTATACCATTACGGGACTGCCACCTGGCCCGATTGCCATGCCGGGAGAGGCTTCATTGCAGGCCGCGGCGCATCCGGCAAAAACGCCGTATCTCTATTTTGTGGCTGACGGTAAAGGCGGCCACACGTTTAACACCAATCTTGCCAGCCATAACCGGTCCGTGCAGGATTACCTGAAAGTGCTTAAGGAAAAAAATGGGCAGTAACTATATCGTCATTGAAGGCCTGGAAGGCGCCGGAAAAACCACCGCGCGTAACGTGGTGGTGGAGACACTTGAGCAACTCGGTATTCGTGACATGGTTTTCACCCGCGAACCTGGTGGAACGCAGCTGGCTGAGAAACTAAGAAGTCTGGTGCTGGATATTAAATCGGTCGGTGACGAGGTCATTACCGATAAAGCCGAAGTTCTGATGTTTTACGCGGCGCGTGTACAGTTGGTCGAAACCGTTATTAAACCTGCACTGGCGAAAGGCGCGTGGGTAATTGGCGATCGTCACGATCTGTCGACCCAGGCGTATCAGGGCGGCGGACGCGGTATCGATCAAAATATGCTGGCAACCTTGCGCGATGCGGTGCTTGGTGATTTTCGCCCGGACCTGACGATTTATCTGGATGTGACACCAGAAGTCGGGTTGAAGCGTGCCCGTGCCCGCGGCGAGCTGGATCGTATTGAGCAGGAATCTTTCGACTTCTTTAATCGTACCCGCGCGCGCTATCTTGAGCTGGCTGCCAAAGACGCCAGTATTCGTACTATAGATGCTACGCAGCCGTTGGAGGCTGTGATGGCTGATATCCGTCATACCATCACCCAATGGGTGAAGGAGCAGGGCGCATGAAATGGTACCCATGGTTACGACCGGATTTTGAAAAACTGGTAGCCAGCTACCAGACGGGTCGTGGTCACCATGCGTTACTGATTCAGGCGTTACCCGGAATGGGCGACGACGCGCTGATTTACGCCCTCAGCCGCTATTTAATGTGCCAGCAGCCGGAAGGGCATAAAAGCTGCGGACAGTGCCGCGGCTGTCAGCTAATGCAGGCGGGGACGCACCCTGACTACTATTCGTTGCTGCCGGAAAAAGGCAAAAGCACGCTGGGGGTTGATGCGGTACGCGAAGTCAGTGAAAAGCTGTACGAGCATTCGCGTCTCGGCGGTGCGAAGGTCGTGTGGATCCCGGATGCCGCCCAGTTAACCGATGCCGCCGCCAACGCCTTGCTGAAAACGTTGGAAGAACCCCCGGCACAAACCTGGTTTTTCCTCGCCAGCACAGAGCCAGCTCGCTTGCTGGCGACATTACGCAGTCGTTGCCGGTTACATCATCTTGCGCCACCTCCGGAGTCGTATGCGATCTCCTGGCTTGCTCGTGAGGTGACTGCGTCGTCAGAAGCGCTGCTTAGCGCGTTGCGCCTGAGCGCAGGTTCGCCTGGCGCGGCACTTACGTTGTTACAGGCTGAAAGCTGGGCGCACCGCACAGATTTTTGTGCGGCACTGGGGAACACATTAAACGAAGGCGACTGGTATATCTTGCTCGCGGCGTTAAACCACGATCAGGCTGCCACCCGTTTACACTGGCTGGCAACGTTGTTGACCGATGCGTTGAAACGTCCGTATGGCGTTTCCCATTTAACGAATCCTGATGCGCTGGACCTGATATCTTCTATCGCAGAACGGTTATCCGTTGCCCAGATACAGGCGATACTCGGTGACGTTTGTCATTGTCGTCAGCAACTGCTGAACGTAACAGGCGTAAACCGTGAGCTGGTGTTAACCGATCTTATTCTTCGTATTGAGCATTACCTGCAACCAGGCACCGTACTGCCTGTTCCCCATCTTTGAGAGAGACATTATGTTTTTAGTCGACTCACACTGCCATCTTGATGGCCTGGATTATCAATCTCTGCATAAGGACGTGGATGACGTGCTGGCAAAAGCGGCCGCACGTGATGTGAAATTCTGTCTTGCCGTTGCGACCACTCTGCCAGGATATCGCAGTATGCGCGAACTGGTCGGTGAGCGTGATAATGTGGTTTTCTCCTGCGGCGTGCATCCGTTAAATCAGGATGAAACCTATGATGTTGAGGACCTGCGTCGTTTTGCCGCCGAAGAGGGGGTTGTGGCGATGGGAGAAACCGGGCTGGACTATTTTTACACGCCGGAAACAAAGGTGCGCCAGCAGGAATCTTTTATCCACCATATTCAGATCGGCCGTGAGTTACAGAAGCCGGTTATCGTGCATACCCGCGATGCGCGAGCCGATACGCTGTCTATTCTGCGCGAAGAAAAAGTGACGGATTGTGGCGGCGTACTACACTGTTTTACAGAGGACAGAGAAACGGCGGGCAAATTGCTGGACCTTGGATTCTATATCTCGTTTTCCGGCATCGTCACGTTCCGAAATGCAGAGCAGCTCCGTGATGCCGCCCGCTATGTTCCTCTGGACCGGTTATTGGTCGAGACGGATTCTCCCTACCTTGCGCCTGTACCGCATCGTGGAAAAGAGAACCAGCCCGCCATGACTCGTGACGTTGCAGAGTACTTGGCCGTAGTGAAAGGTGTTGCCGTTGAAGAACTGGCGCAGGCAACCACTGATAACTTTGCCCGCCTGTTTCACATCGACGCTTCTCGCCTGCAATCTGTTCGTTAACTGACTTTTTTTAAAGCTCGTAATTAATCACTAATGCGAGTAAAGTTCACCGCCACAAAATGGGCGGTGAATAACCAGTTTGACACATTCAGAAACTCATTTTATCGGAATGTGCGGATTTTGCGGCCATTCACGACTGAACTGTGATAGCCGTCAAACAAAAACAAACTGAATTATTTTACTCTGTGTAATAAATAAAGGGTACTTAGATGCCCTGTATACGGCGAGGTTCTCCCCCCTCGCCAATGCGTGAGAACGTAGAATACACAAAGTCATTCAAGCTGCATCAAGGCGGCAAGTGAGTGAATTGCAGGAGCTTACCAGAGTAAGTGACTGGGATGAACGAGCGCAGCCCACGCTGAGGCGGTTTGAAGGATGAAGTGTATAAGCACAAATACTCAGGAGCACTCCTAATTATGTTTAAGAATGCATTTGCTAACCTGCAAAAGGTCGGTAAATCGCTGATGCTGCCGGTATCCGTACTCCCGATTGCAGGTATCCTGCTGGGTGTCGGTTCCGCTAACTTCAGCTGGCTGCCAGCCGTTGTATCGCACGTAATGGCAGAAGCAGGCGGTTCTGTTTTTGCGAACATGCCGCTGATTTTTGCTATCGGTGTTGCGTTAGGCTTCACTAATAATGACGGTGTATCTGCACTGGCATCCGTTGTTGCTTACGGCATCATGGTTAAGACCATGGCTGTTGTTGCGCCGCTGGTTCTGCATTTACCTGCTGAAGAGATCGCCGCTAAACACCTTGCTGATACGGGTGTTCTCGGGGGGATTATCTCCGGTGCGATTGCAGCGTATATGTTCAACCGTTTCTACCGTATCAAATTGCCTGAGTATCTTGGCTTCTTTGCGGGTAAGCGTTTCGTTCCTATCATTTCTGGTCTGGCTGCCATCTTCACAGGTGTGGTTCTGTCCTTCATTTGGCCGCCGATTGGTACTGCTATTCAGACGTTCTCTCAGTGGGCTGCATACCAGAACCCGGTCGTGGCGTTCGGTATCTATGGCTTCATTGAACGCTGCCTGGTACCGTTTGGTCTGCACCATATCTGGAACGTTCCATTCCAGATGCAGATCGGTGAGTACACCAACGCTGCGGGCCAGGTGTTCCACGGTGATATTCCTCGCTATATGGCGGGTGACCCGACTGCGGGCAAACTGTCCGGTGGCTTCCTGTTCAAAATGTACGGTCTGCCGGCTGCTGCTATCGCTATCTGGCACTCTGCTAAACCAGAAAACCGCGCGAAAGTGGGCGGTATCATGATCTCCGCGGCGCTGACCTCGTTCCTGACCGGTATTACCGAGCCGATCGAGTTCTCCTTCATGTTCGTGGCACCGATCCTGTACATCATCCACGCGATTCTGGCTGGTCTGGCATTCCCGATCTGTATCCTGCTGGGTATGCGCGACGGTACGTCGTTCTCCCACGGTCTGATCGACTTTATCGTTCTGTCCGGTAACAGCAGCAAGCTGTGGCTGTTCCCGATTGTCGGTATCGGTTATGCGATTGTTTACTACACCATCTTCCGTGTGCTGATCAAAGCGCTGGACCTGAAAACGCCAGGTCGTGAAGATGCTACCGAAGACAGCAAAGCAGGTGCGACCGGTGAAATGGCTCCGGCTCTGGTTGCTGCATTCGGCGGTAAAGAAAACATCACTAACCTCGATGCGTGCATCACTCGTCTGCGTGTCAGCGTGGCTGACGTTGCTAAAGTGGATCAGGCTGGCCTGAAGAAACTGGGTGCGGCAGGCGTTGTGGTAGCTGGTTCCGGTGTTCAGGCTATCTTCGGGACTAAGTCCGATAACCTGAAAACTGAAATGGATGAGTACATCCGTAACAGCTAAGCAGTAAGAAGTTGGGGAGAACTAAGGCAGCCTGCGGGCTGCCTTTTTTATTGCATTAATTAGCCTGAACGCGAATCGGTGCGGTGGCAGCGAACAGCCAGGGACGAGCCTCTGCGTTCACGCGCGGGGATAGCGTCTCTCTGACCTGCTGGTGGTAATCATCAATCCACTGTTTCTCAGCATCACTCAGCAGATGCAGTTCGACCAGATTCAAATCAATCGGTACCAGCGTCAGCGTTGAGAAACGACAGAAACCAGGACGACTGTTGATAATCTCCACTTGATTCTCAATACGGATCCCATATTGTCCGGCCAGATAATAACCCGGCTCGATGGTGATGATGTTGCCTGCGACCAGTGGCCACGGGTTTACTTTTTTGGCGATGCGATGGGGTTGCTCATGAATAAGCAACTGGTGACCCACGCCGTGTCCCGTGCCATGATCAAAATCCAGTCCCAGCTCCCACAACGCCCGGCGGCTAAAAGCATCCAGTTGATGGCCCTGAGTCCCGCTGGGAAACTGCAGCGAAATAAGCGACAAAAAGCCTTTCAACACGGCGGTGTAATGCAGGCGACGTTGCGGATCCTGTGGGCCAAATGCGAGGGTACGCGTCGTATCCGTCGTACCATTGTGGTACTGGCCACCGGAATCATTCAGATACATGGCCTGCGAGGTAATTGGCGTATTGGTCTTTTCACTGGAGTGGTAATGACACATTGCGGCATTGCTGGCAGAGGCCGAAATCGTGCTGAAACTTTGCTCGATAAATCCCGGCTGCTGCTGGCGAAATTCCAGTTGCTTGGCCTGCGCTTCCAGCTCGGTGACCGGATTGCCTGCGGCTTCGCGCAAAGGAACTTCATGGGCCAGCCAGGCAAGGAAGTTTACCCAGGCTGTGCCATCTTGTTCATGGCATTCACGATAGCCTGCCAGTTCAACGTCATTTTTGTGGGATTTCATCAGAGTGATGGGATCGGGCGCCCAAAGAACGTTGCCACCGTGTTCTTCAATGGCAAAACGCAATGCGACCGGGGCGTAGTCTTTATCGACCAGGAAACGCTTCCCATTAGCTAATTGCTGGCAGCGAGTCAGAAAATTCTCTTGCGGGGCCAGAGTAAGCGTATCCAGCAGTGATGAGGGGAGCTGTTGCGTTTTATTGCTATCCACAAACCATTCCAGCTCACCGCTGCGATGGAGCAGGGCAAACGAAAACGGCACTGGTACCATGGCCAGATCCGAACCACGCACATTCAATAACCAGGCAATGTTATCCGGCAGGGTAATTGCCAGCACGTCAGCCTGGTGTTGAGCGAGTTGTTCCACGACGCGGGCACGCTTTTGCGTGCTGCTTTCCCCGCTGATTTCAATGGGCATTTCACGAATGATGCCGCAGGGTGCTGCCGGACGGTCTAGCCATACCTGGTCAAAAGGATCTTGCTCAAGAGGCACCAGCTCGCAGTGGGTTGCCGACAGTGCTTCAAACTGACTATTGACCATCAGCATTGGTTCAAAGCCGATACGTTTACCTGCTGCAACATGAGACTGCAAATAGTCGGCCAGCGGCTCATCGTGTAAATGATGAATTTCAAAATCATCCAGCGAGACTTCATTGCGTACCTGGACCTGATAGCGTCCATCGACAAACATTAACGCGCGATCCCGAAGGACCAACGCGAGGCCAGCAGAGCCGCTAAAACCGGTCAGCCAGGCTAGTTTATTGTCATGCGGCGTACAATCTTCACTTTGATGAGCATCGGCGCGCGGAACAATCATGCCATCCAGCCCCTGCGCTATCAGCAGGTTGCGCAGGGCGGAAAGAGGAGTTGAGTTGTGCATAGTTACCTTCAGGTCTTAACGGAACGGCGGTTCGTTGAATGTACGTAATTTACGGGAGTGCAGTCGGTCGCCTTCAGCACGCAAACGATCGATAGCCCGGATACCTATTTGCAGATGCTCAGAAATGGCACCTTCATAAAAACGGTTGGCCTGCCCAGGCAGTTTGATCTCACCGTGCAGCGGCTTGTCGGAAACGCACAGCAGCGTGCCGTACGGAACGCGGAAACGGTATCCCTGGGCGGCGATGGTGGCGCTTTCCATATCGATAGCCACCGCGCGGCTGAGGTTAAAGCGTAGCGCAGAAGCGGAATAGCGTAGCTCCCAGTTGCGATCGTCAGTGGTGACGACGGTACCGGTACGCAGGCGCTGTTTAACCTCTTCGCCGGGCATACCGCTGACTTCTTTGGTGGCGTCATACAGTGCGCGCTGCACTTCCGCGATGCTCGGAATCGGGATATCCGGTGGGAGAACGGCATCCAGTACGTGGTCATCACGCAGATAAGCGTGGGCCAGAACATAGTCGCCAATCGCCTGGCTTTCACGCAGCCCGCCACAGTGACCAATCATCAACCAGACGTCAGGACGCAGTACGGCCAAATGATCGCAAATGGTTTTGGCGTTAGACGGGCCAACGCCGATATTAACCAGCGTGATCCCCTGACCGTCGGCGGTGATTAAATGCCAGGCGGGCATCTGGTGTTTCTTCCAGGCGAGATCGGAGATGGCTTCTTCAGGCGCTTCAGTTTCAGCGGTGATCCAGATCCCGCCCGCGCAAGAAAGCGCGATATACGGGCTGTCCGGGTCGAGGATCTGGCTGCAACCCCAACGCACAAACTCATCGACGTAGCGGGTGTAGTTGGTGAACAGCACAAACGGCTGAAAATGTTCAACCGGTGTTCCCGTGTAGTGGCGCAGTCGCGCCAGCGAAAAATCTACTCGTCGGGCGTCGAAGTGCGACAACGGGGAGAATTCCGCCGGATGATAGGTACCGTCGGCTGTTTCATCGCCAATCTGTGACAGCTCGGTTGTGGGGAAATGGCGCGTTAGGCCGGCACTCATCGAGCGGTCGAGCGTCAGTTCAGAACCGTCAATGACATACGGATAGGGGATTTCATGCTGCGACGGCTCAACGGAGATATGCGCATCATAATCCTGATACAGCAGCGTGAGTTGTTCTTCAAGATACGGACGAAAAAGCGACGGACGGGTAATCGTAGTGGTGTAGCAGCCCGCATGGGTAAAACGACCATAGGCGCGGGTTTTCGGGGGATTGGTGGCGCTGCCATCCCAGGTGACACACAGTGATGGGTAAACAAAAAGACCGTTATGGCGGGCGATTACGTCAGGGAGCGTCCCTGTTTCAATATACTTACCAATGGCGCTACGCAGTGCTTTAACCGACTGCTCGTACAGCGCGTCCAGTTTATCCAGTGCCTGAGCCGGGGTCAGGCTGGAGCCCTTATTGTTCATGTCTGTCTCCTTGTTCCACAGATGTACTGCTCTCCCGATAGTATGTCACAGGAATGTGAAACAAAAGTCAGACGTTGAGGAAGATTGTGCGAAGACCGGACGGCCTCCGCACCCGGGCTTAACCGTGCTGCTTATCCCGCATCAGCAATGCTGTAGTGGCGGAAATAAGACAACCCGCCATCAGATAAATGGCCACACTGTGCCAGTCTCCGCCGGAGAATGTTACCAGCGCAGCAGCAATGAAGGGGGTAAAACCGCCGCCAACCACACTTGCTACCTGATAACCAACGCCAGCGCCGCTGTAGCGGTAGCTTGCGCCAAACAAACCGGTAAACATAGGTTGCTGCACGCAGACCACCATATCGTGTGCAATGTTGGCCAACATAATCGCGAAGAACACGATCCAGAAAATGGATTGCGCTTCTAACGCCATAAAGAACGGGAATGCGCTGAGCGTCCCGACCAGTGCGCCGGTAATGTAAACGCGCCGGCGACCAAAGCGGTCGGCGAGCCAGGCAAAGCAGGGAATGGTCAGACAGCTCAGTCCACCTACCAATAAGCCGATATTCAGAAACAGTTCGCGAGGTAAGCCCAGATTCTGCGTGGAGTAATTTAGGGCAAACGCGGTGACGATATACATCGTCAGCAGTTCACACAGGCGCAGAGCGATAATTTTCAAAAAGGCACCTGGATGACGGATTAACGCCTCGACTACCGGTAGTCTCTTTTTCTCTGGTTGCGCTGCCTGCTGCTGCTGTTCGAATTCGGCTGATTCATCCATTCGGTTACGCATCCACAACGCGCCCAATACCAGCACGATGCTGAACAGGAATGGAATACGCCAGCCCCAACTCAGGAACTGCTCATCGGTGGTTTGCGAGCTAATCAGCGAGACCAGACCGGTAGAAAGCAGTAGCCCGACGCCATAACCGACTTGAACACCGCTGCTGTAGAAGGCTTTTTTATTTTTCGGCGCGCTTTCGACCGAGAGCAACGCCGCGCCGCCCCATTCACCGCCAACGGCGAATCCCTGAATAGCACGCAGCGTCACCAGCAGAACGGGAGCCCACCAGCCAATGGTGTCAAAGGAAGGAATAATCCCTATCAGTGCAGTGGCGATCCCCATCATCCAGACGGTGAGCATCAGCATACGTTTACGCCCCAGGCGATCGCCGAAGTGGCCGAAGATCACCCCGCCTAACGGGCGGAACAAAAATCCGACGCCAAAGGTAGCAAATGCGGCAAGTGTCCCCATTGCCGGGCTGACTTGCGGGAAGAACTCGCGGTTAAAGACCAGTGCGGCAGTGATGCCGTAAAGCAGAAAATCATACCAGTCGACCACGGCACCCGCGAAGCTACCAAGCGCAGCGCGTCGGGCGCGGTTAAGTGAAGAGGCGTCCTGTTGGGGACCCGTGGAGGTGAGGGAGGAATCCATAGTTATCCTGTCTGTACTGTTTTTTAGTTATTAGTATTTGAGTTGGGTTACACACATTGCAGTCGCAATATTAACGACCGTTATGAGATTACCGCGACAGACGGGAAGTGAAAACGATTATCTCCCTCATCTGAGGGCAACATGAAAAATAAGATGAATGAGAAATCTGAACCTGGTGGAATCGTGGCCTGTCAGGAGTGTTCTGATTTCAGGTGGAGCATTAGGAGCGCTGTATTTGGGGAAGTTATAAACCCACTTTCATAATGGTATACGGAGATTCGGTGAAACCACATCGCTCATAAGCACGAATCGCACGCCCGTTATCTCCGTGGACATATAAGCGAAGCTCCAGTGCCTTTTCTGATTTAGCTTCTTTTGTAAGATGTTTGATGAGCTTATCAGCTAATCCCATCCCACGATGCTCCGGGGCGATATAAAAGCTTTGGATCCACCAGTAGTCATTTCCATGAAAATCACTCCATTCTTTTACGACAGAGGTATTGGCGATCACTGTTGCTGAAGAATCTTCCATGACCCAATATTTTGAACGTGGGTTTTCACAAAACGCCGACGAAACGCCACGCTCCACAGCAACAAGGTCAATCACTGACCCCTCAGATTCTTGTGCTTCCTGAGTGGTGAATTCAATGATTTTATTGATATCGTCAGGCGTAGCTGGTCGAATAAAGTAGTTCATAAGTCTGGCTCTCATTAGCGTTGCGGCTATACGAATCGCGCAATACCCTACATCAAATCTTGTTCAATGTCCGCTCCTGGCACACTGCGGACGTTGGTATGAAGCAACCCAGCGCCCGTTAATATTAAGCGGAAAGATGAATTAACGTGTCTCCCCCGTTTCGTCATCCTCTTCGCATTTTACTTAATCTTGCCTCTGTTGCTGTGCATACAGCGACGTGTTATCACTCGGTAAACTGCATTTCACGGGTTGCTATGGTGCAGAGAGTAATCCCTGAACACCGTTGTCTGCGGTTTATGAACCGATGATTAATATGGTTTTGACTGGTCCTAAACGCATGATGGTTGATGACAGAACGCTGCAATATGATCCAGCTCAGAACCGTTGAAATGTTACCTGGGCAGAGTGAAGTCATCGCAGCGTGAGTGATATGACAGGCGACCTGTTGAGGCCATGGTACCATTACAGACTGTATCATCTACCTCACTACACACATTGGCCTGCCAGATACTGGTTCGGGGTGTATCTCCGTATCCACGCTGAATATGGTTCTCAGCAATCCAGGGTTCATCACCTCTTCTGGTGTGCCTTGCGCCATAACATGTCCGTTCGCCATTACCACCAGATGGTCGCAGTACCGGCTGGCTTGATTAAGGTCGTGCAGCACGGCGACCACCGTTTTCCCCTGAGCCCGGAGTTCGCCCATCAGCCGCATCAGTTCCACCTGGTGATTGATATCGAGATAGGTGGTTGGCTCATCGAGTAGTACAACGGGCGTATCCTGCGCCAGGACCATCGCCAGAAATGCGCGCTGTCGCTGACCGCCAGAAAGATCGGTTAACCGTCGGTCGGCAAGATGTTGGATCTGCGTCTGGCTCATAGCATCATGGACTCGCGTATTGTCTTCAACGGAGAGACGTCCCCAGAGTGACAACCACGGGTTGCGACCGTACGAAACAAGCTCCTGGACGGTGATCCCCTCGGGAGTTAAATGGTGCTGGGGCAGCAGCGCCAGCCTGCGGGCTAGCTGGCGTGATGAGAGCGTATTGATGGCTCTATCGCCGAGAAATACGCCGCCGGACTGCGGTGTTAACAGTCGTGAAAAACAGTTTAACAACGTTGACTTCCCGCAGCCGTTAGGGCCGAGCAGGGCGGTTGTCTTCCCCGCTGGTAGGGCGAGTGAAACGCCATCAAGCACCTTGTTTGTACCGTAACAGACCGTCAGATTTTCAGTTCGTAATGTCATTTATCGCATTCTCACAAGCAGCCAGACAAACCATGGTGCACCGATAATGGCGGTCAGCACGCCAGCCGGAAGTTCCAGAGGAGGATGAATAATTCGCGCCAGCAGGTCGGCAACCACCAGCAGCAACGCACCTGTCATGGCTGAAACGGGCAGCAGCCAGCGATGACGTCCACCGGTAATGCTGCGCACCATATGCGGCACCACAAGACCAATAAAGCTAATTGGGCCGCAGACGGCCACGCCGGTCGATGTCATGGCGACGGCCAGTAGTAAAGCCTGGAGCCGAATACGCGGCACCGACACACCGAGCGTGGTGGCGCGCGCATCGCCCAATGCCAGGAGGTCGAGATCGCGGCAAAAACGCAGACTCAGCGGCAGAAACAAAATCAGCAGTGGGGCGGCTATTTTCACAAAGCTCCAGTCACGGCCCCATAAGCTGCCGGTCAGCCACAGCAGGGCGCTGTTCACATCCTGCGGGTGCGAAAGCATCAGATAATCCGTCAGGCTGGCCCAGCAGGCAGAGAGCGCAACACCCGTGAGCGCAAGCTTCATCGGCTGGCTGGTGTTCGCCAGTATTCTCAGCAGGATCAGGCCCGCCATGCCACCGGCAAAGGCCAGCAGCGGCAGAGTAATCACCGGTAGTGACGGTAAAAGAAGCAGTGCGCCTACAGAGGCAAGACTGGCGGCATGGTTTACGCCGAGGATATCCGGTGATGCCAGAGGGTTACGCACGATCCCTTGCACCAGCGCGCCTGCCACCGCGAGGGCTGCACCGACAAGCAGCGCCAGCAGCAGTCGCGGCAGGCGGTACGCCGTTAATACGTAATGATATTCACGCCCGGTCTGCCAGTCGCTCAGCAGAGCACGCCAGGGAACGGCGATCACCCCCATTTGTAGTGACAAAGCCGAAAGTCCTGCCAGCGCGAGGGCGATGAAAATGACGAACGCAATTTTCATCCACGCCTCCTGACCAGCCAGACAAAACAGGGTGCACCAATCAGCGCCACTACTGCCCCCGCGGGCAATTCGCCAGGGAAGGCCAGCGCTCGGGCCAGAACATCAGCCAGCAGCAGCAGCGTGGCGCCCATAAGCATGCTCATCGGCAGGACCTTGCGCTGATCGAATCCCACCCAGAAGCGAGCCAGATGCGGCATCAGCAGGCCGATAAAGGCTACCGGGCCCGCCACGCTAACGCAGGCGCCCACCAAAATGAGCACCAGAAGATTGAGCGCCAGGCGCAGCCGGGTCAAATTCACCCCCAGCGTTTGCGCAGTGCTGTCGCTCACGTTAAGCAAGTTCAGTTGATTAGCCAGCAGCAATACCACCGGTACAGCAACCACTACCATTGGGAAAAGCTGCCAGAACTCCTGCCAACGTGCGTGGGATACGCCTCCCGCAAGCCAGTAAAAAATGCCGTAGGCGTGATCTTCCGTCAGCAGCAGAGTGATGCGGGTAAGGGCCATGCAGAAAGCCGAGAACGCGATGCCCGCGAGGATCAATTTGTTTCTGTCCTGGGTGTGGCGAAATCCACCACCTGCGGTCATCACCATCAGCCAGCTTACGCCGCCACCGCAGGCGGCGATAAAGGCGATGGAGTAACCCGTAACGGGCGCAGGGCTGATAGCGCTGGTAAGCGCCATCGCCAGCGCTGCGCCACTGTTAATACCGAGTAGTGAAGGGGAGGCCATTGCATTATGCGTCAGGGTCTGCAGCAGCGTTCCTGCCAGAGCCAGGCTTGCGCCGATCAAAATGGCGACCAGGCTTCTCGGCAAACGAAGGTTTTGCACCAGCGCTTGTGGAAGCGTCGGCGTATGGCCTGGCAGCAGGGCGTGAATGGCATCAACGCCAGAAACAGGAATGGCCGAGTAGCAAAACAGACTCAGCCAGAAGATAGCGATAAGCGCGACAAGGGGAAGCCCCCACTGTAGCGCTGGATGTTTGAAAATTGTCATTTCACATCGGATAAAGGCTGGCGGTGAAAGATTTTTACCGTGTCGCTGGCAATGCGTTCGGCTGCGAAAATGCCGCGCATCCGCGCCCAGGCGTTACTGTCGACCGACGCCGTCTGCTGTTTTTGCGCCGCAGTTAACATCTGCCACAGCGGGTCTTGTTGCCAGCGTTTCACGATGCTCTCTTCACGATAGTGCGCGACCAGCAGCCATGCCGGATTGAGCGCCAGTAGCTGTTCCAGACCGATGGACGGCATAGACGAACCCGCCATAGCCGCAGGCACCGTCAGCCCCAGAGAGGTCAGGACGCCCCCGGTCCAGGTCTCCTGAGTATGCAGGTTGAACTGCTGCTCCCGGGACGTACCAAACACCACCATCGTGTCTTTTGGCAGTTGGCTGGCCCACGCAGACATCTGTTGTTGGTGCTGCGCCAGACGTGACTGCATCTGTGCCTTTTTACCCACGATTGCACCGATGATGGCCGCAGATTGCAGATTTTCAGCGTAAGTTTCATTGCGGGACTTGAGCAGCAGCACAGGTGCGATTTGCTGTAAGGCGCTGTAAATACCCGCATGGCGGCTGCTGTCGGCAATGATCAGATCCGGTTTCAGCGCGCTGATGGCTTCTAAACTCGGCTGCGCGCGCGTGCCAACGGACTGCCACGGCTTCAGATGCGCACGAACCTCTGGAAGAATGCGCGTGGCATCGTTATCGTCGGCAATGCCGACCGGACTGACATCGACGGCGGCCAGTGCGTCCGCAAACGACAGTTCCAGCACCACTATCCGTTGTGGCGTTTTATCAAGCGTAAAGGTGCCATGTTCGTCATGAACCGTGGCGGCAAAAGCATGGCCGGTGAACAGCAGAGCGGCGAATAGCGTACGTAATAGTGTGAACATGTAAATTGCCTGCGTCGGGTGGCGTTTCGTTTGCCCGACCTACAAAAGCATCATGCAGGCCGGTCAACCGGGATTTAGAACTTCAACGAACCCTGCATATACAGCGTGCGCGGCTGGCCTGCGTAGATGCCTTTGTTGTTGTCGTCGTAAGAGCGGGTGAAATACTCTTGGTCGAAGATATTTTTCACGCCAAACGCCAGGTTCAGGTCTGCCATCTGCGGACCAAAGTCATAGGCCATGCGTGCGCCCCAGAGCATAAAGCCAGGGATGCGACCGGTACTGCCGTCAGCGCTCTCTTTAACGGTGTTGGTGTTGTCCGCAAACTGGCTGGACTGGAAATCGCTGTTCAGGTTGAAGGTCCAGCTACCCGGCTTATAGTCCACGCCCAACGTGCCTTTGTGTTTTGGTGAGAAGGGCACCTGATTGCCGTAGGTATCGCCTTTCTCGCGGATCTCAGCGTTCACATACGCATAGCTTGCGTAGACTGAAACGTTGTCGAGCGTTGGCGTCAATGTGCCGAGATCATAGCGAGTCTGAGTTTCCAGTCCGGTATGGCGCGTTTTACCGCGTGCGGTAACGGTGTCGTTGGTTTGGTTGGAGTCGTACTGATTATTAAAGTTAATCAGGAATAGCCCCATTTCCGCCGTCAGCGCGCCATCGTCGTACCGGGTTCCGAGCTCCCAGGTTCGCGCTTTTTCCGGTTCCACATTGCCGCTTTGCACAGCCTTGCCAATTTGGCTGTACTGTACGGTGCCGAATGAGCCTTCAGTGTTTGCATAAAGATTCCAGCTATCAGTCAGGTGATAAAGTACGTTTAGCGCCGGAAGTGGGGCGTTGTAGCTTACTTCCTCATGTGTGCCTTTGATGGCGTTGTTCTGGTATGACTCGATATGTTCAAAGCGCATACCCGGTGTGATAGTCCAGTTGCCAATGTCTATTTTGTCATCCAGATACCAGGCGTGCGCTTCGGTGCCGGAACGAGTGTCGCGATCGTAAGGGCTGGCGCTGGACGGCAGTTGTCCACTGCTGGTGGCCGTGTAGTAACGCATTTCATGCGTCGACTCGCTCACATAGCGGTATCCCACGCCCACTTCGTGCGCGGAAGGACCCACCATAAAGCTCTGACTGTAGCGTGGTTCAATGCCGCGTACCCAGTAGTTACGCGGTGAAAGGGTGAGGCGTTTTCCCTGTTCCAGGTAGCCGCTGCGCAGGGTTTCCGTGTAGAAGCCCTGAATATTGAATTTATGCTGGCTGTCCGGCTGGAACTGATAGCCGAGGCTTGCCAGCTTGCGGCGCCCCCAGAAGCGATCGTAAGGGCGCGTGGATTGCCAGCGGTCGGCGTCGTAATCCGCGCGAGACAGGCCGCCGGGCATGTCGGCTTCACCGTCGTAGTATTGCAACAGACTGTTGAAGGTATGCACTTCGTTTGGCGCATATTTGCTTTTCAGCATCAGGTCGTCGATGCGGGTCGCGCTGTGTTCGCGCCAGTCGCTTCCACGTGTACCGGAGTAAAGCAGGGCGGTACCAAAACCGTTATCCGCCGTGCCGCCCACCATCAGGTTGTGCGTTTCTTTTGGGTTATTTTGTGAAGATGTTGGGCTGAGCTGGCCTTCCACGCCGGCTTCGATGCCGAAGTCTTGCGGAATAGCGCGGGTAACAAAGTTCACCACACCGCCCACGCTCTGTGGCCCGTAACGCACCGCGCCACCGCCGCGAACCACGTCGATGGCGTCCATATTTCCGAGTGAGACGGGCGCCAGTGAAAGCTGCGGCTGGCCGTAAGGGGCAAACGGCACGGGAATACCGTCCATCAGCACCGTTGAACGGCTGGCCAGGCGCGGATTCAGGCCGCGAATACCAAAGTTCATTGCCAGATCGTGGCTACCGGTGCCGTTGTTTTCTGGGGCGGTAACGCCAGGAATGCGGTTCAGTACCTCGCGCATGGATGTTGCGCCGGTTTTGGCGAAATCCTCGCGGCGGATAACGTCACGTGCGCCAGCATGTTCGAAAACGTCGTTTTCGCGCGCATCCCCCAGCCAGTCGCCCACCACGGTCAGGGCATCTTCTTGCGGTGTTGGTGCGGGCTCCAGCGTCCAGCTATTATTACCCAGCGATTTCACCTGCAGGCCGCTACCGTTCAGCAGGTGTTGCAGGTCGGTTTCGACGTCGTAGTCACCGTGAAGACCGTTACTCTGTTTGCCGCGCGTCAGGCTGGCGTCAACCGACAGGGTAATTCCGCTGAGCGCGGCATACTGATTAAGGGCTTTGTCGAGCGAACCCGGTGCAATATCAACCTGCGCTGCGAAGGCGGATAACGACAGCCCGGCCAGCGGCAGCAGGCTCAGGCGAACGGCGTTAACCAAAGGTGTTGTTTTGCGAAAAACGCATAAAGGCGTCATACCTTCTCCATCATCATTTTTGTTGTGTTCATCTATGAGTCGAATGAGAAGGGGAAAAAGGACAATCGAAATGAGAATTATTTTTCTTACAATGCAGAAATATTTACCCAGTATCGCGTAACTGACTGAATTTTCACTGGAAGAGTCTTGGCAATAACATCCAGGATTGCATCAGTATTTTTCAGCGGGAAAGTGCCACTCAGGCGTAATCCGGCCACAGCCGGATCGCAGCGCAGCACGCCGTTGCGATAACGGCTCAGCGTGGCAATCACTTCACCCAAAGGTTTATCGCTGAAGCTCAGAATGCCCTGCGTCCAAGTGGCGCTTTCATCATCCGCTGAGGCTATTGCACCAAATTCAGACGCGCTAAACTGCAGGCTCTCGCCAGCGCTGACGATGCGTTTTTCCTGCGGACGATTTGCCAGTAAGACTTCTACAGCATGTTGTTGAACGACAACGCGTGTGACGTTGTCCTGCTGGTAGACGGTAAATTCTGTGCCTAATGCGGTGAGCTGGCCCTGGCGGGTCACAACGCGGAAAGGTCTCTGCTGCGCGTCTTTTGCGGTGGTAATAGCAATTTCGCCGTACCAGAGATGGACAGCGCGTTGACGCGTATCAAAACGAACATCCGCGGCGCTTTGTGTGTTGAGCGTCAGCAGAGAACCATCTTCCAGCCGCTGATGGCTCACCGCGCCTTTGGCGGTGCGGTAATCCGCGCGCAGACCTTCACCGGCTTCAGACTGCCAGAGCTGCCAGCCGCCGCCCACGCCGAGCAGCAGCAGTAGCCCTTTCATGACATGACGACGGGTAAGGCGCGTATCGTGCAGCGCCCGGCTGGCAACATCGCCCGGTACGCGGCTGAGCTGGCTGCGCAGGTTTTCAACCTGTTGCCAGGCCCACTGATGATCTTTGTCCTCATCGTACCATTGTTGCCAGCGCGCTTCTTGCCGTGGGCTGACACGCTCGCCGCTCAATACAGCATACCAGTGCGATGCCGAGCGCAATGCCTGGCGGCGAGAATCGGTGATAGAAGCATTCACAGGCCGTGCTCCAGACGAAACAGCAGACAATGTTCGATAGCCTTTGCCATATACTTTTTCACCGAGCTGACGGAGATACCGAGCTTCAGCGCGATCTCGCTGTATGTCAGACCATCCAGTTGCGAAAGCAGAAACGCTTCTCGTGTTTTCCCGTTCAGCCCGTCAAGCATGCTGTCGATGAGTTGCAGGGTTTCGAGCTGGCTCTCGCGTTCCTCGGGGGAAGGCGCGAGCGCCTCCGGCATAAGCGCCAGCATCTCCAGATAGGCTTTTTCCAGCGCGTTTCGGCGAAACAGGTCGACCATCACCCGTTTGGCGAGAGTGCACAGAAAGGAGCGCGGATCGCGGATCGTCGAGAGCGAGTCGCTGCCCATTACCCGTAGAAAAGTGTCCTGGGCAATGTCATCTGCATCAAAGGCGGACTGGAGTTTGCGCGTCAGCCAACTTTTCAGCCAGCCGTGATGTGCGCCATAAAGCGACTCGAGCGTAAAGGAAGCAGTGGTAGTGGCGTGGTCAGACATGCGGAATGTATCAAAAGTTAATTATCACGCGATTATAGTAATATGAGAATGGTTATCATTACAATTGGAAATATAATTGTATTACGTTGAACTTCTTAATGCGTTGTTATTTATAAAAATGTAATGAGGTGGATATCGGATGGGGAAGGGGAGTCTGCTCCCGGCATGTGACAGTTGGAATGACATCTGGCCATGTCTGCTGTGAGCATGGAGCAGACGAATGCTTTAAAGCATACTGAATTCTTTAAAAGTAAACCGTTTTGGGAGGACACTGAGAGCAGAGCAGCTGTTACTTTTCGGGAAAAGGTGAGTTGCGGATCAGGAAATGCTCAATCGAGTCGATTAAACCGGGAGCTAAGGGGAGCGCGGGTTCAGCGTATGTCGCGATATTCGCTTTGCGATCGTCCGAAGTCACCTCTTTCATAACATGGTTCATATTGGGCAGTATAATCAGGGACGCTTGAGGATTCGCGGCCTTAAGCAGTCTTGCATCCGTTTCTTCCACCTGGAGATCGCGTTGCCCTTGTAGCACTAACACGGGTTTGGAAATACTCGAAATGAGTTGACCCGGATTATATGAAAACGCATTGATCAAAAACCCCTGAACAGCAGGATTAAAGATACTTTGCAGTGCTGGGTGAATATTCGTAATATCGACTCGCTGCTGATGCTCCAGAGCATCAATTATCGGCAGCGCCTGCTTTAATAGAATTTCATTTTCCGGATTAGCGTTAAGTTGCCCCCTCAACACCTCGCCCATCGGCCTCCCAGGCGTTGCGATAAGAACCACACCGCACACATTCTCTTCTTGAGCCGAGGCAAGTGCGACTACGCCCCCTTCGCTGTGTCCTAAAACCCAAACACAGGGAGTGTGCATGTGACGTCTAAGCACGTCTACCCAGGATCGAATGTCGTCAACATAGTCAGCAATCGTCACCGTATTGGCATCGTCTACGGCCATTGCGCTAGCGAACATTCCACGTTTGTCGATACGAAGCGTCGCAAAACCTTTGGCAGCCAGGCCTTCAGCAAGAAGTCGGTAAGGCGATGCATTCACACCAAGCGGGTTGTTTCCATCCCGATCGGTTGGCCCGGAGCCAGGAACGATAAGAACAACGGCTGTTGGTTTTGAATTCGGGGTGAGTAACGTGCCTTTCAAAGGGCCTTTTGGCCCTGCGGCATCCAGGACAGTTTCGGAAAAGGTCACCGGTACTGCCGCCAGACTCACAAATGGGCAAGCGCCCAAAAGGGCAATTGAGGCGGCAATATTCATTGGAGATGTTCCTGTAAAATTCAGCGTATCCGTCAATTTATATTATAAATATGGCCTGCTCTCCATTGATTACTATATCAGCGGCGATAGAAAACGCCGCTGCTGGCACAGAACGGAGGTACTGGGTGAGTTTAAAGTCTGCAGTGAGCGAAGAGCGGACATCTCAACTCATTGTCGGTCCTGTCTATTGATATGGAAGCCCGGAACGGCAAGCGTCTGGAACAAATACCTGCGGCTATTATGAATGAAGTGTTGGCCAAACTAAGTTGAGGTTTTGATATGCGCAATGAGCAATGGCATAAAAGCAAAAAGCCTGCTTAGTTTCCTAAGCAGGCTTCTTAAATATGGCTCCTCTGACTGGACTCGAACCAGTGACATACGGATTAACAGTCCGCCGTTCTACCGACTGAACTACAGAGGAATCGTTTGAACGAGGCGCATATTAGCGAGGGTGGTGAGGCTTGTCAAAGGGGTAAATACATTTGTGTGTTCGTTTGCTGACAAAATCAGCAAAGAGGCGATCTTTCCGTCTTTTTATGCTTTTGCCCCATTCTGGTGCGTGTCTACCTCTTCCAGGGCAGACTGAATGAGATACTTAGGTGTGCAGAATGATCTTCCTTCGCTTTTACTCCTGAATTTATGCGGCTTTAACCGTAAAACACCGTTTTAGAAGAAAGTGGCAAGCATCTTGCAATCCTGAATTCAATGACTGCCAGCACGGGTTCTGGTATTCCGACAGGAGGCAAAATGAACTTCAGACGACTGAAATATTTCGTGAAAATCGTCGATATTGGTAGCCTGACCCAGGCAGCGGAAGTGTTGCACATTGCGCAACCCGCGCTGAGCCAGCAGGTCGCTACGCTGGAAGGTGAGCTGGATCAGCAATTGCTGATTCGTACCAAGCGTGGCGTCACGCCGACGGAAGCAGGAAAAGTGCTATATACCCACGCCCGGACGATTTTACGTCAGTGCGAACAGGCGCAACTTGCGGTTAATAACGTGGGCCAGACCTTGAGTGGACAGGTCTCTATCGGCCTTGCGCCGGGGACAGTCGCGTCATCCATTACCATGCCGTTATTACAGACGCTACGTGCCGAATTGCCTGATGTGCTGGTCTATTTGCATGAAAACAGTGGGGCAGTGCTGAATGACAAGCTGCTCAGCGGGCAATTAGATATGGCTGTGCTCTATGAGCGTTCTCCTGTGGCGGGCATCAGCAGTCAACCGTTGCTTAAAGAGGATCTGTACCTGGTCGGCACGCGTGAGTGTCCTGGCCAAAGCGTCGATTTAGCCGCAGTGGCGCAGATGAATTTGTTCTTGCCACGGGATTACAGCGCGGTTCGCCTGCGCGTGGATGAAGCTTTTTCGCTACGTCGCTTAACGGCTAAAGTGATTGGCGAAATTGAGTCTATCTCCACCCTAACGGCCGCCATTGCCAGTGGTATGGGTGTCACAGTGTTGCCTGAGTCGGCCGCCCGTTCATTATGCAATACGGCTAACGGCTGGATGGCGCGTATTACAACACCGTCGATGAATCTGCCATTATCGTTGAACGTATCCGCCAGAGGGAGCTTATCGCCCCAGGCGCAGGCCGTGAAGGAGATCCTGTTGTCGCTGGTCAGCCGTCCGGCGCTGGAAAATCGCGAGCTGCAGCTGGTCAGCTAAACCTTATTCCCGCAAGGAATAAGATGCAGGTTTTTATTATTTGTTATGCCGGGCATCAGACTTTAACAATAGCGTAATGTCTGATGTGCCCGGAGCGAAACGTGAATTTCCAGCAACTTAAAATAATCCGCGAGGCGGCCCGTCAGGATTACAACCTGACAGAGGTCGCGAATATACTGTACACCTCGCAGTCGGGCGTCAGCCGACACATTCGTGAACTTGAAGATGAACTTGGCATCGAGATTTTTATCCGTCGCGGTAAACGCCTGTTGGGCATGACCGAACCGGGTAAAGCCTTGCTGGTTATTGCCGAGCGTATTCTGAATGAGGCCAGTAATGTTCGTCGACTGGCGGATCTGTTTACCAATGACACGACCGGCGTTCTGACGATTGCCACCACGCATACCCAGGCACGCTATAGCTTGCCTGCGGTGATAAAAGCCTTTCGTGAGCTGTTCCCTGAGGTGCGTCTGGAACTTATTCAGGGCACGCCACAGGAGATTGATGTCCTGCTACAAAATGGCGGGGCAGATATCGGAATTGCCAGTGAGCGGCTGAGCAGCGATCCATTGTTGGTGGCTTTTCCCTGGTTTCGTTGGCACCACAGCCTGCTTGTTCCTCACGACCATCCATTAGTGAAAGCCTCTCCGCTCACGCTGGAGTCTATTGCTCACTGGCCGTTAATTACCTATCGTCAGGGGATTACAGGGCGTTCCCGCATCGATGAAGCATTTGCTCGCAAAGGGCTGATACCGGATATTATTCTCAGCGCCCAGGACTCGGATGTGATTAAAACTTACGTGTCGCTGGGGTTGGGGATTGGGCTGGTGGCAGAGCAATCCAGCGGCGAGCAGGAAGAGGGGACCTTAACCCGTCTGGATACCCGGCATTTGTTTGATGCAAATACCGTTTGGCTGGGGCTTAAACGCGGACAGCTGCAGCGCAACTACGTCTGGCGATTCATCGAGCTATGCAATGCAGGGTTATCCGTCGATGAAATTAAGCGTCAGGCGATGGAGCCAGATGAGGCGGTGATTGATTATCAGATTTAACTACAAAAGCCCGTGAGTAAACGGGCTTCCCTGACGTCGCTGAATAGCGGGTAGAAAGCTGCGTTACCTCAAGGTCTCCAGCCTCAGATCCTGCGTCGGCACCCGCGACAATATCGAACAAGACACCGCCCGTCCCGAATCCGCATAAATAAACTGAAATCCATTCTTCACCGAAAGAACATCTCGATTGGTAAACGTATAGAATTTATTACTCTGACTACGCCGGGCATCGGAAACATAAAAACTATTGTTTTCCCACAGCACGCTAACGTGCTGGAACAAATGAAATGTCACCTCCGCCCAGCCTCTGTCCGGGCAACGTAGCGTGACTTTCTCACCGGCTATTGTACTCAGTGGAATTACTAATAAAGCGGTTAGCGCTGCTTTCAGCAGTATCGGCATGGGCAAGTATGGGTCTCATTCTGATGTCGTTGCACGATAAGATACTTAACCATGACGTTAACGAATTGGATCACAGAGACATTTTGCATAAGCAGACGGACATTCTCCCGTCGGTAGTATGGAAAACCTGGTGTGGAATGAAGCGGTCTACCTGGCAAATGGGATCGCAGAAAAGCAAAAAGCCTGCTTAGTTTCCTAAGCAGGCTTCTTAAATATGGCTCCTCTGACTGGACTCGAACCAGTGACATACGGATTAACAGTCCGCCGTTCTACCGACTGAACTACAGAGGAATCGTTTGAACGAGGCGAATATTAGCGATGCCGCTCAGCGTTGTCAAAGCCTGAATGGATAAATGCGATCGTTTGCTGAAATATTCCCCATTTCGCCGCTTATTCAGACGCAACCGGTTGTTTTATGCACTTTTCGCGTTCGGGGCGCGGGTATTTCCACAGCCAGCGGCCGGTGACCATACGCCAGTAAAATAACGCGGCGCGTACGGCCCAGTCGAAGAACATGCCTAACCAAACGCCGACAACTCCCCATCCTAATACGATACCCAGGGTGTAACCCGCGACTACGCGGCAGCCCCACATGCCCAGCATCGATACCCACATAGCAAAACGTGCATCTCGCGCACCTTTAAAGCCTGCTGGTAACACCCAGGAGGCTGCCCATATCGGCATAAATGCTGCGTTGAGCCAAATCAGGATGACTATGACCTCTTTTACATCCTGAGCGTGGGTATAAAATGAGGCCATCACCCCGGCGAAAGGAGCGGTCAACCAGGCAATTGCCGTCAGGCCGATCGTCGACAGCCAGAATACATGCCGTAGCTGGATTTCAGCCTGGGCAATCTGGCCATTTCCCAGACGCCTGCCGGTAATGATCGTCGACGCGGAACCTAAAGCATTCCCCGGTAAGTTGATAAGCGCGGCGATAGAAAATGCAATAAAGTTCCCGGCGATAACGCTGGTTCCCATGCCTGAAACAAACATCTGCGTCAAAAGTTTACCGCCATTGAACAGCACTGACTCGATACTTGCCGGAATGCCGATCCCCATCACCTCCCAGATAATGGCGAGATTGAGTGGCTTAAAATAGCTTTTGAAGGGAATTCGCAGCGCGGGGTTAAAACCAATCATCAGTACCCAGATGATGGCAATCGCCCCGATGTAGCGCGAAATGGTCAGTCCCAGGCCTGCTCCCACAAATCCCAGACCTTGCCAGGAAAAGATCCCGTAAATCAGGATGCTACTGATGATGATATTCAGGATGTTCATGCCGCCGTTAATCAACAACGGTATTTTTGTATTTCCGGCTCCACGTAGTGCGCCACTGCCGATCAGCGCAATGGCTGCCGCCGGGTAGCTGAGCACCGTCAGCTCCAGATAGGTGAGTGCCAAAGCTTTAACGTCTGGCGTTGCTTCACCTGCGACAACGTCAATAATCTGTTGACCAAAATAGTGAATGACCGCTGCCAGCACGGTAGCAAAAATTGTCATGATCACCAGTGATTGTCTGGCCGCGGCTCTGGCCCGTCGACGATCTCGTTTACCGAGGCTAAATGCTACAACCACGGTGGTACCCAGATCGATGGCGGCGAAAAATGCCATGATGACCATATTAAAGCTGTCGGCGAGTCCAACCCCGGCCATCGCTTCTTTTCCCAACCAGCTGACCAGGAAGGTACTGAGAACACCCATCAATAGCACACAGGTGTTTTCCAGAAAAATGGGGACAGCCAGCGGAGTGATTTCGCGCCAAAAGAGAACCTTATAACACTTGCGTTTGGCATACCAGGGCGTGCGGGAAGCGACCTGGCGTAAGGCAGCGGAGACGTTCAAAGTGGACCTTAACGAAGAAAGTTGAAACCTCATTTCAAATGATGAGGGAGAATCAAAAAAGCTGCAAAGTTTTTTCTATTTAAAATGTCTGTAAATGCAACAAACTGTTGAGAGAAGCATCAATTGATTCGCATTCGAGGAAATGGGGTTTGACAAAATTTTTTTCGCCGCTAAGATAAGCCTCCACAACAATTCCTCTGTAGTTCAGTCGGTAGAACGGCGGACTGTTAATCCGTATGTCACTGGTTCGAGTCCAGTCAGAGGAGCCATATTTAAGAAGCCTGCTTAGGAAACTAAGCAGGCTTTTTGCTTTTTGTTTCAAGCCTAATCGAGCGAAGCTACACCGAAATCTTACGCCGGGAAATCCCCATGCTGACGCGCAACCAACGTCAGAATGGAATACAGCGCCACCGCCTGCTGGTGCTGATTAAAGATCTCCACCGACCACTCCACCACGCCGGTCGCTTTTTCTTCGGCATTGCGCTGACGTTTCACCGTTTTGCGTTTGCAGGTTAAACGCACCTGGATAGTGTCGCCCGGCTTAACCGGCTCGATAAAGCGCAGGTTTTCCATGCCATAGTTGGCAATCACCGGACCGACGCCCGCGTCAACAAACAGACCGGCTGCGGCGGAAATCAGGAAGTAACCGTGCACCACGCGCTCGCCGAAAATGGAATCGGCTGCTGCAATCTTGTCCATATGGGCGTAGAAGTGGTCACCGCTGAGGCAGGCAAAGTTAACGATATCCGCTTCGGTCAGTGTACGACGTGGCGTCAGCAGGCTGTCGCCCGGCTGGATCTCTTCGAAGTATTTACGGAACGGGTGAATACGATCTTCCTCCACCCGAGCGCCACGCACCCACTGTTGGCTTACCGCCGCGAGCATGGTTGGGCTGCCCTGAATGGCGGTGCGTTGCATGTAGTGTTTCACCGCGCGCAGACCGCCCAGCTCTTCACCGCCGCCTGCACGTCCAGGCCCGCCGTGGACCAACTGTGGCAGCGGAGAGCCGTGACCGGTCGATTCCGCCGAGGACTCTTCGTTCAGCACCTGAATACGCCCGTGGGCGCGGGCCGCACCGAGGACAAACTCTCGCGCCAGTTCGCCGCTCGCCGTCACCAGCGTTCCTGCCAGACTGCCTTCACCGGCGCGCGCCAGCGTCATGGCATGCCCGGTATTTTGATACGGCATCAGCGTGGCGACCGGACCAAAGGCTTCAATTGCATGTACCGCGGCAATTTCATCCGGCTGCGGACAAAACAGCAGCGTTGGCGGGAAGAAAGCCCCAGCCGTGCTCAGATCTGCTTTTCCGCCCAGCAGCACCTCACACCCGGCTTCAACCAGACGATTCACATTATCCTGTACGTCCTGACGCTGATCGTTATTCACCAGCGACCCCATCTTCACGCCTTCCTGCGCCGGATCGCCCACTACCACTTTTTGCAGACGGGTAATCAGCGCCTCGCTGACTGCTTTCACCTGCGACTGTGGCACGATAATGCGGCGGATAGCGGTACATTTCTGCCCGGCTTTGGTCGTCATCTCGCGCACTACTTCACGTACAAACAATGCAAACTCAGGCTGTTCTGGGGTGACGTCATCACCCAGCACGCAGCAGTTGAGTGAATCCGCTTCCATGGTGAATGGAACCGATTTAGCCACCAGGTTGGGGTGCACGCGCAACTGCTGCCCGGTATGAGCAGAACCGGTAAAGGTCACCACATCCTGGCTGTCGAGGTGATCGAGCAGGTCGCCCGCGCCGCCACAGATAAGGCTAATTGCGCCGTTCGGTACCAGGCCACTGTCGATAATCGCTTTCACCATTGCCTGAGTGAGCTGCGCGGTGGCGGTTGCAGGTTTGATAATGGCTGGCATCCCGGCAAGCCAGGTTGGCGCCAGCTTCTCTAGCATACCCCAGCAGGGGAAGTTAAAGGCGTTGATATGCACCGCAACACCGGATTTGGAGGTCAGCACGTGGCGTGCGGCAAAACCGCCCTGTTTGGACAGCGGGATCAGTTCGTCTTCCGGCCACAGCGTATCGTCCGGCAGCTCGCGGCCACCGAGACTGGCATAAGTGAAAAGCGTGCCAATGCCGCCTTCGATATCGACCCAGCTGTCACCGCGCGTTGCTCCGGTTTGCGCGGATATGGCATAGAAATCGGCTTTCAGTTCCATTAAATGCTTCGCCACCGCTTTTAGCATCGCGCTGCGCTCAATAAAACTCATTGCCTGTAACGCTTTGCCGCCGTGCTCAATAGCAAAGCGGCGCGCCTGCGCCATATCCAGTCCAACGCTTGTCACTTCCCAAAGCGCTTCACCGGTAAGGGCGTGGTGGATGGTGCGGGTGCGGCCCCGGCCTGTCTGCCAGGCACCGGATAAATAACTGGCTAACTGCTGCATCGTTAATCTCCAGATGTGTTCCGTAATGTCTCTTTAAATAGTTCTTTTATGAATCACAAAATGCAAGCGAGATTTTAATAATTTATTAACAATGAGATCGCGAACACTTTACCTTAATTGGTTATCTATCTGTTATTAATGGATAAACAAAAACCATTTGCGACAAGTATCGCAAAACCAGCAAACAAAATTTGTGGTTTTATTTAACCAAGATGTAACTTTTATAAAACAAAATGATTCACAAATATTGATTTGTTGAAATTATCGGAATCATAAGGTGATGACGTGACAGAAGAACAACGCTTTGACCAGCGCATCGCGCAGGAAACGGCCATCGAGCCGCAGGACTGGATGCCGGACGCATACCGTAAGACGCTGATCCGCCAGATTGGCCAGCATGCGCACTCGGAAATTGTCGGCATGTTACCGGAAGGCAACTGGATAACCCGCGCACCCACGCTGCGGCGTAAGGCCATTCTGCTCGCAAAAGTACAGGACGAGGCCGGACACGGCCTGTACCTCTACAGCGCGGCGGAAACACTGGGCTGCGCGCGTGAAGATCTGTACCAGAAGATGCTCGACGGCCAGATGAAATACTCCTCCATCTTCAACTACCCAACCCTCAGCTGGGCGGATATCGGTGTGATCGGCTGGCTGGTCGATGGCGCGGCGATTGTTAACCAGGTGGCGCTGTGTCGTACCTCCTACGGCCCGTATGCCAGGGCGATGGTCAAAATCTGCAAAGAAGAGAGCTTCCATCAGCGTCAGGGCTTCGAAGCGTGTATGGCGCTGGCTACTGGTAGCGAGGAACAGCGTCAGATGCTGCAGGACGCCATCAACCGTTTCTGGTGGCCTGCGTTGATGATGTTTGGCCCGAACGACGACAACTCACCGAACAGTGCCCGCAGTATGGCGTGGAAAATCAAACTGCACTCCAACGACGAACTGCGTCAGCGCTTTGTTGATAACACGGTCCCGCAGGTAGAAATTCTCGGTATGACCGTGCCGGACGCCGACCTACAGCTTGATGAAGCGACGGGGAAATATCGATTCGGTGAGATCGACTGGCAGGAATTTAATGAGGTCATCAACGGTCGTGGTGTCTGCAACCACGAACGTCTGGGCGCAAAGCGTAAGGCCTGGGAAGAAGGGGCATGGGTGCGCGAGGCCGCACTGGCGCACGCCGAAAAGCAACAGGCCCGCGACGCGGCGTAAGGAGAGAGTCATGAGCAAAACATACTGGCCGTTATACGAAGTTTTTGTCCGCAGCAAACAAGGGTTATCGCACCGTCACGTTGGCAGTCTGCATGCCGCCGATGACCAGATGGCGCTGGAAAATGCCCGCGATGCCTATACACGCCGCAGCGAAGGCTGCTCCATCTGGGTGGTGAAAGCCAGCGAAATTGTTGCGTCACAGCCGGAAGAACGCGGTGAGTTTTTTGACCCGGCGGAGAGCAAAGTCTATCGCCATCCCACGTTCTACACCGTGCCGGACGGCATGGAACATATGTGAGGCAACGATGAATAACCTGAATCCCGTTGCAACCTATGCCCTGCGTCTGGGCGATAACGGCCTGGTGCTGGCTCAGCGTCTGGGTGCCTGGTGCGGTCATGCGCCGGAGCTGGAGATTGATCTGGCGCTGGCTAACATCGGCCTCGACCTGCTGGGGCAGGCGCGCAACTTCCTCAGCTACGCCGCCGAACTGGCGGGTAGCGGCGACGAAGACACACTGGCTTTTGGTCGTGACGAGCGTCAGTTCCGCAATCTGTTGCTGGTGGAACAGCCTAACGGCAACTTTGCCGACACGATCGCTCGCCAGTTCTTTATCGACGTCTGGCATGTGGCGCTATTCACTCGTTTGGTTAACAGCCGCGATAAGCAGATTGCCGCTATCGCTGCCAAAGGACTGAAAGAAGTTCGTTATCACCTGCGCTTCAGCCGCGGCTGGCTGGAGCGGCTGGGGAATGGTACTGACTACTCCGCGCAACTGATGCAGCAGGCGGTCAACAACCTGTGGCGCTTCACCGGTGAACTGTTTATGGCCGACGAGCTGGACATCAGCCTGAGCGAGCAGGGCATCGCCGTTGACCCGCGCGAATTAGAAGCTGAATGGCAGACCACGGTGCACACCGCGCTGCTCGATGCGGGTCTGCAAATCCCTGAAGAAGCGGCGTTCCGTCGCGGCGGCAAGCAGGGGCTGCACAGCGAACATCTCGGCCCGATGCTGGCAGAGATGCAGTATTTACCGCGGTCGTATCCCGGCCAGCAGTGGTAACAGGAGGTGGCTATGCAACGTCTCGCCGCAATCGCACCCCCGGAGGTGCGTACCGTCTGGGGATTGCTAAGCGCCATTCCAGACCCGGAAGTCCCGGTGTTGACCATTACCGACCTCGGCATGGTGCGCCGCGTTGAGCGTCACGGCGACGGCTGGGTGATTGGCTTTACGCCAACCTACTCGGGTTGCCCGGCCACCGAGCATCTGCTGGGGGACATTCGGGCGGTGATGGCGGAGCACGGCTATACGCCAGTACATATCGTCCTGCAGCTTGACCCACCGTGGACCACTGACTGGATGAGCCCGGACGCCCGCGAACGCCTGCGCCAGTATGGTATCAGCCCGCCGCAGGCCCACGCCTGCCATGCCGAAATGCCAACTGACGTACAGTGCCCGCGCTGCGCCAGCACCCATACCTCGCTGATTAGCGAATTCGGATCCACGGCCTGTAAAGCGTTGTATCGCTGCGACAGCTGCCGTGAACCCTTTGATTACTTTAAATGTATTTGAGGTTGCGATGACAACATTTCATTCGCTTACCGTGGTCAACGTCGAAGCGGAAACGCACGATGCGGTGACCATCACTTTCACCATTCCCGACGAGCTGCGTAATGATTACGCCTTCCGACCGGGCCAGCATTTGACGCTGAAAGCTCACCTCGGTGGAGAAGAGCTGCGTCGTTGTTACTCCATTTGTCGCAGCCGCTCGCCGTCGGAAATTAGCGTCGCGGTTAAAGCTATCGACGGTGGGCGTTTCTCCCGCTATGCCCAGCAGGATATCCAGCAGGGTATGGCGCTGGAGGTGATGGTGCCGCAAGGGCACTTCGGCTACCAGCCGCAGGCCGAGCGCGAAGCCCAATATCTGGCGATTGCCGCCGGGTCCGGCATTACGCCGATGATGGCGATTATTGAAGCGACGCTGACGATCGAACCGGCCAGCCAGTTCACGCTGATCTACGGCAACCGCAGCAGCCACAGCATGATGTTCCGTCAGGCGCTGGCCGATCTGAAAGACCGCTATCCGCAGCGTTTACAGGTGGTGCACTTGTTCAGTCAGGAGGCGATGGACAGCGATCTGCTACAGGGTCGTATTGACGGCGACAAACTGCGTGCGCTGG
This sequence comes from Citrobacter sp. Cpo040, assembly GCF_030332915.1. NCBI lineage: Bacteria > Pseudomonadati > Pseudomonadota > Gammaproteobacteria > Enterobacterales > Enterobacteriaceae > Citrobacter > Citrobacter sp. Cpo040. Next base: position 91,043 of record NZ_JAOWGX010000034.1, read on the forward strand.
GCAAAAACCTGCTCGATTTCAGCCGCTTTGACGACGCCTTTATCTGTGGCCCATCGGCAATGATGGATGAAGCTGAAGTGGCACTGCGCGAACTGGGCATAGCGGAAAAATCTATTCACCTTGAGCGTTTCAATACGCCGGGGACCAGCGTGAAACGCGCCACCGGCGTGCAGGCGGAAGGCCGCACGGTCACCCTTCGTCAGGATGGGCGCGATCGCCTGATTTCACTGAATGCGGAAGATGACAGCATTCTCGACGCTGCGCTGCGCCAGGGCGCTGACCTGCCGTTCGCCTGTAAAGGCGGCGTGTGCGCCACCTGCAAATGCAAGGTGGTCAGCGGCGAGGTGGCGATGGCCGCCAACTACAGCCTTGAAGCCGATGAACTGGCGGCGGGCTATGTGCTGAGCTGCCAGGCGCTGCCAACCAGCGGTGACGTAGTGGTCGACTTCGATGCGCGGGGGATGGCATGAGCGAACTGCTGATTTCCCGTCACGACCGTGTACTGCAACTGACCCTGAACCGTCCGCAGGCGCGTAACGCCCTGAACAATGCGCTGCTAACGCAGATTGCTGACGCGCTGGAAAGCGCGGCGGCGGACGCCAGCATCAGCGTTTGCGTGATTGGCGGCAACCCGCGCTATTTCGCCGCCGGGGCCGATCTTAATGAAATGGCGGAAAAAGATCTGCCCGCCACTTTCGACGATATTCGCCCACGCCTGTGGGCACGTATTGATGCCTTCAACAAGCCGCTGATCGCGGTGGTTAACGGTTACGCGCTGGGCGCGGGCTGCGAGCTGGCGCTGCTGTGCGACCTGGTGATTGCCGGGGATAACGCGCGTTTTGGTCTGCCGGAGATTACTCTCGGCACCATGCCGGGTGCGGGCGGTACGCAGCGGCTTATCCGTTGTGTTGGCAAAGCGCTGGCCAGCCGAATGGTGCTGAGCGGTGAAAGCATTGATGCAGAACGAGCGCAACAGGCCGGGCTGGTGAGTGACATTCACCCGGCGAACCTCTCCGATGAATACGCGCTCAAGCTGGCGGCGACCATCGCCCGTCACTCACCGCTGGCGCTGCGGGCGGCAAAACAGTCTCTACGCGCTTCGCAAGAAGTGGGTCTCCAGGCCGGTCTGGTGCAGGAACGTCAGCTGTTTACGCTGCTGAGCGGCACCGAAGATCGTTGTGAAGGCGTCAGAGCCTTTTTAGAAAAACGCACACCGGAATTTAAAGGACGCTAATCGTGGACGCATTTATTCTCAGCGAAGTGGAGCAGGGCGTGATGACTATCACCCTGAACCGCCCGGACCGACTCAACAGCTTTAACGACGTGATGCACCAGCAGCTTGCCGACTGCCTGAAACAGGCCGAGCGCGACGACACCATTCGTTGCCTGCTGATCACCGGCGCCGGACGCGGATTTTGCGCCGGACAGGATCTGAACGACCGTAACGTTGACCCGAGCGGCCCCGCGCCGGATCTGGGCATGTCGGTGGAACGCTTCTACAACCCGCTGGTGCGCCGCTTAGCCGCGCTGCCGAAGCCGGTTATCTGCGCCGTCAACGGCGTTGCCGCTGGTGCCGGTGCCACACTGGCCTTGGGCTGCGACATCGTCCTCGCCGCGCGCTCGGCGAAGTTTGTCATGGCCTTCAGCAAGCTCGGTCTGGTGCCGGACTGCGGCGGAAGCTGGGTGCTGCCGCGCGTAGCCGGTCGCGCTCGTGCTGTGGGTTTGCTGATGCTTGGCGATAACCTCAGCGCCGAACAGGCCGCGCAGTGGGGCATGATCTGGCAAGTGGTCGACGATGCCGAGTTGAAAGATACCGCGTTGACCATGGCGCGCCATTTCGCGACGCAGCCGACCTATGGCCTGGGGCTGATTAAGAAAGCCTTGCAGCTTTCCGAAACCAACACGCTGGATCAGCAGCTTGAGCTTGAGCGCGACTACCAGCGCATGGCCGGTCGCAGCGACGACTATCGCGAAGGGGTCAGCGCCTTTCTCGGCAAACGCCCACCACAGTTCAGCGGGAAATAAGCCATGACGCAAACTCTTCATCGCGTTGCCGTGATCGGTGGCGGAACAATGGGTGCAGGCATTGCCGAAGTGGCTGCCAGCGCCGGACATTCGGTCCTGCTGTATGACATTTCCACTGAGGCGATTACTCGCGCCATTGAGGGTATTCGCCAGCGACTCGACGTTCGTGTTGGTCGTGGAAAAATCAGCGCGGAACAGGCCAGTGAATTACTGGCACGGATCGCCCCCGCGACTGAACTGAATCAGCTTGCCGATGCACAACTGGTGATTGAAGCCGCTTCCGAGCAGCTGGAAATTAAAAAAGCGCTGTTCAGTCAGTTGGCGGAGATCTGTTTGCCGTCAACGCTGCTGACCAGTAATACCTCGTCGATCTCAATTACCGCAATTGCGGCGGGAGTGAAGCATCCGGAACGTGTGGCGGGGCTGCATTTCTTTAACCCTGCACCGGTGATGAAACTGGTGGAAGTGGTGAGCGGCCTTGCCACCTCAACTGAGGTAGTCGAGCTGCTTTGCCAGTGCGTAATCGCCTGGAGCAAGCAGCCGGTGCGCTGCCGCTCAACGCCGGGTTTTATCGTCAACCGCGTGGCGCGTCCGTACTACGCTGAAGCCTGGCGCGCGCTGGAAGAACAGGTTGCGCCAGCGGAAGTGATTGATGCGGCGCTGCGTGATGGCGGCGGCTTCCCGATGGGACCGCTGGCGCTGACCGACTTGATTGGTCAGGACGTCAACTTTGCCGTGACCTGTTCGGTGTTTAACGCCTTCTGGCAGGACCGCCGTTTTCTACCGTCTTTGCTGCAACAGGAGCTCGCTCTGGCGGGGCGTCTGGGAAAGAAGAGCGGCCACGGCGTCTATCGCTGGCCTGCTGAAGTATCGCCTGAACTGGCTGTTGCAGCGGTAGCGCCTGAAAATGCAGCAAAAAATATCAAGAGTGACGTTGTCACTGAACTGGATGATGTGCTGCTCCTTGAAACTACCGGTGAAACCGCGCTGGCCTTAAGCGTGCAGCACCAGCGCCCGGTGGTGGTGTATGACCATGCTGCGGGCGACACCGTCGTGCTGGCAAGCGCACCAACCAACCCGGCTTTAGCCACCGACAAAGCGGTGTACTACTTCCAGCAGCAGGGCAAAAAAGTGCTGCGTATTGCCGACTACCCAGGGCTGCTGGTATGGCGCACGGTAGCGATGCTGGCGAACGAAGCGCTGGATACGCTACAAAAAGGAGTCGCCAGCGCCGAGGATATCGATGCCGCCATGCGCTTGGGGGTCAACTACCCGCACGGGCCGCTGGCCTGGGGCGAATCGCTCGGCTGGGGACGTGTGCTTCGTCTGCTGGAAAATCTACAACAGCACTACGGCGAAGAACGCTATCGCCCGAGTGCGCTGCTGCGCCAGAAAGCGCTGATGGAGATGCGTCATGAGTAACGAAGCCTGGCGCAACGCCCGCGCCATGTATGTGAAAGACACCTGCGCGCAGGCGCTGGGGATTGAAATTATTGAGATGGACGACGGTTATTCGCAGATGACTATGACCGTGTCGCCGTCGCAACTGAATGGCCATCAGACCTGTCACGGCGGGCAACTGTTTTCACTGGCGGATACTGCCTTTGCTTACGCCTGCAACAGTCAGGGACTGGCGGCAGTAGCCTCAGCGGCCAGTATCGACTTTCTGCGTCCGGCCTTTGCAGGTGACAAACTGACCGCCACCGCGCGGGTCAAGCAGCAAGGCAAACTCACTGGCGTTTACGACATTGAAATTGTCAATCAGCAACACAAAACCGTGGCTCTGTTTCGCGGCAAATCCCACCGCATCGGTGGCACGATTACAGGAGAAGTCTAATGCGTGACGCATTTATTTGTGACGGTATTCGTACCCCGATTGGTCGCTACGGCGGGGCGCTGGCAGGCGTGCGTGCCGACGATCTGGCGGCCATCCCGTTGCGTGAATTACTCAACCGCAACCCACGCCTGGATCCTAGCGCTATTGACGATGTGATCTTCGGTTGCGCCAACCAGGCGGGCGAGGATAACCGCAACGTGGCGCATATGGCGACCCTGCTGGCGGGTTATCCGCACAGCGTTGCCGGCACGACCATCAACCGTCTGTGCGGCTCAGGGCTTGATGCAATCGGCTTCGCTGCTCGCACGATCAAAGCCGGTGATGCCGACCTGCTGATCGCTGGTGGTGTTGAGTCAATGTCACGCGCGCCGTTTGTAATGGGCAAAGCCACCGCGCCGTTTCAGCGTCAGGCCGAGATGTTTGATACCACCATTGGCTGGCGTTTTGTGAACCCGCTCATGCAGCAACAATTCGGAACTGACAGCATGCCGGAAACGGCGGAGAATGTAGCTGAATTGTTAAATATAAGCCGAGAGGACCAGGACGCCTTTGCGTATCGCAGCCAGCAGCGCACGGCGAAAGCCCAGCGTGACGGCATTCTGGCGCAGGAAATTGTGCCGGTACAAATCATTGGCAAGAAAGGGGCAGTTAGCGCAGTACGTGAAGATGAACATCCGCGTGCAGAAACCACGCTGGAGCAACTCGCACAACTGAAAACACCGTTTCGTAAGAACGGCGTGGTTACCGCAGGCAATGCCTCTGGGGTGAACGACGGCGCGGCAGCAATGATCGTAGCCAGCGAGCAACACATAAAGGCCCAGGGACTAACGCCGCGTGCACGCATTGTCGCGATGGCGACGGCGGGCGTGGAGCCGAAGTTTATGGGGCTTGGGCCAGTTCCTGCGGTACGAAAAGTGCTGGAGCGCGCCGGGCTGAATATCAACGATATGGATGTGATTGAGCTGAATGAAGCCTTTGCCGCCCAGGCGTTGGGGGTGATGAGACAGCTTGGACTGGCAGATGACGCAGAACACGTGAATCCCAATGGGGGGGCTATCGCTTTAGGTCACCCGCTGGGGATGAGCGGTGTGCGGTTAGCGCTGGCCGCAACGCTGGAGCTGGAACGACGCAATGGACGTTATGCGCTGTGTACGATGTGTATTGGCGTGGGTCAGGGCATTGCCATGATCCTTGAGCGAGTGTGAGCTAATTGACCTGCGAGTGCCCTACAAAATGACAACGACAACAACAAAATTAGATCCGATTGAAACCGCATCGCGTGACGAATTACAGGCTTTGCAAACCGAGCGCCTGAAATGGACGTTAAAACACGCCTATGAAAATGTCCCGATGTACCGCCGTAAGTTCGACGCGGCGGGGGTTCACCCGGATGATTTCCGTGAGCTGAGCGATCTGAGCAAGTTTCCCTGCACCACCAAGCAGGACCTGCGTGACAACTATCCCTTCGACACCTTCGCGGTACCGATGGAGCAGGTGGTGCGTATCCATGCATCATCCGGCACCACGGGTAAACCGACGGTGGTGGGCTATACGCAAAATGATATCGATACCTGGGCTAACATCGTCGCCCGCTCGCTGCGTGCCGCAGGCGGTACCGCGAAAGATAAAATCCACGTCGCTTATGGCTATGGCCTTTTCACCGGCGGACTGGGCGCGCACTACGGCGCGGAACGCCTGGGGGCAACGGTTATCCCGATGTCCGGCGGTCAAACCGAGAAACAGGCGCAGCTGATTCGCGATTTCAAACCTGACATGATTATGGTCACGCCATCCTACTGTCTGAACCTGATTGAAGAGCTGGAGCGCCAGATGGGCGGTGACGCGCGGGGTTGTTCGCTGCGTACCGGTGTCTTTGGCGCAGAGCCGTGGACAACGGGGATGCGCGCGGAGATCGAACGTCGCCTGGGTATTACGGCGCTGGATATTTATGGCCTCTCGGAAGTGATGGGGCCGGGCGTGGCGATGGAGTGCATCGAAACGGGTGATGGTCCGACAATATGGGAGGATCATTTCTTCCCGGAAGTGGTCAATCCGGATGACGGTACGCCACTGGCCGACGGCGAGCACGGCGAACTGCTGTTCACCACGCTGACGAAAGAAGCGCTACCGGTCATTCGTTATCGTACCCGCGACCTGACGCGCCTGCTGCCGGGTACCGCGCGCACGATGCGTCGTATGGATCGCATTAGCGGGCGCAGCGACGATATGCTGATTATTCGCGGCGTCAACGTCTTCCCATCGCAGGTGGAAGAAGAGATCCTCAAGATTGAACATCTGGCTCCGCATTACCAGTTGGAAGTGGATCGCCGAGGACATCTTGATTCGCTTTCGGTACGCGTGGAGCTTAAAGAGAGTAGCCTGGTGCTAAGCCATGAGCAGCGCTGCCAGATTTGCCATCATTTGCGTCATCGTATTAAGTCGATGGTCGGTATTTCAACGGACGTAAGCATTGTTAACTGCGGCAGCATCCCGCGCTCAGAAGGAAAGGCGTGTCGGGTGTTCGACCTGCGCAAAGTTGCCGCCAACGGCTAAGCCTCGTAGGCCTGATAAGCGCAGCGCCATCAGGCGAGAGCGCACAAGTTGCCGGATGGCGGCGTTGCCTTATCCGGCCTACAAATTCCTGCCATACCGCGGAAATTTTCCTGTGCTATGATTCAAAAAGGACAAAAAAGACAACAGTATGAATCATATGGAAAAACTCGGTAGTTTTATTCAGCAGGCGGTAACCGCAATGCCGGTCAGCGGCACCTCGCTTATCGCCTCGCTTTACGGGGACTGTTTATCGCAACGCGGTGGAGAAGTCTGGCTCGGTAGCGTTGCCGCGCTGCTGGAAGGGCTTGGCTTCGGTGAACGTTTTGTACGTACCGCGCTGTTTCGCCTTAATAAAGAAGAATGGCTGGACGTAGTACGTATCGGCCGTCGCAGTTTCTACCGCCTGAGTGATAAAGGGCTACGCTTGACGCGCCGCGCCGAGAGCAAAATCTACCGTGCCAACGCCCCTGAGTGGGACGGTACCTGGCTGCTGCTGCTGTCGGAGGGGCTGGAGAAAAATACCCTGGCCGAAGTTAAAAAGCAGCTGTTATGGCAAGGTTTTGGCGTACTGGCGCCGAGTCTGCTGGCGTCGCCATCGCAAAAGCTGGCGGACGTACAGTCGCTGCTCCATGAAGCTGGGGTGGCGGAAAACGTCATCGTTTTTGAGGCGCATTCGCCGTTGGCACTCTCCCGCGCTGCGCTGCGTGAGCGGGTAGAAGGGTGCTGGCACTTAACCGAACAAAATGCCATGTACGAGGCGTTTATCACGCTGTTCCGTCCGTTGTTACCGCTACTGCGTGACGCCGGGCCGGACGAACTTACGCCAGAGCGCTGCTTCCAGATCCGCCTGTTGCTCATTCACTTCTATCGTCGGGTTGTGCTCAAAGATCCGCTGCTGCCGGAAGAATTGTTGCCTGCTCACTGGCTGGGTCAGACGGCGCGTCAGCTGTGCATTAATATTTATCAACGTGTTGCGCCCGGCGCCCAGGTTTTCGTCAGTGAAAAAGGCGAAAGCTCGGTAGGCGAACTCCCTGCGCCGGGGCCGCTCTATTATCAGCGTTTTGGGGGATTGCCCGAAGCGTAACAGGAGAAGCCATGCCGATTTACCAGATAGACGGGATGACCCCGGTTGTTCCGACGGAAAGCTACGTTCACCCCACCGCCGTGCTGATTGGCGATGTGATCCTCGGTAAAGGGGTTTACGTCGGGCCGAACGCCAGCCTGCGCGGCGATTTTGGCCGTATCGTGGTGAAAGATGGGGCCAACATTCAGGATAACTGCGTGATGCACGGTTTTCCCGGTCAGGACACCGTCGTGGAAGAAGACGGGCATATCGGCCACGGGGCGATCCTGCACGGCTGCGTGATTGGCCGTAATGCGCTGGTTGGCATGAGCGCGGTGATTATCGACGGCGCGACCATTGGTGAAAACAGTATTGTTGGCGCATGCGCGTTCGTGAAGGCGCGTGCCGAAATGCCTGCCAATCATTTGATTATCGGCAGCCCGGCAAAGGCGATTCGTACCTTAACCGAGCAGGAGCTTGAGTGGAAAAAGCAGGGCACTCGCGAGTATCAGGTGCTGGTGGGGCGCTGTCAGCAGACGCTTGCAGAAGTGGAGCCGCTGACTGCGGTAGAACCCGACAGAAAGCGGCTGGAGTTTGATGAGAATTTGCAACCTAAGTCAGCGAGTTAGCGATTCTACGCAATACCCGGTGTCAGAACTGGTAGCTGGCGGTAACGCTGACGTTGCGCGGCTCACCATAAACGATAGAACCGTCGATATTCGTGTCGTAGGTTTTATCGAATAGGTTATTAAGGTTACCCTGCACTGAGAAGTTTTTTGTTACCTGGTAGCGGGTAAACAAATCTACCAGGGCGTAGCTTCCCTGTTCCGCGCGGAATGTGCCATAAGGCGTGACCGTATCGCTGTAAACACGATTCTGCCAGTTAACTCCACCGCCAACGGTCAGTTCCGGCATGGCTGTCAGGCGATAACGGGTAAACAGTTTGACCGTGGTCCGCGGCAGGTTTGGGTTTACTGCATTGCCTTCGTTGTCTTCTGCAACATAGCGTGTCGCACCAAACGTCATCTGCCAGTTATCGGTGATCGCACCGTTAATCTCGAATTCGACCCCTTTACTGACCGTACCATCCATCGCTTTAAAGGCCGTGTCGCCATTGCTACCGGCGATTGGCACGCCGGTTGATTGCGCTACGTTATCCTGTTCGATGCGGAACACCGCGAGCGTGGTGGTTAAACGGCTGTTCATCCAGTCGGACTTCAGACCAAGCTCATAGTTGTTGCCGGTGATCGGAGAGAGATATTTACCGGAACTGTCGTGCTTGTTCTGCGGCTGGAAGATTGAGGTATAGCTGGCGTAGGTAGACCAGTTATCGTCAATGTCATAGACCAGACCCGCATACGGCGTGGTGTGGTTTTGCTCCATGCTGTAGGTCAGGGTGTCGATACGCCAGTTGGTGTAACGTGCGCCAACAATCAAATGCAGTGGGTCGGCCAGCGAAATACGCGTTGCGGCGTACAGCGATTTCATGTGCGTGGTATCGTCCTGAGCCAATGACTGCGGGTTCCAGTTGGTTTCAGGGAAGTTACCATCATAGGTATAGAAGCTGCCGATTTCGTTGGGGAAAACGTTCGCCCACGAGCTTTCATAACGGTTATTCTGTTTACTGTAGCTGCCGCCCAGCATCAGATTATGCTGACGACCAAACAGATCGTAACCGCCGTCGGCAAATAGATCGACAGCATCCACTTTACGTTTGCCGCTGTTCCAGCCAGTTCCTCCGACGTAGTCATATCCCGGACCATAGTTGCCATATGGGCCAATCAGCGTGCCGTCGGCCTTATTAACATAGGCATCGACGTACATCATTTTACTGTCGAACTTGACCTCGGAGTGGGTGGCGTTCATGGTCGCCTGCCAGGTATCGGCAAAACGCTGTTTGATGGTGACAAACACTTTGTTGAAGTCTTTATCGTTGTAAGCCCAGTCCGGCGCAGTGCTGCGCGAACGGTCGTAGCTGTTTTTACTGCCATCGGTATTCCAGCGCGGCAATCCACCCCAGGTTGGGCTGTTGATATCAATGCGCTGATATTCATAGCCCGCAGACAGGCTGGTGGTGTCACCCAAATCGGCATCGACAATCCCGGAGAAGAACATTTTTTCGCTATTGTAGCGATCAAGCCAGGAGTCGTTATTCTGGTAACCCGCCACGATGCGACCGCGCACGTTGCCGTCTGCCGTAAGCGGGCTTTGCAGATCGGTCACATAGCGTTGTTTGTTCCAACTGCCATATTCCGCTGAAACATTACCGGTGAACTCGCGGCTGGTGGCATGCTTACGGATCATGTTAATGGAGGCTGAAGGGTTACCCGTCCCGGTCATTAGCCCGTTTGCGCCACGGACCACTTCGACACGCTCAAAAAGGGCGGTGTCAGAAAGGGCGTCACCGAGATTCCAGCGGGATTCAAAATAGGTCGGGATCCCATCGACCATATAGTTATCAATCTGAAATCCGCGCGAGTAATAGCTGCTGCGATCTGAATCCGCCTGGCTTTTGCTTATCCCCAACGTGTTGTCCATCACATCACCCAGCGTTTGCAATTGCTGATCTTCCATGCGTTGCTGGCTGACAATGCTGACCGATTGCGGAATATCGCGCTGTGTCATTTGCATTTTTGTGCCAGCGGTCGTTGATTTAACGCTGTAATCTTGCTCCTCACTGGATGCCGAAGGAGCAGAACCTTCCACGATCACTGTCTCTTCTGCAGGGGCTGCGAGGCTGGTGGAAGGTAAAATGGCTAGCGTGATGCATGCTGCCAGCAAAGAAGGGGCAAGCCCCGGTTGGCGTTGAACATTCCCGTTGAGTGTTGTGAAAGACATCGAAAAGTCCTTGATAATTATTAATATTAAGTTCGAATCACCGGTAGTTGTTATGAACCCTTTGGTTGTAAACTATTAAATGCGTATGTAAATACAAATGCGAAATATACGCATTAGCAATTAATGTGTAAACAGATGCTACGACATAAATGAAATATTGTTTCAGTACTATGCTTGAGCAATAGCGCAGGAAAATGGTTATAAGAGCAGCACTGACTGAGGTTTTCGCTTAAAAAATCGAGGGTTAAAGTTGAAAGAGCGTGAGGAACTCGCTCATACTCTATACTCGCAGAGTTACCCGGCGTAGCATGGCAAAACGCTTGGGCTGTTAATGAAAAAGGAAAACGTCGTGGCAGAAGAAACTATATTCAGCAAAATTATTCGTCGTGAGATTCCGTCGGATATCGTATACCAGGATGAACTGGTCACTGCGTTTCGTGATATTTCCCCTCAGGCACCAACGCATATCCTGATCATTCCTAACATTCTGATCCCAACTGTCAACGATGTGACGGCGGAACATGAACAGGCATTGGGCCGCATGATCACCGTTGCGGCGAAAATTGCTGAGCAGGAAGGCATTGCTGCAGATGGGTACCGCTTAATCATGAACACCAACCGCCACGGGGGGCAGGAGGTGTATCACATTCATATGCACCTGCTGGGTGGACGTGCGCTTGGCCCAATGCTTGCGCATAAAGGTCTGTAAGCATGACCAGAGGATGCATTGCGCTTTCACTGGGCTTGTTGTTGCTGGCGGGTTGTCGTTCACACCCTGAAATCCCAGTAAGTGATGAACAGTCGCTGGTGATGGAATCAACAATTCTGGCGGCGGGTATTACAGCAGAGCAGCCCACGTTAACAACGTCTGATATTCAGGCTTCGGCATCCTCGCGACTCTATAACGAAAGACAAGAACCCGTTACCGTTCATTATCGGTTTTACTGGTATGACGCCAGAGGGCTGGAAATGCACCCTCTGGAAGCGCCACGCAGTGTGACTATTCCGGCTCATTCGTCGGTGACGCTGTACGGCAGCGCCAATTTTCTGGGGGCGCACAAGGTTAGACTTTATCTTTATTTGTAAGGGGTGAATCTTGATGAACAAAATGAATCGCTACGCACTGATTGCCGCGCTGGCGATGTTTCTCTCTGGCTGTGTGGCGCAACGTGAGCCCGCGCCGGTAGAGGAAGTGAAGCCGGTACCGGAACAGCCTGCGCAGCCGCAACAGCCGGTTCCGGTTGTGCCAACGGTGCCAAGCATACCGCAGCAGCCGGGCCCAATTGAGCATGAGGACCAAACGGCGCAGCCGACGCCACGTCAACGTCACTATGACTGGAACGGGGCTATGCAGCCGATGGTCGGCAAAATGCTGCAGGCCGACGGCGTCAAAGCGGGCGGCGTTCTGCTGGTTGATAGCGTGAATAACCGCACCAATGGCTCGTTGAACGCGGGTGAAGCCACCGAAACCTTACGTAACGCGCTGGCGAATAATGGTAAGTTTACGCTGATTTCTGCCCAACAGCTGGCTGTCGCCAAACAGCAGTTAGGTCTGTCTCCGAATGACAGTCTGGGAACGCGCAGTAAAGCGATTGGTATCGCCCGTAACGTTGGCGCGCAGTATGTGCTTTATTCCAGCGCATCCGGCAACGTCAATTCGCCTGCGCTGCAAATGCAATTAATGCTGGTACAAACTGGCGAGATAATCTGGTCAGGTAAAGGTGCCGTTCAGCAACAATAGCAGACTCACGCGCGGCGAAGTGTTGTCGCGCTATTTCCCGCAGTATCATCCCGTCGCAACCAGCCAAACCGGCCTGAGCGGCGGGAGCTGCATCATTGAACACCGTTCCCACCGGCTGGTACTGCGCTGCCATCACGATCCTGACGCGCCGGAATCTCATTTCTTACGCCAATATCATGCGTTAAAACACCTGCCAGAAAGCCTTGCGCCACGTCCTCATTTTTATACGCGTGGGTGGATGGCAGTCGAGTTTTTTCACGGTAAGGTAGAATCCAGATTACCGGACGCCGACGAACTCGCAGGCTTACTGTATCATCTGCACCAGCAACCCCGGTTGGGCTGGCGAATCAGCCTGCTTCCGCTACTTGAACAGTACTGGCAGTGTGGCGATCCGGCGCGTCGTACACCATGCTGGCTGCGCGCGCTGAAGCGGCTAAGGAAACGAGGTGAGCCTCGACCTTTGCGCCTGGGGCCGCTGCATATGGATGTTCACGGTGACAACATCGTACGTACGGCATCAGGGCTGCGGCTGATTGACTGGGAATACGCCGGAGACGGTGATATTGCCCTGGAGCTGGCGGCAGTATGGGTTAGCGATGAATCCCAGCACCAACAGTTGGTTAGCACCTACGCCCAACGAGCGCACATTGAGCCAGACGTTTTGTGGCGACAGGTCAGACAATGGCAACCCTGGATAATGATGCTGAAGGCGGGGTGGTTTGAGTATCGCTGGCGGCAAACCGGCGATCGACAATTTATCAGGCTGGCCGATGAAACCTGGCGGCAGCTAACAATTAAAGGATAAGGAGAGCAGTGTGGGCCCAGTAATGTTGGATGTCGAAGGGTATGAGCTGGACGCTGAAGAGCGTGAGATTCTGGCACATCCGCTGGTAGGTGGGTTGATCCTCTTTACCCGAAATTATCATGACCCGGAACAGCTGCGTGAATTAGTGCGTCAGATCCGGGCTGCGTCACGTAACCATCTGGTGGTGGCGGTAGATCAGGAAGGCGGACGCGTACAGCGTTTTCGTGAGGGCTTTACCCGCCTGCCTGCAGCTCAATCCTTTGCTGCGTTGCACGGTCTGGAAGAAGGCGGCAAACTGGCTCAGGACGCAGGGTGGTTGATGGCAAGCGAAATGATCGCGATGGACATTGATATCAGCTTTGCACCCGTGCTGGATGTGGGCCATATCAGCGCGGCAATCGGCGAGCGTTCTTACCATGCCGATCCGCTAAAAGCGCTGGCGATGGCGACCCGCTTCATTGACGGGATGCATGCTGCTGGCATGAAAACGACCGGTAAACATTTCCCAGGACATGGGGCGGTGACGGCGGATTCACACAAAGAAACCCCAACCGATCCACGCCCAGAAGCCGAGATTCGTGCGAAAGATATGTCCGTGTTCCAGACGTTGATTACGGAAAACAAACTGGATGCCATTATGCCTGCGCATGTCATCTACAGTGATGTCGATCCGCGTCCGGCGAGTGGCTCACCTCACTGGTTGAAAACGGTGCTACGCCGGGAGCTTGGCTTCGATGGTGTCATTTTCTCCGACGATTTGTCGATGGAAGGGGCGGCGATTATGGGAAGCTATGCGGAGCGTGGACAGGCATCGCTGGATGCAGGTTGCGATATGATCCTGGTCTGCAATAATCGTAAGGGAGCGGTCAGTGTGTTAGATAATCTGTCGCCGATCAATGCAGAACGTGTTACACGTTTGTATCATAAAGGTTCATTTTCACGTCAGGAACTGATGGACTCGGCACGCTGGAAGACGGTAAGCACTCAGCTTAACCAACTTCATGAACGCTGGCAGGAAGAGAAAGCAGGTCATTAACGCAAGTTTGGCGAGGATGCGATGATTATCTATTTACACGGTTTTGACTCTAACAGCCCGGGCAACCATGAGAAGGTGTTGCAGCTGCAATTCATCGACCCGGATGTCAGGCTGATTAGCTACAGTACGCGGCATCCTAAACATGATATGCAGCATCTGCTGAAAGAAGTGGACAAAATGCTGCAGCTGAATGTGGATGACCGTCCGCTGATTTGTGGTGTGGGGCTCGGGGGATATTGGGCTGAACGGATTGGTTTCCTGTGTGATATTCGTCAGGTAGTGTTTAATCCCAACCTGTTCCCGTATGAGAACATGGAAGGCAAAATCGACAGACCTGAGGAGTATGCAGACATCGCAACAAAATGCGTGACCAATTTCCGTGAGAAGAATCGCGATCGCTGCCTGGTGATCCTGTCACGTCATGATGAAGCGCTTAACAGTCAGCGTTCGTCGGAAGAGCTGCATCATTTTTACGAGATAGTCTGGGACGAAGAGCAGACGCATAAGTTTAAAAATATCTCTCCGCATTTGCAGCGCATTAAGGCGTTCAAGACGTTAGGTTAAGCCTGATGAGTGTCTAAAAAACCAGCTTTCGGGCTGGTTTTTTTGTCTTTAACCTTCGGGTTGTCTATCTTTTCAGCATCAAAACTTGATGCACATCAATTTTGGTATGACCAATGCACCGTTCGTGTTATTCTCACTCTCGAAGGACATTTTCATTATCGTAACTTGTTGTTAATTAAAGGCTATGTTAATAACTTTTAATTAACAATTGGTTAATAAATTTGAGGGGGTCACGTTGACTACACCATTGAAAAGGATCGTGATTGTCGGCGGCGGTGCTGGCGGACTGGAAATGGCGACGCAGCTGGGTAAAAAACTCGGGCGTAAGAAAAAGGCCAAAATCACACTGGTAGACAGAAACCACAGTCACTTGTGGAAACCGTTACTGCATGAAGTGGCGACGGGTTCACTGGACGAAGGTGTGGATGCGCTGAGTTATTTGGCTCATGCCCGTAACCATGGCTTCCAGTTCCAGTTAGGCTCGGTGGTGGATATCGATCGTGAAGCGAAGACCATTACTCTCGCTGAGCTGCGCGATGAGAAGGGTGAGCTACTGGTTCCTGAGCGTAAAGTGCCGTATGACACGCTGGTGATGGCGTTGGGCAGTACGTCCAACGATTTCAACACCCCTGGCGTGAAAGAAAACTGCATTTTCCTCGATAACCCGCATCAGGCGCGTCGTTTCCACCAGGAGATGCTGAATCTGTTCCTGAAGTATTCCGCGAATCTGGGCGCTAACGGAAAAGTGAATATCGCCATTGTGGGCGGCGGTGCGACGGGTGTTGAACTCTCCGCTGAGCTGCACAATGCGGTAAAACAACTGCACAGCTATGGTTACAAAGGGCTGACCAATGACGCGCTGAACGTTACGCTGGTCGAAGCCGGTGAGCGTATTCTGCCTGCGTTGCCGCCGCGTATTTCCGGTGCTGCGCATAATGAGTTAACCAAACTGGGCGTACGCGTACTGACCCAGACGATGGTAACCAGCGCTGATGAAGGCGGACTGCACACCAAAGATGGCGAATACATTAAAGCCGATCTGATGGTGTGGGCGGCGGGTATCAAAGCGCCAGACTTTATGAAAGACATTGGCGGTCTGGAAACGAACCGTATTAACCAACTGGTGGTTGAGCCAACTCTGCAGAGCACGCGCGATCCTGACGTGTACGCGATTGGCGACTGCGCTTCCTGCGCTCGCCCGGAAGGCGGTTTTGTGCCTCCGCGCGCTCAGGCAGCACACCAGATGGCGACCTGCGCGATGAACAATATTCTGGCACAGATGAACGGTAAGCCGCTGAAAGCGTATCAGTACAAAGATCACGGCTCTCTGGTCTCGCTCTCTAACTTCTCTACCGTGGGTAGCCTGATGGGCAACCTGACCCGTGGTTCGATGATGGTGGAAGGACGAATTGCGCGCTTTGTGTACATCTCACTGTACCGCATGCACCAGATTGCTTTGCACGGCTACTTCAAAACCGGCCTGATGATGCTGGTCGGCAGTATCAACCGGGTGATTCGCCCGCGTCTGAAACTGCATTAATATCGACCTGTGGCGTCGGATGATTTTACGCATCCGACGCCTTCCTTCAGAGTTGTCTGAATCATTCCGCTTTCGCTCCACCTCCCGCTATTTTCATCCGTAATCTGATTGGCATTCCTCACCTTCTGTTGCAAAGTTGTTGCTAATAGCAAAAAAGGAGGAAGTCCCGTGAATAAATCAATGTTGGCGGGTATAGGGATTGGCGTAGCTGCTGCGCTGGGTGTTGCAGCGGTGGCCAGTCTGAACGTTTTCGAGCGTGGCCCACAGTATGCGCAAGTTGTCTCTGCAACACCGATTAAAGAGTCGGTAAAAACACCGCGTCAGGAGTGCCGGAACGTAACGGTCACCCACCGCAAGCCGGTACAAGATGAAAACCGTATCGCGGGTTCCGTACTGGGCGCGGTTGCGGGTGGTGTTATTGGGCATCAGTTTGGCGGTGGACGTGGTAAAGATATTGCCACCGTGGCCGGTGCTTTAGGCGGCGGCTATGCAGGTAACCAGATTCAGGGTTCGATGCAGGAAAACGATACTTACACCACCACGCAGCAGCGTTGTAAAACGGTGTATGACAAATCTGAAAAGATGCTGGGCTACGACGTGACGTACAAAATTGGCGATCAGCAGGGGAAAATCCGTATGGATAAGGACCCCGGCGCGCAAATTCCGTTGGATAACAACGGACAGTTGGTACTGAATAACAAAGCGTAAAATAGCATTATCCTGAACATTAGCCCCCCATTCGCTCAGGCTGGGGGGCTTTTTTTATCAGAAGGTTAAGGCGTAGTTCAGACCAAAAGTACGACCCCGGCCCTTGTATTCATACAGTGACGGGCTGCCGTAGGTTGGGCTATACAGCAGTGGCGCACGTTGTCCCCACAGTGTGGTGTACTCTTCATTCAGCAGGTTTTCCACGCTGAAGGTCAGCTTACCCAACGGGAGCTGATAGCTGCCGATAAAGTCCATCGTGTTATAGCCATCTAGCTTGTTACCGCTGGCGTCGGTCAGATCAAATGTTTGCTGGCTCTGTACGCGCAAGGTCCACGGTTCTGGTGCCCAGCCGACCCACGCGGTTGCTTTGGACGGTGAGGCCAGCGTGACATCCCATTTTTGCCATTTACCGTTCTGTTTCACTTCCGATTTAATGACGTTGAAGTTGCCACCCAGGCTCCAGTCCGTGTCCGCAATGAAATAATCCACCGCACCTTCAAGGCCATAAATGCGGCGATCGTCGGGCTGAACGTTAATGGTCATATCGCTGCGGTTGATAACGATCGATTTATCTGAAGTCGAGTAGTAAGCGGCCAGTTGCGTGCGCAGACTATCGCCGGTATAGCGCCACCCCAGTTCGTACGAGTTAACTTTAATCCCTTCCAGACGTGAATCCGCCACGTTGACGCTGCGCTGGAGCTGGTAATGATCGCCAACCAGCGAATAGGTACCGTTACCGTAATATTTCCCTGGGTCCGGAAGCTCCACGCCCTGAGAAAAGTTAAACCACGTTTGCTGACGGTCGGTCAGGTGGGCAAGGATACCGGCGTTGAACAGGAAATTATCGTAATCGGTTTTGCCGCCTGGAATGGTATCGGCAGAGTTCGCAAGCCCGGTCGCGATTCCCTGCTGTTGAGCATAGCCAACGAAATCATCAACCCTGTTTTCGGTCCACTGATAGCGCACGCCGGCGCTGAGGGTAAAGATATCGTTAATGTCATAGCTGTTTTGCAGGAAAGGCGCGAAGTTGGTGATGCTGTAACCGGGGTAACGCCCGGTGGTATAAGCGGTACGGTTATCCATACCGCCGGAGGGCAGGGACCAGGCCAGATCGAAGAATTTCTGATTGGAGTCGAAGGTTTCGTGATCGGCATCGACACCCCACGTCAGCTCCCAGTTATCCATCAACTGGCTGTTGAGGGTAATTTTGGCACCAAACTGGTCGGTGTCCTGTTGTGATGCGGAGAAACTGGTGACTTTGCCTTTGCTGAGCGTAGGGAAGGGGTAGAATTTCAGCGATTCGTCACGGTAATAGATTTGGCTGACCAGGTTCTGGCCAAAAAAATCCGCATCTGAATATTGCAGACTAATAAGATGACGTTCGGTGCCGGGAATACGATCGGAATTCAGTCCGCTGCTGGTATATGCTTTGCCGTTTCCGGTCACGGAGGACATGTTCTCGCCGAGATCCAGCCCATAATCGTCATCCCCCTGACTTTTATAGTACTGCGTAACCAGTTGCAACTGACGGTTGTCGTCAAGTTCAATCGTCCCTGTGCCCATGACGTCCAGACGATCGGAGTGCTGTAACCCGGTTTGGGTGTTATCGAGCAGCAGGGCATCGTGATTACCGTCATACCAGCCGCCAAATCGTTGATACGCGACGGACATACGCCCGGAAGCGCGATCGGTTCCGCCACTTACCGCCACGGCAACGCGTTCATCATGATCGTTGCTATTGTTGAAGCCGCTTTTGCTCCCCAGTTCGAGTTCTACTTCACGCTCCGGCTGGCCTTTTTTGGTGACAATGTTGATTAATCCGCCGGTACTGCCACCGCCATAAAGTGAGGTTGCGCCTGAAATGACTTCAATGTGCGCAATGTTAAATGGGTCAATGGAGTCAAGCTGACGGCTGTCGGTTCGCGAGGAATTCAGACGGACGCCGTCAATTAGCACGACAATGGCGCGACCACGCATGTTCATGCCGTAGTTGGTTCGTCCCTGACTGCTGACATCAATTCCGGGGATTAACTGAGCAAGAACATCCTTGAACTCTTTACCACCCTGAACTTGCTGTTCAATTTCGCTTCCTTCAATAACCCAGGTCGTTTGCGCCATTTCTGCCACTGTGCGCTGGCTACGGTTGGCGCTGACGATGAGGTTCTCTTCCTCAGCCGCAACGGCGGGTAGAGTTAAAGATAACAGAAGAGGATTGAGCACCCAGAGACGCTTATGCATTTGTATTCCTTTTAAAAAAGTCGGTCTGTTTTTGTTATAGCGGTAGAGAAACCGATGGTTACATTGTGAAACAGGCATTAAAACAAATGCGAATATTGCTGATAATAATTGTCGTTATCAATACCTTTTACAAAAAATGATCGGGTAACACGATGAAAACAATGAGAAATGTAGGGTCAATAGAACGGGAATCTAACCGGGGGCTTTATCAGCTCCCGGTGGTGTGAGTACAGCGGGGGAATTGCGGGAAAGGGTTAAGCTTTGACGAGTTCGGGCCACAGTCGCAGGGTTGTGTGTGCGATCTGCATCAGTTTTTCAAACGTTGCGCCTTCACGGGCGCTGATCGACATACCTTGTAAAATACAGTTCAGATATTCGGCCAGTTTTTGCACGTCGCAATGGGCCGGAATTTCGCCTCGTTGCTGGCGCTGGTGAAGGAACTGGGTAAGCGTCTGTTCCTGCATTGCATGGCGGGATTTCACCGTGTGTGCAATATCGCGGGAAGAGGCTGCCAGCGTCGCAGAAGTATTAATCATGAAACATCCCGCCGGGGTGTCCTTGCTGGTAAAGCAGGTCGCTATAGCAGTGAAATAGTCTTCCAGTGCGGACTCAAGGCTTTTTTCTTCACAAAACAGCTGGGCTTCGTGTTTCGCCGCAAAGCGGGTGATGTAGCGGTCCAGTACGGCACGGAACAACCCTTCTTTATTGGTGAACTCCGCATACAGCGTAGGCGCTTTTGCGCCGGTGGCTTCCACGAGATCGGCGAGTGAGGTCGCTTCATATCCGTGCTGCCAGAAGAGTGTCATGGCCTTATCAAGCGCGGCTTCCCTGTCGAACACTTTTGGTCGGCCACGGCTTTTTTTTGCACAACCTGTCGTTTCAGTTGTCATGGTGCCGATGTACCTTTGTTGGGTTTATTGAATAACCATTATAAAAATATTCGACTGCACACTCCAGCGGATTCACGATAAAAATAATTTATAGCTATTAGCATGAAAAATAAGACCTTTATATTTTATATAACGATCATTATAAAAAAATGTTGACGTGTGACCTGGATCGCATCTATGATTTACCTATCGATCGTTAAGTTAATCTTTTCGACACCCATTCATCTGCTAAAGGTCACTATCATGAAAAACGTAAAAACACTGTTTGTCGCTGCTGTTCTTAGCTCACTGTCATTTGCAAGCTTTGCCGCTGTTGAAGTTCAGTCCACCCCTGCGGGTCAAGAGAAAGTCGGTACTATTTCTGCGAATGCGGGGACTAACTTAGGTTCTCTGGAAGATCAACTGGCGCAGAAAGCCGATGAGATGGGTGCGAAGTCTTTCCGTATTACTTCCGTTACCGGTCCTAACACTCTTCACGGAACTGCTGTTATCTACAAATAAGATTTAACCCATCGCAATGCCACTGCGAGTTAAATAAAAAACCCCCGCGGAATAAAATCCAGCGGGGGTTTTTTTATACGCTACGTTTACAGCGGTTGTTGAGCAACGTCATGATGACGGGTCACATCGACCGGCATGCCTGAGCGAATCTCCATCGCATGATCCATGACGGCGGTATCTGTTTGCGCCGCATTTTTAAATGTCTGCATGGACGCGTTCAGCACGATCGGCAGCAGTTGCGGGTCGTCATTGATTTTTTCGGACAGCGGTTGGTGTACTTCCACCAGGCGCACGCCGTTAGGCTCAACGGATGCTTTGATCGGCGTATTGATAATATTGACCTTAGTTCCGGGCGTTACCTGACGGAACAGGGTTTCGATATCACCGTCGCGCAGACGAATACAGCCGGAACTGACGCGCATTCCGATGCCAAAATCAGCATTTGTACCGTGCAACAGGTACACGCCGCCGTATGCCGCTAAGCGAATCGCATGATGGCCCATCGGGTTATCCGGACCGGCAGGCACAACGGCAGGCAGGTCAATCCCGTTTGCTTTGTATCGCGCGCGGATATTTGCCGTCGGCGTCCAGGTGGGGTTGGCGCGTTTATCAGAGATGGTGGTTACCATCGTAGGCGTCAGCGTGTCACCACCTAACTGGCCAATACCAATAGGATACACGGTCACCGAATTGGTCCCCGGCTGGTAATAATAAAGACGCAGTTCGGCGAGGTTGATAACAATACCTTCGCGCGGGGCGTCAGGTAGCAGAGTTTGTAACGGGATCGTCAAAACGCTGCCCGGACGTGGTACGTAAGGGTCAACGCCAGGGTTGGCCTGCAGTAGCGCGAGAAAGCCGACATTGTACTTTTTCGCAATCGCTTCCAGAGAACCGCCATTGTCTTCAACAACGTGAACGGCATTCTGACCCACCAGACGGCTTCCCGGTGGCGGCAGCGGCCAGGTGTTTGCCTGAGCCGGAAGTGCTAACGCGAATGTCGCTGCAAGCGTAAAAAACGCGAGCCAGCGAGAGAGTCGTTTATTGTTTAACATCACCATAAATCCATTGTTTTTACGTGGTTTTTATTATGTAAAAGTAAACGAGAATTATGGCTGTTTGCTGTGTCGGGAAGTGCAGGGAAGTGCAAAGAGTTTGTAAATTCATCAGGCCGGGTGAGTGGTGTGCTCACCCGGCCTGTTCACTATGCTTATGCTACGGCGTTTTCTTCAAGCTGACGCATAAACTGGCGGACCCAGTCGATCCGCGTTTTACGCTCGCTCAACTCCTGCATGAATTTCAGCCGGGTTGGACCGTCCAGACGGAAGTGCTGCGGCTGCTTTTGAAGTAAACCAATCAGCCAGACCGGGTTGACGTGGTTTTTCTCGGCAAATTCAATGGTACCGCCTTTTTCATTGCCTTCGAGCTTTCTGATCCCCAGTTTCTGCGCCTGCTGGCGTAAACGGGCGATATCCAGCAGCGTACGAGCCGGGTCGGGCAGCAAGCCAAAACGGTCTATCAGCTCAACCTTAATTTCTTCCAGCTCGTTTTCGCCTTTCGCACTGGCAATACGCTTGTAGAACGACAGTCGCGTGTTGACATCGGGAATATAGTCATCCGGCAGCAGTGATGGCATGCGCAGTTCAACTTCGGTTTGCTGGCTGGTGAGATCTTCCAGCGACGGTTCGCGTCCCTCTTTGAGCGCATCGACCGCGTTTTCCAGCAGTTCCATATACAGTGAGAAGCCGATGCTTTCCATGGAACCACTCTGATCTTCACCCAGTAATTCCCCGGCGCCGCGAATTTCGAGGTCGTGGGTCGCCAGCGCAAAACCTGCGCCCAAATCTTCCAGCGAGGCGATGGCTTCCAGACGTTTTTGCGCGTCGGTGGTCATTGCTTTCGGATGCGGCGTCAGCAGCCAGGCGTAAGCCTGGTGGTGAGAACGTCCCACACGACCGCGCAGCTGGTGTAATTGCGCTAAACCGAAGTGATCCGCTCGTTCGATGATGATGGTGTTAGCGGTGGGGATGTCGATCCCGGTTTCGATTATGGTGGTACACACCAGCACGTTAAAACGCTGATGGTGGAAATCGTTCATCACGCGTTCCAGTTCGCGCTCGCGCATTTGTCCGTGACCGATACCAATACGCGCTTCCGGCACCAGTTCTGCTAATCTGTCAGCGGTTTTCTGGATGTTTTCGACGTCGTTAAACAGATAATAAACTTGTCCCCCGCGCAGAACTTCACGCAGGATCGCCTCGCGTACCACCAGGTTGTCGTATTCGCGCACGAAGGTTTTGACCGCCAGACGACGAGCGGGCGGCGTGGCGATAATCGACAGATCGCGCATGCCGCTCATTGCCATATTGAGCGTACGCGGAATAGGCGTTGCCGTCAGCGTCAGGATATCGACATCTGCGCGCATCGCTTTGATGCGCTCTTTATGGCGAACGCCAAAACGGTGCTCTTCATCGACAATCAACAGACCCAGATCTTTTAGCTTCACATCCGCTTGCAGCAGCTTGTGGGTGCCGATAAGAATATCGATTTTACCCTCGGCAACCTGCTCCAGAATTTGCGCTTGCTCTTTGGCGCTACGAAAACGGGACAGCATCTCAATGCGTACCGGCCAGTTGGCAAAGCGGTCGCGGAAGTTGTCGAAGTGCTGCTGTGCGAGCAGGGTGGTCGGCACCAGTACGGCAACCTGCTTGTGGTTCTCTACGGCGAGAAAGGCCGCGCGCATTGCGACTTCGGTTTTACCAAAGCCGACGTCACCGCACACCAGGCGGTCCATGGCCAGCGGTTGACACATATCGCTGAGTACCGCGTTAATCGCCTGCGCCTGGTCAGGCGTGGTTTCAAACGGGAAGCTGTCGCAAAACAGCTGGTACTGTTCACGGTCATGCTTAAAGGCAAAGCCTTCTTTCGCCGCGCGCTGGGCATAAATATCCAGCAGCTCTGCCGCAACATCGCGCACCTTCTCAGCGGCTTTCTGTCGGGCACGTGACCAGGCATCGCCGCCAAGTTTATGCAGCGGCGCATTCTCTTCCGCGCCGCCGGCATAGCGGCTGATCAGATGCAGTGACGACACCGGCACGTACAGTTTGGCGTCGTTGGCATAGGTGAGCATCAGATATTCACCGGTGATGCCGCCCGCTTCCAGCGTGGTCATACCGGCATAACGACCCACGCCATGCTCCAGATGCACCACCGGCTGACCGGGATGCAGCTCTGCGAGGTTACGAATTAACGTATCCGGGTTGATGGTGCGACGAGAATCCTGGCGGCGGCGCGCCACGCGTTCCCCAAGCAGATCGCTTTCACAAATCAGCGCCAGATTGCGTTTGCTATCGATGAAGCCGTGCTCAGCTGCGCCAATCATCAGATAACGACCGTTATCTACGGCTTCATCGAGTCGCAATATCCGCTTCGGTGCCACTTTGATACGGGCGAGCAGTTCGCCAAGTGCTTCACGGCGGCCTTCACTTTCCACCGAGAAAATCACCGGACCGGTGAAGCCTTCAAGGAATTTACGTAACGCATCTAACGGCGCTTGTTGCTGCGCCTGAACGGCGATATCCGGCAGCTTCTGGAACCCGAGGTTAGTATTCGCTGCTTTGTTCGCCAGACTCTCGGTTTTCAGTTGAACGCGCGGCCAGCGTTTAAGTTCAGAAAACAGCTCATCAACCCGTAGCCACAGCGATTCCGGCGGCAGAAGCGGGCGCATCGGATCAACACCGCGATTCTCAAAGCGTGACAGGGTATCGGCCTGGAAGCGTTCTGCGCTGGTCTCGATATCACCGGTATTGACCAATAACGTATTGGCGGGGAAGTAGCTGAACAGCGGCGGCAGCGGCTCGCTGAAAAACAGCGGTTGCCAGTATTCAATACCCGCAGGTAACGTGCCTTTGCTGACCTGCTGGTAAATATGTTCGGCGTCGCGTTTCACCTCAAAGGTATCTCGCCACTGGCTACGGAACAGCTCAATGGCCGTTTTGTCAGTCGGGAATTCGTGTGCGGGTAGCAAATTAATGGCATCGACTTCTTCCAGCGTGCGCTGGGTGTCGGTATCAAACAGACGCAGACTGTCGATTTCGTCATCAAAGAACTCCAGGCGATAAGGCAACTCGCTGCCCATCGGGAACAGATCCAGCAGTGCGCCGCGGGTGGCGTATTCGCCGTGTTCCATGACCTGATCAACATGGCGATAGCCAGCGCTATCCAGCTGTTCGCGCAGGGCGTCGCGAGAAAGCCTCTGACCTTTTTTCATTACCAGCGCATGGCCGTGCAGATAGCTGTGCGGACAGACACGCTGCATCAGGGTATTTACCGGAACGATCAGCACGCCGCGCTGCATGGCAGGCAGCTGATACAGCGTGGAGAGACGCGAGGAGATAATCTCCTGATGAGGAGAAAAGCTGTCGTAGGGAAGCGTTTCCCAGTCGGCCAGGTTCATTACCATCTGGTCGGTAAACTGACGAATTTCATCATGCAAACGCAGCGCATTTTGCATGTCCGGCGCGATCAGGACCACTGGACCGGCATGATGTTCGGCGATTTCGGCAACCAGCGTTGCGCAGGCCGCGCCGGTAAGCTCACCCAACTGGCGCTGATCGCCTGCTTTCGCTGGGAGCGTGTAACGATGTTGTTCAGGCATTCGGTTGTCAGGATCTCGTTTAGATATACATCTGATAAGCAATGTTCTTTATTATCCGTGATCGTTTCTCATAAGCAAATTGATTCGCCCCCGAATGGGGGCAAAAAGCGCGTAGGGGTTAGCGCGAGGCAGCCGATAAAGAAGGCGGGGAAAAGAGCAGGTCGGCCACTGTTTTTTGTGAAATTTTACGTACCAACAGGCCAAACAAGGTGCACAGTAGCAGGCAGGCAAACGGATACACCAGCAGCAGGGCCAGCTCCGCATATGCAGGCCAGGCGGTATGATTGATTTTAGGGATTAGCGTTAAGCTGAACAGCTCAACCAAAATACGGTGGGTGGTGTAGATGGCGATGGTATTGGATCCAATCACGCTTAACGGGCCGGACTCACGCATACCAAAGCGCAACTCAAATTGATAAAACAGCTTCATGATCAGCACAATGGAAAGCAGAGAAAGTAATAGTGAGACATTTGCCAGCCACGCGACGACGGCGGCAATTGCGCTAACCAGAACAATGACCGCATGGCGGCGCAGGGGCACCTCCTTGATCCATACCATCAGCGTTGCGCCAAACCATGCACCGAGGCTGTACCAGGGCAGATTGCGAATCACGCTGTTCATTCCCCACCACGGCGTCGGGACAAAATTGATCGCCACGCTCAGCACCACAAATAACGCCAACAGCGGCACCGCCCAGCGGCTAAAAATCTTACACAGAACAAAATAGACAATCAGCGCGTACAGATACCACAAGCTGGTGCTGGCGGTCAGCATTCCGTGGGTAAAACCTGTGATCGAATCGGCATAAGCGGCGTTGGCGGCATGGCTCAGATCGCGCTGTGGGGCCAGCCAGTTATTGAGCGCGACTAACGCCAGCCATTGCACCACTCCCCAAAGCACCAGCACCCAGGCAATGCTCCAGATCCGCTTATCCACGCAGGTGGTCCACGGGACGCTATCAATGTAGCGACGGATCAGATACCCCGAAATAAAGAAAAAGACCGGCATGCGAAACGGCGCCAGGTACAAATTGAGGTAAATCCAGCATTTGCTCAGCAGCTCTGAAAGCGGATGCTGAAAAGTAGTGAGGTGCGGGTAAAACGTGATTACCGAGTGGTAAATGACCACCAGACAAATACATAACCCTTTGATTTGATTAATCCATGGTTCTTTTTTCTTCATCGAGACGGCGTGTCCATATTGTTGGCTATAGCCTGCCATCCTGCGCAACCCGCTGTGCGCTGTAATGCGTAACTGTCTGCATTTTGTTTTTTTAAGATAAAGATCAGGGACCCGGGCTGAAGGAAAGAGGGACAACTTTAGCGAATTGATTTATTTATACTTTTAGGAATAGTGCTGACGAACACTTACGGTTCAGTCATTTACCCATTCCGCTTTCGCTTATATACTCGTGACTTTGCTAACAGCAACCAGACGGATTTCATGTACCAACCTGTCGCTCTATTCATCGGCCTGCGTTATATGCGTGGGCGTGCAGCAGATCGCTTCGGTCGCTTCGTTTCCTGGCTCTCCACCATAGGCATTACTCTCGGGGTAATGGCGCTGGTCACGGTGTTGTCGGTGATGAACGGTTTCGAGCGCGAGCTGCAAAACAATATTCTTGGCCTGATGCCTCAGGCCGTACTCTCGTCTGAACAGGGTTCCCTCAACCCGCAACAACTACCGGAAAAAGCGGTGGTGTTGAACGGCGTCAACCGCGTTGCGCCTATAACTACGGGAGATGTGGTGCTGCAAAGTGCGCGTAGCGTGGCGGTCGGCGTGATGCTCGGTATCGATCCGGCGCAAAAAGATCCGTTAACGCCGTATCTGGTCAATGTGAAGCAAACAGATCTGCAACCGGGTAAGTATAATGTCATCCTCGGCGAGCAGCTTGCCGGGCAGTTGGGCGTGAACCGTGGCGATCAAATCCGTGTGATGGTGCCCTCGGCCAGCCAGTTTACGCCGATGGGGCGTTTGCCGAGCCAGCGTTTGTTTACAGTGATTGGCACTTTCGCCGCCAACAGCGAAGTCGATGGCTACCAGATGCTGACCAACATTCAGGATGCCTCGCGTCTGATGCGTTATCCGGTGGGTAATATCACTGGCTGGCGTCTGTGGCTTAACGAACCGTTAAAAGTTGACACGCTGAGCCAGCAAACGCTGCCGCAAGGCACCAAATGGCAGGACTGGCGCGAGCGCAAAGGGGAACTGTTCCAGGCCGTGCGCATGGAAAAGAACATGATGGGGCTGCTGCTTAGCCTGATCGTGGCGGTGGCGGCTTTTAATATTATTACCTCGCTGGGTCTGATGGTAATGGAGAAGCAAGGGGAAGTGGCGATTTTACAAACGCAGGGGCTAACGCCGCGGCAGATAATGATGGTGTTTATGGTTCAGGGGGCCAGTGCCGGGGTGATTGGCGCGCTGCTGGGCGCTGTGCTGGGGGCATTGCTCGCCAGCCAACTGAACAATCTGATGCCAATTATTGGTGTGCTGCTGGATGGCGCTGCGCTGCCGGTCGCCATTGAGCCGCTGCAGGTTATCGTCATTGCTCTGGTGGCGATGGCCATCGCGCTGCTGTCTACGCTTTATCCTTCCTGGCGCGCTGCCGCCACTCAACCCGCTGAGGCTTTACGTTATGAATAAGATCCTGTTGCAATGCGACAACCTGTGCAAACGCTATCAGGAAGGCACTGTGCAGACCGATGTACTGCACGATGTCAGTTTTTGCGTCGGCGAAGGTGAGATGATGGCGATTGTCGGCAGCTCCGGCTCCGGCAAGAGTACGCTGCTGCATCTGTTAGGCGGGCTGGATACCCCGACTTCCGGCGACGTCATTTTTAGCGGTCAGCCAATGAGCAAGCTCTCGTCGGCGGCGAAAGCGGAACTGCGTAATCAGAAGCTGGGCTTTATTTACCAGTTCCACCATTTGCTGCCGGATTTTACCGCACTGGAAAACGTAGCGATGCCGCTGTTGATCGGCAAGAAAAAACCGGCTGAAATCACCGAGCGCGCACGGGATATGCTGAAAGCGGTAGGGCTGGATCATCGTGCCAGTCATCGCCCGTCTGAACTGTCTGGCGGCGAACGTCAGCGTGTGGCCATCGCGCGTGCGCTGGTGAATAACCCGCGCCTGGTCCTGGCAGATGAGCCAACGGGTAACCTGGATGCGCGTAACGCGGACAGCATTTTCGAGCTTCTGGGCGAGCTGAACCGCTCTCAGGGCACGGCATTTCTGGTGGTGACGCACGATCTGCAACTGGCGAAGCGGATGAGTCGCCAGCTTGAAATGCGCGATGGTCGCCTGACGGCTGAACTGAGCCTGATGGGAGCTGAGTAATGGCTTCGCCTTTATCGTTATTGATTGGTCTGCGCTTTAGCCGTGGTCGGCGGCGCGGCGGTATGGTTTCGTTGATTTCGGTGATATCTACCGTTGGCATCGCGTTGGGTGTGGCGGTGTTGATCGTCGGTTTAAGTGCCATGAACGGATTTGAGCGTGAGCTGAACAACCGTATTCTGGCCGTAGTCCCACACGGAGAGATTGAAGCCGTAAATCAGCCGTGGAATAACTGGCAGGAAGCGCTCGACAAGGTACAAAAAGTGCCGGGTATTGTCGCCGCGGCGCCTTATATCAACTTTACCGGACTGGTGGAGAGCGGGGCGAACTTACGCGCGGTGCAGGTGAAGGGCGTTGACCCGAAACAGGAACAGCGTTTAAGCGCGCTGCCATCCTTCGTGCAAAACCACGCCTGGGATAATTTTAAAGCCGGTGAACAACAAATCATCATTGGTAAGGGTATTGCCGATGCGCTGAAGGTGAAGCAGGGCGACTGGGTGTCGATTATGATCCCTAACGCCAGCGCGGATCATAAGCTACAGCAGCCTAAACGCGTGCGTTTGCACGTGACGGGAATCCTGCAACTGAGCGGTCAGCTCGATCACAGCTTTGCCATGATCCCAATGGAAGATGCCCAGCAATATCTGGATATGGGAACCAGCGTTTCCGGGATCGCGCTTAAGGTTAACGACGTGTTTAACGCCAATAAGCTGGTGCGAGACGCGGGTGAAGTCACCAATAACTATGTTTACATAAAGAGCTGGATTGGCACCTACGGCTATATGTACCGCGATATTCAGATGATCCGCGCCATTATGTATCTGGCTATGGTGCTGGTGATTGGCGTGGCCTGTTTTAATATCGTTTCCACGTTAGTGATGGCGGTAAAAGACAAAAGCGGCGATATTGCGGTATTAAGAACACTCGGGGCGAAAGATGGGTTGATCCGTGCCATTTTTGTCTGGTACGGCCTGCTGGCGGGTCTGTTCGGTAGCCTGATAGGCGTCGTCATCGGGATGGTTGTGTCGTTGCAACTGACGCCGATCATAAACGGGATTGAGGCGCTTATCGGCCATCAGTTCCTGTCCGGCGATATCTATTTCATTGACTTCCTGCCATCGGAATTACACTGGCTGGATGTGATTTACGTGCTGGTGACAGCACTCGTGCTGAGTCTTTTGGCAAGTTGGTATCCGGCGCGTCGCGCCAGCAATATTGATCCTGCGAGAGTACTTAGCGGCCAATAACAACAATAATACACGACAGCATTCATGCTGCATCAAGGCGTAGCCAACGCAGAGGCATCTTGAAGGATGACGTGTATCAAGGAGCGGTGATGTATTACGGATTTGACATCGGCGGGACCAAAATTGCGCTGGGCGTGTTTGATAAGCAACGTCGTCTGCAATGGGAAACTCGCGTTCCTACGCCTCGCGACAGCTACGACGCTTTCCTTGATGCGGTCTGCAATCTGGTGACGGAAGCGGATCAGCGGTTCGGCATCAAAGGTTCGGTAGGCATCGGCATTCCGGGCATGCCGGAAACCGAAGACGGCACGCTGTACGCGGCCAATGTTCCTGCCGCCAGTGGCAAACCGCTCCGCGCCGATCTCAGCGCTCGTCTTGACCGCGATGTGCGTCTGGATAACGATGCGAACTGTTTTGCTCTCTCCGAAGCCTGGGATGACGAGTTCACCCAATATCCGCTGGTAATGGGGTTGATCCTCGGTACGGGCGTCGGCGGCGGCCTGGTGCTTAACGGGAAATCCATCACCGGACGCAGCTATATCACCGGTGAGTTTGGTCATATTCGTTTGCCGGTCGATGCGCTGACGCTGATGGGCTTTGATTTCCCGCTGCGCCGCTGCGGATGCGGTCAACTGGGATGCATCGAAAGCTATCTTTCCGGCGGTGGATTTGCGTGGTTGTATCAGCATTACTACCATCAACCGCTGGATGCCCGCGAAATTATTGCGCTGTGGGAGCAGGGTGATGAACACGCGCGTGCCCACGTTGAACGCTATCTGGATTTGCTGGCGGTGTGTCTTGGGAATATCCTGACTATCGTCGATCCTGATTTGGTAGTGATTGGCGGAGGCTTGTCGAATTTTACCGCTATTACGACGCAACTGGCGGATCGACTGCCACGTCATCTGCTGCCGGTTGCTCGGGTGCCGCGTATTGAGCAGGCACGGCACGGTGATGCCGGCGGGATGCGCGGGGCCGCTTTCCTACATCTTACCGATTAATACAAAGAGGTTGTTATGCTGTCGCGTCGGGGTCATCGGTTAAGCCGCTTTCGTAAAAATAAACGCCATTTGCGCGATCGCCTGCGTCAACGAATCTTTTTCAGAGACAGAGTGGTGCCTGAATTGATGGAAAAACCAAGAGTGCTGGTACTGACTGGAGCGGGAATCTCCGCTGAGTCAGGAATTCGAACATTCCGCGCGGCGGATGGTCTCTGGGAAGAACATCGGGTAGAGGACGTTGCGACTCCGGAAGGATTTAGTCGAAATCCGGAACTGGTTCAGTCGTTTTATAACGCCCGTCGCCATCAGTTGCAACAGCCGGAAATCCAACCCAACGCGGCGCATATCGCACTGGCAAAACTCGAAGCCGAGCTGGGCGATCGTTTTTTACTGGTGACACAGAACATTGATAACTTGCATGAGCGTGCGGGCAGCCAGAACGTTATCCATATGCACGGCGAGTTGCTCAAAGTTCGCTGTTCGCAAAGCGGGCAGATTCTGGAATGGACGGGCGATGTGACCCCGGAAGATAAATGTCATTGCTGCCAGTTTCCGGCACCGCTGCGGCCACACGTAGTGTGCGGCCACACGTAGTGTGGTTTGGTGAAATGCCGCTGGGTATGGATGAAATTTATATGGCACTGGCAATGGCGGATGTGTTCATTGCGATTGGCACATCGGGACATGTTTATCCGGCAGCGGGTTTTGTGCATGAGGCGCGGCTGCATGGGGCACATACGGTAGAACTAAATCTCGAACCGAGCCAGGTAGGCAGCGAGTTTGAAGAGAAGTATTACGGTCCGGCAAGCCAGGTGGTGCCTGAGTTCGTTGAGAAGTTATTGAAAGGGCTGTAACGGCTATCCGGATAATACTGTTTAAGCCTGTACAAGCTGGCGGTCCTCACGCAGGGCCGCCATAATCAAAAACCCTACGATGTAAAAACAACAGATCAGCCCCAGTGCGCTTAGCCATATGGGTAGTCGGGTAATGTAAACCAGGCTGCACGAGATAATCACCAGAATAATTCCGGTATACATGGGGTGCGCAATCCAGGCAAAAATGCCGCGCGTGACCCTTTTTGCACGGGGTAAATAGTAGCCTGTCCATGTATGGCTCTCCCCCAAATCCCATTTTCCTTTGATGACCAGCGCGTTACCTACGATCGCCAAAATCAGACATCCCCACTCCACCGGGCCAATCTGATGACTGAAAAACAGGCTATAACCAAAAACCAGGATCGGTATTAAAAAGGTGAGCCGTAGCAGGTGGGTTGCGGTGATCGGCAGCAAAGGACGAACGTTTACCGGCTGCTTACGAGGGAGAATCACCAGCGTAAATACGATCAGATTAGCCAACTCAAGTAGCAGCCAGAGCGTTGTCATTGGAAGCCTCAGAAGCCGGCCTGGAATACTGTAAGCATAGCCAGAAACTGGGGAGAGGGAATCAGTCGAAAGGCGTAAAAAGTAGGGATTGGCAGGTAGCAACCCGGCGCAGCGACGCCTGCCGGGTTGCACGAGTATTAACGTCCTGCTTTCAGCTTCTGATAATACTCTTCATAGATAGCGCTGGCGGAACCGACATCGTTCTGCCATTCCCCTTTGTTGATGGTTTCCGCGTCAGGGTAGAGCGTTTTGTCGTTCGCGACCTCAGGACTTAACAGCTTGCGTGCTGCCAGGTTTGGCGTCGGGTAACCGATAGTTTCTGCGACTTCTTTCGCGACGTCCGGGCGCAGCAGGAAGTTAATCAGCTTCAGCGCACCTTCTTTGTTTTTCGCGTTAGCCGGAATAGACAGGCTGTCCATCCAGAAAATGCCACCTTCTTTCGGCCATACCACTTCCAACGGTGTGCCCGCCTGACGCGCAACATACGCGGAGCCGTTCCACACCATTCCCAGATTGACTTCGCCTTCCATATACGGATTGGCCGGGTTGTCAGAGTTAAATGCCGCAACGTTAGGCATCAGCTTCTTCAACTCGTTATAGGCGGCTTCAATCTCTTTGGGATCGGTGGTATTGCCGGAATATCCCAGCTTGCGCAGCGCCATCTGGAACACTTCTCGCGCATCATCCGTTAACAGCAGACTGCCTTTGTACTCCGGCTTCCACAGATCGGCCCAACTGGTGACGGTTTTCGGATCGATAGCATCGCTGTTGACGCCAATGGCCGTCGCACCCCAGATATACGGGATGGAGTAGTCATTGTTCGGGTCAAACGGCTTGTTGAGCATTTCCGGATCGAGGTTGTGGAAGTTGGTCAACGTCGACTTGTCGATCTTCTGGATCATGCCTTCTTTACGCATTTTATCGACGTAATAGGTGGACGGAACCACCAAATCGTATGCGCCGTCTTTATAGGTTTTGAGCTTGGCGTACATGGTTTCATTCGACTCGTAGGTCGAATAGATAACTTTAATGCCGGTTTCTTTGGTGAACTGTTCCAGCAGCCCTGGCGGGACATACTCGGTCCAGTTATAGAAATAGAGCGTGTTGTTGTCATTCGCGTGAGCGGCGCTCATGCCCAGTGCCAGAGCACCCGCCGCGAGCAGGTGGCGTGACCATTTTTTCATCATTTAACGTCCCCTGAATAAAGGGCCTTAGCGGCCCTTGGTTTTATCACGTGCAATAAGCTGGCTGGCAATCACCATAACCAGCGACAGAACCAACAAAATGGTCGCCAGCGCGTTCACCTCAGGTGATACGCCGACTTTAACCATTGAGTAGATTTTTAATGGCAAAATTTCATAACCCGGTCCGGTGACGAAAGATGAAACAACAACATCATCCATCGACAGCGTAAAACTCAGCAACCAACCCGCAGCCACCGCAGGCATAGCCAGTGGCAGTATTATCTTGCGCAGAATAGTTACTTCGCTGGCACCCAAATCTTTAGCCGCCTCAAGCATGCGGACATCAAAACCTTTCAGGCGAGAGTAAACCGTCACCACCACAAAAGGCAGACAAAAAGTGATATGCGAGAACAGCAGCGACCAGAAGCCCAGTTGAATGCCGATCAGCATAAACAGCACCAGCAGAGATATTGCCATTACAATATCCGGCGACATCATCACCACGAACAGCATGCCACTGACGAACGGCTTACCGCGAAAACGGTAACGATAAAGCGCGACCGCAGTGAGTGAGCCGATCAAGGTGGCAAACGTGGCGGATAGCACCGCCATCGTCAGCGAGTGCTGCGCCGCCTGCAGCAGGCTGTCGTTGTTCACCAGCAGACCGTACCACTTGGTCGTAAAACCTTGCCAGTTGATGCCAAAGCGCGAGCTGTTAAAGGAGTTCACAATCAAAATAATGATTGGAATGTACAGATACGCGTAGATAGCGGTCATAAAACCGCCGCGAAGCAGTCGACCGATCATTCGAGTTCTACCCTCTTATTCAGCAGGCGGGAGGCGCGCCAGTAGACCAGCAGCATCAGCCCCATCACGATAGTCAGCGTAATGCTGGTGGCTGCACCAAACGGCCAGTCGCGGATGTTCAGGAACTGAACTTTAATTACGTTACCAATCAGCAGGTTTTTCGCGCCGCCCATTAAGTCGGAAACGTAAAACAGCCCCATTGCGGGCAGCATGACCAGCAGGCATCCGGCGATAATCCCCGGCATCGTCAACGGAATAATGATGCGGGTGAAGGTCTGAAGCTTACTGGCGCCTAAATCGCGTGCGGCTTCCAGCAGCGGTTTATCGAGCTTTTCAATGCTGGAATAGAGCGGCATCACCATAAACGGCAGCAGGATGTATACCAGCCCGATAATCACCGCGCTGGGGGTAAACATAATGCGAATGGGTGTATCGATAACGCCGAGCCATAACAGAAACTCGTTGAGATAGCCTTTGGTACTGAGGAAAATTTTGAGTCCGTAGATGCGAATCAGAGAATTGGTCCAGAACGGAACAATCAGCAGGAACAGCAGCAGCGGGCGTACTTTTTCCGGCAGTTTCACCAAAAACCAGGCAAACGGGTAGCCGAGTACCAGACAGGCGAGCGTGGCAATCAGCGCCATATTGAGGGAGTGAACTAGTACCTCAAAATAGAGCGGATCGAGCAGGCGCGTATAGTTCTCCAGCGTAAAGACCATTTTGACGAAATTGGCGTCGTCACGGGTCAAAAAGCTGGTGCCGATGATCATCAGGTTGGGCAGAAAGACAAATAACACAAGCCAACCGACAATGGTGAAGATCACCACACTCTGGAATTTACTTGTGCTCTTCATCAGCCAGTACGACCTCCCAGCTTTCTACCCAGTTAATTGCCATTTTCTGGTCGAGCGAGTGGTCAAAGTCAGGATCGTCTTCGTTGAAGAATTCGCTGACCATCACCATTTTGCCATTTTCCAGTTCCACAACCGATTCCAGCGTCATGCCTTTGTAGTTGCGTTCACGCACGTAGCCGATCAGGCCTTCGATATGATTATCATCATTGATTTCATCAACGCGCAAATCTTCAGGGCGTAACAGGACGTGCAGCTTTTGTCCGGGAACTACCGCGAAGTTGACATAAATATTGCACTCGCGGCCTTCAACGTTAGCACGAACACGCTGTTCATCCAGACGTTCAATCACCGTGGCGTTAAACATATTGATCTCGCCGATAAACCCGGCGACAAACAGATTCTTTGGCTCTTCGTAGATTTCGCGCGGCGTACCGTCCTGCTCAATCTTACCATCGCGCATCACCACGATGCGGTCGGACATGGTTAGCGCTTCTTCCTGATCGTGTGTGACAAAGACAAAAGTGATACCAAGCTTACGCTGCAGTGCTTTCAGTTCATTCTGCATCTGCTTACGCAGTTTGTAGTCCAGCGCAGAGAGGGATTCATCTAACAAGAGTAAGCGGGGTTTGTTGACCACTGCTCGGGCAATCGCTACGCGCTGCTGCTGTCCGCCGGAAAGTTGATGCGGTTTTCTCTGGGCGAACTCTTCCAGTTGCACCATGCGCAGGGCTTCGGTAACGCGGGGAGAAATGTCGGCTGCGGGCGTTTTTTGCATGCGCAAACCAAAGGCCACATTTTCAAACACAGTCATGTGGGGGAATAGCGCATAGCTTTGGAAGACGGTATTCACGTAGCGATTTTCCGCTGGAACGTGAGTGATGTCCTCGTTGTCCAACAAAATATGACCGGAATCAACCGTTTCCAGACCGGCAATCAGGCGAAGAACGGTTGTTTTACCGCAGCCAGAGGGGCCAAGCAGCGTAAGAAACTCGCCATTATTGATGGTCAAATCCAGGCTGGAAATCACCTCTTTGCCATCGAAACTTTTGCGAATTCCCGCTAATTGCACCAGTGGAGAAAGCGAACGCGGTTGTTTATTCAATTTTTTACTCTGTCCCATGTAAACGCAACGGATGGCTGACCGATGCGGGGTTTGTGGTTAACCACCTTGATGACTCTTAATGAGGGCCGTTATTCTACGGCAAACCATTGTAATCGCCAATCCTTGTTGCGAATTACTGACTTAGCCCTATAGTCAGAGGGGATGTCAGGGCGAAATATTCTCACTTGCGGGGATAAAAGTGACCTGACGCAATATTTGTCTTTTGTTGCTTATTGATAATGTTGTCACAAAAAGTGAGGGTGACTGCATGGATAAACTACTTGAGCGTTTTTTACACTACGTGTCGCTGGACACCCAATCAAAATCGGGCGTGCGGCAGGTACCCAGCACCGAAGGACAGTGGAAATTATTACAACTGCTCAAACAACAGCTCGAAGAGATGGGGCTGGTTAATATTTCACTGAGCGAAAAAGGCACGCTGATGGCAACGTTACCCGCGAACGTTGCTGGCAATATTCCTGCGATCGGCTTTATTTCCCATGTGGATACCTCACCGGATTTCAGCGGTAAAAATGTCAATCCGCAAATCGTTGAAAACTATCGCGGTGGCGATATTGCGTTAGGCATTGGTGATGAAGTTTTATCGCCGGTGATGTTCCCGGTGCTGCATCAACTTCTGGGTCAGACGCTGATCACCACAGACGGTAAAACGTTGCTGGGCGCGGATGATAAAGCAGGCGTGGCGGAAATCATGACCGCACTGGCTGTGCTTATCCAAAAAAATATTCCGCACGGTGATATCCGCGTGGCCTTTACGCCGGACGAAGAAGTGGGTAAAGGGGCGAAGCATTTTGATGTTCCGGCATTTGATGCGCAGTGGGCCTATACCGTTGACGGTGGTGGCGTAGGTGAGTTGGAGTTTGAGAACTTCAACGCCGCGTCGGTTAATATCAAAATTGTTGGCAACAATGTGCATCCCGGCACCGCAAAAGGGGTGATGGTGAATGCGCTGTCGCTGGCAGCGCGTATTCATGCAGAGGTTCCGGCAGATGAAAGCCCGGAAAAGACGGAAGGCTACGAAGGCTTTTATCATCTGGCGAGCATGAAAGGGACGGTCGATCGGGCGGATATGCACTACATTATTCGTGATTTTGATCGTAAGCAGTTTGAAGCGCGTAAACGTAAGATCATGGATATCGCCAAGAAGGTCGGCAAAGGGTTACACCCGGACTGTTATATCGAATTGGTGATTGAAGACAGTTACTACAATATGCGCGAAAAAGTGATTGAGCATCCGCACGTGCTGGATATCGCCCAGCAGGCGATGCGCGATTGTGATATTGAGCCTGTGCTGAAACCGATCCGTGGCGGCACTGACGGCGCACAGCTGTCATTTATGGGATTACCGTGTCCGAATCTGTTCACCGGCGGCTACAACTATCATGGCAAGCATGAGTTTGTAACCCTGGAAGGAATGGAAAAAGCGGTGCAGGTGATTGTGCGTATTGCTGAATTGGCCACGAAACAAAAGTAAAGCATGTGTAGTTGCCGGATGGCGCTTTGCTTATCCGGCCTACAATATTTCACTCCAGTAGGCCTGATAAGACGCATAGCGTCGTATCAGGCACAGTCCGCATTACCCTTCGAAGAACCAGTACCCGCTGTTGACCAGCGCGGCAAGCATGGCAAGGAAAGAAGGATCTTCCAGCGCATCCTCAAAGTTCTCAGCCGTCAGCACAATATGACTGGCCAGCGCTTCCAGCGCAGGACGATGCGGCGAATCAATTTTCTCACCGTTAGCGTAGACGTCATCGCCAATGCGCAATACGCGCAACCCGCCCAGACGCACTAACACATCACCTTGTTTCAGGGCATCATAAATTTCGTCTGGCTGATACGGTGGCTCCGGCGGGGCAATATCCAGCTCATGACGAGACTGAGAGATAAATTCGCCAAACCACTGCTGGAAATGTTCTGGCTGATTAATCAGGCCCAGCATCATTTCGCGCAGCTTATCCATCTCCTGCGGCAGAACATCTGCCGGATGATCGCGCGGTGGCAGGTCCGGATCGCTGTAATAGGTGCTGCCCAGTTCGCGTTGTAAAACGTAATCGGCGAACCCGCTGATCAGCTCGCGAGTGTTTGGCGCGCGGAAACCAACCGAATAGTTCATCGCGTTTTCTAACGCATAGCCTTCGTGCGGGAATCCCGGTGGAATGTACAGGATATCGCCGGGTTCCAGCTCTTCATCAATGATGGCTTCGAACGGGTCGACCTGAAGAAGATCCGGGTGAGGGCAGTGCTGCTTCAACTGCAGCTTTTCGCCTACGCGCCAGCGACGACGACCGGTTCCCTGAATGATAAATACATCGTACTGATCCAGGTGCGGGCCAACGCCGCCGCCGGGTACAGAGAAAGAAATCATTAGATCGTCGATACGCCAGTCCGGTAATTCACGGAACGGGCGCATCAGCGCGGCGGTAGGTTCGTGCCAGTGGTTGACCGCCTGCACCAGCAGAGACCAGTTGTTCTCGCCAAGATGGTCGTAGCTTTCGAAGGGACCGTGGCTAACCTGCCATTTACCATCCTGATGGCTGACGAGTCGGCTGTCGACTTCGCTTTCCATTGCCAGTCCAGCCAGTTCGTCAGGAGAAAGAGGATCAATAAAGTTATTAAACCCGCGTTTTAAGACCACTGGGCGTTTCTGCCAGTGGCGTTCAAGAAAATCGGGCCAATTAAGTGTGAGTTGGTATTCCATAGTGAGCATCCCGCAGGCTGGTATCTGCAACCGATTATAACGGATACTTAACCTCAAGCGTGAAGTCAGTACATATTTATTACATGCGACGATTACTCGTCTTTCTGGCCCGGCTGCTGGCGACCAAAAATAACTTCCATGCGCGCACCACCCAGCAGGCTATCACCAGCAATAATCTGCCCGTCATACTGTTCGGTGATTTCTCGCGCCACCGCCAGACCGACGCCTTGTCCGGGACGTAGTGTATCTACGCGCTGTCCGCGGTCAAACACCACTTCCCGTTTGCTTTGCGGAATACCAGGACCATCGTCTTCAACCAGAATATGCAGCTGATCCTCAGACAGTTGCGCCGAAATCTCGACAAACTCCAGACAATATTTACAGGCGTTATCCAAGACGTTGCCCAACACCTCGACAAAGTCATTCTGTTCGCCCACAAAGCTGATCTCAGGTGAGATATCGAGATTAATGTTGACCCCTTTACGCTGATACACCTTATTCAGCGCCGAGATGAGCTTATCCAGCAACGGCGCGACCGGGTGCAGCTCGCGGCTGAGTAGGGCACTGCTGCCACGCATACTGGCGCGATGCAGGTAATAGCCTATCTGTTGGGAAATACGGCTGATTTGTTCCAGCATGATAGGCTCTGCGTCGCTGACGTTCATCTTTTCGTTACGCATTGAGCGCAACGTACTTTGCAGTACCGCCAGTGGCGTTTTCAGGCTATGGGTGAGATCGGTTAACGTGGTGCGGTATTTATCGTAGCGCTCACGTTCGCTTTTTAAAAGTCGATTGAGATTACGAACCAGGCTGGTCAATTCGCGTGTGGTGGCGGGATTTAGCATCTCACGATGATGTTCCTCAAGCTCACGGACTTCACGCGCCAGCGACTCAATCGGCCGCAAGCTCCACCAGGCGGCCGCCCATAACAGCGGAATGACCAGCAACAGATTGGCGACCAGGACATAAATAAACCAGCTCCAGACCATATACGAGCGCTTTAGCTCTATAGGAATGGTGTCGACAACCACAATGGTCAGTTGCGGCATTCTGGCTGTGGCGGGGTAGACGTTCACCGCCACGGAGTGGGTCATTTCGGCGTCGTCATCATCTTCTCTGACTTCTTTTAACTGCTGCTGAGCGGAGTGATCTTCGCCCAGTAAAGTGCTGGTGGCGTCTACATTGGCTTCAATTTCATGAAAACCGTTCGTTTTTAGCCAGTCCGGTTGG
The DNA here is from genome assembly GCF_030332915.1 of Citrobacter sp. Cpo040. Taxonomy (NCBI): domain Bacteria; kingdom Pseudomonadati; phylum Pseudomonadota; class Gammaproteobacteria; order Enterobacterales; family Enterobacteriaceae; genus Citrobacter; species Citrobacter sp. Cpo040. Next base: position 130,897 of record NZ_JAOWGX010000034.1, read on the forward strand.
ATACTTTTCGTCAGCCAGGGAACATTGCGCTGAGCCCACAACAACTCACCGCTTTCGTTATAGATCAGCGACATTGTTGGGCTTTGCATATCGAGATTTTCAGGCAACTCGACGTTTATCTTGCCGTTTTCCCACTTTGCCAGGGTATAAAACAGATTACTTTCACCCCGCAGCAGGCGAAACGTTGTCTTATCAAAGCTGACGCTGTAGCCCACCAGAGCAACCATGCCGTAGGCCAGCGAGAGCACCAACACCACGCCCGCAGTTGCCAGTAAAAAGCGCAACCGCAGCGATAGCGGGAAAAAATGACGCAATAGTTTATTCATTAGCGCAGTTCAAAAAGATATCCCTGACCACGCACGGTGGTGATGACGTCGTCCGGATATTGCGCCTGAATTTTCTTACGCAGACGTCCCATTAGAACATCAATGGTGTGACTTTCGCGCAGCTCGGCATCCGGGTAAAGCTGCAGCATGAGCGAATCTTTACTGACCACTTTGCCATTATTACGGATGAGCGTTTCCATAATGGTGTATTCAAACGCAGTGAGCTTGATAACTTCATCATTGACGGATAACTCGCGTCGAGAGAGGTCCACCTGAAAAGGCGGAAGGGAGATAATTTGCGATGCCAGACCGCTGTTGCGGCGCATCAGTGCCTGCATGCGCGCAGCCACTTCTTCGATGTGAAACGGTTTGGTGACGTAATCGTCAGCACCGGCGCTGAGGACTTCCACTTTATCCTGCCAGCCTTCGCGTGCGGTTAATACCAGAATCGGCAGCGAAACCTCATTACTGCGCCAGCGGCGGATCAGCGACAAACCATCTTCATCGGGGAGTCCTAAATCAACGATCGCGATATCCGGCAGATGTTCATTCAGATAATAGTCCGCTTCCTTCGCATCTTCTGCATCATCCACCTGATGCCCTAGATCCTGCAACTGAACCTTGAGGTGGTGGCGTAATAAAGCATTATCCTCGACAACCAGTACGCGCATCATCGTTTCTCCCTAAAATAATGGTATGAATAGTTTAACGCTGATTATGTGGATTGAAAGCAGCGCTATGAAATTAAATAACTTTTCTCATGCTCCCCTGCCCGTGGGGGCGCCCTGGGGGCAGTGCCGTTGGCATCTGATTGTTCAGCATGTTGACCTGATCCTGGTTCATGTCGCCAATCCACTTGGAGTAAACCTCGTACACCATGCGCGCATCTTCATGTCCCATCTGACTCGCTATGAATGACGGGTTCGCTCCGGCCATCAACGTCCAGCATGCGTAGGTATGCCGTGACTGATAAGGATTCCTTTCGCGGATATTTGCAAGTTTAGTGCCTCGCTTCCAGCCATAGGCAATCGAGTTCTTGGAGAAGTAACTGCCTTTTTTTGACGAATATGCTGTTGGTGAAAAAACGAAGCGAAGAGATTGCTGCTCAGTTTTTCCGATCTCCCGATGGTGAAATCGAATTTCTTGCTTCGGATTAGCGCCGGTGACTTCGTATTGTTCCTTCAGTGCATCCAGAGCAGGTTTAAGCAACGTTATCGTCCTTATTCCGGCATCTGTCTTAGGGGGTACAAATACTCGCTTATTCGTCAAACTTCTGGATACGTGGATTTCACCTTTTACCAAATCAATGTCTTCCCATGCCAGGGCGCATATCTCGCCCGGCCTCATCCCCGTATGTACGGCAACAATAATGATTAATGCCTGGCTACGGGGAAGGGCGGCTATCAGTGCCTGGTACTCATGAAGTAAAAGTGGGTCGGGATCATTTTTAGATAACTTGAGTCGCGACACTCCTTCATAAGGAGCATGCAATATAAACTGGCTTCGGTTTGCGAGCTTAAGCATTTCTGATAAAACTGCCATCTGTTTATTGACTGTTGAGGGCGCGCGGCCCTGCCTGGTCAGATTCGGCATTGCCGGGTTAATAATTGTCCCGGTCAATAACTCCTTTCGGTAATGCAAAATATCGGCATGCTCAATATCTACCAGACGGGTATTTTCTCCGACTACACGCAGTAACGTATTTACGACCGAAGTAAGCGATAGCAGTGTTGCACCAGATACCTCTAAGGCTTTGGTGTCTGTAAAAAAATCACTTAGTTCTTTAAACGTGGTAATTTTTTTGGTTGTGATGAACTTCTTAAGCGCTTTGGATTCCGGGAAACGTTCCGCATAGTCGAACTTACCGAGCTGTATTTCACTTGTTATGAGCGCACGAAGATTTCCAGCTTTTTTGATGTTGCTGCTGTTCACCGTCCAGCCGCGAAGGACTTCGCGGCAACGTTTGCCGCGATAGGTAAATGTGATCCGTATTTTTCCATTATGCAGCTCAACGCCGGTTGGAAAGTCCATCATGCATCCTGTACTAATTGGTTAATCTTTGGATAGTTGTACCAAAGCAGACCTTTAGAATTGTCAGTTTCCCCGAGAGCTGTCAGATGTTTGAAATGCACGCCTTCGATCCACAAATTCAACCGATAACTTTTAATTTGTCTTTCCGACAAGCCGGTCTTTTCTGTTAGTCGCGCTTCAACCATCCACTCTTCGCTGAAAATGAGTTGCGACATACATAACTCCGATGCCGCCAGCTACAACAGTACATGCTGTAGCTGGCTGTAAGTGAAAACCTAAAATCAGTTTTTTGTCAGGCGCTGCCAGATTGCAGATACGTATTTGACCTGATGCCGGGCGTCAGAAAGCGCATTGTGCATGCCGCCTTCAAATGGGATGTCGAAGCGCGGGTTGATACCGACAGATTTACCCAGTTCAACCATGGTCCTTACGTCCCTGTCATTCCAGAACGGAACAGCGAAGGGAGTCTCTGTTAATGCATATGCGCGGCGGAGAATGACGTTATCAAACGAGCATCCATTACCCCACAGCTGAACAGTGTGACTACCGTTAGCAGCATTTTCAGCAATGAAGTCAGCCAGTAGTTCAAGGGTTTCACGCAGCCCCATGGCCTCATCAACCAGAATTGCAGAGCGGGCTTCAGATGATTGTTTCAACCACCACTGAATTGTTGACGCATCCGGTTTCATGCCAAACGACATCGATGATTCAAGACTGACAACCTGGTAAAATTCGGCACCAGTGTTACCAGTTGAAGGATCAAAATATACGGCGCCGATAGAGACTATTGGTGCATCAGGACCGCTGCCCATAGTTTCCAAATCAACCATCAGGTGAGTATAAAAAGCGTTCAGGTGATCCGTATCTATATGGTGAACGGGTTCATTATTCAGGGACGCTTGAGGCTCACCAGTTGCATCAGTGCTTTCAACTGGCAAAGCTGCTGCTTCGCCCTGAGGCACATCAGGATTGGCTTTGATTTCGCTGTTGTCAGTTTTTTCCATCTGCACATCGTTGGTGGTTTCCTCGGTATTGGCTTGATGTAATTTTTCTTCGACGGCGCGCTGGCGTACCTGGTCTACGACAGAAAGCGCTGGCGCCGGCTGGTTACCCATCAGGCCATCAATGGAGAAAACACCGTTGCCCATGTTGGCGATTTCTGGTTGCTCGGCTATTGCCTTCTGTTCAGCTGTGGACTTCTCTTTAATCTCGTTTTCCCAGCTTTTTTCTGGTACGTGACCGGCTGCCGCCAGGGTTTCTTCAGTTGGGTGCTGGTGGTCGGTTTCAGTCAGGTTTTTGTTGATGTAACGGCTCAGCAGTTCCGGGAAATGGTGAGTGTTTTCTTCTGCACTACGAATAAGCGCGAAAATAGCTGCGCGGGAATAATCCAGGATGCCAGCGCGTTTGCGCAGGGCGGCGGACCACTCTTTGAACGGACTTTCGTTTTTAGAAATGATCTCTTTTGCACGACGGAAAACGCCACCAGGAATATCGTAGATGTTGAAATCCATTGGAAGTGTGGCCAGCGCAATATCAATGTCCAGAGTATCCAGCGTGTGGACAAGTTGCGGGTTGCGATCGGTCTTATTGCCTCCACCAGCGTTGGTTCCGGAGTCAGTGCGCTGAATCTGCGACACACGATTGCCCTTACACCACTCTTTAACCAGCAGCCCACGGTCAATGTGTTCAGTGTTGAACCAGGCCTTAAAGAACTGAATGACGGTGACCAGTTCAACTCGTTTTCCATCAACCGGAAAAACGGTTTTCAGCGCGCTGACAATCTTCCAGATATCGATCTCTGGCGCTTTCCTGAATGGTTCTACATTCTCGGCGGCAAGCAGCAGGTTCTGCACATAGCTGTTATCCACATCCAGTTCGAGTTCCTGAATAGTTTTCTTCTGCTCAGTATCAATATGGTAAGCATATTCTTCAGAAATAAACTGAGCTAAGAGGCGCTGGCGTAGCGGCAGAGTCGCAACGGTAATAAGCTCTGGCGTTACAGGTGGAGTGTCATGTTCATCACCCGCAACTCGTGCTTTCTTATTATTAACCCACTCCTGAACGATAAGATCCCGCTTTTCTGGTTCTTCAATCCATTCGGTAATAAATTGCTCAAATGAAGCAACGGTATAGACCTGCTCACGGTCAAAAACTTCTTTTATTGCATTTGCCAGCTTCCACTCAACATGAGCAGAAAGCTCTTTCACCGCCGGCACATTCGCAACGGCCAGTAACAGGTTTTGTACATAGAGATCATTTTCGTCCAGTACCATTTGTCCGATCTGGATGTGCTGCGCTTCACTGATTTCCTTCTCTTCAGTGTCATTGACCAGGTGCGCAATCAGTCGCTGAGACAGGCGCAGGCGAGATATGGGGCGGAGCAACGTTGGTGCATCGCTGGTGGGTACATTGGCACTGGTAGTTTCAGGTTTTTGCTGGCAGGAAGTCTCCTGATTCTCATGATCAGGCTTCTGTTTCAGTTGCCACGTTTGCTGATCTTCTGCCAGTTCGTAACGATCGCACCATGTGTCATCAAGTGTGCTTTCCTCAGGAAGATCGTCAACAACAAACCAGTTGGTGCGGACAGGTAATTGATAGTCGGCGCCACGACCGACGGCAATATCGTTGTCTTCGAGAATATTGAGGATTTCGCGTTCTGCACGGGAATCTGATTTCGCAGAGAACCAGCAAAACAGGTTTTTTGCCTCAGTTGCTTTCGCTTTGGCTTTAATAAGATACGCATACGTTAACATTGCGTTCGGGCTCCATTGGATTGTAAGATACCCGGCAACTGATGATCGCCGCCTAAGGTAGTGGTTATTGGTCAAAACTCGTTCCGGAAAGCTTTGGTCGGCTGACCGGGTACTTAACCCGCCTTGCGCGGGTTTTGTGCTTTATGGGGTAGGGGATTTTCCCTGCACCAACTGTGCGACGGGGACCCACTCCAGAGCATTCAGCACGGGCTCAAATGAATCAGGCGTGTGAGTAACGGCGCGAACGACGTCAGCCACGCTGGGGTTTGCTTTGCTAAGGTGGTACCCGCCACCAGCGCCACGCTGGCTGGTGACGATTTCACTTCTGCGCAGCTTCGAGAAAATCTGCTCGAGGTAAGACACAGACAGCTTTGATTCTTTACTGATAGATGCGACGGAAACAGGGCTGCCGTTGTAAATCCTGTTGAGGATGGCAACCACCTGAACAGATGCCACCACACGTTTCATTCCAAATTCCATAGTCACTTCCTTACTGATGCTGGCAACAGCCATTGGTCAAACTCGTTATGAACGAACTGCAGTCTGTTGGTCGGCAGACGGGTCGCCCTTCTGGGCGAGCATGTAGCAAATCAGTCGAATGATTACTTCAATGCGATTTAGATGTACGGCCTGACACCGCACTGGTTTACGCGCAAAATCAATCATTTTGGTTTCCTTGTTTTACCGGTCATTTCTCCATTTCAGGCTCGGTGATAAGCTGGTATTTCCCATCTAGCCAGCAAGGACATAAAACTGGCCGCTCGACCAATAAGTGTTTTTTGGTTCAAGAACCGCGCACAGTATGATTCCTGTAAAGAAGTTCTGACCGATTCGTGGGTATTACCTGATGACTATCGGGACTGGCTCATCCGTTTCAATCAAATGATTGAGCGTTACGAACGTAGCGGTACCGGAATGCAGATTGATTGTGGAGAAGCTTAACGAGTTAGGGCGCACCTGCTCTCTTGATAGTGTATTTCCGCCACAAAGCGAGGTCTGAAAGATGCAATCAGTAGCTTATTCCCATAATAAACCACGAGTAGCCGCTGCGGTGAAATCGCAAAATCAATTTAAACCCCAGCGACGTGACAGTATCCAGCACCGTGCCATATTGGCCGCCGTTCGTGAATGGGAATCGACATTACCAGGACAGGCACAGGAACGGATCGCTCAGCTGGTGGCTGAAGAGTGGGCCAAAGCAGATGGCCGCGGAATCGCTGTTAATAAACAGAATTTATTCCGATATCTGAAAAATGAAGGGGGGTCAGAAAAGTACACGGCTTACGTTATGCAGCTGTCAGACTCAATCATTGCTGCTATGCCAGTTCAGATTGCCAGGAAGCACGGGTTAAGTAATGCGAGCACAGAAGCGGAGCTGGTGGCGAACGCTATCAAAGAGTGCAGTGAGGCACACCATGCGAAATTAATTGGCGCTCCATTACAAAAGCTCGAGAAGGAAATTCGTGAGGCGGCAATCGCATTGTTCAACATGCTACCTGCTGACGCGGCGGGACCACTACTGGCGAGTATAAGCGCCGTAGCGCCGCAATTGTTTTAATCGAGTTTTGACCTATGACCATTATTACTGCAACTCGCGGGGTGAAGTATGCCTAATCCTTTGGCTAAGGCCATGCCTAAGAGTAAGGCTAGTAACGAGCCTTACCGTAAGGTGAAGATCACCATGTGGGATGATCCTAAGTTTCGAGCCTTATCACCACTCCCGCCAAGTGGGCAGAGTCTGTTTATTTACCTGCTTACAGGTCCATTCACAGGGATTATTCCCGGGCTTTATAAGGCGGGAAGGGCGGCTATGGCCGAAGAATTAAACTGGGATGTCGAAGCCTTCGACTTAGCCTTAGGTGAAGCCATAGCGTTAGGTATGGTGGAAGCCGATCTTAAAGCCAGAGTTTTTTGGTTGCCTAATGCGGTGAAACATAATCCGCCAGCATCAGTAAACGTGATCAAATCCTGGGCAAGATCGTTTGAATTACTGCCCGAATGTTCACTGAAAGATAAAGCTTATGAAGCTCTCAAAGTCGCCTGCTACGGGGTTTCTGACGCTATGGGGATGGCTTTTGATAAGGCTTTCGCCTTGCCTAAGGATAAGGCTAAGTCTTTGGCTAAACCTTTGCCATCAGGTATCCAGAAAGCAGTTAGCAGTAAACAGATCTTAACCCCCTCTCTTAACGCGGGCGCGATGAAAAATCCGAATGGGGAGGAACTGCCATCCCCGTCCATGCCCCGGTACCTGGACGGTGTTGATGAACCGATCGGGAAATTCAGCATGGCAGATAGCTGGCTTCCCTCCAGAGACTTCCGACAGCGCGCCGCATCGTGGGGTATCTCCCTGCCTGAACCAGATTACCTTCTGACTGAACTCGCAGAATTCACCGCGTATTGGGAGTCGGAAGGGAAAGTTTTTACTCAAATCCAGTGGGAACAAAAATTTGCCCGACATGTAGCCCGGGTGAGAACGCAGGTAAAACCAGAAACCGGAGGTAACAGTCATGTGGGAGCAGGATCAGAACCAACAGCATCCCGGGCAGTTCAGCAAATTCAGTCAGCACACGCAGAGTGGCGCCGCAGGAATGGACTTGATGGCGACGGAAACAGCCTGGCGACTGTGGCAGGTCATGGGGGAGGTGTATTCGAACCGATGGACCCAGAAGAACGGGGCGGAGCCTTCGCCTATCTGGATAGCCCAGATAGGTTCGATGACTGAACAGCAAATTCGGCTGGTCTGTCAGCAATGCATGGAGCGCTGCGCGATGGGAAATACATGGCCGCCTGACCTGGCTGAGTTTGTTTCTCTGGTTTCAGAGAGTGGTGCGAATCCATTCGGACTGAAATCGGAGCAGGTTATGACGGAATACCGGCGCTGGCGCAATGAGTCATATCGGTATTCAGGAAGCGATAAATATCCATGGCCTCAGCCCGTGCTGTATCACATCTGCATTGAAATGCGGAGAACGGGCGTAGAACGACAAATGACAGAGGGGGAGCTGAAACGACTGGCAGAAAAGTTACTCACGAAGTGGTCGAAGCATGTTGGTAATGGACTAAGTGTCCCACCAATTCGACGTCAACTGGAAGCGCCGCGCCATCCGGCAGGACCAACGCCAGCACAATTACTGATAGATGAATACAGGCGTCGAAAAGCGGCAGGATTAACAAATTGAATAATGAACAATCAGTAAATCTGATATTAAAACCACATAGCCATCATATTCGAATTTTCGAATGTGATGGTTGACGACACTCAACTATTGCAGGAAACTACGGAGAGAATTCAGGAGACTAAAATGGCTGAACTAACTTCTCTACAACTCTTCAAAAACCTTTCCGATGAAACTCGGCTGGGCATCGTATTGCTGCTTAGAGAAATGGGAGAGCTATGCGTGTGCGATCTCTGTACGGCGCTGGATCAGTCGCAGCCCAAGATCTCCCGTCATCTGGCAATGCTCCGGGAAAGTGGATTATTACTGGATCGCAAGCAGGGCAAGTGGGTTCACTACCGCTTATCTCCGCATATTCCGTCATGGGCTGCTCAGGTAATTGAGCAGGCTTGGTTAAGCCAACAGGACGACGTACAGGCCATCGCCCGTAAGCTGGCATCGGCAAACTGCTCTGGTAGCGGTAAGGCTGTTTGCATCTAAAAAATTTGCCTGAACATATATGATTTTTCGAATGTGAGGTATTCAGAATGAAGACGTTAACGGTGTTTGACCCGGCAATGTGCTGCAGTACCGGCGTATGTGGCTCAGATGTCGATCAGGTTCTGGTTGATTTCTCTGCTGATGTGCAGTGGCTGAAAGGACGTGGCGTACAGGTTGAACGTTATAACCTGGCGCAGCAGCCCATGAGCTTTGTTCATAATGAGAAAGCGAAAGTATTCCTCGAAGCATCTGGAGCAGAAGGGCTTCCGCTACTGCTGTTGGACGGTGAAACGGTGATGGCTGGGCGATACCCAAAACGCGCTGAGCTGGCTCGCTGGTTCGGTATTCCGCTGGAGAAGGTAGGGTTAGCTCCCACCAGCTGCTGTGGTGGTAATACTTCCTGTTGCTGAATATGTCAGGAGGACATATGAAATTCTTAGAGAATATCCCGCCTTACCTGTTTTTTACTGGCAAGGGTGGCGTAGGAAAAACGTCCATTTCCTGCGCGACGGCTATCCGCCTTGCCGAACAAGGTAAGCGGGTTTTGCTGGTCAGTACAGATCCAGCCTCCAATGTCGGTCAGGTATTCGACCAGGCTATCGGTAACACCATTCGCTCTGTGACAGCAGTTACTGAACTTTCCGCTCTGGAGATTGACCCTCAGGAAGCCGCCCAACAATACCGCTCCAGAATCGTTGATCCTATCAAAGGTCTTCTGCCTGAAGACGTTGTTAACAGTATCAGCGAGCAGCTTTCAGGAGCCTGTACGACTGAGATTGCGGCGTTTGATGAGTTCACCGGCTTATTGACAGACGCTTCCCTGCTGACCCGCTTCGATCACATCATTTTTGATACAGCGCCGACGGGCCACACGATTCGCCTTCTCCAGCTTCCCGGTGCCTGGAGTAGTTTCATTGAAAGTAATCCGGATGGTGCTTCCTGTCTTGGCCCAATGGCCGGGCTGGAAAAGCAGCGTGAGCAGTATGCTCATGCGGTAGAGGCGTTGTCCGATCCTGAACGTACCCGCCTGGTTCTGGTTGCACGACTGCAAAAATCTACGCTGCAGGAAGTAGCCCGCACCCATGAAGAACTGGCCGCAATTGGCCTGAAAAACCAGTACCTGGTTATTAATGGTGTGCTGCCTAAAGCCGAAGCTGAACATGACGCGCTGGCTGCTGCGATATGGCAACGGGAGCAGGAAGCACTGGCAAATCTTCCTGCTGGTTTATCTGAGCTACCGAGAGATACCTTATTACTCCAGCCAGTAAATATGGTTGGTGTGTCTGCGTTGAAGGGGCTGCTGGATACCCGTTTTGATGCATTACCGCTCCCGGTACCGAACGTCCTGTACACGCCTGAAAACTTATCGCTCTCTGACCTGGTCGATGATATCGCCCGCAGTGAACATGGCCTGATTATGTTGATGGGCAAAGGTGGTGTAGGGAAAACCACGATGGCTGCTGCTATCGCCGTAAGGCTGGCAGACATGGGATATGACGTGCATCTCACCACCTCTGATCCCGCTGCGCACCTGAGTACAACGCTGAACGGCAGCCTCAAAAACCTGCAGGTCAGCCGCATCAACCCTCACGATGAAACCGAACGCTATCGCCAGCATGTTCTTGAGACGAAGGGAAAAGATCTGGACGAAGCAGGGAAACGGCTATTGGAAGAAGATTTACGTTCTCCCTGTACTGAAGAAATTGCCGTGTTCCAGGCTTTTTCCCGAGTGATTCGTGAAGCAGGTAAGCGGTTTGTTGTCATGGATACAGCTCCCACTGGGCACACGCTGTTGTTGCTGGATGCTACCGGGGCTTACCACCGAGAGATTGCCAAAAAAATGGGGGAGAAAGGTCATTTTACTACCCCAATGATGCAGCTTCAGGACCCGGAACGAACCAAAGTTCTGCTGGTCACTCTGCCTGAAACCACACCGGTACTGGAAGCGGCAAGCCTACAGGCTGACCTTGAAAGAGCGGGGATTCATCCATGGGGCTGGATTATCAATAACAGCCTTTCCATCGCGGATACGCGTTCTCCGTTGCTTTGCCAGCGCGCTCAGCAGGAACAGCCTCAGATTGAGGCTGTTAAGAATCAGCACGCTGACCATATAGCGCTCGTTCCGGTACTGGCTTCTGAGCCAACAGGTATTGAAAAACTCAGAGAGTTGGCGAGTTAATTTTTTGTTTATACAGGGCGGCAGATCCGCCCTGTCAGGAGGGTGTATGTTACTGGCAGGCGCTATTTTTGTCCTGACCATTGTCTTGGTTATCTGTCAACCGAAAGGATTAGGGATCGGCTGGAGTGCAACGCTGGGCGCGGGCCTGGCTTTGATTTCTGGCGTTGTGCATATAGGCGATATTCCGGTGGTGTGGAATATCGTCTGGAACGCGACAGCGACCTTTATTGCGGTGATTATCATCAGCCTGCTGCTCGATGAATCAGGCTTTTTCGAATGGGCGGCATTGCATGTTTCACGCTGGGGTAACGGTCGTGGCCGTTTGCTCTTTACCTATATCGTCCTGCTCGGCGCAGCGGTGGCGGCACTGTTTGCCAACGATGGTGCGGCACTTATTTTGACACCAATCGTTATTGCTATGCTGCTGGCATTAGGATTCAGCAAAGGTACCACGCTGGCATTCGTCATGGCAGCCGGGTTTATTGCCGATACTGCCAGCCTGCCGCTTATCGTGTCGAACCTGGTGAATATTGTTTCGGCGGACTTCTTTGGTCTGGGATTCACCGAATATGCATCGGTGATGGTACCGGTCGATATCGCCGCCATTATTGCCACACTAATTATGCTGCATCTGTTTTTCCGCAAGGACATCCCGCCAACTTACGATCTGGCCCTCCTAAAGAAACCAACAGAGGCAATAAAAGATACGGCTACATTCCGCACTGGCTGGATAGTTCTGATTCTCCTGCTTGTTGGTTTCTTCGTCCTCGAGCCGCTCGGTATTCCCGTTAGTGCGATTGCAGCGGTTGGGGCGATAATTCTGTTTGCAGTGGCGAAACGAGGCCATGCCATTAACACTGGTAAAGTGCTACATGGTGCACCCTGGCAGATCGTCATCTTCTCATTGGGGATGTACCTGGTAGTTTACGGTCTGCGCAACGCAGGGCTAACCGAATATCTTTCAGGTGTTCTGAACGTGCTGGCTGATAAAGGACTCTGGGCCGCGACGCTGGGTACTGGCTTCCTGACGGCTTTCCTGTCTTCCATCATGAACAACATGCCTACCGTGCTGGTTGGCGCTCTTTCTATTGATGGCAGTACCGCAACCGGCGTCATCAAAGAGGCGATGATTTATGCCAACGTGATTGGCTGCGATCTGGGGCCGAAAATCACACCTATTGGTAGCCTGGCAACGCTGCTCTGGCTACATGTACTTTCACAGAAGAATATGACCATCACGTGGGGATACTATTTCCGCACCGGGATTATCATGACTCTGCCTGTGCTGTTTGTAACGCTGGCAGCGCTGGCGCTACGTCTCTCTTTCACTTTGTAATGAGATACTGATATGAGCAACATCACCATTTATCACAATCCTGCCTGCGGCACGTCGCGTAACACGCTTGAGATGATCCGCAACAGCGGTAATGAGCCGACCGTTATTCTTTACCTTGAGACTCCACCTTCACGCGATGAGCTGGTCAAACTCATTGCTGATATGGGCATTTCCGTCCGGGCGTTACTACGTAAGAACGTCGAGCCATATGAGGAACTGGGTCTTGCCGAAGATAAATTTACTGACGACCAGTTAATTAACTTTATGTTGCAGCATCCGATCCTGATTAATCGCCCCATCGTTGTAACACCGCTGGGAACCAAACTGTGCCGTCCTTCTGAAGTTGTTCTGGATATCCTTCCTGATGCTCAGAAAGGGGCTTTCGCCAAGGAAGATGGCGAGAAAGTCGTTGATGATGCAGGCAAAAAATTGAAATAAGCGACAGGAGAGCCGCCTGTTATTTAGGCGGCTCCTTTATCAAATAAAAACAATGGATTGCCTCGATTTAAATCTTTGGACTGTTGATGCAACATTCTTCGCGTAGAAAATCAATAATCGACTCTAACTTGTCATATTGAGAAACGCAGATTAAGGAGCGGCTTTCGCGATTTTGTTTGACCAGACCTACGGAAACAAGAGCGGATATATGATGACTCAGTGTTGAAGATGGAATCGCAAGTTGTTTTTGTAGATCACCTACAGGTAAACCTTGTTCACCGGCTTTAACAAGGTGTTTGAAAATAAACAAACGTGTTGGATGTCCTAATTCTTTCATAGCTTTAGCTACTTCTTCTAGTTGCATGGTACCTTCCTCATCTATTGATATTTCGATAATACCAGAAATATGTTGATCTAACCTCAATAATTCGATTATTCTAGAAATATGGTTTATAGGGGGGTTCATGAATAGCTGGATTTCTATGTTTACTAACGCGGCAGAGATGTTCTTGTTTCTTGCTGTCGAGTTGTCTGCGCTTTTTTTTCTGATTAGTGCGGGTGTTAGCCTTATCAGGCAAAAAATTCCGGACCAAAAGATTCAAAGAATGTTAGGGGCGAGAAAGGGGAGAGGTTACATACTTGCATCGCTGTTAGGAGCTGTAACACCGTTTTGCAGCTGCTCTACAATTCCCATGTTACGCGGACTGTTATCAGCAAAAGCAGGCTTCGGTCCAACACTTACATTCTTGTTTGTTTCACCTCTGCTTAACCCGATAATCATTGGTCTGATGTGGGTTACTTTTGGTTGGAAAGTTACCCTGCTATACGCTGTTATAGCTGCAACAGTTTCCGTACTGGCAAGTATTTTGTTAGATGTGCTTGGTTTTGACCGACATATTGTCGAAACATCAAAACCGCTGGCTAGCTGTTGTGGTGTTAGCAGTGGAAAAACTCCTGAAACTAAACTACAGAGTGTTTCAGCTTGCTGTTCTGTATCAAATCAACAGGACATAGGGGCTAATAGTTGTTCTAAACCACAAGAAACGTTTAAGAGTTTCTCAGCATTTCGGGGCACAAATTGTGAATTGAGCTGCGAGACGGGCCAAACAAATAAACAATTCTTCCCGAAAAGTGTAGTAAGAGAGCCTGGTGCGATACGACTGGCATTTCAGGATGCCTGGACTCAATTTAAAGATGTATTACCTTATCTGATGTTAGGTATTGTTATAGGGTCGTTTATCTACGGTTTTATACCTGCAGAGTGGATTGCTGCTCATGCTGGGAATGATAATCCGTTTGCGATTCCACTAAGTGCAATTATTGGAATACCGTTGTATATACGTGCTGAGGCAGTAATTCCGTTGGCATCAGTCTTGATGGATAAAGGCATGGGAACGGGAGCAGTAATGGCTCTGATTATTGGTAGCGCAGGAGCTAGTCTGACGGAAGTAATACTGCTTAAATCAATGTTCAAAACACCCTTGATTGCTGCATTTCTGACCGTTATTTTGGGCATGGCGATTATTATGGGATACCTGACACAGTTGTTATTTTGATTGGGTATGTTAGACAGAACCTGAAAAAGTTGCAGGGGGAGACGAGCATATGAAAGTTGCGCAATCAATCCCAATCAAAGCAGTTATCCAAATTTAAGGACGTTGATATCTCAATACTTACAATGGTGTCAAAACAACAAGTCCTCATTGGATTGAACCCGCTTCGGCGGGTTTTTTTTGCATCTCATTTATAGGCTAAGGTTAACAATTTGTGCTCTTAAGTCATTGATCATTTCAATGTATCGGTGTACTGTACAAATATACAGTATATGCAGTGGAGGCTAATATGAAAGTTGAACTCACCATTGATCGTACTAAAGAACTTCCAAAGGGAGCAGTGCCGGCGCTGGAGAAAGAGTTACTTAAAAGGTTGGGTAATCAGTATGAGAACTGCAGCCTGAGCATACGTCGTACAGGCTCTGATGGCTTAAGTGTTCTTGGTGGTGACAAGGAAGATAAAAAGAAAATAGAGACTATCCTCCAGGAAACCTGGGAAAGTGCTGACGACTGGTTTTATTAATTATTTTGGGTGTTACTTTTATCCCGTTTGCATGGGGGAGTTTAAGTGAAAGAAAAATTAGGATTGCCCAAAAAAGGCTACGCAGTCATCAGATGTCACGATGGAGTCATCGTTGCCAGGCTGCAATCATTTCCTGAGTGTGAGCGCGCCCTGATGTACCGTCGCGGTAGCATGGTGTCTTTCATGCCTCTTCAGGATAATGAAATTATTGGTACACCTACGTTGTTTACCCAGATGCTGGAAAGGGCTGGTTATCGCGTTACCCAAAAATCTGTTACACTCCCGTCATAGGCCTGAACAACCTATACCTGCTGCGCCACAGGAGAAAAGCCCCATGGCGCAAGATCAATTCAAGCAATCCCTCATACTGACGTTAACCAACGCCAGCGATTTTCTTTTTGCCGCATCCAGAGGTGCGTTATGAAGAAAAGCTGGTTTCAACATACACAACTCACCACTGAGCAGGCTGACGAACTGGAAGCCAGCTATAAAGCAAAGCAGATTAAGACCGAGCGTAGTCTGGATAATGACTTTATTCACTGGACGATCAGCGCGTTCTTGCCGGAAGCATCTAAGCCTCCTCGCCAGGACAGAACCTGGCAACAGCGGATCTGGAGGTGAATGTGAAAGTCTACGATATCACCCCAATGGGCAAGCCCCGAATGACGCGCGCTGACAAATGGAAAAAGCGTCCTGAGGTTCTGCGTTACCGGGCTTTCTGTGATGAAGTTCGTCTGCAGGGTGTTGAGCTGCCGGAAAGCGGTTCGCATGTCACCTTCATGCTTCCGATGCCAGCGAGCTGGAGCAAAAAGAAACGGGCTGAGTTAAACGGTAAACCACACCAGGCTAAACCCGATTTCGACAACATGATGAAAGCGCTGATGGATGCCATTTACGAAGATGACGCTCACATCTGGGATTCACGCGTCACTAAATTATGGGGAGAGAAGGGACAAATAATTATCGGGGAGATAGCAGAATGAGGGCGCTGCTGAAGCCGGTGGTTGCGCGTGAGCTTGGAATTGTGCTGCTCAAACCGGGCAGTGAGCTGATGTCATTATTCAGTTGTGAACGTGTGCTGGTGGAAAGCCAGCCGGCAAGCATGGAAAGGTTGCCTGCTGGCCGTGTTCCTGACGTTCGCCAGCCACTTGCCAGTGACGACTCCCTGAAGCCGTTCTTCCTGGATGAAAAAGTTATTAAGGCTGCTGGTGATTTGAGTGGCCTTGATTACTGGCTTCTGCGTTATGGCGGTAGCTGCTGCCAGTGGCCACACAGCGATTACCATTATCACGAGCTAACCACTCTGCGTCATGAACCTGGATCGGTTCTCCTGTGTGGACATTGTGATAACCATTTGCGTGACCACTACAGCGAACAACTTTCAGAGCTGGCGAGACGTAATGTTGTTAACTGGATTATTAACAGCATCATGGTGGCGCTGAATATGGATTCTTCCAGAGAGTTGTCGCTAGCGGAGCTTTGCTGGTGGGCTGTTCGTATGGGGATTACCGACGTAATTCCCGAATCAGTAGCCAGCCGGGCGCTCCGTATTCCTTCGGAAGAACATCAGTCAGTCATGCGTGAATGCGATATCAAACCGGGTGTAACCGCCACCAGCATCATTACAGCTAAAGCCAGCACAATACCCGTGAACTTGCCACCAGCGCAGGTACCTGCGGTTAAGCCCATAGTTGGTGTTCTGGTCGATCCTGAGTCCCCGCAAACCTATATGAAACGTCCAAAGCGGGTCCGCTGGACGGCCCCCAGGTATCTGGAATGGATTAAAACACAACCCTGCGAATGCTGCGGTAAACCATCAGATGACCCACTCCATTTAATTGGCTGGGGGCAGGGAGGAATGGCAACAAAGGCGCATGATATTTTTGCGATCCCCCTGTGCCGCCAGTGCCATACAGAACTACATAACGACCCGGTGAAGTTTGAGCAAAAAAATGTTCCTCAGCCGGTAATGATAATCAGAGTGCTGGATCGGGCTTATGGGCTCGGCGTTCTGGCGTAAGGAGATGAACAGGATGACACCACGTCAACGCCGCAATCATTTTGAAGCACTTGGTAAAGCCGCATCAGCGCCGCGTAAAAGCTGGCTGGGTAAATGTATCCTTCTTACGGGGATCCAGTCCGGATGGATTAAATCCTTGCTCACTACCTGGGGGGAAGGGGTGGGAGGAAAAACAGCACCACGTATGCCGCGAGGACACGCGTGCTGGAATGTGCTTAAGGGACGGAACTGGTCAGATAAGGCGTTAGAACGCTTCACCGCAGCGTTGAACCAGGCTCGTGAAGAGGGATTCCGTGGACAGCAGGCGATGAACAGGGCACATAGCATTCTCTGGCCACAGTCAACTGCCAGTGTGATTGATGAAGCTCTGCATAATGATGATGTCGATTTTGTTGAACAATGCGTATTGCAGGCGCTGGATATAAACGATCCGGTTTATGTTGTTGGTCTTCAGTATTACACCACCCGAAAAAAAATATCAGACATAACCCGGGAGCTGCAGGCGATTGCGCCATGGTTAACCGACGGGGAGGCGAGAAAGCGTGTGCGATGGTGCCTGGAAATATTCAGAGCAAAAACATTCCTTGCGGTTCGTAACCAGATGAGAGCTGGGTTAGAGGATGGTTAGTCATACCAAAAGAGGAGCTGACCGGGAGACTAATGAGTCTGTAATTCGAAACAAAAACCCCGGTCAGTAGCCGGGGGAACTGGCTATTACTGACGATTCTGTTTAAACCGCTCATAAATCTTAATACAGATAATAGCAACGGCGTAGAAGGGCCACAGAATGGAGGTTATCACCGTATCAGCCAGGTCAAATTCGAGGCCGTGTACTCTATCCCCACGAACTAACAAAGCAAACATTGCGATGAAACCCGCGATATATATGGCCAAGTAGTGATAAAGGCTCATGATAATTCCATTTATTAGGTTTTGCCCTGAGTCTACGTGCGATAACCACACAATTAAAATTGGTATTACAGATCAATTTTCATTTATCGATCGTTCAAAACGATCGTTTTGCAACAAGTAGCTCATTGATTGAACGATATTTGTACAAAATGGCAGCGGGAATTAGCTATAAGTGCTTTATGACGTAAAAACGTTTGAAAACGGGCCAACAAAGTGAATAATTAATTCATGCTTGGCAGAGCTGCGCCACGATGGCAGCGACGAAAAGCGAACAATTTGAATATAACGAGAACCCCGCCAGCGCGGGGTTTTTGCTTTCCGGCGATACGACAGGGGTATTCGCGAGGTGTATTACACCAGTACCCCTGTCATATCGCCGAGCTGAAATCGTTAACTTGAAAACAAGTTCTCACAATGCTCAATGCTTTGTCGTTTCTAGCTCAGAGGAAAAATGAGAGGGGGCAACTGCTAAACGTAGACATCAATATTTTTAGTATTATTCCCTGCAACGTTCGAACTTGATTTGTCACTTACCGTAGGTAATGCTTCCGATACCATTTGGTTTTTTTCTGCTTCTTGTTTTTGTAATTGAGCAATTTTTGCGTATATAGACTCGATTTGCCTTTGAATCATCTCCATCTGCTGTTTAAGCAGTTTTGCCTCATCTTCGGAGGTTACTTCATTTATTTTTGAACCCATGGCGCTGAGTTCTTTTGTCAACTCTCCAATTTGTTTTTTCAGGTTTTGAATTTGTTGTGAAACAGAGTTGCCAGTACTTGAAGATGTTTGTTTTACTGTGCTTTGCAGTATGTCCTGACCCAAAGTGCTAACGGTCATGCTCATGGTGGTTCCTCCGGCCTTACATTTATTACCCATTATCGTCATCTTTCGAAATTACTTTATTAGCAAAGGTTAAGTTGTGGTTTCCTGCACCACAGCATTATTTGTGCCGCTCTATACTATCTGCTGAGTATCGCGGAGGAGCTTATGAAAGAGGGCTATTACTGGATTCAGCATGTTGGCATTGTACAGGTGGCGTACTACACGAATGACACTGTTGATGATCTGGAGACGGGTAAAACAATCACAGGTGTCTGGCATCTGACCAGAGGCGATGACATTTGCCATAACGGTGAAGCAGAGGTGTTAGAAGGTCCTCTCTCTCCACCATTGTAAACAACTGTACTTACTTCGAGGCTGCCGCATGGCGGCCTTTTTCATTTCAGGCTCACGGGAATCATCCGCTACGTGCTTTGTTGATAAATCCAGCCCGTGAAGCCTGACCCTTTAATCACACACAGCGCCATCCGAAGAATCGGAGGTGAGGCTATGACCAGAATGAGCACCATTTACAGCAGACTTTCATATGGAACAGGAACCACGCTGACCGGTTGCGGTGTATCAGCGAAGGCATATGCCGAAACAGCTAAAACAGCAAAAGAGGTGTCCTGGATGTTGGCCGACAGAATTGCAGGGTTAAGCCTGAGTGACTGGGCAATTATTGTCGGTATTGCATGCACCGTTATCACCTGTGCTGTGAACTGGTATTACAGGAAAAAGGAAAGGGAGGACCGGCTTAATGGCAATGTCACCAAAGCTGAAGAATAAACTGAGCGCAGCGGTCGTTGGTCTGATTCTTGCGGGAGCCTCCGCGCCAGTTATTCTCGATCAGTTTCTGGATGAGAAAGAGGGTAATAGTCTGACGGCGTATCGCGACGGCGGAGGGCTCTGGACGATTTGCCGTGGCGCCACGATGGTTGATGGTAAGCCAGTAGTTCAGGACATGAGGCTTTCTGCTGAGAAATGTGCCCAGGTAAACGCCATAGAACGCGACAAGGCGCTGGCATGGGTTGAACGAAATATAAAAGTTCCGTTGAGTGAGCAGCAGAAGGCAGGTATCGCTTCTTTCTGTCCTTACAACATTGGTCCAGGCAAATGCTTCCCGTCAACGTTCTACCAGCGTATCAACGCCGGAGATACAAAAGGGGCATGTGAGGCGATCCGCTGGTGGATTAAAGACGGTGGCCGCGATTGTCGTCTGACCAAAGGCCAGAAGAATGGTTGCTATGGACAGGTTGAACGACGAGACCAGGAAAGTGCACTGGCGTGCTGGGGGATAGACCAGTGAGCCTGCGCTATCAGTTTATTGCCATTTCTCTGCTGGTGGCCATCGCATTCATCGCGGGTAGTGTATGGAGCAGCCGCGGCTGGGAAAAAAAGTGGGCGGAACGTGACAGCGCGGAATCATCGCGAACAGCGAACGCGCAGACCGCCGCCCGCATGATTGAGCAAGGGCGCATAATTGCCCTTGATGAGGCTGTAAAAGATGCACAAGCACAAGCCGCTAAATCTGCTGCCACTGCTGCTGGCCTGTCTGCCACTGTTAACCAGCTGCGTACCGAAGCAACAAAGCTTGCCACCCGCCTGGACGCCGCAAAGCACACCGCAGATCTTGCCACTGCCGTCAGAAGCAAAACAGCCGGAGCCGACGCCGCAGTGCTCGCCGACATGCTCGGACGCCTTGCAGAAGAAGCTCGATATTATGCTGAGCGATCTGACGAAAGCTACCGGGCAGGAATGACGTGTGAGCGCATTTACGACTCAGTGAGGCAGTCAAACAACAACAGGGTTAGAAGATGAACGCAGAAAACCTAAGTGAAGCGTATTACCTCAATAACGATATAAAAGAACTACAACTTCAGAAAAGCATACTGGAAAGTGGTGCCGGACTTGGTGTGACAATCCAGTCTACCTATCAGGATAACGCCTTTCTTGATGCCATACGCCCGCATGCAGTGGCTGAACTTGATCGCCGTATTGTGGAGAAGAAAAAAAACCTCTCCACTCTGGGTGTTACATTCTCTTAAATGAGAACAACAATAAAAGGTTATGTCTGCTTTGCCACATTCTGAGAGTATGAGTTTTATTTGGTAGTCAATCAGTTACTTTATTGGTTTGCTTTCCGATGGAAGATAGATGTTTCCACAGAAGGGGCAAATTAACGTTATATTGTTTTTTATTCTCGACAGACTGTGCTTTGACTGGCGGGAGCAATGAGGACAAGTACTTTTCACATGGCGTAAAGTACGCATCTTGATATCTTTGAGTATCGACATGTTTATTGTCCTGGTGGGCGGTTAACAACCATACACCACATGTTGGCTAATAGCTTCTTTTATAACCGTTACGATGTAGTCGTTAGCCATAATCAATCAAGCCTCGCAATAGCGGGGCTTTTTAACAACTGAGGAATGAGCATTACAGTAGTTCTTACAGCTAAGCAGATTGAAGACCTGGCTGCCTTCGCAAAAGAAGATGGCCAGCCACAATACACCATCACTACCGGAACAATCCCTGAGTTCGAAGCGGATGATGGCGAGGTTATCCCTGAGTACACCGGGCTGATTGCCTATTCCAAGTCGCTAGAGCATAGCGTTCTACAGCTCGATAACTAACGAATCAACAAAACTTTCCATCCGCCATGACACCACAATGCTCGTAGACATGCCAGGAAGCCTGACAGAAGAAGCTCGATACCATGCTGAACGCGCTGATGAAAACTACCGGGCAGGAATGACATGTGAGCGGATTTATGAGTCCGTAAAAATACTAACAATGAACCGTAGAGGAAAAATAATAGCTCTATAAATTAAGATGTTGACGGTTTTCGTGGATAAAATTGTGAATTTTTACTATGAAGGAAATACGACTCTTCCTTGAGTCAAAATCCCTGACAACTTAGGGTGATAGATAAAGGTCTTACGCAGCATGACATAATTTTCGATTTAAGCTATTTAAATTAATTTTTATGATCAAAACCCACTGAGATTTACTTACAAAACTAAACCTTGCTATGTTTGGTTAATCATGCGTTAATGAATGTCTGGTTTGTAACGAATTTATCTGAAGCAGTCTCTGTAATAATTTTATTCCTTGTTCCTGTTGAGATTTCCTTGTTAGCTTTTCTCTCTGATAATTTTTTTCGGACCATTCTGCCCAAGGGCTTACTCAATAAAGGTAATGTTTATGTCTAATAAAATGACTGGTTTAGTTAAATGGTTTAATCCTGAAAAAGGTTTTGGTTTTATCACTCCAAAAGATGGTAGTAAAGATGTGTTTGTTCACTTCTCTGCTATCCAGAGTAATGATTTCAAGACGCTGAATGAGAATCAGGAAGTTGAATTTAGTGTTGAACAGGGACCTAAAGGCCCCACGGCAGTTAATGTCGTGGCTGTATAAGGTAACTGTTATTACTAATAATATTCACTTCAGATGTCCGTGTTGCCACGGATCTCAGTACCGAACGTCAAACTTTGATGTTACTGAAAAAAATCCTTTCGGAGCAAAATGTATTTTTTGCAAATCAACAATGATTACATTTGATAATATTGCACTGTACATTCGTTCTGGTCAGTCTTCGTTAGAATTCAGAAAATAAATTTCAGGCTCCTTATGGAGCCTTTTTTGTATGCTGAACCGACAATCTCTGTAAGAGACATCACGGTAAAATTATGAAAAAAGTCATCGTTTTTTTTAATGCAGAACCTGCAGTTGTTGTAACCGTAATGAAAGGTATTACTACGATAATGCGTGAGTTTCCCAATGGGGAAAAAGCACACCTACCCGTGATGTCAGCGGGATTTCCATCTCTGACAGGAGACCATAAAATAGTTTATGTAGCCTCTGATCGTGATGTCAGTTCAGAAGAGATCCTCGAGGCAGCATCGAAGCTTTTGAAATGAGATCTGGTTGTTTCGTGACCGACCCGGATTTTAGTACAGTGGTTTGTGTGGTCGCGAGCTCTTTTGTATGAAGATTGTACTGCAAACTATTGATAATTGAGTCTTTCTATTCTATCTTTTAAACATATCAGCGCTTATACAAGTGCTCTACGGGGAATGTAACATGCTTGGCGTTGATACGTTAGAGATCAAGAGAGGTGAACAATGAACGTCGAAGATTTAAAAAGAAAAATTGAAGCGGATATTTCTGAATTCATCACAAAAAAAATTATTGAACTCAAAAAAAAGACAGGAAAAGAAGTTTCCGATATCCAGTTTAATGCTCGTGAAAAAATGACTGGGCTTGAAAGCTATGATATTAAAATCACATTAATCTAATTGTTATAAGATTCAGTTCGAGTGAAAAAGCATTATCTTGAAAGGTAATGCTTTTTTATTTCTGTCATAAAATTTAGAACGTTGTCAAAGCCTTCACTTCTAACCACAGATTTTCTGCTTACCTTTTAACGGGTCCTCCTTGACGATTCTGACCATCGAGGGGCAGCAGCGGCGCGGGATTTGGAGCATTTTTGATTCTTCACGCAACCATTTCAGCATTTGATGCTGATGACGGAACACTATCCCCGAATACACTGGGTTTGTTGCATTCTCTGATTCAAAAGAACACGGTGTGCTTCAACTTGGCTGAGCAGGCATTACAGCAGACATTCACTGAGTGCCTGCTGTAATGTTAAACATTAAAATTTGTATTTATTTCTTATCGTTACAATCAGGGATCATCCTCAAAAGAGTGTTATCTTTCTGGACGTAGTGATGGAATAACGCTGCACCAGCATGCGCTGCGATTAAAAAATATCCGATGTTTGCCAGTGTTTCGTGAGTATCTTTGATAAGTGATTTTGTTTCCCCGTCAGGAGTAACGAACGATGCAACGTTAAAACCTAATAAACTCCAGTCCTTTCCACCGTAAGCCATAATTGCAATACCTAATAATGGTAGAGCCAAAAAAGAAATGTACAGCAGGATATGCATTATTTTAGCAGCCATCATCTGCCAGGCTGGTGGGGGGGGAGTGATAGCTGGATCATGATACTTATGTTTAATAATTAATCGTATTATCATTAAAAACCAGACAAACACCCCAACATTGTAATGTGTTTCTTTCATGAGAAGGTAGGTGTTACTGCCTTTGGGAAACCAGCCACGAAGCTCCATAGCTGCATAGGTTATCGCTATTAATATCAGGGTTAGCCAGTGTAAGCGAATCTGAAGTTTTGAGAATTTGACCATTATTCTTGCCTCAAACGGTGTATTACATCGACCATAAATCATGAAGCTTAACAAATCCTTATTTTTGTTGAGAGATTAAGAGTTTGTTATTCCAGCGATCTCACTTGAATGTTTTGATAATAATTCTCATTTTTATTTCTTTCTGATAATCCTTGATGTTACGGGGCAAGAACCACGCTGATTCTCGCTATTTATGAGAACTTTCAATCAACTACTGGTTCATTTTTACTTTCCGCCTATTACACAATTTGTATCCAACAAACAGGACTATGCCGATGCCAGCACGTGCTAAACGCCCATGCCGACATAAAGGGTGAACCAGGGAATGAAACAGGGAGTGATAAACCTGATACCCCCTGGACCGGGGAAGGCGGGGATACTGGTAAGGGGCAAAAGTCGAAGGTTAACCAGTATGAGCAACTGCGGCGTGAAATCGAAGCGGCGCATGCCTCCAGTCTCGGACGTATCAACCTGCAGGAGCAGGAAAGCGCCAGAAAACTTCTTGAAGCCGCCCGCGCTGACGGAGCCAGCGAGGCTGATATTCAGAAGACTTTGCTGCTGAATGCTGAAAACTATCAGAAACAGCGCCTCGAACTGGCAGAACAGTATGCGCCAGCCAGAGCAACTCTTACGAAAGAGCGTGAAGCGAGCCAGGAGCTGAAGTCGCTCCTGAATGCCCGTATTCTGGATGAAAAGGAATACCAGACGGCCAGAATCACGCTGGCACAAAGTACGGCCCGCGAACTGTTACAGGCACAGGCAGCGGCAATGTCTGCCCCTCTGATTGATATCGCCGGGACGGTTGATCCGCTGGCAGAACTGCGCAATCAACTGGCCGAGCGTCAGTCACTGCTGCAGGCGTTTTACCAGAACGATGCGATCAACAAAGAGCAGTACGAACTGTTGAAGCAAAAGGCGGATAAAGATTCCGCTGATGCGCAGTACCAGACGGCGGTGGAGCTTTATAAGTCGCAGGGAAACCTGAACAGCCTCGCCATTGGCCTGATGGAAACCACCCAGGAGCGAACCTCCAACATGCTGACCGGCATGCTGAATGGTACTGCCGTGCAGCACCTGACCACAGAGATTCTGGCAGAGGAGGGGCAGTATCAGGCGCGGGCGCGATGGGATACCCCGCGTGTGGTTAAGGGGGTTAACTTCTCCCTGCGCCTGACGGTGAAAGCGGAAGATAACAGCGACCGGCTGGCCAGCAGCCTGATCCTGACAAAAACGGAGCATACTTTCCGTAACCTGACGCCGGGACGTTACACCCTGACGGTGCGGGCGGTGAACAGCCAGGGCCAGCAGGGCGATCCGGCCAGCACGGATTTCAGCATCGCCGCGCCGGCAGTACCGTCTTATGTTGAGCTGACTCCCGGCTATTTTCAGATAACCGCCACCCCGCGCCAGGCGGTATATGACCCCACGGTGCAGTATGAATTCTGGTTTACAGATACGCAGATTGCCGATACCCGCCAGGTGGAAACCGATGCGCGTTATCTCGGCACCGCGCTGTACTGGATTGCGGCCAGCAGCAGTATCAAACCCGGCAAGGATTATTACTTCTATATCCGGGCCGTGAACCAGGTCGGGAAATCGGCGTTCGTGGAGGCTAAAGGGCAGGCCAGCAACGATGCGGCGGGCTACCTGGATTTCTTCAAAGGGAAAATCACCGAAAGCCACCTGGGGAAAGAGCTGCTGGAGAAGGTGGAGCTGACGGAAGACAACGCCAGCAGGCTGGATCAGTTTTCGGAAGAATGGCAGGACGCGAACGGCAAATGGAATGCCATGTGGGGTGTGAAGATAGAGCAGACCAAAGACGGGAAGCACTATGTGGCTGGTCTGGGCCTGAGCATGGAAGACACGGAAGAAGGGAAGGTAAGCCAGTTCCTGGTGGCAGCAAACCGTATCGCGTTTATCGACCCGGCAAACGGCAATGAGACCCCGATGTTTGTGGCTCAGGGTAATCAGATATTTATGAACGAGGTGTTCCTCAAATATCTGACGGCTCCCACTATCACCAGTGGCGGGAACCCGCCGACCTTTATGCTGACACCTGACGGAAAACTGACTGCCCGTAATGCGGATATCAGCGGCCATATTAGTGCGAATTCTGGTGCTCTCAACAATGTGACGATTGAGGAAAACTGCACCATAAAGGGGACGCTCCGGGCCGAGCGTATTCTTGGGGATATTGTTAAGGCAGCGGGCAGGGAGTTCCCTTACTTCATAACCAGTAACGGTGAAAAACGGTACGCCAACGGGACACTGACAGTCGTGATTGAAGATGACCAGTCTTTTGACCGACAGGTTTCCATTCCTGGGATTACCTTTCAGGGTGCAGCGTATGACAGCCAGACCAGTAATGACGTATGGGATGACTGTACGCTGACTGTCAGGAAAAACGGGGTGGAGATATACAACCAGACAAGCAGAGGTGTACCGGCCGTTTTTACGCGGACACTGGATATGCCTGCCGGGAGCGGACGGATGACGCTGAGTTTCAGTGTCAATACACATGGTAACAGCAGCGGCTGGCCATATTCCCGAATCAGTGACCTGCTGGTTATTGTGACGAAAAAGTCATCAGCCGGGATAACAATCAGTTAATGACAGAAACCGCCTTCGGGCGGTTTTTTTATGGAGGAATTATGGCAGTACTTATCTCTGGAGTGCTCAGAGACGGGGCCGGCAAACCGGTTCAGAGCTGCACTATTCAGCTGAGTGCCAGGAAAACCAGCCCGACCGTTGTGGTTGAGGTGACTTCATACTCTATTACAGGAGCGGACGGTCACTACAGCATTGAGGCTGAGCCGGGTTATTACAGTGTGTCACTGTTGCGGGAAGGTTTTCCTCCCTCAGTGGCCGGCGATATTTATGTGGCCCCGACCGATGCGCCGGATACCCTGAATGCGTTTCTCGATGCGCCAAAGGATGCAGACCTGCGTCCGGAGGTGATGAAACGTTTTGAGGAAATGGTAAACCGCGTTGTGGATTTGAGCGGTGCAACAGAGAAGGATCGGAAACTCGCTGAACAGGCCGCACAGTCAGCAGCGCAGAGCAATGATGCGGCAGCATTGTCTGCAATGGCTGCAACAGAGTCACAGCGCCAGGCGGCACTCTCTGCGGATGCTGCTGATGATTCTGCCCGGTCTGCTGCAGATAATGCCCGACAGACAGCGCAGAACGTTCTGGCCAGCAGTGTAGATGCTGACAGTGCGGCAAAGTCGGCACAGACAGCGACGGAACAGACCGGAAAGGCAAAGATCGCCGCTGATGCGGCACAGAAAGCGCAGCAGGAGGCAGGCGCTTCGGCACAGTCTGCAGCGGGGAGTGCCGGAAGTGCATCTGCGTCAGCACAAACAGCGGGTGAGCATGCCGGTAATGCAGCCGCATCTGAAACCTCAGTGCGTGAAAACGTCCTCACGGCTATACAGGCTGCAGAACAGGGGGATAACAGCGCTGCAGCTGCAGCGCTAAGTGAACAGCATGCCAGGGAGTTCTGTGAAAAGGCTGCTAAATCAGAGACTGAGGCAGCAGGCAGTGCACAATCGGCTTCCTTAAGTGAAGCATCAGCATTGCAGGCTGCGAAAACTGCTGAGAATCAACAAAATGCAGCCACTGAGAGTGCCACTCGCGCAGAGCAGGCCAGAGATGAGGCCCTGACGCTGCGCGATGAAGCTCAGGAAGACGCCCTGAATGCCCGGAACAGCGCACAGGCTGCTGCTGCCAGTGAGAAAGAAAGTGGACAGGCAAGGGATGAAGCACAGCTCCTTGCTGAACAGGCAAGGAGTGCAGCCTCAAAAGCCGCCGCTGAGACCATTAAAGAGATACAGGAAAGTGAAGACCTCAGTGGTCCGCCAGGCCCGCAGGGGCCAGAAGGTGCAAAAGGTGAAAAGGGTGATACCGGATTAACGGGGGCAACAGGACCAACTGGCCCTGTGGGTCCGCAGGGACCGGCAGGCGCAAAAGGCGAAAAAGGGGACAAGGGTGATTCCGGGTTAACGGGGGCAACAGGACCAACTGGCCCTGTAGGTCCGCAGGGGCCGGCAGGGGCAAAAGGTGACAAGGGTGATACCGGATTAACGGGACCCACAGGACCAACTGGCCCTGTGGGTCCGCAGGGACTGGCAGGCGCAAAAGGCGAAAAAGGGGACAAGGGAGATATCGGATTAACGGGGGCAACAGGACCAACTGGACCTGTAGGTCCACAGGGGCCGGCGGGTGCAAAAGGTGACAAGGGTGATATCGGGTTAACGGGAGCAACAGGACCAACTGGCCCTGTAGGGCCTCAGGGACCAGCAGGCGTACCAGCAGGTGCTCTTCATGCTGTAGGTACGTTTGCGCTGGCATATATGCCAGCGCCTGGAGGGAGAGGTACTAATCCAGGTACAAGTTATTCGGGGGGAAGTTTAATAGCGTGTGGAATTATCAGCAACAGCGACGCTAAAGCGTCGTTTTGTATTACGGGTAGTAGTGGCAAATATACTTTGCCGGGTACATGGCGTTCGTGTGGAATTGCATCGAGTTCTTCTGAAGGTCTGGCTGGGACTAATTTGGGTTACTATGCAGGCATTTTTCAGCGAATCTCATAAAAGGAGATTGTATGAACATTGAGGTCATTCAGGCTCCTGAGTGGGCGAATAAAGAACATACAGCGATTAATTGTAGTGTTAAATTTGCAGAGTTTGATGAGTTTCTGCCGTTCACTGCATGCCCGAATGATTTTGAGGAGCATGGGCGCCGTATCTACAGCGAGCTTGAATCAGGAAAGTATGGACCTGTCGCCCCTTTTATTGTGACTGACAAGATGGTGGAGGATTTACGAAATCAGAAACTGGCTGAAATCAGCAACTGGCGGGACGTTCAGGAAAACGCCAACATTATTTTTGAACTGGACAATCGCCGGTGGGATGGAGGCAAAGTATCGCAGGAGCGTCTTGCACCCGTGGTTATGGCTGGTAGAACAGGAAAGTTACCTGAGGGATTTTTCTGGACCGATGCGGATAACCACGACGTTCCCGTAAATTTTGCGTTCCTGCAACAACTGGAGGCAGCGATGATGCAGGCAATGGTAGTGCACGGCTTCAGTATTCACGAACGGCAGAGGCAGATGAAATCGGAGGTAGCGTTACTTACAGATGTTAATGCCATTGCTGAATATCCAGTTGGCTGGAGTGAGAGGAAGTAATGTGCTGGTTCACCTTTCTAAATGTCTAAATTGTATTAACTTAGATCTGACATGACACAGCTATGGCACAGACCTGAACCTAGTCTGATAGGCAGGTCTGTGCCAGAAGCGGACCTGTCGTGGTTTGAAAAGCCTCCTCGTGAAGTGGCCAGCTTTTATCGACCATTTCAGTTAGAGTTTATTCCGGCGTAGTTCGTAGTATATTGAGAGTATTCTTTGTTATCAGGTGTTCTGTATGTCCTATTCCATCGGTGAATTTGCGCGGGTTTGCGGAATAACCCCCACGACGCTGCGTGCCTGGCAACGTCGTTATGGACTTCTCAAACCACAGCGTACAGATGGTGGGCACCGGCTGTATAGCGATGACGATATCCAGCTGGCGCTTAAAATTCTCGACTGGGTGAAAAAAGGTGTACCGATAAGCCAGGTAAAACCGCTGCTGGCCCGCCCTGATGCGCGGCGAACGAATAACTGGCTATCTCTGCAAGAGAGTATGCTGCAGCGCCTGAACGAAGGGAAAATTGAATCTCTGCGCCAGCTTATTTATGACGCTGGCCGCGAGTATCCTCGCCCTGAACTGGTGAGTGAGGTATTGCGCCCTCTGCGAAGCCAGGTCTCGGCCAACGTGCCGGCTATCATGACGCTGCGTGAAATCCTCGATGGTATTATCATCTCTTACACCTCGTTTTGCCTGGAAAGGGATAAGCGTGCGCCGGGTGATAACTACCTGATTACAGGCTGGCATCTTACCGACCCCTGCGAGATCTGGCTTGAAGCGCTTGGTCGCACTGGACAAGGACATCGCATTGATGTGCTTCCTGTAGCGCCCGCGATGCTCGCGCCTGAAATTTTCCCCGAGCGAAAATGGCTGTTGGTTACGTCCGGCAAACTCACCGCAGCACGTAAAAAACAGATAGACCTCTGGCAACAACAGGTCAACTTCCTCGAAGTGATCCCGCTTTAATCTTCAGTCATTACCGTTCCTGTGAGTCGATTAGCCACTGCCTTAGTGGATCCCAGATAATCTCGCTCAAAAAAATAAAACTTAATTCATTGAATTAAATGTGTTTATAAAAATTACCCAGCCAAAACTTGGACAAAACAAAGTGTTTGTGTAAGTTTTAATTATGCCACATACGTGTTGTGGTCCACATAAGGGTAAGAGCTATGCGCGCGCAGCCATCCGTTATTAACAGGTTTGTGGATTACTACGCCAGTCTGGATCGCCAGCCCGCCGCCGCACTTGCCGGGTTGTACGACGAGCACGCGGTACTTGTCGATCCCTTCGGGGAACATAACGGGCTGTTTGCCATCCAGCGCTATTTCTCGCATCTGCTGGGGAATGTGAACACCTGCCGTTTTGCCATTGGTCCTCCGCTGTGTGAGAGCGGACGGTTTGCCGTGACGTGGACCATGTACTGGTCGCATCCGCGTATTGCTGGCGGAGAATTACGATCCTTGCCGGGATGTTCAATGGTCGGGACGCATAACGAGAAGATTGTTCGCCAGCGTGATTATTACGATGCCGGAGAGATGCTTTATGAGCATCTGCCGCTGTTGGGCTGGGCCGTCCGCGGCGTTAAAAGGAGGGTGCGCGCATGATGACAGTCCTCATTACTGGCGCAAGTTCCGGGATTGGTGCCGGGCTCGCAAAGTCATGGGCCGATGACGGCTGTCACGTGATTGCCTGTGGCCGCAATCCAGAAAGGCTGGAACAGCTGCGCCAATCCCACGCCAATGTCACAGTACGCCTGTTCGATATGACAGACAAAGACGCCTGTCGCCAGGAGCTGGCGGACTGCAAACCCGAACTGGTTATTCTCTGCGCCGGAACCTGCGAATATCTCGACCACGGCTGGATAGATGCCGAGAAGGTTGAACGGGTGATGGCGACGAATTATCTGGGCCCCATCAACTGCCTGGAAGCGCTTCAGACGCAGCTAACCTCCGGTAGCCGCGTGGTGCTGGTCAGTTCGATGGCCCACTGGATGCCGTTTCCTCGGGCTGAAGCCTATGGCGCGTCTAAAGCGGCGCTAACCTGGTTTGCTAACAGTTTGCGTCTGGACTGGGAGCCGAAAGGTGTCGCCGTGACTGTCGTTTCGCCAGGATTTGTCGATACCCCGCTTACCCGTAAAAACGATTTTCCTATGCCCGGTCAGGTAAGTGTAGAGCAGGCGGTGAAGGCGATTCGTCATGGCCTGGCGAAAGGGAAAAACCATATTGCCTTTCCGTCGGGTTTTGGCGTGTTGCTGCGTGTGTTGGGCGGGCTACCTGAGCGTCTCCAGCGCGCGTTACTGCGCAGGATGGTGCGTTCATGAAAATAGCTATCATTGGCAGTGGGATTGCCGGATTAACCTGCGCCTGGCGTCTGGCCGGACACCATCAGGTGACGCTTTTTGAAGCGGCGTCGACCCCTGGCGGCCATACTGCGACAGTGGATGTGGCGACTCCGCACGGGAGTTTCGCGATTGATAGCGGCTTTATCGTCTATAACGACCGAACCTATCCGCGTTTTATGGGCTTGCTGAGCGAACTCGGCATTCAGGGGCAAAAAACGCAGATGAGCTTCTCGGTGCATAATCCGCAAAGCGGTATGGAGTATAGCGGTCATACGCTGACTTCATTGTTTGCCCAACGTCGAAACCTGGTCAACCCCGCATATTGGGGAATGCTGAAAGAGATTGTCCGTTTTAATCGTCTGGCGAAACAGGCATTAAATGAGACCGATGTGAACGCGACGCTTCAGACTTTCCTCGACCAGCACCACTTCAGTGTGTTCTTTGCGCGGCATTATATTTTGCCGATGGGCGCGGCCATATGGTCATCTTCACTTCAGGAGATGCGCCGTTTTCCACTGGCGCTGTTCTTACGGTTCTTTGAGCACCATGGCTTGTTGGATATCTGGCATCGACCGCAATGGTATGTGGTGCCGGGCGGATCGCGCGAATACATTCGTGTCATGCTGGCGAAGCTGGGCGATCGTCTGAAATTGCACCTCAATTCACCTGTTCAGCAGGTTATTCGCTACGACAGCGGCGTCAAAATACAATTGGCAGGATCAATACAGACATTTGATCAGGTGATCTTCGCCTGCCATTCCTCGCAGGCTCTGGCTGTACTTGAGGATGCGACCCCTGCAGAACGCGACGTGCTGGGCGCAATTGACTGGCAACGTAACGAGGTTGTGTTGCACTGCGATCGCCGCTGGTTACCGGTAT
The DNA here is from genome assembly GCF_030332915.1 of Citrobacter sp. Cpo040. Taxonomy (NCBI): domain Bacteria; kingdom Pseudomonadati; phylum Pseudomonadota; class Gammaproteobacteria; order Enterobacterales; family Enterobacteriaceae; genus Citrobacter; species Citrobacter sp. Cpo040. The sequence continues at coordinate 163,065 of NZ_JAOWGX010000034.1, forward strand.
GCGAACGCGCTTGGGCAAGCTGGAATTACCGCCTGAGTGAGCAAGATAGGGCCCGCGCTTGCGTCACCTATAACATGAATATTCTCCAGGGATTACCTGAAGGAAGCCCGCTATTTTGCGTGACCCTCAATCCGGACATCCCCATCGACGACCGCTTCGTCTGGCGACGCTTTGTTTACGAGCATCCGTTGTTTAACCCTGAAAGCTGGCGGGCGCAGGCGCGTCGCGCTGAGATCAACGGTCAGCATCGGAGCTGGTTCTGCGGTGCTTACTGGTACAACGGTTTTCACGAAGATGGCGTACGCAGTGCGCTGGATGTGGTACACGGCATTGCTGCAGGAGAGGGGAGCTAAGATGAACAGCTGCCTGTACCACGGCGTATTACGCCACCGACGCCTTCAGCCGACCACGCACCAGTTTACTTATCAGGTGTTTATGGCTTGGCTCGATCTGGACGAGCTCGCTCAGCTTCCGGGCGTGGGCGTGAAACGTAATCGCTTCGCTGCAACTACTTTTCATGATGCCGATTACCCGCTGGGAACCCCGTTAAAAGAGAACGTACTGAATCAGCTTGCCAGCCTGACAGGCGAGCGTCCTGAAGGTCGCGTGATGCTCCTGACGCAGTTGCGCTATTTCGGTTTTCATTTTAATCCGGTCAATTTTTACTACTGCTATGACCGCGCGCAGATCCTGCGCTGGGTGCTGGCGGAGGTCCGCAATACGCCGTGGAATGAGCGTCATTACTACGCCGTAGATGCGCAGGAAAAGCGACCACTGGAAAAAGCGTTCCATGTATCGCCGTTTAATCCGATGGATATGGTCTATCACTGGCGATTTAACTCGCCGGGTAAAACGCTGCATATGCATATCGAAAACCATCAGGCAGAGAAAATTTCTGATGCCACCCTGATGCTCAAACGCGAGCCGTTGACGCCGGCAAGTTTACGCACGTTGCTGCGACGACTGCCGATGATGACGCTGAAAACGGTGTCAGCGATTTATTGGCAGGCGCTACGACTGTGGCTCAAGCGAGTCCCTCTCTACAATCATCCCGTGAGCAGGAGTGAACGATCATGATCGATCCCACCTTTGCGCTTGAACCCGATATTCCGCGCAACCTGCGTGTTGCGCGTTGGTTCCTTTTTCGTATGCTGAGCGGCCTTCGTCAGGGTTCAGTCACGGTGCGGGAAGGGGCCCAGGTCTTTCATTTTGGTGATGTTTCGGCTGAATTACGCGCCGACGTACATATTGTTTCGCCCACGGTGTATTGGCGGGTGTTGACGGGGGGAAGTCTTGCAGCGGCAGAGTCCTGGATGGATGGAGAGTGGGAAACGCAGCAGCTCACTACGTTATTGCAAATATTTGCGCTCAACAGCACCCTGCTGGGGCGGCTGGAAAGTGGATTTCGCCTGCTTGGCCGACCCGTTGAGCGTTTACGTCATTGGACGCGCCGCAACCATCGGCAACAGGCAAAAGAAAACATTGCCGCGCATTACGATCTCGGCAATGCCTTTTACGCGCACTTTCTGGATGAGGATTTACTCTATTCCAGCGCCTTGTTCACCTGCCCCGAGCAGTCGTTAGCGCAGGCTCAGCAGGCCAAAATGGCGCGACTTTGCGAACAGCTGGCGCTGACCGCGAATGATCATCTGTTGGAAATTGGGACCGGCTGGGGAGCGATGGCGGAATACGCCGCGCGTCATTACGGATGTCGGGTGACCACCACGACCCTGTCGCAGGAGCAGTTTGCCTGGGCGAAAGCGCGCATTGCCCGCGCTGGTTTACAGGAGAGAGTCACCGTATTGCTCTGCGACTACCGCGACCTGACCGGGGAATTCGACAAACTGGTATCAGTTGAAATGATCGAAGCGGTGGGGCAGCGCTATCTGCCGACGTTTTTCCGTACGTGTCAGGCGCGCCTGCGCCCTGGGGGCAAAATGGCGCTTCAGGCGATTACCATTCAGGATCAGCGCTTTCGCGATTACAGCAAAAGCGTCGATTTTATTCAGCGCTATATCTTTCCGGGAGGTTTTTTACCCAGCATCACCGCGATGAGTGGGCTGATGACAAAGCACACTGACTTTGTGGTTCGCAACCTGTTCGATATGGGGCCCGACTACGCCCGGACCCTTGCGCACTGGCGGCAAGGATTTGTTCACTGTTGGCATGAAATTGAAAAGCTGGGCTTTGATGAGCGTTTTCGCCGTATGTGGTTGTACTACTTCGGTTACTGCGAAGCAGGTTTTAACGCCCGTACAATCAGTGTGGTGCAACTGACGGCGGAGCGTCCATGAACCGCCATTTACAGGTCTTTCTCCTGGCTGTCGGGTTCGATTTGTACTGGTTCATGGTGGTGTTATTTCGTGAGCGCGGTCTGGTGTTATGGCTTGGTCTGGCTATTCTGGCCTGCTTCATGTTGCCTGCTGCGCAACGACTGTGCGCGTTAATGCTGACAGCTGCGGGCAGTGGTCTGGATGCGTTGTGGGCGCTGACCGGGTTGATCGATTTTCGCGGCGAAGCATTGTTGCCGTTATGGATGCTTGCGCTCTGGCTCATGTTCGCCGTCATGTGGACGCACCTCACCTGCTCGACCTCTTTGCCAGGATGGCTGCTGGTAATAATGGCCACCGGTGGAGGACCGATCGCTTATCTGATAGGAGAGCGTTTGGGTGCCATTACTTTTCTGGAGCCGACATTTATCGTGCTCGGTTTAATGGCGACGGGCTGGCTGGTGTTGATGCTGTTTTTTCATATTTTTATGGGGAAACACCAATGAAACTTGCCTTACTGATACTGCTGGGAGTAATGGCGATTGCGCCGTTTGCAGGTGCCACAGACTGGTTAAGCTGGCGGAAAGTCGGTGATGCTACGCTCACCTGGGGGCCATTCACGATCTATAACTCACAATTACGCACCCCGGATGGGCGCTATCGTGGGTTGAAAGAGGATCAGGCACTGATTATCACCTATCAGCGCAATATTGAACGGCAAGAACTGGTGGATGCTACCCGCGAACAGTGGCGAGCGCAGGGTATTTTGGCACGGGAGGCGCAGAGTGAGTCCTGGCTTCGCATGTTGGGTGAGCTATGGCCTGACGTTGCGCCGGGTACGCAACTGGTTTTTGTCTTCCAGGATAAGCAGGGGCAATTTTGGTATCGCTTGTCAGTGGCACAAAGGCATTTCATCCCGCTTGGCCCACCACAGTCGGCGGCGTTCAGCGAAAACTTTCTCGCTATCTGGCTGGGTTCCCGTACGCAATATCCTGAGCTGCGGCAGCAGCTCACTGGAGGTAATAAATGAAACGTTTATTAGCCCTAAGCTTACCGCTGATGATGCAACTTTCTGGCTGTAGCGCCGAAATTACCGAGTATCGCCAGCAGCAGCCGACGCTGGATATCTTTCAGTATTTTCAGGGAGAAACGCAAGCATGGGGGATGGTTCAGGATCGCAGCGGTAAACAGCTTCGTCGTTTCCATGTCGATATTAACGGCGATGTGGTGGGGGACACATTGACCCTCAATGAACGCTTTGTGTACGACGATGGAGAGAAGCAGCAGCGTGTGTGGCATATCCGTAAAATCAGCGCCGATCGTTACGAAGGTACTGCTGGCGATATTGAAGGCGTGGCGAAGGGGCAAACAGCGGGCAACGCGTTCAACTGGCATTACAGTATGAATGTGAAAGCCAGCGGCAGAACCTGGTTGCTGAATTTTGATGACTGGATGTACCTGCAGGATGCTAACCATTTGTTTAATAAAACTGAGATGAAGAAATTTGGCCTCACCGTCGGCACGGTGACGCTCTTCTTCTCCCGTAAAACGCACTAGCGAGGAAGACGCCATGAAAACGCAACCCATCGTTGGGATCAGCGGCTGTTTAACGGGGTCTGCCGTCCGATTTGACGGCGGGCATAAGCGGGCAGAGTTTGCGATGGTGAAACTGGCCCGTTGGGTGACTTTCCAGCCTGTTTGTCCGGAGATGGCGATAGGCTTGCCTGTCCCACGACCGGCGTTGCGCCTCGTACAAACAACTATCGGGGATATTCGCATGCGTTTTAGCCACGCACCTCACGAAGACGTTACCGACAAAATGGCTGACTTTTGTCTGAGCTATCTGTCAGGGTTGGACACACTGTCGGGTTTTATCGTCTGTGCCAAATCCCCCAGCTGTGGCATGGAACGAGTGCGTTTATATGATGAAAAAGGTAATCGCGGGCGCAAAGACGGGGTGGGAGTTTTTACAGCCGCGCTGATGGAGAAATATCCGTGGCTGCCGGTTGAAGAGGATGGACGGCTGCACGATCCGGTTCTGCGTGAAAACTTCGTCGAACGGGTTTTCGCGCTACATGAGCTCCATACGCTGTGCAAAAATGGCCTGACGCGGCGGGCGCTACTGAATTTTCATAGCCGTTATAAACTGCAATTGCTGGCTCACCATCAGGCCGGATACCGGGAAATTGGCCCATTTGTCGCATCACTGCATGAATGGGACGATCTGGAGGCTTTCTTTGCGGTCTACCGAGATAAATTAATGACAATCCTGAAGAAACCTGCCTCACGTAAAAACCACACTAACGTGCTGATGCACATTCAGGGGTACTTCCGTAATCAATTAACAATGCGCCAGCGCGGCGAGTTGCGCGAGGTTATCCTCAATTATCGCGCAGGGATACTGCCTATCCTGGCCCCGATGACGCTGCTTAAACATTATCTGGTGGAATACCCGGACGACTACCTGCTGACGCAGAATTACTTTGATCCCTATCCGCAGGATTTAGCATTGCGACTGAATGTTAATTAATCATGCCTGATAAGCTGAACCGAGCAGCATGATAATTAATGTCGTGTTCGCCCCCTTTAATTTCCGTTTAACGCTCACAGCGGACCTTCAGCTCAGTGACCTGGTCCGCTTCGTGCCAGGAGCGGACGTTGCTAACATCGTGATATATTAATTCATGGATGGCAGTCCATGGGGATAAAATTATGAAGCACGAGCTGTGGACAAATGAAGCTGGTTTAGATTTGTTTTGTCTTGCCGGTCCACTGGGAGACTCTGCTCGGAAATTGCTGGATCTGGACTACAGATTAGTGTGGACATGTGATGCAGACTCGCACCTTGAAGCAATGAAAAAATATTATACGTTCCGTAATTGGGGTGAATATCAAACTGATTTCCCTGAACAGGATAGTAAGACCTACAAAGAAATGGGATGGGAGTAAAAAGCACAAAATCCACAACCTAGCCGCTCTTATTCTCATGTCTCTACGACGTCCGCTCCTCGCTCATAGCGGACCTCATCGGCAGTAAAAGCTTTATCATCGAGGTTTGCCAGTAGTGGTAGCGTGTTGAATGTGCCGGCGGCAAAACTTGGATTTTTGGCGAAAACGCTTCTCTAAAACTAAAATCAAAATTTAGATAATCAATGAGTTGTAAAAGATAACCACTAAATGTTATTGAAAGTAAAAGCGTGATAATTTCAATTATATCAAATGGTTGCTATGATATTGGCGATATAATGCTGCGTCATATTTGCTGGATTAACTGTGAGCCCTGATTTTTCACATTCCCAACGGCACGTGTCACGGCGTGCCATATAAATTTATCAGCCGGCATGGAACCGTCGGTCGCAATTTCCGCAGCTTCTTTCCCTCCAATGTCCTGCCTCATCCACTCGCGAGCAGCATCTGGTGACAGTACCAACGGTCGCCTGTCGTGAATATCTACCAGTCCTTTATCGGCAGTAGCCGTCACTATCAGAAAACCTTCTGCTTCATCTCCACGTTCAAATGGTGTGCTGCCAATTGCCGCCATGAATATTGGCTGACCATCGGCTTGATGAATGAAGTAGGGTTGCTTCTTGTCACCTACCTTTTTCCACTCAAACCAGCCATCGGCAAAGCAAATTGCGCGACCATGTTGCCAGAGTGGTTTAAACATTCTGCTGTTAGCCGCAGTTTCAGAGCGTGCGTTAATTAGCGGTGGTTTATCCCACCACCCGGGGGCGTATCCCCAGATAACTGGATCAAGATGAAGTTTCTCGTCACGTTCGCTCAGCAGCAGAACTTTGGTGCCTGGCGCCACGTTGAATCGCCCGATCGGTTCAGGGTCATATGGGATATCACGTTCAGCTTCTTCAGCGAGCAGGGCGAGATAGTCCTCACGTGTCATTGACTGTGAAAAGCGTCCACACATAGAAACCTCCAGCCAACTGTCAGACTGAAAGTATAGGATATTGAGTAGAACGATAGGATTTGAAGCTCCACACCACCAATATTCCATTATGGCTTTTAGCTTCTCGAGGTTGCTAAATGGCAGATAGACCACTACCCATTTTTACTTTTTTGGGGCAAATTTGGGGGCAAAAATTAGCTTGGGGCATGATTTGGGGCGATGAAATGACTCATATTGCCCGCAATTGTCTAAGATGGTTTTTTATTAACTAATTGATTTTATGATAATTAACTGTATTTGCTAATTTTACAAAATCAATTTTATAGTCTAACGCTGATTATGTGGCTGTGGGGATAAACATTTAATAAACCGGGCAAAGGGATAATCTCGTGGGCAATAAAAAAGCCGGAAACGCTGATGTATTCCGGCTTACTACGATATGAACGAAATACCGGAACAGGTGCAAGCGCGCTCCGGCATCAAACAGATTACTTCAGTTCATCAACCATGGTGATGGCACGACCAATATAATTGGCAGGCGTCATTGCTTTCAGGCGAGTTTTCTCTTCTTCCGGCAGCGCCAGACCGTCGATAAACTGCTTCATACCTTCGGCGTCAACACGCTTACCGCGGGTCAGTTCTTTCAGCTTCTCGTACGGCTTTTCAATACCGTAGCGACGCATCACGGTCTGAATCGGCTCTGCCAGAACTTCCCAGTTATGATCCAGTTCATCCAGCAGATGATCGCGGTTCACTTCCAGTTTGCTCACGCCTTTCAGCGTGGACTGATACGCGATCAGCGCATAGCCAATGCCTACGCCCAGGTTACGCAGAACGGTAGAGTCAGTCAGGTCACGCTGCCAACGGGAGACCGGCAGTTTGCTTGCCAGATGCTGCAGTACCGCGTTAGACAGACCCAGGTTACCCTCGGAGTTTTCGAAATCAATAGGGTTAACTTTGTGCGGCATGGTGGAAGAGCCGATTTCACCCGCGATGGTTTTCTGTTTGAAATGGTTAAGCGCCACGTAACCCCATACATCGCGGTCAAAGTCGATCAGGATAGTGTTGAAACGGGCGATGCAGTCAAACAGCTCGGCAATGTAGTCGTGCGGCTCAATCTGCGTGGTGTACGGGTTCCACTGGATGCCCAGCGAGGTGACAAACTCTTCGCTGAACTGATGCCAGTCAACTTCCGGGTAAGCGGCGATGTGGGCGTTATAGTTACCGACTGCACCATTGATCTTACCAAGAATTTCAACCTGGTTGAGCTGACGATACTGACGCTCCATACGGTAAGCCACGTTAGCCATTTCTTTGCCTAGCGTAGACGGGGTGGCTGGCTGACCGTGGGTACGGGAGAGCAGAGGAATATCGCGATACTGTACAGACAGATCTTTCACCGCGTCGATAAGCTTACGCCAGTACGGCAGAACCACTTCGTCGCGTGCGGTTTTCAGCATCAGCGCGTGAGACAGGTTGTTGATGTCTTCTGAGGTACACGCAAAGTGGATAAATTCGGAAACAGCGTGCAGTTCCGGGATATCCGCCACTTTCTCTTTCAGGAAATACTCAACTGCCTTCACATCATGGTTGGTCGTACGCTCAATGGTTTTGATGCGCGCAGCATCTTCTTCATTGAAGTTAGCGACGATCGCATCAAGGAAACCGATTGCGTCGGCAGCAAAAGCAGGAACTTCCTTGATCGCTGCGTGCGCGGCCAGTTTTTGCAGCCAGCGTACTTCAACCTGTACACGGAATTTCAGCAAACCGTATTCGCTGAAAATCCCGCGCAGCGCGCTGACTTTATCGCCGTAGCGTCCATCGACAGGGGAAACGGCGGTCAGTGAGGATAATTCCATAGATCACAACTCCGGGGTTAAATGAGCAAGAATTTGTTTTGCCTGAGTCGTCAGGCGATTACGAGAAAACATGAGTTGCAGACGGCCTCCACCAACCTGATGCCAGAGCACGGCAGCACGGATGCCAGCCAGCAGCGAAGCGCGTACTTTAGCCTGTACCTGTGGACTCTGAAGGATGGCCGGGGAACCCGTGACCTGAATACGCGGGCCGAGTGGACTGATGACGTCAACATAAATGCCAGCCATCGCACTCATCAACGTTTCTGACTGCAAATCAAAATGGTCCAGTTGGCGCTGCAAGCCGCTAATACGGTCTCCCAGCGTGTCCATAGCGCCCTTGGCCGCTGACAGCTTACGCTCCAGCACCATCAGGCTTAGCGTATAGCGGGTGAGTTCCGCGTTCAGTCCCTGACGACTGCTGGCGTTCAGCACGCCAAGCAGCGTTTCAAGGCCAAGACGCAGGTTGGCTTCACTGCCGCCAAACACGCCCAGCGTAGAGCTGGGATTCATGTCGATGACACTGTTCAGTGAAACGTGTAATGCATCGGCATCACAATGCCCCTGGTGCGCCAGTTCCTGCACCAGGCGTGCCGACTGACAAATGCCTGCCAGGGCGAGGGTGATGTCATAATAATTCTTTGCCACGTTCACTGCTTCCTTGTATCAAATGTGTAAGTAATTATACCGGCAGAGGCAATCGTTGTTCGATAATGCCGCCGCCGAGGCACACTTCGCCATTGTAAAAGACAGCCGACTGACCCGGCGTGACCGCCGCGACTGGCTCATCGAAAATGACTTCAATACGCTCTGCATCCAGTGCCTTAACGGTGCACGGAATGTCGGTCTGACGATAGCGGGTTTTCACCGTACAGCGCATGGTGCCGGTGAACGGTTCGCGATCGACCCAATGCAGCTGTTGCGCCACCAGGCCAACGGACATCAGACGTGGATGTTCATGACCCTGAGCGACAACCAGAATGTTGTTCTCAACGTCTTTATCCACCACATACCATGGATCTTCCGTCCCTTCTTTCGTACCGCCAATGCCCAGACCTTTACGTTGGCCCAGAGTGTGGTACATCAGTCCCTGGTGCTGGCCAATCTCTTCGCCGTCAACGGTGATGATTTTGCCAGGCTGAGCGGGCAGGTAGCGACCAAGAAATTCACGGAACTTACGTTCGCCGATGAAGCAGATACCCGTGGAGTCTTTTTTCTTGGCCGTAATCAGACCGAGATCTTCGGCAATTTTACGCACCTGTGGTTTTTCCAGTTCGCCGACCGGGAACAGGCTTTGTGCGATTTGCTCATGGCCGAGCGTATAGAGGAAATAACTCTGGTCTTTATTGCCATCGAGCCCACGCAGCAGGCGGCTTTTGCCGTCGACATCCGCGCGACGCACGTAGTGACCGGTGGCGATGTAATCGGCACCTAAATCTTCGGCGGCAAACTCAAGGAAGGCTTTAAACTTAATTTCTTTATTGCACAGAATATCCGGGTTTGGCGTACGGCCCGCTTTGTACTCTTCAAGGAAAAGTTCAAAGACGTTGTCCCAGTATTCTGCGGCAAAGTTGACGGTATGCAGTTCAATGCCGAGTTTGTCACAGACAGCCTGCGCATCCGCAAGATCGGCGGCCGCTGTGCAGTATTCCTCGCCATCGTCCTCTTCCCAGTTCTTCATGAACAGGCCTTCTACCTGATAGCCCTGTTGTTGTAACAGCCAGGCAGAAACGGAGGAATCGACACCGCCGGACATGCCGACGATCACTTTTTTTGGGCTTTCAGACATAGGAATACTCACGACATTGAACTTCAAGGCGGCATATTCTAGCACGCAGCCCTTTACTTGACACCCTCTGTAAACGGCCAGTTAAATTCGCCGATCATGGCCAGTGGGTAGCGCTGTCCGCTCTGATAACAGCGAATACTCTCTGCAACCAACGGCGAACGCAGGTTTGGCGCAGAGAAAATCTCTTCTGCGCTGACCCAACGACAGCAATCTATATCGCTGTCATGAGGTTCTGTAGCGCACATATTGGCAAGCTTAATAGAGAAAAGAAAACGCAAAAAGGGCGTTCTGTCCGGTGCAATCCATTGATGCATACGAATGAAATGCTGCGGCTGCGCTTTAATGCCCGTTTCTTCCCACAGTTCGCGTGCTGCGGCTTGCACCAACGTTTCATCGGCTTCCAGGTGTCCTGCAGGCTGATTCCACAAGGCTTTGCCATTGATCGTTTCTTCAACGACTAAGAATTTATCTTCTGCATGCACAATGCAGGCGACCGTGACGTGCGGTTTGAACATATTTTCCCCTTATTCCTCAGCAAATCCTTCGGCAACATCTGGCCAGCTAATTTCGCCGCTGGCCTTGTCGATACTAATATAAGCCACAGGAGGCGATGTTTGCGGGTCGGCCCCTCCACGGCACAATGCGGTTTGATGATCCTCGCGCACGATAATCTCAATGGCCTTTTTAGCATTCCAGCTTTCATAAAAAATACATTGGTGGTCGTGACGTAGCCCAAGGGTGGCGACTCTCGTTGCTTTGTCTGTCGACAGCGGGTTGATGTCGTCGCGATAGTGGTCACCGCTGTTTATAGCCTGTAACTGAGACTTTTTTAACCAGCCGCGTATGATTTGGCGATCGGTGGTGTAATAGACCGCTTCCATAAAATCATCGTTGGATTGTTCTTGTACAGAGACGAGGTCGCCGGGCACTAAAAATACGGACGGGCTGCGACACTGTTCGGTTGGCATCGCATAGAACCATGCGCGGGTGTCTCCTGTTACCTGATAGTGGTTTGCGGAGGAGGAGGGTAAGAACCCGCGCTGCGACATCGCTTTATTTGCCCATGTCTGGCAAGACGCGCTTACTGCAAGCGGACTGGATAACGGCGTTAATCCATCTACCGAGACCCAGCCGGTGGCGAAGGTTCCTTTAGCGTCCCGATAACGTACGTAACGATAAGGCTCATCTTTGGAAAGCATGCCCGTGCTTTTGTAGCGCTGTGAACTCCTGAGCACCTCGACGGTGTCGCCATTGACCATGAACGCGGGGAGTTGACACTCTGTTGCTGGTGCAGAATAGAAATGCAGGCGTGAGTCGGTTTTTACTTTGGCAGACTCATAAAGGTAGTTTGCCTCTCCTGCTGCTGTTCCGGCAATCGTCTCACAGTCCAGTTTTGCTGAACAAAACGGTGACACGCCGAGCAGGATGAATGCTGCAAAAAGCTGCTTATCCATTTTATTTCATTCTTCCCTGTTAACACTCACGTTAAACCGTACAGTTACGATTTCAGTTCCCGCCACTCGCCGTTAGCAAGATTTTCCAGCGTGTAATCCCCCATGGCATAGCGGATGAGGCGCAGCGTAGGAAATCCAACATGCGCTGTCATACGACGTACCTGACGGTTGCGACCTTCATATAAGGTAACTTTCAACCAGCTGGTGGGAATGTTTTTCCGTTCCCGAATCGGCGGATTTCTCGGCCACAGCCATACGGGTTCCTCTACTACTTCAATGCCTGCGGGTAGCGTGGGGCCATCATTGAGCGTTACTCCGTTACGCAGGGCGTCCAGCGCTTCTGCTGTCGGCTCACCTTCAACCTGGACGTAATAAATTTTCCCGGTACGCTTACCGGGTTGCGTTAACCGCGCCTGCAGCGCGCCGTCATTGGTCAGCACCAAAAGCCCTTCGCTGTCCCGGTCGAGTCGGCCCGCCGCATAAATTCCCGGCACGGGAATAAAATCTTTTAACGTGCTTCTGCCAGCCTCGTCAGTAAATTGTGGCAAAACATCGTAGGGTTTATTGAACAAAACCACGCGTTTTGGCTGGTTTTCTTTACGCTGCTTAGTGACTTGTCGTGAGCTGAATCGCTCAACCCGGTGATTTCTAATAGAAGTTTTTTGCATGGTATTTTCAGATTATATCAATTGCCGCATTATAGCCTAAGAACGAGTGTCTTTCATGGCGGCGAACAATAGGGTAGTATTGACACGCTCATTACAAATCATTAACAAAAAGTTGCTCTAACGCATCCGTGTAGCAGGACGCAAACGCACATGCAGCGTGATGACAGACGAGCAGAACCAGAAGCGCTCGAAGGAGAGGTGAATGGAAAGCAAAGTAGTTGTTCCGGCGGAAGGTAAGAAGATCACCCTGCAAAACGGCAAACTCAACGTTCCTGAAAATCCGATTATCCCGTTCATTGAAGGCGACGGTATCGGCGTTGATGTAACCCCACCGATGATCAAAGTTGTCGATGCTGCTGTCGAGAAAGCCTATAAAGGCGAGCGTAAAATCTCCTGGATGGAAATCTACACCGGCGAGAAATCCACTCAGGTTTATGGCCAGGACGTCTGGCTGCCTGCTGAAACCTTAGATCTGATTCGTGAATATCGTGTTGCCATTAAAGGCCCTCTGACCACCCCTGTTGGCGGCGGTATTCGCTCTCTGAACGTAGCTCTGCGTCAGGAACTTGACCTGTATGTCTGCCTGCGTCCGGTGCGTTATTATCAGGGCACACCAAGCCCGGTTAAACACCCTGAACTGACCGACATGGTCATCTTCCGCGAAAACTCCGAAGACATCTACGCGGGTATCGAGTGGAAAGCTGACTCTGCCGATGCTGAGAAAGTGATTAAATTCCTGCGCGAAGAGATGGGCGTGAAGAAAATCCGCTTCCCGGAACATTGCGGTATTGGTATCAAACCGTGTTCTGAAGAAGGGACTAAACGTCTGGTACGTGCAGCGATTGAATACGCCATCGCCAACGATCGTGATTCAGTTACCCTGGTACACAAAGGCAACATCATGAAGTTCACCGAAGGCGCGTTCAAAGACTGGGGTTACCAGTTAGCGCGTGAAGAATTCGGTGGTGAACTGATCGACGGCGGTCCATGGGTGAAAATCAAGAACCCGAAAACCGGTAAAGAGATCGTGGTTAAGGACGTTATCGCCGATGCGTTCCTGCAACAGATCCTGCTACGCCCGGCTGAGTATGACGTGATTGCCTGTATGAACCTGAACGGTGACTACATCTCCGATGCGTTGGCCGCACAGGTTGGTGGTATTGGTATCGCGCCGGGTGCAAACATCGGTGACGAATGCGCTCTGTTCGAAGCAACCCACGGTACTGCACCGAAGTATGCAGGTCAGGATAAAGTGAACCCAGGCTCCATCATTCTGTCTGCTGAAATGATGCTGCGCCACATGGGTTGGACTGAAGCGGCTGATTTAATTGTTAAAGGTATGGAAGGCGCGATCAACGCCAAGACCGTAACTTACGATTTCGAACGTCTGATGGACGGCGCTAAGCTGCTGAAATGTTCAGAGTTTGGTGACGCGATTATCGAAAACATGTAATCCAGACCTTGGGTTGTATGAGAACGGGAGCCGAGAGGTTCCCGTTTTTTTTACCTGCAAAATGCTTTCATGGCGCTCATACTATTAAACTCATTTAAATAGCACTGAAGATCAAATTTTTATCTTTTCCATTACAATTTTATTTTTTGATAAAAAATATCCATGGCTGTCAATATTTCTTTATTTAACTCTATTCGGGTATGAGAACTAACTATAATTGAGTGGTGTTTGTATCTTATTGATTATTAGATGGAAAACAATTGTTTTAAAAATAAGAAAAATATCGGAAATATTTACAAGGAAGAAGCGTTTTAAGATTCTTTTACTCTAATTTTAAATCCATTTTTATCAGAGTGTTATGACAGTTGATTATTCTGAATATTAGTAATGTCCAAAAAAGAACATTTTCTCCAATTGATGTTTTTTTACCTTTCTGTTTTTCTGTTGGCAACATGCTTGAGAAATAAAACTCAAAGCATGATTCCTTGTTATGCGTGTTACTTACTATTAGTTGATGATGAAAATGGTTATTAAAATGCTAAGTTTAAAAACAGGTTTAGTGGCTGTTACATTATGTTTTGCTATGACAGTTTATGCAGGAGAAAGCGTAGTCACCGGCGGTTATGTACATACCCGGACAGATGGACAGAACCTTAATGGTTTTAACGCTAAATATGGTTATACCCCAGATGAGAGTGATTTTGGTGTTATGACATCCTTAACCATTTCAGCAAATGACGATAATGATATAGATCGTGGTTATGGTTCTGCATTAGTCGGCGCAAGTTATAAAGTAAATGATGTGGTAAAACCTTATGTAATGGCGGGTATTGGGAGAGGTGCGATCAAAGCTAATGGTGAAACTGACACTTCTACAGGTTTTGCCTATGGCGCAGGTATTCAGTTTATCCCCATTGCAGGTTTCACTGTTGATGCAGGTTATGAAGGTTCTAAGGTCTTTGGCGCACAAGCTAATAGTATTGTAGTCGGCGCCGGCTGGAAATTCTAAGGTTATTTATATGAATAAAATAATGATAATATTGGGTGCGTTTTCTGCTGTTTCTTTGATGTCTGGTTGTGTATCAGAAGAACAACGCTTAGCAAAGTGCGAAGCGAAGGGAATTAGCCGTGATGTTTGTTATCACGAAGAAAAAGAATATTGGAATAATTACAGTGCTAATATGAGTCGACTGCAGGCCGCTAATACACAAGCGGATGCTTTCAAAGAGGCTATGAGTGATCACAAGAAACATAAGCATCATGATGACAATTAATATTTAAGAACACGCACATACGGTCTTGAGTGCTTATGTTCTTGATATTTTAATCATCTATTAATTATTCAAATGGTTATGCTCAGGTATCACTCTTAAAAGTGTATTATCCTTCGGTATATAGTGATGAAATAATGCAGCGCCGGCATGGGCTGCAATTAGAAAGTAGCAGCTATCGGCGAACTGACTTCCCACCAAAGCCAGAGTTTTTTATGATAACCATGGCCTTACTTTGGTTTGAGAAAAACGCTTCGTCTGCTGTGTGCGTTCATTCTTTTGCTGAAAGTTTGTACGGAAATACATGCAGAGCGTTAGCTGCTATGGGGTAAACGCCCAGGCCTTCTGTTCTGGCTTTGATTTCCTCGAAAGAGAGTGAAGGGGAGGGTTCTCGTCCGCCCCACAGATTAATGCCTTCAGGAACATCATCCCGCCTGTACTCCTCGGCGATCTCGATGGTTCCGCCACTATTCAATTCGACGACAACGCTTTTTCCGTCAACAGGAATCAGGTTCCCGTCATTGTCAGTGATAAAGATTTTCATTTGATTACCTCTTATTAGTGCATTCCTATGATAGCAAAATTGGATGAGGTGCAACGCCGGTTTTGTACTGCAAATTTCAGTAATGATTTTATCGATGAATTAGTAAGTTACGTTGTTATTGAGGAAATGTGACTGGACGCATGGCGACTTTTGTTTCTGTCTACCATGCTCTGTAGAGATAAATTAGAACACGTCAATGCTCATCGCAACGACTGATCAGTTTTCGCTACAGGACATGAGAATGCGCAAAGTACTTTTACCGGTAACCGCTGCGGTGTGTCTTTTTTTGATCGGTGTTTTTATTCTTAATATGCAGCTTTGGTATTCATCTTCGACAGAAACCCTTGGAGGAGCCCGATATGCCGTTAAAAATATGGATAATATACTTGATGAAGCTTTCCAGGCAACCCGCACCGCCAGGCATATTGCTGAAAAAAAATGCGATCTGGAGGGACAATACCAACTTGGAACCGAAGCTGCACTTCGCCCTCATTTGCGAACGCTGATCATTATCCGGCAGGGGAAGGTTTGGTGTACGTCATTGCCGGGGAATAGGATTTTACTTAAGCAAATCCCCGTAATTGCTGATACAAATCTGTTGCTGACTCCCGCAAGAAATACGGAAAACGAGATACCTGTTCTGCTGTATCAAACTCGTTTTCAAACCAGTCGTATTATTGTCACTATTAGTGGGGTGCATATTCGAGGGGCTCTGAAAGTTCCGTTAAAGGGAGTAGCATACTCATTGCTGGTGGGTGACAACGTACTTGGTTTATTGGGCGATGTGAAAACCGTTACAACAAGCGCACGTGCGTCTGGTCAACTTAATTCCGCAAAGTATCCGTTCAGTATTATTTATAATAAACCGCCACTGTTTAGTGCAAAAAGACTGGTTACACAGGGTTCAGGGATTCTGGGTTTTATCCTGTTAATGTCTTTTGCAGCCGCTTATGCCATTGATAAGTATCTGAACAAGAACGATACCCCTGAAGAAACGTTGCGTAAGGCGATAGTAAAAGGAGAGATCGTGCCTTTTTATCAACCTATCGTAAATGGTCGCGAGGGGACGTTACGCGGAGTTGAAGTGCTGGCCCGATGGAAACATCCTAAGGCCGGGTATATCTCTCCTGCTTCCTTCATTCCCGTCGCTGAAAAATCAGGCCTGATAGTGCCACTAACTCAAAGCCTGATGAGGCAGGTCGCGGAAAACATGAACGCCATTGCCAGCAAACTGCCATCCGGCTTCCATGTCGGCATTAACTTCAGCGCATCCCATATCACATCCCCTACATTCGTGCAGGAATGCCTGCATTACAGGGATAGTTTTAACCGAGATGACCTCAATCTGGTAATCGAAGTTACTGAGCGCGAGCCGTTAGATGTGGATGAAGATCTTGTGCAGAGGCTCAATATCCTGCATGAGAATGGCTTTGTGATTGCGCTGGATGATTTTGGTACGGGCTATTCTGGGCTTTCTTATTTGCATGACCTGCACATTGATTACATTAAAATCGATCAGAGCTTTGTGGGGAGGGTAAATGAGCTTCCCGATTCAACCCGAATTTTGGATTGTGTCCTCGATCTGGCTCGTAAACTATCTTTAAGCATCGTTGCAGAAGGGGTTGAAACGAAGGCCCAGCTTGATTATCTAAACAAAAACAACATTGTTTTCCTACAAGGGTACTATTTCTATAAACCAGTAACCTTCACTGAGTTCGTCATGATTCTGCTGTCAAAGCCTAAAGTGAAGGTTTTTGTCGAATAAATACAAGATAACCTTATTGATGAAAAGGGAGCATAAAATCTGTTTCGGTAGTAAAAATCCGACGATTATCTTTATCGTGAGACAAATCTCAGATTCTGTTATTTAAAATCTATACCCTTATCGATATGGTGGTTATTTATGTTTTCAAATACAGCAACTGGATAATGGTATGGCAGATATAACATTCGCGATGGAGCGTGATTCAAGTCACAGAGCGGCGAAAAATAAGTTGGATGTTCGAAGCAAAGCGAAGTACACAAATCGCAACCAGCTTGCGATTGCCGCAGTACTATTTTTAGGCGGTATCGTCGGGGTTATTGTTTTGGCATTGTACCTAATGGTGCAGGAAGGGGTGTTTTTGTATTGATTGTTTAAATATTCTTATCATTGCTGTATTGCTAGTCGGAGCTGGAACAAGCTACTTCTTCTGTCTTGATGAACGGAATAACATCGTAGGGAATAGCAGTTTGTGGGGAAAGATTGTAGATCTTACCGTCATAGTGGCTATTTACATAAGAAAATGACCTTAATATAAAGCTAAGATCAGCGGGGAGAGTCGTGGGTTGGGCGTTAACTTCATTGTAAAACCGTTTACAGCTACCTTTCAAATCTAAACCGGAAAAAATTATTCTTTCAAACTTTAGACTAATGGCTATTTGTAACGCGCTAAATGCGACCGTAGCACTACCAAAATGGC
The DNA here is from genome assembly GCF_030332915.1 of Citrobacter sp. Cpo040. Classification (NCBI taxonomy): domain Bacteria; kingdom Pseudomonadati; phylum Pseudomonadota; class Gammaproteobacteria; order Enterobacterales; family Enterobacteriaceae; genus Citrobacter; species Citrobacter sp. Cpo040. The sequence goes on from NZ_JAOWGX010000034.1 coordinate 180,733, forward strand.
CATGTGTTACATTAGTTGAAAATGCAATTGTTTTCACTTTTCTGAATGCAGAACATTTAATTCGAAGATTCCTGTTAGTCATTGTTTTTATTTTATAGCGAATCTTTCTACCGATACCACCTCTGGATTTGCAAATGTCCTTTAACAGAAAACATGTGTTGAGCAAGTACTCTGCCTCTGTTGAATCAGCTCTTTTAATAACATCTTCACTAATAAAGGTATGCTGAGCATAGGAGGAATACTTATGAAATAAGTCTTTATTGTTTTCATAAAATGAGCCATCACAAACAACATAGATAAAAATAGGGATATTGTTGTCGATTAAATGACCGGCACTTCCGTTTACGCAAATAAAATGTTTATCGCGCATTCTACTTAATGGAGTGTCCAATGATGATGGTCCGGACAGGTAAATAATGCAATCATCGGAAATTCTATTTTCCATTATCTTATTTAATATATTGTGTGTGATAATCATTGCTTTTACCATGAATATTATTTTTGCAAATGTTACCACTTTCTTTATGGGCTTTCAAATCAGTAATAATGTTGACTTTTATTATATAAATTTGATGAATGAATTCATAAAAATACGAAAGGTAATTATGACTCATGGTAATTATTCTGAATGAATATAATTCATGGCGTTTATGAATGTACCGTGCTATGGACAAGGCGATTAGGTTTATGTTGGGATAAATGAATTAGGGATGCAGTTAGAAGAAGATGTGAGTCGCCTTTGTAAGGCGACTCTATGAAATCATTCAGGATATTATTCTGAATGATACCGGCTGGATGGGATGCACGTGATAGCTCGACCAACAGGATCTTATAAAATTAGAACTGATAATTTAAAGATACCCAGTAGTTACGACCAGGGTTTACGTATCCGGTAGTGGATTGCGCCGTTTGATAATAATCACCTGCGTAGGTACTATTACGCCCCACCTGGTACAATTTGACCTCACTAAAGTCTTTATCCAGCACGTTATTAACCGCCGTATTAAGTGTCAGATCTTTGGTCAGCTTATAAGACATCCCCATGTCGACAACGGTCCAGGCTTTTAAATCAGCGCCTTTATCGTTATAGACGGCCTTTTGTACCGCGCTAAGGTTGTCGTAATTTTCGGTAAAGCGTGGGGCTTTGCCGCGATAACGTGCGCTGAGCCAGGCGTTCATATCTTCCGTTGCCTGCCAGTTCAGACGGGCGTTAGCCATATGTTTTGGGGTGTAACTTAATGGCGCGCCTTTATTTTCACCATCTTTTTGCTTGCTCTGAGTGTAGGTGTAGTTGAGAGATAAGGTCAGCACATCCGACCATAGAGGGAAGGTGCTGGCAAATTCAACGCCATCGGTCCTTGCCTTGCCGCTGTTGGTATAGCTGTTGGTATTATCATCGATAGAATATGAGACAATTTTATTTTTGTATTCGGTATAGAAGCCGGTAATGTTGGCGTTAAGCCCGGCGTCGTTCTCGTAATACAGCCCGGTTTCGTAGCTGATACTTTCCTCAGGTTTGAGGTCCGGGTTACCGACCGTATTCACCGTTCCCTGTGCGGTTACACCGCTGATCCCGTTATGCAACTGGCTTAGTGATGGTGCTTTATAACCTGTCGTTACACCGCCTTTGAGGGTCCATTCGTCGGATGCGTCCCAGACCATATAGGCACGCGGGCTGAGATGACCGCCAAAGACATCGTTATGCTCATAGCGTGTTCCTACGGTTAAGGCCAGAGAGTCGAGAATATGCCATTCATCTTCCGCATAGGCTGCCCACGTTTTTTGATGGAACGTCTCGCCGGTATTGGCCAGCACCACACCATCTTTCATCCGTGCATCCCAGTATTCTCCGCCAAGGGTTAAGAGGTGTGAATCACCTAATGGCGTCAGCAGCACTGAGTCAAGAATGACGTTGGTGTTCTTCAGTTCACGCGCGTCACCGGCCCGGCCTGCGTTCTCTGGCGTGAGTGCGGAAGATACCAATTGCCGGCCTTTGTTTTCAGTTTCATTCCAGCCGAGGGAGGATTTCCAGGTGCCGAACGTTAAGGCTGTATCGTGGCCGAGGGTCACTTTGTTACGCTCATAGCGTAGCGTTTTATCATACCCCCCTGTCAGGTTGCCCAACTGCCCGTCATCGTTGTCATAGCGCTGTCTGGCGGAATCGAGATCTAACCACAGCGTATTGTTCTCATTGGTTTTCCAGTCGAGGCGCGTACCTATATTGTAGTTTTCCGACTCGGTAGGATAAGGTACGCGAGTCGAGGCGGTATCGCTGAGGGAGGTGACGCTGGAACCCTGACGCTGGGTTGTACTTCCCCGAACCTGCATATCCAGTACTCCCGCGATTAACGGGCCACTTGACCAGAAGTTGGCGACCGTACTGTTACCCCATTTATTACTCTCTTGCAGGTTAACGCCGGTATTGATGGAAGTACTCCATTTATCGGTGCTTTTTTTGGTGATGATATTCACCACGCCACCGATTGCGTCGGACCCATAAAGCGTCGACATCGGGCCGCGGATCACCTCAATATGATCGATTGCCGCCAGCGGGGGCATAAAGCTGGTATTCATGGCAGAGAAGCCGTTTGGCGTTACGTCGCTGCTGCCGTTTTGACGAATACCGTCAATCAGGATCAAGGTATAGCTGGCGGGCATACCGCGGATACTAACCTCCAGACCGCCGGTTTTACCGGTGCTGCTTTCAACATCTACCCCTTCAACAGAACGCAGGGCTTCACCTAAGTCATTATATTTATTGGTTTGTAACTCTTGCTGTGAAATAACAGAGACGCTGGCTGCGGCATTGGTGATTTTCTTTTCATAACCGGAAGCGGTTACCACCATGACATCTTCAGCAAACACCAGGGGGCTGGAAAATCCTAAACAGGACAGAACGACAGAGGCAACAGGTTTTAAACGCATAGTCAAACTTCCTTTGTTAAAAATTCAAAGGCAGTAAGATAATTGATGGAAATGATAATACAAATAATTATCATTACAAATTTACATAACTTGTCACTTCTGGTGTTTTTCTTGAATAAATATACATAAATTGTCATGAGTTTTAGATAAGGAATTAGCAGGAAGGGTCAATAGTCCGCATGGGCAATTATTAGAAAGTGATTAATATCCCTGTGAATAAATGGCGAGGGATTAATCTATTTTCTGAGATTCACATCGTACTCATAACGGAGTATCAGAAAAAAGTATGATAATTTTAGAAAATCGTCATACTTTTCTGCGCCGCATCATTTTTTTCGTCATTTCTGTCCGCCATAATCCCTTCCCCAGGAGACTGCTTAACGACGGTAAATCGTTATGCGGCATAAAAATAACGTAAATCTGGATAACATAATGATCAAAGGCAAGCTGGCACTGCTTACGTGCGCATTGACTCTCGCATTAACCTCACCACTTCTTGCCGCGCAAAATGCGAGCGAAGGGCAGACGTTAAAACTGGCAATTGGACCAGAACCAACGGAAGGGTTTGACCCGATGCTGGGCTGGAGTCATGGCAGCTATTTGCTTTTGCATGCACCATTATTAAAACAAAATGCAGATATGAGCTGGGGAAACCTGCTGACGGAAAAAGTAGAGACCAGCGCAGACGGCAAAACCTGGACGTTGACGTTAAAACCTGACCTTAAATTCTCTGATGGTTCCCCGCTAACCGCTGAAGATGTGGTGTTCACCTATAACAAAGCAGCAAAAAGCGGCGGCAAAATCGACATGGGAAACTTCACCCATGCCAGCCTGAAAGATAACCGCACGGTAGAAATTACGCTGAATAGCCCACAGAGCACCTTTGTGAATGTGCTGGGTTCTTTGGGTATTGTTCCGGCGAAACGGTATGACGAAAAAACATTTGCCAAAAATCCGATTGGCGCGGGTCCTTATCGGCTGGTGAGTTTTCAGCCGGGACAGCAGTTGATCGTGGAGGCTAACCCCTGGTATGCCGGTAAGAAAAATGATTTCAGTAAGCTGGTGTTTGTCTTCCTTGATGAAGATAACGCTTATGCCGCAGCGCGCAGTGGCCAACTGGGACTCGTACGTATCGCGCCGTCGATGGCGGTCGCTCCTCAGCAGAAAAACTTGAAACTTTGGGTACGCGATAGCGTGGAAAACCGGGGCATTGTGTTCCCGATGGTTCCTGCAGGTAAAAAAGACGCCAATGGCTATCCAATTGGGAACGATATCACTGCTGATGTTGCCATCAGGCGCGCCATCAACTATGCCATCGACCGTAAGCAGCTTGCCGATCAGGTCATGGAAGGTCATGCGATTCCTGCGTATAGCGCAGTGCAGGGGCTGCCATGGCAGGGGCAATCCGTTGCGTTCAAAGATGGTGATAGCGAAAAAGCACGTACGATTCTGGAAGAAGCCGGCTGGAAGGTAGGTAAAGATGGCGTGCGAGTGAAAGACGGCAAAGAGGCTCGACTGACTTTATGGTACGCCAGCGGTGACAGTACGCGCCGGGATTTAGCTGAGGCCGTACGTGCAATGCTGGAGCCGGTGGGTATTCAGATCTCGCTGCAATCAGGAAGCTGGGAAACCGTTGAGCGTCACATGCATGCGAACCCAACACTATTTGGTTGGGGAAGCCTGGATCCGATGGAGCTTTTCCATCATTACAGTAATCAGGCCGCGGGCGTGGAATATTACAATCCAGGCTATTACAGCAACCCTGTTGTTGAACAGCACCTTAAACAGGCTATCGACGCCCCAGACTGGCAAAAAGCGTTACCTTTCTGGCAACAGGTGGAGTGGGATGGTAAGCAAGGGGCTGGCGTGCAGGGCGATGCTGCCTGGGCATGGCTGTTGAATATTCAGCACACCTACCTGGCAAATCCGTGTATTGATTTAGGCAAAGGCGCACCGGAGATTCACGGTAGCTGGTCACTGCTCAATAATTTGGACGAATGGACCTGGACCTGCCGTTGATGAAGTCTGTTGTGGGCCATTTTATACGGCTGATAGTGTTATTAGTGCTGGTTGCGGCTGGCACTTTTGTGCTGCTCAGCTTTTCTCCAGTCGATCCGATTCGCGCTTATATCGGCAACGATCTCCTGCATGTGCCGCCGGAGCAATATGCACGCATTGCTGCTCGCTGGGGATTGGACCAGCCGCTATGGGAGCGTTTTGGTCACTGGTTTGTTCGTGTATTGCAGGGCGATCTCGGCTATTCCATGTTGTTTAATGCGCCGGTTGCCAGCGTGATCAAGGAACGCTTTTCCACCTCGTTTGCGCTGCTTGGTGGCGCGTGGCTACTCTCCGGCATATTGGGAACGGCAATGGGGTTTGTCGCGGGTCGCTACCTGAATCGCTGGCCGGACAAAGCAATCTGTCGCCTCAGCTATCTGCTCTCCTCGTTGCCGACCTTCTGGATTGGCATGTTGCTGCTGGCGTTATTTGCCGTGCGCTGGCCGGTATTTCCGGTCTGCTGCGCGTGGGAGCCGGGCAACAGCAGCGATATGGCGACGCTGACTGAGCGTCTGCGCCATCTGGTGCTTCCCGTTTGCGCGCTCAGTTTGCTGGGACTGGGACAAATTACGCTGCATACACGGGAAAGCATCGCCAGCGTGATGAAAAGTGATTTTGTCCGTTTTGCGCGTTCCCAGGGAGATAAAGGCTGGTCACTGTTACGCCATCAGGTTCTGCGTCATGCAATTACGCCTGCGCTGTGTTTGCAGTTTGCCTCACTGGGAGAACTGTTGGGAGGTGCACTATTGGCCGAAAAAGTCTTTGCTTATCCAGGACTGGGGCAGGCCACCATTGATGCCGGGTTACGCGGCGATCTGCCGTTACTGATGGGGATTGTGTTGTTCAGTACCGTACTGGTGTTCATTGGCAACTCGCTGTCTACCTGGCTTGTCCGTATGTTGAACCGTGCTCTGGAGCGACCTGATGCTCTATAACCCGACGCCGACGCTAATTCGTCTTTTGTTCTCTTTTAGCTGCCTGTTATTCATTGCAGTGTATGGTGCCGCAATGCTGGATAACCCGTTGAGCGTTAATCTGCTTGCCCGTCATCTTCCACCTGATGCGATGTACTGGTTTGGCACCGATAACCTCGGTCGCGATCTGTGGGTCCGTTGTTTTCAGGGTGCACTAACCAGTCTGCAAATTGGTATTGGTGCGGCGTTGTGCAGCGGTTTCATTGCGTTAATGATGGCGGCGGTTTCGCGCATACATCCGCGTCTGGATGTACTTATGCGTCTGATTACTGATGCCATGCTATCGATGCCGCATCTGCTGTTGCTTATTTTGATCTGTTTTACGTTGGGCGGCGGGAAAAACGGGGTAATCATGGCGGTTGCACTAACGCACTGGCCGCGTCTGGCGCTGATCCTGCGTGCTGAAGCGCAGCGCGTGGCCCACAGTGACTATCTGACGTTGACCTGGCGTCTGGGACACGGCCATTTTTACTGCTGGCGGCATCACTATCTACCAGCGTTGTTACCCCAGTGGTTAACCGGGACATTGCTGATGTTTCCCCATGCGGTGTTACACAGCGCGGCGTTAAGCTTCCTCGGTTTTGGACTGGCACCGCATGAACCGTCGCTGGGCCTGCTGCTGGCGGATGCGCTGAGGTTTATCAGTCATGGTGATTGGTGGTTAGTGCTGTTTCCAGGACTGATGCTGTTCAGTCTGGTGATGTTATTCGATCAGCTCGCAAGGGCGGTGCATCGTTTATGGTTACGAGGTGACGCATGTTGAGTTTAAGGCAGGTCTCGCTGGACGTGGCGCGTTATCGTTGGTACGGCGCGAAAAACTGGTCTTCGCTGTTGCAGGATATCTCTTTCGACGTAGCGCCTGGTCAGATGGTGGCGCTAGTTGGAGGAAGTGGAGAAGGTAAAAGCCTGTTGCTGCAATGTCTGCTCGATCTCTTACCAGACAATTTGCGTTTCAACGGCGTTATTACCCTGGAAGGTAAAACGCTGGACAGTGATGACATTCGCAAATGTCGTGGCAATACCTTCAGCTACGTCCCGCAAGGTATTCAGGCACTTAACCCGCTGCTTTCGATTGAAAAGCATCTGCGCAGGGCATGCCAGCTTTCTGGCCAGCAATGGAATGCCGGAAAAATTGAACGATTGCTCCAGCGTAGCCGACTGGAAAGTCGCGTATTAGATACTTTTCCGCGCCAGCTTTCAGGCGGTATGGCGAAACGTGTTCTGGCATGTCACGCGTCTCTGAGTCAGGCTCGCTATATTCTGGCGGATGAAATTACCGCCTGGCTTGATGCACCACTGGCTAATCAACTGCTTGAACAGTTGCGTGAGCAATGTGAGCAAGGGGCTGGCGTTTTATGGGTAACGCATGACCTCACGCTGGCGGCCCGCCATGCGGATCGTATTGTCGCGCTGCATCAGGGAAGGGTGTCGGATAACGTCAGCCGGGAACAGTTGTTACGCGGAGAGATTAGCGAACACCTGCAACGACAATGGCGGGCGCTGCCTGAAAGAAATCAACTTTTTGGAGAGCGCGATGCTGTGCTGTCGTGATGTAACAATCTGTCAGGGGGAAAAGGTTCTGTGGCAAAATCTGACCTTTTCTCTACGCCCTGGAGAACGTATTGGGATTTGTTCGCCCAGCGGAACCGGCAAAACGACGTTGGGACGTGTGCTGGCGGGCTGGCAAAAGCCGACCTCGGGCGACATTCTGATTGATGATCAACCTTTGCCGATGCACCAGTATTGCCCGGTGCAACTGGTGCCACAGCATCCGGAATTAACTTTTAACCCCCGACGCAGCACCGGCGATGCGGTGCATGACGCCTGGCGGCCTGGCGCAGAAATCCTTACCCGCCTGCATATCAAACCGGAATGGTTAACCCGTCGCCCTGGACAGCTTTCTGGTGGTGAACTGGCGCGAATCGCCATACTTCGTGCGCTGGACCCGCGTACCCGTTTTCTTATTGCCGATGAGATTACCGCCCAGCTCGACCCTTCCATTCAAAGAGATATCTGGGTACTGCTGCTCGAAGAATGCCAGCGTCGACCATTAGGCATGCTGATTATCAGCCATCAGCAGGCGCTGCTTGATCAGATCTGCACGCGGACGCTACTCTCTTAGGTCTCTTTCGCATTTCAGGCAAATAACTAACGTGATCGTAAAAACTATCGCTGTGGCTGCGCTAATGTACGGGGCGGGGGCTTTTGCAGCACATGCTTCCATTCAGGTGGGTTTTTCACCGGAAGGGTCGGCTCGGGCTTTAGTGCTGGATTCAATTAACCATGCGCAGTACAGCATTGATATGATGGCTTATTCATTTCAGTCTGCAGATATTGTTCAGGCCCTGGTAAACGCTGAAAAGAGAGGCGTTGTGGTCCGGGCTGTTATCGATAAGAAACGTAACCAGGGCAAGGTTAGCCAGAAGGCCATCGCGTTTGCTGCCGCGAATGGGGTTGATGTGCAACTGGATGGTCACTACCACATCCAGCATGACAAGGTAATGATTATTGATGGCGACACGCTGGAAACCGGTTCGTTCAACTTTGCCAAATCCGCAGAATTTGCCAACTCTGAAAATGTGTTAGTTGTTCGTGATGAACCTGCCGTTGTTGCGCAGTATCAGGCCCATTTTGACAGCCGTTGGAAAATCGCGCACCAGAGCGGTTAAATACTTCATAACGTCGTTGATTTAAATGTGATGTTATATTATAACACTTCACTCGCAAATGATTTGAGGGTGAAATTTTGACTATTCGTTTTAAGAAACTGACAATCGCTCTGGGGATACTTTTAGTCAGTGGTTCGGTTCTGGCGCATGGTCATCATTCCCATGGTGCGCCAATGAGTGAAGCAGAACAAAAGGCGTCGGAAGGGGTATTTGATGACAACCAGGTGCAGAACAGGGCGCTGACCGACTGGGATGGCATGTGGCAATCTGTCTATCCGTATCTGGTCAGCGGCGAACTTGATCCGGTGTTCAAAAAGAAAGCGGAGAAAGATAAAAATAAAACAGCAGAACAAATTAAAGCGTATTACCGTACAGGCTATGCAACCAACGTAGACACTATCGGCATTGAAAATGGTGTGATGGAGTTTCATACCGGTAATCAGGTTGCATCATGTAAATACGACTATGCCGGATATAAAATCCTGCACTATAAATCAGGCAAGAAAGGTGTACGGTATCTGTTTGAGTGTAAAGCTGCTGACAGTAAAGCGCCTAAATATGTGCAATTTAGCGATCATATTATCGCACCGCGTAAATCGAGCCACTTCCATATCTTTATGGGAAATACCTCGCAGGCAGCCTTGCTTGAAGAGATGGAAAACTGGCCTACCTATTACCCTTATCAGTTGAAGGGAGAAGAGGTTGTGGATGAGATGCTGCACCATTAATCCGGGCTAACCTTATCTGTACACACCCGTCACCAGTGGCGGGTTTTTTAATTCATAACCTTCTCTTTCCATCACCCGATGCATTCGTTAGCATATTGTATCGCAGCAAGTGCATGTGTTTTTTCAGGAAGAGGTTAACGTGTTCGCAGAGTATGGAGTTCTGAATTACTGGACGTATCTGGTGGGGGCTATTTTTATCGTGCTGGTACCGGGGCCAAATACGATATTTGTGTTAAAGAACAGCGTTGGTCGGGGAGTGAAGGGCGGTTATCTCGCCGCAAGCGGTGTGTTTATCGGTGATGCCGTGTTGATGTTTTTGGCCTATGCCGGTGTTGCCGCATTGATCAAAACAACGCCCGTTTTGTTCAACATCGTTCGCTATCTTGGCGCGTTTTATCTGTTGTACCTCGGTGCGAAGATCCTGTATGCGACACTGAAATCGAAAGCAAGCGACGCCGCGCCTGAGGAAGTCCCGTTTGGCGCTATTTTTAAGCGAGCATTAATTCTGAGCCTGACGAATCCAAAAGCTATTTTGTTTTATGTTTCGTTCTTCGTGCAGTTTATTGATGTCAATGCACCGCACTCAGGGCTGTCATTCTTTATTTTGGCCATTACGCTTGAGGTAGTGAGCTTTTTCTATCTGAGCTTCCTTATTTTCTCCGGCGCATTCGTGACGCAGTATATTCGCACGAAGAAAAAACTGGCCAAAGTGGGTAATTCCCTTATCGGCCTGATTTTCGTTGGTTTTGCCGCTCGTCTGGCCACGCTTCAGTCGTGATGCCATTGGCCCGCTGGTTGCGGCGGGCCTTCAATATGACGCTTTGCTTTTCATTTATAATTGTAGGGTTATAACCAATAAATGGTATTTTAAATGTATATTTGGAGGCGTACCCTGTGTACAGCAGCGGTTCAATAAGACTCGCTGGTTGTCGACTGGAAAAGGGAAGAAAAATGCTTCAAATTCCACAGAATCACATCCATACACGCTCTACTCCATTCTGGAACAAAGAAACTGCGCCTGCCGGAATTTTCGAACGCCACCTTGATAAAGGAACTCGTGCCGGGGTTTATCCACGACTTTCTGTTATGCAGGGGGCGGTCAAATATCTCGGATACGCCGATGAACACAGCCCGGAACCAGTAGAAGTGATGGTTATTGAAGCCGGTCAGTTTGGCGTTTTTCCGCCTGAAAAATGGCATAACATCGAAGTGATGACCGACGACACTTACTTTAATATCGATTTTTTCGTTGCCCCGGAAGTTCTGATGGAGAGTGCAAATCAACGAAAAGTCGTGCGCACCGGCAAGGAGTAAATCATGGGCAAAGCAACCTATACCGTAACCGTGACTAATAACAGCAACGGTGTTTCTGTTGATTATGAAACAGAAGCGCCGATGACATTACTGGTGCCGGATGTGGCAGCAGAAGTTGTTAAAGATCTGGTCAATACCGTACGTTCATACGATACCGAGAATGAGCATGAAGTGTGCGGATGGTAGGCGTTAATTACTCCTACTGATTGAATACACTGAATTTTAATCTACTAACCGCACTTCGTTTTGACGGCGTTGTGCGGTTTTTTTGTTTATGTTGAATGGGGGAATGTCCGAAAAAAGATTCCTTAAGAATACCTTAAGAAATCAGCATTGAATGCTAATTGTCTATCATTCACAGGGGTTATGATCGCAAAACAGTAACAATACAGAACATCGCGTTTATGAAACTGAATACCCGACTTACATTACCCACAATCATTCTTGGACTGGTCATCGTGGCGATCCCGTTCACCGCGAACTGGAATCTTCCGCTGCTCAACGGCACTGTCGTCAGATGGATCGAAAATGGGCAGGCGCTATGGCTACTGTTTGGTGCGGTATTTACGCTTTGCTACATCCGGCCTTTATCTCGTCCTGAAGGTGGGAAACAATTTTGGCTTTGGGCGGCTGTGTGGTGGCTGGTCTTGCTGGGCCGAAGCACCAGTTGGGGGCGTGATTACTTCCCTGAACATCCTAAACTCCTGTTCAGAGCTATCTCCGTCGTATTAATTGCCATGATTATTCTGCCGGTGCTGTTGTCGAAGCGCTTACGCCAGGATATTGTCCGACGCGTGCGTAATGAACCGTTACCGGTCTGGATGCTGGCGATTACTGCCTGTGCATTTTTGATTTCCGATACGGTAGAGCATCATCGTCTGCTGGCTCCCATCTTCCTGCACAATGCCCATTACGGCGATCTGATTGAAGAACTGTATGAACTACCGTTTATGGCGGGATTGTTTCTGATGAACCTCGGTTTTATGCAGCGGGATAAGAAGGAGGAATCTGCCTCCATCCGCTTCAGCGAACCACACCTGGCGAAGTAATGAGATAAAACCTGAGTCTGGATATCCAGACTCAGGCGGCAAGGGGGGGGACTTATGCAATCGCCTCACACAAGCGTGATTTCATATCGCTATACGATTGAGCGGCATACTTTTCAGCCCATATCTGATCGGTAATGTGCTCTATATTTACGGCACAATATTTGGTTTCCGGCGTTTTCGAGATTGGATCGAGGTTATCCTGGGTTAACTCGTTGCATGCACCAATCCACCATTGATAGGTCATATATACCGTTCCGGAATTGATACGCTCGGATACATCCGCACGGCTGATGACCTTACCCCGACGCGAGCTGACCCACACCAGATCACGATGACGGATACCGAATTTTTCGGCATCATGGGTATTGATTTGCACATATCCTGGTTCATCAGCCAACGCTTGTAACGCTGCGCAGTTACCGGTCATCGAGCGACAGGAGTAATGCCCAACTTCACGCACGGTACACAACACCAGCGGATAATTGTCATCCGGAACTTCTGCGGGCGCTCGCCACGGTGCGGCAAACAGTTTGCCTTTACCGTTGGCGGTATCAAACTGGCTGTGTGCGTAAAGGTATGGCGTACCAGGACTATCGAGATCCGGGCATGGCCACTGAACATGCCCCATTTCCCCCATCTTCTCATAGGTCACGCCGTAGAACAGCGGGCACAGCTTGCGCATCTCATCCCAGATTTGCTGGTTATTTTGATACTGCATTGGATAGCCCATTTCGCTGGCCAGCAGACTGATAATCTCCCAGTCACGCTTTACGTCAGCGGTGGGTTCAATCGCTTTCTCAAAACGCTGGAAGCCCCGATCGGCACAGGTGAAGACGCCGCCATGTTCGCCCCATGAGGTGGCCGGCAGGAGGACGTCGGCCATTTCCGCTGTCTTAGTCATGAAGATGTCTTGCACGACGATAAAATCGAGCGCGTTAAACCCTTCGCGGACCAGTCCCAGGTCCGCCTCGGTTTGCAGCGGATCTTCTCCCATGATGTAGTAGGCTTTTATTTTGCCTTCGAGAGCCAGATGAGGAACTTCGGTGATGCGCGTTCCAACCTTGTCATCCATCTGATTAACGTCAATGCCCCATGCGCTGGCGAATTTTTCCCTGACGGCGGAATCGGTCACGTCCTGATACCCCGGGAACTGGTTAGGTAGTACCCCCATATCGCACGCTCCCTGCACGTTATTTTGCCCGCGAACGGGGCCAACGCCGACGTTAGGGCGACCCAGATTCCCGGTCAACAACGCCAGGCTCGACAAACCGCGAACCACATCAACGGCCTGACCAAACTGGGTGACGCCCATCCCCCACATTACGGTTGCCGATGGTGCTGCGGCAAATGTACGCATTGCCTGACGAACCTGCTGTGCGGGAATGCCGGTCAAATATTCAACGGCTTCAGGCGCATAGTCCTTAACGGTTTCCCAGTATGTTTCCAACCCTTCCGCATGCTTTTGCACATACTCGCGATCGTAGAGTTGCTCTTCGATAAGAACATGACCAAAGGCATTAACCAGCGCCATGTTGCAACCGTTTTTCAACTGCAAATGTTGGTCAGCAATACGGGCGGTTTCAATACGACGTGGGTCGCAGACAATGATTTTTGCGCCATTCTGGCGAGCTTTAATCACTCGTCGGGCCACGATTGGGTGCGAGTCGGCGCAGTTATAACCAAAGATCAGCAGGCATTTTGAGTTTTCAATGTCGCTGATGGAATTGCTCATGGCGCCATTGCCTAACGTTTCCTGTAATCCGGCAACGGAAGGGCCATGACAGACGCGGGCACAACAATCGACATTATTGGTATGAAGTACGCCACGTGCGAATTTTTGCATCACGTAGTTAGTTTCATTTCCGGTTCCACGGGAAGAGCCGGTAGTCATAATGGCGCGAGGGCCATAGGTATTTTTGATTTCAGACAGGCGTTTTGCGGTGTAACGAATGGCTTCATCCCAGCTAACGGGCGTGAATTTGCCACCTTTTTCATAACGGATCATCGGGCGAGTCAGACGGGGAGTCAGAAGGCGTGTGTCGTTAAGAAAGTCCCAACCATAATAGCCTTTCAGGCATAACTGATTTTGGTTCGTTACACCCTCTGCGGCTTCGGCGCGGATGATTTTGTTATTTTCGACAACAAGCTTGAGCTTGCACCCGGCCCCACAGTATGGGCAAACACTGGTGATTTTTTTCATCAATAACAGACCTGTTAAATGCTGAAATAGCGCGAATTGTAGACGCAGCCACGCGATAAGCACCGCGGACTACGATTTGTCGTATCGACGGGTTGTTTAAGCATAAAGTGTGCCAGAAGTGAAAACCCAGCAATAACGGGGCTGACGGCAAAAGTGTTAAGCATAATGACTGACGATTCGACATTAATGACGAGGAGCGGCAAAAATTTAGCCTGCCGGTCAGCAGTCATAACCTTATGAAACATCAGAAAAAGATGAAAATATGAAGTGATGACGATCACAAATTTTAATTTTTCAGCGCTATGCTATGCTTTTATACAACGAGTGAATCGTTAATTTAAAAACATAAGTGAGGAAAATTATGGGCATTATTTCATGGGTGGTTTTCGGTCTTATCGCTGGGATTTTGGCAAAATGGATTATGCCGGGTAAAGATGGCGGCGGATTCTTTATGACCATTATCTTAGGGGTTGTCGGTGCGGTAGTGGGTGGCTGGATCAGTACCTTCTTTGGTTTTGGTAAAGTTGATGGTTTCAACTTCGGCAGTTTCGTCGTAGCGGTTATCGGTGCGATTGTGGTGTTGTTTATCTACAGAAAAATCAAAAGCTAAGTAAACATACAGACAATAGGGGCCACTGATAAGTGGCCTTTATTTTGGTTACCACCACCCCAGTTCCGTGCCCAGAACCACGATGATCGCCACGCCAATCATAATAATCGTTGTTTTTTTCATCGTTATGCTCCCGGCGCAGCGTAGCCGCCAATAAAAAACCAGGATAAGAAAACGACAGCGGAAATGAAAATAATGACAGGGAAAATAATACCGAGTCGCATACGATTATCTACCAGAGTTATTTAAAGACGAGCCAGCATAGCAGGGCTTAATGTACGACAAAAGGGGTTTTATCCTGACGCTTTTTATCCTGATACATTGCGCTGTCTGCAAGATGAAGCGCACAGTTTACATCAGTCTCCAGCGGATCAATTTCCACCACACCCAGGCTGGCACCAGGATAAAACAGATGAATGTCACCCAGGTGGTAGTCACCGCAAATCTGCTGTTGCAGCTGATTTTTCACCTGCTGCAGACGCATAAGCTGATCAAGTTCATCTTCCGCTGACAGGCGAACGACTAAAAATTCGTCGCCGCCCAGTCGACCGAGAATGTCATTATCACTACATTCACGGAGCAGGCGCTGCCCAATCTGGATCAGGAACTGGTCACCAACCTCGTGGCCAAAGCGGTCATTGATCAATTTGAAATCATCCAAATCGATATAGGCGACAACTATCTTCTGCCTGAGGTGACGGGCAAGCGAAAAAAGGGTCTCCACATTTTCAAAAATTGCGCGCCGATTCGGTAACCCTGTCAGGGCATCAGTGTAGGAGTGAGCAATCAGCGCGGCGTTCGCTTCACGCAACTGAGCAACCAGCGACTCTTTTTGAATCGACTGGGCGATCAGACCGGCAAACAGATGTAATACTTGTTCTCCACGTTGGCTCAATGCCTGCTGCTGGCGACTGGTAGCGCAGAGCGTTCCGTAAAACGTTCCGTCGGGAAGATGAACGGGAGTGCTCAGAAAGGTGGTGATGTCCAGTGCGCGAGCGGCGGTACATTCCGGCCAGCGTGCGGGCACGTTGTCACTGTACAGACAGTTTTCCTCAATAGCACGTTTGCACAGCGTTTCATCCCACGGCACGGATAGCCCTTCGGGGATCTGCATTTGGCGGCTATTACGCGCATACAGAATATGCTGCAGACGGGCATCCAGATCGACCTTGGTCAGGTAGGTCGATTCCATCTCAGTCACCATCTCCAGCATCTCCAGAAGTTGCCGAACCAGACTTTCAACAGACTGCTCCGTGGCTAAGGATTGTGAGACTCTGGCAAGGATCATGTCCGACATGAGATGTAAATGCTCCTGAGTAATGACTGGGCTGACGTTGCCCGCATGATAGAACATCAAGGTGAAAGATGAAACACGCCATCCAGCTCAGAATGTAAACATAAAATGGATAGCTGGCAGGAAAACATGGAGATAGATGGAAAGTCGGGGTAACCTGCCAGGATAAAGTTTTTAACAGGAGTAAATATGAAACTGGCATCTATTGTTTTGCCCGGCTTGCTGGTGCTGGCGGGGTGTACCACGGAACCGGAAGCGCCTGTGCCACCGAAAGTTGGCATGGCGAATCCAGCATCGGTGTATTGCGAACAAAAGGGCGGCTCGTTGATTGCGGTGCAGACTCCGCAAGGTGTTAAGTCTGACTGCAAACTACCCAACGGGGAAGTGATTGATGAATGGTCACTCTGGCGTAGAGATCATCCGGCAACGGCCAAGTAATACGCGGTCAGCATTGACGTAGCCACTCAGCGAGCACCAGCGCGTGGTTTTGCTGGGTATTCTTCGCCGCATACAGTAGCGTTAAGGTTTGCTGCTGGGCAATCTCTGCGAGGCGCTTTCCTTCCTGCTGCTGTTGGGCCAGCTCTGCGCGATATTGCTCGGAAAAGTGTGAAAAATCGATCAGTTCTGCGTGGAATGCTTTGCGCAATTCAGAAGATGGCGTCAGCGTTTTATTCCATTCGTTGAAAGCAAGGTCAGTCTTTTTTATCCCGCGTGGCCACAACCGGTCGACTAACACGCGATAACCATCGCTTTTTTCTGCCGGGTCATACACACGTTTACACTGAATCTTCATCTCTTCATCCGCTCCTTTCAGCTACCGCTCAGGTATTGCTCATCGATTTTATTATGGTTAAATAAGATCGTAAAACGTGACCATTATAGCATTTTGCCCACCCTGACTCCCAATTTAAGGGATTGTGATACCACTAAAAAGTCGGTAGGCTGAGGCTCCTTATGCTGTCCCTTATTGTCAGGACACAAGGAAAGCTTAATGGAAATTTCCCCAATTAAAGATACGCTTCGCATTGCGCTGGTGGGTGATTACAGCCCCGATATTGTGGCGCACCAGGCTATTCCCCTTGCTATCGATGATGCTGCCGCCGTCCTGGAATTGGTGGCTGATTATGACTGGCTAACTACATCTGATATCAACAGCAGTGAGGACTTGATTGGCTATGATGCCATCTGGGTCGTTCCAGGCAGTCCATATCGCCATCTTGAAGGGGCGCTGATAGCGATACGCTACGCGCGTGAAAACAGCATCCCATTCCTGGGTACCTGCGGCGGCTTTCAACATGCAATTCTGGAGTACGCCCGCAACGTGCTGGGTTGGAGCGACGCCGCCCACGCGGAGACGGACAGCACGGGTCGGATGGTGATAGCACCATTGACCTGCTCGCTGGTAGAAAAAACGGATGATATTGAGCTGCGGGCCAATACGCTGATTGCCAAAGCCTACGGGCGGGATGTTATCACCGAGGGATATCACTGCAACTATGGCGTATCGGAGGATTTTGCCGCCGAGCTTGAAAGGGGCGATCTTCGGGTGACCGGTTGGGATGAGGCTGGTGATATTCGTGCCATTGAGCTGGTGACGCATCCATTTTATGTTGGCACGCTCTTTCAGCATGAACGTGGCGCGCTGGCGGGTAAACCCGTGCCGTTAGTTCAGGCGATGCTGCGCGCCGCGCGCGGATAAAAAAACGGGCAGGTTGTCCACGGACCTGCCCTGTGCATTATGCGCTCGCGATCTCCCGATTACGCCCCGCGCACAGACCAAATACCACCATCAGCATCGCTAACACGGCGACACCCGCTAATGGAATCAGCCAGCTATCGTTGAGGTCGTGAATTTTCCCCATCAGCGGTGGTCCGCAGGCCGCCAGTAAATATCCGACAGACTGTGCCATGCCGGAGAGGGCAGCAGCCTGATGCGCTGAGCTTGCGCGCAGGCCAATAAAGGTTAAGCCGAGGATCATCGTCGCGCCTGAGCCAAAGCCAAACAGGATGGTCCATAGCAATGCCTGGTCGGGCATTATGGCGAATCCCGCCGCGCCGACGGCGCACATTAATGAAACCAGAGCGGCGATGGCGCGCTGATCCTTAAATCTGTTCAGGACGAGAGGAATCAATAATCCCGGCGCGGCGGTCGCCAGCTGTAGTAAACCATGCAATGAACCGGCCTGCGCCTCGCTGTAGCCGTGGCTGATTAAAATAGCCGGTAGCCAGCCGATGATCACATAGTAGATAAGAGAATTGATCCCCAGAAACAGCGTTACCTGCCAGGCGAGGCTGGAACGCCAGATCGCGCGGGAATGCAGAGCGCGCGAGTTGCTCAAACTGGCATTGGCCGTCTGGCGACATTGGGGTAACCAGATAATCAGCGCCAGCAGCGGAAAGGCCATCAGTACCATCAGCGCGCCGCGCCAGCCAAACCCGTTCAACGCCAGCGGTACCACAATGGCGGAACCCAGTGCTGCTGCCGCGCCCATGGTCAGCGAGTATGCGCCAGTGAGTTTCGCCACATGCTGAGCAAAATCGCGCTTAATCAGACCGGGTAACAGCACATTTCCCAACGCGATTCCGCAACCAATGATGGCGGTGCCGCTAAACAGGAACCCTGGTGAGGGCAGCGAACGTAACGCAATACCCGCGCAAATCAGTAGCATAGCGACAAACAGGCTACGTTCTATACCCCAACGGCGCGCAACGGCGGCAGCCAGAGGTGAAACCAGTGCGAAAGCCAGCAGTGGCAGGGTGGTCAGAAGCCCCGTCTGGGCGGTACTCAGACCGTAGTCGGCGCGAATTGCATCCAGCAACGGGGCTGCACCGGTAAAGGTGACGCGCAATGTGGTGGCAATCATCAGGATCCCCGCGATCAGCAACGCTGCGCTCTTGCCACGGGAGGAAGGTGTATTTGTCATTTTTTTCTCATATCGTCAGGCGAGGCGATACCTTAGCGTTTTTACTCAATGGATGAATCAAGCTAAAATGACAGTTTATCGCTTAAATCGGACATTTTTATGTTAGGACTGAGACTGGATGGATACGAACCCGATCTTCACCACGATGCGGCGGTGGCGTTTTGTATTCAGGCCCGGGAAGATGAACTTTTCAGTCCGCTGCATCAGCACCGTAAAGGCCAGTTGATTCTGGCGCTGCATGGCGCGATCACCTGTGAGGTTGAGAATGCTATGTGGATGGTGCCTCCGCAATATGCGGTGTGGATCCCCGGTGAAATTCCACACAGCAACCACGTTACCGTTGGCGCGCAATTGTGCTTTTTGTTTATTGAGCCGCAGGCCGTCGTGATGCCCGATCGTTGCTGCACGCTGAAAATTGCTCCGTTGTGCCGGGAGCTTATTCTGGCGCTGGCATCCAAAACAGATGCTCAACGACTGGAGCCAGCAACCCAGCGGTTGACGCAGGTGTTGTTTGATGAACTGCCGCAGCAGCCCCAGGAGCAGATGCAGTTACCGGTTTCCGATCACCCGAAAATTCGCAGAATGGTCGCAACGATGGCGAGAGAGCCTGCACAATGGCAGACGTTGGGACAATGGGCCAGCGTATTTGCGATGAGTGAACGTAACCTTGCTCGTCTGGTCGTCAAAGAAACGGGGTTGAGTTTTCGCCGTTGGCGTCACCAGCTCCAGCTGATTCTGGCGCTGCAGGCGTTGATTGATGGCCGCAATGTACAGCAGGTTGCGCAAATGCTCGGGTATGATTCGACCACGGCATTTATCACTATGTTCAAAAAAGGCCTGGGGCAGACGCCAGGCCGTTATCTGAACGGGCTGGCTACTGCTTCCCAACAATCAACGAGACCAGACCTGCCGCAATAAGCGGCCCCACCGGCACACCGCGAAACAGTGCCACGCCCAGTACCGTGCCCACCAGTAATCCGGCAACAAGCTGGGGCTGGCTGCCCATTAGCGTAACACCGCGCCCGCCAAGCCAGGAGACAAATACCCCAATGGCAATAGCAACCAGTGATTTCCAGTTCACAAAGGAGTGGATAAGTGTGGAGGGCGGTAGCGTTCCGCTGGCGATCGGCGCCATGACACCAATGGTCAGAATGATAATCCCGACGGTCAGGCCCTGTTTTTCAATCCAGGGAAAGAAGGTATTCAGAGGGGTAACACGGACTATAATCAGCACCAGAATTGAAACAGCGACAGTGGTGTTGTGGCTGACAAAGCCCAGAGCTGCCAGTCCGAGCAGGATCAGCAGAGTGACATCAAACATCGTAGTTTCCTTGCCAAAAGAAAAAATAAGCCTGCTTACTGTACGCGTAAATGCGTGACGGAACAGGCTTTTTTTAATGATTATGATTTTTTTTGGACTAACGCACGAAGCGATGTTTTTTACTGCTAACTCGGACAGTTACTGCTCGCGGCGGAACGGGATTAATTCCGGTTGCGCGATGCGCAGGTAATCCGCGGTATCCATGATCACGGATTTTTCCAGCATCCCGGCATTGAACGCAATTTCATTAAAACGCTCAAACAATAGCGGATCGGCGACCAGCTTGAGATTCGGATGAAAACTGAACGGTGGGATAGCGCCAAATACGCAGCCTGTTAGTTCATCGACCTCCGCCGGGCTGGCAAGCGATGCTCTCAACCCGCCAATATGGCTGGCCAACAGGCTCAGGTCGGCCTGCTGATCGGCAGAGAGGATCGCCAGGACATGCTGATTGACGCCGTTGCCTTTTACTTTGCAGACCAGCGCTTTTGCACCCTGACCCAGTTCGGTACCGCGAATTTCAGAAACTGCTTCACATTTGCCTACGGCTTCATGGCTGACTACGCGGTAGGTCGCACCGTGTTCTGACAACAGGGAGATTAAACGCTGGTGCGTTGCGTTACCTTTGTTCACTTCTGTCATGACTTACTCCTGGTACAACAATGAAAATCCTGTCAGAAAAATGATTACGCATCGGTGCGTTTTTTCTGTTTGTTCAGGTAGAGCTGTGCATCAGATGCTTTGTAGGCATCATCAATGGTGTCGTTTGGCTGCATATTATAAATCCCGACAGAGAAGCTGATTGATATATCTTGCGCAATAATTTGTAAGTTATAGCGAATCCTCTCCAGCAGGCGAGGCGTTAATTCACTGGGGTGATCGATGAGGATAATGCAAAACTCATCGCCGCCGAGGCGGATGGCATAGTCGCTTTTGCGAATGGACGTTTGGATGGCTTTGGCCAGAATGGTGATAATGCGATCGCCTTCCTTATGCCCCAACGTATCATTAATAACTTTTAGTTTGTCGCAATCAATGGCGATAAAGGTCACGAGGGTGCCTGAGTTTACTAACTGCTGTAAACGTTGTTCGAGCGCAGGCGTTAAAATTTTACGGTTGTAGAGCCCTGTCATCGCATCACTGACATTTTCCCGCGTGACGTTGTGATACAGCCGAAAATGCGTTCTGACCATATTCAGCAGCAATATCGTTGCCAGTAAATAGAAGGCAAATATCTTCCAGGACGAGACAATAAAGTACATAACATCAAGTGAGAGGGTGATGCGTATACCGCCAGGAATGTCCTTCTCATAGTGAACATAGCGGAACAGATCGGTTTCACTTTTATGAACGAGAATCTCTTTACCTGAACTGGTGTCAGAGACCGTTACGTTAAGATAGCGCCAGACGAGAGGACGGTCGCTGGTATAGAAAATATTCTGTAAATTCTCTTTATTAATATCCACCATCACCACACCTTTTAACTTACCGGTGTAGTAGACCGGTGTTAAAAAGCTCATCACTTTTTTCTCAGTCAGGTTATCTTCATAAATACTGGAGATCACCGTGCGGCCGGTGAAAATACCATCAATATCATTCTGGTCGATTCCCAGCGTGCCCTTTTGCAAAAACGACCAGTTGTGTATCGCAAATTTCCGCGAGTCGATCTGGTCATAGAAATAGACGTAGTTATTTTTAAGATCGACGTAATATCGAAATTTATACTCCAGTGTCCCTAATCCCTGACCGTAATCTTTCTGCTGACGATTAACATTGACCGCCCGGTCAAAAGAAGGCAGCAGAAAGATGTCATCAAGCTGTTCGCTACATTTTGTTGAGGTGGTCTGCAGCGTACCGTGTAATGGCAGATAGTTGTGCTTAGTGAGGTTGAGCCCATGAGTGTTGTTAACGCTGTCGAAAGCGCTGCAAAGTGCTTTTTGCTGTTCGAGAGAGGCTGGCTCCTGAGGGGACGAAAATGTGCGCATCAGATGGGCTGCGATGCTCTGATTTGTGTACTTATCATAGAGAAACGATGAGTCGGCTTTCTCATTGATATAGCGCATGTACGCATTCATTGCTTTATCGCTGGCAATGAGCTCATAAACCAAAAAAGAAGACGTCAAAACAATTACGCTGACGGAGATAAAGAGCCTGAGCGCTTTATGATGCAATTTCATAATGATTTACAGCCCTGTAAGTCTGATACTTCAGTCTATCACAGGGCATACATCCGCTCTAACGCTACGGGCAAGGACATTTTGTAATAAAAATCATTCGCGCGCTTCACCTTTAACTCTTAATGTTGTATTTATAATGCAACTTATAGAAAGGAGACAGGCCAATGAGCGCGACTGAAAAAGCGGGTCATACATTTTTAGCCAGCCTGGGCAAAACCCGTCTGCGTCCGGGCGGTGTTGAAGCAACAGAATGGTTGTTTAGCCAGTCACAGCTGACGCCCGGCAGCCAGGTGCTTGAAGTGGCGTGCAACATGGCCACGACGGCGATAGAGTTAGTTCAACGCTATGGTTGCACGGTATACGCCATTGATATGGATAAAACCGCACTGTCAAATGCAAGGAATAACGTGGCGGCAAATGGTCTGGAAAATCACATTCATGTGATGGCTGCAAACGCCAACACGCTTCCTTTTGCGGATAACAGTTTCGATGTTGTGATTAACGAAGCCATGCTGACAATGTATGCCGATAAAGCGAAGGCGAAGTTAATTGCCGAATATTATCGCGTGTTGAAGCCCGGTGGGCGTCTGCTCACCCACGATATTATGTTCACCGCCCAAAAACTGGGTGCGGGCGATCAGGGCCAGCTTGTCGATGTGGTGAAATCAAACGTTAGCCCAATGACCAGACAAGGTTGGCGTGATTTGTTTCTTAACTGTGGGTTCGAACAGGTCCTGCAGCAGAATGGCGACATGTCGCTGATGTCGCCGCGCGGATTAATTCGTGATGAAGGGCTTACAGGAGCGGTTAAAATTGTGTTTAACGGCTTACGCACGAGCGAAAATCGTCGTCGGTTCCTGAAAATGTTTCGCTTCTTCCGTTCGCAACGTCATCGACTCAATTACATTGCCTGCTGCTCTGTAAAGGGAAAATAAAAAGGATAAACGGATGAATATTGATAAGATGAAAAATCAGCATGTTGAAATCTTTGAGAAAATTTCATTTTTACGTAAGTTGAGCCAGGCAGGTGTATCATCCAACGCGCAGGAAATTGCTATTGTGATCGTTAGCATGAGTGCGATTATAAAAACGCATTTGTCTGCTGAAGATCAGTTCCTTTATCCGCATATTGAGCAGGATGGAAATAGCGCACTCAGGCAGGTTAGCTCAAAATTTCAACGTGAAATGACGGATATCGTCAGCGATTATGACGTATTTTCCCGGCGCTGGAATATTGCCAGTAAATTAATAGGCAATGATGAAGCATTCAGGCGCGATGCCAACACTGTTCTACGCAAAGTGTTTGAGCGTATGCAAAAAGAAAATAAAGATTTCTATCCGCTGGTGGAAAGGATGTAGGGTCATTTTACGTGCTGAACGGAAGGCACCACACCCGGAATAAATCAGCCAGAGAAGATAACCTCTGGCTGATTTGTTTAGGTGGTTAACTATTGCTGGTCGTACTTTGTTTATGAAACAGTTCGCGGAATACCGGGTAAATATCATCCTGGTCGCGAATATGTTGCATCGCAAAGTTATCAAAGGTTGATTGCAGATGTTCGTATTCACGCCATAAGGTTTGGTGAGCACGGCGAGTGATTTCGATATAGCTGTAATAGCGGACCACTGGCAGCAGCTTTTTCGCCAAAATCTCATGACACAGCGGTGAATCATCAGCCCAGTTATCACCGTCCGATGCCTGTGCAGCATAGATGTTCCACTGGGCAGGGTTGTAGCGCTCTTTCACCACTTCATCCATTAACTTCAGCGCACTGGAGACAATGGTTCCCCCGGTTTCCTGAGAGTAGAAGAACTCGTGCTCATCCACTTCTTTCGCCTGGGTATGGTGGCGAATATAAACCACCTCCACGTTCTTATAGGTCCGGCTTAAGAACAGATACAGCAGGATATAAAAACGTTTAGCCATATCTTTGGTCGACTGATCCATTGAACCAGAGACGTCCATCAGGCAGAACATCACCGCCTGGCTGGAAGGATCGGGGCGTTTTTCATAATTCTTGTAGCGTAAATCAAAGGTGTCGATAAATGGCACGCGTTCGATTTTTGCCCGTAGTTCAGCAATCTCTTTGCGTAACCGTTCCTCTTCCAGCAACTGCGCTGGTTCGCTTTTCGCGATGGTTTCCAGATCCGCTTCGAGAGCATGCAGTTCGCGACGCTTACCCGCTGTCATCGCCGTGCGGCGCGCCAGTGAGTTTTGCAGGGATCGCACCACGCTGATGTTGGCAGGCACACCGTTAGAGGTAAAACCTGCCCGGTGCGTTTTGTACTCCGTTAACTGACGCTGCTGATTCTGCTTCAGGTTAGGAAGTGCTAAATCTTCGAACAACAGATCGAGATATTCATCTTTAGAGATCTGAAAGACGAACTCATCCTGACCCTCACCATCCTGGCTGGCCTGGCCTTGTCCGCTTCCTGAACCGCCACCGCCGCCCTGTGGGCGTTCAATGCGGTCATTCTGCACAAAATGGTCATTACCCGGATGCACGCGATGGCGCAGGCCACCACGTCCCTGATGAAACATTGGTTCGCTAATATCATCAGTCGGAATAGAGACAGATTCGCCGCTATCCACATCAGTCACCGAACGCTTGTTAATGGCCTCGGAGATCGACTGTTTAATTTGCGATTTATAACGGCGTAAGAAGCGCTGGCGGTTTACCGTGCTCTTGTTTTTGCCGTTAAGACGCCGGTCAATAAACCAGGTCATAAGCCCCCCGTACTGCCAACTGTTCGCCATGTCTGTAAGTGCCGGATGGCGCTGGCGCTATCCGGCCTACGGAACTTTGTTTTGCAAGCCCGGTAAGCGCATGCGCCACCGGGCACTTGTGTTAAGACGATTTACGTACGCGCAAATACCATTCGCACAGTAAACGCACCTGTTTACGCGTGTAGCCTTTTTCCATCATACGGTCGACGAAATCGTCGTGTTTTTTCTGCTCGTCAGTCGAGGTTTTAGCATTGAACGAAATGACCGGCAGCAGCTCCTCGGTATTGGAGAACATTTTCTTCTCAATAACCGTGCGCAGTTTTTCGTAACTGGTCCAGTTTGGATTGCGACCGCTGTTATTCGCTCTGGCACGCAGAACAAAGTTGACGATCTCGTTACGGAAATCTTTCGGGTTACTGATACCCGCCGGTTTTTCAATTTTCTCCAGTTCTGAGTTCAGTGACTCGCGGTCAAACAGCTGACCGGTATCCGGGTCGCGATACTCCTGATCCTGAATCCAGAAATCCGCATAAGTGACATAACGGTCGAAAATGTTCTGTCCGTATTCGGAATAGGATTCGAGATAAGCCGTCTGGATCTCTTTGCCGATGAATTCAGCATATTTCGGGATCAAATAGCCTTTCAGGAACTCAAGATAACGCTCAGCTTGCTCCTGCGGGAACTGTTCACGTTCGATTTGCTGCTCCAGTACGTAAAACAGATGTACCGGGTTAGCAGCCACTTCGGCATGGTCAAAGTTAAAGACGCGAGAGAGGATCTTAAACGCGAAACGCGTGGACAGACCGTTCATACCCTCATCGACCCCGGCGTAATCCCGATACTCCTGATAGGATTTCGCTTTTGGATCGGTATCTTTCAGACTTTCTCCATCGTAAACGCGCATCTTCGAGTAAATGCTTGAGTTCTCAGGTTCTTTCAGGCGAGAAAGAATGGTAAAGCGAGAGAGCGTTTCCAGCGTGCCCGGTGCGCAAGGCGCATGGGTCAGCTCACTGTGGTTAAGCAGTTTTTCGTAAATTTTGATCTCTTCAGAGATACGCAGGCAATAAGGCACTTTGACGATGTAAACACGGTCAAGGAACGCCTCATTATTTTTGTTATTACGGAATGTTACCCATTCGGACTCGTTCGAGTGGGCAAGAATAATCCCGTTAAACGGCAGGGCAGAGATACCTTCTGTCCCGTTGTAGTTTCCTTCCTGGGTGGCGGTCAGCAGAGGATGCAGCACTTTAATCGGTGCTTTAAACATCTCAACGAACTCCATAATCCCCTGGTTTGAGCGGCACAGTGCACCCGAATAACCGTAGGCATCAGGATCGTTCTGGGCGTGGTGTTCGAGTTTACGAATATCCACTTTCCCGACCAGCGCAGAAATATCCTGGTTGTTTTCATCACCAGGCTCCGTTTTGGCGATTGCGATCTGCTCCAGAATAGACGGCCAGACTTTGACGACGCGGAATTTTGTAATGTCCCCGCCAAAATCGTGCAGACGTTTCGCAGCCCAGGGCGACATGATCGTACCGAGATAGCGACGCGGGATCCCATACTCTTTTTCCAGGATCTGCGCGTCTTCCTGCGGATTAAACAGGCATAACGGATGATCGTTGACCGGGCTACGTTCGCCATTGGCACTCAGGACATAAATCGGTACTCTCTGCATCAGCGACTTCAGCCGCTCAGCAAGAGATGATTTCCCCCCTCCCACAGGCCCCAGCAGATACAGAATCTGCTTCTTCTCTTCCAGACCCTGAGCCGCATGTTTCAAATAAGAAACAATTTGCTCAATGGCGTCTTCCATGCCGTAAAACTCTTCAAAGGCGGGATAGCGTGCAATTACCCGATTCGAAAAGAGTCGAGATAGTCGAGGTTCGTGGGCAGTGTCGACCATGACAGGCTCACCAATAGCCATTAATAGCCGCTCTGCCGCGTTGGCATAAGCACTGCGATCTTGCCGACAAGTGGTAAGAAACTCCTGCAGCGTGAACTCTTCGTCCTTGGCAGCTTCATAACGCTGGCGATAGTGATCGAATATATTCATGGTATGCCGTCCTTTCGTTTTTTAGCACATGTTAAGAGCCGTTCATATGAATAGTAGAGGCCCCTGAAGAGGTAAACTGAACGACGTCGCTGCTGAAGAAATAAGCAACTCTCATGCCATTTTAGTGGTCAGGAGATCAACGTATTCGGTGATACACCTTCTAAAATTAAGCGTAGATGGCATTTGCAAAACTTGCCTGTGTGCGCAAATGAATTTCAATGGCATATCAATAACTCATCAGCAAAAAAAGCACATCTTATGTAAAGAATTGGAGCGGGATTCATGCGGTGTTCATCGTCCTGCAAGCAAAATGTCATCACTCGCTGAGAAATTAGGGGGTTACATTCTGGGGCGAATACGTAAAATAGTTGGGCTGAAGCGTATTGGCGGTTACACTTTGACCGCTACACATTTGAATAAGGAATTATGGATTGTGACCAAACTCAAACTTCTGGCACTTGGCGTCCTTGCCGCAACCGCAGTTAGCACCGCACAGGCGGAAAGTCAGTGGACTGTTGGCGCGGGTGTCGGCGTGATTAACAGCCCGTACAAACAGTATGACCGCGATGTTTACCCTGTTCCGGTTGTCACCTATGAAGGCGATAATGTCTGGTTCCACGGCTTGGGTGGCGGTTACTATTTGTGGAATGACACGACAGATAAGCTTTCCATCATGGCGTACTATGATCCGACACACTTCAAGCCGGGTGATAGCGATAGCCATGCTTTGCGCCAACTCGACAAGCGTAAAAGCAGCTTGATGGCTGGCCTCTCGTATGTACATAACACCCAGTATGGTTTCCTGCGTACTGCACTGGCGGGGGATACTCTGGATAACAGCAACGGCTTTATCTGGGATCTGGCCTGGCTCTACCGTTACACCAATGGTGGGCTGACTCTGACGCCGGGTATCGGTGTGCAGTACAGCAGCGAAAACTACAACGACTATTATTATGGCGTGTCCAATCACGAGTCTCGCCGCAGTGGTCTGAAAAGCTACAACGCTGACGATGGATGGGATCCGTACATGGAGTTGACCGCGAGCTATAACTTCCTTGGCAACTGGAACGTATACGGCACTGGCCGTTATGTGCGTTTGAGTGATGAAGTGAAAGACAGCCCGATGGTCGATAAGTCCTGGTCTGGCATCGTCTCGGTGGGTGTAACCTACAAGTTCTGATGCTACTGCGCGTCAAACACTAGCCCGCATCAGTGCGGGCTTTTTTGTGCGCTACTGATATGAATATTGATCTAAAACATGAGATTTCATCTTTTGTGCTGATTTGACATTCTGTCAGGCTACAACGAATTTTTAACGTATTATTCCTGTCGCTGTTACGAAAAATAAACCTCTCATTTTACTAGCCTGGTATCTATTATTTTTTTGCATGAGGTAATATCGCCATGCCTTAATGATTTATTGTTCTGGATTGTCGTTTTCTGGGGTCATAATTTATTGATAATACGGTATTTTATTGTGTCGCGATACGCGAGTTATTTATTCTCAAGTGGCGTAAAGATAACTGATAACTATTTTGGCTTATTTTGAATGTTAACTTTCAGGTGAAGAAAATAAAAATTAATCATTTGTTTTTATTTTACATCCTTTAGGTATTTGTCTGAAAAAATTAAAATTGACATTAAATATCCTATTGCCGATATTCATTAAACTTTAAAAGTAGTGATAGCAACTCTCGTGGTAAGGCCTTAAATATGCCATGGGGATATCTTGAGTAAAACCTGGTATAAATAATGAAAAAGTTAATCATGATAGCTGTGATGGGCGGGATCCTGGCTGGATGCACCAGCGAGGCTTCACGCATGAGTGCATGCGAAAGTAAAGGGATCAGCCGCGATGCCTGCTACATCGCCGAACAAAACCGTCAGGCGACAATCAATGCCGCGGCTGAAAAACAGGCCCTGGAAAACGCGCAAAATCTGTATAGCTCTGATGGCACCCATTCCGACCATCACCACAAACACGATAAATACTAAGGTTTAACTCATGAAGAAATTGATTATTATCGCTGCGCTGGTGGCTTCATCTGCTGCGCCTGCTTATGCTATCAGCGAAGCATATCGTCAGCAATTACAGCATGAACACAAAACTCAGGTCAGCGATGCTAATGCCCCGGTGCACGCCAGCAAAACCACACCCGTGCATGTGAATAAACTGGGCGTGGACTTTAAACGTGGTGCTGATGGTATTGCATATATTAATGGCAGCCCTGCGGCAAACGATGAAAACAATGCGGATGCACAATCCTACAGTGCGGGTTTGATTTCCGTCATCGTCTATAAAAATGGAAAAATTAACGCCATGAAAGAAGGTAAATATTTAGGTCGGTTGAAATAAGCGCTGTACAGCTATAATTATTCATTATTTCGGCCCGGGACTGCATCAGAGCCTGGGCCTTTTACTTTAATCGCATCAACGGGCGACACGCCAATCCATGATGGTGCAATTTGTGCACCCTAACAGGACACATGCACGTTGTTTTGCTTTACTGTGGTGCATTAACACAGGAGGGTGCGATGACAGCGAAACAGGTGACGTTTACAAACCAGGTATCGCTTCCTGCTATTGGGCAGGGAACATGGTACATGGGCGAGGATCCAAGCCGACGCCGGGATGAAGTGTCTGCGCTGCAGGCCGGACTGGATCTCGGCCTGCGATTGATTGATACCGCAGAAATGTACGCTGATGGTGCAGCGGAAGAGGTGGTGGGTGAAGCATTAACGGGACGGCGTGATAGCGCTTTTTTAGTCTCGAAAGTTTACCCATGGAATGCCGGTGGACAGAACGCCATTGCCGCCTGCGAAGCGAGCCTGCGTCGACTGAAAACTGATTATCTGGATCTCTATTTGCTGCACTGGATGGGCGATTTTTCATTTGCAGAGACCATCGATGCCATGGAAACACTGATTGCGCAGGGGAAAATCCGCCGTTGGGGCGTCTCAAATCTCGATTATGATGATATGCAGGCGTTATGGCAGGTTCCCGGTGGACGGGAGTGCGCAACTAACCAGGTGCTTTATCATTTAGCCTCGCGCGGTATTGAATATGATTTACTGCCGTGGTGCCAGCAGCAGCAGATGCCGGTCATGGCATACAGTCCGCTGGCCCAGGCGGGACGACTGCGTGGCGATTTGCTTTCTAACTCTGTGGTGAATGACATCGCGCACGCGCACAATGTTAGCGCTGCGCAGATTTTGCTGGCATGGGTGATTCATCAGTCGGGTGTAATAGCCATTCCGAAAGCCGCAAGCGTAGCGCATGTCGAACAAAATGCCGCCGCGCTGGATATAACGCTCTCTGTAGATGAGTTGAAGCAGTTAGATAAGACGTATCCGGCGCCAAACGGTAAAACCGCGCTGGATATGGCCTGATTTGCCAAATGCCGATGTTCCCGCAGCTTATCAGGCCTACGGCTGCGTGTAGTTTGTAGGCCGGATAAGGCGTTGGCAGCATCTAGGCATGGTGCGCGGAACTGCCTGATGCGCTGTGCTTATCAGGCCTACGGCTGTATGTAGTTTGTAGGCCGGATAAGGCATTAGCCGCATCCGGCATGGTGCGCGGAACTGCCTGATGCGCTGAGCTTATCAGGCCTGCGGCTGCGTGTAGTTTGTAGGCCGGATAAGGCGTCAGCCGCATCCGGCATGGTGCGCGGAACTGCCTGATGCGCTGAGCTTATCAGGCCTGCGGCTGTATGTAGTTTGTCGGCCGGATAAGGCGTTAGCCGCATCCGGCATGGTGCGCGGAACTGCCTGATGGCGCAGCGCTTATCAGACCTACGGCTGTATGTAGTTTGTAGGCCGGATAAGGCATTAGCCGCATCCGGCACGGTGCGCGGAACTGCCTGAGGGCGCAGTGCTTATCAGACCTGCGGCTGCGTGTAGTTTGTAGGCCGGATAAGGCGTCAGCCGCATCCGGCATGGTGCGCGGAACTGCCTGATGGCGCTGTGCTTATCAGGCCTGCGGCTGTATGTAGTTTGTAGGCCGGATAAGGCGTCAGCCGCATCCGACATGGTGCGTGGAACTGCCTGATGGCGCTGTGCTTATCAGGCCTGCGGCTGTATGTAGTTTGTAGGCCGGATAAGGCGTCAGCCGCATCCGACATGGTGCGTGGAACTGCCTGATGGCGCTGTGCTTATCAGGCCTGCGGCTGTATGTAGTTTGTAGGCCGGATAAGGCGTTAGCCGCATCCGGCATGGTGCGTGGAACTGCCTGAGGGCGCAGTGCTTATCAGACCTGCGGCTGCGTGTAGTTTGTAGGCCGGATAAGGCGTTAGCCGCATCCGGCATGGTGCGCAGAGCTGTGTTAGCGTTTAGCTACACGAATAGTCTGCGCGAGGCGAGATGGTTTTTCTTCGGTGGTTTTCTGCGGAGCGGTCGCGTAAGCCGTTTCTACACAAACAAACGTTTTGTAGCCATCATCCGGCATGTCGCCCATGCTGACGGACAGCGCCGGGCCAGGGTTCCAGCCCACGACATTCAGATGGTGGTGGTGGACAACATCTATATTGCGATTCAACGCATCATCATGAATCACGCTGCACGCTTCCGGATTCAGATAGACACGATCGGTGCGGTCCGGGAAGGTCTGGATACCATCAGCCAGCACATCTTCTTTAGCATCATTCACTTTATCGATCAGGCGATCGCCAAGACCACTGACTTTCACTGCCGCAATGTCACCAACGTTGAAATAGGTATGCAGTGCCGAGGTGGTTTCAAACTCACCATGAGCTTCCAGCTCCATTTCACAGGTGGCTCCCACTTTGAAGCGAGCCAGCAGACAGAACTCGTGCGACCAAAGCTGACGCGTTTCAGCGTTGCTCTGCAGTTCAAACGTCAGCACCACGCCATTGTCGTCTTCGTTGTGCGCTTTCAGCGTCCATGGCAGGTTGCGGGCAAAACCATGCGAGGGCAGGCCCTCCTTAGCAGCCGGACCAAACCACGGCCAGCAAATTGGTACGCCGCCACGCAGCGCTACGCCGGTTTTAAACGGGGTATTATTACTTAACCACAGGACTTCCTCTTCACCATTTGGTTTCCAGGAAAGAAGATGTGCGCCCTGCAGCGCGAAAGAAGCTTTAACCTGTGGGTGATCGACAACAAGAACCTCAAGCTCATCAAGCTGACGGCGGGAGAGGACAGGGGTAATTTGTTCGATTACCGGAAGTGCAAAAATTTTATTAATCATTACGCAATCCTTTCTTCAGGCAAAAAAAAGAGCGACCGGAGTCGCTCTTACAGATTACTGTTTCATCTCAACTTATTTGGAGATGTGAGCAATCAGGTCCAGAACTTTGTTGGAGTAGCCGGTTTCGTTGTCGTACCAGGATACCAGTTTCACGAAGTTGTCGTTCAGTGCGATACCAGCTTTAGCATCGAACACGGAAGTGCAAACTTCACCGTTGAAATCGGTAGATACTACGTCGTCTTCGGTGTAACCCAGAACGCCTTTCATCGGGCCTTCGGAAGCAGCTTTGATTGCTTTCTTAATTTCTTCGTAAGAAGCAGCTTTTTCCAGACGAACGGTCAGGTCAACAACGGATACGTTCGGGGTAGGAACGCGGAACGCCATACCAGTCAGTTTGCCGTTCAGTTCTGGCAGTACTTTACCTACAGCTTTAGCTGCACCGGTAGAGGACGGGATGATGTTCTGGGATGCGCCGCGGCCGCCGCGCCAGTCTTTGTGAGACGGGCCATCAACGGTTTTCTGAGTAGCGGTGGTCGCGTGAACAGTAGTCATCAGACCTTCGATGATGCCGAAGTTGTCGTTGATAACTTTAGCCAGCGGAGCCAGGCAGTTAGTGGTGCAGGAAGCGTTAGAAACGATGTCCTGACCTTCGTATTTGTCAAAGTTAGCGCCTTTAACAAACATCGGAGTGTTATCTTTGGACGGACCAGTCAGAACCACTTTTTTCGCGCCAGCAGTGATGTGCTTACGAGCGGTTTCATCTGTCAGGAACAGGCCAGTAGCTTCAGCTACTACGTCAACACCAACTTCGTCCCATTTCAGGTTAGCCGGATCACGTTCAGCGGTAACACGGATTTTTTTACCGTTTACGATCAGATGACCGTCTTTCACTTCAACGGTACCGTTGAAACGGCCGTGAGTGGAGTCATATTTCAGCATGTAAGCCATGTAGTCAGCGTCTAACAGGTCGTTGATTGCAACGATCTCGATGTCAGAGCGTTCTTGAGCAGCACGGAAAACAATGCGACCGATACGGCCAAAACCGTTGATACCTACTTTGATAGTCATATATTCCACCAGCTATTTGTTAGTGAATAAAAGGTTGCCTGTAAAATTACAAAAACCTTACGCAGCGTCAAGCGGAATCGTGTCAATCATTGCGACAAATCAATCTGCTGCCTAAGCTTTGCGCAACTGACTCGCCTCACTCTTCCATTGGGCTTGAAACCACATGGGGTCGGCGGCCCGAATTTTAAAGGGCAATCAAGATAAAAACGTGATTTTGATCACGAATTGCAGGCTGCCATTTCGCAAGGATCAAGTTTAGAACAAAAGTTCGCACTCCGGTGTTAATGTTTTGTTAGAATCTGTCTCGCGATGTGAGTTTAGATAAAGCGAGATGTGAGCAAATGGCTAATCAACCTTCTCCAGAAGAACTGAAAAAAAATTTAACCGAAATGCAGTTCTACGTAACGCAGAATCACGGGACAGAACCGCCATTTACCGGACGTTTGCTACATAACAAACGTGACGGCATCTACCACTGTTTGATCTGCGACAATCCGCTATTTCGTTCCGAGACAAAATATGACTCTGGCTGCGGCTGGCCCAGCTTTTACGAGCCTGTCAGCGATGAGGCTATCCGTTACATAAAAGATACGTCACACGGCATGCAGCGTATTGAAATCCGCTGCGGAAACTGTGATGCACACCTGGGACACGTCTTCCCGGATGGTCCGAAACCTACCGGTGAACGGTACTGCGTTAACTCAGCGTCTTTGAACTTCACCGATGGTGAAAACGGTGAGCAAACCAAGGGTTGAAGAAACGATTCAGCAAATTATTCTACGGAGAGTGGATTTAACATGAATCTTGATGAGATGATCAACAGCATGACGCCGGAAGTTTATCAGCGCTTATCGACTGCCGTTGAACTCGGAAAATGGCCGGATGGCGTAGCGCTAACGGTAGAACAAAAAGAGAATAGCTTACAGCTGGTGATGTTATGGCAGGCGCGAAACAATATTGACGCGCAGCATATGACGATTGATACCAACGGTGAGATGGTGATGAAGAACAAGCAGCAGTTGAAGGTTGAGTTTGGTATTACGCCAGAACCGATTGCGACGTTTAAATCCTGATTACCCAGGCCCGGCAAACATCTGTGTCGGGCCTGCAGTTGATGTTATTTCTTGTTCATCATCGCCTTCAGATCGGCGAACGGGTTGTATTTCGCTTCGCCTACGGCCTTTTGCGCATCTTCTCCTGCAACCACCGTTGAACCATACTGGTCCGCTTCCGTATATTTGGAATGCTCGTGATCGTGGCAGTACAGGCACAACATTTCCCAGTTGCTACCATCTTCCGGGTTATTCGAGTGATCGTGATCGATATGGTGTACCGTCAACTCGCGCAAATTTGAATACACGAACTCACGGGAACAGCGTCCGCAGACCCAGGGAAAGAGTTTAAGCGCCTTTTCCCGGTAACCGACTTCCAGACGGGCGTAATTTTTAGGGATAAAAGCCATAAAGCTCATGCCTCCAGTAGAAATGAAGAGCTGCGCCAAAAGCTGGCGCAGCAGAATGCGCTAATCATAACCTATTGTGTCAGGCGTTGGGATCAGTGTTTGATGCCTAATGAATCGGCTAACTGCTTCGCCAACTGATTATTGTCATCCGCGCCATACTCCCAGAACATAGCGCCTGCCAACCCTTTGCTTTTGATGTAGTCGGCTTTGATCGCCACCGAACGCGGGTTTTCATAGGAGAGGGCAAAGAGTTTTTTTCCATCCGCAGATTGTACCGACAGCCACGGCACTTTCGCTTCATCATCCCAATGTTGGCTAAAGCGTTTTTGCGGATCGTTGATCAACTTCGCCACGATATCGTTGTACTTCACGTAGGTGTCTTTGCTCAGGTCGACGCCCAGTGATTTGAACAACTCAATTTGAGCTGACTCGAAATAGGGCTGGGTAGCCGGGTTTTTCTGCGCGTCAGGTTTGCTCCAGTCAATACCTGGCTCAACGGCGCGTTTTGGTACCCGTCCATAAAAACCAATGCCCAGATTCATTTGACTCGGTTTCAGACCGGCGGCGAGATAGTTATTGACCACAAAATCGGCGCTGTACTTATCCGCCGCGGCGACCGTTGGCCATTGCGTCGAATCATACAGGTTCGAGTTGAAATACTGGGTGCCGTAAGCCATGTCGTAGGTCATCAGGTTGATGTAGTCGAGCGATGGTGCAATGGCTTTTACATCCACCCAGCTTTTCGGACTTTCTGCATTTGCGCCCACGGCGATGGTCAGCAGTTTTTTATGCCCCAATGCGGCGCGCAGTTCTGTTAGCAGCGCGGTGAAGTTAGCGCGGTCAGTCGGTTGGCTTTCGACCAGTCCCCAGGCACCGTTAACTGGATATTCCCAGTCGAGGTCGATGCCATCCAGACCATATTTCGCAATTATCTCCTGCGCAGACTGAATAAACACCGCACGCGTTTCTTTCGTTGCTGCCGCGCCAGAGAATCCACGCGCTCCCCAACCACCGACGGAAAGCAACACTTTCAGGTTTGGATTTTGTTTACGCAGCTGTGGAATTTTCAGCAAATCATCCTGCACTTTCTGTGAAAGCCAAATCTGATGCAGTTTGCTGGCGTCTTTTAAGGCGTCATTGGTCTCGTCTTTTTCGTTGTTATAGACAAGGCCAAACGAATAGTTGAGATGGGTTATCTGGCGAACATCCAGTTTATTGATGTCGCCACCGGGACCGGCAGTGACGTCGCCGCCGCCATTAAAGTAGCCAACTGACATCAGTGAACTGGCGGAAACAACGCTGGCGCAGAGCAGGGGTAATGCTGCCAACAAAGGCAATAGTTTCATCGGTGTTCCTCTTTGACATTTAAACAAGCAAACACGGCACGGAAATGGCGTGGCGAAAAAAACAGCACCCGCAGGTTAACAGTTTCATAACAGGAAAAATGCGAAGGGGTTCACGCCATTTTAGCGAAGCGGCAGCCACGTTCACTTGGGTTTCAGTTCATCTTTGCATTTATTTGTGATCTTGGTTGTGAAATACAGATCAAAATCTGTGTTTTAAAGATTTGGTGTTGACCTCAAAAATTATATGGATAAGTATGATGGTCACTGATGCAAAACTAAACACAAAGGAAAATTCCATGAAAGCACTGGCGAGATTTGGCAAGGCCTTTGGCGGCTACAAGATGATTGATGTTCCGGAACCGGTATGTGGTCCGGATGACGTTGTGATTGAAATTAAGGCTGCTGCTATCTGCGGCGCTGACATGAAACACTACAATGTCGACAGTGGATCCGACCAGTTTAATTCGATTCGTGGTCATGAATTTGCGGGTCAAATTGTGCAGGTTGGCGACAAGGTTAAGGACTGGAAGGTGGGACAGCGAGTTGTGTCTGACAACAGCGGGCACGTTTGCGGCGTTTGTCCGGCCTGTGAACAGGGCGATTTTCTTTGTTGTACAGAAAAGGTGAATTTAGGTCTGGACAACAATACTTGGGGCGGTGGGTTTTCTAAATATTGTCTGGTCCCTGGGGAAATCCTCAAAATTCACCGCCATGCTCTGTGGGAAATCCCGGCAGGGGTAGATTATGAAGAGGCGGCTGTACTGGATCCTATCTGCAATGCCTACAAATCTATCGCTCAGCAATCCAAATTTCTTCCAGGCCAGGATGTGGTGGTCTTTGGTACCGGTCCGTTAGGACTCTTTTCTGTTCAAATGGCGCGCATTATGGGGGCCGTTAATATTGTGATGGTCGGGCTGGAAGAGGATGTTGCCGTACGCTT
Source organism: Citrobacter sp. Cpo040 (assembly GCF_030332915.1). NCBI lineage: Bacteria > Pseudomonadati > Pseudomonadota > Gammaproteobacteria > Enterobacterales > Enterobacteriaceae > Citrobacter > Citrobacter sp. Cpo040. The sequence goes on from NZ_JAOWGX010000034.1 coordinate 217,782, forward strand.
CCCGATCGCCAAAGAGCTGGGCGCGACAGCTGTCGTTAACGGTTCGACCGAAGATGTGGTTGCACGCTGCCAGGAAATCTGCGGTAAAGACAATCTGGGGCTGGTCATCGAATGCTCTGGTGCCAATATCGCCCTTAAACAATCAATCGAAATGCTGCGCCCGAATGGTGAAGTCGTTCGCGTCGGTATGGGCTTTAAACCTCTCGATTTCTCCATCAACGACATCACCGCGTGGAATAAAAGCATCATTGGCCATATGGCCTACGATTCCACATCCTGGCGCAACGCTATACGCCTGCTGGCCAGCGGCGCGATCAAAGTTAAACCGATGATTACTCACCGTATCGGCTTGTCGCAATGGCGCGAAGGGTTTGACGCCATGGTCGATAAAACCGCGATTAAGGTCATTATGACCTATGACTTTGATGAATAATCCCATTTATTAAAGGAAGGTTCCCGGATGGAACAGATAGCAAAACCGCACTGCGGCGCCAGGCTGGACAGGCTGCCTGACTGTCGCTGGCACTCATCGATGTTTGCCATGGTCGCCTTTGGATTACTGGTCTGCTGGAGTAATGCCGTCGGCGGATTAATTCTCGCGCAGTTAAAAGAACTTGGCTGGACCGATAATTCCACCACCGCCACGTTTTCCGCCATTACGACGGCGGGAATGTTTCTCGGCGCGCTCGGCGGCGGAATCATAGGCGATAAAATCGGGCGTAAAAATGCGTTTATCCTGTATGAAGCGATTCATATTATTGCCATGGTCATTGGGGCATTCTCACCGAATATGACCTTCCTGATCGCCTGCCGTTTTGTCATGGGGGTTGGATTAGGCGCGCTGCTGGTGACTCTGTTTGCCGGGTTCACCGAATATATGCCCGGCAGGAATCGCGGCACCTGGTCAAGCCGGGTCTCGTTTATCGGTAACTGGTCTTATCCGCTCTGTTCGCTGATCGCGATGGGATTGACGCCGTTAATCAGCGCCGAATGGAACTGGCGCGTGCAGTTGCTGATCCCGGCCGTACTGTCGCTGGTGGCGACCGTTATTGCCTGGCGTAGTTTCCCGGAGTCGCCTCGTTGGCTGGAATCCCGCGGACGCTACGCCGAAGCTGAAAAGGTGATGCGGGCCATTGAAGAAGGGGTTGTTCAGCAGACCGGCAAGCCGCTGCCGCCTGTGGTAATTGAAGATGACGGCAAAGCCCCGCGCACGGTTCCTTATTCGGCCTTATTAACGGGTGTGTTACTGAAGCGCGTTATTTTAGGTTCCTTTGTCCTGATTGCCATGAACGTTGTGCAGTACACCTTAATTAACTGGCTGCCGACCATATTTATGACTCAGGGGATTAACCTGAAAGACTCGATTGTCTTAAATACCATGAGCATGTTCGGTGCGCCGTTTGGGATTTTTATCGCCATGCTGGTGATGGATAAAATTCCCAGAAAGACCATGGGGGTGGGCTTATTAGTATTAATCGCCGTGCTGGGATATATCTATTCACTGCAAACCAGCATGCTGCTGATTACGCTAATTGGCTTCTTCCTGATTACCTTTGTCTATATGTATGTTTGTTATGCCTCTGCGGTATATGTCCCGGAAATATGGCCGACCGAAGCAAAACTTCGCGGTTCTGGTCTGGCGAATGCGGTAGGGCGTATCAGCGGTATCGCCGCGCCTTATGCGGTGGCGGTGTTGCTTAACGGTTATGGCGTAACGGGGGTGTTTGTCCTGCTGGGTGCGGTCTCCATTATTGTCGCTGTCGCCATTGCTACCATCGGAATTGAAACCAAAGGCGTCTCTGTCGAAAGTCTCGGTATTGATGCAGTTACCAGCAAATAATATTGATGGGGAAATAAAATGAAAAATTCAAAAGCGATATTAAAAACGCCGGGCACGATGAAAATTATTGCCGCCGATATCCCGGTACCCAAAGAGCATGAAGTACTGATCAAAATTGAATACGTAGGAATTTGCGGTTCAGATGTTCACGGTTTCGAATCAGGTCCCTTTATTCCGCCAAAAGACCCAAACCAGGAAATTGGCCTCGGACATGAATGTGCCGGTACGGTGGTGGCGGTAGGAAATCGCGTCAGTAAATTTAAACCGGGCGATCGGGTGAACATTGAACCCGGCGTGCCGTGTGGTCACTGCCGCTACTGTCTGGAGGGCAAATACAACATCTGTCCTGATGTCGACTTTATGGCCACGCAGCCTAATTATCGCGGCGCGCTAACCCACTATCTGTGCCATCCGGAGAGCTTCACTTACAAGCTGCCCGATAACATGGACACCATGGAAGGCGCGCTGGTAGAGCCTGCGGCGGTAGGGATGCATGCCGCAATGCTGGCAGACGTTAAACCGGGCAAGAAAATCGTCATTCTGGGGGCGGGCTGTATTGGTTTAATGACCCTGCAAGCCTGTAAATGTTTGGGGGCTACCGACATCGCCGTTGTTGATGTTCTGGAAAAACGTCTGGCCATGGCCGAGCAGCTTGGTGCGACGACGGTGATCAACGGAGCGAAAGAGGACACCGTTGCCCGCTGTCAGCAGTTCTCCGGCGATATGGGAGCTGACATTGTTTTTGAAACTGCCGGCTCGGCGATCACCGTTAAGCAGGCTCCGTACCTGGTGATGCGCGGCGGGAAAATCATGATCGTTGGGACGGTTCCCGGTGATTCGGCGATTAATTTCCTCAAAATTAACCGTGAAGTCTCCATTCAGACCGTTTTCCGCTACGCCAACCGCTATCCGGTCACTATTGAAGCCATTTCCTCCGGGCGTTTCGATGTCAAGTCGATGGTGACGCATATTTATGATTATGAAGATGTTCAGCGCGCGTTTGATGAGTCAGTTAACAACAAATGCGAAATTATCAAAGGTGTTATTAAAGTTAACCATTAATTTATTGAAAAGGGAGAGACAACCATGCTGGCAGATATTAAATATTGGGAAAATGATGCCCAGAATAAACATTATGCGATTGCCCACTTTAACGTGTGGAATGCGGAAATGTTAATGGGGGTGATGGATGCGGCGGAAGAGTCTAAATCGCCGGTAATTATTTCATTCGGCACCGGCTTTGTGGGTAATACATCGTTTGAAGATTTTTCGCATATGATGGTTTCGATGGCGAAAAAAGCCTCAGTGCCGGTTATTACCCATTGGGACCACGGGCGCAGTATGGAAATTATCCATAACGCCTGGACTCACGGCATGAATTCACTGATGCGCGATGCCTCCGCTTTTGACTTCGAAGAGAATATTCGCCTGACTAAAGAGGCGGTGGACTTCTTCCATCCGTTGGGTATTCCGGTTGAGGCGGAGCTGGGCCACGTGGGGAATGAAACGGTTTATGAAGAAGCGCTGGCGGGCTATCACTATACCGACCCGAGCCAGGCGGCGGAATTTGTCGAGCGTACCGGCTGCGATTCTCTGGCGGTAGCGATTGGTAACCAGCACGGTGTCTATACTTCTGAGCCGAAACTGAATTTCGACGTGGTCAAACGCGTGCGCGAAGCGGTATCCGTTCCGCTGGTGCTGCACGGCGCGTCCGGCATTAGCGATGCGGATATCAAAAAAGCCATTTCATTAGGTATTTCGAAAATCAATATTCATACCGAACTGTGCCAGGCGGCAATGGCGGCGGTGCAGGAGAACCAGAATCAGCCGTTCCTGCACGTTGAGCGTGAAGTTCGCAAAGCGGTAAAAGAGCGCGCGCTGGAGAAAATCAAACTGTTTGGCTCTGACGGTAAAGCGGAATGACAATATGGATAATATCGAGGTTATTTGTATAGGGGCGGCAATTGTTGATATTCCCTTGCAACCAGTGAGTAAAAATATCTTTGATGTTGACTCTTATCCATTAGAACGAATAGCAATGACCACGGGAGGTGATGCTATTAATGAGGCGACGATTATTTCTCGCCTTGGCCATCGCACGGCGTTAATGAGTCGGATAGGTAATGATGCAGCCGGTTATTTTATTGTCGACCACTGCCATCGGGAGAATATTGATATTAAAAGCCTGAAGCAGGATGCTGATATTGATACTTCCATTAACGTAGGTTTAGTCACCGCTGATGGTGAACGCACCTTTGTGACTAACCGTAACGGCAGTTTATGGAAACTGAATATAAACGATGTTGATTTTGACCGATTCTCGCAGGCAAAGCTGCTGTCGCTGGCGAGTATTTTTAATAGTCCGCTGCTTGATGGCCAGGCGTTAACGGATATTTTCACTCAGGCCAAAGTGCATGGATTAATTATCTGCGCCGACATGATTAAACCACGGCTTAACGAAACGCTGGACGACATCCGTGAAGCGCTGAGCTACGTGGATTATCTGTTTCCCAATTTTGAAGAGGCAAAACTGCTCACCGGGAAAGATACGCTGGATGAGATTGCCGACAGTTTCCTGAACTGTGGTGTGAAAACCGTCGTGATTAAGACCGGCAAAAGAGGCTGCTTTATCAAACGTGTCGATATGAAAATGGTAGTCCCGGCCGTGTCGGGGATTACCGCCATCGACACCATCGGCGCGGGGGATAACTTTGCTTCAGGATTTATCTCCGCGCTGCTTGAAGGTAAGCCGCTTCGCGACTGCGCGCTGTTTGCTAATGCAACGGCGGCAATATCGGTACTGAGCGTGGGTGCGACGACGGGTGTGAAGAACAGAAAGCTGGTTGAACAACTTCTTGACGAATACGAAGGGTAATAGCGGCAGATGAAAATGATTCCTTTAGGCAGTACGGATATTACGCTTTCCCGCATGGGATTAGGTACATGGGCCATTGGCGGCGGTCCGGCATGGAATGGCGATCTCGATTTGCAGATTTGTATTGATACCATTGTTGAGGCGCATCGCTGCGGTATTAATCTGATTGATACCGCGCCAGGATACAACTTTGGCAACAGTGAAGTGATAGTCGGTCAGGCGCTGAAAAAGTTACCGCGCAGCGAGGTAGTGGTTGAAACCAAATGCGGCATCGTCTGGGAGCGAACAGGCAGCCTGTTTAACAAAGTGGGCGATCGCCAGCTGTATAAAAACCTCACGCCTGAGTCGATTCGTGAGGAGGTTGATGCCAGCCTGCAAAGATTGAGTATCGACAGTATTGATATTTATATGACCCACTGGCAGTCGGTTGAACCCTGTTTTACGCCGATTGCGGAAACCGTAGACACGCTGAACACACTGAAAAAAGAGGGAAAAATCCGTTCGATTGGTGCGGCGAACGTCGATGCCGGGCATATAAGGGAGTATCTCAAACACGGTGTGCTGGATATCATCCAGGCCAAGTACAGCATTCTTGACCGGGCGCTGGAAGCTGATCTGCTGCCGCTATGCCAGCAGAATGGCATCATCGTGCAGGTATATTCACCGCTTGAGCAGGGGTTGTTGACTGGTACTATCGCCCGAGATTATGTTCCTGGCGGCGCACGGGCTAACAAGGTTTGGTTTCAGCGGGAAAATATGCTGCGGGTGATTGATATGCTAGAGCAGTGGCAGCCACTGTGTGAAAAATACCGCTGCACAATCCCCGCATTAGCTCTGGCGTGGATTTTAAAGCAAAGCGATTTGATCACCTTACTGAGTGGTGCAACCGCACCTGAACAGGTTCGCGAGAACGTCGAGGCGTTAACCATTCCCCTGACAGATGATGATTCATTATTGATGAGGCGAATGGCGGAAGCGTTGGATATAAATTAAGTCGGATAGAATTGACCTCTGTTTCTGCGTAAAAAAGTATTGAAATCTGTGATTCAGACATGTTCTTTTGAAAATAAACATAGCCTGTGAGATACTAGGGTCTTATTATTACTTTGCAGGAAACAGAGGTGTCATCGTGGCGGCAAAAGACAGGATTCAAGCCATTAAGCAAATGGTGGCTAACGATAAGAAAGTGGCGGTATCTAATTTAAGTTCAATCTTTCAGGTGACTGAGGAAACGATTCGCCGCGATCTTGAAAAACTGGAAGATGAAGGTTTTTTGACCCGAACATATGGCGGTGCAGTGCTCAATACCACCGCGTTGTCCGACAATATTCATTTTTATAAGCGTGCAAAATCTTTCTTCGAAGAAAAGCAGATTATTGCCCGTAATGCATTACCGTTTATTAAAAATAAAACCACAATGGCTGCCGACTCCAGCAGTACCGCGATGGAATTATTAAAGCTGTTGAAGGAAAGAAACGATCTGACGTTGCTTACCAATTCGGCTGAAGCATTTCATGAGTTGGCGCAGTCAGAAATTAACGTGGTTTCTACCGGCGGTGAGTTGAATAAGAATACGCTGTCGCTGCAGGGAAGAATCACCAAGGAGATTATCAGCCGTTATCATGTTGATATCATGGTGATGAGCTGCAAAGGTTTGGATATGCAGAGTGGGGCGCTTGATTCTAATGAAGCGGAAGCGGAAATCAAAAAAACCATGATCCGCCAGGCGACTGAGGTGGCCCTGTTAGTTGATCACTCAAAGTTTGACCGTAAAGCTTTCGTTCAGCTCGTGGACTTTAGCCATATTAATTACCTAATAACCAATAAGGCACCGGGTGCAGAGTGGATTGCATTTTGCAAAGAGAATAATATTCAACTCGTTTATTAGCTATAACGAGGGTTGTGTCGATATTATTTTAAGTTTGCACCTGGTAAATGCCATAAGAATCTAATGATGATGGATGGCGCGGCAAAATTTTTCTGCCGCGATCGCCATACTTTCTATTTAGCTGAATTTGAGGCATCCAGATGGAACAATGTGACCCTATCGGCGCAAGATTAGATCGCTTACCTTTATCTCGATTTCATTTTCGTATTTTTGGAATTATTAGTGTTAGTTTGTTAATCACTGGTTTTCTCAGCTATTCCGGGAATGTGGTATTAGCAAAACTAGTCAGCACAGGCTGGTCAAACAATTATCTCAATGCCGCGTTTACCTCAGCGCTGATGTTCGGTTACTTTATCGGTTCGCTAGCCGGTGGCTTTATTGGTGATTATCTCGGTCGACGCAAAGCGTTCCGCGTCAATTTGTTAATCGTCGGGGTCTCAGCCTGCGCTGCAACGTTTGTGCCCAACATGTACTGGCTTATTTTCTTCCGCTGTCTGATGGGGATTGGAATGGGGGCGCTAATTATGGTGGGCTATGCCTCATTTACAGAATTCATTCCACCCGCGGTTCGTGGGAAATGGTCTGCCCGTCTGTCATTTGTCGGCAACTGGGCACCAATGCTATCTGCGGCAATTGGCGTCGTGATTATTGCACTTTTAAGCTGGCGGGTGATGTTTCTGCTCGGTGGCATGGCAATGCTGTTGGCCTGGTATCTGTCGGGAAAATACTATATTGAATCCCCGCGTTGGCTGGCTGGCAAAGGGCAGAGAAGCGAAGCTGAAAAACATCTTATGCAGGTGGAATCGCAAATTGAGAAAGAAAAAAACATCACTTTACCATCCTGCCGGAACGAATGCTCGTCGGCGGATTTAAGCACGATAAGTGGTTCATTTTGGCTCTTGTTTAAGGGGCCAATGTTGCGCTGTACACTGGTGGCGATCACGGTGCTTATTGCAATGAATATTTCGCTCTATACCATTACGGTATGGATCCCGACGATATTTGTTAATTCGGGAATCGATGTAACGAAATCCATATTTATGACCGCGATAATTATGATTGGCGCGCCGGTTGGGATATTTATTGCCGCGTTAATTATCGATCGCTTTCCTCGGCGATTGTTTGGCTCATTCTTGTTGATTATTATCGCCTTGCTTGGGTATTTCTATTCGCTTCAAACTGAAGAGTGGGCAATTCTGAGCTACGGACTGGTGATGATTTTTTTTCTGTATATGTATGTCTGCTTTGCCTCTGCAGTTTATGTCCCGGAACTATGGCCCACGCATCTTAGATTGAGAGGATCGGGTTTTGTGAATGCGGTGGGGAGGATTGTCGCTGTGTTTACGCCTTATGGCGTCGCTATTTTGTTGACCCGCTATGGCTCGGTTACGGTCTTTATCGTGCTAGGAGCAATGTTGATGCTATGCGCGCTGATTCTTTTTTGTTTTGGCATCGAAACACGCAAAGTATCGCTGGAAGAGATTTCAGCGCTGGCCTGAGATAACGCGCCGACAGGAGTGACCCTGTCGGCATCGCTTACGGCTGGGTTTCCAGCCAGTCGTCCAACGTATACAGCGTTGCGCCCGCAGCAGCCATTTCCATAAAGGCGTTTGCACTGTCCTGGGGTTGAATATTAACGCCACGGCAGCCGTCGGTTATAACGCTGACGGTGTAGCCAAGATCGAGCGCATCCAGAACGGTGAATTTAACGCAATAGTCGGTAGCCAGACCCATGATGATGAGCTCGGCAATGCGGTGTTCGAGTAGCCATGCATTCAGCGCGGTTGCCTGACGACGACCGTTATCAAAAAAAGCACTGTAGCTGTCGACCAGCGGGTTCTCACCTTTAGTGAACGTTTGAGTTATCGCACGCTGGTTCAGCAGCGGATGCAGGGCGGCGCCTTCGCTGTTTTGTACGCAATGATCGGGCCAGAACGTCTGCGCCAGACCATCAAGTTGTCCCTGGCTGTAGGGCTCGACCTGATGCTGGCTGGCAAAACTACCGTGATTCGCCGGGTGCCAGTCCAGACTGGCAACGACCGTGTCGCCGCGTATGGCACACCAGTCAATCAGGCGGTTGGCGATATCGATTGTGCTGTCACCTTGTGGGACCGCGAGGGCACCACCGGCACAAAAGTCGTTTTGTAAATCGACCAACAGTAAGGCTCGGGCCATGGGCATAGACTCCTTTAATCGTCAGGCGTGAGCTCACCACGCAGATTTTGCGTCATTGCTTCACGAATTGTCTGCGTATCCAGTCCCTGACTCAGCAAATAGTGCAGTTTGGTGAGAGTGGCTTCGACGGTCATATCCGCGCCGCCAATCACGCCAGCATGCGCCAGCGCATTCCCTGTCGCGTAGCCCCCCATGTTCACCTTGCCGGACATACACTGCGTAAGGTTCACCACCACAATGCCACGCGAGCTCGCATCTTCAAGTTCTTTCAGGAACTCTTTATTCTGCGGCGCATTGCCCACGCCGTAGGAGCGCAAAATTAATGCTTTTACCGGCTGGCGCAGGAAGTTGCGTACTACATCAGCGGAGATCCCTGGATAAATAGTGACCACGCCAATCGGTTGCGGAGTGATAGGATGGACAATCAACTCACCTGTGCCGTGAGGTGCGGGCGGTGTTCCCAGCCGACGAATGTGGATCCCGGCTTCCAGCAGTGGTGCAAGGTTGGGTGAGGCAAACGCGTCAAAACCATCAGCATGCGCTTTAGTGGTCCGGTTACCGCGAAACAGTCGGTTGTTGAAAAACAGGGTCACTTCATTGATCGGATAATTTGCTGCAACGTACAACGCATTCAGCAAATTGATTTGTCCGTCAGAACGTAGCTCTGCTAATGGGATTTGTGACCCTGTCACAATGACTGGCTTGCCCAGATTCTCCAGCATAAATGAGAGCGCCGAAGCCGTAAACGCCATGGTGTCAGTGCCGTGCAGAATGACAAAACCATCGTAATCGTCGTAGTGCGCTTTAATGTCTTCAGCAATATGCTGCCAGTCTTCTGGCGTCATGTCTGAGGAATCCATCAGCGGGACGTATTCGTGGATGGTGAAGTCTGGCATCTCTGGGCGGTGGAATTCAGGCATCAGTGCCAGCTGACGCTGGAGATGACCGGAAACAGGAATATAACCCTGTTCTGAGCGCTGCATACCAATGGTACCGCCGGTATAGGCAACGTAAATCGATTTCTTTTGCATGGGCGTCACAGGTTAAGTTGTGCATAAACAGGCGCAGTATAAAGTTCCCCCCGAAAAAATACAGTGCAAATGACGCATACCTGCCATCCGATCAATATGTCATTTATGTTCAGTGCCTTGTCCCGTTTGTTCAGTGTGGTTTTGCACCCTCGGCCCTACAGTAGCAGCCTTCTATGGTGTGTGTTGTTGTCGAGTGCAGAAATGATCAGAAAGAGAATTGATAATGCGGCTATTTTGCTGATGGTGGTGATTTGCGGTGTCTGGGGCAGTCAGCAGGTGGCAATTAAAGCGGCTGCTGCTGATATGTCACCTTTTTTGCAGGTCGGTTTGCGTTCCGCAATCGCCGCACTGTTTATTGGAGTGCTGTTTCAGCGACGAGATAATATTTTTGGCCGTCTGCGTGACCGTAATATTGCCAAAATGGGCGCAATCGTTGGATTACTATTTGCGCTTGAATTTGTGCTGGTTTCCGTAGGGATCACGTTAACGACGGCCTCCCATATGGCGCTTTATCTGTATACTGCGCCTTTGTTTTCGGCCATTGGATTACATTTTCTTTTACCTGAAGAGCGACTGAGTCGTCTGCAATGGTGTGGGCTTGCGATCGCCTTTTTGGGCATCGCCATCGCCGTTACGATGGTTCCTCAAAATGGCAACACACAATGGAGCCTGACGGGCGATCTGTGCGGGCTTTTCGCCGGTATGGCGTGGGGGGCGTCCAGTGTGTTGATCCGCTGTAGCCGACTCGCCACTATTCCCTCGTCCTGCACACTGTTTTATCAACTGGCGACTACCGCGCTGATTTTATTGCTTATCGGACTGATGCTGGGAGAAACGACGGTACAACTGACGACTGTGTTGGTGATGAGTCTGACTTTTCAGACGGTGATTGTCGCCTTTTTAAGTTACCTGATCTGGTTTACCCTGCTGCGTTATTATCATGTCGCATCTTTGGGAACCCTGATTTTAATGACGCCAGCGATGGGAATCATTGCCGGGGTACTCTTTCTTGGTGAATCCCTGCAGCCCGCGTTTATCGCAGGCGCTCTCTTGATATTGATTGGATTGCTTTGTGTTTCATTACCCCCCAGCGCGAATTTACGCCGCCTTTCACGTTTATAACGGGAGCCTGAAGTGAAGAAAGACCTGAGAATTTTTCAGCCAGGCGAGTGGGCGGATGGAGACATCATTACGGCTATCGATGCGAGTCAGACAGAGACACCACGCAGACCACAGTTGAATGTCGGCATTCTTCTGTGGCCGGAATTTCCTCTGCTGGCGCTGGCGGGGTTAACCGATGCGTTACGTCATGCAGCGGATATGGGGGATGATAGCCAGAAAATTCGCTGCTCCTGGCGTCTGATGAGCGCTACACCAGACCGACCAGTTCTAAGCAGTTCAGGAATGGCGATGATGCCGGATAGCGCATTCGTTGCACCGGAACAATTTGATTATGTGGTGGTGATTGGCGGCTTGCTGCGCAGTATGGCGAAAGCCGATCGGGCCGCGCGACGTTACCTGCATCTTGCGCATCAGCTCAACATTCCGCTGGTAGGTATCTGCACGGGGAGCTTTGTTCTGGCGCAAGAAGGTTTCCTCAATGGGCTGATGGCGGCGATCCATCCCTGGCATCTGAATGATTTTAAAACGCAATTTCCTCAGCTGGCTGCCCGTAGCGGTGTCGATTTTGTTGAGGAAAAAGGGATTCTGACTTGTCCGGGGGGCATTTCGACGATAGGGCTGGCAACAGAGCTTATTCGCCGCCACTGTGGTCCCGACAGGGCGACAAAAGCCATCTTCCAGATGTCCGTCCCCAACCGCATAGACAGCACGTCAGTGGCGGTCTCCAGAGCGATAGGTTTTACCCACGTGAGCGACAGTCGGTTACGCAAAGCGGTCTTTTTAATTGAGCAAGGACTGGTAAAGCCCATTTCGACCCGCTGGCTGGCCGCTGAAGTCAACCTGAGTCCGCGACAGCTTACCCGGTTGTTTAACGCCGAGTTCGCCCAGTCGCCGGGAGAGTTTATCCGACGTGCGCGTTTGCGTTATGCCCACTGGCTGCTGATGAATTCTGGAGAGAGTGTCACGGAGATTGCGCTGCGTCTGGGATTTAGCGACTGTGCGCACTTTATTCGTTTGTTTAGTCGGGAGTTTGGCTGTACGCCTGGAGATTTTCGCAGTACGCGACATCAGAATGTGTAAAAAAATGCTGCCCCGACTTGGGGCAGCATTGGCAGGTTAGCGAACGTTGGCGCAGGTCAGGCAAAACGCATAGCGGTTTTGCGGATCGTTAAATGCTGCCAGCTTATCGCTCTCCGCTTTAACCGTACTCGCCGCAGAAGCGAGCGGCGCCGGGAGCATCGCCTGGATCGCTTCAGGCAGCATGGCACGAACGGAACCGGACATGCTGTCCATCACCATATCAACGAATGTCGGTTCGTCCTGATAATACTCAATGTGCCATTGCTTCAGTTTGGCCAGCTCAGCCGCTTTCGCCACGGCGTCATCAAAATCACCCAGACTGTCTACCAGACCGTTGGCTTTCGCATCCTGGCCGGTCCAGACGTGGCCCTGCGCGATTTTGTCAATCTGCTCAGGCGTTGTCTTACGCGCATCTGCGACCAGCGTGATAAAGCGCTTATAGCCGTTCTCGATGCTCAGTTGCATCATTTGCTGCACTTCAGGTGGTAACGCTTTGGTGATGGAGATATCCGCCAGTGGGGATGTCGCCACACCGTCGGTGTGTACACCAATGGAATCCAGACTGTTTTCCACAGTGTTGATCACGCCAAAGATCCCGATTGAACCGGTCAGCGTGCTGGGGTTCGCCACAATGTAGCTTGCTGGGGTGGAGATCCAGTACCCGCCGGATGCCGCCATGCCGCCCATGGACACGACAACCGGCTTGCCTGCCGCTTTTGCCGCAGCCAGCTCAGCGCGAATGACTTCGGAAGCGCTGACGCTGCCGCCAGGGCTGTTCACGCGCAGGACAATTGCTTTCACTTTCGGATCAAGACGCGCTTCGCGGATCTGCGCGGCAGTCGTGTCACCGCCCACATTCCCAGGGGTTTCTTCACCGTCCATAATTGCGCCATTCGCGAAGACGACGCCAATGCTGTCCCCAGTATCCGCTGGCGTTTTCAGCGAGTAATCGTAATAGCTGACGGCGCGATAATTTTTATCCGCTTTGCTCCAGCCAAACTGTTTGGTCAGCATTTTTTCGACTTCGGCGCTGGAGGCCAGTGCATCCACCAGTTTGTTGTCGAGCGCATATTTCGCGGTATCACCATCGACTTTTGTCAAACCGTCCAGCATGGCCTGTGCGCCCGGGAACACCTGCTGAGCAGGGATCTGGCGGTTGGCAGCGACCGTGTCGAGATAGTTCTGCCACAGCTCGCCGATCCAGCGGCTGTCGGCCTCGCGCGCGGCAGGAGACATATCATCACGAATGAACGGTTCTACGGCAGACTTATAAGTCCCGACACGGAACACGTGCGTGGAAACTTTCAGCTTGTCGAGCAGGGACTTGTAGTACAAACCGTTGGTGGCAAAGCCGTGCAGATCAACGGAACCCTGCGGAGAGAGATAAATTTTATTGGCGAAACTGGCGAGGTAGTACTGCCCCTGGCTGAAGTTATCGCCCACGGCAAAGACCGGTTTGCCGCTGTCGCGGAATTCCCGCAGCGCTTTACCGATATACTGCATGGAAGGCTGGTCGGCCCCGGCAAAATTTTTCAGATCCATCACAATGCCGGTGATGTTGCGATCATCTTTTGCCTGGCGAATAGTATTCACGATATCGAACAGGGAGTTTTCCTGCAGACGATCGGAGCTGGCGCCAAACAGCTGACGACCAATAACGCTTAAGCGACTGGTGCTCGAAGGCTTATCGACAATCACCCCCGAGATATCCAGCAGCAGTGCGCCTCGCTCAGCGTGTTCACTGGTATTGCTGCTGCTGACCTGCATCCAGATGCCCACGCCCACCAGCACCAAGAAGATGAAGAACAGGTTAAGCACAAATTCACGGACGAAATTCAGTAATCGCCATGTCCATTTAAAAAATCCGGCAATAAATCGCCACAGGGTTCGCATGTATTCTCCCTACCGATTAACAACACGCCATCCCGAAATTCCGGAGAAAGGCGATAAGATGAGGCTATCGTAATGACCCGACAGGCACTTGTCAGCAGGAATCACCGCCTGTGCTGTAACAAAATCCGCTCACGTGTTAATTTTGTGAACAAATCTCATTGTTGGAGTTAAGCAAATGGATGCACTCGAATTACTGATTACCCGTCGTAGCGCCTCTCGTCTCGTCGAGCCGGCCCCGACAGGAGAGCAACTGCAAAACATTCTGCGGGCGGGTATGCGCGCGCCAGACCACAAAACGCTGCAACCGTGGCAATTCTTTGTCATTGAGGGCGAAGGGCGTGAGCGTTTTAGCGCGGTGCTTGAAAAAGGGGCGATTGCCGCAGGCAGTGACGCGAAAGCCCAGGAAAAAGCGCGCAGCGCACCGTTTCGCGCACCGCTGATTATTACCGTGGTGGCGAAATGTGAAGAAAACGACAAGGTTCCTCTGTGGGAACAAGAAATGTCTGCCGGTTGTGCGGTGATGGCTATGCAGATGGCCGCAATTGCCCAGGGCTTTGGCGGTATCTGGCGCAGTGGTGCATTAACCGAAAGTGCGGTCGTGCGCGAAGCATTCGACTGTCGCCCGCAAGATAAAATCGTCGGTTTCCTCTATCTGGGCACACCGCAGCTAAAAGCATCCACGACGATTAACCTTGCCGATCCGAGCGCATTCGTCCGTTATTTCTGATATCAACGGCAAAACTGTCTGGATTCTGAGCAAAGACACCCGAATTCAGACAGTCACTCTTACCACATCAAGGAATGAGCGCTACCATATCCGGATTGCAATGACAGGAGATGTCCATGAGCGAGCAAGCTATTCGTTTAACGCAATACAGCCACGGAGCCGGTTGCGGTTGTAAAATTTCCCCAAAAGTGCTGGAAACCATCCTGCACAGCGAGCAGGCGAAGTTTGTTGATCCGAACTTACTGGTGGGTAATGAAACCCGCGACGACGCGGCCGTATACGATCTTGGAAACGGCACCAGCGTTATCAGCACCACCGATTTCTTTATGCCGATTGTCGATAATCCGTTTGATTTTGGACGCATCGCCGCGACTAACGCCATCAGCGATATTTTCGCCATGGGCGGCAAACCGATTATGGCAATTGCTATTCTGGGCTGGCCGCTGGATAAACTGGCACCGGAAATCGCCCGCGAAGTCACCGAAGGCGGACGCTTTGCCTGCCGTCAGGCGGGTATTGCGCTGGCGGGCGGCCACTCTATCGATGCCCCAGAGCCTATCTTTGGCCTTGCGGTAACCGGCGTTGTGCCGACCGAACGCGTGAAGAAAAACAGTACCGCTGAAGCAGGGTGTAAGTTGTTCCTGACCAAGCCTCTGGGCATTGGTGTGCTGACAACCGCAGAGAAAAAATCCCTGCTGAAGGAAGAACATAAAGGACTGGCGACAGAAGTGATGTGCCGGATGAACATTGCTGGTGCGGCATTCGCCGATATTGACGGCGTGAAAGCCATGACCGATGTTACCGGTTTTGGTCTGCTGGGGCATCTGAGTGAGATGTGTCAGGGCGCAGGCGTTCAGGCGCAGATCGTCTACCAGGATATTCCTAAGCTGCCTGGCGTTGAAGAATACATCGCGCAGGGCGCGGTGCCGGGTGGTACCCAACGTAACTTTGCCAGCTACGGACACCTGATGGGTGAAATGCCGCAATCGGTACGCGATCTGCTGTGCGATCCGCAAACTTCAGGTGGCCTACTGCTGGCGGTAACGCCGGAAGCTGAAGCCGAAGTGAAAGCGGCAGCGGCGCAGTTCGGTATCGATCTCACCGCCATTGGTGAGTTAGTGGAAGCTCGTGGCGGTCGCGCCATGGTTGAGATTCGTTAACTCGATGCGGTTGTTTATTGCCGAAAAACCAAGTCTGGCACGTGCTATCGCCGATGTGCTGCCGAAGCCGCATCGCAAAGGCGATGGTTTTATTGAATGCGGAAATGGACAAGTGGTGACCTGGTGTATTGGTCACCTGCTTGAACAGGCGCAGCCGGATGCCTACGACAGTCGTTACGCTCGCTGGAGTCTGGTCGATCTGCCGATTGTCCCGGAAAAGTGGCAACTGCAACCGCGCCCCTCGGTGACCAAACAGCTCAACGTCATTAAGCGCTTTTTGCATGAAGCTAGCGAAGTTATTCACGCCGGTGACCCCGATCGTGAAGGGCAACTGCTGGTGGATGAAGTGCTGGATTACCTGCAACTGGCACCTGAAAAGCGCCAGAAGGTGCAGCGTTGCCTGATTAACGACCTCAACCCGCAGGCCGTTGAGCGGGCTATTGAGCGGCTGCGCGCCAACAGTGAGTTTATCCCGCTGTGCGTGTCGGCACTGGCGCGAGCGCGTGCGGACTGGTTGTACGGTATCAATATGACGCGCGCTTACACCATTCTTGGACGTAACGCGGGCTATCAGGGCGTACTTTCGGTCGGGCGCGTACAAACGCCGGTGCTCGGGCTGGTTGTGCGTCGCGATGAAGAGATAGAGAACTTCGTCGCCAAAGACTTCTTCGAAGTGAAAGCGCATATCGTAACGCCCGCCGATGAGCGGTTTACCGCTATCTGGCAGCCGAGCGAAGCGTGTGAGCCGTATCAGGATGAAGAAGGGCGCTTGCTGAATCGCACGCTGGCTGAACACGTGGTGAACCGCATTAACGGCCAACCGGCGATAGTCACCAGCTATAACGATAAACGGGAATCAGAATCCGCGCCGTTGCCGTTCTCGCTGTCTGCGTTGCAGATTGAAGCGGCGAAGCGCTTCGGTTTAAGTGCGCAAAACGTTCTGGATATCTGCCAGAAGCTGTATGAAACTCATAAGTTGATTACCTATCCGCGTTCGGATAGCCGTTATCTGCCGGAAGAACACTTTGCCGGACGTCACGCGGTACTGAACGCGATTAGCGTCCATGCGCCGGATCTGCTCCCGCAGCCGGCGGTCAATCCCGATACGCGAAATCGCTGTTGGGACGACAAAAAAGTGGATGCGCACCACGCCATCATTCCTACCGCGCGCAGTTCGTCCATCAATCTGAATGACAACGAAGCGAAAATTTACAACCTGATTGCCCGTCAGTATCTGATGCAATTTTGCGCAGATGCGGTATTCAGGAAGTGCGTTATTGAGCTGGACATCGCCAAAGGCAAGTTTGTCGCTAAAGCCCGTTTTCTGGCGGAAGCCGGATGGCGCACGCTGCTCGGCAACAAAGAGCGCGACGAAGATAATGACGGGACGCCGCTGCCGGTGGTGGCAAAAGATGACGAACTGCTGTGCGAAAAAGGCGAAGTAGTTGAACGTCAGACCCAGCCCCCGCGGCACTTTACTGATGCAACTCTGCTGTCAGCGATGACCGGGATTGCGCGATTCGTGCAGGATAAAGATCTGAAAAAGATCCTGCGCGCAACGGATGGTTTAGGTACGGAAGCGACGCGCGCCGGAATTATCGAGCTGCTGTTTAAGCGCGGGTTCCTGGTGAAAAAAGGACGTTATATCCATTCGACTGACGCGGGAAAAGCGCTGTTCCACTCGCTGCCAGAAATGGCGACGCGCCCGGACATGACCGCGCACTGGGAATCTATCCTGACCCAAATCAGCGAAAAGCAGTGTCGCTATCAGGATTTCATGCAGCCGCTGGTGGGGACGCTGTATCAGCTTATCGATCAGGCGCGCAGCACACCGGTACGACGCTTTCGTGGAATTGCTGCACCTGGCGGTAGTGGTAGCGATAAGAAAAAAAGCGCGCCGCGTAAACGTCCGGCAAAAAAAAGCCCGCCATCTGAAGAGGCGGGTCTGTAAGTTTGTAGGCCTGATAAGCATAGCGCATCAGGCTTAGCCGGATGCGGCACCCGTGCCTAATCCGGCCTGCAGAGACAATATTAAATCACGCCCTGACCCAGCATCGCGTCGGCAACCTTCACGAAGCCCGCGATGTTGGCACCACGTACGTAGTTGGTCTGCTTGCTTTCGCCGCCGTATTCAACGCAGGCATGGTGAATATCCAGCATGATGTGGTGCAGGCGCGCATCCACTTTCTCCGCTTTCCAGCCCAGACGAGCGGCGTTTTGCGCCATTTCCAGACCGGATGTCGCTACGCCACCGGCGTTGGCGGCTTTACCCGGTGCGAACAGTACGCCCGCTTCGAGGAACAGATCGGTGGCCTCGATAGTAGTCGGCATGTTTGCCCCTTCGGCGACAGCTTTCACGCCGTTGGCGATCAGTACGCGCGCTGCATCGACATCCAGTTCATTCTGAGTGGCGCACGGCAGGGCGATATCGACCGGAACTGACCACGGCTGTTTGCCTTCCAGATAGGTCAAGCCAAACTCACGGGCGTAATCCGCCACGCGACCGTCACGGCTGTCTTTGATCGCGCACAGACGCGCCAATTTTTCTTTGGTAAATCCGCTTTCGTCAACTACGGTACCACTGGAATCGGAGGCGGTAACTACTCGCGCGCCAAACTCCATGGCTTTCTCTATGGCGAATTGCGCTACGTTGCCGGAGCCAGAAACCGCCACGCGCATGCCTTCAAAGCCCAGACCATGGCGTTTGAGCATTGCTTCGGTGAAGTACACCAGACCGTAGCCGGTGGCTTCCGGGCGGATCAGGCTGCCGCCAAAAGAGAGACCTTTACCGGTAAAGACGCAGGCGCTGTTGTTGGACAGTTTTTTCATCATCCCGGCCATAAAGCCGACTTCACGACCACCCACGCCGATATCGCCCGCCGGGACGTCGGTATCAGGACCTAAATGGCGGAACAGTTCGGTCATCAGTGCCTGGCAGAAACGCATGATTTCGCCTTCGCTTTTACCTTTCGGATCGAAATCGCTCCCGCCTTTACCACCGCCCATTGGCAGCGTGGTGAGGGCGTTCTTAAAGGTCTGCTCGAAACCCAGGAATTTCAGGATCGACAGGTTCACGGAAGGGTGGAAACGCATACCGCCTTTGTACGGGCCAATGGCAGAGCTAAACTGTACGCGCCACGCGCGGTTGACCTGTACCTGATTGCGATCGTCCAGCCAAACTACGCGGAACTGGATCACGCGCTCCGGTTCAACCAGACGTTCCAGCAACGACATCTGACGATAACGCGGGTTTTGCTCGAGAAAGGGCCACAGCGTCGTCATTACCTCACGAACGGCTTGCGCGAACTCGGTCTGATTCGGATCGCGCTTTTGCACATGGTTAAGAAATGACTCCAGAGAACATGTCTGATCCATAGATATAAGAACCTCTTATGTATTGATATGGTTATATTTTTGATATTTATGTTATGTGTTGTGCAGTTTTTGACTATACCATCAGCAGTGTGACGGGACGCAAGAAAAAATTAACCCCGCTAAGTAAATTAATATCGCGCCGTGGGTCATAACCAAAAGCGATGATGGAAGGGACTAAAGTTTCTGCCGATTTATACCGTTATACTGAGCATAAATGTCAGTTAAAAAGGAAAGACAATGCGCCGTTTAATCATGGCAGGAGCGTTGGTACTGGTGTCCTGCGCGACGCTGGCAAATCAGCTTTATCGCCCGGACGTGCAGGTGAATGTACCGCCGGAAGTGTTCAGTTCCAGCGGTCAGCGGGCGCAGCCCTGTAGCCAGTGCTGTATTTATCAGGATCAAAACTACTCTGAAGGGGCGGTGATTAAAGCCGATGGCGTTCTGTTGCAGTGCCAGCGCGATGATAAAACGATCAGCACGAATCCGCTGGTCTGGCGGCGTGTAAAAGGATAAACGCCTCTAACAACGGGATATCGGCGGGTGCCAGCGGATAACGCAGCGCCTCTTCAGGTGAGCACCAGACGATATCCTGATGTTCAAATGCTCTCAATTCCCCCTGAAAAGACGGTACATGCCAGGCGTGTAGGTGAATCAATCGGCCTGAAACCTCGCGTTGATGGCTGGCAATGTAGCGCCCCACGACCGCCTCAATGCCCAACTCTTCACGCAGTTCACGGATCAGCGCCTCGGGCTGACTTTCGCCCGGCTCAACCTTACCCCCGGCAAACTCCCACATACCTGACTGATCCGCATGCAGCGGACGCTGAGCCAGTAAAATTTTGCCATCACGTTCAATGATAGCGGCGACCACGTCGAGGGTTTTCATCATATTCATCAAGATCTAACAGCAGAAAATGACATACTATCGTTATCTTTGTTTTATCTAAAGTATTCAGGAGCCACCGTTGAACGAACCTCAGTCGTGGGTAAAGCCGTTAACGCGTATCCCTTCCAGTTTAAAACCGCTCGTTGCCACGCAGAAAAAACATTATGGCGATGTGCTGCATCCCACGCGTTGGTGGGGGCGGATGCCGTTTCTGTTCTGGCTGGTGGCGCTCTTTGTCGGGTTTCTGGAGCGTAAAAAGGCGCGCTTAACGCCGGTGATGCGTGCGCTGTTGATGACCCGCGTTTCTCAGGTCTGCCATTGCGCTTTCTGTGTTGATGCGAATAGTTTACGGCTGGCAGAACGCTGTGGCGCGCTGGATAAAGTCATGCAGGTTGCCACCTGGCAAGATTCGACGCTGTTCAGTGCAGAAGAGCGCGTAGCGCTGGCCTATGCCGATGCGGTTACCGCAACGCCTCCACAGGTTGACGATGCGCTGAAAGTGCAGATGAAGCAGCATTTTACCGATGATGCCATTACGGAAATGACCGCGCTGATTGCGTTTCAAAATCTCTCGGCGCGTTTTAATGCCGCTCTCGATATTCCCTCGCAGGGACTGTGCGACAGTTTTAAAGGACGCCCGCATGCTTGACCGCCATCTTCATCCACGATTAAAACCGCTGTTGCATCGGTGCGTAGGTATTATCGATAAACCGGCGATTACCCCGGACGGACTTACACTGGTCGGATTTGCCATTGGCGTGCTGGCGTTGCCATTTCTGGCGTTAGGCTGGTATCTGGCGGCGCTGGTGGCCATTGTGCTCAATCGGTTGTTTGACGGACTGGATGGGGCGCTGGCACGGCGCAGAGGACTATCCGACGCGGGGGGATTTCTCGATATCTCGCTCGATTTTCTGTTTTACGCCCTTGTGCCGTTTGGTTTTATTCTTGCCGCTCCGGCGCAAAATGCGCTGGCAGGCAGTTGGCTGTTGTTCGCGTTTATTGGCACCGGTAGCAGCTTTCTGGCCTTCGCCGCACTGGCAGCGAAACATCAGATTGATAACCCCGGTTACGCGCATAAATCGTTTTATTATCTTGGCGGGCTGACCGAAGGAACTGAGACAATTTTGCTGTTTGTGTTGGGGTGTCTGTTCCCGGACTATTTTGCCGTGCTGGCGTGGGTCTTTGGCGCGCTGTGCTGGATGACAACGTTCACCCGGATCTGGAGCGGATATCTGACGCTGAAAACCGTTCAGCGTCAGGCGTAAGGTAATGCGTTGCCGGATGCGCTTCGCTTATCCGGCCTACAACAATGATATAGGTAGCCTGGGTCAAGCGTTCTCGCCGCATCCGGCAATAATGCCAGTCTTACTTGCTGGCGTCCGGACCCCGTTCACCGCTGGCGACCGGGTTTTTCGGATTGCTGCTCCACTCGTACCAGCCACCATCGTAAACAGAGACGTTTTTCCAGCCCATCGCGCGGGCATACATAAACGTTTCTGAAGCGCGCCAGCCGGTACCGCAATAGAAAGAGACCTGTTGATTCGGCAGGATATTCCATTGCTTCCACATGGCGGCGATGTCATCCGCGCTGCGCATGGTGCCATCCGGGTTATGGAAATCTTCCATATGGGTAGAGTCGCTGCCCGCGTGGCCCCAACGCGCGCCTGCGATCTCGCCTTTTGGCTTAATGTAGCTGTAGCCGCTGGTAGTACCGACAAATTCTGGCCATGAACGAATGCTTACCAAAGACGCATCCTGGCGATGCAGCAGACCGCGAGCCTGTTCCGTATTGAGCATCAGCTGCGGCTGGGCAGGGATTTTTACGCCGAAATCAGGTTCTGGTTTCACCGTTGGCGGAGTACCACGTTCGACCGGTAAACCTGAGTCGGACCAGGTTTGCCAGCCGCCGTCGAGCAGACGAACATCTTTCACGCCTGCGTACAGCATAATTTGCGCCACGCGCGCGGCGGCATAAACATCGCGGCCATATAAAATCACCGTGGTGTCGTGGCGGATACCGTGTTTCGCCAGCATCGCTTTGAGCTGCTCGTCGGAAACTTTATTCCACAGCGGTTCGCTTTCAACTTCATTGGTATCAATGTAGCCCGCGCCGGGGATGTGGCTGAGCAGATACAACTTCGGCGCGCCCCAGGCGGCTTCAATCACTTTCCAGTCACCCGCCGGTTTGGCAGTCACGTCTTTACCCTGCTGAAGATTGTGCAGCCACTGTGGGTAGACCAACTGTTCGAAGTGCGGCAGACGTTGCAGACGCGCAGGATCTGTCAGCGCATCGCTGAGGGTTGAAATCTGGTTAAAGCCAACTTTTTGCAGACGGGATTTAACGGCCTGCATGTCGTTATCACTGCCATACAGCGCCACCGGAGCGTCGGTCTTAAGTTGATGTGACTTAACCCAGGCGCTGAGTTGTTCATCATTCATCTTGTCGAGCCAGGCGGCAGACAGGTTCAGTGCGGAAGGTTCGTGTCCTGAAGGACCATTGAGCGATTGTGGCCAGCCGTTGTAAAAAGCGCTCTGACGGGTATCGATCGCCGCGCCTTGCTTTTGCTGTAACTGGTTGAGGGTGAGCGTCTGTGCTGTTTCAGCAGCCCAGGAAGAAGCGCAAGCGAGCCCTAAAGCCAGTGCCAGCGCGGTCATTTGAGAAACACGTTTCATCGAATAGCCCGACGTTGAAAAAAAGAAGACGACATTCTGTGCCGCCAGTTACGTAAAAACCTTGCGTTAACGCAGCATATCGCCACATTCACGCCCAGTTTTCCATCTGAAATACGCGGCCTGCAGGCGGTACGTCCTGCGCGTCATGTGTCACCTGTACCACCGGGATCCCCAATTTACGCACCTCGGTGAAGACCCATTGGCGAAAGTTATCGCGTAGCGACGCATCCAGCCTGCTAAAGGGTTCATCAAGTAACAGCGCCTGGGGCTGCGCCAGCAGCGCGCGGAGCAGGGCGACCCGCGAACGCTGCCCACCGGAGAGCGAAGCCGGATCGCGTGAATAAAATCCTGCCAGGTCCGCGCGTGCGAGGGCGCTTTCTACCTCATGACGCCTGGCAGGACCTTGCAGTCTGGCGGGTAAGGCCAGCAGTAAATTCTGCCCAACGCTGAAATGGTCAAACAGCAGCGCATCCTGGAACAAAATGCCAATCTGGCGCTGCGCGGTAGGTAACGTATCGATGCGTCGTTCATTAAGCCACAGTTCGCCTGAGGACTGGAACTGGGGAGATAACGCCCCGATCATCCATGAAAACAGCGAAGATTTCCCGCTGCCGGAAGGTCCCATAATTGTGACAATGTCACTTTTGTTAACCTGAAAATTAACGTCTTTCACCAGCGCTTTCGCGCCCTGGTACAACGAAACGCCTCGTACGGTAAGCATTAGCGGAGTCCTTGTCGAAAGCGGCCGATCCACGCGGCGAGAAAGGCTGCAAGTGCGAAAACGAGCAGTGGTAAAAGCAGCTGCCACAACGCTTGTGTTGCCAGAATCGCACTGCTACCGCCGCTGCTTAATGCCACCGCTTCGGTGGTTAACGTGGGATAGCGTCCGGCACCTAGCCACAGCGTTGGCATATACTGGGCGATACTAACCGAGAAGCCAACCGCGAAGGCAATCAATGCCGGGCGCGCCAGCTGCGGGCATTTCACCAGCCAGAATATCCGCCCCCGCGTCCAGCCCAGGGTTTGCGCAATCAAAATTAATCGTGGGTCAATGCGCTGCCACGCCGGTTTAAGCACAAATAGCATCCAGGGCATCACCCACAGCAGGTGGCCCCAGATAATGGTCGTCATCAGTCCATCTTGTTCGGCATATAACGCCAGCAGATATTGTCCGGTTACCAGCGGTAGCGCAGGCAAAATGAGCGGTAGCCAGACCCAGCGGTGTCCGGTTTGTGGACCCCATTCCAGCCAGGCAAAAAGTATCAGAAGCGCCAGCACGCTGGAAAGAAGCCCCAGTTGCAGGCTGTTGCTGAGCGCCTCGCTGTTTAGCGAGGAATAGCTGGCGATAAGCGCCAGTACCAGCGCGCATACCACACCGCTGACGGGCAAAATCTGTACCAGCGGGCGTGCGATTGTCATAGTTGAAAAATGCTGGCGTTCACCGTTTACTGCTGGAATAGTATGTCGCCAGGCACGCCAGAACAGATAACCCACCAGCGCGATAACAAGGAGCAACAGCACCAGCAACAGACTGGCAAGTGCGCCTTTCGCCTGCTGTTCGACGTCGCCCTGACTGAGCCACTGCCAACTCAATACGGCAAGCGTTGGCGGATTGCCGGGGCCAAGAACGATTGCCACATCAACAACGGAGAGTGACCAGGCCACGACTGCCAGCATAGCTTTACCTAATGCCGGGCCGATAGCGGGCAGAACCAGCCAGTTCAGGCATTGCAGTCGGCTGTAACCCAGCGAACCCAGCACGATAACCTGCTGCGAAAGTTGTTTTTCACTTAGCAGGGCCGAGAGGATCCATAACAAAAAGGCGCTCTCTTTCACCGCCAGCGTTACGCCAAGTCCAATGCCGTAGCGGTCCGGCTTTGGGCTGAAGAACGCAAGCCATTGCCAGAGCAGGCCGCCTTCAGCAAAAACCAACAGCACGCTCGTGGCGAAGGCAACGTGCGGAATTGCCAGCAGCCACGGAAGACGCGTATACAGACGTACCCAGCCTGCGCCGGGCCACAAGGCGAGGATCGCCAGCAGCGCGATAATCAGCGCGCCCCCAGCCGCGAGGCCGACGGAAACCAGCGTTGCCAGTAACGCCTGCGGGAGTTGAGGATCGGCAAAGAGCGCCAGCCAGTGTGTGGTACTAAGCGCCGGTGTTATCAGAGACCATGCCGCTGGCGCCAACGGCAGATAAACTGCCGCCATGATGGCCCAGAGTAGCAGAATTAATGCGTACCGTAGCGGCGTAGCCATTCTTGTTCCAGAGCGTTTACCCAGGCTGCATGCGGTTCTGGCAACACGGCAGGGAGCCCCTGTGGGATCCGCGCCAGCAGCGCATCACGCTGTTCGTCAGGCAATTTTTGTGGATCAAGCACCGAAGGATCTCCCCAGATAGCCGGGTCAGCTTTGCGCAGTTGTGCTTCAGGAGAAAGCAGGAAGTTTGCCACGACTTTTGCTCCGGCACTGGCGTGGGCATTCGCCGGAATGGCAACAAAGTGCACGTTGCCGAGCATGCCCTGTGAGAAACCAAAACTGTAGCTGCTTTTAGGCAATTCGCCGCTGGCTACTTTTTGCTGCGCGTGGGCAGGGTTAAAGGTCAATGATAAACGCAGGGTGCCGCTATTGAGCAGTGCATCCATTCGTGCTGGCGTGGGAGGAAAATCTTTGCCTTCACGCCAAAGTACAGGATGCAAGGTATCAAGATACTGCCACAATGGCGCGGTAACTTCGGCGAATGTCGCTGCATCTGGCGCAACTTTCAATGCCTGTGGTTTGGTGGTGAGCGAAATTAGCAACTGCTCAAGAAAAGCCGTTCCGGTAAAGTCTGGCGGGCGTGGATAGGTCACCGTGCCAGGGTGCGCCTGCGCGAATTTAAACAGTGCCTGCGGAGATTGCGGCGGCTGCGCGGTAAGATCGCGCCGGGCAATAAAGGTGAGTTGGGCACCGCCCCACGGTGATTCAGCCCCCTCTGTTGGAACGGAGAAATCTTCGGTCACCGGTTTTTGTGTATCAACATAGCGCCAGTTAGGCAGCGTTTGCGCCCACTGGGTTTGCAGTAGCCCGGCTTCTTTTAGCGTACGGAAGTTTTCGCCGTTAACCCACAGTAAATCGACAGAGCCGCCGGTTTTTCGCCCGGATGCCGCTTCCGTCTGGATGCGTTTTACGGCATCGGCGGCGTCCGCCAGGCGCACGATTTTCAGGTTAATGTCGTAGTGCGTTTTCATCTCGCCGCTAACCCAGTCGAGATACTGGTTAACTGCATTGTCGCCACCCCAGGCGTTGAACCACACCGTTTGACCACGGGCGTCATTTTTGATTTGTTGCCAGCTGGCGTCCTGGGCAAACGTCGCCAGCGGGCAGAGCAACAAACTCAGACACAATAAGCAGTAACGCATAATATCTCCATGGTTAAAAATAGGGGAAGGTCTCAGCTTTTTTTCCGTTGGCGCTCAAGATAAAGGCTTCTCGCTATCGATATCACCACGCTTAGGGCAAACAGGACAAACAGACCCGTCACAAACCAAAATGTGCCGCCGGTTAACAGGCTTCCCGCCCATGAGTAGACGATAGTGGCGGGTAACTGTCCGATGCCGGTGGCGATGAAAAAATGGCGAAAACGAATTGAGGTCAGGCCAGCCGCGTAGCTTACCGGGTCGAACGGCACAAAAGGTAACAGGCGGCAGACCAGAATAGTGTGCTTACCATAGCGCTCGAAAAAAGCGTCCATATTGTTCAGCACCGTTTTTCCGGTCAGCTTTTCTACCGCACCGCGACCTAAAATGCGGGCAATAAAAAAGCACAGCGCCGCACCTGCCATTGCGCTGCTCCAGGATAGTACGCCGCCCCAAAATGCGCCAAACAGCGAGGCATTGGCAAACGTGATCACAAACGCAGGAAGCGGTGCAACGATGGCCTGTAAGATCATCAGGAAGAACGACACCACTGCCGCCTGGGTTCCATAAGAACGAATAAAGTTCTCAAGAGCATGCTGATCGAGAGTGGTAAATGCTGCCAGGCTGCCGTGGAGAAAATCACTCACGCCAGGTATCCATGCCCATGCCATTAGCCCGAGCAGTAGCAGAGCAATCAAACCCGCCCAGTAATAGCGAGTCAGCCGCGCTTTATTCCGTTTTATCATTTACCCGTACACTCATGGTTGGCTGACGGATCGATATGCTTATATCGGGCCCAGGCTTTGGCTGCCTGAACGAGGGTGAATAACGCCAGCCCTGCCACGCTGAGCTTACCGATGAATACCAGGGTAATGCCTTCGCTGGCGAGTTCATGCGACATCAGCGTATAGATAAAGATGCCGGGTAAGGTGGTAAGTGCCGATATTACGGTAAATGACCAGAACGGAATGGCCGTCAGCCCATAGGCGTAATTTTGAATATTATAGGGGAACAGCGGCACGAGCCGGGTCAGGATTAGAAAGTCTACTCCGCTATGGGCAATGCCTTTTTCGATAGCCTGAAACGTTGCCGTGTGCCCAACGTATTTCAGTAGTAGATCCCGTCCAAGCCAGCGAGCCAGCAAAAACGACAGCGCTGAGGCCACGGTTGCTGCCACTAACGAGATAAGCGTCCCAGCCACGGGGCCAAACAGCACACCGCCGACGATCACCAGGATGCTGCCTGGGATCAGACACAGCGCAGCAACAATAAACAGCAGGATATAAAGCGTATAGCCGAACATACCGCTTTGGCGGATGACGTCTTGTAAATGATGGAAATTGGTTATCAGGTCGCTCAGACCATAATGATGGAAAACTCCCGCCAGAACGCAGAACAGGACCGCGACAATCAGCAGCCGGTATTCTGCTTTATGCGAACTTCTTTTTCATGGGGGTTCTCCTGTAAAACCGAGTGCAATGGAGCATTTTCGTCAGCGAAAAGCGCGCGCGAAGATATAATAAATTCCCGGCCGTAACAATGTATTACCGTCACTTTATTGATTTTGCACAGAATAAACAGACTCTCCAGGCCGGGCCCGGAGAGTAAAAAGGCGCAGAAGGTCAGACGCGGAATTTAGCCCATACAGGCGCATGGTCGGACGGTTTTTCCATGCTGCGAATTTCATAGTCGATGCCGGTTTCTTCGCAGCGTTCCGCCAATGGGTTGCTCGCCAGCAGCAGGTCGATACGCAGGCCACGGTTATCGTCAAAGCCTTTTGAGCGATAATCAAACCACGAGAACTGGTCATTCTTTTCAGGATTTGCGTGACGGTAAGTATCCACCAGACCCCAGCCCAGCAGGCGTTCCATCCACTCACGCTCCTCCGGCAGGAAGGAACATTTACCGGTACGCAGCCAGCGTTTACGGTTTTCTTCGCCAATGCCGATATCGAGATCGGTTGGGCTAATATTCATATCGCCCATGATCAATACCGGATTGTCGCGCTTCAGTTCAGTCTCCAGATAGTTTTGCAGGTTCTGATAAAACGCGGCTTTGGCCGGGAATTTGGTTTCATGGTCACGGCTTTCTCCTTGCGGGAAGTAGCCGTTGATCACCGTGATGCTGCCCAGAGGGGACGGAATTTCTGCCATGATGATCCGACGCTGCGCTTCTTCGTCATCGCCCGGGAAGCCACGACGTACCGCAATTGGCGTTTCTTTCGTTAACAACGCCACGCCGTAATGACCTTTCTGGCCGTGATAAAAGACGTTGTAACCGAGCTTTGCTACCTCTTCGAGAGGGAACATATCGTCGTGGACTTTTGTCTCCTGTAAGCCAATAACATCCGGTTGGTGTTTTTCGACAATGGCTGCCAGTTGATGGGGACGGGCACGCAGGCCGTTGATATTAAAAGAGACAAATTTCATAGTCGCTGCCACTTTGCAAGATGAATAGTGCAAGGATGGTAGCAGAATTTCTGCAGGCTGACTGCTTCTTGTCACCTGATTCCAACAATGATTGCTAATGGTGTTAACGATGGAGCAAAAACTGCACCGTTTTGGCGCGAAGCGCGTCGGAATGGAGCAATAATTTCCGAAAAATTTCGTATACGATCACAATTCCAGAATTATATTTGGCGACTGAATAAAACTGCGTTTTTTCCTCTGTTTAGTCGCCTGATGCGCAAACATATTCACTTTATATGCACATGCAGTGAATATCGCCACGTTGTAACCTGTTGATATTTCGTCATCGACCTCCGTTTATGCACTTTTTTCGCTGGCTGGCACGAACCCTGCAATCTACATTTACACCGCAAACACTATATTTATTAACATATAAATAACCTTTTATTTACCGTTGAGGTCGCTATGTCTCTGTCAATTATGCGTGAAAATTTTGATGAATGGATGATGCCCGTATATGCTCCGGCCCCTTTTATTCCGGTGCGGGGTGAAGGTTCACGTCTGTGGGATCAGCAGGGTAAAGAGTATATCGATTTCGCGGGAGGCATTGCGGTTAACGCGCTGGGTCACGCCCACCCGGCATTGCGCGAGGCATTAAACGACCAGGCGAGCAAATTCTGGCATACGGGAAATGGCTACACCAACGAGCCGGTACTGCGTCTGGCGAAAAAGCTGATTGACGCCACCTTCGCCGAGCGCATTTTCTTCTGTAACTCCGGTGCAGAAGCCAACGAAGCGGCACTAAAACTGGCGCGTAAATATGCCCACGATCGTTTTGGCAGTCAGAAGAGCGGGATTGTAGCGTTTAAAAATGCTTTCCATGGACGCACGTTGTTTACCGTCAGCGCCGGAGGACAGCCTGCCTACTCACAGGATTTCGCGCCGCTGCCGCCGGATATCCGTCATGCCGTATACAACGATCTCGATTCTGCCAGCCAACTGATTGATGACACCACCTGTGCGGTTATCGTGGAGCCTGTGCAGGGTGAAGGCGGTGTGGTACCGGCAACAAAAGCCTTTTTGCAGGGGCTACGTGAGTTATGCGATCGCCATAATGCGCTGCTGATTTTTGATGAAGTTCAGACCGGCGTTGGCCGTACCGGGGAACTGTATGCCTATATGCACTACGGCGTGACGCCGGATCTTCTGACGACAGCAAAAGCGCTGGGCGGTGGTTTCCCCATCGGCGCACTGCTGGCGACAGAGCGTTGCGCCAGCGTGATGACGGTTGGCACACACGGTACAACGTACGGCGGAAACCCGCTGGCTACGGCGGTGGCAGGTAAATTGCTGGAAATTGTGAATACACCGGAAGTGCTCAACGGAGTAAAACAGCGCCACGACTGGTTTGTGGAGTGTATAAACGCCATTAACGAACGTTTTGGACTGTTTAGTGAAATTCGTGGACTCGGGCTGCTGATCGGCTGCGTGCTGAACGCGGAATTTGCCGGGAAAGCGAAACTCATCTCGCAAGAAGCGGCTGTTGCCGGGGTGATGGTACTGATCGCTGGCGCTAACGTGGTGCGTTTTGCGCCAGCGCTCAACGTCAGCGAAGAAGAAGTCGCTACCGGACTGGATCGCTTTGCGCTGGCCTGCGAACGCATTAAAGCAGGAGGTTCATCATGATGGTGATTCGTCCCATTGAACGCGCGGATATCACCGCGTTGATGCAGCTTGCCAGTAAGACCGGCGGCGGATTGACCTCGCTACCGGCGAATGAAGCTACGCTGATGGCGCGTATCGAACGTTCACTCCAAACCTGGCGCGGTGAGTTGCCAAAAAGTGAGCAGGGATATGTGTTTGTGCTGGAAGACAGCGCCAGCGGAACCGTGGCGGGAATTTGCGCCATCGAGGTGGCGGTGGGGCTTAACGACCCCTGGTACAACTACCGGGTCGGTACTCTGGTGCACGCGTCGAAAGAGCTGAACGTGTACAACGCGCTGCCGACACTGTTTCTGAGTAACGATCACACGGGTAGCAGCGAGCTTTGCACTCTGTTTCTCGATCCGGACTGGCGAAAAGAAGGCAACGGCTATTTGCTGTCAAAATCGCGCTTTATGTTTATGGCGGCCTTTCGCGATCGATTCAATGAGAAGGTCGTGGCCGAGATGCGCGGCGTGATCGATGAGCATGGCTACTCTCCGTTCTGGCAAAGCCTCGGCAAACGATTTTTCTCGATGGAGTTTAGCCGGGCGGATTTTCTCTGCGGAACAGGACAGAAAGCCTTTATTGCTGAACTGATGCCCAAGCATCCTATTTATACCCATTTTCTGTCTGATGAAGCGCAAGGCGTGATTGGTCAGGTGCATCCGCAAACGGCCCCGGCGCGGGCGGTGCTGGAGAAAGAAGGATTTCGCTACCGCAACTATGTCGATATTTTCGACGGCGGGCCAACGCTGGAATGCGATATCGACCGGGTTCGGGCTATTCGTAAAAGCAGGCTGGTGGAAGTGGCGGAAGGTCAGCCAGCAACCGGCGATTATCCGGCCTGTCTGGTTGCCAATGAAAACTATCAAAATTTCCGCGTCATGCTGGTTCGCGCAGACCCGGATACCCAACGTCTGGTACTGACGGCGGCGCAACTGGATGCCCTGAAATGCCACGCGGGCGACCATGTACGTTTTGTACGTCTTTGTGCAGAGGAGAAAACAGCATGACACTATGGATAAACGGTGACTGGGTGACGGGTCTGGGCGAGCGTCGGGTGAAAACCAACCCGGTAAGCGGTGATGTGCTGTGGCACGGTAATGATGCTGACGCAACGCAGGTGACGCAAGCGTGCCAGGCCGCACGTGCGGCCTTTGTCGGTTGGGCTAAACAGCCTTTCAGCGCACGCCAGACTATTGTTGAAAAGTTTGCTTTATTGCTGGAAAGCAATAAAGCCGAGCTAACTCAGATTATCGCCAAGGAAACCGGAAAACCTCATTGGGAAGCCGCGACTGAACTGACGGCGATGATCAATAAAATCGCCATCTCCGTCAAAGCTTATCATGCCCGTACCGGTGAGCAGCACAGCGAACTACCGGATGGTGCGGCAACGTTGCGCCATCGCCCACACGGCGTGCTGGCGGTTTTTGGTCCGTATAACTTCCCCGGTCATTTACCCAATGGTCATATTGTTCCGGCATTGCTGGCAGGCAATACGTTGATTTTCAAACCCAGCGAGTTGACGCCGTGGACCGGTGAAGCAGTAACAAAACTGTGGGAGCAGGCGGGGTTGCCGCCGGGCGTGCTGAATCTGGTGCAGGGCGGACGTGAAACGGGGCAGGCGCTGAGTGCGCTGGAAGACCTCGATGGCCTGCTGTTTACCGGCAGTGCGAATACCGGTTATCAGCTGCATAAGCAGTTATCCGGCCAGCCGGAAAAAATCCTTGCCCTGGAGATGGGGGGCAACAACCCGCTGATTATTGAAAATCCGGAGGATATTGATGCCGCGGTGCATCTGACTATTCAATCCGCATTTGTCACCGCCGGACAGCGCTGTACCTGTGCCCGCCGCCTGCTCGTAAAAAAAGGCGCGCAGGGTGATGAGTTCCTGACGCGTCTGGTGGAGGTTAGTCAGCGTTTAGTGCCCGGCAACTGGGATGCACAACCGCAGCCATTTATGGGTGGACTGATTTCCGAACAGGCCGCGCAGCACGTCTATGATGCCTGGCAGCGTCTGGCGTCGTTGGGCGGCCGTACGTTGTTAGCGCCACGTCTGGTAAATGCCGGAACGTCACTGCTGACCCCTGGAATCATCGAACTGACCGGGGCGGGGAACGTACCTGATGAAGAGGTTTTCGGTCCGCTGCTCGGCGTCTGGCGTTATGACAGCTTTGATGATGCGATTCGTCTGGCGAACAACACCCGCTTTGGATTGTCGTGTGGGTTAGTTTCGCCCGATCGCGGCCAGTTTGAACAGCTACTGTTGGAGGCGCGGGCAGGGATCGTCAACTGGAATAAGCCGTTAACCGGCGCTGCGAGTACCGCACCGTTTGGCGGTGTAGGCGCTTCCGGGAACCATCGCGCCAGCGCGTGGTATGCCGCAGATTATTGCGCCTGGCCGATGGCAAGTCTGGAATCCCCGGCCTTAACGCTGCCATCGGCGCTTAGCCCCGGACTGGATTTTTCTCGCGAGGATAAGCTATGAAAGCCCGTGAGGTAAATTTTGATGGTCTGGTGGGGCTAACTCACCACTATGCTGGATTGTCATTTGGTAATGAGGCCTCAACCAAACATCGATTTCAGGTGTCGAACCCGCGTCTGGCGGCAAAGCAAGGTCTGCTAAAGATGAAAGCGCTGGCGGATGCGGGATTTCCTCAGGCGGTGATCCCGCCCCACGAGCGGCCTTATATTCCGGTTCTGCGTCAGTTGGGTTTTAGCGGCAGTGACGAACAGGTGCTGGATAAAGTGGCGCGTCAGGCGCCTCACTGGCTCTCCAGTGCCAGCTCCGCATCGCCTATGTGGGTAGCGAATGCGGCAACGGTGTGCCCTTCGGCAGACTCGCTGGACGGGAAAGTGCATCTGACGGTGGCGAATCTGAATAATAAGTTCCACCGTTCACTGGAAGCGCCTACTACCGAAGCATTGTTACGGGCGATTTTCCGTGATGAGAATAGCTTTGCAGTCCACGGTGCGTTACCCCAGGTTGCGCTTTTTGGCGATGAAGGGGCGGCAAACCATAACCGCCTCGGTGGAGATTACGGTGACCCCGGCGTACAGCTGTTTGTTTACGGTCGTGAAGAAGGCAATGCATCCCAACCGAAGCGCTATCCGGCAAGGCAATCCCGTGAGGCCAGCGAGGCGGTCGCGCGACTGAATCAGGTCAACCCGCATCAGCGCATTTTTGCTCAGCAAAACCCGGACGTTATCGATCTTGGCGTGTTCCATAACGATGTGATTGCGGTGTCGAATCGCCAGGTGCTGTTTTGTCATCAGCAGGCGTTTGTCAGACAGCAAGCATTGTTAGAGCAGTTGCGCAGCCAGGTGGCAGGTTTTACCCCGCTGGAAGTCCCGACAGCGGAAGTGTCGGTGCAGGATGCCGTGACCACTTATCTGTTTAACAGTCAGTTGCTGAGTTGTAGTGACGGTTCGATGATGCTGGTCCTGCCGCAGGAGTGTCGGGAGCATGCTGGCGTGTGGCGGTATTTGAACCGGCTTCTCGAGGAAGACAATCCGATCGATGACCTGCGGGTATTCGATCTACGTGAAAGTATGTCCAACGGCGGTGGTCCGGCATGCTTGCGCCTGAGAGTGGTGCTCACTCCGCAGGAACAGCAGGCGGTGAATCCGGCGGTTATCATGAACGACACGCTGTTTAACACGTTGAATAACTGGGTTGACCGTTACTATCGCGATCGTCTTACCGCTGCCGACCTTGCCGACCCACAGCTGTTGCGCGAGGGGCGTGAAGCGCTGGATACGCTGACGCAATTGCTCAAACTCGGCTCAGTGTATCCTTTCCAGCAGGAGGGGATGCACCATGGATAACTTTCTGGCTATTACGCTCGCAGGCGCCACTCCAGAGAAAACGCAAGGAACCACTCATGGTTTTGACTGGCAGTGGATCGGTCACGGAATTCTGGAACTGACGCCGCTTGCACCCGTTGAACATGCTCTGGTGCTGTCTGCGGGGATCCATGGCAATGAAACAGCGCCGGTAGAGATACTCGATTCATTGCTTTCCAAGCTGTTTAGCGGCGAGCTGACACTGACATGGCGGCTGCTGGTGATTCTGGGAAACCCGCAGGCGCTGGCTGCGGGAAAACGGTATTGTCATAGCGACCTGAATCGTATGTTTGGCGGTCGGTGGCAGATTTTTACCGCAAGTGAAGAAACGCACCGAGCCCATGAGCTTGAGCTGTGTCTGGAAGATTTTTATTCGCGGGCGAAAGAGCCAACACGCTGGCATCTGGATCTGCACACCGCGATCCGCGGTTCACAGCATCTGCGCTTTGGCGTATTGCCACAACGCAACGTTGCCTGGGACGAGGATTTTCTTGAATGGCTGGGAGATGCGGGACTGGAAGCGCTGGTTTTCCATCAGACGCCTGGCGGCACGTTCACCCATTTTAGTGGTGAATATTTTGGTGCGTTGGCCTGTACGTTGGAACTGGGTAAAGCGCTGCCGTTCGGGCAAAACGATCTCACCCAGTTTGCGCAAACGGCAGACGCACTGGAGAAACTGCTGCGGGGTGAGCGGGTGCCGACGAGAGAAATATCCCCGCTGCGTTATCGCGTGGTGTCGCAAATCACGCGTCGTAGCGACGATTTCATTCTCCACATGGATAACCAGACGCTAAATTTTACCCCCTTTAAAGAAGGCACCTTGCTGGCGCAGGACGGAGATGAACGTTTTATCGTCACCCATGATGTTGAATACGTTCTCTTTCCCAACCCTAACGTGGCCTGTGGTTTACGTGCCGGATTGATGCTCGAAAAGTTGTGATAAATATATTCGCCCTGCAGGTTTATCCTTTAGGGCTTATTTTTGCGTGCTGTTTTTATTTATTACGGATTATTCCTGGTGAATTGCTTTCTTAATAATCAGGGTTCAGGTATAGTTCTCCATAATTCTTTCAAAATCATCCGGTTGTAATTTTTTATTGCAACTCTGCGCAATTTATTCTTTTTTTCTTCATAATTGATGAAAGTTTGTTTTTTACACTTTCACTGTTTTACCGTTGCTCTGATTAATTGACGCTTAAGCCGGTAAAGTTAATCTCGTCAACACGACATCACATTGCATAAGAGTCGCATGAGTGTCGTAAAAATAACTGAAAGAAAGGATAAAAATTATGCGTAAACTGACTGCTCTGGTTGTTGCCTCTACTCTGGCGCTGGGTGCTGCGAACCTGGCTCATGCTGCTGACACTACAACAGCTTCACCAGCGGATGCCAAACCGATGATGCACCACAACGGCAAGTTCGCCCCGCATCACGACATGATGTTCAAAGACCTGAACCTGACCGACGCGCAGAAACAGCAGATTCGCGAAATCATGAAAGGCCAGCGCGATCAGATGAAACGTCCGCCGCTGGAAGAACGCCGTGCAATGCACGATATCATCGCCAGCGATAGCTTCGATAAAGCGAAAGCCGAAGCGCAGATTGCGAAGATGGAAGAACAGCGCAAAGCCAACATGCTGGCGCATATGGAAACTCAGAACAAAATTTACAACATTCTTACCCCGGAACAGAAAAAGCAGTTTAATGCCAATTTTGAGAAGCGTCTGACAGAACGTGCAGCGCAGAAAGGTAAAATGCCAGAAGCTGCCGAGTAATCGATCAGCGTCTACACTAAATCATTCACACTGTGTCGCGCAGAGTGCCGCACAGTGTGAAACCAAACTCAAGACCGCCGCTCTTGTCCACAACACGTATAACGATGTGGGCAGGATCGGCGGTTTTTTCATTTCTGCCTATTGCACCGGACGCACGACACGCTATTCTCCTGAAGCCCGCGAAAATTCTACCTGGATCAGCGCGTTATTCTTTTTTGCAAAATGCCGGGTTCATCGCTAAGGCAAATCAACTCTGCTGCCGATAACAATAATCTGCAGGGTGAACATAATAATGATGATTTATGGCTGTCTGTTTACGGCAGGCTGCCATGCTGCTCCTTTCTGGAGGGATGATGGAATACTTTGATATCCGCAAAATGCCGGTTAATCTCTGGCGGAATGGTGCGGGAGAAACGCGTGAGATTTGCTGTTTTCCGCCAGCAACACGAGATTTTCACTGGCGGGCGAGTATCGCCTCCATTGCAGCAAACGGTGAATTTTCACTTTTCCCGGGTGTAGAGCGCGTGATTACGCTGCTGGAGGGAGGGGAAGTCACTCTGGAAGAAGCGAACATCTTTACGCATACCCTGAAACAGCATCAACCTTTTACCTTTGCCGGTGACAAGGTGGTAAAAGCAAAGCTGACGGAAGGGCAGATGTCGATGGATTTTAATATCATGACCCGACGAGATGTTTGCCAGGCAAAAGTCAGAGTGGCCGATCGCACCTTTACGACCTTTGGTTCACGCGGCGGCGTGGTGTTTGTTATCAGTGGTGCATGGCAACTGGGCGATAAACTGCTAACGGCCGACCAGGGTGCGAGCTGGCATGACGGCAAACACACATTACGACTGCTGGAACGCGAGGGAAAATTGCTGTTCAGCGAGATTAACTGGATGCCGGGGCATTCTCCGGATGCAGTTCAATAATGTCATATTGACCAGACAGAACAGGCCGGCAGAGAATTTTGTAGCCATCATGGTCAAAGCCTGCTGGCATACGCGCCAGGGTAGTCGCTTCATCCAGCGTTGAAACGGCTCCCAGCCACAGCCAGTTGTTGATGATATGGTACTGTGTCATTTCGGCACCGGTTTCTTGCAAGGCAATGGCATTGCTCCATGGCCAGCAAATCACTTTCACTCTTTCCAGCGCCTCTAGCAGGCGCGAGTGATGCGCTTCATGACTCTCTTTCCCGCAGCACGCCCCGGCGCAGCGTTTAAGCGCGGAGCGAAAACAGGCACGCCCGCGACTCAGGGGTTCCAGCCCCAACAGGCCGTAGCACAGCTGCTGTTCATCCGCGAGGTTTTGCAACGCTTGTAGCGCTGCGCGACGATGGGCAAACAGGCCAAACAGATTGGGTGCATGGGAGAAATCAATATCTCGTGCGTAGACAACCTGAACAGTTCGGTCGGTAAGCTGCAAGGCGCAAAGCTGACGATTGCGCCGCAGTCGTTTATTAAACAACGGCTGTTGTTCTTTGATCAACCGCGCTTCCAGCAGCAGGGCACCAATTTCTCCCGCCGTACAAATCCAGCTAATGCGTTTGGCCTGACGCAGCATTGCCGCTTCGTCCGCGGTACGCAGGTGTGCCAGCACGCGGCTGCGAATATTGACGCTTTTACCAATGTAGAGAGGCATAGTGTCGCTTTCACTGTGAAACAGATAGACGCCTGGTGCGGTGGGAAGCGCACTCAAAAATGGACGCAGGTGTTCTGGATATTCATAGATTGCCGCTGCCTCAAATGTCAGGCGTGGGGCTGATTGACGCCGTACCACTTCTCACTCCGGACGCTGGTTATTCATCCAGTGTAGCAGTTTGAAACCGATTAAAAAAGCGGCATCAGACCAGGGGGAGGGGCCGGACAGCGGTGATCCCAGTGCTATCCGGCGATATGTGATTAAAAAAATTACGCTTTTTTCCAGAAGTCATCAAACACCGTGATCGGTGTGCGACGTTTGTGCTCGGTCTTCAGATACCAGCCTTCAATTTTTTTCGCGATGTCGGCAGCCAGCGTTTTTCCTTCCAGATAATCGTCGATGTTGTCATAGGTGACGCCTAATGCGGCTTCATCCGGCAGAGAAGGGCGATCGTCTTCGAGGTCGGCGGTTGGCGCTTTCTTATATAAATGTTCCGGGCAACCCAGCGCGGCAAGAAGCTGCTTACCCTGACGCTTGTTCAGGCGGAAAATAGGGTTAATGTCAGTACCGCCATCGCCGTATTTGGTGAAAAATCCGGTGATGGCTTCTGCTGCATGATCGGTACCCACGACAACACCGCTGGTCATTCCGGCGATACTGTACTGGGCCTTCATACGTTCACGGGCTTTTTCATTGCCACGGACAAAATCGCTCAGTTCAATACCCGCTTCACGCAGGGCCTGTTCACTGGCCAGTACCGCACCCTTAATATTTACTGTGAGCACGCGGTCAGGTTGGATAAAGGCGATGGCATCCTGACAGTCCTGTTCATCAGCCTGAACGCCATACGGCAGACGTACGGCAATAAACTGCAGCGCGTCATTCCCCGTTTCTTCGCGAAGCTCGGAAATAGCCATCTGGCAAAGTTTTCCCGCGAGCGTTGAGTCCTGTCCGCCGCTTATCCCTAATACCAGTGATTTCAGAAAAGGGTAGGTTTGCAGGTAGGATTTCAAGAAATCCACGCTGCGGCGAATTTCCTCTTCTGCATTAATTTGCGGTTTTGCGCCAAGCGCCTGGATTATCTCTTGCTGCAGAGTCATTTAACCTCCTCCGAAAAATGAAATGATCAAAAAAAATGATGTGTTAAAGCTAACGCGTTGGGACCCAAACGACAAGGGATGCAGGCCTGATCTAACATCATTTTGTTTTAATAGAATTTTCCGAAACGACCTAAGTATCATCTGATTGCTTGAAAAATGTGTTGTTGTGCTCCAGGCTTATATAACACGCTGAAATACAAGAGGACGGAATATGAACAAGAACCTAACAGGAATTCTAAGCGCAGCGGCTGTTTTGACTATGCTGGCAGGATGTACGGCCTACGATCGCACCAAAGACCAATTTGTTCAGCCCGTGGTGAAAGATGTGAAGAAAGGGATGAGCAGGGCGCAGGTGGCTCAGATTGCCGGTAAACCTTCTTCTGAAGTCAGTATGATTCATGCGCGCGGGACATGCCAGACCTACATCCTGGGTCAACGAGATGGTAAAGCTGAAACCTATTTTGTTGCTTTAGACGACACCGGACATGTGATTAACTCCGGTTACCAGACCTGCGCAGAGTACGACACTGACCCGCAGGCGGCGAAGAAGTAACAACTGCTTATTGCCTGAGCATTCAGAAGAACCGGCCTTCGCGCCGGTTTTTTTGTGCCGAACGATCTTATTTATTGCCGCGAATTATTTGCCTGAAATGTGAGGGGGGTCATAACGACAGGTCAAGGAGAGACAATTTAGTTGGTCAAGGAAATACCATCCGCCGGTGCAATCCCGTATACTCATTTCAGCCACCTAAAAAAGTAATTTAGCTGACGCAAGTTACCCAGAGCATGGATGCAGGTTATGGCTTGCGGAGTGTCTGGTTGACAGATAATCGCACATGAGGATCGTTTTAATGGAAAAGAAACACATTTATCTGTTTTGTTCTGCGGGCATGTCGACTTCATTGTTGGTTTCGAAGATGCGTGCTCAGGCCGAAAAATACGAAGTACCGGTTATTATTGAAGCATTTCCTGAAACGCTGGCCGGAGAAAAAGGTCCTGTCGCCGATGTCGTGTTATTAGGTCCACAAATTGCTTATATGTTGCCCGAAATTCAGCGTTTGTTACCCAACAAGCCTGTGGAAGTGATTGACTCGCTGCTGTATGGCAAAGTCGATGGTTTAGGCGTGCTTAAGGCTGCTGTTGCAGCAATTAAAAAAGCCGCAGCAAATTAATTATTTTATTTTAATTTTTCCCGTCAAAGAGTTATTTCATTAACATTCACCGCAATTTTTAATTGCGGTATTTAAGGGTATTTTTCTATGAGTAACGCTATTGCTTCACTTGAAAAGGTACTCCTTCCTTTTGCTGTAAAAATTGGAAAGCAGCCACACGTTAATGCAATCAAGAACGGCTTTATTCGTTTAATGCCGTTAACCCTCGCAGGGGCCATGTTTGTATTAATCAATAACGTTTTCCTGAGCTTTGGGGAGGGGTCGTTTTTTTATTCAATGGGCATTCGACTTGATGCTTCAACTATTGAAACTTTGAATAGCTTGAAAGGCATTGGTGGAAATGTCTATAACGGAACGCTGGGTATCATGTCATTGATGGCACCGTTCTTTATCGGCATGGCGCTGGCAGAAGAACGTAAAGTCGACTCACTGGCTGCCGGGCTGTTATCCGTCGCCGCGTTTATGACCGTAACACCTTATAGTGTGGGTGAAGCCTATGCCGTTGGCGCGAACTGGCTCGGCGGTGCCAATATTATTTCCGGTATTATTATCGGCCTTGCGGTCGCGGAAATGTTCACCTTTGTGGTTCGTCGCAATTGGGTCATTAAATTACCTGATAGCGTACCGACATCCGTTTCGCGCTCTTTCTCTGCGCTGATTCCTGGCTTCCTTATCCTCTCCATTATGGGGATCATCGCCTGGGCATTGAACACCTGGGGTACGAACTTCCACCAGATCATTATGGATTCCATTTCAACGCCGCTGGCATCGCTGGGCAGCGTGGTGGGCTGGGCCTACGTGATTTTTGTTCCGCTGCTGTGGTTCTTCGGTATTCACGGTTCACTGGCGCTGACTGCGCTGGACAGCGGTATCATGACGCCATGGGCGCTGGAAAACATCTCTATCTACCAACAGTTTGGTTCCGTAGATGCCGCGCTGGAAGCCGGTAAGACGTTCCACGTCTGGGCGAAACCGATGCTCGACTCCTATATTTTCCTTGGGGGTAGTGGGGCAACGCTGGGTCTGATTATCGCTATCTTCCTGGCATCGCGTCGTCCTGACTATCGTCAGGTTGCTAAACTGGCACTGCCGTCAGGTCTGTTCCAGATTAACGAACCTATCCTGTTCGGTCTGCCGATCATCATGAACCCGGTGATGTTTATCCCGTTCATTCTGGTGCAACCGATTCTGGCGGCGATTACGCTGGCAGCTTACTACTCAGGCATTATTCCACCGATTACCAACATTGCACCGTGGACTATGCCAACCGGTTTGGGCGCGTTCTTTAACACAAACGGTAGCGTCGCTGCTCTGCTGGTCGCGCTGTTCAACCTCGGTATCGCAACGCTGGTTTACCTGCCGTTCGTGGTGGTAGCCAACAAAGCGCAGAACGTTATTGACCAAGAAGAAAGCGAAGAAGATATCGCTAACGCATTAAAATTCTAAATTTAATCCGGCATGGCTTTACGGTCATGCCGGACTGAACCAGAGGAAAAAAGTATGTTGGATATCGAGAATATCGTCGATACGCAGTCAGAAGCAGAAGAACTTGAAGAAGTGGTGATGGGCCTCATCATCAACTCCGGTCAGGCGCGTAGCCTGGCGTACGGGGCACTCAAAATGGCCAAGCAAGGTGATTTTGAGTCGGCCAGGGCCATGATGGACCAGTCTCGTCTGGCGCTGAACGAAGCGCACCTCGTGCAAACGAAATTGATTGAAGGCGATCAGGGCGAAGGTAAAATGAAAGTTAGCCTGGTGCTGGTCCACGCGCAGGACCATCTGATGACATCAATGCTGGCGCGTGAGCTGGTGACTGAACTGATTGAGCTTCACGAAAAGCTGAAATAGCGAGGAGTGCATAATGCAGCTACAGATTAACGCACCGGAAATCAAAACCGTTTATGAACAGCAGCTGTTTAATGGCAAAAATTTCCATGTGTTCATCTATAACAAAACTGAGAGCATCAGTGGGCTGCATCAGCATGACTACTATGAGTTTACCCTGGTTTTAACCGGGCGCTATTATCAGGAAATCAACGGTAAACGCGTACTGCTAGAACGTGGAGACTTTGTCTTTATCCCGTTGGGCTCGCACCACCAGAGTTTTTATGATTTTGGTGCGACAAGGATCCTTAACGTCGGCATCAGTAAACGTTTTTTTGAACAGCACTATCACCCGCTGCTGCCATTTTGTTTCGTTGCATCGCAGGTCTACCGGGCGAATAACTCGTTTCTTACCTACATTGAAACGGTTATTGCATCACTGAACTTTCGTGAGAGCGGGCTGGATGAATTTGTAGAAGTGGTCACCTTCTATATTATTAATCGGTTACGCCATCATCGCGAAGAGCAGGTGCTGGATGATATTCCGCAGTGGCTTAAAACCACCGTCGAGACCATGCACGACAAACGGCAGTTTAGCGAGAATGCGCTGGAAAATATGGTACACCTGTCCGCGAAATCCCAGGAGTATCTGACCCGCGCTACCCAGCGTTATTACAGCAAAACGCCGATGCAGATTATTAATGAAATCCGCATTAACTTTGCTAAA
Organism: Citrobacter sp. Cpo040; assembly: GCF_030332915.1. Taxonomy (NCBI): domain Bacteria; kingdom Pseudomonadati; phylum Pseudomonadota; class Gammaproteobacteria; order Enterobacterales; family Enterobacteriaceae; genus Citrobacter; species Citrobacter sp. Cpo040. The sequence goes on from NZ_JAOWGX010000034.1 coordinate 260,096, forward strand.
AAACAGCTGGAAATGACGAACTATTCTGTAACGGATATTGCTTACGAGTCTGGCTACAGTAGTCCAAGCCTGTTTATTAAAACGTTTAAAAAGCTGACGTCGTTTACACCGAATAGCTACCGTAAGAAATTAACTGAATTTAATCAGTAGATATTATTTGCCAATAACCCATTTTTTATAGCTTGCCCAAAATAGCGTCGGGACAGCCACGCTATACCTGACAAACGGGTTGAGCATAATACACGTCAGTGTTTTGACACTGAAGGGAGAAAGTATGAGCCAGAAATTAAAAGTCGTCACTATCGGTGGCGGGAGCAGCTACACCCCTGAATTACTTGAAGGCTTTATTAAGCGCTATCATGAATTACCGGTTTCTGAGTTGTGGCTGGTTGATGTCGACGGTGGAAAAGAGAAGCTGGACATTATTTTTGACCTATGCCAACGCATGATCGACAAAGCCGGCGTACCGATGAAGTTGTTTAAAACGCTGGACCGCCGTGAAGCACTGAAAGATGCTGATTTCGTTACCACCCAACTGCGCGTAGGGCAACTGAAAGCCCGTGAAAAGGATGAACGCATTCCGCTGAGCCACGGTTATCTGGGACAGGAAACCAACGGTGCGGGTGGGCTGTTCAAAGGTCTGCGTACCATTCCGGTTATCTTTGACATTATTAAAGATGTGGAAGAACTGTGCCCGAATGCCTGGGTGATTAACTTTACTAACCCGGCAGGGATGGTGACTGAAGCGGTTTATCGCCACACGAATTTCAAGAAATTCATCGGCGTGTGTAATATTCCTGTCGGCATGAAAATGTTCATTAGCGATGTGCTGGCGCTGAAAGAGAGCGATGATTTATCCATCGATCTGTTCGGTCTGAACCACATGGTCTTTATTAAAGACGTGCTGGTGAACGGTACATCGCGCTTTGATGAACTGCTGGACGGCGTGGCTTCTGGACAACTGAAAGCTTCCACCGTGAAGAACATTTTCGACCTGCCGTTCAGCGAAGGGTTGATTCGTTCGCTGAAGCTGCTGCCGTGCTCGTATTTGCTGTACTACTTCAAGCCAAAAGAGATGCTGGCGATCGAAATGGGCGAGTACTATAAGGGCGGCGCACGTGCCCAGGTAGTACAAAAAGTAGAAAAACAACTGTTTGATCTCTACAAAAATCCTGAGTTAAACGTTAAGCCGAAAGAGCTGGAGCAGCGCGGTGGCGCGTATTACTCCGATGCGGCCTGTGAAGTGATCAACGCCATCTACAACGACAAACAGACCGAGCACTACGTCAACATTCCACATCATGGACATGTTGATAACATTCCTGCGGACTGGGCGGTTGAGATGACCTGCACGCTCGGACGTAACGGTGCTACGCCGCACCCACGTATTACCCATTTTGATGAGAAAGTACTTGGCCTTATCTACACCATTAAAGGCTTTGAGGTTGCGGCGAGCAATGCGGCATTGAGCGGCGAGCTGAATGATGTGCTGCTGGCGTTAAACCTGAGTCCGCTGGTGCATTCTGACAGCGATGCCGAGATTCTGGCGCGTGAGCTAATCCTGGCGCATGAAAAATGGTTGCCAAACTTCGCCGGGTGCATTGAGAAACTCAAAAGCGAACAACACTAACTGAGGTCGGCTATGGAACGCGTACTGATAGTGAATGCGGATGATTTTGGCCTGAGTAAAGGACAAAACTACGGCATTGTTGAAGCCTGTCGTAATGGCGTTGTCACCTCGACAACGGCACTGGTTAACGGTGCGGCGATTGACCATGCGGTACAGCTGAGTCGCGACATACCTGCACTTGCCGTCGGGATGCATTTTGTTCTGACGCTGGGTAGGCCGTTGACGGCAATGCCGGGCCTTACCCGTGACGGATTACTGGGGAAATGGATCTGGCAGATGGCAGAGGAGGACACTTTGCCGCTGGATGAAATTTCTCAGGAACTGGCCGCGCAGTATCAGCGTTTTATTGACCTGTTCGGGCGGGAGCCGACGCATCTGGATAGCCATCACCATGTGCATATGTTCTCGCAAATTTTCCCTATCGTAGCCGGGTTTGCTGCCGAGAAGGGGATTGCATTGCGTATCGATCGTCAGACCGTGTTTCAGGCGTCTGATTTTCCGGAAACGTTACGTACCTCCCAGGGATTCAGCAGCGAGTTTTACGGCGAAGCGATTTCCGAGGCTCTGTTTTTACAGACGCTGGATGCGTCAGCCGACCGGGGAGAGTCTTCGCTGGAAGTGATGTGTCATCCGGCCTTTATCGATGACATTATTCGTCAAAGTGCCTACTGTTACCCCCGCTTAACTGAGCTCGACGTGCTGACGTCTTCGTCACTGAAATATGCAATTGCGGAGCGCGGTTATCGTCTTGGCAGTTTTCTGAACGTGTAATTCCTGAGTTTGCGGCGCAATCGTGCGCCGCATTTTTTTAGGCGGGAATCGTTTCTATTTTTCCGGCACGTGACCAGACGCGGTGCGCGGTCATCAGCGTCAGCAGGGTATCCATAAACTGTGCGTCTGCACTGTCCGCTTCTACCACGCCTTCTTCTCCTTCATTTTTGATATTCAACGTTGCTTTAAACTGACGAGCATCGCCGGCCAGGGCGATAGGTTTTAAGTGCTTATACGCTTCGAGTAAATAATATCGGGCATCACCGTTCTTAATGATGTCCGCGAGATTACCGCATGGAACGATAACCGCATCTACCGTCAGGGATGGCGAACCCGCAAAAGTACCGGCGATCGTCAGAGCAGATCCATCATCGGCAACTACCTTACCCATTCGGGAATAGAGCAATTTGGCATGAACGCCTTTGGCCTGTAGGGCTTGCATGATGGCGAGCAGGTCGCTCGATTTCACCTGGTCATTAAGTAGGATGGCGACCACGCGGCCCTTAATCTCACCTTGCGCACCTGCATATAAACTGAGTGACGGTGCATTTTTCAAACCGTTGACGTTGGGCGGTGGCGCAATGCTGGCCTGTTCCTTGGTTAGCTTAAAACCGAGATTATCGGCAACCGCCTCGGCGAGGGCAGTATCAATATGAGCTAACTGTTCGACCACTCTTTCCCGAATATAGGGGCGCGTAACCTTACTGAGTTCGAAACTGAATCCGCCGATAATATGCTGCTGTTCAATTGGCGTCTGACTTAGCCAGAACAGGCGAGGGTGCGCATAGTATTCTCCAAAAGAGGGGCTACGTTCGCGGATTTTGTTTCCTTCAATCCGTTCCTGATACGACTCAAATCCACCGCGTTTTGGCCCCGGCGGCGTTTCACGCGGCCAGTTATCATTGATGGAATTCGGTTCATAGTTGGCTGGATTGGTATCGATGTCCATACGATGCATGCCGTCACGCTGGAAATTATGGTACGGACAGGTCGGGCGATTAATCGGGATTTCATGGAAATTGGGCCCGCCCAGGCGACTAATTTGGGTATCGGTATAGGAGAACAAGCGACCCTGCAGCAGGGGATCGTTAGTAAAATCGATACCAGGGACGATATGTCCGGGATGAAAAGCGACTTGTTCATTTTCGGCGAAGAAATTATCAGGATTGCGGTTCAGCACCATTTTACCGACGCGTTGCACCGGAACCAGCTCTTCCGGGATCAGCTTGGTCGGATCGAGCAGGTCAAAATCGAACTTAAATTCATCTTCTTCGGGAATCAGCTGTAGTCCCAGTTCATATTCCGGATAATCGCCCGCTTCGATAGCTTCCCACAGATCGCGGCGATGAAAGTCGGGATCCCGACCAGTAAGTTTTTGCGCTTCATCCCATACCAGCGAGGCTTTGCCTGCCAGCGGTTTCCAGTGGAAACGGACAAAGGTGGCTTTCCCTTGCGCATTAATCAACCGAAATGTGTGAATACCGAAGCCTTCCATCGTGCGATAGCTGCGCGGAATACCCCGATCGGACATTGCCCATATGACGTTGTGCAACGTTTCAGGCTGTAATGAGACATAATCCCAGAAGGTGTCATGGGCGCTTTGGCCCTGCGGGATAGCCCAATGCGGCTCCGGTTTAACCGCATGGACGAAATCCGGGAATTTATGGGCATCCTGAATAAAGAAGATGGGAGTATTGTTTCCCACCAGGTCGAAAATGCCCTCTTCAGTGTAAAACTTGGTCGCAAATCCCCGTATATCTCTGACCGTATCCGCAGAGCCTGCGCCGCCCTGAACGGTAGAGAATCGGACAAAAACCGGGGTGATTTTATTTTCATCACTTAGAAAGTCCGCTTTCGTCGTCGCACTCAGGTTGGCATAGGACTGAAAGTAACCATGAGCGGCAGAACCTCGGGCATGTACAATCCGCTCCGGGATGCGTTCATGATCAAAATGGGTAATCTTTTCCCGCAGGATAAAGTCTTCCAGCAGGGTTGGCCCGCGATTACCTGCACGCAGAGAGTTTTGATCGTCTGCGATTCGCACACCCTGATTAGTTGTCAGAGCAAAATCTTCGCTTCCTTTACGAAAACTGTCCAGTGCATTGAGTTTGTCACTTTTGATATCCGGCGCTTTTAAACTGCCGGACGTAGTGGGCTGCATACCTGGCGGCGTGGGTTCAGGTGTTGACCGATGTGAACCGTCTGTGGGTGCCAGTGAATCAAGTCCTGGCTGGGATTCGCTGGCATCATGAACCGGCGCTGAGTGATGGAGTGGATGCTTATCATTCTGTGACATTAAACTCGTCTCCTGGTTTCATTGCTGAAAGGGTCGTTGCTGCTGTCAAAAGCTTTAACTATAGACCACTCACTCAGCGGCGCAGGTACAGGCCGATGACGTAAAGCGCGATGAACCAGGCAAACAGCGCACGCAAGGCAGGACGCAAGGCGGCAAAATCGGCTAAGATAGCGGTTTTCTGATTTTTAGAATTTGTCTTTAGTGAAGCAACTGATTATGAAACCTCTTCGCCAACAAAATCGTCCGGTTATCAGCTATGTTCCTCGCGTGGAGCCCGCGCCACCAGAGCATGCGGTTAAAATGGATGCGTTTCGTGACGTATGGATACTACGCGGAAAATATGTCGCTTTTGTCTTAATGGGGGAGGCGTTTCAACGTTCGCCTGCATTTACGGTCCCGGAATCAGCACAGCGCTGGGCTAATCAGGTTCGCCAGGAAAATGAACTAAGGGATTAATGGATATAAAAAAACCGCCGGAGCATGATACTCCGGCGGTTTTTTGTTTTTTAGCTGACAGACTTAGCGATGCGCCAGTTCGGCGTTATCGTCGCTGTCCAGAATCGTTTTATCAGTCTGCTTGAGCCATTGGCTGGTCAGCGTACCGGCAGTCATGGAACCGCTTACGTTCAGCGCGGTACGACCCATATCGATCAGCGGCTCAACGGAGATCAGCAGCGCAACCAGCGTGACTGGCAGACCCATAGCGGGCAGGACGATCAGCGCGGCAAATGTTGCACCGCCACCGACACCCGCAACCCCTGCGGAGCTCACGGTCACGATACCAACCAGCGTGGCAATCCACATTGGGTCCAGTGGGTTGATACCGACTGTCGGTGCAACCATTACTGCCAGCATTGCCGGGTACAGGCCCGCACAACCGTTCTGACCAATCGTGGCACCAAACGAGGCGGCAAATGAGGCGATGGATTCAGGCACGCCCAGACGACGGGTCTGCGCTTCAACGTTCAGCGGAATTGAGGCTGCGCTGGAACGGCTGGTGAAGGCGAAAGTCAGCACCGGCCACACTTTGCGGAAGTATTTTAACGGGCTAACGCCGTTCACACCCAGCAGAATCCCGTGAACCACGAACATAATGCCCAGACCGAGATAAGAGGCCACGACGAAGCTACCCAGCTTGATGATGTCCTGCAGGTTGGAACCTGCAACCACTTTGGTCATCAGTGCCAGAACACCGTACGGCGTCAACTGCATCACCAGACGGACCAGTTTCATCACCCAGCTTTGCAGGGTATCGATAGCGACCAGAACGCGCTCGCCTTTTGGTGCATCATCTTTCAGCAGTTTTAGTGCGGCTACACCGAGGAATGCAGCGAAGATAACCACGCTGATAATCGACGTCGGGTTCGCGCCAGTCAGATCGGCAAACGGGTTTTTCGGAATAAACGACAGCACCAGTTGCGGAACGCTGAGGTCAGCTACTTTGCCAACATAGTTGGTTTCAATCGCGTTCAGACGTGCGGTTTCGGCACCACCTTGCACCAGACCTTCGGCGGTCAGGCCGAACAGGTTGGTCACCAGAACACCTACCAGCGCGGCAATCAGCGTAGTAAACAGCAGCGTTCCGATGGTCAGGAAACTGATTTTACCTAACTGAGAGGCGTTGTGCAGACGAGCAACGGCGCTGAGAATAGACGCAAATACCAGCGGCATAACAATCATCTGCAGCAGTTGGACATAACCGTTGCCGACAATGTTGAACCACTGTACTGAATCTTTAAGAACCTGGCTGTCGGAGCCATAAATGGTGTGCAGCGCAAGGCCGAACACGACACCCATGACCAGACCGACCAGTACTTTTTTGGCTAGACTCCACTGTTTGTGACGGGCTTGCGCCAGCACGAACAGCAGCACTACGAACACGATAATGTTCGCGATTAATGGAAAGTTCATCCCCGTTCTCCTGATCTTATTATGCGTATCACCGTTTAAAGGTGATTCTGTTGGCGCAAGATTAGCAGAACTGTGACTTGCCTCTTATATTCAAATGGAATTGTTTATACCGAAAATGACTTTTTGGCTGATTTATTAGTCAATCTGATGCGCTATGAAACGATTGAACTGCATTTGTAGCGTATTAATCATCTGCGAAGACCAGCGTACCGCGCTGTTCTCTTGTACGGTCTGCGGCATCCAGATTGCCCACGCGAACAGTGCCATGCACAGAAACCGCTCCAGTTGATTGCCTTTTTGCGGCACGAGGATGGGCAGACGAAAACGCCAGCGGCAGGGCCAAAGCAGGGGGACGCCTGCTGGAGTCAGCATGTCAGCCAGAATGTGACTAAGATAGCCGAGTACCATACCTTGTAAGGCATCGGCCGGTATTATCCAGGTATCAGGAACTTTCAGGTAAAACGTGGCCAGCAGGGCAAAGACTGCCAGCAGGCTATGCGTAAACCCGCGATGGCCAAATGCGCGGGCAATGGGTTTTGATATCCACTTAAGACGCTGGCCGAGCAGGGATTTGGGATGATCGATATCCGGTAGCAGACATGTCAAAATGGCTGAAGGGACAATATGCCACCAGTCACCCTGCGCAAGAACGGGCGTTAGCTCGGCATTTTTGGCAAATACCGCACAGGCAATAGAAAAAAGAAGGTGGCCTTCCGCCGTCATGATAAAACCCAATAAACTGTCGATTCATACAGTATAGGGGTTTTATACAGTAGGCGGAAGAGGTGACGTTGTAACCCTTTGTCACAAGTGCGCCTTTACCGCGCCAGCCAACCACCGTCCACGGCCAGCGTATAGCCATGAATATAGTCAGAGGCGGGACTTGCGAGGAACACGACCGGACCTTTTAGATCATCCGGCGTGCCCCAGCGCCCTGCGGGAATACGATCGATAATCTCCTTATTGCGCTCGCTGTCTGCGCGCAGTTGCTGGGTGTTGTTGGTCGCCATATAGCCGGGCGCGATAGCATTGACATTAATTCCTTTGGCCGCCCATTCATTGGCGAGCAGGCGAGTGATGCCCAGAACGCCGCTTTTTGATGCGGTATAGGAAGGTACACGGATACCCCCCTGAAAAGAGAGCATCGAGGCAATGTTAATGATTTTTCCACCATTGCCCTGCGCCACAAACTGGCGCGCCACGGCCTGCGACAGAAAGAAAACGGATTTGAGATTCAGATTCATCACGTCATCCCAATCTTTTTCACTGAAGTCCAGCGCATCCTGACGGCGTATAGTTCCTGCATTGTTGACCAGAATATCGACCCGGCCAAACGCCGACACCGTTTGTGTCACGATGCTGGTGAGAGCATCTTGTTGACTGAGGTCGGCCTGAATGGCCATAAAGCGTCGACCGAGGGCGTTAATTTTCTCTGCGGTTTCATGCGGTATTTTACGATTCACGCCGACTACATCGCAGCCCGCTTCAGCCAGCGCCACTGCCATACCCTGCCCGAGGCCGGTGTCACATCCAGTGACGATGGCGACTTTACCCTCGAGACGAAAAGCTTCATGAATCATGTTTACCTCAACTATTTATGTCATTAACGCTTGCGCTATAGGGCAAGGATAGGAGAGGTTAAACAGAAATACAATTAAAAATGAAACAGTGTTTTAAAAACGAAAGTCTGAAAAGACGGGCAATACGATCATTGCCCGTTACAGGATTAGCCGCGCAGATGAGCGGCTGTGAGTTCGGTGAGCGAGGTTAGTTTGACGTCGGCAAGAACGAAGCGAGGATCGTCCTGATTCTCATGTGCTGGTACGACGATGGAACGCATACGGGCAGCTTTCGAGGCAATCATGCCGTTCACTGAGTCTTCCAGTGCTACGCAGTTTAACGGGTCAATGCCCAGTTTCGCCGCACAATCGAGGTAAACTTGTGGGTGCGGTTTGCTGTAAGGCAGTTTTTCTGCAGAAGCCAGCGCGTCGAAGTCATCGCGCAGATCAAACATGGTCAGCACTTTTTCCAGCATATGTAGCGGCGAGGCGGATGCCAGTCCTACTTTGATTCCCTGAGATTTGCACAGTGCCACAGCTTCACGAACGCCTGGCAGCAGCGGTTTTGTCTCTTCAACCAACGCAATGGCCCGGGTAATGATGCTCTCGGTGACTTCCTGACGTGAGGGGCCGTTCCAGGGTTGCTGCGCAAACCACAAATCAACCACCATGTCGATGCGTAAGCCAAGGGTATCGGGAAGTTCATGGCGGCGGGAGATATCAACGCCTAAACTTGCTATCACATCCAGTTCAGCCTGATCCCAAAGCGGTTCAGAATCGACCAGTAACCCATCCATATCGAAAATTGCAGCAAGAATTTGACGCGGGGTTGACATTACAACCTCTCCTTTACGGTGATAAAAGGGATTAGAGCCAGCGTGGACGGACTCTGAGCGTTCATTATGGCTAATTCAGAAGTATACCGCCTTTAAAGATCAGGCGAAAACGGTAATCAACGGGTAAACTTAGGCCAAAATGACACGTCTTAATCAAGGGGAACTCATGACGTATCAACAAGCTGGACGCATTGCCATCTTGAAAAGGCTGGTGGGATGGGTGGTTTTCATTCCCGCGCTGATTTCAACGCTGGTTTCAGTACTGAAGTTTATGTACGCGCACAGCGAAAAGCAGGAAGGGATTAACGCGGTCATGCTCGATTTTGCCCATGTGATGATCGACATGATGCGGGTGAACACACCTTTTCTTAACGTGTTCTGGTATAACTCGCCAACGCCCGATTTTCAAAGTGGACTGAATCTCGTTTTTTGGCTGATATTCATTCTGATTTTTATCGGCCTGGCGTTGCAGGACTCAGGCGCCAGAATGAGCCGCCAGGCGCGTTTCTTACGCGAAGGCGTTGAGGATCAGCTAATTCTGGAACAAGCAAAGGGCAGTGAAGGATTATCCCGCGAGCAACTTGAGTCGCGAATTGTGGTACCGCACCATACGATCTTCTTACAAATTTTCCCGCTTTATATTCTGCCGGTGATCGTTATCGTGATCGGCTACTTCTTCTTCTCACTGCTGGGCTTTTTGTAAGTGCCACTCTATCGGGCCTGCCACGTTGCGAAACGGCAGGCCTGATAAGCAACACGGTACGTCGTTAAGCCGCCAGTAATCTATCCAGCGCTTTCTGCGCCACAACCAAATGCTGTCCCCCGAACAGAATTGCCCGATTCAGCAGCGTATAGAGCTGGTAGATTGGCTGCCTGTCGAGAAAATCCAGCGGTAGTGGCGAGACAGACTGGTAACCGTCATAAATTTGCGGCGGCTGATCGGTATGTAACGGCAGCATTGCCAGGTCACACTCTCTGTCCCCCCAGTAGCAGGCAGGGTCAAAGATGTACGGACCGTTCGGGCCGAGGGCGCAGTTCCCGGACCACAAATCACCGTGCAGGAGAGACGGCTGCGGCTGATGAGAAGAGAGACGTTGCTGGACATGTTCGACGATGGCATCAATATTGCCAAACGCAATGCCTTTTTCAGCGGCGAGTTCCAGCTGCCAGCCTATACGCTGCTCAGCGAAAAAGGTTGACCAGCGACGTTGCCAGGTATTTGGCTGCGGCGTGGTAGAGAGCGCGTTATCGAAGTCGAGACCAAACTGAGGCTGGTCGCTCCATTCGTGCAAATGCGCAAGCTGTTGACCGAGGATAAACGCGTTATGCGCATCAAGCGGACGGGGAGGGAGGAAATCCATCACCAGAAAGCTGTAATCTCTGTCTGCGCCTACTGCCCAGACTTTCGGTACAGATACAGTTTGACTGCGGGAAAGTAGCTCCAACTGATCGGCTTCTGCCGTAAAGCCGGTTAACAGCTCTCTTTCATCGCATTTGACGAAAAAATCTCGCCCCGCATAGCGTAAATGCCATGCGGCGTGGATCTCTCCGCCGGGCAGTTCATTACGCAGTTCGATTTCGCCTTCACCTAATTGCTCGCTTAAAAGACGACTGATAGCCTGCCACATGATGTCTCTCCCCATGTTGTCTGCCAGATCATAAGGTTAGCGCAAGAATGCGGTTAAAAAACACGAACTGACGCACACCACGGACGCGTCATCGCTGGAAAGGCACTTAATGTTTGTCGTTCTTCTTCACCCCGTACCGTTGTGGAGACACCTGACTGCACATGATTCACTTCTTTGTAATCACGTGATTTTTTAGCATAGACGTATAACCCCCATGCCGACAGTTTTACCGGAACATCCCCCTTCTGTTAAAAGGGGGACGGTGCCATTACTGCGCAAGGTATGCATATATTTTTTGCGTATCGTCCAAAGCGCACAGACGCGTACCCTGATTCAGGGTTGCTGCGCTACCGGCGGCGACACCGTAACGGACAATATCCTCAAAAGGCGCGTTCTCTGCCAGTTTAAGCGTCATGGCCCCGACCATACTGTCGCCCGCGCCTACGGTACTTTGACTTTTCACCGGTGGCGGAACCACCTGAACGCAGGTATCGCGATCTACACCCAGCGCCCCTTGCGGCCCAAGCGAGACCACAACGCGGTGCGCTTTTCCGCTTTGCACGATTTCCTGTGCGGCTTTGCGCACATCATCGGGCTGTGTCAGTTCGCGGTTAACCAGCGCACTCAGTTCTTTGAGGTTGGGTTTGACCAGTTCGATATTGCCGATGGCTAACGCCGCCGTCAGTGCTTCGCCTGAACTGTCGACAATACAGCGGATCCCCTGTTTTTGTGCGGTGGTAATGAGTCGGGTCAATTTCTCAAGCTGTACGCCGGGCGGCAAACTGCCGCTGATGACCAGCAGCGCGCCAGATTCAATTTCCAGCACCTGATCCTGAAGTTGGTAGAACTCTTCATCGGTCAGCGCAGCGCCTGGCATGACAAAACGATATTGTTCGCCGCTGGACTCCACGTGGACATGAAGATTTTGTCGGGTCCAGTCTTTGGCTTCGACGGTAGATACGGGAACATTTTCGTCGGCGAGCAATGCAACAAGATGTTCTCCGGTTGCTCCCCCCGCGGGGAAAATCGCTGTTGCGGTTCCCCCAAGATGGGCAATTGCGCGAGCGACGTTGATACCGCCGCCGCCGGGTTCAAAAACCGGCGAGGTACAACGAAGCTTACCTTCCGGGTAAATTTGCGGGGTGATTGTTGCGCTATCGAGAGAGGGCGCAAGTGTTAACGTATAGATACGTACCATCTTTACCTCCTGTTAGGCTGAACTCAGTCTGGCACTTAACCTCCCGAAAGTGAAGTAATTAACAACATGATTTTTCATATCTTTATTTAAAATTATCGTCATAAAGATATATAAATAAAATAAAGGTTTAGGAACGCTCTTATTCAAAAAATGAAATAAGAATTTATTGCTATGTTATTCGAGTCTTTTTATAATTTGTTACCTTTCAAGGGTCTTTTGTCATTGATCCATATGAAAGTTTCCGAGACCGTAATGGTCTCTTTTTTTGTTGTACGGACTCTTAATAAATGAAGCTTTTGAAGACAGTGCCCGCAGCATTACTGCTGACGGGAGGCCTGCTTGCGTCAATGCATGCTGTAGCCGATGATTCCGTTTTTACTGTCATGGATGACCCTTCCAGCGCGAAAAAACCCTTTGAAGGTAACCTGAACGCGGGATATCTCGCCCAGTCAGGCAACACAAAAAGTTCTTCTTTAACCGCAGATACCACGATGACCTGGTACGGCCAAACGACCGCATGGTCTCTGTGGGGAAATGCCAGCAATACCTCCTCAAATGATGAGCGTTCATCGGAGAAATATGCCGTAGGTGGCCGTAGTCGTTATAACATGACCGACTATGACTATCTCTTTGGGCAGGCAAGCTGGTTGACCGACCGTTACAACGGTTATCGCGAGCGTGACGTACTGACCGCAGGTTACGGTCGTCAGTTCCTCAACGGACCTGTGCACAGCTTCCGTTTCGAATTCGGTCCTGGCGTGCGCTATGACGAGCACACGGATGGCACCACCGAAACACAGCCGTTGGGCTATGCGTCCGGGGCCTATGCATGGCAGATGACGGACAATACCAAGTTTACTCAGGGTGTGTCGGTATTCGGCGCTGACGATACCACGCTCAACTCTGAAACTGCCCTCAACGTTGCCATCAATGAGCACTTTGGGTTAAAGGTGGCTTACAACGTGACCTGGAACTCTGAACCGCCGGCAACAGCGCCGGAGCATACCGATCGCCGCACGACAGTTTCCCTCGGCTATCGGATGTAATGACAAGCCGGGTCAAATAAATGACCTGGCTTTCCTAAATTAAAGTTAAGTTTATTTAATATTTAATTTGCGTTTTATTTTTTTATCTGGTCATAACGCACTATTTTCAGACAAATTCGATTAATCGATAAATAAACGAAAGCGGAACAGTGGGTGAGCGTCATTTAGCCCCAGATCATCGCAGCCCAGCGCAGCATCAACATGGCCGCACAAATAACGAGCAGAATCACAACCATCTTCCAGTGTTTCTTCGCAAAGCGATTTGTGGGCATTGTTTTTTTCCTGCTCAGGTTAGATGACTTTGTGCAAGTGTAACAAAGACGGTTGGGTGTCAGTGAATTGATTTACATCATAGAGCGCGCGTTGATTGTTGCTTTGATCGACCCGTAATGCCGTGTACACTGTCAAACGGTGTTATCAAAAAGCGGGTGTAGGTCCAGTGTGGTCTCTAAGGCGACCAGTGACATATTTCGCAGAGTGAAGCGGGAATCAGCCCAGACCTTTTTGATAATTTTAAATATTGAATCTTTGTATGTGCTCTTACGTGTGGGGCACCACTGCAAATAAGGATATAACATGCCTGTTATTACTCTTCCTGATGGCAGCCAACGCCATTACGACCACGCTGTAAGCCCCATGGATGTTGCGCTGGACATCGGTCCAGGTCTGGCGAAAGCCACTATTGCTGGCCGTGTTGACGGTGAGCTGGTAGATGCTTCCGATCTGATTGAGCATGATGCGAAGCTCTCCATCATCACCGCGAAGGATGAAGAAGGTCTGGAGATCATTCGTCACTCCTGTGCGCACCTGTTAGGGCACGCGATCAAACAACTCTGGCCGCACACCAAAATGGCGATCGGACCGGTTGTTGATAACGGTTTTTACTACGATATCGATCTTGACCGTACGTTAACCCAGGAAGACGTCGACGCGCTCGAGAAGCGGATGCACGAGCTCGCTGAGAAAAACTACGATGTCATTAAGAAGAAAGTCAGCTGGTACGAAGCGCGTGAAACCTTCGTGAAGCGTGGCGAGACCTATAAAGTCTCCATTCTTGATGAAAACATTGCCCATGATGACAAGCCTGGCTTGTACCATCATGAAGAATATGTCGATATGTGCCGTGGCCCGCACGTGCCGAACATGCGTTTCTGCCATCACTTCAAACTGATGAAGACCGCAGGGGCATACTGGCGTGGCGACAGCAATAACAAGATGCTGCAGCGTATTTATGGTACTGCATGGGCAGATAAAAAAGCCCTGAATGCCTACCTGCAACGTCTGGAAGAAGCGGCCAAACGCGATCACCGTAAAATCGGTAAACAGCTTGACCTGTATCATATGCAGGAAGAAGCACCGGGTATGGTGTTCTGGCACAACGATGGCTGGACTATCTTCCGTGAACTGGAAGTATTCGTTCGTTCAAAACTGAAAGAATACCAGTATCAGGAAGTGAAAGGTCCGTTCATGATGGACCGTGTGCTGTGGGAAAAAACAGGTCACTGGGACAACTACAAAGATGCAATGTTCACCACCTCTTCTGAGAACCGTGAATACTGCATTAAGCCAATGAACTGCCCAGGCCACGTGCAGATCTTTAATCAGGGTCTGAAATCCTATCGCGATCTGCCGCTGCGTATGGCTGAGTTTGGTAGCTGCCACCGTAATGAACCGTCAGGTGCGCTGCATGGCCTGATGCGTGTTCGTGGCTTCACTCAAGATGATGCACATATCTTCTGTACTGAAGAGCAGATTCGTGATGAAGTTAACGCGTGCATTCGTATGGTCTACGATATGTACAGCACCTTTGGCTTCGAGAAAATCGTCGTCAAACTGTCCACTCGCCCCGAAAAACGTATCGGTAGCGATGAAATGTGGGACCGTGCTGAAGCTGACCTAGCCGTTGCGCTGGAAGAAAACAACATCCCGTTTGAGTTCCAACTGGGTGAGGGCGCGTTCTACGGTCCGAAAATTGAATTTACCCTGTATGACTGCCTCGATCGTGCATGGCAGTGCGGTACTGTACAGCTGGACTTCTCTCTGCCGTCCCGTTTAAGCGCCTCTTACGTTGGCGAAAACAACGAGCGTCAGGTTCCGGTTATGATTCACCGTGCAATTCTTGGGTCGATGGAACGTTTCATCGGTATCCTGACCGAAGAGTTCGCGGGCTTCTTCCCGACCTGGCTCGCGCCGGTTCAGGTTGTGGTCATGAACATCACCGATTCTCAGTCTGAATACGTTAACGAATTAACGCAGAAACTACAAAATGCGGGTATTCGTGTAAAAGCAGACTTGAGAAATGAGAAGATTGGCTTTAAAATCCGCGAGCACACTTTACGTCGTGTCCCTTACATGTTGGTCTGTGGCGACAAAGAGGTAGAAGCAGGCAAAGTTGCCGTGCGCACCCGTCGTGGCAAAGACTTGGGCAGCCTGGACGTAAATGAAGTGATTGAGAAGCTGCAACAAGAGATTCGCAGCCGCAGTCTTCAACAACTGGAGGAATAAGGTATTAAAGGCGGAAAACGAGTTCAAACGGCACGTCCGAATCGTATCAATGGCGAGATTCGCGCCCTGGAAGTTCGCTTAACAGGTCTGGAAGGCGAAGCTTTGGGTATTGTGAGTCTGAGAGAAGCGATCGAAAAAGCTGAAGAAGCTGGAGTAGATTTAGTTGAAATCAGCCCTAACGCCGAACCGCCAGTTTGTCGTATTATGGACTACGGCAAGTTCCTTTATGAAAAGAGTAAGTCTTCTAAGGAACAGAAGAAAAAGCAAAAAGTTATCCAGGTTAAGGAAATTAAATTCCGTCCTGGCACCGACGATGGCGATTACCAGGTAAAACTCCGCAGCCTGGTACGCTTTCTGGAAGATGGCGATAAGGCTAAGATCACGCTCCGTTTTCGCGGTCGTGAGATGGCCCACCAACAGATCGGTATGGAAGTGCTCAACCGCGTCCGTGACGATCTGAGTGAACTGGCAGTAGTCGAATCCTTCCCTACGAAGATCGAAGGCCGCCAGATGATCATGGTGCTCGCTCCTAAGAAGAAACAGTAAGGCCTTCAAGTAGCAATGTCTGTGGAGCCTACGGGTTCCACAGCCGTTGTTCGCCTACGTTTCGTTTATTAACAATGCGAAGTGGAAGTTATTAAAATGCCAAAAATTAAGACCGTACGCGGTGCTGCTAAGCGTTTCAAAAAAACCGGTGGTGGTGGATTTAAGCGTAAGCACGCAAACCTGCGTCATATTCTGACCAAAAAATCTACTAAGCGTAAACGTCACCTGCGTCCAAAAGGCCTCGTGTCTAAAGGCGATCTGGGTCTGGTTATCGCGTGCCTGCCGTACGCATAAGCCGTTAACGTTTAATTCATTTTTTTACTAAGAATATAGATACAGGAGAGCACATATGGCTCGCGTAAAACGTGGTGTAGTTGCCCGTGCACGTCACAAGAAAATTTTGAAACAAGCTAAAGGCTACTACGGTGCGCGTTCTCGCGTATACCGCGTTGCCTTCCAGGCTGTTATCAAAGCTGGTCAGTACGCTTATCGTGACCGTCGTCAGAAAAAGCGTCAGTTCCGTCAACTGTGGATTGCGCGTATCAACGCAGCAGCACGTCAGAACGGTATTTCTTACAGCAAATTCATCAACGGCCTGAAAAAAGCCTCTGTTGAAATCGACCGTAAGATCCTGGCTGACATCGCAGTATTCGACAAAGTAGCGTTCACCGCTCTGGTCGAAAAAGCGAAAGCAGCTCTGGCATAAGCCGGTGAAAAGAGGGAGCCTGGCTCCCTCTCTTTTATTTGTAGTGCAATCAATTAGTTGACAATTTATCCGTAAGCCTTTTCAATAAAGGTTGTCCGGTTTTTACCACACAAGGTAACGCAAGCATGAATGCTGCTATTTTCCGCTTCTTCTTTTACTTTAGCACCTGAACTCAGGAGGCTTGCGCGTGAAAGAAGAAACGGAAAACAGCGCCTAAAAGCCTCCCTGGTGGAGGCTTTTTTTATACGCGTCATCCTTCAAGTTGTCTCTGTATTGGCTGCATTCGCTCTTTGGCCGCGTTGATACAACTTGAATGATTTTGCGTATATACGAGCGACTAGTGAATATCGCAACATAACGAGGAAAACCATGTCACATCTCGCAGAGCTGGTTGCCAGTGCAACGGCCGCCATTAACCAGGCTTCAGATGTTGCCGCGTTAGACAATGTCCGCGTCGAATATTTGGGCAAGAAAGGGCACCTGACCCTTCAGATGACAACCCTGCGCGAACTGCCGCCAGAAGAGCGCCCGGCAGCAGGTGCAGTGATTAACGAAGCCAAAGAGCAGGTACAGCAAGCGCTGAACGCGCGTAAGGCCGAATTAGAAAGTGCTGCGCTGAATGCTCGTCTGGCTGAAGAAACGATCGATATTTCCCTTCCTGGGCGTCGTATCGAAAACGGCGGTCTGCACCCGGTGACGCGTACAATCGACAGGATTGAAAGTTTCTTCGGTGAGCTGGGCTTTACCGTGGCGACCGGTCCGGAAATCGAAGATGACTATCATAACTTCGATGCGCTCAACATTCCTGGCCATCACCCGGCGCGCGCTGACCACGACACTTTCTGGTTTGACGCGACGCGTCTGCTGCGCACACAGACTTCTGGCGTGCAGATCCGCACCATGAAAGAAAAACAGCCGCCGATCCGTATTATCGCCCCGGGCCGTGTATATCGTAACGATTACGATCAGACGCACACCCCAATGTTCCACCAGATGGAAGGGCTAATTGTTGATACCAACATCAACTTCACCAACCTGAAAGGCACGCTGCACGATTTCCTGCGCAACTTCTTTGAAGAAGACCTGCAGGTTCGTTTCCGTCCTTCCTACTTCCCGTTCACTGAACCATCTGCGGAGGTTGACGTGATGGGCAAAAACGGCAAATGGCTGGAAGTGCTGGGCTGCGGGATGGTTCACCCGAACGTGTTGCGTAACGTTGGCATCGATCCGGAAATCTATTCCGGCTTTGCATTCGGTATGGGTATGGAGCGTCTTACTATGCTGCGTTACGGCGTTACCGATCTGCGTTCTTTCTTCGAAAACGATCTGCGTTTCCTCAAACAGTTTAAATAAAGGCAGGATAAAACAATGAAATTCAGTGAACTGTGGTTACGCGAATGGGTAAATCCGGCGATTGATAGCGATGCGCTGTCAAACCAAATCACGATGGCGGGTCTTGAAGTTGACGGTGTGGAACCTGTTTCCGGCGCGTTCAACGGCGTTGTAGTGGGTGAAGTGGTTGAGTGTGGCCAGCACCCGAACGCTGACAAACTGCGTGTCACCAAAGTGAATGTAGGCGGCGACCGCCTGCTGGATATCGTCTGCGGCGCGCCAAACTGCCGTCAGGGGTTGAAAGTGGCTGTGGCAACCGTTGGTGCCGTTCTGCCGGGCGATTTCAAAATTAAAGCCGCGAAACTGCGCGGTGAACCGTCTGAAGGTATGCTGTGCTCGTTCTCCGAGCTGGGTATTTCCGACGATCATAACGGGATTATCGAACTGCCTGCCGATGCGCCAATTGGCACCGATATCCGTGAATACTTGAAGCTTGACGACAACACCATCGAAATCAGCGTCACGCCGAACCGCGCCGACTGCTTAGGCATCATCGGTGTAGCGCGTGACGTTGCTGTACTGAACAAAGCCCCGCTGGTTGAGCCGGAAATCGCGCCAGTAGCCGCGACCATTAGCGACGTCCTGCCGATTCAGGTCGAAGCCGTGGAAGCCTGCCCACGCTATCTGGGCCGCGTGGTGAAAGGCATCAATGTTAAAGCGCCGACCCCGCTGTGGATGAAAGAAAAACTGCGCCGTTGCGGTATTCGTTCTATCGATGCCGTGGTTGACGTGACTAACTATGTGCTGCTCGAACTGGGTCAGCCGATGCACGCATTCGACAAAGACCGCATTGAAGGCGGAATTGTTGTCCGTATGGCAAAAGAGGGTGAGACCCTGGTATTGCTGGACGGCAGCGAAGCGAAGCTGAATGCAGATACGCTGGTGATTGCGGACCACAACAAAGCGCTGGCGATGGGCGGCATCTTTGGTGGCGAACATTCCGGCGTGAATGATGAAACACAAAACGTCCTGCTGGAATGTGCATTCTTCAGCCCGCTGTCTATTACCGGTCGCGCGCGTCGTCACGGTCTGCACACCGATGCATCTCACCGCTATGAGCGTGGTGTCGATCCTGCGCTGCAACATAAGGCCATGGAACGTGCAACGCGCCTGCTGATTGATATCTGCGGCGGTGAAGCTGGCCCAGTCATTGACGTGACGAATGAAGCCACGCTGCCAAAACGCGCAACCATTACGCTTCGTCGTAGCAAACTGGATCGTCTGATCGGACACCATATTGCCGATGAGCAGGTGAGTGACATTCTGCGTCGTCTGGGTTGTGACGTGACGGAAGGGCAGGATGAGTGGAAAGCGGTCGCGCCGAGCTGGCGTTTCGATATGGAAATCGAAGAAGACCTGGTCGAAGAAGTCGCCCGCGTATACGGTTATGACAATATCCCGAACACGCCGATTCAGGCGGGTCTTATCATGGGTACGCATCGCGAAGCGGATTTGTCGCTGAAACGTGTAAAAACCATGCTGAATGACAAAGGCTACCAGGAAGTCATTACCTATAGCTTCGTCGACCCGAAAGTCCAGTCGCTGCTGCACCCGGGTGAAGAAGCGCTGCTGCTGCCAAGCCCAATCTCTATTGATATGTCGGCAATGCGTTTGTCCCTGTGGACTGGCTTGCTGTCTACGGTAGTGTATAACCAGAATCGTCAGCAGAACCGCGTACGTATTTTCGAAACGGGTTTACGTTTCGTGCCAGATACGCAGGCCAACCTCGGGATCCGTCAGGATCTAATGCTGGCGGGCGTGATCTGCGGTAACCGTCATGATGAACACTGGAATCTGGCAAAAGAGACCGTTGATTTCTATGATCTGAAAGGCGATCTGGAAGCGGTTCTCGATCTGACCGGCAAACTGGCGGACATTCAGTTCAAAGCTGAAGCGAATCCAGCACTGCATCCGGGTCAGTCTGCGGCGATTTATCTGAAAGGTGAACGTATTGGTTTCATTGGGGTTGTTCATCCTGAACTGGAACGTAAACTGGATCTGAACGGTCGCACTCTGGTGTTTGAACTGGAGTGGAATAAGCTCGCAGACCGCGTGGTGCCTCAGGCGCGTGAAGTTTCTCGCTTCCCAGCGAACCGTCGCGATATCGCAGTCGTTGTCGCAGAAAACGTTCCCGCTGCGGATATTTTATCCGAGTGTAAGAAAGTTGGCGTAAATCAGGTAGTTGGCGTAAACTTATTTGACGTGTACCGCGGTAAGGGTGTTGCGGAGGGCTATAAGAGCCTCGCTATCAGCCTGATCCTTCAGGATACCAGCCGTACACTTGAAGAAGAGGAGATTGCCGCTACCGTCGCCAAATGTGTAGAGGCATTAAAAGAGCGATTCCAGGCATCATTGAGGGATTGAACCTATGGCGCTTACAAAAGCTGAAATGTCAGAATATCTGTTTGATAAGCTTGGGCTTAGCAAGCGGGATGCCAAAGAACTGGTCGAGCTGTTTTTCGAAGAGATCCGTCGTGCTCTGGAAAATGGTGAGCAGGTAAAACTCTCTGGTTTTGGTAACTTCGATCTGCGTGATAAGAATCAACGTCCGGGCCGTAACCCGAAAACGGGCGAAGATATTCCCATTACAGCACGGCGCGTGGTGACCTTCAGACCCGGACAGAAGTTAAAAAGCCGGGTTGAAAACGCAACGCCCAAAGAAGAGTGATTTAACGATACGCAGAGTATGACGCGTATAACTAAAAAGGCCGCTATGCGGCCTTTTTCCTTTTCACTACCGAATCAGCACCGTAGAATCACCTCCATCTCTTTTCAGCAGAATGGAAAACATGCTGACTTTCGCCCATCAACAACAGCGCCGAAACGTGCGCTGGATACTGTCACTGTCAGTACTGATGCTACTGGCAACGATTCTAAGCTTGTGCGCAGGAGAACAATGGATCGCTCCCGGCGACTGGTTCAGCGCCCGCGGCGATCTGTTCGTCTGGCAAATTCGACTTCCCCGTACCCTTGCCGTTTTGCTGGTAGGCGCTGCATTGGCCTTATCTGGCGCAGTGATGCAAGCTCTGTTTGAAAACCCGCTCGCAGAGCCTGGATTACTGGGCGTATCTAACGGCGCGGGAGTCGGGCTTATCGCGGCGGTGCTGCTGGGGCAGGGGCAACTCCCCGGCTGGGCGTTGGGCCTTTGCGCCATTGCCGGGGCGCTAGTTATCACGCTTATTCTGCTACGTTTCGCCCGTCGACATCTGTCTACCAGCCGTCTGCTGCTGGCGGGGGTGGCGCTGGGGATAATCTGTAGCGCGCTGATGACATGGGCTATCTACTTCTCTACCTCGTTTGACTTACGACAGCTGATGTACTGGATGATGGGGGGCTTCGGTGGCGTAGACTGGCATCAGGCCTGGCTCATGGTGGCGTTGATTCCGGTGCTGGTGTGGATCTGCTGTCAGTCGCAGCCGATGAATATGCTGGCGTTAGGAGAGACTTCTGCGCGTCAGCTGGGACTGCCATTATGGTTCTGGCGCAACCTGCTGGTGGTTGCCACAGGCTGGATGGTTGGCGTGAGCGTGGCTCTGGCAGGGGCGATTGGTTTTATTGGGCTTGTGATCCCGCATATTTTGCGACTGTGCGGCCTCACCGATCACCGTGTTTTACTGCCAGGTTGTGCGTTGGCTGGCGCAATCGCATTATTGTTTGCTGATGTTGTCGCGCGTTTGGTGCTGGCCTCGGCTGAGTTACCTATCGGCGTGGTAACGGCCACCATGGGTGCACCGGTATTTATCTGGCTATTGTTAAAAGCCGCGCGCTAGAACGCGTTGGTTCGGTCTATGATTAAAAACTGAAAATCCACCTGTTGTTCTGGAGATGCTATGCAAAACTCTATCCTCGATACAGAAGTGACGACCATTGACGGCGAGGTTACCTCACTGCAGCCGTATTCCGGGAATGTGCTGTTAATCGTCAACGTTGCTTCAAAATGTGGACTGACGCCGCAGTACGAGCAACTGGAGAATCTGCAGAAAGCCTGGCACCAACAGGGCTTCAGCGTTCTTGGTTTCCCTTGCAACCAGTTTCTGGGCCAGGAGCCGGGCAGCGAAGAGGAAATAAAAACGTACTGCAGTACCACATGGGGCGTAACTTTCCCGATGTTCAGCAAAATTGACGTCAACGGTGAGGGACGCCATCCGCTGTATCAGAAGCTGATTGATGCCGCACCAACGGCCGTTGCGCCTGCGGACAGTGGGTTCTACGAGCGAATGGCGAGCAAAGGTCGTGCGCCGCTTTACCCGGACGATATCCTGTGGAATTTCGAGAAGTTTTTAGTGGGTCGCGATGGAAAAGTGCTGCAACGATTCTCACCGGATATGACGCCTGAGGATCCCATCCTGGTGCAAACCATCAAGCAGGCGCTGGCAAACTAATGTCTCGATTGATGCAGCTACAGGACGTCGCGGAATCGACCCGTCTCGGCCCGCTTTCTGGTGAGATAAAAGCAGGAGAGATCCTGCATTTAGTGGGACCAAACGGTGCCGGAAAAAGTACGCTGTTGGCGCGTATGGCGGGTCTGACAAACGGAGAGGGCAGTATCACTTTTGGTGATATGCCGTTGGAGGAATGGCCGGCCGCCAGGCTGGCGCAATATCGCGCCTATCTTGCGCAACAGCAAAATCCGCCGTTTGCCATGCCGGTCTGGCATTTTCTGACGCTGCATCAACCCGACAAAGCACGCACCGATCTGTTACAGGAGATCGCCGATGCGCTCGGCCTGGGAGATAAACTGGGGCGCGGCGTGAACCAACTCTCCGGCGGTGAGTGGCAGCGTGTGCGCCTGGCTGCGGTTATCCTGCAGATTTGCCCACAAGCGAATCCATTAGGTCAGCTTTTACTGCTGGATGAGCCGATGAACAGTCTGGACGTCGCGCAACAAAACGCACTGGACCGACTGTTGAGTCAGCTGTGTTTGCAGGGCATAGCCATTGTGATGAGTAGCCACGACCTTAATCACACCTTACGCCATGCGCATAAAGCCTGGCTACTCAAACGCGGGAAACTGGTTGCCAGTGGTTCACGAGATGCGGTGCTGACGCCGGCCAATCTGTCTGCGGCCTATGGCGTCAACTTCCGACGTTTGGATATTGAAGGGCACAGAATGCTCATATCAACCACTTAAGTGAAATGGGTTCTTGAAAATCATATAATTTCCACGCTAAATTGGCATAAAAATAAAATTCAGAGGATTCGTACTGAATGCGCTTTTGGCTACTTTTAATCACAGCATTGTTTTTGGCGGGTTGCAGCAGCCATCGTGCACCTGCGCCAAATGCCCGCTTGTCGGATTCTATTGCCGTTATCGCCGGTCTTAATGATCAGCTACAAACCTGGCATGGCACACCCTATCGTTATGGCGGTATGAGTCGTAGTGGGGTGGATTGTTCTGGATTTGTTTTGATGACGATGCGCGATAAATTCGACCTGCAACTCCCGCGCGATACGCGTACGCAATCAAAGATTGGTACCGAAATTGATAAAGACGATTTGCTGCCCGGCGATCTGGTTTTCTTTAAAACCGGGTCTGGGGAAAGCGGTCTGCATGTTGGTATTTACGATACCAATAATCAATTTATTCATGCTTCAACCAGCCGTGGCGTGATGCGCTCGTCTCTGGATAACGTTTACTGGCGTAAAAACTTTTGGCAGGCGCGACGTATTTAATCCCCCGCAACTCCGAGGCTGCCATCGAGTGCGCAGCCCCAACATCACCATTTGAAAGTTAACTTTTATTTCTGCTTTTGGTTAGACAATACCCCTGAACATTAAGAGCGTATCTTGCTAAAAATATGATTTATTCCGAGATATTAAAAAGTGCAAAGCTGGATATTCGCTTATAATCAGGATAAGCTAAAAAAAAGGATTCGATTTACCGGCTAAAAAGGGAAAAATGAAAGGGCCTCTACTTGCATCAGCAGTAACGTATTTCTCCATCCTTTGCTACAGGATGCCGGATAACACCCATGCAGCGGGGCTGGCACGATGATTGTTTCACTGGATAATCTTTACCATTCTGAGTTCTCTTTTCTTCCTGCGAGAAGCGAAAAAGGCGATCTTGAATTCGTCGATATCATCACCAGTTTCGCCAGTGCGCATGGGGATGTGCGTATACCCACCGAGCTGGTCCTACCTCGGATGTCAGACGACGAACAATGTCGTTTATTTGTAGAAAAACTAGAATTAATCGAAACGTGCCAACATTTTTTTATTCAGCGAAAAGTATCCGCCTGGATTAATTTAACGCCAGCAGTTGCTAATACTTTATTATCAGATACTGAACTTGCTTCACAAGTTGAACGATTTTCATTTCTGGAGCTGACTATTAATGAAAGCTATCCGGAGTTAAACAAAGGTAAAGATAATCCAATATTGGCCGCACTTGCTGCGCGATTTCCATTAGTCCTGACAAACTATGGTTCTGGCGGTATATCAACCCGGGCAATTTTTGACGGCCTGTTCAAACGCGTCGTGCTGGATAAAAACTTTGTTCAACAAAGGATTGCACATATTTCGTTTGAACCGTTTATGCGGGCTATTCTGGCGCAACTATCGCCCAGCTGTGAGTCAATAATCATTAGCGGAATTGATACACAAGAGATGCTGGAGCGCGTCTTGCCTGTGGGATTTAGTGCCATGCAGGGAGGATTGTGGCCTGCGGTGCCTCCTGCGCAGATAATTTCGCTCGCTAAGATATAACCCTTTTATTTGCTGGTGTTTAACAGCCTATTAACAGTCTACACTAGAGGCAGGAGGCCCTATGACCCTGTCTTTTACCACTCGCTGGCGTGATGAACTACCAGCAACCTATACCGCGCTTTCACCCACCCCTCTGAAAAACGCGCGCCTTATCTGGCATAACGATGCGCTGGCGGAGCAATTAGCAATTCCTGCGGCGCTATTTGATATTCCGACTGGTGCAGGCGTTTGGGGCGGCGAATCGTTGCTTCCCGGGATGTCGCCTTTAGCCCAGGTTTATAGTGGGCATCAGTTCGGTGTCTGGGCTGGTCAGCTTGGCGACGGACGTGGGATCCTGCTGGGCGAACAACAGCTCGCGGATGGTTCAACGTTTGACTGGCACCTGAAAGGCGCCGGACTCACGCCGTATTCCCGCATGGGGGATGGGCGTGCCGTGCTGCGCTCGACCATTCGTGAAAGCCTGGCCAGTGAAGCGATGCATTACCTGGGAATACCGACCACGCGGGCATTGTCGATTGTCACCAGCGACACGCCGGTTTATCGCGAAACGGTCGAAGCAGGGGCGATGCTCATTCGCGTGGCGCAAAGCCATATGCGGTTTGGCCATTTTGAGCATTTTTACTATCGCCGAGAGCCGGAAAAAGTGCGCGAGTTGGCTGACTTTGCGATTCGCCATTACTGGCCGCAATGGCAGGAAGAAGCCGATAAGTATCAGCTGTGGTTTAACGATGTTGTCACGCGTACTGCGACGTTAATCGCTGACTGGCAGGCGGTAGGATTTGCACATGGTGTTATGAACACGGACAACATGTCGATTCTGGGTCTGACGATGGATTACGGTCCATTCGGTTTTCTTGATGATTACGTGCCTGATTATATCTGCAACCACTCTGACAACCAGGGGCGATACAGTTTCGATAACCAACCGGCTGCCGCGTTGTGGAACCTGCAACGTCTGGCGCAAACCCTGTCGCCGTTTATCCCGGTCGAGGCGCTAAATGATGCGCTGGACAGTTACCAGCTGGCGCTATTAACTCGCTATGGTCAGCGGATGCGGCAAAAGCTCGGCTTCTTTAGCGAGCAGAAAGACGATAACGAACTGCTTAGCGAACTGTTTAGCCTGATGGCTCGAGAAAGAAGCGACTATACGCGAACGTTTCGCATGCTCAGCGAAACGGAGCAGCACAGTGCGCAATCTCCGTTGCGTGATGAGTTTATCGACCGCGCAGCATTTGACGACTGGTTCACGCGGTATCGCTCGCGCCTTCAGCAAGACAATATTGCCGATGCAGTCAGACAAACACAGATGAAGGCGGCAAATCCGGCGATGGTATTACGTAACTGGCTGGCGCAACGGGCGATTAGTCAGGCAGAGCAGGGGAATTACGCCGAACTGCATCGGTTGCACCAGGCGTTGCGTACCCCGTTTGCCGATCGCGATGACGACTATGCCAGCCGTCCACCTGACTGGGGCAAACGGCTGGAAGTGAGTTGTTCAAGCTAAGGGGCCAGAAATACCTGCGGGGAGGCGTTGGCCGGATGCTGGCCAACGTGTACCTGAGCACCGTACCAGCGCTTCAGATCATCGGCCTGTAACACAGTTTCCGGTGTTCCCTGCGACACCAGCCTGCCGTTGTGCAGCAGCACTATTCTGTCTGCCCACAGTGCGGCGAGGTTCAGATCGTGAAGCACAATGCACACATGCAGCTCACCCGAAGCGGTTAGCGTTTTTAGCATGCGCAACAGATGCTGCTGGTGGTAAAGATCCAGCGCGGAGGTCGGTTCATCAAGGAATAACCAACCGCGAGGCGCACCGTTGTACCAGAGTTGCGCCAGCGCACGGGCTAACTGCACTCGCTGTTGCTCGCCGCCGGAAAGCGCGGCGTATTGCCGGCCTGCCAGAGGCGTACATCCGGTCATCTCCATTACCTGTGCAATAAGCCCAGGTTCCGGTCGTTGGGTCCAGGGCGCGCGACCCATCGCGATGACGGCCTCTACCGGCCAGTCAAATCCCAGTTGCGTTTGCTGACGCATTACCGCCCGGTGTCGCGACAGCATTTGGGTAGGCCACTCCTCCAGCGGTTTGCCCGCCAGCACGCAGCGCCCGGTAGCCGGTTTCAGAAAACCGGTCAGCAAGCGTAGCAGAGTGGATTTCCCCGCACCGTTTGGGCCGATGAGCGCCACCAGTTCACCTTTTGTAAGGGCGAGTGATACGTCGTCGATCACCGCTCTGCCAGCTACGTGATAGTGAAGCCCTTCAGCGATGAAATGTTCAGCCATGCGGTCCTCGCTGACGAAAAATAAGCCATAAAAACCACGGTGCGCCGAGAAGACTGGTCAACAGACCGACCGGCATCTCCGCAGGCGCAACCGCCGTACGGGCCAGCGTGTCGGCAATCAGCAATAAAAACGCGCCCGCCAGCACGGAACCCGGAATAACGGCCCGATGGTCTGAGCCGAGCCACATACGTATTAAATGTGGGATGACCAACCCGATAAAGCCAATCACGCCGCTTACCGCCACGGCTGAGGCAACCAGTAATGCGCTACAAAGCAGCAAAATACGCTGGATTGTACGCACATCAACGCCGAGATAATGCGCCTCTTCCTCCCCCAGCTGCAGAAGATTCAGCGCCGGAGCAAGTCGCCAGATGATCAGCACTGTCGGGATTGTCAGTGAAGTGACAGCCAACAGTGTGGACCACTGCGCGGCCCCCAGACTTCCCATTCCCCATAGCGACAGCTGGCGCAGTTGCGCATCATTACTGACCCACGACAAAACGCCAACCGCCGCCCCACAGAGCGCGTTAATGGCAATGCCGACCAGCAGCAGGCGTGAGAGTGAACCGTCGCGCTGTTGGCTGAGGATAAAAATCACTACCGTTGCCGCCAGCGCGCCGAAAAAAGCGGCCAGCATTGGAGCATACAACATCAGCAGCGCGGGCAAGGAGACAGGCAGCACCACCCACAGGGCCACAGCGCAGGCGGCGCCGCTGCTTATTCCCAGTAATCCAGGGTCTGCAAGTGGATTGCGAAACAGCCCCTGCATCACGCAGCCAGCGAGCGCCAGAGAGCCGCCAATTACCAGCGCCAGCAGGACGCGGGGCAGACGAATCGTGAGCCAGATTTGACGCAATGCCTCATCGTCATCACGCCAGAGCAGACTTACCGGCAGGCGCAACGCGCCAAAACCGGTAGCCAGAACCGTCATTACAAGCAGCATCAATGCCAACATCCACAACGAACAGGTGATCCGCCGGGACATCAGGGCAATTGCTCCGCTTTAGCACGAAGCTGCAAAATAGCCTGTGGCGTGCGAACGCTGAAGCCCAACAGCGCCATATCGTCAACCTGCAACACCTGTTTATTCCTGCCGGCAGGTGTTTGCGCAAGTCCTGGTAGCGCCCACAGGTTTGCCTCGCCACCCATCGCCTTAACACCTTCTTGTGAAATCACTACCAGATCGGGCTGGCTGGCAATGACGCCTTCTTGTGACAGCGGCTGATAGCGATTAACGCCCTGCATCGCGTTGCGTAGACCAGCGGCACGAATCGCCGCATCGGCTCCGGTTTGCTGGCCCGCCGCCATCGCGGTCATCCCACCATGATTGAGAATAAACAGCACACGTTTATTAAGTTCAGATGACGGGAGCGTCGCCAGTTCCTGACGTAACGTTGCGCGCAGCGTTTCGCCGTCGGCCTCCCGATGGGTAGCCTCGGCGATAACCCTAACTTTTTCATCAATCGCGTTAAGATCGTTGCTTGCTGGGATCGTGACAACCCTGACGTTGCTCTGCTCGATCTGTTTTAACACCAGAGAAGGCTGCGCCTGCGCGCTGGCAAGGACCAGCGTAGGGCGTGTGGCAAGGATCCCTTCTGCGTTGAGCTGGCGCAAATAACCAACATCAGGTAACGCGGTTGCCGCAGCAGGCCATTGGCTGGTGCTGTCTCTCGCCACAAGGGAGGGTTGTGCTCCCAGTGCGTATACGATCTCGGTGACATCGCCACCGAGGGCAACAACTCGTTCCTCGGGTGCAGCCAGTGCGGCGAAGGGCAGCAGCGCGATCAGGGCCAGCAGTTTTTTCATGCGGCCAGTCCTTTCGGCGTTAGCGCGTCAATCTGTGTGCGCCATTGCGTCTGTTCCGGCTCGCCTTCCGTACGTTGACCATACAGTTGTGCGATTTGCGTACCGTCGGCAGCAAACAGTTCCAGACTGGTGACGTGACCATCGGCGGTCGGTTTGCGCGTTACCCACGTTTCGGCCACGCTCTCTTCCAGCAGATGCAGGGTAAAGGTTGGGTTGAAGATGTTTAGCCAGCCTTTCATCGGTACCAGTTTTTCAATCACGCCGGTAAAAATCTGTACACAGCCGCGATTACCCACAAAAACCATAATTTCGTTGCCATCCTGACGCGCGGTGTCGAGTAACTGCGCCAGTGCGCTATTAGAAACCTTACAGGCCAGATCGTCGCCCACCAGATTAAACGCTTGTTGACGGGTGAGTTCATGGCGTTTCAGCAGACCGAAGAACTGGTGGACATCGGTCATCGCTCGCCACTCTTGATCGACGGTCTGCGCATCGACCGTGACGGCGGCAGGCGCAGAATTGTTGGCGGGTTGCAGTGCCAGCGGCGGGTTTTCTGCAAAGATGAAACGGGTCAGCAACGCTGCCCATTCCTCAACGAGGGTATTTTGCGTGGTATAGACCTTCAGCAGCGCATCTCCCTGATGGTCGAAGAACTGAATGCTCTGACGCTCACCATGGGCGGTTGTTTCGCTGATATGAAAGGTACTGGCCCACTGATTCAGGAACAGACGCAGATCGAGGGCGCGCGGATTGAGAACCAGTCCGACATGACCGTTGAGGTGCTGATTGGTAAAAGCACCTACCTGCTCATGTACTGCGTATTCATTGCGGCAAATACATTTGGTTTCGCCAACTGCTTCCAGTGCGCTGAGAATTTCACGCACTTCACCACGTAAGCGCCAGGCGTCGTGACCGACGCGAGCAAAGGTCAGTTCGGCTTCGCTAATATTCATCAACCCCGCAATATCACGTGCGTATTTGCCAGGATTTTCTTTCTTCAGTTCCAGCCAGCGTGTGTAATGATTCATTGTCTCTTCCTTCCAGATTGCGGCCCCGGCGAACCGGGGAAAAGTGATTACCACTGATAACTCACGAAAATTTTGCCATTACGACCATCCTGCGGAATGCCTTGCGGTGACCAGTACTCTTTGTCGAAGGCGTTGCCCAGTAGCAGCATGGTGGTCATGCCTTTCAGCGCTTGTTGGCCCTGATAGCTCACGTAGAAATCGTTTACCGCATAGCCGGGCTGTTTAGCGTAGGTGCTGCTGATATGCGTTGAACGGTCAGCAAATGTCCCTATCCAGCCGACAGAGAAACCGCTGTGCGCAACCGGCACATTCAGTTTGCTGGTGACGGTGTCAGGGTTAATGCTGGAAATGTATTCGCCGGTGTCAGTATCTTTTCCGCGTGTGCGGTTATAGGCCATGTCGAGGCTGAACAGGTCGGTGGAATATTTCGCCATCACGTCCCAGCCCCAGATTTTGGCGTTGGGTACGTTATAGGACGTGGTTGTCGCAGCGGCGAAATCGACGCTGGTGGAGATGTAATCTTTCGCTTTGGTGTCGAAATAGCTGGCTTTAAATTCGAGCGCGTCGCTCGCCATCAGAAGATCGTCAAAGCGCAGGCCAAATCCGTATTCCCGTGTTTCGTTGGTTTCCGGGCGCAGGTTAGGGTTCGGCACCCAGTAGTTGGTGTAAAAACGACCAATCGAAAAGTGTTTCGCATCGTTATACATCTCGCCCATAGTCGGGGCACGGAAAGCCTGAGCGTATGAACCGAACAGCATCAGCCAGTCAGTTGGCGCAACCGTTAATCCGGCGCGGGACGACCATTTATCGGCATCGACATCTTCATAGCCGTCGCTGCTGCCGCGATAAGAGTCATAACGGGTACCGCCCAGCAGCGTAACCGGCAGGTCGCGCAGGGTGATTTCATCCTGTAGCCAGCCGGAGCTGAAATCGATCTTAGCCTCCGGGAAGCCAGTTGTTGCTCCTCCCGGTTGTTGTTCCTGACGATAGTATTCACCGCCGTAGGTCAACAAGTGAGATGCAAAAGAGTCGGTAAACAGGCGGCTGCGGTTGTCGATCTTCCCGCCTTTGGTGGTTTGCTTGCGAAATTCGCCAGTGTTATCTGCGTTCTGAGCATTAATGCGCGCTTCGGACCAGTAGATACGGGCGTCAGCGTTCAGCCAGTCATTGTCCGCCGGAGCGAGCGAGTAGGTCAGCTGTGCATCTCGCTGGATCGTTGAACGGTTGGTCATCGGATTGCTGGCATCTGCCGCGCTGGTCTGCGGGTTTTTAGGTTCCCGGGCGTCATTGTTGTAGTAACGCAGCGAACCGGCCAGCGTCTGGGCGCTGTCAATTTTCCAGCTACCTTTCGCCAGCATATTATTAATTGCTTCGTCATTCGGCGCAGTAGTACCGTCACTCT
Source organism: Citrobacter sp. Cpo040 (assembly GCF_030332915.1). NCBI lineage: Bacteria > Pseudomonadati > Pseudomonadota > Gammaproteobacteria > Enterobacterales > Enterobacteriaceae > Citrobacter > Citrobacter sp. Cpo040. The sequence continues at coordinate 291,341 of NZ_JAOWGX010000034.1, forward strand.
GGCGTAAATCACCGCGATCGCGGCTGGACCAGGCAAGCAGTCCGTCCAGCGTATCGGTACGGCCATACGTGCTGGCACCCATGCCGAGACTGTGATCGCCGGTCGCCGCGGTACCGAACACGCGATAACCACTGTTTTGCCCGACTTCCAGTAGATCTTTGGCATCTGCAGTGTCATAGGCGATCACGCCGCCTAGCGCGCCGCTACCGTACAGTAGTGCGGAAGGGCCACGCACGACTTCGATGCGTTTGATAAGCGCCGGGTCGAGGAAGGTACTGTTCAGGTGTCCGGTGTCGGTTCCCTGGCGAACGCCGTCAACCAGCACCAGAACGCCGCGTCGATCATACCCGCGCAGATTCACGTCCTGGCCGTTGGTACGGCCCGTACCATCAAGGGTCAGGCCCGGAACCTTACGTAACAGGTCGGCAGCTGAGCTGGCGGTTTGGTTTTCTGGTGCAGTGGCGTCAATGACGCTGACCATCATCGGTGCTTCAAAGGCGCTACGGGCATTGCCGGTGGCGGTAACGGTCATATCCTCGACCGCCGCATAGGCGACGGCGGGCAGGTTACCGATAATCGCCAGCGCCAACAGCGATGGGCGCAGGGAAGCGGTGTGCAGGTAAGGCATAGCAACTCTCCATTAGGAAATCGAAAAGCGCTGGCTGCCTGGGTATGACCTGGGTGGCTGGCGAAATGTGTTGTTTATTTAGTCAGAATGAGTTTTCCGGCTTGTGTCTGGCGCAGCAGGTAGTGCTGACCATCATGTTCTATGATCACGCGTCCTTCGTTACCAAGCAGGGTTTTACTGTCAATTCGTCGGTCGTTTGGCGCGACGGAAGGCGGTGTTTTGTCTTTTGCAGGCGTTGCCGTTGTGTTATCCATACGTGACATAGTGTTTAAAAATAACAATCAATGTAACAATGATAATCATTATCATCAAACTGCAAATTTGCGGCAAGCGTTTTTGTGAAATAATTGTGACGAGAACGTTTTTTGCGCAATAAGAAAGGGAAAAACAAGGGATTAGCGCCGGGCAAGCTGATATTGCCCGGCGAACAGCATTAAAAACGGCTATCAACCGCAGAGGCGAGTTTTTCAACCAACAGTTCGGTATCTTCCCAGTTCAGGCACGGGTCGGTAATGGACTGACCGTAAACCAGCGGCTGGCCGCTAACGATTTTTTGCGTACCTTCACGCAGGAAACTCTCCGCCATAATCCCGGCAATCGCCGTCGAACCATTGCGAATTTGCTGGCATACATCATCACAAACGTCCAACTGACGGCGATGCTGCTTCTGGCAATTGCCGTGGCTAAAATCGACCACCAGATGCTCAGGCAGGGAAAATTCGTGCAGGGTATCGCAGGCGGCAGCAATATCTTCAGCATAATAATTCGGCTTTTTACCGCCACGCATGATGATATGCCCGTAAGGGTTACCGCTGGTCTGGTAAATGGTCATCTGGCCGGTTTTATCCGGCGAGAGGAACATGTGACTGGCGCGGGAGGCGCGAATCGCATCGACGGCGATGCGCGTGTTGCCATCCGTTCCGTTCTTAAAGCCGACCGGGCAGGAGAGCGCGGAGGCCATTTCACGATGGATCTGACTTTCGGTGGTGCGCGCGCCAATAGCTCCCCAACTGATTAAATCGGCAATAAACTGGCCGGTCACCATGTCGAGGAATTCAGTCGCCGTGGGGACGCCCAGTTCGTTGACCTGCAACAGCAGTTTTCGCGCCAGTTCAATACCGTGGTTTACACGATAACTGCCGTTCAAATCCGGGTCGGAAATCAGGCCTTTCCAGCCTACGACGGTGCGTGGTTTTTCAAAATAGGTACGCATCACGATTTCCAGACGCGCCTGGTGCTTAGTGCGCAGCGCCTGTAATCGTGTCGCGTATTCCATCGCGGCATCAAGATCGTGAATCGAGCAGGGACCTACGATCACCAGTAAACGGGGGTCTTCACCATTTAAAATTTTTTCTATCCGACGTCGGGAGTCCGTAACATGACGGGCGACGGAGGATGAAACAGGATGCCGTTGCGCAAGCTCTGCTGGAGTGACCAGGTTGTCAATACGCGCAGTACGGAGTTCATCGGTTCTGTTCATTACTTGTCTCAGAAATTTGTTGCTTCAACGGCAGGACTACCGGGAAGTGATGTACATCACAATATCACACTCATCCTGCCTGGTGGCGAGCATAATAACAAAAAATCGAACCAATGCACTAGCATTCTAGTACATGCGACGATTCAGTCCCATGATATCGAGGATCTTGGTAGCAATCTCTTCTACCGAATAATTGGTACTGTTCAGCCAAGGGATCTGGTTTTTCCGGTACAGCGCTTCTACCTCAGCGACTTCCATACGGCACTGACGCAGCGAGGCGTAACGGCTGTTCTCACGGCGTTCTTCGCGGATGGCCGCCAGGCGCTCAGGGTCGATAGTCAGACCGAACAGCTTATGCTGCAACGGCTTGAGGGAAGTGGGCAGTACCAGATTATCCATATCATCGGCAATAAAGGGGTAGTTGGCCGCGCGGATACCAAACTGCATGGCCAGATACAAACTGGTCGGGGTTTTGCCGCAACGGGAAACGCCGAGCAGGATCACCTGCGCCTGATCGAGGTTGCGCAACGAAATACCGTCGTCGTGGGCGAGGGTGTAGTCAATGGCAGCAATGCGCGCGTCGTACTTGTTGAGGTTACCGGGATTCAGACCGTGCGTGCGATGGGCGATAGGCGTAGGGTCGAGTTTCATCTCGTGTTGCAGTGGGGCAACCAGCGCCTGCACGATATCCTGACAAAATCCTTCGCTTTGCAGAATGATCGAGCGAATTTCCGGCAGGACGATGGAGTAAAACACCAAAGGGCGCACGCCAGTTTGTTGGTAGATCGCGTCAATCTGGTCTTTAACCGCGCGCGCACGACTCTCATTTTCCACAAACGGCAGCGTAATGCTGCTGATCGTGACCGGAAATTGCGACATCACCGCGTGACCCAATACCTCGGCGGTGATGGCCGTACCATCAGAAATATAAAATACGTGGCGATCAACAGCATTATCCATTTTGCTCATCCTGGGGCAGATATAATTCTCTGAAAGCATAAATTAAAATTCGCCAGAAGCGAATATTGCTGCATCTATTTTATAAAATGAAACGGTATTTTTATATTTACTGAAAAGTACATTTCATTTTTCGGAACAAATGTTTATACCGGTCTTTTTTGTGGTGATCCCGTGTGGCTCGCGGGTTTGCGCAAATGCGGAAACAATCTGAAAAAATAAAAAATAAAGTTGCTTGAACGATTCACCGTTTTTTTCGCCGGAGTAAATATGCCAAGATAATTACGCAAAATTGAGTTTCCTAACCTCGTTCATATATAAGGATTGTTCGATGTCCAACAATGGCTCGTCACCGCTGGTGCTTTGGTATAACCAACTCGGCATGAATGATGTAGACAGAGTTGGAGGCAAAAATGCCTCCCTGGGTGAAATGATTACTAACCTTTCAGGTATGGGTGTTTCCGTACCGAATGGTTTTGCAACGACCGCCGATGCGTTTAACCAGTTTCTGGACCAGAGCGGTGTAAACCAGCGCATTTATGAGCTGCTGGATAAAACGGATATCGACGATGTCACTGAGCTTGCGAAAGCCGGGGCACAGATCCGCCAGTGGATTATCGACACTCCTTTCCAGCCCGAACTGGAAAATGCCGTCCGCGATGCCTACGCGCAGTTGTCAGCGGACGATGCCAATGCCTCTTTTGCCGTGCGTTCTTCCGCTACCGCAGAAGATATGCCAGATGCGTCATTTGCCGGTCAGCAGGAAACCTTCCTCAACGTCCAGGGATTTGATGCCGTACTGGTTGCCATCAAACACGTATTTGCCTCGCTGTTTAACGACCGCGCGATCTCTTATCGTGTTCACCAGGGCTATGACCACCGTGGCGTCGCGCTCTCTGCTGGCGTTCAGCGGATGGTACGTTCTGACCTCGCGTCCTCAGGCGTAATGTTCTCCATCGATACCGAATCCGGTTTCGACCAGGTTGTCTTTATCACGTCCGCCTGGGGCCTGGGCGAAATGGTCGTGCAGGGCGCCGTTAACCCGGATGAATTCTACGTGCACAAACCGACCCTGGCGGCTAACCGTCCGGCGATCGTCCGTCGCACAATGGGATCGAAAAAAATCCGCATGATTTACGCGCCGACCCAGGAACACGGTAAGCAGGTGACCATTGAAGATGTCCCGCAGGAACAACGCGACATTTTCTCCCTGACTAACGAAGAAGTGCAGGAACTGGCTAAGCAGGCGGTGCAGATCGAGAAGCACTACGGTCGTCCAATGGACATCGAATGGGCGAAAGACGGCCATACCGGCAAGCTGTTCATTGTTCAGGCGCGTCCGGAAACCGTGCGTTCTCGCGGTCAGGTGATGGAGCGTTATACGCTGCATGCTCAGGGTAAAATTATTGCTGAAGGTCGCGCCATCGGCCACCGCATTGGCGCGGGTCCGGTTAAAGTCATTCATGACATCAGCGAAATGAACCGCATCGAACCAGGCGACGTACTGGTTACCGACATGACCGACCCGGACTGGGAACCGATCATGAAGAAAGCGGCAGCAATTGTCACTAACCGTGGCGGTCGTACCTGTCACGCGGCAATCATTGCCCGTGAACTGGGGATCCCGGCCGTGGTGGGCTGTGGCGATGCGACCGAGCGCATGAAAGATGGTGAGAAGGTAACCGTCTCCTGTGCCGAAGGCGATACCGGTTATGTTTACGCTGACATGCTCGACTTTAGCGTGAAGAGTTCCAGCGTAGAGACCATGCCGGATCTGCCGTTGAAGGTGATGATGAACGTCGGTAACCCGGACCGGGCTTTCGACTTCGCCTGTCTGCCAAACGAAGGCGTCGGCCTGGCGCGTCTGGAATTTATCATCAACCGCATGATTGGCGTACACCCGCGTGCGCTGCTGGAGTTCGATGACCAGACGCCTGAGCTGCAAAATGAAATTCGCGCCATGATGAAAGGTTTCGATTCTCCGCGTGAATTCTATGTCGGTCGTCTGACGGAAGGGATCGCGACGCTGGGTGCGGCGTTTTATCCAAAACGCGTCATCGTGCGTATGTCGGACTTTAAGTCCAACGAATATGCCAACCTGGTCGGCGGTGAGCGTTATGAACCGCATGAAGAGAACCCGATGCTGGGCTTCCGTGGGGCGGGCCGTTATGTTGCCGACAGCTTCCGCGACTGCTTCGCGCTGGAATGCGACGCAGTAAAACGTGTCCGTAACGACATGGGCCTGACTAACGTTGAAGTGATGGTACCGTTTGTACGTACCGTTGCCCAGGCGAAAGCGGTGGTGGAAGAGCTGGCACGCCAGGGGCTGAAACGCGGCGAGAACGGACTGAAGATCATCATGATGTGTGAGATCCCGTCTAACGCCTTGCTGGCCGAGCAGTTCCTCGAATACTTCGACGGTTTCTCCATCGGCTCAAACGACATGACGCAGTTGGCGCTGGGTCTGGATCGTGACTCTGGTGTAGTTTCTGAACTGTTTGATGAGCGTAACGACGCGGTGAAAGCACTGCTGTCGATGGCGATTCGTGCAGCCAAGAAACAGGGTAAATACGTGGGTATTTGCGGCCAGGGACCTTCTGACCACGAAGACTTCGCAGCCTGGCTGATGGAAGAGGGGATCGACAGCCTGTCGCTGAACCCGGACACCGTCGTACAAACCTGGCTGAGTCTGGCTGAACTGAACAAGTAATATCATGCCTTATCCGGCCTATTCAACGTAGGCCGGATAAGATGCGTTAGCATCGCCATCCGGCGCTTTATCCTGTAATACTCTCCACGCTCAAACGCTGAATAATATCCTGACGAAGCTGGTATTTTTGTACTTTACCGGACGCCGTGCGCGGTAATTTCTCCACGATCACAATGTGCTCAGGGTATTTGTACTTTGCCACTCGCTTGCGGCTAAAAAAGGCCACCACTGATTCCAGCGACAACGAATGATGTGGAGGTTTTAGGACCACGTAAGCACACGACCTTTCACCTAAACGTTCATCCGGCATCGCGACAACACAGGCATCGTGAATGCGAGGATGCTGCAATAAAATATCCTCAACTTCGCGGCTGCTGATGTTTTCTCCACCGCGGACAATGATATCTTTTTTCCGTCCGGTGATTTTGATGTACCCCGCATCGTCCATTCGGCATAAGTCGCCGCTGTAATACCAGCCGTCTTGATCCAGCGCGCGGGCGGTGAGTTCGGGTTCATCGAGGTAGCCCATAAACACATTGGGACCACGCGAAGCTTCTTCACCTTCTACCCCCGCGGGCAACGTATTGCGTGCTTCGTCGACCACTTTAATTTCGACGCCTGCAGCAGCATATCCGTCGGTATTCATCATGCGAGAAAGCGAATCATCGAGATTGACCAGCGCATGCGGTGAACTCTCTGTCGAGCCATAAATGCTTAATAATTTTATGCCGAGCTGCTGGCAGTCACGGGCAATCTTTTGTGGAATGGTTGTGCCCCCACATAAGAAAAAGCGTAGCGATGAGAGGTCGCGTGGCCGTTTTTCCATGCTACACAACATGTCGTAGACGAAGGGCGTTGCGCCGAGCACACAGGTACAGTGTTGTTGCTCCAGCAGTTCAAGACAGGCGATTGGGGTGAAAATGTCTAACAATACGCTGCGTGCGCCGATTAAAAACGGTGCGGTAACGCCATGCAGAAAACCGGTAGCGTGTCCCAGTGGTGCGGGCATCAAAAACACATCCTGCCAGGTGAGATTGAGGCGGGCACAATAGGCGCGCTCGCTGGCAAGGATGTTGTTGTGGGTCAGCATTACGCCTTTTGGCATTCCCTCGGTACCGGAGGTAAACAACACCGCCGCCAGTTCATCGGCGTGAACATTAATCGTCTGGGTTAAAGGCGGAGCTAAAAGCAGTTGACTGAGCGCCAGCGAGGTAGTTGCCGGAGCCAGTTTATCCACGGCAACGATCTGTTGCAGATGCGGCAACTGGTTTTGTAAGGGGAGGATCAGATCGACCGGTCGGGTTTGTTTAAACAGCGTCGGTGCGAAAAAAATCTTCGCTTTGCACTTATTCAGCACCCATACCAGCTCTGCTTCACGCCACGCTGGCAGCAGCGGTACGGAAACGGCCCCGGTTTTCAGGCAGGCCAGGTAGATAATCGTAAACTCGCACCAGCCCGGTAACTGGAAGGCAATGCGATCGCCGGGTTGAATACCGCAGGCTAAAAACCAGGTTGCCAGACTGCTGGCCGCGCTGTCGAGTGCAGCATAGGTGTATGAAGCGCCATGGTTATCAACCACGGCGATTTTATCTGGCATGGCTCTGGCAGTTTGGTTCCAGTAATCGCCAAGCGAAGCATCTCCCCATAAACCCTGTTGCCGCCAGACTTCGCGGCGTTCGGCGTTAAACGTTAGTGTGATACTCATGAAGTTATTCCCAGGATGATTTCGGCATACATCTGACCGGATGGCCGGCGTGGCCGATCCGGTGTACTACAGGCAAAATCCATTAGCCGTAGCGAAAATCAACGCCAAATGTTCCGACCGGATATTCCCATTGGTCGAGGATTGTGTCGCCGCACAGTACTCGACACGTTCCGCACTCCAGGCAACCAGCAGAATCAAAATGAATGTTTCCACTCTCGTCCTGCTTATACAGCCCGGCGGGGCAGGCTTTCAGCAGCTTGCGAAATTCATTAAGGTCTGGATGTTCGGCCAGGATGATGTGCGGGTGGCCTTCATCGACATTGAATTTATTGACGCCCAGTTTGACGTCAACGTTAACGGTATTGTCCTGATTCATAGTGCAGTTGCCCCCTTGATACCGTCTTTCAGTAAGTTCATCAGCCCGATTTGTTTTGCGTGGGACATAATCATCTTGCGAACCGGTTGATTTGGACGTCCGTCAACGGTGAACATATCGCTCATGATGTCGGCCACCATACGCGGATACTGAGTGAACAGCCGTGGGTTTTCCATTAACGCCGGGATCTTGCGAAAATGCTGTAAATCACGCATCACACAGCCCTGTTCGAGCGCGCGCTTGTAGCCCATCAGGCTGCTGGCAGAGAAATCCTGGCGTTCTTTTGCTGCAATAGCTGTTTGGGCAGCGGCTTCTGCGGAAGCGATGGCCAAATCCATACCTCGCACCGTGAAACCCAGGTTCAAACAGAAACCGGCGGCATCGCCCACGATCATCACACCGTCATCGACCAACTTTGGAACCATTGCCAGACCGCCTTCCGGCACCATATGCGCGGAATATTCCAGTAGTTCTCCACCGGCAATCAATGGCCGAATAGTTGGATGTTGTTTAAAGTCTTCCAGCATTTGTGGAATGCTTTTTGTGGCATGGGCAATATCCCCCAGACCACACACCAGACCCAGAGAGATGGAGTCCTGGTTGGTATACAAAAATCCGCCTCCCATCAACCCATCAGACGGTGAGCCTGCAAACAGCCAGGCCGCGCCTTCATTACCTGAAAGATTGAAGCGATCTGCAATGACCGCTGGAGGTAAGCCGATCAGCTCTTTTACGCCAACGGCATAGTGATGTGCAGAAGAGGGCGGAACCATCCCCAGGGACCGCCCCAGCATAGAGTTGACGCCATCGGCAAGGATGACAATATTGGCTTCCAGGATATCGTCACCGGCCTGGACTCCGGTGACCTTATTACCTTCGCGGATTAGGGCATCGACGCGCACGCCGGGGATGAACTGCACGCCAGCTTGTTCCGCCTTATCCATTAGCCATGGGTCAAGTCTGTTACGCAAAACGGTATACGAATCCTGCGTTGGTGCGTCAGCTTTTTCACGATGGAAATCGAGAGTGACGGCGCTTTCTTCGGTCAGAAAAGAGATTTTTTCGCGGGTGACTTTACGCTCGAGCGGCGCTTCCTGCGCGAACCCCGGCATGATGCGCTCAAGACTATGTGCATAGAGTCTTCCGCCGGTCATATTTTTACTACCTGCACTGTTTCCGCGCTCGATGACCAGTACGTCCAGTCCGGCCTGAGCCATCACGTAGCCTGCAACCGTACCCGCCACGCCAGCACCGACCACAATGGCATCAAATTTTTCATCTGACATGCTTTATGCTCCCTTCCCGCTGCGAGGGCAGCGGGATATGTGCGTTAAATGTGGGGGTTAGCGGCTGAGATGCTCGATAAGAGCCGGAACGACTTTGTAGATGTCGCCGACCAGTCCGTAATCGGCGTAATTGAAAATAGGGGCTTTCTTATCTTTGTTGATGGCGACAATGACTTTCGCGCCGTTGCCGCCGACCATATGCTGAATTTGTCCTGAAATGCCGAGGGTGAGGTAAAGGTCCGATTTCAGTAACACGCCAGAAACGCCGATGTAGCGTTCGCGTTCCATCCAGTTTTCGCCTTCGGCAATCGGTCGTGAACAACCCACTTCTGCACCCAGTACAGATGCCAACTGGTGCACCATATCCAGATCGTTTTGCGCAACCAGGCCGCGGCCCACACCCACCACACGTTTGGCTTTGCTGAGATCCACGCTGCTCACGGATTTGGCGCGACGTTCCTGGCACATAATTTCATGGTGCGGTGCGATGTAAGGTGCAGAGACTACAGGGCAGGTATGTGAAGCATTAGCCTCTACCGGTTCAAGTACGCCTAGGGCAAGGGTGATAATTGCCTGAGTTGTTTTGATTTTTTCTTTGCCGAATGCCAGGCCACCGTACATACGGTGTTCTGCGAACAGTGAGCCATCATCAAGCGTTACCGACGTGGCGTCATTTACCATCGCTGCATTGAGCTGAATACTTAACCGCGCACCAAGGGATTTAGCGCGTTTAGTAGCTGGCATCAGCAATAGCCCGGTATGTTCTTGTATCAGGGCGGTGATGGTCTCGGCAAAATTTTCAACACGCTGTAAACCAGAGGTTGCTTCAAGCACGACTATCTCATCGGCACCCAGAGGTTTAACCTGATTGACCTGTTCGTTGCCTTGTACAATAAGGTGCACCTGTTCACCCCACAGGCGTGCGCCGGCCATTAATTCTGCATAGCGTTCTACGTTATCGCTGAACACCCATACGTTAGCTAATTTACTCATGATAATTTCTCTCCGTTGGGCTTAGTTCAGGGCTTTTTTCAGATGCTCAGCCAGCTCGGCGATGGCTTCTGCTGAGTCATTTTCCAGAATGATGTGCTTACGTTCTGTTTGTGGCGGAACGGTGAGGCTCACCAGTTCTGCTAACGGTGAGGCAGGTGTCCAGCCAATATCGCTGGCTTGCCACGGTGTGACCGGTTTTTTACCTGCGCCCAGAATGGCTTTCATCGAGGGAATACGCGGCGTGTTGATATCCGAGGTTACGCACAGCACGGCGGGGAGCGACAGTTCAATCACTTCAACTTCGTCTTCCAGCGTACGTTCAACCACAATGCGATCGCCGTTACGTTGGATGTTGCTGACGGCGTTAATCACTGGAAGTTGTAAGAGTTCGCCAACCAGTAAGCCAACCTGCTGGGCGTAGATGTCTCCAGACCCTTCGCCGAACAGCATCAGGTCGAATTCAATGTTTTTGGCCGCGCAGGCCAGCGCCTGAGCCGTGTCTCGCGGTAATGAATGCTCCAGTTGGGGATCCTGCACCATAAACAAACTGTCCGGCCCGCGGGACAGTACGTCTTTACGCACTTTGGAGTTTTGCAGTAGCGAGCCGCCAACCGTTAAGGCGACAATTTCATCACCTTCCGCACTAAGTTGCGTCGCGGCCTCTATTGCATTCAAATCAAACTGACTGATTTTGGCATCGGCCCGGTCAAAGTTAAGCGAACGTTCTGGGGTAACAACAATGTCCTGTTCTTCAGGCACCAACTTAAAGCAGGTTATTAGTTTCATGGCATCTCCAGTGATTCTCGTGTGGATGATGACGGGGAGTGACATCATCAACAGTAGGGAAAATTGACTGAAAATAGTGTGCGGCAGAGGGGGACCGTTTTCGACGGGGCAATCTGTTTTCATTCCCAACAATCTTGCAAAAAAAAGGACTTTAGGAATGCTGAATTTATGAACGTAAAGACGACGTCGGGTGTTAAAGTGATAAATATGGAAATAAAATCGAGACGTTTTTTTGAGAAATGGATCATATTTTTATCCGTTTCTGCACGCACTTTGTTTCTGGTGTGTAAATTATTATTGCTGACTTAATAACATTTATACTTTCCTGTTATTTTAAAATAAAAAAATTTGCGCGAGCAGCGTGCTGAAGTTGGTGGTGTCATCTTGCAGACGACGCAAATAATTTTGTTTCGCCTGGACAGAATAACGTTGTATAACATCATCATCGTTTTTACTTTTCAATATTAACTATCCGCAAAATTACTGCCTTTCGGTGGAGGTTGTCATGTATCAACGCTGTTTTGATAATGCCATGGAGACCCTTTTTGAACAGGGAAAAACCCCGAGATTTTCGCGATTCGTCATCAGTGATGATCCTAACTGGGAGTCGGGCCATCATGTTCATGACAATGAAACAGAGCTTATCTATGTAAAAAAGGGTGTCGCGAGACTAATTATCGACTCTTCGCTGTATGTCGCACATGCGGGTGACATCGTGGTGATAGAGCAAGGGCGGTTACATGCGGTTGCTTCCGATAGCAGCGCGCCTGCAACCACTTACACCTGTGCGCTCTACGGTTTTCGTTTCAACGACTGGCAGGAGAACCAACTCTTGCAGATGCACTCGTGTCCGGTTATTAGCGTTAGCCAGGGCAAAGAGGTTATTAAAAGTATCTTTAATGAACTGAGTGTTATGATCCCGCAGAGCAAGAATAACCTGACGTCTTCCGCTTATGACGCCTTTGCTTATGCATTAACCGTTTTATATTACGAAAACTTTAAAAATGCTTATCGTTCTGAGCAGGGATATATTAAAAAAGATATCTTAATTAAAGATGTGTTGGTTTATTTAAATAACAACTTCCGAGAGAAAATTACGCTGGAACAGTTGTCTAAGAAATTTCGAGCCAGCGTGAGCTATATCTGTCACGAGTTTACTAAGGAATATCGTATTTCGCCGATTAATTATGTGATTCAGCGGCGAATGACAGAGGCAAAATTTGCCCTGACGAATACGGAGTCCTCGTTGGCAGAAATTTCATGGCGGGTAGGGTATGAAAATGTCGATCACTTTGCCAAACTCTTTCAGCGGCATGTGGGTTGTACTCCCAGCGATTATCGTAAGCAGTTTAAAAATAATCTTGTAGAACAAGAATGTTTGATGCCAGAAATATGATTCACCTGGCACGTGCCGGATAACGCATTTGCGCTATCCGGCAAGCATTACTGCTTACTTATTCTGATAATCTTTCAGGATTTGGCGACCCGCGACGTAAATCATGATTTCATCTGTACCACCGCCAATGCGTTCACAGCGGACATCACGCCAGAAGCGGGAAACGCGTGCTTCGTCGGTGTAACCCAGTCCACCCATAATCTGAATGGCGTCATCAATCACTTCCATTGCAGTACGTGCACAATACAGTTTTGCCAGCGCTGCACTGGTGCGCAGAGACTGTTCCTGATCGGCCTGCCAGGCGACTTTTAACACCATATTGCGCATGTTATCGATTTTAATCGCCATCAGCGCCAGTTTTTCCTGGATCATCTGATTGTGACCAATTGGCTTACCGAATGCGATGCGCTGGTTGGCGTAACGGGCGGCATCTTCGAAGGCGCATTCAGCAAAACCGGTACTGCGTGCAGCGTTGATCAAACGTTCCATTTCGAAGTTGTACATGACGTTGAGGAAACCCATGCCTTCCTCTCCGACCATATCGCTTTCGTCCACTTCGACGTCATCAAGATAGACTTCGCAGGTGCTGAGCATATGCCAGCCGATTTTATGCAGCGGATTAACCTTAATGCCGGGTTTCTTCGAATCGACCCACCACAGCGTAAAAGCTTTTTTCGGATCTTTTGGCTCCGGATCGCGGGCCAGTACCAGCATATATGGATACTCTTTCGCGCCGGTGATAAAGGTTTTTTGCCCGTTGAGATAGACCTTACCATTTTTGCGAGTGTAGCTGGTGGTCGCGCTGTTGTTGTCGGAGCCAGCTCCCGGTTCGGTTAATGCCAGCGCATACGCTGGATCGCCCGTTTCCATGGTGCTTTCTGCGGTCTTACGCAGCTGTTCGGCGGATCCAAAACGACGCATACTGTGAATACACTGACCGTTAGTGATCAAAAAAGCGGGTGCGCCGCATTTTGAAACTTCCATCAGCGCCAGCATCTGTGTGACGTAATCCGCCGGGATGCCACCAAACTCTTCCGGAACGCCCAGCATCGAAATACCGTTGTCCGCCAGGGCACGCATAAACTCTTTTGGGTAGGTCGCCGTCTGATCGCAGGTACGGAAATATTCTTCCGGGAAATTGCTGGTAATCAGTTCTCGAATACTGGCAAGTAGCAGTTCTTGTTCTTCAGTTAAAGAAAAGTCCATCATAGTACTCCTTTTAATTGGCGGCGTCGGGTAACACAAAACCCATCGAGGCATCGATAAATAATCTTTCGTCCATCAGTTTCAGATTTGGCGAAATAATTGGCGTGAAATCCATCTTGTCCAGAATGTCTTCCTGTAAAGAGACTCCCGGTGCAATTTCGATTAAATGAAGACCATCTGCTTTTAACGTAAATACAGCGCGTTCGGTGATGTAACGCACATCAAGTCCTCGTTCGAGGGCAATTTTTCCGCTGAAAGTCACTTCAGGCAATTCGTTGACGAATTTTTTCACCCGACCTTCCTGCACGATATTTAACTTACCGTCCGCAACTTCCGTTTTCAGACTTCCGGCAGTTAACGTGCCGCAGAAAATAATTTTTTTGGAGGTGGCGCTAATATCGATAAAACCGCCGGTACCCATGATTTTGCCATTGAATTTGTGTACGCCGACGTTGCCGTGGCGATCCACTTCAGCAAAACTTAAATAGCACACATCCAGCCCGCCACCGTGATAGAAGTCAAACTGGGAGGTCATATCCAGAATGGCGCGGGTGTTGACGTTGGCACCGAAAGCAATACCTTGAGAGGTGATGCCGCCAATCGGACCCGTTTCGACTGTCAGAATAAAATCGTCAGCACAGCCTTCTTCGCGCGCGACGAGGCCAATGCCATCGGCAATCCCTACGCCAACGTTGCCGACAGCACCTTTGCGCATTTCAAACAGGGCGCGTCGGGCCACCAGTTTACGCTGATTGAGCGGCAGGGGAGTTTGCTGGCTGTCATCGAGAACAAAATCGCCAGAGATAAAGCGGTTAACCGGCGCGCCACCGTACAGTTGCGTTTGGTCGGGGTCGATGACCACAATATCGACCAGATAGCCGGGAATACGCACCGATTTCGGATGCAACGTGGCTTTCTTCACCATCTTTTGCACCTGCATCATAACGATGCCACCGTTATTGTGTACGGCCTGGGCAATCACCAGTGCATCAAGATACATCACTTCATCTTCAAAGGTGGCGTAGCCTTCACTGTCGCAAGTGGTGGCGCGAATAAAGGCGATGTTTGGCGCAATGGCTTTGTAATACAGGTACTCTTTGTTATCAATTTCCACCAATTTGATCAGATCTTCGGTGGTCACTTCATTCAGCTTACCGCCCTGTTGGCGAGGGTCAACAAATGTACCGATGCCGATATCACTAAGGATCCCTGGCTGGTGAGCCGCCGATGCACGCAGGGTTTGGGTTAATACGCCCTGAGGATAGTTATAGGCGGAAATTTTATTTTGTTCAGCCAGATCGGAGATTCGCGGTGATTGTCCCCAGTGGCCGCATAATGCCCATTTGACTAAACCTTCCTGTGCCAGTGGACTAATTCCCCGGCCGGCACGGTCACCCAGACCTGTAGGACTAATCAATGCTAAATTTCGTGGTGACTGAGAAATTTTATATTTTTCAGCCAGTGCGTTAATTAATGTTGTTGCTTCGAGAATACCCCCGCCTGCACCTAATACACAAAGAGTTGCTTCATCAGGAATATAATTGACTGCATCTGCAGCGGATAATACGGGTACCCGACCATCTATACGATTTGGCCTTGAAAATTTCATGTGAACTCCAGATTATATGCGTGCGACTACCTGTCGCTATATTCGACAATAATATTGTGAGTTATTTAATAACGCTTAATTACCGGCCAGATATTCGTGGTTAGACGAATATCTGGGGTAGGGCATTACTGATATTTATATGGATATATCTGTAATTAAGCCTGATGCAATATTGTCAAAACAGTACGCAGGTCGGTGACCGAAATTTGTCCTGGTGCGGAGGCTTTTTTTACTGCCCCAAAGGTTGCCGCTGAACCGAAAACCTCACCAGACAAACGTGAAATCACCCCTGTTTTAGCCATCGACATGGTGATTATCGGGCGATCGGCATAGCGTTCTTGCATTTCCAGCGTGGCACTAAGCAGCGTCAGAACATCCGTTTTATTTTGCGGCATCAAGGCAATCTTCGGGATATCTGCGCCCAGCTCCTGCATTTTACGCAGGCGCTGGACAATCTCTTCCGCGGCTGGTGTCTTATGAAAATCGTGATTAGACATAATCACAAAGACATTTTTCGCGTGCGCATGCTCGACGGTCGCTTTGACCAGTTCGTCACCGGTAAACAGTTCCAGATCGATCATATCCACCAGACCGCTGTCTACCGCCGCGCGGTTAAGTGCAATATAGTGCTCGACAGACAGAGCCTGTTCACCGCCTTCTTTGGCGCTACGGAAGGTGAAAAGCAGTGGTTTGTCAGCCATCACATCGCGGATGGTGCGCGCAGCTTCCAACACAGCCTCAATGGAAGAGACATCGGTGAAATGGTCTACGCGCCATTCCAGAATGTCGAAATCCGCTTTGCGATAGGCCAGTGCTTCGCTTTTTACCGTTGCGATGTCTTTACCCATCAGCGAGACAATGATCTTCGGCGCACCCTCGCCAATAACGAGGTTTTTTACGGTTACGGTTTTCATTGATTACCCTTTAACTATTGTACAAATGCTTGCCTGTCAGGCGGCAAAACCCATAACCTGTTTCACATACTCCAGTGGGAAATCTTTCCCGGTCCAGAGCTTGAACTGTTCAGCCCCTTGCCACAACAACATGCCGTAACCATCAATTGTTTTGCAACCAGCACTTTGTGCCTGCTGCAATAATTTGGTCATATGCGGGTTGTAGACGCATTCGGTTACCAGCAGTTCCGGACGCAGCAGGGAAGCGTCGGTCACGAGAGATTCATTTTCCAGCGGCTTCATGCCGACTTTAGTGCCGTTGGTCAAAATATCTGCGCTGGCAAGTGCGTCAGCAAAAGCCTGGCGATCGGCGAGATCGATAACGGTGACCACGCAGTCGGTGTTTTCATTGACGCGTTTGGCAAACTCCTGCGCTTTGGCAAAAAACTCATCCTGGCGGTTAAAGAGTTTAATTTCTTTGATGCCTTCAATCGCTGCCTGTGCACCAATGGCCGTCGACGCACCGCCTGCGCCCAACAGTACCATGGTTTTACCTTTGATATCGAAACCACTTTCCTTAATTGCACGAATATGGCCTGTGCCATCGGTATTGTAACCACGCAGGTAACCATCATCATTGACGATAGTGTTAATTGCGCCGACCAGCTTGGCTGCAGGCGTTAATTCATCAACATACTCACATGCCAGCTGCTTGTTGGGCATTGAGACCCCGGTACCCCGCATCTTTAAGGCCTTCAGCCCGGCAATGGCATTAGCAAACGTTGAGTTATCAACTTCAAATGCCATGTAAGTGAATGACAATCCCGCTTTTTCTAATGCCTTATTTTGCATTTCAGGCGACAGACTGTGTCTGATAGGGTAGGCCATCAAACCAATCAGTTCATATTTTGCAGTTACGTCCATTTAATACTCCTTCTAAACAATTTATTGAAAATAACGCTCGCCCAACCGCACATCATTTTTGGGGATATCAAATACGCGGTAGTAACGAATAAAGACGATGATGGCGGTGACAAAAGCCAACAGAGCAAATGCAAGGTCCAGCAAAATAATGTATTGCAGACCAATGTTAGAGAGGTATCCGGTGATTAATGGGATAATAAAGTTGGCTACGCCACCCATCATCATATAAATACTGGTGACTTTGGCTTTGCTCTTGGGAAAGAACTCTGACATCACCGAGACACCGAGCTGTAAAATACCGCCAGCGGCAGAGAATCCAATGAGAAATGAACCTGCGTTACATACCAGCGGAGATGGGTATAAATAAATGACGGCTGCGGTGATGGTTGCCAGTCCGGCGTTAAATACGTTTGCCCAAATAGGTCGTACCCATTTTTTCAACAGTGCGGCAAAGATAAATACGCAGACCAACGAACCCATACTGTAGTAAGAGATTGTTTTTAATGCGTCGGATTCTGCCATACCGGCAAAGGCCATCGCATATTTCGGCATCCAGACCACGATGACGTAAAAAGTCGAAAAGGCAGCAACACCAAACATGACGGATGCCACACCTTCCAGCCAGACCAATGGTTTACTGTTCATCTGTGGCAGATCTTTCGCGATGCCGGCATCCACCATCTGGCTGGGGAAACGACTTTTTAGCAGCATCAGGGTAATGACTACAAACAACGCTCCCGGGATAATGACCGCATAACCGTACCAGATATGGTTGAGCAGCATGGTGCTGACGACGATGGGGTAGATCATCTGCCCAAACGAGACCATAGCTTTCACCAGGATAACGGCTGAGCCAGAGGCTTTAGGGAAGCATTCCATTAACGCCGGGTACCCACCGGTATCCAGTGCCGAGTTTGCCACGCCAACGCAAACGGCCAGAATAAAGGCAATCATCAGATTAGGGCTGGCGGGAATACCGAAGAAGAACAGTATATAAAGAATAGCCCCTAACAGAATGATAGCCCGACGACCAAATTTATCTGAGAGCACGCCAAAGAATAAGATGCTCACTAGTCGCCCCAGACCAATGCCTGAAATTAAATAGGCAATTCCTGCATTGTCGGTGGAAAACTTTTCTGCAAGAGAGGTCATATTTTGCGCCAGTGTAATGACGCTAATGCCGTGTAGGAAATAACTTAAATAAATACAGGTTATCGCCAAAAGAAATGGCGTATTAAAGGTCTTGCTTTGAGACATTTTCACAACTCCTTGCGGATTTTAAAATTGTTCTGTGCTCGTCGATATTGTTTAAATTGCGGCGACCTTGTAATTAATATACCGGGCAGCAGCCACAGAGCCTACATAGCATGGCGTTTAAGTTACCAGGTATATTGCATAACACACTGTGAAATTGAACTCTGCCAGCCGGTGTTTTGTTGATGTTTTAAAACATATGCCAATTATTTTGCAGAAGGGGGGAACAATATTGCATCCACGCTATTCTACGGCTTGTACCATTTTTAGCTGATGCTTTGACGCGATGTGGCTGCGATAACCAATAAACAACGCCAACAGGAACCCAACAGCGGCTATACCAGTATCAAACCACATGATGTGAGCAATACTGGTTTCTGAGAGTTTTGCTGTTATCAATGGAATGGTGAAGGTCGCAATGCTGCCCGCGCTGTAGTAAATCCCGGTCGCTTTGCCCTTCGCATGCGGAAAGCGTGCGGCCATGAGCGTTAAACCGATTTGCACAACGCCCCCAGCGGAAGAAAAACCGATGACAAACGCAAAGATAATGACCACGTAGGGTGTCGGATGCAGACAAACCATCAACAGTGCGGCAAATGAGATAAACGTATACAGCATCAGCATCGATGTCGCGCGTTCTGCTTTTCGCGCCAGCGGGGCGGTGATCAGCACGCACAGTAGAGAGCCGCAGGTATAAATGCTTAACAGTTTGATAGATAATGTATAGGACATTCCTGCGACAAACTGTCCGTATTGCGCCAGCCACTGGCTTACCAGGTAAAATGTTGCCATTGCGATGTAGCCGTATAGGGTGTAACTGGCAAGGTCGAGCAGGGAGCAACGATGTTCAGGTTGTGCGGTTTCTCGTTCAGCAGGTTGTGCCCGGATGACGGTATGAGGCCCGGGGTGTGGCGGAAACCGACAGCGAAACAAAAACACGCCGTTGAGTATCATAACGGCAGCCGCCAGCAGGAAGGACCAGCCAAACCAAAGTTCGCTCCACACCAGCAGGCTGATGATCATCGGCAGCAGGAACTGACCGCTGGAGACGAAGGCTTTTATCAAAATATTGGCTGTGCTGGGGGAACGGGGGAA
Source organism: Citrobacter sp. Cpo040 (assembly GCF_030332915.1). NCBI lineage: Bacteria > Pseudomonadati > Pseudomonadota > Gammaproteobacteria > Enterobacterales > Enterobacteriaceae > Citrobacter > Citrobacter sp. Cpo040. The sequence continues at coordinate 310,639 of NZ_JAOWGX010000034.1, forward strand.
TGCCTCCATCAGGCTGGGATAGGTTCCGGCATCGAGAAAACTGTTTGCCATTCCTGCTAAAAAACCAAAAGCATAGGCAAGAAAAATACTGTGAGTATTGATGATGCCAATAAAGAAAATCAGGTAGCAGGTCATACCAAGGATAATGAATGGTCTGCGACCGTAGCGATCGGAAAGCATCCCTGCCACTAATAAAACGCTTAAGCGGCCGATACCGAGTGAGGAAATAACAATCGAGACGCCCGCAGCATTGGTTTGCCACTGTTGTTCCAGCGAAGACATATTGAGGCTCATCAGAATGACCCCCATGCCGTGCACCAGGTAATTTAGGTACAGCCCTATCGCAGTGGAGAAATAGGTGTTTTTCATAATGTGTTACTCAGCGAAGAGGCTAAATAGGTATGGCGTTGCAATCTCTTAACACATACGCTCGAGATCGTGAGCATAGAGTTCAACGGCAGCCGACTGATAGATTTTCCAGTCGAGAAAACTATCGTGGTGATAAACCGCCTGAAAAGCGTTCAGATCGGGGAAAAAACGCATGGTGTTATTACCGATACGATTATTTATTTTGTCGATAATTGCATTAATTCTTAACTTCCTCCTTGCTTTCATTTCTGAACAAATGCGGATGATGTCTTCTGGAATTTCTCTTTCACCCTTTTCCCATTGCTGCCAGGCGGCAACATTGTTATCGCGCGCGATATACCTGGCGCTTTCTTCCACCGTCATAGCAAAAATATGGCGGATCGCCTGTAGTTCTAATGCGTTCATTATTTGGTCACTTCATAAAAGACGGTGGAATAGTAATAACATTGCTGTGGATATTTCTGCTTGAAGAGAGTCACAGTATTTTGTGCAATATTATTTGTTGTACGCCGAAGGAAGAGGAGGTGTGTTGCCCGGAAAGGCTGGAGGATTGGCTGTGTGAAGGACAAAAAAAGCCCATCGTGGGAGATGGGTAACCAGAGATAACGAGGCTTACAGTGAAAATCTAGAGATCATGAGGCTTAGCTATGAACACAAAAATTGCACACTTGCAGCACTCCGTAAAGAAAGGATACTTGTGGCGTCAGCGGCACGGCAAAAACACGATAGAGATTGCCTTTCAAACGACAGAGCCTGCGAAGGCAATAGCACGTTGTGCAATGCTAACAATCCGCTTCCTTCAACTGCACCCTAAGCGTGTCTATCAATAACCCACCCAATTCCACCCTTTGTTTTTACACTCCTTAGAATCTCTTACAGAAAATCATAGCAAGAACAGGGCTTGTCGGTTCGGATGTGTAGTTTATGGTAATCTACAATCACCTATACATATCAATGTGTTAGCCTTCTCTCCGTCTTGAGATTGTATTACTGTTGTATGTTAAGCCTGTTCAGGCCTCACCATTGCCTGTGCTACATGATAATTCTGGTAGAATTGCTATATCCCTTATGTATCAAGGTCTTGGGCTCATCTTGTGTGCTTGCTGTGTGCTACCACCATCAGCTTTGTATTCTTTCTGTTCTATTGTTTCCGTGTTGGCCTTACAGGCGGCCTGAAGCTACGAGGGGGCTTAGAACTTATAGGGAGGCTTGTAAGAGTAATAAGGAGATTTATAAGACTATGAGGGAATTTATAGGGCTTTCCCGGCTGCAATTAATGGATGGTTTATAAGGATTGGCTTAGTCTGTAACACCATCTTTTCTCTTTTCAGTGCCTGTCAAAGGAAGAAATAAGGCTATAAGTGTGTGATTTGTCTGTAAATAACTACGCGATGCCCACATATCTACCGTATACCTTGCCTGTTATCTTTCAGCTAGTTAGCAGAGCTAACACACGTCTACAGGCTGCTTCTCTATCGCGTAAGTGGTAATAACTACCTAGTAAAAAGAAACATTAATAAACATATTTCACACATGTTATATCCGTTATAACTTCCGTGTAATTGTATACGGTGAATTAAGAAATGGACTCTGATTAGAAGGTGTGAAGGGATTAGTAACTTAATAAATTCTTAATGTATTTGTGCTGAATCTGTGCCTGTTGGTTTACACGAATATACATTAGGAGTTTAATTGCAGCCCATTTCATAGGCTTTAGATTTGGCCTATTTTCCATCACTATTTTGTAGTGGTGTTTGTGTTATATAGATAATAAAGGCATTCAGAATGAAGCGTTTTTTACTCACGGCTATTATTGCGGGTTTACTAGCTGGTTGTGTTAATGACATTCCTAGTAAGTATGACCACTCTACTGTTAATGGTTCCAATATGACTAAAGCAGAGTTGGTAGCAAAGCTTGGTATCCCTAGCAGAACAATGAAAGTAGATGAACATATCACCACCTATCAGTGGGACAGTAATCAAGGTAGCTCATCTGTAGGCCACTCTCAGAGTAACTCTATTGGTGGTGCTTATGGTGAGTCTCAATATAACTATGGTGGTGAGGTTGATTCCGCTGCTATTGGTAGTAGTTACACTGTAGGTGATAGTACAGGTGATGTTACAACTCACGTTTGTGCATACTCAGCAGCCATTGATAACACAAGTAATAAAGTAGTATCAGCAGACTTAGTAGGCACTGTAGATAATAAGTGTCTATCACACTTTGAAAACATGCTGACGTTAGATAATGTGGCTGTGACTAAACATAACGATATGGAATCACATGATGCTAACGTCCGAGATTACGCCCCTTGGTGGGTGTTAATGCCATTAGGTGGTTTGTTCGTTGCTATTCATAACCATCATGCTGTAGCAAAAGAACTTGAACCAGTACGATAATAATATAGAGCCTCTTTGATAGAGGCTTTCTTTTAAGGTGATTGTATGCCTAGTGCTAAAATTCAATACTACAGTAAGGAATCTATTAACCTCATCCAGATGAAGAGGGATGATGCTTATATTGTGACAATGGCTAAGAAAGTGTATTACTTTGCTTACTATGCAAAGTTGAGGGCTGTTAAGCAAGCTATCAGAGGCGCTAACCAAAAGAACATTAAAAGCCTTAATAAGATATATAAAGATTTGTTATTTGACCTCAGGCAAGCTGAAGGTTCATATGTGATGGCTGGAAAGGCATTAAAGAACTACAACCAAACTTTATATGTTTTAAAGAGACATGAAAAGTTATTGATGCAATCTGTTAGAGAAAAGTGATTAATAATGAAAAAGATTTTATTAGCTGTTATGGCTTGCTCTATATTGGCTGGCTGTCACTCAGAGAATAAAAAAGATTTTACAGGTGTCTATGTCTGCTGGACTAAAGGCGCTAAAAAAGAATCTGATATAACTCAGAAGCGAGTATTAACCATCTATGATAGTGGTGCTCATGCTCTGGATAATAACGGGGTGCATCTTTCTTTAGATTGGGCTAACGCTCGTGATGATTTAATAAATTCACCTGATAGACAGAATGTGTATTTGCAATATGAAAAAATGGTTGATTCTGTTTCGCTAGATTACAATCTGACTTTTGATAAGGGTGGTAATATAACTGCAATGGTGCAGAGCACTGATATCAGTAATTCAGCTAATAGCACTTTATATCAGATGGACTGTGAACAGGTGAGCAAATGAAAAAGGTATTAATAGCGGCTATCGCCTGTGCTCTGCTCTCAGGCTGCACCAGTGGAATAGCAGCAGCTACACCAGAGCAAGTACAGAGCCTCGTGGCAAGCGAACAGGCACACGCCAACTTAACACTTAACACCAGAGGGACGAGAGAAGATGCAGCAGGAAGCCGCACAAGCCGCTACAGCGAATGAGGAACGTAAAGCAGGGGAACGGGAACAAATAGAAGATGCCCGTAGAGCCTGTGAAGCTGTTCACCCTCTGCTAGCTAGTGATTGTGATTAAAACGCTGCTAGTGACTACCTGATGGGGGGCAATGTGAAGAAGTTGATATTAGGTGTTTTACTGTTGTCTGCTTTTGGTGCTAATGCTGCTGACCTGACATATATAACTAAAGCAGATTGTGATAATGGCTATTCCGCTATCTACTCTGAGAATATAGCTAATGAACAAGAGAAGATAGTGATAATTCATAACAATAAGGCAATAGCCCATAAAGAAGGATTTGATATTTCTTCTTCTGTAACTGAATTGGATGGTGTTAAACATCTTCAAGAAGTAATAATGATGAATAATGCAAATAATGCATCTTATGCTCTTGTTTATGAATTTCTCTATAACGAGCCGGATAATGCGGTAGATAAAGGTGTTATTCAGGCTACTTCAAATGGCGTAACGCAAGTAGTAGTTCAATGCAACATATCAACTATTTCACCAGAGTAATTTAAATTGAAAATTCTATTAGCAGTGTTATTAGTATGTCTGTCAGGTTCAGCTTTTGCTTGTCCTAAAGGTGAACACCCCCACGGCGGTTACGGTAGCCACCATAGAGGGGGTTGGTGTTCTTATGATAATGGGAACTATTAAATGTTTAACCCTGAAATAAAATATCAGCCACGGCGTTTACCCGTTGAACAAAGAATAGAAAGATGTAGAGACAGGATAAAGGTAATAGAACACGAGCTAGCAAAAGAACGCCGGTTACTATCTCTCCTATTTGAAGAGGAAAGGCTAGCTGCTTTACCACCTGAACCTGTATTAAAAAGTCAGTCTATGACGCCTAAATTCATAGGTGCTGAAAAGGATGCAATGATTCTATTAGAGGAATGCAGGGAGACAGCACAATCATTAGGGTTAGATGCTACTATCTCTGATAAGTGGAGCAAGCACTATCCTGAAGCTAAGAGACAGGGGGTTTATATGGATGTAGCATATAAGGCTAACTTTTGGTTAGAACAATTGAAAGCTACTAAACGTTGATTAACATGAACGGCTGACCCTGGCCCAAAATCAATGCAGTGCTAAATCAGAGATCTTCGTCTTTTTGCAGGCTCCGGATAAATTCAGCCGGAGTCATGTCATTTAATGATGAATGTGTCCTCTCATGATTATATTCTCTGCGCCACTTCTCGAGTTTATCCTGCGCATCTTCCAGCGACAGGAACCAGTGAATATTCAGGCATTCATCCCGCAGGCTTCCGTTAAACGATTCAATAAACGGGTTATCTGTCGGTTTTCCGGGGCGGGAGAAGTCCATCGTCACACCGTGTTCATACGCCCATTTATCCAGACTTTTCGAGATAAACTCGCTACCGTTATCTGTTTGAATACGTACCGGCAGACGATTATCCAGCACCCGCAGTGCTTCCATTACCCGGACCACATCTTCACCCTTCAATGATTTTCCGGCATGGATCGCCAGGCATTCCCGACTAAAATTATCCACTACAGTCAGCGCCCGGAAGCGCCGTCCATTAAACAGACTATCCGACACGAAATCCATACTCCAGCACTGATCGATGTACGTCAGGGACGGACGCTGCTGACGGTGTGCCACACTGATTATGCCTGCGGGGATGTTTCCTGCGCAAATTCAGGCCTTCCAGACAATAAATCCGGTGTGTTTTCTTATAGTTAATTAGCCAACCTTCTCGTTGCAGCAGAACGTGAATGCGCGGACAACCGTAGCGTATTCGTGTTTCCGCAATTTCCTTGATGCGCAGCGTTATTGTCCGATCGTCACGCCGACTCTGCCAGTGGTAGACAGTTCTGCTCTGCATCAGCAATCCGCATCCCCGACGGACGCTGATACGGTATGCCTCTCGCAGGAAATGTACCGCCTGGCGCTTCTGAGCCGGCCTCAGAACTTTTGCTTCAGTACCTCCTGCAGCATCTCCTTGTCCAGACTCAGATCAGCCACCAGTTTCTTCAGCCGCTGATTTTCATCCTCCAACTGCCGCAGACGCCGCAGCTCGGTCACGCCCAGACCGGCAAATTTTTTCTTCCAGTTATAAAAAAGTGGCCTCAGAAATACCCATCTTTCTGCAGACTTCCCCGACGCGGGTGCCGGTTTCGGCCTGTTTCAGTGCAAACGCAATCTGTTCTTCGGTATAACGGGTCTTTTTCATGGCAATGCGCCTCTCAGTGAGATGGAAGAAAGACCGAAGACTTCAGTTTAGCCTGGTACTGTTTTCAGGGAGAAGATCACCCCGTGAAGTGATTTATGATTAAAGTTAGTTTTGTTTTTGGTTAAAAAATGAACATGTGAGTGCTTTGGAAAATTACTGTAACACTCACCTGATTTACGCTGGTAGCACACAAATGGTACACAAACGGCACACAGGTAATCGCATACCCTCAACGTGCTACATCCCTTAAACGCCGCCATTGCTGGTTCTGGTGCCAAAATCAGGACAAAAAAAAGCCCATCGTGGGAGATGGGCAAAGACTACACACAGCAATTCGTTGTTTCACTCAGGGGATTTCCATGCTTATAAATCAATGTGTTGATCTAAAGCCATGAGCTAATAGTAGGCATAGTGATTTTTTACGTCGATCAGATTCATCTCAATAGTTTAAAAACTGTAAAGAATTTGCGACACAAATGATTATTTAAAGAAGGGCGAGGTTGGGTCTAATCCCGCAAGAGGGAGGATTGATTAGTATTGTTAAACAATCAGGCGGCGCTGCCGCCTGATGTTGGATTACTTATTGCGTTCGATTTCAGCAATTTCTTCGAGGATTTCATCCGGATTGGTACCTGGCGCAGGGGCTTCGTTTACCCAGGCGGAGAACAGACGCCAGGAAACGGCCAGCACTACTGGACCGATAAACAGACCAATCATGCCGAAGGCAATCAGTCCGCCGATGACCCCGGAGAGAATCAGGATCAGTGGCAAATCAGCCCCCATACGAATCAGCATTGGTCGAATTACGTTATCCAGTGTTCCGACCACGCCGCTCCACACCAGCAGCACTGTGCCCCAGGTGGAATCCCCCGTCCAGTATAGCCAGATAATGGCCGGAATCAGCACTGGCAACGGCCCCAGTTGCACCAGACAAGACAGTATCATCAATACCGCCAGCAGCGTGGCGTAAGGCACGCCGGTTACCGCCAGACCAATACCCCCGAGCACTGCCTGCACCAGAGCGGTGACCACAACGCCCAATGCGACGGCGCGAATGGCTTGCGCAGCCAGCAGAATGGCAGCATCGCCACGTTTAGAGGCAAGACGGCAGGCGAAGTGACGAATACCTAATGCGACCTGTTCACCGCGCCAGTACAATAGGGCACTGAACAGCAGCATCAGACCACAGTGCATCATAAAGCGGCCGATATGCGCGGCCTGACCGACAAACCAGGTGGTGGTGGTACCGATATAAGGACGAACTTTGGCCATAATGGCCGAACCGCCCATATCCAGTAAACTGTGCCATGCGCCATACATCTTGGCACCCACCAGTGGAATGCTGTTCAACCATGCCAGATCCGGTAGCGTCATATCACCTGCGGTTACGGCATGGATCAGCGGCCCGCTGCCATCGACGATACTGTTAACCAGCAGCGCGATAGGGATGATGAACAACAGCACTAACAACAGTGTCATCACCAGTACGGCAAGTGAACGACGTCCCCAGAGCAATTTTTGTAAGCGTAGCAGGATAGGCCAGGTCGCAATGACAATCGTGCCTGCCCAGGCAAAACCGAGGATAAAGGGTTGCACAATCCAGAGACAGGCCACAATCAGGATGGCTAAAAACAGCACCGATAGCAGCACTTGTGCAATATCCCTGGGCTGACGGAAATTTACCATAAATACTTTTCACCTTTGTCTTTGCGCCAGAACGTTGACGCGACGTGAACACGTTAATCACACTCTATAATGATGAGCAATTTCAGCGGTTTTGAACAGGCGGATTCTGCCTGTAAATCTGCTGAGCGTATTAGAAAAAAATGTGATACAACAAACAAAGCAACACGCAAACGATTAAATTCACAACACAGACCGCAGGAAAGGGTCACTATAATGATTCCACAAATTTCTCAGGCGCCAGGTGTCGTTCAACTGGTGCTCAATTTTTTGCAGGCGCTGGAGCAGCAAGGATTCACGGGTGATACGGCAACGAGCTATGCCGATCGTCTGACAATGTCGACGGATAACAGTATTTATCAGCTGCTTCCTGATGCTGTCGTTTTCCCTCGTTCAACCGCAGATGTGGCGCTAATCGCCCGTCTGGCGGCAGAACCGCTATTCTCTTCGTTGATTTTTACCCCGCGCGGCGGCGGCACCGGGACTAACGGTCAGGCGCTGAACCAGGGCATTATTGTTGATATGTCCCGCTATATGAGCCGCATTATTGAAATCAACCCGCAAGAAGGTTGGGTGCGGGTAGAAGCCGGGGTGATAAAAGACCAGCTTAACCAGTTTCTGAAGCCATATGGCTATTTCTTTGCCCCGGAATTATCCACCAGTAACCGGGCAACGCTCGGCGGGATGATCAACACCGACGCATCCGGACAAGGTTCGTTGGTTTACGGTAAAACCTCCGATCACGTGCTGGGTATCCGCGCGGTGCTGATGGGCGGCGATATTCTTGATACTCAGCCAATGCCGGTCGAACTTGCCCAAACGTTGGGTAACAGCAATACCACGATTGGCCGTATCTATAAGACCGTTTATGAGCGTTGTCGCGATAACCGACAGCTGATCATGGATAAATTCCCGAAACTTAATCGCTTCCTGACGGGTTACGATCTGCGGCACGTCTTTAACGATGAGATGACCGAATTTGATTTAACCCGCATTCTTACCGGCTCTGAAGGTACGCTGGCGTTTATCACCGAAGCCCGCCTTGATATCACGCCACTGCCCAAAGTCAGACAGTTGGTTAACGTTAAGTACGATTCGTTTGATTCGGCGTTGCGTAACGCGCCGGTGATGGTGGAAGCGCGCGCATTGTCGGTAGAAACCGTCGACTCCAAAGTACTCAATCTGGCGCGTGAAGACATCGTCTGGCACTCGGTAAGCGAACTGATTACCGATGTAGCGGATAAAGAGATGCTGGGCCTGAATATTGTCGAGTTTGCCGGTGACGATGAAACCTTGATTAATTCGCAGGTCAGCGCACTCTGCGAACGCCTGGATGGGTTAATCGCTCGTCAGGAAGCGGGCGTTATTGGCTGGCAGCTATGTACTGAACTGGCGGGCGTCGAACGAATTTACGCCATGCGCAAAAAGGCTGTCGGTCTGCTGGGCAATGCAAAAGGTTCTGCGAAGCCAATTCCGTTCGCCGAGGATACCTGCGTTCCTCCGGAGCATCTGGCTGACTATATTGCCGAGTTTCGCGCGCTGCTCGACAGCCATGGTCTGAGTTACGGCATGTTCGGCCACGTGGATGCTGGCGTGCTGCACGTCAGGCCGGCTTTGGATATGTGCGACCCGCAGCAGGAAGTGCTGATGAAACGCATTTCCGATGATGTCGTCGCGCTGACGGCAAAATATGGCGGTTTGTTGTGGGGGGAGCACGGGAAAGGTTTTCGTGCGGAATACAGTCCGGCGTTTTTCGGTGATGAACTGTATCGTGAACTGCGCAAAGTGAAATCGGTGTTTGATCCGCAAAACCGGCTCAACCCCGGCAAAATCTGTCCACCGGAAGACGTTGATGCGCCGATGATGAAAGTGGACGCGGTGAAACGCGGAACGTATGACCGTCAAATCCCGCTGGCCGTACGCCAGGAGTGGCGTGGGGCAATGGAGTGTAATGGCAACGGGTTATGCTTTAACTTCGATGCGAAAAGCCCCATGTGTCCGTCGATGAAAATCAGTCTTAACCGTATCCATTCTCCGAAAGGGCGAGCTACGCTGGTACGTGAGTGGCTGCGTCTGTTGGCCGATCGCGGGATCGATCCTATGCAACTGGAAAAAGAGCTACCGGAGAAACGCGCCAGTTTACGCACGCTGATTACCCGTACCCGCAACAGCTGGCATGCACGCAAGGGCGAATACGATTTCTCGCACGAAGTAAAAGAGGCGATGTCAGGTTGCCTGGCGTGTAAAGCCTGTTCCACACAGTGTCCGATTAAAATTGATGTGCCGGAGTTCCGCTCACGCTTCCTGCAACTGTACCACACGCGTTATCTGCGCCCGTTGCGCGATCATATGGTGGCGACCGTTGAGAGCTATGCACCGCTAATGGCGCGGGCGCCTAAAACGTTTAACTTCTTCATCAATCAGCCGCTGGTGCGAAATCTGGCTAAAAAGCACATTGGAATGGTTGATTTACCGCTGTTGTCTGCGCCGTCGCTGCAACGCCAACTGGTGGGGCATCGTTCTGCCAATATGACGCTGGAACAGCTCGAATTACTCAGCCTCGAGCAAAAAGCCCGCACGGTGCTGGTGGTACAGGATCCGTTCACCAGCTATTACGATGCGCAGGTGGTGGCTGATTTTATACGTCTGGTAGAAAAACTGGGTATGCAGCCGGTACTGCTGCCGTTTTCGCCAAACGGCAAGGCGCAGCACATTAAAGGCTTTTTAAACCGTTTTGCCAAAACGGCGAAAAAGACATCCGAGTTTCTTAACCGGGTAGCGAAGCTGAATATTCCGATGGTGGGTGTTGATCCGGCGCTGGTGCTTTGTTATCGCGATGAATATAAGCTGGTGCTGGGAGAACAGCGGGGTGATTTCCATGTGCTGCTGGCCAACGAATGGTTATCAAAAGCTGTGGAAACACAGCAGTCAGTCGCTGTTGGCGGTGAACCGTGGTACTTCTTTGGCCACTGTACCGAAGTGACGGCTTTACCGGGCGCGCCTGCACAATGGGCGGCTATTTTTGCTCGCTTTGGCGCAAAGCTGGAGAACGTCAGCGTGGGGTGCTGTGGTATGGCTGGCACTTACGGTCACGAAGTGAAGAATCACCAAAACTCATTGGGGATCTATGAGTTATCATGGCACCAGGCAATGCAACGATTGCCACGTAACCGTTGTCTGGCTACAGGGTACTCCTGTCGCAGCCAGGTTAAACGCGTTGAAGGTACGGGCGTTCGCCACCCATTACAGGCACTGCTGGAGATTATAGGATGATCTGGAAACGTGAAGTCACACTCGAGGCGCTTAATGCCATGGGTGAAGGAAATATGGTTGGGTTGCTCGATATTCGTTTTGTGCACATTGGCGACGATACGCTGGAAGCTACGATGCCGGTGGACCATCGCACCAAACAACCCTTTGGTTTGTTGCACGGCGGTGCATCCGTGGTGCTGGCGGAAAGCATTGGTTCGGTAGCTGGGTACTTGTGTACTCAGGGTGAGCAGAAAGTGGTGGGCCTGGAGATCAACGCCAACCATATCCGTTCTGCACGGGAAGGGCTCGTCAGGGGCGTATGTCGCGCGTTACATACAGGTTCTCGTCACCAGGTGTGGCAAATAGAAATCTTCGATGAGCAGGGGCGATTGTGCTGCACGTCGCGTCTGACGACCGCAATTTTGTGATGCATATTGCTTTTGGTCATTATCTGCACAGGGAATGGTGTTATACTGTGCAGGTTTTGAACACAAGCGAGGATGATATGTCTACCCAATTAGACCCTGCCCAACTGGCAATAGAATTTTTACGTCGTGATAAAACCGATCTTTCACCGGCTCAGTACCTGAAAAGGCTGAAACAGCTTGAGCTGGAGTTTGCAGATCTGTTGGCGCTCTCTTCCACTGAACTGAAAGAAGAGATCTATTTTGCCTGGCGCATGGGCGTTCATTGATTCCGGTATGCTTATCGTAACGAAACCCCGACACGCGTTCGGGGTTATTTTTTGCCTTAAATCTTTATTACCACTTCATCTCGCCGCTGTTAACTTTTGCACTTAGTTCCAGCGAGCTTACGTCTGCAAGGCCTGGCCATGCTGCCGTCATTGTTTTAATCACATAATCCGATCCTTTTTTCGCCTCTAGCGCCTGCTCAAACGACTGCAAATAGTCCTGGGTGAAGCGAATAGCTTTATCACCGGTTGGGCGGTCGCCAATGTAATGACCCGGTACCACCTGAGTGGGCTGTAAGCTCTGCATTTCGCTCAGTACGCTACGCCATGCACTACGTTGTTGTTCAGACTGTGTGTCCGCCGTCCAGACGTGAATACCTGAAGCCACGCCTGTGCCGCCAATAATGGCTCGATTCGCCGGGATCCAGATATACGCTGCATAATCGTTGGCGTGACGCAGTTCCAGCGTTTCGTCATCAACCGTGAACTGCGTTTGCGTAGTCGCCTGCGGAACGGTGAGCGATGTTGGTGCGCCGTCCTTCATTTGCGGGCCCCAGAACTGCAGCTTGGCCTCTTTGGTGGCGCGGATATGGTCTACCACCTGCGGCGTTGCCAGGACTTTTACCTGTGGGAAGGCCTCAACGATGGGCTGCAAACCAAAATAGAAATCCGGATCGCCGGAGGTGATCACAATAGCCTTCAGCGTTTTACCGCTGGCTCGAATGATTTGCACCAGTTGTTCGCCATCTTTGGTACTGAACTGGGCGTCAAACAAAATCGCCTCTTTTAGGCCAGACACCAGCGTCGAAGAAACCGGGAAAATAGCCTTATCCTGTGGATTATAGACGTCCAGCTGTAGCGGCGCGGCGAAAGCTGAAGACGCAAACAGAGGTAACAGCAGGGCCAGAGTTTTAACTTTCATACCAGGTAACCTTGTGCAGGAAATTGTCTTTTGATAGTTCCCGTATTTTAAGGATATTCGGATCTGTTAGAATTCCCTCATTAGGACATGCTGAGTTTCATAAAACGATCGGATGGGAACAATGGACAGAGTGATGGCGGCAACGGTATTCAACCATATCTGTGATTTGGGTAGCCTGAGCGCAGCCGCGCGTGCGTTGGGGCTTTCCCGTCCGATGGTCAGTCGTTATCTCGACGAGATGGAAAAATGGGCAGGCGCAAGGCTTATCCATCGCTCATCGCGTCGTTTGACGATCACGCCAGCGGGTGAAGAGGCATTAGTGAAAACACGTTCTCTGGCGCAACTTTCGCTGGATATTGGTGCCGCCAGTGCCGCGCAAATTCCCTCCGGCACGCTACGTGTAGCCTGCGCCCATTTTACCGCGATGCATATTCTTGCTCCGGTTCTGCCGACGTTTATGGCGCAATATCCGCAATTACGTATTGAGGTGGAGATCAATAATCAACCGGTAAGCCTTGTGGGGGAACGCATCGATGTGGCGATCCGCATAACAGATAATCCAGAGCCAGGGACTATTGCCCGTCGGTTGGGCGACTGTAAATCGGTGCTTTGCGCGTCTGCAGATTATCTGCATCAACATGGCACACCTGAGACAATCGACGATCTCACACGGCACAATTGCCTGTACTACAGCGGTTTTGCCGGACAATCCTGGCACTTTTTGGATCCTCAGGGGCAGTCTGTCTCCGTTGCAATCAAAGGGAATTTGAGTGCAGGGATCTCTTCGCTGCTCTGCGAGTCGGCGGTGTCAGGAATGGGGATCGCGTTGGTGCCAGAGCTGGAGGCGCGGGAAGGGCTGGAGCAGGGAAAGCTAATTCGATTACTGCCAGAACTTCAACCTAAATGCCTGCCGATTTATGGTTTATACCTTTCACGTGAACATCAACCCGCAGGGCTACGCCTGCTGCTGGACACGCTCAGTGAGGCACAGCGTTAAATATGTGATTGAACGCGTTTATAAAATAGTCAAACCGCAATTAGTGTTAAAAAAAACTAATCGGTGTATGAGATTCTTCTTATCGCCCCTTCAAGAGCTAAGCCAATATGAGTGCCGGAGATAAGCGCCGGATGGGGCCGGAACCCTTAAGCCTGCCAGCAAGCAGACTTAAGGGTTTTTTGTTGTTTGTTTATTATTTGAATTGTTTTTCCCTACCTTCATCCCCACCTATCCCTTAAATAGACATTTTCTATACATCTTTTGTCATTTGACCTGACTGCACGATTGGATTTTCATAATCCATTGTTAATCAATGCATTGAACATAATAATCCATCCCTGTAAACCCTCGCTGCAGGGTCTATGCTTAGTAAAAGTAGTCAGAAAGGGCGATTAACCCGAATGCCCCTGCTGTTGAGGGGTTGAAGTGATAATCATTATCACTAACATGGTGTTATAGCTTAAAAGCTAGTGACTCGAGGTAACTCTATGGAATTGCATTCAGGAACATTTAACCCGGACGATTTTGCCTGGCGTGGGCTGACGTTAACGCCAGCGGCTGCGGCGCATATCCGTGAACTGGTGGCAAAGCAACCTGACATGTTGGGTGTGCGTTTAGGTGTGAAGCAAACAGGGTGCGCGGGATTCGGTTACGTGCTGGATACCGTCCGCCAACCCGAAAAAGACGATCTGCTGTTTGAAACGGAGGGCGCCAGACTTTATGTGCCGTTGCAGGCGATGCCGTTCATTGACGGTACAGAAGTCGATTTCGTTCGCGAAGGATTAAACCAGTTATTTAAATTTCATAACCCGAAAGCCCAGAACGAATGCGGCTGTGGCGAAAGTTTTGGGGTATAGGCGGTACTATGTCTCGTAATACTGAAGCAACTGACGATGTCAACACCTGGGCTGGCGGGCACCTTAATTACAAAGAGGGCTTCTTCACCCAACTGCAAACCGATGAGCTGGCAAAAGGGATCAATGAAGATGTCGTGCGCGCGATTTCGGCAAAACGAAATGAACCTGACTGGATGCTGGAATTTCGCCTGAATGCCTTTAAAGCGTGGCTGACCATGGAAGAACCACACTGGCTTAAAGCGCATTACGACAAACTGAATTATCAGGAGTATAGCTATTACTCCGCACCTTCCTGCGGTAACTGCGATGAAACCTGTGCGTCCGAACCGGGAGCGGTACAGCAAACGGGCGCGAATGCATTTTTAAGCAAAGAGGTTGAGGACGCATTCGAACAGCTTGGCGTGCCGGTACGTGAAGGCAAAGAAGTGGCGGTTGATGCTATTTTCGACTCGGTATCGGTAGCGACCACCTATCGCGACAAACTGGCGGAGCAGGGCATTATTTTCTGTTCGTTCGGTGAGGCCATTCACGATCATCCTGAGCTGGTAAAACAGTACCTGGGCACGGTTGTCCCCGGCAATGACAATTTCTTTGCCGCGCTGAATGCGGCGGTGGCATCTGACGGCACGTTTATTTATGTACCGAAAGGCGTACGTTGCCCAATGGAGCTGTCGACCTATTTCCGTATCAATGCGGAAAAAACCGGGCAGTTTGAACGCACCATTCTGGTTGCGGATGAGGGCAGCTACGTCAGCTATATCGAAGGCTGTTCAGCCCCGGTGCGCGACAGTTACCAACTACACGCGGCGGTGGTGGAAGTCATCATTCACAAAGATGCCGAAGTGAAATACTCCACGGTGCAAAACTGGTTTCCCGGCGATGGCAATACGGGCGGTATTTTGAATTTCGTCACCAAGCGCGCACTCTGCGAAGGCGAAAACAGCAAAATGTCGTGGACGCAGTCGGAAACCGGCTCGGCCATTACCTGGAAATACCCAAGCTGCATTTTGCGTGGCGACAACTCGATCGGCGAATTCTACTCCGTCGCGCTGACCAGTGGACATCAGCAGGCCGATACCGGCACCAAAATGATCCACATTGGCAAAAACACCAAATCGACCATTATCTCGAAAGGGATCTCCGCCGGACACAGCCAGAACAGTTATCGCGGCTTAGTGAAAATCATGCCGACCGCTACTAACGCCCGCAACTATACCCAATGCGACTCGATGTTGATCGGTGCGGATTGTGGGGCACACACCTTCCCGTATGTGGAGTGTCGTAACAATAGCGCCCAGCTTGAACATGAAGCCACCACGTCGCGTATTGGTGAAGACCAGTTGTTTTACTGCCTGCAGCGCGGCATCAGTGAAGAGGATGCCATTTCGATGATCGTGAATGGTTTCTGTAAAGACGTGTTCTCTGAACTGCCGCTAGAGTTTGCTGTGGAAGCGCAAAAACTTCTCGCCATAAGTCTTGAGCACAGCGTCGGTTAAATTTTAAGGAAAGCACATGTTAAGCATCAAAGATTTACAGGTCAGTGTGGAAGATAAGGCGATCTTGCGTGGGTTGAGCCTTGAGGTTCGACCCGGAGAAGTTCACGCCATTATGGGACCAAACGGTTCGGGGAAAAGTACGCTTTCCGCAACTCTCGCTGGACGGGAAGACTACGACGTCACTGGCGGAACGGTAGAGTTCAACGGCAAGGATTTACTGGAACTGTCGCCGGAAGACCGGGCCGGTGAAGGGATCTTTATGGCATTCCAGTATCCGGTGGAAATCCCTGGCGTCAGTAACCAGTTTTTCCTGCAAACGGCGCTGAATGCGGTGCGGAGTTACCGTGGCGAAGAGTCGCTGGATCGATTCGACTTCCAGGATCTGATGGAAGAGAAAATAGCGCTGCTGAAGATGCCGGAGGATTTGCTCACGCGCTCGGTAAACGTCGGTTTCTCCGGCGGTGAGAAAAAACGTAATGACATTCTGCAAATGGCCGTGCTGGAGCCTCAGTTATGCATTCTTGATGAGTCAGATTCCGGGCTGGATATTGATGCGCTGAAAATCGTTGCGGATGGCGTGAACTCGCTGCGTGACGGGAAACGCTCATTCATTATCGTCACTCACTATCAGCGGATCCTGGACTATATCAAACCCGATTTTGTTCACGTTCTCTACCAGGGGCGAATTGTGAAGTCCGGTGATTTTACGCTGGTCAAACAACTGGAGGAGCAAGGTTATGGCTGGCTTAGCGAACAGCAGTAACGTGCTGCAACAGTGGCATCATCTGTTTGAGACGCAAGGGGAGACACGCTCACACCATGCGCAGCAGCACTTGCAACAGATGCTGCGTCTGGGGCTGCCAACGCGTAAACATGAGGACTGGAAATACACGCCGCTGGAGGGATTAACCAACAGCCAGTTTGTCAGTCATGTCGCTGAGATAACGTCAGCCCAATGTGCAGCGTTGTCGCCGACAATTGATGCTGTACGACTGGTGTTTGTTGACGGGCAATTCTCTCCGACGCTCAGCGACAGTACAGACGGTAGCGGTTTTGATATTACCATTGACGATGCTCGTCAGGCGCTGCCAGCAGCTATCCAACCGGAAGTGTTTTTGCACCTTACCGAAAGCCTGTCCCGTAGCGTAACGCACATTCAGGTGAAGCGTAACCTACGCCCCGCGAAACCGCTGCTGCTGCTGCACATAACCCAGGGGCTGGCGGGCGATGAGGTGAATACGGCGCACTATCGCCTGGAGCTAGCGGAAGGCGCAGAAGCCACCGTCATTGAACACTATGCCAGCCTCAGCGAGCGTCGCCATTTCACCGGCGCACGCTTAACGATGAACGTCGCGGCAAACGCCCATTTGCGCCATATCAAACTGGCGTTCGAAAATCCGTTTAGTCACCACTTCGCGCATAATGACATTCAATTGGGCGCGGATGCTACTGCCGTTAGCCACAGTTTCTTGCTTGGTGATGCGGTATTGCGCCATAACACCAGTACGCAGCTTAACGGTGAAAACACCACGCTTCGGCTGAACAGTCTGGCGATGCCGGTGAAAAATGAAGTCTGTGATACACGGACCTGGCTTGAGCACAACAAAGGGTATTGCAACAGTCGCCAGCTGCATAAAACGATTGTCAGCGATAAGGGACGAGCGGTCTTCAATGGTCTGATCAACGTCGCCCAGCACGCCATCAAAACCGACGGTCAGATGACCAACAATAATTTGTTGCTCGGAAAGCTGGCGGAGGTGGATACCAAGCCACAGCTCGAAATTTACGCCGACGATGTGAAATGCAGCCACGGGGCGACGGTAGGACGGATCGACGACGAACAGATGTTCTATCTGCGTTCGCGAGGGATCGGCCAGCAGGATGCTCAACACATGATTCTCTATGCGTTTGCCGCTGAGCTGACGGAAGCCCTGGGCGATGAAACGCTGAAACAACAGGTACTGGCACGGATCGCCCAACGCTTGCCGGGAGGCGCAGCATGACATTTCCCATTGAAAAAGTACGGGCTGACTTTCCGGTCCTGACGCGTGAAGTGAACGGTTTACCGTTGGCGTATCTGGACAGCGCTGCCAGCGCGCAAAAACCCAATCAGGTGATTGATGCCGAGGCCGAGTTTTATCGTCACGGCTATGCGGCGGTCCACCGCGGTATTCATACGCTGAGCGCCCAGGCCACGGAAAAAATGGAAAATGTGCGCAAGCTTGCCTCGTTGTTTATTAACGCCCGCTCAGCGGAAGAGCTGGTGTTTGTTCGTGGTACGACGGAAGGCATCAATCTGGTGGCGAACAGCTGGGGCAGCAGCAATGTGCGAGCGGGCGATAACATTATCATCAGCGAAATGGAGCACCACGCCAATATTGTGCCCTGGCAGATGCTGTGTGCCCGCGTAGGGGCAGAGCTGCGCGTTATTCCGCTCAATGCCGATGGTACGTTGCAGCTGGAGACGCTGCCGACGCTGTTTGACGATCGTACGCAACTGCTGGCGATTACCCACGTTTCTAACGTGTTGGGTACTGAGAACCCGTTATCGGAAATGATTGTGCTGGCGCATCAATACGGCGCAAAAGTGTTGGTGGATGGCGCACAGGCGGTGATGCATCATCAGGTGGATGTCCAGGCACTGGATTGCGATTTTTATGTTTTCTCCGGGCATAAACTCTATGGACCAACCGGTATTGGCGTTCTGTATGCCAGAGAGTCGCTGTTGCAGGAGATGCCACCCTGGGAAGGCGGTGGTTCAATGATTGCGACGGTGAGTTTGAGTCAGGGAACAACGTGGGCTAAAGCCCCCTGGCGTTTTGAAGCCGGAACGCCAAACACCGGAGGTATTATCGGACTCGGCGCGGCTATTGAGTATGTTTCAGCACTGGGGCTTACTGAAATCAGCGAATATGAACAGTTCATGATGCGCTATGCGTTGGAGCAACTGGCGGATGTGCCGGATTTGACACTCTACGGACCGGATAACCGCCTGGGTGTGATTGCATTTAACCTTGGTAAACATCACGCCTTTGACGTCGGCAGTTTTCTTGATAACTATGGAATAGCCGTGCGGACGGGGCATCACTGCGCTATGCCGCTGATGGCCTACTATAACGTTCCTGCTATGTGCCGGGCGTCGATTGCAATGTACAACACCCATGAAGAAGTGGATCGCCTGGTAACGGGCCTCAAGCGTATTCATCACTTACTGGGCTAACAGGGAGGCGTTATGGCTGCGCTACCGGATAAAGAAAAGTTGTTGCGTAATTTTCTGCGTTGCGCTAATTGGGAAGAGAAATACCTGTACATTATTGAGCTGGGTCAGCGTTTGCCGGAATTAAACGACGACTTACGCTGCCCGGAAAATAGCATCCAGGGATGTCAAAGTCAGGTATGGATTGTTATGAACCAGAATGGCGAAGGGATTATTGAATTACAGGGCGACAGTGATGCGGCAATTGTGAAAGGACTTATTGCCGTGGTATTCATTTTGTATGATCGCATGACGGCCCAGGATATTGTGAATTTTGATGTGCGTCCGTGGTTTGAAAAAATGGCGCTCGCACAGCACCTCACGCCGTCTCGTTCACAAGGGCTGGAGGCGATGATTCGGGCTATTCGCGCCAAAGCCGCAACTCTTAGCTAAACTGATAAAACACGTTAACTTTCAGACCGACTTGAAAGCGTTCGTGTAAGGCAACGCAGTGACTCGTAAGCCGGATTGGGCGCTCGCCGCCGTCCGGCAAGAACGCCAGGGGGGTGAGTGAGTATGAAACGCGCGTCTGTTATTACGTTAATGCTAATCGGCGCTTACAGCGCTATTCAGGCCGCATGGGCGGTCGATTATCCTTTGCCCCAGGCGAACAGCCGCCTTGTTGGGCAAAACCAAACCTACACCGTGCAGGAAGGCGATAAAAACCTACAGGCGATAGCCCGTAAGTTTGATACCGCTGCCATGCTGATCCTTGAAGCCAACAACACTATTGCCCCCGTACCTAAACCCGGAACCCTGATTACTATTCCCTCACAATTACTGCTGCCGGATGCACCACGCGAAGGCATTATTGTGAATCTGGCGGAACTGCGTCTGTACTACTTCCCGCCGGGAGAGAATATTGTTCAGGTATTCCCAATTGGTATCGGTTTGCAGGGGCTGGAAACGCCGGTAATGGAAACCCGGGTTGGGCAGAAAATCCCAAATCCTACCTGGACCCCTACACCAGGCATCCGTAAACGCTCTCTGGAGCGCGGCATCACATTACCGCCTGTTGTACCTGCCGGGCCAAATAACCCGTTAGGACGCTTTGCACTGCGTCTGGCGCATGGAAACGGTGAGTATCTGATCCATGGCACCAGCGCGCCGGACAGCGTGGGCCTGCGTGTGAGTTCTGGTTGTATTCGCATGAACGCGCCGGACATTAAAGCACTGTTTGCTCAGGTCCGCACAGGCACGCCGGTCAGGGTGATTAATGAGCCGATAAAATATTCGATTGAGCCGAACGGCATGAGGTATGTCGAAGTGCATCGACCACTGTCGCCGGAAGAGGAACAAAACGTCCAGACCATGCCGTATGTGCTGCCAGCCGGCTTTACCCAGTTTAAAGACAATAAAGCAGTGGATAACAGTCTGGTGGAAAGGGCGTTGTATCGTCGCGCAGGTTATCCGGTCACCGTCACTGCCGGGCAAGCATCGGTCGCGAGCAATGGGCCAGAAGTGAAGTCTGCGCAAAATGGCGTGCCGGGAGGAGATGCTGAGGTGCGCGCTACGCAATAACAGGGAAGGGGAATTCAGAGCAAAAAAAATGGCGCACAATGTGCGCCATTTTTATTACACAGATACTATTACTTGCGGTATTTAGTAGCTGCGTTGTCCAGACGCTGGTTAGCGCGAGCTGCGTCATCTTTAGCAGCCTGAACGTCGGAACGCATTGCGTTCACGTCGTTGCTCAGCTGGTCAACTTTAGCGTTCAGAGTCTGAACGTCAGAAGACAGCTGATCGATTTTAGCGTTGCTGGAGCAACCTGCCAGCAGAGTAGAACCCAGGATTACCGCGCCCAGTACCAGTTTAGTACGATTCATTATTAATACCCTCTAGATTGAGTTAATCTCCATGTAGCGTTACAAGTATTACACAAACTTTTTTATGTTGAGAATATTTTTTTGATGGGAATGCACTTATTTTTGATCGTTCGCTCAAAGAAGCATCGAATTGTGCAAAAACGGCTAAAAACCCGAGTGAAAACAGAAAGCTTCCATCGGATTCATCTTAGATAATCACGGATTAGATAGTGAAATCCGATTTGATTTTTTATTAATTGTGGCTATCGATAAAATAAAAAAAGCGCCACCAGGGCGCTTTTTTAAGCAAATTAATTCGCGATGGAATTATTACAGCACGTGAACGGATGCGGTGTTGGTGGTGCCGCTCGGAACCAGTGCACCAGAAACCATAACCACAACGTCACCTTTTTGAGCCAGACCGCTTTCCAGAGCGACTTCTTTACCCAGACGATAGAAATCATCGGTAGAGCTGATTTCTTTAACCACCTGTGCAACAACGCCTTTGCTCAGCACCAGCTGACGCGCGGTAGTTTCGTTGGTGGTCAGCGCCAGGATGGTGGCATCCGGGAAGTATTTACGTACTGCGCGAGCGGATTTACCACCCTGGGTTGCGACGACGATCAGCGGCGCGTCCAGTTTTTCAGCAGTTTCAACCGCGCCACGGCAAACGGCTTCGGTGATGCGCAGTTTGCGGCTGTCGTTGTTGAAGTCCAGACGGCTGGTCATCACACGGTCAGTACGCTCACAGATGGTCGCCATGATGGTAACGGCTTCCAGCGGGTATTTACCTTTTGCAGACTCGCCAGACAGCATTACTGCGTCGGTACCGTCGAGGATGGCGTTCGCTACGTCACCGGCTTCAGCGCGGGTCGGACGCGGGTTTTTGATCATGGAGTCCAGCATCTGGGTCGCAGTGATAACGACTTTACGTGCACGGATACATTTTTCGATGATCATCTTCTGCGCGAAGATAACTTCTTCAACCGGGATCTCAACGCCCATATCGCCACGCGCAACCATGATGCCGTCAGACGCTTCGAGGATTTCATCGAAGTTGTTCAGGCCTTCCTGGTTTTCGATTTTGGAGATGATCTGGATGTTTTCGCCGCCGTGCGCTTTCAGGTGCTCACGGATTTCTACGACGTCAGAACGTTTACGGATAAAGGATGCAGCAACGAAGTCAACGCCTTGCTCGCAACCGAAGATAAGGTCCTGTTTGTCTTTTTCAGCCAGGGCTGGCAGTGCGATGGAAACGCCCGGCAGGTTAACACCTTTGTTTTCGCCCAGGTCGCCGTTGTTCAGCACTTTACAGATAACTTTGTTACCTTCGATGGCGGTAACTTCCATGCCGATCAGACCATCGTCAACCAGAACGGTGTTGCCGACAGACAGATCTTTAGTGAAGCCTTCGTAAGTTACAGCAACGATTTCGTTGTTGCCTACGACAGATTTGTCGGTGGTGAAGGTGAAGGTCTGGCCCGCTTTCAGGGAAACGTCGTTACCGCCTTCCAGTTTGATGGTACGGATTTCCGGACCTTTGGTGTCGAGCAGGATTGCGGCTTTCTTGCCGGTTTTGCTCATAACGTTGCGCAAATTCTTGATGCGCTGACCGTGTTCTGCGTAGTCGCCGTGGGAGAAGTTCAGACGCATGACGTTCATGCCCGCGTCCAGCATTTTGGTTAACATCTCTTCGGATTCGGTTTTCGGACCGATGGTGCAAACAATTTTCGTCTTTTTCATGACAGTCTTAGTCTTTAAGTTGAGAAGGATATGGAAATCTGGCTCCCATCGCGCACGGATGGGAAGCTAAACCTGAGTTACGAAAGTTGTGATGCCTCGCTCTAAGGATAGGTGACATCGAAAAAGCGTGCAGAGGAATGTGTGCTTGTGTTTCAGCCCAACGGGATGGTGAGTTCTGTAGTCGTTGAGTTTTACAGGTCAATGTGCTGAAACCATTCAAGAGACAATTGGCGCGCATTATACGCTGAAAATTATCAAAAAGGAAAATGGAAACAGCGTTTCAAAACACTTCTGTGCAGTTTTACAAAAATTATTCATTAATTTGTTCATCGGTATGGATAAAGAGGTTATTCGGCGTTGCGATTTGTTGCGCAACAAACAGCATTTAACATCTCGATGGCTACGTTTTATATCGTTGACGTCGATACAGTACTATATTCCTAAAAGTTATATCAAATTCGTTTTAATTCATTTTAAAAGCCAATTCCACTGATTACACTCGTTTGGACATCCATACTGCTAAACAGCTAAAAGCGCTAGCAGAAGAACAATAAGCAGCAGCGGATACCTAAACGACATGATTGTCCTGAAAAATATTTCGAAAGTGTTTACGCCAGGCAGGCTTGCCATCACCGCTGTCGATAACGTCAACCTGACGGTTGAACAGGGGCAGATTTACGGCATTATTGGTTACAGCGGGGCAGGTAAAAGCACCTTAATTCGTTTGCTCAATGGTCTCGAAAAACCAACCTCCGGCAGCGTGACGATTAACGGCCACGATATCTCGGCCGCCAGTGGGGAATCGTTACGCCAGGCGCGACTGAAAATCAGCATGGTGTTTCAACACTTCAATTTGCTGTGGTCGCGGACCGTTAGCGAAAACATTGCGTTCTCTATGCAAATCGCCGGTGCGTCCAAAGCGTCCATCAAAGCACGGGTTGCTGAACTGATTACGCTGGTTGGGCTGAGCGGTCGTGAAAATGCGTATCCTTCCCAGCTCAGCGGTGGGCAAAAACAGCGTGTAGGAATTGCTCGTGCGCTGGCGAACAATCCAGATGTCCTGCTGTGTGACGAAGCCACCTCGGCGCTGGATCCGCAAACTACCGATCAGATCCTCGATTTACTCCTCGATATAAACCGTCGCTTCAAATTGACCATTGTGCTGATCACTCATGAAATGCACGTGGTACGCAAAATCTGCGACCGCGTCGCGGTAATGGAAAACGGCAAGGTCGTTGAGGAAGGTGATGTGCTCAGCGTCTTTACCCATCCTCAGCAGCCTATTACCCGACAGTTTGTTCGTCAGGTGAGCCAGTACACCGAAGAAGACGAGTTTAATCCGCAGCTGGCAAGCGAGTTGGGTGGGGTGGTTATCAAATTAACCTTTACCGGGCAACGTACCCATCGGCCTGTGGTTGGGGAATTGACCCTGCGCTATGGCCTGCCGTTCAACATCTTGCACGGCAAGATGACGCAAACCGCACACGGCGTGTTTGGTCAACTCTGGGTGCATGTGGTGGCCTCTGAGGAACAATTGAACAATATTTTGGCCGACCTGCGCCAGAGCGACATTGAAGGCGAGGTGATTCAACATGGCTGAAGAACTGTTTCCCCATCTGAAGTGGGATCAACTGTTAGCGGCAACCCAGGAAACGCTGTATATGACAGCTCTTTCGGGGGCGGCGACCTTTATCCTGGGCATCGCGCTTGGCCTGGCATTGTTCCTGACAGCGCGCGGCGGATTGTTCCCTAATCGTGCGGTATATAGTGCTATTTCACTGGTGGTGAATATCTTTCGTTCGATCCCATTCATCATTTTGATCGTGCTGCTGATCCCGTTTACCAAAGCGATGGTAGGCACCATTCTCGGCGCCAATGCCGCGTTGCCTGCGCTGATCGTGGGGGCCGCGCCGTTTTATGCACGTCTGGTCGAAATCGCTCTGCGTGAAGTGGATAAAGGCGTTATTGAAGCGACGCGTTCGATGGGCGCACGGCTGAGCACACTTATTTTTCGAGTTTTACTGCCGGAATCCTCTCCTGCTCTGGTGTCCGGGATCACCGTGACGCTAATTGCGTTGGTTAGCTACAGCGCGATGGCAGGGGTAATTGGTGCCGGTGGTTTAGGGAATTTGGCCTATCTGGAAGGATTCCAGCGCAACCACAGCGACGTCACGCTGGTGGCGACGGTGACGATTTTGCTCATTGTCTTCATCATCCAGCTTTGCGGCGATGTGATCACCTCTCTGTTAGATAAACGCTAATAAAATACGGAAACCATAATCATGAAAAAATCACTGACGTTACTCGCCGCAGCAACCTTAAGCGCCCTGAGCTTTGCCTCCTGGGCTGATACTCTGACCGTTGGCGCGTCTAACGTGCCGCATGCGGAGATCCTTGAACAGGCCAAACCGATTCTGGCGAAGCAGGGGATCGATCTGGAGATTAAACCGTTCCAGGATTACATTCTGCCGAACACTGCGCTGGCTGGCCGTGAGATTGACGCCAACTACTTCCAGCATATTCCGTACCTGAACAGCGTGATTAAAGACCATGCAGGCGATAAAACGTATGACTTCGTCAGCGCCGGAGCGATTCACATAGAGCCGATTGGTATCTATTCGAAAAAAGTGAAATCACTTAAAGATCTGCCGGAAGGCGGCAAAGTCATCATGCGTGACGCGGTATCTGAGGAAGGCCGTATTCTGTCGATTTTCGAAAAAGAGGGGGTGATCAAGCTGAAGCCGGGCGTGGATAAAGTAACCGCGCGCATTAGCGATATCGTCGAAAACCCGAAAAAGCTGAAGTTCCTGCCAAACGTGGAAGCCGCGCTGTTACCGCAGATGTATAACAACGACGAAGGCGATGCGGTGGTGATTAACGCCAACTACGCCATCGATGCCGGGCTGGATCCAGTGAAAGATCCTATTGCCGTTGAAAGTGGTGAAAACAACCCGTATGCCAACATCATTACCGTGCATCGTGGCGACGAGAAGAAAAAGGATATCGTAGCGCTGGTTGATGTCCTGCATTCAAAAGAGATCCAGGACTGGATCCGTACTAAATATAAAGGTGCGGTGATCCCGGTAAACAACTAATCTGCTTTTTGCCGGGTGGCGGCAGTGCTTTATCCGGCCTACGATGTCCTGTAGGCCGGGTAAAACGCGTTCGCGATGCCATGCGGCACCAGAGCTACACTCGCTCAATTCTCGCTGGCAACCCCTGACGCACCGACGCACCCGACACCCAGTCAAGCCAGGTATTGGCTACCTGTCGGGTTGGGTCCGCAAAACCCAACTCGTTGAGATTAATCCCCGACTTAATCTGCTCATCAAACGCCATCGGCTCACCGTCGAGAGTATGCTGTGCCGCACCCATTTCTTTATGTCCGTAACCATGTTCAATGGCGATGACACCCGGCATGACGCCATGCAGCAGGCTTATCTGCGCTTGCGCCTGACCGCCTGGGGTAGTGATACGCACGATATCGCCGTGTGCTAAACCATATAGCTGACCATCTTGTGGATTGAGCGCCACCAGATTAACCGGCTTCAGATGATGAAGGCGTGGGATCACCGCCGTGGCGCTGGACATGGTATTGGATTTGAAGGAAATCAGTTTCAACGGCCACTCTTGTTCCGGGAACAACTCCTCGACCGCACGTCCATCTGACAGACGTGATGGATACCAGGCCGGGCAGCCGCTGTAGCGCTCGCCAGTAATCGCATGGCGGTGCGCGGCGACGTTCGCATTCCAGATTTGGAGCGGTTTTTCCCAGGCATTGCCGACGCGGTTATCAACTCGCCCGCTGTTGTCCGGCGCAAAGCGCCCGCCGCGGGAGTAGATAAACCCCACTCGGCTGATTTCATCGGTTTTCAACGTTTGGGTCATCACAGGCATGATCCGCTGGACCCCGGTCAGCGCTATGTCTTCCGGCTGTGCTTCAGCAACCGGAGCTTTGCCCATAAACGCTATATTGGCCGCGAGACGCAGGTAGTAATCTTCCGCACGGTTCAACGGATAGTGATTACCTTGCGGATCGGTAATTGCATTGTCGCCGAATCCAGGTAGCCCGATGCGCTTTGCCACTGCGATACAGAAAGACTCCATCGAGGCCGGTTGACCGTCAGCCGTGAGGCTGGTCGCCGATCTGACAACTGGCCAACGCGCGGTGGTGGCTTTGCTGGCCACGCCCGCCCACGGAGCGCTGAATCCCCAGCTTTCGAAGTTGTGGGTATCCGGCACGATGTAATCTGCCAGCGCCGTGGTTTCGTTCATAAAGGCGTCAATGGCAATAAACAGCGGCAGACGAGCAGGCTCCTTGAGCTTTTCTTCCGCCACGCCGCGTAACCCCGCAATGCCGTAAAACGGGTTGGTCATGTTGGAGATCCAGGCTTTCAGCGGATAAGGGTAACCTTCAAGCGCCGAGACGAGGAGTTCGGTAAGCTGACCGGCGACAAACGGATACCACGGCGCTTTAGCCGGGAAGGGCGATTGCCCGGCAGCCACCTTATTGCGGTACTCTTCCGAAGACTCATAAGCGGTTTTACTGCGCGCGATGCTTAACCCTTTCGGTTTTACCTTCCCGGCGAAGCTGTCCATGTTGTAGCGCGGACCGTCGGTGGCGCCATTAAACTTGCCGCCGCCGACGAACACGCCGCCTTCAAGACTAAGGTTGCCAATCAGCGCATTGAGCATCATCACCGACCAGGCGTTATAAAATCCATTGCCTGCCATCATTCCGCCGTGCGTGATCACCGCCGCTTTACGACCGTGGCGGGTGAATGCGTCGGCCAGAGCGGCAATGTCTGCTTCTGACACCCCACACTGCTGGCTGTACTGCGTTAGCGACAGTTTCTCTGCGGACTCACGCAGACACTGGAAGCTGCTTTTTACCGTTACTGTCTGCCCGTCGGCCAGCGTCACTTCACGGGTAACAAACAGCTGAGCGCGCGGGCAACTGCTGGCGGCGACAATCTCACCGGCCTCGTTGACGACCACCGGCTCCTGGGCTGCGTTTGCACTCAGATGGGCGAGGGTCAGGTGTTGTCCGGCAAGCGTTGGAATTTCATCGGTAATCACCAGATGCGTTGCATTAGTCCAGCTTTTTTCTCCTGCCTGCTGCATGGCCTGCACGCCGGGAATGGCGAGATAATCAGCGTTATAGCGTTGTTTATCGATAATCCAGCTTATCATCCCCATTGCCAGCGCGGAGTCGCTTCCCGGTCGTACGGGCTGCCAGTGGCCGCGATCGTCAGCCAGCACCGTGGTTAATGGCAGGGCTGGCGCCACCACAACATAGCGGAAGTCGTCACGTAAACGGGCGCTGGCCAGCTGGCGGGCCTGGCGCTTAAACGGGTTGCCGGATTGCGCCGGAGAGGTGCCTATAAACAGTGCGAATTCGACGCTATCCCAGTCGGGTTTTACGTGGGTATTTTTATCCAGATCGCCCATTAACGCACCTGAACCGGCCCGATAGGCCAGACCGCAGTAAGCGCCATGAGCGCCGAAGTTTTTACTGCCGAAACTGTTCAGTGCGAAGCGACGTAAAAAGGTATCACGTCCTTCATCGCTGGTATTGGTGACCAGCAGTTGATTGGATTTTGGGCCAAAGCCGGGATGTTTCGCATCAAGCGGTGTAGTGGGATCGTGGATGGCTCTCAGACCATCAACGTGGCCTTCACCAAACAAATCGCCACCTTCCACCACCTCTTTGATCAGCTGTTCGAAGCTGATGCGCTGCCATTTTCCTTCACCGCGTTTACCGACGCGCTTCATAGGCTCCAGAATACGTAGCGGGCTGTACAGACCTTCGAGTAAGGTTGCACCACGGGCGCAGGCGGTAGAACGTGCGTCAAGACCTGACTCCCCGGTCAACTGTTCCATTGCCGTGGCAAAGGGGACAGAGGCGTCTATATGGTGCTCGTGCGACAACGGATGATAAGGGTTGCCCGCAATGCGCAGCACTTTGCCTTGCTCAGTGTCAACGCGAACCCGTACACCACACTGCGTCCAGCAACCAAAGCACTGCGTCATCGAGATCACCTGCTGCGGGTTTTGCTGCCAGTGAGGCCGGGCGTTGGCTTCGGGGATGAGCGCGTTGGCAAAAATGCGGTCACGGGTAATTTTGCCCGAGGTTCCGTCCAACAAACCGTCTATCGCGCGCTTTGCCACATCCCGATAACTCAGGCCAAAAGTCACCATGCCACCTACGGCAAGGCCGACTTTAAGCCACTGACGACGGGTTAAATTAGCCATGTTGCATTCTCCTTGCGATCGCGTTCAGGGCTTCACGAACAATAATAATCAGTGCTATCCACAGGCCGAAGGTACCCACAATAGCCAGCCAGCCATCGGTGCCGCCGGGCAGGGTATAGGGATTAAACTGCGCGTTAAATTTCGGTACGGTCTGCACCTGGATGAGTAACGTCCAGCGCATTAGCCAGCACAGCGCCATAGCGCTAAAAGCGAGTAATATGCGCAGCGGTAGCGATAAGGGGTAACGTACAACCAACCCGCAAAGAGCAAGCGAAACAAGCCATAGCGCAACCCAACCGATAGCGTAGTGTTGTGCTGAAGAGGCAACATCCAGCCACTGAC
The DNA here is from genome assembly GCF_030332915.1 of Citrobacter sp. Cpo040. Taxonomy (NCBI): domain Bacteria; kingdom Pseudomonadati; phylum Pseudomonadota; class Gammaproteobacteria; order Enterobacterales; family Enterobacteriaceae; genus Citrobacter; species Citrobacter sp. Cpo040. Next base: position 339,904 of record NZ_JAOWGX010000034.1, read on the forward strand.
GGATAGCCGAACCGGAAAGCGTATTCCCACTCGCCCAGATCGCCACCACGATAGCCAGCGCGATCAACGTGACCATTTGCCCCCACGCTAGCTTACGCGGTAGTGCGTCCTTGCTATTTGTCGTGGCAATAAGCAGGGCAAGAAATGTTTGCAGTGCGCTGAGGAACATCGCAACCGGAAAGGCGTAACTGAACCAAATGGGACGCGCCTGTACCACCGACACTTCACGGCCGGTGTAAACCAGCAATCCGATGGCGGACAGCGCGCTACCAAGTGCTAACCATTTTGTGACGCTGTAACTTTTTAGCGTTAGCCGTTTCACATGCTGCGCCAGAAACCACAGACCTAAAAAACCGGTAAACAGCGGTAAAAACAGCGCGCCCCACGGCATCCAGGACCATGGCGTCGGATACGCATAGAAGTGCCAGACGCGGGCGGTTTGGTGTAGATCAGCGGTCAGCGCCAGCGGCGCGGTAATCGCGCAGGTCAGGGCGATTAGCAGCGTCAGATTCTCCAGGTCTGCCGTTTCTTTTTTGCGCCAGTGGAGAACGCATGCGAACAGCGCGGCGCAGGCGGCAATGCCGATGAAAAAGAAATATTGTACGGCCCAGGGTAACCAGCTTACGTCCTGGGGATGGGCCAGAACCTCGTCGATAATCAGTGAATGGTTCATTTAAACCTCCTGCCAGAGAGCGGGTTGAGCACGTCCCATCAATGGGGTAACAAACGCCTCATCCAGCCCCAGATAGAACACGTGAGGAGACGTACCGCTTTCCGGCTTCAGGACTTTGATGGCGTCATGGTGCTCATGCAGCATTTGCGAAATGCGGCTGTGCGGATCTTTAATATCGCCAATGATGCGCGCGCCGCCAACGCAGGATTCCACACAGGCCGGGAGCAGCCCCGCTTCGAGGCGGTGAACGCAAAAGGTACATTTATCGGCGGTTTGCGTTTCATGGTTGATGAATCGCGCATCATAAGGGCAGGCCTGCACGCAATAGGCGCAGCCCACGCAGCGTGTGTTGTCGACCACCACAATGCCGTCTTCGCGTTGGAAAGTGGCTTGTACCGGGCAAACGGGCACGCAAGGGGGATTATCACAATGGTTGCACAGTCGCGGCAGCAGGGCGTTGGTAACGCTTTGCTGGCCTTCAATCTGTACTTGATACTGGTTGACGAGGGTACGAAATTCGCCCTGTGGCGTCTGGTTTTCAATGGCGCAACTGACGGTACAGGCCTGGCAGCCGATACAGCGTCGCAGGTCAACCAGCATGGCGTAGCGATGCTGTTGTGAGCCTTCGTGGCGTTCAGGCGAAAAGGGAAATTGCGCCTGAGCCAGCGGAACCAGTGATGCGCCAGCGGTCAGGACGCCCAGTCGCTGGAGAAACTGCCGTTTACTGCTGTCCATATTTTCTCCCGTCACGATGCAACAACGAAACATTGGTCACGCCGTTGATTTGCGTGTGATGAATAAAGAATCTCAATGATTTACAGTGTAAAAATCGTGACGGGGTATACTCTATTGTGGTTAACCACATACCCGGCTTGTTGTTGATCTAAAACAACATAATTGACAGGGATAATTGAGTGGGACGCAACGTAGTAAGATGTCTGACGGTACTGGCGTCGCTGTGGATGCTAAGCGGCGCGGTCAGGGCGCAGACATGGAACATTGGCGTTTTGGCGATGCGCGGGGAGGTTTCTACACGTAATCACTGGCAGCCGCTGGAAACCTTGTTGAATCAGCAAATCCCCGGTGAGCAGTTTCATATTCAACCGCTGGACCTGCGGCAGATGCAGGAGGCGGTGAATCGTGGAACGGTACACTTTGTGGTCACCAATCCGGCGCAGTTTGTCCAGCTTAACAGCCGCTCAGCGCTACGCTGGCTGGCGTCGTTACGATCCACCCGTGGTGGGAAAGCCACCAGTAACGTGATTGGCAGCGCCATTCTCGTCAGGCGCGACAGTGGGTTAACCTCCGCACACGATCTGATCGGCAAAACGGTTGGCGCCATTGATGCTCAGGCGTTTGGCGGCTATTTGCTGGGATATAAAGCGCTCAGTGATGCCGGTCTGCGCCCTGAACGTGATTTACGTCTGACGTTTACCGGATTTCCCGCCGATGCCTTACTCTATTTATTACGTGAAAAAGCCGTGCAGGCGGTGATCGTGCCGGTGTGCCTGCTGGAAAAAATGGATGAAGAAGGCCTCATCCGTAAAACCGATTTTATGACCGTGTTGAATCATCCGACTTCAATTCCCTGTTTAACCAGTACGCCGCTCTATCCGGACTGGTCATTTGCCGCACTACCTGCAGTGAGTGACGAGCTGGCCGATCGCGTCACGCGGGTACTGTTCAATGCACCGCAAAACGCGACGTTTCGCTGGGGCGCGCCCGCCTCGACCCGTGAAGTAGAAGCGTTGCTGCGCGACGTCCGACAGCATCCGCAGCAGCGTCAGCTGTGGCTGGATGTCAAAAGCTGGTTTATTCAACACCGACTGGCGATGGGGGGCGTGGTCATCGTATTGCTGTTGCTTACGCTCAATTACATCTGGGTGATGCTGTTGGTTCGCCGACGTGGCAGGCAGCTGGAGCGAAACAACGTGTTGTTGCACAAACAGGAACAGGCGCTGGAGACTGCCCGCCAAATGAGCGTGCTGGGGGAGATGACCTCCGGTTTTGCCCATGAACTCAATCAGCCGTTGTCTGCTATCCGTCATTATGCCCAAGGCTGTCTAATTCGCCTGCGTGGTCAGGATGAGCAGCATCCGTTGCTGCCCGCGCTTGAGCACATAGACGCCCAGGCACAACGAGGAGCCGATACGCTGCGCAATCTCCGACAGTGGGTCAGCCAGGCACAGGGCAATCCGGTACTCTCCGATGACTGGCAAGCCATCAACGTTCACGATGCTATCCATCACGTCTGGCAATTACTGCGCATGCCCCAGCAATTCCCGGCAGTAACGCTGCACACGCAGGTTAGCAAGGCGTTAACGTTGATGCTGCCAAGCGTTCTTCTTGAGCAGGTGCTGGCTAATCTGGTACTCAATGCCGCCCAGGCAGGCGCTACGACGGTATGGTTTAGCGCCCTGCACAAGGATGGTGGCGTGTGTATTCAGGTGCAGGATAATGCCGGAGGCATTGACGAGGCTCAGTTGTATCAGGCGTTTCAGCCGTTTATGACCACCCGTAAAGAAGGTATGGGACTAGGACTGGCAATTTGTCAGCGACTGGTGCGCTACGCAAACGGAGATATTGAGATCAAAAATCAGCAGGCCCCGGACGGTAAAGCGGGGGCGAGAGTGACATTGTATTTTAAGCCAAATCAGGAAGGAGGCCGTAGTGGCGATAATTCATCTGCTGGATGACGACATTGCCGTTACCCAGGCCTGTGCGTTTTTATTGGAAAGTCTGGGATATGAAGTGTCTTGCTGGGAGCAAGGCGAGAAATTCCTCGCCGAGGCAAATCTGCACCAGGTGGGCGTACTACTGCTGGATATGCGTATGCCGGTACTGGATGGGCACGCTGTGCATGAAATCATGCGTCAGAAAGCAAGCACGCTGGCGGTGGTCTTTCTCACCGGGCACGGCGATGTGCCGATGGCGGTTGAGCAAATGAAACGTGGCGCGGTCGATTTTTTGCAAAAACCCGTGTCAGCCGTGCCGCTTCAGGCAGCATTAGAACATGCCTTGCAGGTCTCGGCAGCGGCGTTCTCGCGACAAGAGATCATCTCATGCTACCAACAACTTACGCCAAAAGAACGGGAACTGGCGCATCTGGTAGCAAAAGGGTTAATGAATCGGGAAATTGCTGATGCCATGAATATTGCCGTGCGTACGGTTGAAGTGCACCGGGCGCGGGTGATGGAAAAAATGCAGGCAGGAAGTCTTGCTGAGCTCGTTAATCGACTTCAGAGAATTCAGTAGAATGATGACATTTATTTGATTTTCATTGAATTTTGTCTAAATCCTCAGAGTGATATATGCTGTTGGTTTGAGTTAATGACGAGCGGGCAAAAATGGGAAATCAGACGAAAGACGACGAGTTGTACCGTGAAATGTGCAGAGTAGTCGGTAAAGTAGTGCTGGAAATGCGCGATCTGGGACAAGAACCTAAGCATATCGTCATTGCGGGAGTACTGAGAACCACCCTTGCTAACCAGCGCGTGAAGCGCAGTGAGTTAGAAAAACAGGCTATTGAGACCGTAATTAAAGCATTGGCCGGTTAATTCATAAAAAGAGGACCGCAGAAATTTTTTGCCGTCCTCTTATTCTCGATACGTTAATCTATCAATCTATATAATTTATCTCCGTTAATAATTGGTTGTAGAGAACTATAAATCGATATGTATTTATTTATATATCGGTGGCCGTACAGTATTATATTTGAGAGAGGGTTCACAAATATTTGTAATTTAAATAGGCTGCTATTTCACTCTATTTCTTAATGATAATAAATCTCACTCCGCATTAATTATATCCCTTCCGTTTTTTAATTGATGACGATCAAGACTATGCATGCTGAATAACCACATTATTTCTGCGCCTAACCCTAAAGGATTAGATTCATTCAGTTTAACCACCGTCATTTACGCCATCAGGTTAGGGCAAAAATTTACGTGTTGTTGGCAACATTAACCGCCCGATATGGCTTGAGCTGCGCTGGTTTAAATTAGCCTGGATGTGTTGCTACCACAGCATTTGCGAAGAGGATGCGAAATAAATGAACCAGGTTGATCGTCCATTTTTAGATTGTGGTTTAACGCGACTAGAATTCCTGCGGATATCAGGGAAAGGACTGGCGGGATTAACGATTGCCCCCGCGCTGTTATCCCTATTTGGTTGTAAGCAGGAAGATGTCGATAGTGGGACCGTGGGGCTTATCAATACGCCGAAAGGGGTTCTGGTGACCCAGCGAGCCCGCTGTACAGGCTGTCACCGCTGTGAAATATCCTGTACTAATTATAACGATGGTGCCGTAGGGACCTTCTTTTCCCGGATAAAAATCCATCGCAATTTCTTCTTTGGCGATGATGGCGTCGGGTCCGGTGGTGGGCTGTATGGCGATTTAAACTATACCGCTGATACCTGCCGACAATGTAAAGATCCGCAGTGCATGAAGGTCTGCCCAATTGGTGCAATTACCTGGAAACAGGAAGACGGTTGTATTGCGGTGGACCATAAACGCTGTATTGGCTGTAGCGCGTGTACCACAGCCTGCCCGTGGATGATGGCGACCGTAAATACCGAAACGAAAAAGTCCTCAAAATGTGTGTTATGCGGGGAATGCGCCAATGCTTGTCCGACTGGAGCATTAAAAATTATCGAGTGGAAAGATATTACTGTTTGATAGATAACAGGCATACCTGATTCGCGCCATTAATTGCCAAAAATACTGCAGTTTTAGATCAAAAAGCTGCCTGAAGAATGGCGGGTATATCTATTAAACCTTCTTGCAAAGGAAAACATGATGGCTAATGGTTGGACAGGTAATATTTTACGGGTCAATCTCACCACGGGTAATATCACCCTTGAAGATTCCAGTAAATTTAAAAAATTTGTCGGTGGGATGGGCTTTGGTTATAAAATTATGTACGACGAAGTCCCGCCAGGCACCATGCCTTTTGATGAAGGGAATAAACTGGTTTTTGCCACCGGACCATTGACGGGGTCAGGCGCTCCCTGTAGCTCCCGCGTCAATATCACCTCCTTATCGACGTTTACCAAAGGTAACTTAGTCGTAGATGCCCATATGGGCGGTTTCTTTGCTGCACAAATGAAATTCGCCGGTTACGACGCCATTATTATTGAAGGCAAGTCCGCATCACCGGTCTGGATCAACATCAAAGACGATAAAGTCAGCATCGAAAAAGCCGATTTCTTGTGGGGCAAGGGGACTCGCGCCACAACCGAAGAGATTTGCCGGATTACCAGCCCTGAAACCTGCGTTGCCGCTATTGGGCAGGCGGGTGAGAATCTGGTGCCACTGTCCTGCATGATCAACAGCCGCAACCACAGCGGCGGTGCAGGTACGGGTGCGGTGATGGGTTCTAAAAACCTGAAGGCCATTGCGGTAGAAGGGACCAAAGGCGTCAACATTGCCGATCGTAAAGAGATGAAGCGTCTCAATGACTACATGATGACCGAGCTTATCGGCGCCAACAACAACCACGTTGTGCCAAGCACCCCGCAGGCCTGGGCAGAATACTCTTCGCCAAACTCGCGCTGGACAGCCCGTAAGGGACTTTTCTGGGGCGCGGCAGAAGGGGGGCCAATCGAAACCGGTGAAATCCCGCCGGGAAACCAAAATACGGTGGGTTTCCGTACCTATAAATCGGTGTTCGATCTGGGTCCAGCCGCAGAAAAATACACGGTCAAAATGAGCGGCTGCCATTCATGCCCTATTCGTTGTATGTCGCAGCTCAATGTCCCGCGGGTGAAGGATTTTGGCGTGCCGAGTACCGGCGGCAACACCTGCGTGGCGAACTTTGTTCACACCACCATTTTCCCCAATGGCCCGAAAGATTTTGACGATAAAGACGATGGGCGAGTTGTAGGGAACCTGATCGGATTGAACCTGTTTGACGATTACGGTATCTGGTGTAACTACGGCCAGCTGCACCGTGACTTTACCTACTGCTATTCGAAAGGCGTCTTTAAACGCGTGCTGCCAGCCGCAGAGTACGCGGAGATCCGTTGGGATCAACTGGAGGAGGGCGATCCTAACTTTATCAAAGATTTTTACTATCGACTGGCGCATCGCGTGGGGGAACTCAGTCATCTTGCGGACGGTTCGTATGCCATTGCTGAACGCTGGGATTTGGGCGAAGAGTACTGGGGTTATGCCAAAAATAAACTGTGGTCGCCGTTTGGTTTTCCGGTCCACCATGCAAACGAAGCCTCGGCGCAGGTGGGGGCGATCACCAACTGTATGTTTAACCGTGACTGTATGGCGCACACCCATATCAACTTCATCGGTTCCGGTTTGCCGCTGAAATTACAGCGCGAAGTGGCGGGTGAGTTATTTGGGTCGCAGGACGCCTACGACGAAACCAAAAACTATACCCCAATCAATGCCGCCAAGATCAAATATGCCAAATGGACGCTGCTGAAAGTCTGCCTGCATAACGCGGTTACGCTGTGTAACTGGGTTTGGCCGATGACGGTTTCACCACTCAAGAGCCGCAACTATCGCGGAGATTTGGATCTGGAAGCGAAATTCTTCCAGGCAGTCACCGGTGATGAAACCACGCAGGCGAGTCTGGACCTGGCCGCTGAACGCATCTTTACCCTGCATCGTGCCTATACGGTCAAACTGATGCAAACCAAAGATATGCGTAATGAACACGATCTCATCTGCTCCTGGGTGTTTGATAAAGATCCGAAAATTCCGGTCTTCACCGAAGGCACCGACAAGATGGACAGGGAGGATATGCGCCAGTCACTGACGATGTTCTATCAGGAAATGGGCTGGGATCCCGAGTTGGGTTGCCCAACGCGTGAAACCCTGAATCGACTCGGACTTGAAGACGTGGCAGCCGATTTGGCTGCGCAGGATTTGTTGCCAGCGTAAGGAACGCGAGATGACTAACGTGAGCAACGTTCAGGCACCCGTTGAGGCGCTTCCTGACGAGGTTGATAGCCAAAAGAGACACTGGCTACAGGCGTTTCACCCGCCGGTCGAGCGGGTGACTGCGCCGCAGGTTCAGGAAGCCGCCAGCCCGGAGTCGATTGTGGCAGATTTTATCCGCCAGCATTCGGCATCGGGGCACCTGGTGGTGCGCAGCGTGTTTCTGCAGCCACCTTATTCGGTTCCTGAAACCGATCTTAGCGCGCTGCTGGATACGCTGTGCCAGGACGCGAATGACGCGGATATCACCCGTGTGCAGGGTGCGGAAGATGTCTATTTCTACTCAACGCAAACCATGACGGCAAACTACGCCGACATGTGCGTGCAGGTGGTGGAAAACGACATCTGTCGTGCGATTGCCGAGGCGGTACGCTTCGACGGTCGTACGTATCCTCGCCCCTATAAGGTCGCCATGTTGACGCAACCGCCGTACAGCTTTGAGTCTCAGCAGATTTCAGCGGCGCTCACGGCCATGGAAACGCACCCTGATTACGCAGATATACGTACTGTGGAATCGTCAAATGCGGAGCCTTATTTGTTCAGCGAACGTTTTATGAGTTATGGCAAAGCGTACGGCCTTTGTGAATGGCTTGAGGTTGAGCAGTATCAGAACCCCTGAAATATTCAGGTTGATGTCATGGAATGTGTGGACGACCACTGTCACAGCATTAGAGGATAACCCGATGTCCTTCACCCGACGAAAATTTGTCATTGGCATGGGGACGGTGATTTTTTTTACCGGCCCAGGTCAAAATCTGTTAGCGAGTACCAGGAGCCCTAAAGCCGTTCGTTACGTCATGATTCACGACGAATCACTGTGTAACGGATGCAATATTTGCGCTCGTGCATGCCGGAAAACCAACCATGTACCTGACCAGGGCAGCCGTTTGTCGATAGCGCATATTCCGGTAACCGATAACGACAACGAAACGCTGTATCACTACTTCCGTCAGTCCTGCCAGCATTGTGATGATGCACCTTGTATTGAGGTGTGTCCGACCGGTGCCTCCTGGCGAGATGAGAACGGTATTGTGCGAGTAGATACGTCTTGCTGTATTGGCTGCAGTTACTGTATTGGCGCGTGTCCTTATCAGGTGCGCTATCTCAACCCGCAAACCAAAGTGGCGGATAAATGCGACTTCTGCGCTGAATCTCGGCTGGCGAAAGGTTTCCCTCCGATTTGTGTTAACGCTTGCCCGGAACATGCGCTGATTTTCGGTCGTGAAGATAGCCCGGAAATTCAGACCTGGTTGCGAGAAAACAAGTATTACGAATATCAACTTGCAGGCGCCGGGAAACCCCATCTGTATCGTCGGTTCGGTCAACATTTGATTAAAAAGGAAAATGTATGAACGCGTCGCAGAATGCCGAACAGTTTCACGCCCAGCTTGCACAGTATGTTCCCCTGTTTTCACCGGACTACTGGCCTGTGTGGTTAGTCGTTGCCGGGTTAATGCTGGTGGGAATGTGGCTGGTGCTGGCGCTTCACGCCATGCTGCGCTTTCGGGCGGCGCATAAAGCGTCGGCAGGGCACGGTGAGAAGGTCTATTTATATTCGAAGGCTGTCCGCCTGTGGCACTGGTCGAATGCACTGTTATTTCTGTTGCTTCTGATCAGTGGCCTGGTCAATCACTTCTCTGCCGTTAGCGCACCGGTAATGAAAAGCCTGCTTACCGTTCATGAGGTCTGCGGCTTTTTGCTACTTGCCTGCTGGATTGGTTTTGTGCTGATCAACCTGATTGGCGGCAACGGACATCACTATATTATTCAACGTCAGGGCTGGATCGCTCGTGCGCAAAGACAAACTCGTTTTTACCTGTTTGGCATTATGCAGGGCGAGTCACACCCATTTCCGGCCTCACCTCGCTCTAAATTTAATCCGTTACAGCAGGCGGCCTATGTTGGCGTGATGTATGGTTTGTTGCCACTGCTACTGATCACTGGATTGTTATCGCTTTACCCGGTAGCTGTCGGCGATCTGTTCCCCGGAGTGCGTTACTGGCTGCTTCAGGCGCACTTTGCGCTGGCAATAGTCAGTCTGTTTTTCATTTTTGGGCATCTTTATCTCTGCACTACGGGGCGCACGCCGGGCGAAACCTTTAAGTGTATGGTGGATGGCTACCACCGGCATTAAGCGATGATGATTACGCGAAGTGACTTACGGGCCTGGCGTGTTGGGCCCGTCATGTACCGCTGGTTTCTACGTGCGTTTCCCGCAGGAGGAAGCTATGCCGATGTTCATCGTGCGCTCCAGCGGGAAGGGTATACCGATTGGGCAAATAGCCTGGTGGAATACGGCTGGTTAAAATGGCGGGAAGAGGCGAGTTTTGCTCAGCAGGATATTGACGCAATGGGGAATATTTCCTGTGAGCAAGCCGCGGGGGAAACTAGTCGTCCGTTGGCGAGTGCGGAAGATTATGCCCGATTTAGCTGTGCGGGTGACAACGTTAAAATTGCCAGCGCCGGGTATGCTGCACAGATCGCCTGTGCCGGTTACAGCGCACGGATTGGCTGTGTAGGCTATAACACGCATATCGGCAGTTCAGGCGATCGCGGGCGAATAGCGATTGCGGGAAACTCGGCGCGTATCAGCAGTGTGGGCGACGGAACGCGTATCGCCAGTACCGGCATGCGCGTACGTATCAGTTCGCTCGGCGACCGAAATCGGATTGCCAGTAGCGGTGATTTAACCCAACTGGCCTGTTTTGGCGCAGAGGCGAAAATCGCTAACTGCGCGGACAATATCCACATTATTGCCAGCGGAGAGAACGCTGTTGTTGCCAGTACCGGTGCTGTCGACTCGATAATTCTTGGTCCCGGCGGATGTGCGGCGCTGGCTTATCATGATGGCGAAAGAATGCGTTTTGCGCTTGCCGTTGAAGGGGAAAATAACATTCGGGCGGGCGTGAAATATCGGCTCAACGAAGACCATCAGTTCGTGGAATGTTGAGCCGAGAGGTCATTTTAGTGCGAATCGGCGCTGGGTGATTTTTTCAAGGCTAAAGCACAGCAGGTAATAAACCAGCCCGGTAAAGATAAAAATGGCGGCGGGGTAAATTTGCACCCGGCTGTTAACCTGACCGGCAACTGTCGTGAGTTCCGGCACGTTAACGATAAACGCCAGTGACGTGTCCTTCAGCAGCCCAATAAAAATCCCTGTCAGCGACGGTAGTACGTTACGCAGCACCTGCGGCAGCAAGATAAGCCACAGGGCCTGATCCGGGCGAAAACCCTGAACGACTGCCGCTTCATATTGCCCGCCAGGCAGTGCGCTAATTCCAGCATACACCGAGTGCATCACCGAGGCGGCGGTGAACCATGCCAGCGCCAGCGTCACGGTAACGGCACCGGGCAGATCGCTTCCGGTCAGCATGGGTAGCAAATACCACATCCAGAAAATCACAAAGATGAGCGGAATGCCGCGAATAAATTCCGCCCAGATAAACAACCCGTTGCGAACCGCGCCCGGAAATCGCCAGGCACAACAGGCAAGAACGATCCCGCCAGGCAGCGCCAGCAAAGCCGCACCGATAGCCATCAGCAAAGTGAGCAGGACGCCACCGGGTTGCCCCTCAGCTACACGTCCCCACAGGAGATAGTCAAGATTGTCGGTAATGACCGAAACATTAGCGATCATGCAGTATGCTCCTGACGCTGAAGATGCGCATTCTTATCTTTGACGATTTACCCGACGCAGACTGCGGGCCAAGACGGGTAAGCAGCATACCCAGAACGATGCCGGTAAACAGATAGAGTGCAGTGCCAACGGCAAAGGCTTCCAGCGCGTGCGCGTTGTAGCTCTCAATTTGCCGTACCTGGTAGGTGAGCTCAGCAAATCCAATACCGCTGGCAAGCGAGGAAAGCTTCATCAGGTTGAGATATTGCCCAACAATCGGTTGCCAGGCGTTTGCCAGCCCCTGAGGCAGCAGAATGTGACGAAATATCGCCCAGGATGAAAACCCCTGCGCCACGGCAGCCTCGCGTTGTCCGGCAGAAACAGCCTGTAAACCCGAAGCGATCTCTTCGACCAAAAATGCTGAGGTAAATACCCCCAACCCCCATGCTGAACAGATAAATTCCGGCGTTAACCACCAGACATCACCCGGCAAAATTGACCATGGATGATCGGCATTGATAAAGCTAATGACGTTACGGGGTAGCCAGTTCCAGGCGGCAAAATACCAGAACATCAGTTGCACCAGTAAAGGCGTGTTGCGAAACACCGAGACCCACACCCCGACCATCGCTTTAGCGAGACGATTGCCCGTCAGGCGCAGGCCGATCAGTGAGATGGCAATGAGCGTGGCGAGCACAATACCTGCCAGCGTCACCCAGAGCGTGGTGAGAAAACCGGAAATTATCCATTGCAGGGGTTGCCCGCTCAGCACCCCCTGCCAGTCCATTGCATGCATTATGACGATGACTCCTGGTGTAACGGGTCGAGCACTTTTTTCAGGAAACGCTGGGTTCTCGGGTGCTGTGGTCGGAGGAAAAAATCCTCAGGCGCGGCCACTTCCAGAATATCGCCACCATCGATGAAAACCACCCGATCGGCAATTTCGCGGGCAAAATGCATTTCGTGGGTCACGACGATCATGGTGATACCGCTGTGGGCCAGATTTTTCATTACCTGTAATACCTCGCCGATCATTTCCGGATCCAGCGCGGAAGTGGGCTCATCAAACAGAATAATTTGTGGCGACGAAGCCAGTGCGCGGGCGATGGCCACGCGCTGCTGCTGCCCACCGGACAACTGCGCGGCATAGGCGTTGGCTTTTTCCGCCAGTCCCACTTTTTCCAGCAACTCAAGTGCCCGACGATCCGCTTCCGTCTTCTTCCAGCCGTGAACATATTCCAGCGCCAGTGCGATGTTCTGCAGCGCAGTCAGGTGCGAATAGAGATTGAATTGCTGAAATACGAAACCGATACGGCTGCGTAACTGGCGTAATGCCGCCCCGCGCAACTGACTAATCGGTTTACCATCAATGAAAATTTCGCCACCGCTGAGCGACTCAAGCTGGTTGATAAGACGTATAAGAGTGGATTTTCCTGAGCCGGAAGGCCCCAGAATAGTCACCACTTCACCAGGTTCAACTGCCAGGCTGACGCCGTTAAGTACGGTATGAGCGTCATACTGTTTAAACACATTGTGCAGTTTGACGCTTGCCTGACCCAATTGGGTAGAATCCGCAGCTGAAGCTGCGGAACGATGAAAAAGAGCTGAGAGCATATTACTGGGCTTCTATTTTAAAGGCGCGGGGCTGCGGATTTTTGGTTTCAGGGCCGAACCACACATCATAAATTTTTGCTGCCTGACCGGTAGACTCCAGCTTCAAAAGTTCATCGTTGACGGCTTTTAACAGCGCGGGTTCGCCTTTTTTCACCCCCACGCCGATCTCTTCTTTGCTCAGCAGGTCCGGCAGAATTTTGAAATCAGCTTTATCCGGCGCAGCGCCTAATAAACCGGCCAGAATCGTACTGTCCTGGGTAATGGCCTGAACATTGCCGTTGCGTAGCGCGGTTAACGCCAGCGGGATATCGTCGTAGGCCAACACGCGCGACTGCGGGAAGCGCTGATGTAACGCCTGCTCACCGGTAGTCCCTTTTACTGCACCGATTCGCGCTTTGCCGTATTCATCGAGCTTATCCGGAGATTTTGCTGGCACAAGGAACTGCTGGCCGGTAACAAAATATGGGACGGAGAAATCTATTACCTGCGCCCGTTCAGGTGTAATCGTGATATCCGCGACGATTAAATCAGCTTTACCGGATTGTAATAACGGAATGCGGTTTGCCGGATTGGTCGCGACCAGTTCCAGTTTTACACCCAGGGATTTGGCCAGCGCTTCTGCAAAATCGACGTCGTAGCCGACAATCTTATGGGTTTTGGCATCAACTGAACCGAACGGCGGATTGGCGTCGAATGTCGCCACTTTGACTACGCCTGCGGCTTTGATATCGGCCAATTGGTCGGCCTGAGCCTGCGAAACGCTAATGCCAGAGGCCAGTAGCACGCTGAGTGCCAGAAGTGTTTTTTTAGCGCTGTGAATTTTCATTGCCATCATTGTATGAAATCCCTGTAGTTTTTGGTTTGTGCTTTTTACGCTCCCATAACTTACGGTTGGGACAAAATAAGAAAAAATTCTTATCTATATACAAAATGTTATTAGTGAAGGATGTGTTAATAGCGGGTGAAAATAATGCATGAGTGAAAGGTAAAATCGTGCATAAGCCTGGTAATAATTCGCATTTGGTTTTTGTGTGAGAGCACGCTTGAATAAGGTTGAGCTGTGCTAATGTCCAGAAATGCTACTGGAATACCCTCCGGACCTGTACCATATGTCACAACAGGTCTGGAGTGGGGATAAGCATGCTGCGTGATAATTTTAATGATCTCTATTATCTCATTATCGTTGCCCGCGAGCGGAGTTTTACGCGGGCTGCGGCAAAGCTCGGGGTCTCGCAGTCAGCGTTAAGCCATGCGATACGTGGACTCGAAGAGCGGCTGGATGTACGGCTTCTGACCCGCACCACGCGCAGCGTTGCGCCGACCGAAGCCGGAGAACGGCTTATCAACAGTATCAGCCCGCGTTTTGATGACATTGAAACAGAGCTGCTGGCATTAACCGATGTTCGTCAGCGCGTGGCCGGTAACATTCGCCTGACGCTGGGCGAACATGCATTGCAATCTACCGTCTGGCCCGCGCTGGAGCCGTTTTTGCAGGCTTACCCTGATGTGAATGTGGAAATGACCATCGACAATAGTCTGACGGATATTGTGACTGGCCGCTATGACGCGGGTATTCGGCTCGGTGAGCAGGTGGCAAAAGACATGGTCGCCGTCAGAATTGGCCCGGACTGGCGTATGGTAGTGGTGGGGTCACCGGCGTATTTTGCTCGTCATGGTAAACCACTCACCCCACACGATCTGCAAAACCATAACTGCATCAACATGCGCATGCCGACGTTGGGCGGGCTATATGCCTGGGAATTTAGCAAAGGCGGACAAGATTTGCGCGTGCGGGTTGAAGGGCAGCTTATTTTTAACAATCTCCCCCCACGGATTAGCGCAGCGATTGCTGGAATGGGGCTGGCTTTTGTGCCGGAAGACACTGTCGAACAGTCGGTGACTGACGGTGCGCTGGAAAAAGTGCTGGAGGACTGGTGCGAACCTTTCCAGGGCTATTATTTGTACTACCCCAGCAGAAAACAGCATACCGCCGCCTTTGCCCAACTGATTGAGGCCTTACGGTATACGGGTTGAAGTGGGTGGGGTTAACAGGCGATAAAAAACCGGCATTGCGCCGGTTTGGAAATCAGATTTTGCAGGCGTCGCCGCAGTCATTATCAGCAATAATTTCCTGCGCTTTCTTGTCTGCATCTTCCAGACGTTCAGCGTTACGCTCTTGCGCTTCTTCCAGTCCATCAAAGACCAGATTATCGAGATCAATTTCCATCATTCACCTGCTCAGGTTCAGCGTTTAACATCACGTTATTATATTGCAAAAATGTTGCTTAACAGCAGCGATTCTTGCTACTTAGCATCATCCCTAAATCAGTTGCGTATATTTTTCCGGCAGCGTGGCCCACAAATGGCGGTTTGCCGCGCTAAGTATTATATCGCGCATGCATTCACGCGCCGTAACGCCCTGGCGCAGGCGTATGGCTTCCAGTAACAGGCGATGCTGCTCTACGGCGTGTTCTGTTTCCCGCACTGATGACTCCTGCGTCTGTTTAAACGACAGCATCATGGCTGCTGAAAGTGCGTTGCCAATCGACATCAAAAATGGGTTATGACAGGACTTGAGTAGTGCGGTATGAAAGGCTAGATCGCCTTCCTCAAATAGCGCAATCTGATCCTGCTGCTGTCCGCGCAACATCAACGTCCAGGCTTCTTCAATGGCAGCCAAATCGCGGGCTGTCGCGTTGGCGGCGGCCAGAAAGGCGGCGTTAGGCTCAAACATCAGGCGCGTTACCACCAGTTGCTCCGCGACATCAGGTGAAATACCCACTTCCTCCATCCAGCCCAGCACGTCCGTATCCAAAAAACTCCAGAGTTCGCGCGGATTGACCGTACTGCGCCGCTTAGCCTGGATGGACAGCAAACCTTTTGCTGACAGGACATGCAGCGCGTTTCGTACAGAGGTCCGAGATGCCGAATATTGCACGGCAAGCTCATTTTCGCCGGGGAGCATCTCCCCATCGCACAGGGTTCCGCGGATGATTTTCATCGCCAGATCGCGAGTGATCGTTTCAGAGATGGTGGCCAGGGAGGTCGTCATAGTCTGCCTTGAAAATTTGAGAGTTCCTCATTGTACGCACAAAACAAAGCGTTACGAATACAAAACAACAATTCTTGTCCTTTCAGATAGTGAAAAAAAACGTTTTATTTCACTTCACGATCGCGCTCACAGATCGCTCTGGTAAAATTAACTACATTCTTGTCATACAAGATTTGATGATTGAGGCTACAAGATGAAAAGGGAGTGGATCGCAATCGACTGGGGAACGTCGAATTTCCGCGCATGGTTAATGGCAGGGGATGATGTACTGGACAAACGCAATGCCAGCTACGGTCTTCTTCACGTCGAGCCGGGGCAATTTGATGCGACGTTAAAAATGTTACTTGGTGAGTGGATTGCTGAGGGAACGCCAATGGTTGCAATGGCCGGGATGGTGGGTTCGCAGCAGGGCTGGTATGAAGTTGACTATTGTTCGTTACCCGCCAGTGCCGATAGCTTGCTTGCGCACAGCAAAAGTTTCATGACCTCCTGGGGCAGCAAAGCATGGATTTTCCCTGGATTGCGTAAATCCCCTTCTGGTGACATGCCTGATGTAATGCGCGGTGAAGAGGTTCAGCTTCTGGGACTGTCTTTACTCGAAGACATCGATAATTTCCATGCGATTCTACCCGGCACACACAGCAAACATGCCCGGATGCAGCAGAGACAGATCGTTGATTTTTCGACTTATATGACCGGTGAGCTTTTTCAGGTGCTGATTTCGCACTCGCTGCTTGGTCGTGGTCTTCCTGATGCGGCGGCTGATGACAGCGCATTTTTACTCGGGGTGGAAGCATCCCGACGCCACGCGGCGCTAAGCCAACTCCTTTTTTCTACCCGAACGCTGCGTCTATCGGGTGAATTATCTGCTGAATCAGTCAGTGACTATCTCTCCGGTTTACTGATCGGATTGGAGTTTTCCACTGACAACATCAGTCCTGTCTGGCTGGTGGGTAGTGCGGCATTAACTCGCCGCTATCAGATGGCTGCCAACGCATTTGGTATTCAGACACGCTGCGTCGAGGGCGATCGCTGTTTTATCGCCGGAATGCAGTCTCTTCAACAACGTCTAACAGAGAAACGCTATGGATAGTTTTGACTTTGCCACGATGTGGCAGAAAACGCCGCTTCCGATGATCGCGATTTTACGCGGTCTGAGGCCAGAGGAAGCAGCGGAAATTGGTGATGTATTGCTGGAGGCGGGCTTTACCTGGCTGGAAGTACCGCTAAATTCACCGCGCGCGTTGGATTCTATCTCGCTGCTACGCGAACGCGTCGGCATGCGTGCTATCGTCGGCGCGGGTACGGTACTGACGACAGAGCAGGTTGATAGCGTCGTCGATGCGGGCGGGCAGGTAATTATCTCGCCAAATATGAATCCCTCGGTGATCCGCCGCAGCAGAGATCGAGGGGCTATCAGTTTACCGGGCGTCGCCACGCCGAGCGAAGCGTTTACTGCCCTGGACGCTGGGGCCAGCGGTCTGAAATTTTATCCTGCGGAAATGATCTCCCCGGACATACTGCGGGCTATGTGCGTGGTATTACCGCCTCACGTAGTTTGTATGCCGGTCGGTGGTGTTTCTGCCGAGGCGCAACAACTACAAAGATGGTGCGAGGCGGGCGCGAAAGGTTTTGGCTGCGGCGGAGGTTTATACCGCGCGGGCACAGAGTGCGAACAGGTTCGGCATAACGCGTTGGCCTATGCTCAGGCATGGCAACAGGTTAATAGCAGAGCGCAGTGCCAATAACAACTTAAGAGGCTGAAAGATGAATACGCGTACCCTCGATATTGAAAATAAAAATGCGGTTTATCGTAAAGTGACCCGACGGCTGATCCCGTTTTTAATCCTGTGTTATTTTTTCGCATATCTCGATCGTGTAAACGTGGGCTTCGCCAAACTCCACATGCAGGATGCGCTTAATCTTAGCGATACAGTGTATGGAATTGGCGCAGGTATCTTTTTTATCGGTTATTTTATTTTTGAAGTACCGAGCAACTTGTTGATGCAGCGTTTTGGTCCCCGTTTCTGGATTGCGCGCATCATGGCCAGTTGGGCAGTGTTGTCGGCACTGACGATGTTCGTTACCACGCCAACACAGTTTTACGTAGTGCGTTTTTTGCTTGGCGTAGCAGAGGCCGGTTTTTTCCCGGGTATTGTTTACTATTTAACCCTGTGGTTTCCCTCATGGCGTTCGGCGCGCACACTCGGGCTGTTTATTCTGGTGACACCGTTATCCACTATTATCGGTAGCCCGCTCTCCGGACTGATCCTGAAAATGTTTGAAGGTGTCGGCCATCTGCATAACTGGCAGTGGTTATTCCTGGTAGAGGCTATCCCTTCATTCCTGCTGGCCTTCGTGGTGCTGCGTTATCTCGATAACGACGTGAAATCGGCGAAGTGGTTATCTGATGATGAAAAAGCGTTGATTGAGCAAGATCTACAAAAAGATCTGCTTGATAAAGTCGCCGCTAACGCGGGAATGCCGCAGCATAGTTTGTCCGCCATGTTCCGTAATCGCTTCGTCTGGCTGCTGGCGCTGATTTTCTTCAGTTTCAACATTGGCTATTACGGTATTAATTTCTGGCTTCCGTCGATTATCAAAAGCTCTGGCGTACAGGATGATTTTGCTATCGGTCTGCTGGCAGCGGTGCCCTATATCTTCGGTGCGGCCTGCATGTTGTGGAATAGCCGTCACTCCGATCTGAAACAAGAACGCCGCTGGCACATTGCGATTCCGGCGATAGTCGGGGCCATTGGTCTGACGTTCAGCGCGCTAAATGAAGGCTCCACGTTCTGGATGATGGCATGGATTTGCGTAGCAATGTCCGGCACGTTATCGCTGATTCCCACCTATATAAGCCTGCCAGGTACATTGCTTTCCGGTACGGCAGCGGCGGCAGGTATCGCGTTAGTGAACTCTATTGGCAATCTGGCTGGCTTCTTTGGCCCAACCGTTCTTGGCTGGCTGAAAGACACTACCGGCAGCACCAGCAGCGGACTGTATATTCTGGCGGGGTTTCTGGTACTTTGCGCACCGCTTATTTTCCTCATTCCGGCACGGTTGATTAACCCTCGCGATCGTCAAGCCATGAAACCGGCAGAAAATAACGTATTAACGAAAAGAGGTCATATATGAGCAGTTGTGGCAGCGGGTGCGCAGGTTGCGGTGGCGAACACTTCAATCCGATCCTCAGTGGTGATGACGGTGCTTTAAAGCGCGCCTTGTATAAATCGATGGGTCATACGGACGAGCAGTTGCGTCGTCCCGTAATTGCTGTAGTGAATAGCTATACCAATGCGACGGCAGGACACGCCAATTTGAATGAACTGACCGCGCATGTGTTAAAAGGCATTGATGAAGCAGGCGGAGTGGGGATGGTGTTTGGCACCATTGCCCCTTGCGACGGTATTGCCGAAGGACACCTGGGTATGCGCTATATTCTGGCGGCACGCGAAATCATCGCCAGTTCGATCGAAGTAATGATGCGGGCCCACCGCTTCGATGGCATGGTGTTGCTGGGATCGTGCGACAAAATTGTCCCCGCTATGCTGATGGCTGCTGCGCGCCTTGATCTTCCGGCTATTCTGGTGAACGGTGGGCCAATGTATCCTGCCGAATACAAAGGTAAACACTGGGATGGCAATATCGTCACCGAAGCGATTGGCTGGAAACGTCGCGGTGAAATTGATGAGGCCGAGTTCCGTCATATTGAAGATATCGCCGAGCCGGGGCACGGCTCCTGTACCATGTACGGTACCGCTAATACGATGTGCTGTATTGCGGAAGTGCTGGGTATGAGCTTGCCTGGGAGTAGTATGCTGCCCGCAATTTCACGCGAACGCCGCGAGTGCGCCTTTGCGACAGGAATGACCGCGGTGGATCTGGTAAAGCGCGGTGTGAATGCGCGACAAATTATTACACGCGAATCCATCCGCAATGCGATGGCCTATCTGTTGGCGACGGGCGGCTCCACCAACGCCATTCTACATCTGCAGGCTATTTATTATGAAGCCGAGCTGGGTCATCTGCCGCTGGCCGAATTTGATGCGCTGAGTCATCAGGTACCCCTGGTTGCTTCGCTCTATCCGGCATCGGAATACGATATGATCGATTTTTGGGAGTCCGGGGGAGTTGCGGCAGTTGAAAAAGAGATCGCTAATTTACTGGATCTCAATTGCCTGACGGTTAACGGACAGAAAAAAGGGGAATGGTTGATGAATGTTCCCTCTACTCGACGCCCGGAAGTTATCCATACTCTGGCCATTCCGGTACGTAATGAGTCAGGGGTTGCTGTCCTACACGGCAACCTGTCACCGATGGGTTGTGTAGTGAAACCCGCTGCTGTTCCGGACCATTTAATGATCTTCACCGGGCCTGCGGTGGTGTTTAACAGCGAAGATGAGGCCGTTGAGTCAATTCTCTCCGGTGATATTCAACCGGGTAGCGTATTGGTTCTGCGCTATGAAGGACCAAAGGGCGGACCGGGTATGCCGGAGATGTACAAGCCGATGAAATTCCTTGAAGGAATGAATCTCTCTGACTCCTGTGCGTTGATCACCGATGGGCGTTTTTCCGGTTCGAACCGCGGGTTGTTTGTGGGACATATCTCTCCAGAAGCCAGCGACGGAGGCGTTCTGGCACTGGTGGAAACAGGTGACTCAATCAGTATTAATATTCCGCAGCGAACATTGACGTTGAATGTAGCGGATGCCGTGCTGGATGAGCGTCAAAAAGGCTGTCATCTGGTGCATAAAGAGGTACCTCGTGGATTCTTGCGACTTTATCGTCGTTGGGCGTTACCGGCGGCGCAAGGCGCGGTACTGGCAGACAGAGAGGATTTGTCATGACAACGGTTACAAAGATTCAGGGCGTTAATCCCATTGTTGCAATGCCGTTTACGCCACAGGGTAAAGTCGATTTTACGAGTTTTCGCCGTCTGCTGGCCCACCTTTCGGACGTGGGTGTTAACGGACTGACGCTGTTTGGTATTGCCAGTGAGTTTCCGAAGCTCGACGACAGCGAACGGTTGCAGTTGGCGGAAATTTTTATTGCTGAATTAGCGAATAAAAGTGTATTTCGTGCACTGTCGGTCACCGATCACAGCACCGATCTGGCTGTTCGCCGTGCGCGGCGCTATCAGAGTATGGGGGCCGACGCACTGATGCTGCTTCCGCCATTCTTCCTGCAGCCGTCTCTTGCCAGCGTACAGGCGCATATCGCGGCGGTGCTGGAGGCTGTGACCATTCCTGTAATGGTGCAGTACGCGCCGGGAGAAACTGGATTTCCGGTCACTGCAGTTCAACTAGCTGAGATGGCTAAACGCTATCCACATGCAGTGTTTAAGATTGAATGCAATCCGCCAGTGGAGTACACCCGTGAGTTTCTACAGTACGCACCAGAGGCTCATGTGCTAAACGGTTATGCCGGTTTGTATATGCTTCAGATGCTTGAGGTAGGGGGCAAAGGTGTAATGCCTGGCTGCTCGTTTAGCGAAATTTATGTGCGAATTTATCGTCACTGGCTGGCAGGGGAACATCAACAGGCGGTGCAATTACATGAGGCGTTATTACCATACATTCAGCGCTGGATGCAGCACTGTGAGTATATTATCCAGGTTGAAAAGACAATATTACAACGACGCGGGATTATTGCTGATGATTATTGCCGCAAGCCGGGGTGGTCATTAACGAATGACGATGTAAACCACATTGATAGTTTTATTTCACAGTTCAATTTGTCGGCATGAGTAATTTGCAATAGAGGTATGAGCAAAACGTTTTAACCGTATGCTATGCACCGGATCGAACATCTTGATCCGGTGCAACTGTACTATGCCTTAAAGCATCATTTCTGTGTCTTCACCGCCACTCACATCAAATTTAATTGTTAATCATCTGTTTCTGTTATCTCGTAACCATCCGATTTTGTAGTAATGTGATGCGCGATAATTTTTAACAAATCTGCGACAAATTCACTATACATATAACTTAATATCTTTTATACATTAATTGTTCAACCCTGCGACTATTCCACAAAAGAGAAAGCAATATGGAACAGACACCTGATAAGAAAAACGATAATTTTCAAAAAGATGGCAAAGAACAGTTCAATCGCTCGATCGGTCTTATTTCAAACTTTGCGTTGGGTTTTACCTACCTGTCGCCGCTTACCGCCGTCTATTCGCTGTTTGCGCTGGCCGTAACGCTGGCGGGGCCGCCCGCAGTATGGTGGATTTTAATCGTCGCATGTGGGCAACTTTTGGTTGCATTGGTGTTTGGTGAGGTCGCTTCCCAGTATCCGATAACCGGCGGGCTTTACCCCTGGGCCAGAAGGTTGTGGGGCAAGAAGTATGCGTGGATCGCCGCCTGGATCTACCTGTGGGCTCTGGTGGTCACCATTACGTCGATCGCGGAATATACATCAACGTTTGTTGAATCACTCTTCCACTATGGTCAGACGCCGGCCACGATGTTGGTGACTTCCGTCCTGCTGCTGCTGTTGATGATGGCCGTTAATATGTCCGGGACTAAAAATCTGGCCCGGGTGGCGAAAATTGGTTTCTGGTGTGAAATTGTCAGCGTGATCGCGCTGGGGATTTATCTGCTGATTTTCCACCGTTCGCAGCCGTTCTCTGTGATTTTTGACTCGATGGGCGTGCTGGCTCATGACGGCAGCTACTCCACCGCATTTATGTCTGCTGCGCTGATGGGGCTGTTTATGTTCTTTGGCTTTGAGGCCTGCGGTAACGTTGCGGAAGAGGTGCAGAATCCAAGTAAAAAGATCCCGGTGGCGATGATTTTAAGCATCGTATTCGGCGCGATTTCCGCCATTATTTCTGTTATGGGTTATTTGCTGGCATCACCGAATCTGGTCAGCATCGTGAATGGCAAAACGTCCGATCCGATCCCGGCAATCCTTAATGAAGCTCTGGGCGAAACTGGCGCGACTGTCTTTATCGTCGTTGCAATTATCGCCATGTTGTCGTGCATTTTGTCTCTGCAGGCTGCGTTAAGCCGTCTTATCTTTTCTTTCTCCCGCGACAGAATGCTGCCGGGAAGTGAATGGATGGCCAAAATCTCTAAAAATGGTGTTCCGGATAATGCCATGGTCGTCAGTTGCCTGCTGCCAGTGATCATCTGCGTTTGGGTTTATTTCCAGCCAGATAACCTGTCGCGTATCACCGCGTTTGCTGTTATCGGGATTTACATCTCGTTCCAGATGGTTGTGCTGGCCGCGCTGCGTCAGCGTCTGAAAGGCTGGAAACCGGCGGGAGAGTGGACCATTGGCGGTTGGGGCGTAATCGTGAATGTGCTGGCGTTAGCTTACGGATTGTGCGGGATCTGGTTACTGGCGCAACCGGCAGACAGCAGCGACTTCATCGATCGTTGGACGGTTCTGTTCGGCCTGGCGATTGTTGTTGGCTCGGGGCTTATTTATATGTTCCTGACCCGTCCGTTTGGTCGTTCAGCGGCGCCGGAAAACGACGCCATTGCGTACGCCAATAAGCTCAATATGGGGCAGGATAACTAAAAACTCAGGGCCTTCGGGCCCTTAGTTTTGATAGTGATAAAGGATAAAGTAGTCGCTCTGATACACAACGGTACTGTTTGCAGGTGACAGCAATTCACCCACGCGAAAACGTGGCCAACTGGAGAAAATGATCCTGTTTTCCAGATTAGTCAGAATCACATAGTCAGGATGGGCATAGGAAAGCAGTTCGGCTTCTATCTGACTGACCAGCAGATCGACCGCGGCAACACCGAGAAACTGATCGTTGTAGTAGACCGGGACGGCTGACGTTAGGGTATAGGAGATATTGCAAATATAGTCGACGTAGGGACCGTGGATATAGGCTTTGCCAGCCGGAGGAGAATGCTTAAACCACTCAAAGGTTCTGAAGTCCAGTCGTTGTTGCGTGGCCTGATCCAAATCCAGATGCGCCTGGCTCAAACCATTGTCTTTCTTATACCACCACTCCAGCAACCAGTACTCTTTTGTGGTTGCGGTACTCTCAATATGGCTGGCGAATCCCGCCCCTGAGCAGTAATGGTTGTTATTGAGCGTGCGCTTGATGTGCTGTTGAACGGTGGATCTGACTGAGGGGTCGAGAACGACCTCGGCTGAGGCCTTTTGTACCCCTGAAATCGCCTCATGGATGCTCCTCGCCAGCGCAACGGTAGAATCTACGGTAGAAACAGTAATGTCATCAATTTTACGAATTAATGCGCTTAGGGATGTCGAAGAGCTCATTGTCTGTCCTGCCTTCACTGATTGTCAGTTCGAGTTATATTTCAGCTTTTTTTCAATAAGGTAGTAGGTAAACGTGTCGATGATCCGCGTGGCAAACTGTACTGATTCTGCCTCGTTGTGAGCAGCCAGCGCATCGGCCAGCGCCGAATAAAGCGCGATAATTTCTGCATGAATACTGTCTGTGCGATAAAGTATCGCCACCAGCGATGCCCATTCAGCCTGAACCTGCAGCTCCTGATTGGCCAGTCGCGCTGAATGCGAACTGGCGGCAATCGCCAGCAGACAACGCATATCGGCCTGGGTCATTAGCTCAGGTGAGTTTGCCTTTCTGAGCACCTCGACAAACTCGCGAAATTTGGCGATATCCGCACCGGTCATTCGCCGGGAAGCCAGCCTCGCGCTATGGCTAATAATGGCGCAATGCATTTCACCCAGATCGGACAGATAATCCGTACTGATCGCCTTGAACGGATGCAGGGCGCTATTTTTGCTATCGATATTTTCGCAAACGAAGCTCCCGCCATTACGACCACGAACCGTATGGATAAGATTATTAGCCCGAAGCGTGTTTAGCGCTTCTCTGATAGTGATATGTGAGACACCCATCATCTTTGCCAAATCAGTTTCGTTGGGGAGCTGTTCTTTTGGCTCCAGCAACCCCGTGATAATGGCATTTGAAAGGCGTTGGACTATCTGGTCTGAACGACTGACCTGCCCGATAGGCGCAAATATGACCGCGTGAGTAATCATAATCTTTTCTGTACTCAATTCCCTGAAACAACGACCATTTTTAACACATGCCCGTCGGGCAAGGAAGGTAAGAATGGCCGAGTTATTTTACATGCCTGGGCGCAACGTCACTGCACAAGCGGATGTGTGTCCCGATAACCTTATGATGAGCTGGGCGTAACGCGTCAGCTGGCAATAAAAAGCCTCATCCTGCAAATGTGAAAATTAAGTTAAAAATGCGAGGCTTATCATAGTGTCAATGTTGCGCATTTGAAAAAATTTTACAATATATATATTACATAAGATTCTTTATGTATTAATTGGCAGGAGACAAACGTGAAAACCCTGAAGCATTTTATTAATGGGCACTATGTAGCAGGCAGTAGCGAAGATAGCTTCGAACTGGTGAGTCCGGTTGACGGTGAAACGTACGCAATATCTCCCAACGCTAACGAGGCGGAGGTAGAGCAGGCTTACTCAGCAGCGGAGGCGGCGTTTAGCATCTGGCGAAAATCGACGCCGGCACAGCGGCAAAAGGCGTTATTGCGGCTGGCCGATGAGATTGAACGCAACGTTGAGCGACTGGTAACCGCGCAGAGCCAGGAAACCGGTCAGCTTCGCCATTTTATTGAGAAAGAGGAGATCGCGGCATCTTGCGATGCCATCCGCTTTTTTGCCGGTGCAGCGCGCTGTCTTGAAGGAAAGGCGGCCGGAGAATATTCCGCAGGATTTACTTCAACCATTCGTCGTGAACCGCTGGGTATTGTTGGGCAAGTGACGCCGTGGAACTACCCGTTCATGATGGCGGTGTGGAAGATTGCACCAGCGCTGGCGGCAGGCAACACGGTGGTGTTAAAACCAAGCGACACCACGCCAGTTAGTACGCTGCTGTTGGCTGAACTGGCCGCACCGTTGTTCCCGAGAGGGGCGTTTAACGTTGTGTTGGGCAAAGCCAGCACTGGTTCGCTGGTGGTTTCAAACCCGAAGGCTTCATTGGTTTCTATTACCGGTTCGGTCCGTGCGGGTTTGCAGGTTGCGGCTTCGGCGGCGGCAAATCTGACCAGAGCACACCTGGAATTGGGCGGGAAAGCGCCCGCAGTCGTGTTCGCCGATGCAGATATGGACAAGGCGATTGCGACGATTACCACAGCAGGCTTTTTCAATGCCGGGCAGGATTGCACAGCGGCTACGCGGATTCTGGTAGAGCAATCTATCTACGCTGAGTTTCTGGAAAAACTGATCCAGAAAACAAAAAGTATCAAATTTGGGCCGCCAGAAGATCAAAATGCACTGTACGGCGCATTGAATAGCCGGAATCAGCTGGAGCAGGTGAAAGGCTTTATTGAGCGTTTACCGGCACATGCAAAAATTGAAACCGGTGGGCGCGCAGGATCTGGTCCAGGTTTCTATTTTGAGCCGACGATCGTCTCCGGATTACATCAAAATGATGAAGCTATTCAGTATGAAGTATTTGGCCCACTAATGACTATTCAGTCGTTTTCTACTGACGAAGAGGTACTACACAAAGCGAATGATGTGGAGTATGGTCTTGCCGCCAGCGTCTGGACCAGTAACCATGGTCGCGCCCAACGCTTCAGCATTGACCTCGATTTTGGCACGGTGTGGATTAACAATCACATTCCTCTGTGCGCCGAAATGCCGCATGGCGGGTTCAAAAAATCGGGGTACGGCAAAGATCTCTCATCTTATTCACTCGAGGAATACACTCGGGTGAAACATATCATGTGCGACATTTCTGAATAGAGAGGATTACGATGAAAACATTAAAAATCGCGGTGCTTTCATTAGTGATGTTCTCGGGCTATAGCCTGGCAGAAAGTACATCGCTGAATACGGTAAAAGAGTATATGGCAGCGTGGAATGCGCATGATGCTTCACGAGCCGCTCAATTTCTTGCTGATGATGCGGTTTATTATGATGCCGCCGCGGGAGAACCGATAAACGGCAGGGAAAAAGCAGAAAAAGAGGTTATCGGCGCTTTTATTAAGGCGGTTCCAGATCTTAGCTGGAAAATGGTTGGAAAACCCGTCTACGACGAAGATACCGTGGCCTTTCGTTGGGAATTTTCAGGCAAAAATAGTGGTGAATGGGCAGGGAGTCCGCCGACAAATAATCCGATCAAATTTGAAGGCGTCAGCTATATTCATGTTAAAGCAGGAAAAATCACCTGGCAGGGTGATTATTATGATTCTAAAAAACTGGATGAAGAGTTAAAGCCAGTGAAGTAGTTGGCTGTACCCCTTTATTAATATGAAGGGGTATCTCTCTTATTTGTGTCGTATTAAAGGCAGTGTGTAGCAATAAGGAAAAAAGTTAATGGCAATTACCAGACGTGATTTTCTCAACGGCGTCGCGGTGACTATTGCGGCGGGACTTACCCCGCTGGAGTGGGTCAGGGCGGCAGGAAAGGGAAACGCATTTATAGATGGAAATTATTATCCTCCTGCGCTGACGGGGCTACGGGGTAATCATCCTGGATCGTTTGAAATGGCGCATGCGCTAGGTCGCGAGCATAAACATTTTGATTTAAACGCTCTGCCCGTTGAGGAAGAGTACGATCTGGTGATTGTGGGTGGCGGTATTAGCGGGTTAGCTGCCGGTTGTTTTTGGCGTCAAGTTGCCGGGCAAAATAGCCGGATCCTGATCCTCGATAACCATGACGACTTTGGTGGACACGCCAAACGTAATGAATTTACCAGCTCGGGTAAGAAATTACTCGGTTATGGTGGCAGCGAAGCATTCCAGTCACCTGCGCATAATTTCAGCCCTGAAGTACAAAAGTTGATGGAAACCGTGGGCGTCAGTGTCACGCGGTTAAAAGAGAGTTTTGACGTAAACTTCTACCCCGACTGGCAGCTCAGTCGCGGCGTTTTCTTCGACAAGAAGAATTTTGGCGAAACCAAAATCGTCAGCGGCGATCCGGGCCGCGCGGTATCTGATGATATTCCGCCGGACAGGCTCAATGGGCGTAAAATTGAAGACTTTATCAATGATTTTCCGCTAAGTGAGAACGACAGAAAAGCGCTGATCGACCTGCACGTCCGGCCCGGTGATTACCTGCCGGGGATGACGGTCGATGAGAAAATGGAATGGCTGGATACCCACAGCTACAGTGAATTTTTGGCAACAAAAGTTGGTTTGAGCAAAATGGCGCTGCTCTATTTCCAGCAGCGTTCCAACGACTTCTTTGCTATTGGTATTGAAGGTATTTCCTGTAGCGATGCCCGTGCGTGCGCCTTACCCGGCATGGAAGGGATGGGGTTACCGCCGCTGGACGGTGAGTCACTGGCCGACCTCGAAGAGCCGTATGTTTACCACTTCCCGGACGGTAACGCCGGGTTAGCCCGTCTGTTAGTCAGATATATGCTGCCGGATGCGCTACCGGGCAACACGATGGAAGACTCTGTCCTCGGCAGACTACATTACGAAAAGCTGGATCTGCCGGAAAACACCACGCGCCTGCGCCTGAACAGCACGGTGATTAATGCGGCCAACGTGCAGGATGGCGTGGCGGTGACCTATCTGCGTGACGGTAAAATGCACCGTGTGCGCGGTAAGAACACCATCATGGCAGGTTATAACATGATGATCCCGTATCTGGTGCCTGAGATGCCGGAACAGCAGCAGGCGGATCTTAAACTGAACGTGAAGGCACCGCTGGTGTACACCAACGTGGTGGTCAAAAACTGGCAGGCGTTCAAACAGCTTGGCGTACATGAGTTTTATTCTCCGGCGGCACCTTATAGCAGGGTCAAGCTCGACTATCCGGTCAGTATTGGTGGGTATCAACATCCGGCCTCCCCGGACGATCCGATGGTCATTCATATGGTCTATGTGCCGACCTATCCGGGTAGTAACCTGTCGGCCAGAGAGCAGTTCCGTCTGGGACGAGCCTATTTGCTGGGGACCACCTTTGCGGCGCATGAGGAGATGATTCGCTCCCAGTTGCAGGAGATGTTTGGCTCAACCGGATTTGATAATCAACGCGATATTGCCGCCATTACGGTTAACCGCTGGGCGCATGGCTATGCGTACTACGCCAACTCGCTGTTCGATGATATGGATAAGATGCCAGAAATTATCGAACGGGCGCGTAAGCCAGTCGGTCGCATTGCCATCGCTAACTCCGATTCTGACTGGAGTGCTTATGCCCATACGGCAATCGATCAGGCATGGCGTGCGGTTAATGAACTCAAGGATATGGGGTGATCTATGCGCAATGTAACCATTCTCGCCGCCTGTTTATTTACTGCTTCGGTTTCCGCTGCTGAATCTAACGGTGAATACATCGCGCGAATTTCAGACTGCGTCGCCTGTCACACCGCTGAAGGTGGTGCGGCGATGGCGGGGGGCAAAAAGTTTCCTACTCCGGTGGGGGATATTTATTCGACCAACATTACCCCAGACAAAACGCAGGGTATTGGAAATTATTCTTACGAGGATTTTGAAAAAGCCGTACGGCAGGGGATTGCCAAAGATGGTCATCCGCTCTATCCGGCTATGCCTTATCCCTCCTATGCAAAACTTTCTGACGAGGATGTTAAGGCGCTGTATAGCTATTTTATGCATGACGTCACGCCGTCAGCACAGCCCAATAAAGAGAATGCTATTCCGTGGCTACTCTCCGCCCGCTGGCCGCTGCATATCTGGAACTGGCTGTTTACCGACGCGCCAGTGTCGGCTGTAGAGGGCGCGAAAACGGATGATAATGCTGCCATGGTAAAACGGGGTGCTTATCTGGTGGAAGGCCCCGGACACTGCGGTTCATGCCATACCCCGAGAGGCATGGCGATGAACGAAAAAGCGTATACTAATGCTGATGCCGAATACCTGAGCGGCGCGATGATTGACGGCTGGTATGCACCGTCGCTGCGCGGCACCGGTATGTCTGAGCAGGAGTTAAAATCGCTGTTGCTGACCGGTAAAAGCAAGCATGCCGCGGTTTCAGGTTCGATGGCTGAAGTCGTCACGCAGAGTACACAGTATCTGACCGACGAAGATGCCACGGCGATCGCCCAATATCTGTTGAGCCTGAAAAGTGCGAAGCCTGAAACGGTACGTGCTGCGGCGACTACAGCATCCTGGTCGAATTCACCTGAGGCGGGCAAAGTGACCTATAACCGCTACTGTTCAACTTGTCACGGTCTGGAAGGGAAAGGTACGGATGATAACGCGCCTTCTTTAGTTAACAATCCACTGGTGATGGTTGATGACCCGACACCGCTGTTCAGAGTGATTGCCCACGGCGCAGAAACACCGACAACGCGTGGCAGCGTCTCCTTTAAGATGCCTGCCTACGGTGGCTTGTTAAGCGACAACGAAATGCGCGACGTGATTAACTACGTGCGTAAAAGTTGGGGTGAAGGGAATAGCGAAGTAAGCCAGGAAGACCTGGCTGGCGTTAAAAAAGCGTCACATTAAACAGTATGCCGGAGAAGGTGCTTGCACCTTCATCCGGCAGTGCTTACACGGTGTTTACCCTGATAATATCCACGAGTCGGGTAAACGCCGCCGTCATTTCATGCTCTTCAATACTGGCAAACCCCAGCAGCAGGCCGCTGCGTTTCCCTTCATTTACGTAATAGCGTGACAGCGGGCGCACCAGCAACCCTTGCGCATTCGCCTGTTGGGCAATGACCGCATCATCGCTCCCGGCGGGTAACTGTAAGATCATATGCAGCCCGGCGTTGCTGCTGAAGGAACCAAGAAAATGTTCACCAAGTTGGCGGCTGATAAGCTCTACCAGCATCTGGCGACGACGACTGTATAGCTGACGCATTTTCCGAATGTGTGCCGCGTAATAACCCTCGCGAATAAACTCCGCCAGTGCGGCCTGAATCAACAGATGCCCACCACGATAGAGGTCGTTATGAACCTTTTTCAGCGGAGCGGCTAACGATTTAGGTAGCACGACATACCCGAGTCGCAGTGCGGGATAGAGTGTCTTACTGAATGTCCCGATGTAAATGACCGGTGTCTCTTCTTCCAGCCCCTGCAAAGAGGGAATCGGCTGGCCGGAAAAGCGGAACTCACTGTCGTAATCATCTTCCACTATCCAGCTTCGCGTTTCACGTGCGCGAAAGAGAAGTTGCCGGCGGCGGCTCAGACTCATTACCGAACCGAGTGGGTATTGATGTGACGGTGTCACAAAAATAAGTTTTGGCGGTGTTTCACCTGCATCCGGCGGGACCATGCCTTGTTCATCAACCGGAATAGCCGAAAAATTAACGGCATTGATGCGAAGAATATTTTTGATTCCCCAGTAGCCCGGTTCCTCAATCCAGGCGTGATCGCCAGGGTTGCATAAAGTCCGGGTCACCAGATCCAGGGCCTGGTGAATACCTTCAGTAATCAGAATTTGCTCCGGTGAGCACCGTACGCCGCGAGCGGTGCGCAGATAGTCTGCCAGTGCTTCTTTTAGCTCATTCACGCCGCCTGTGGCATCGTAAGTGAGATACTCCGGGCGCAGTCGTCTTGCCAGCCTGTCCTGAATTTTCTTGAGTACCCGGTGCGGGAAATGCTCTACATCAGGTACGCCTGGAATAAATGCCCCCCACTGGCGGGGACTGGCGCTGGCATTACCTAACAGCTCAAGGCAGCGGGCGGATAAACGGGTGTGATCTTCCTGAGCGGCAGTAACAGGCTCTTTGTCAGGACGCAGGTCTAGATTGTCCAGCACGCTGTCGGTCACAAATGTGCCGCTGCTGGTACGCGCGGAAATATACCCTTCAGCTTGCAACTGTTCGTACACCCGCAGGACGGTATTGCGCGATAGCGTCAGCTCTCCTGCCAGGTCACGCGACGGAGGCATTCGGGTGGCCGGTTTCAGGCTACCTTCGAGGATGCAACTACAAATGGCGGCATACAGGCGGCGATGTAGTTTTTCGTCAGTCTGCTGATTAAATGCATGCTTGATCACATCTCCGGCAAGTGAACGCATTTGGATCCTTAAAATAAAACGATTTGGCTCTCGATTAAAGTACCAGACGGCGTCTAAATTTAAAGGGTAATTCAACCGAAATGTATTAATGGACAAGGTGTAGAGAATGAACAATAAAAACCTGCAACAACGTCGTCTGGATGCCACCCCGCGTGGCGTGGGTGTGATGTGTGATTTTTATGCTCAGTCGGCAGAAAACAGCACAATTACCGATATCGAAGGCAATCAGTACATCGATTTTGCCGCCGGGATTGCCGTGCTGAACACCGGACACCGCCATCCTCGCCTGGTGCAGGCAGTCGAAGCGCAACTTCAGGCTTTTACCCATACGGCTTATCAGATTGTCCCGTACGAAAGCTATGTGTCTTTGGCTGAGAAAATCAACGCCGTTGCGCCAATCGACGGCAAGCGTAAAACCACATTCTTCACTACCGGGGCTGAAGCGGTAGAAAACGCGGTGAAAATTGCGCGCGCGCATACCGGCCGTCCTGGCGTTATCGCATTTGGCGGTGGTTTTCATGGGCGTACTTACATGACGATGGCGTTAACCGGCAAGGTGGCACCCTATAAAAAAGGTTTCGGCCCGTTCCCAGGCTCTGTTTACCATGCGCCGTATCCTTCTGAATTGCAGGGTATTTCCACGGCGGATTCCCTAAAAGCGATTGAGCGTCTGTTTAAAGCCGATATCGATCCAACCCAGGTTGCGGCGATTATTTTCGAACCCGTCCAGGGCGAAGGGGGCTTCGTGGTGGCACCGCCAGAATTTGTGGCTGCCATCCGCCGTATTTGCGACGAGCATGGCATCGTGATGATCGCTGATGAAGTACAAAGCGGGTTTGCCCGTACGGGTCAGCTGTTTGCGATGGATCATTACGCCGATAAAGCGGACCTGATGACCATGGCGAAAAGCCTTGCGGGCGGCATGCCGTTGTCAGGCGTCGTGGGCAAAGCCGAAATTATGGATGCGCCTGCGCCAGGTGGTCTGGGTGGAACCTACGCCGGAAACCCGCTGTCGATCGCGGCGGCCCATGCGGTGCTGGATATCATTCGTGATGAGCAGTTATGCCAGCGTGCGGCGGCTCTCGGTGAACAGCTGCGCGCCGCTCTGACAGATGCACAAGCAGGGTGTCCTGAACTGGCCGAAGTGCGAGGTTTAGGCTCTATGATTGCTGCTGAATTCTGTGATGCAGCGACAGGAGAACCCAACGCTGCCGCCGCACAACGCGTGCAGAAGAAAGCCCTTGAGCAAGGATTACTGCTGCTGACCTGCGGTCAGTATGGCAACGTTATTCGTTTCCTTTACCCGCTGACAATTCCGCAGGATCAGTTCGCCAAAGCGCTCGATATTATCAAAGCAGCAACCAAGTAATTCGTTAGTTGTCATTTACCCAAAGCCGACGGTCGTCATCACCGTCGGCTTTATTATTGTTGGCATAAATTGATCTTCCTCGTGTGTAGCGCGGTATTTATCGCGAATGGGTTGCCAGGCCTCTCGTTATATAATTTAATACATATCGTTTTTACTCCTCTATTCAGATGGTATCCCATGTTAACTTTCCGCTCTTTTGTGCTGGTTTGCGCCAGCATGTTGTTTGCGTTTTCTGCTCAGGCCGACCGAACGATCACCGATCAGCTTGGTCGACAGGTCACGATTCCTGACCACGTGGACAAAGTGGTCGTGCTGCAACACCAGACGTTGAATATTCTGGTCCAGCTCAATGCCCAGCAGGACATTGTTGGTGTGATGTCGAGCTGGAAAAAGCAGCTCGGGCCTGAATTTGCGCGCTTTATGCCGACGATTACTACATTGCCGACGCCAGGCGATCTCACCAGCGTGAACATCGAAAGCCTGTTGGCGATTCATCCGCAGGTGGTTTTTGTCGCCAACTATGCGCCCGCGGAGATGATCCAGCAGATTCAGAACGCCGGTATTCCGGTCGTGGCTATCTCGTTACGCAAGGATGCCACCGGGCAACAGAATAAAATGAACCCGACCATGGCCGATGAAGAGCAGGTCTACAATGAAGGGTTGAAGCAGGGTATTCGCCTGATCGCTGACGTGGTTGGGCGCAAACCGCAGGCCGAAACGTTAATCGACTACGTTTTTGCCGCGCGGGCAAAATTCAATGCGCCGGTTGCGACAATCCCGGATGAGCAAAAAGTCCGTATTTATATGGCTAACCCCGATCTGATGACTTACGGCTCCGGGAAGTACACGGGATTGATGATGCAGCACGCGGGGGGATTAAACGTGGCGGCTGCCAGTGTGAAAGGTGCCCGTCAGGTTGCGCTGGAGCAGGTATTAGCGTGGAACCCGCAGGTGATTTTTGTCCAGGATCGCTATCCGCAGGTGGTAACTCAGATCCAAAACGATCCGAACTGGCAGGGGATTGATGCGGTGAAAAATCATCGCGTCTGGTTGATGCCTGAATATGCCAAAGCCTGGGGCTATCCGATGCCGGAAGCGTTGGCGATCGGTGAACTTTGGATGGCCAAAAAACTGTATCCGGATGCCTATAAAAACGTGGACGTTGATGCGCAGGCCAAGGACTACTATCAACGTTTTTATCGTGTGAACTGGCAGTCTGATGCAGCTAAGTAACCGTATTTTGCCCCAGCAACCGCTCTTAATCGTTGTGGTCCTGTTGCTGGGCGTCAGTTCGCTATGCCTCGGACAGTATCCGCTGTCGTTAAGCGAGGTGTTTCACCACCTGACACACTATAGCGACGCTGAAGGAATAGGCAGCCAGGTTATCTGGACGGTCAGGCTACCGCGTATTTTGATGGCACTGCTGGCGGGGGGCGCGCTTGGGTTATGCGGCGCGACGCTGCAAGGGGTATTTCATAACCCTCTGGTCGACCCGCATATTATCGGCGTGACGTCGGGGGCGGCTTTTGGTGGAACACTGGCCATCCTGCTCGGTCTTTCGCCCTGGCTGATGATGGGATCAACGTTTTTCTTTGGTCTGACAGCGTTGATCCTGGTGTATGCCATTGCTGCGTTACAGGGGCTGGAGAATACGCTGGTATTGATTCTGTCGGGTATCATTTTGAGCGGTTTTTTTGCCGCGCTGGTGAGCCTGATCCAGTATCAGGCTGATACCGAAGAGACGTTACCTAATATTGTGTTCTGGTTGCTTGGCAGCTTTGCGACGGCCAACTGGCATAAAGTGCTGCTGTTGGCGGTTCCGGTCGGTATCGCCGCGACGGTTTTGTACCAGCTACGCTGGCGGATAAACCTGTTGTCGCTCAATGACAAAGATGCCAGAGCACTGGGTGTAGCGGTGGTTCCTCTGCGACGCAGTGTTTTGGTGTGCTGCGCATTTTTGGTCGCTGCTCAGGTGGCGGTCAGCGGCAGTATTGCCTGGGTTGGATTAGTGATTCCGCATCTGGCGCGTTTGCTGGTGGGGGTTGATCATCGTCGTTTACTACCGTGCGCCTTCTGGTTGGGGGGCGGATTTATGATTGTGGTGGACGATATTGCTCGCACCCTGATGCACGCGGAGATACCGTTGGGGATTATTACCGCATTGTTCGGCGCGCCGTTGTTTGCTTTCTTACTCATTCGTACCAGTCGTCGGGAGAAATCATGATACCTGCCGCACTGCGTGTAAATCAGCTTACTTATGGGTATCGTACACCGCTATTTGAGCCGCTAACGTTCTGTTGCCAGAAAGGTGAGATCTGGGCCGTGCTGGGACGCAACGGCTTGGGTAAAAGTACACTGCTCGATACGTTAACCGGCACGCTGCCTGCTTTAGGCGGGAATATTGAAAATAACGGTGGGATAGGGATTGTGGC
This sequence comes from Citrobacter sp. Cpo040, assembly GCF_030332915.1. NCBI lineage: Bacteria > Pseudomonadati > Pseudomonadota > Gammaproteobacteria > Enterobacterales > Enterobacteriaceae > Citrobacter > Citrobacter sp. Cpo040. The sequence goes on from NZ_JAOWGX010000034.1 coordinate 375,561, forward strand.
ACAGCATAGCCATCTGCCGTTTCCGTACACGGTCAGCGACGTGGTGCTGATGGGGCGAGCACAGCACGTGAAGCTGTTTGCGCAACCCAGTCCGCAGGATCAAAAAAGAGCAATGCAGGCGTTAGAGCAGTTGAATATCGCGCATCTCGCCTCCAGCTCATTTGGCTCACTTTCTGGCGGGCAGCAACAGTTGGTGATGATTGCCCGGGCTCTGGTGACGGAGTGTCAAACGCTGTTACTGGATGAACCGTGTTCCGCGCTGGATCTCGCCAATCAGCAGGTGGTGCTCCAGCTCATCAGCGATCTGGCCCATCAACAGGGATGCAGCATTCTCTTTTCGACCCACGATCCGCTTCATGCGTTACAGGTTGCTTCCCATACTTTGCTGCTACTCCCTGAAGGAAAATGGCGGGCAGGGCCCACGAACAGCATTGTGACGGAGGAGAATTTATTCCTGGCCTATGGCTTAACGCTGAGAAAACTCAGCGTGGAGAACTACCAGACGCCGTTTATCGCACCGTTGTTTTCTATTCGTCGTTAAGCGTTAAGAATCCGGCGGCGCTAAGAAATTCCTGCCCGCCGCGGGAGAGTATGAATTCAACCAGCGCCATGACTTCATTGGATGCATCAAGCACCGCCAGTTGGTATTCGCAGCGAATATTGTGCTCATCGGGAATAGCCACGTAATGTACGTCGGGCATCGCGCGCAGCGCGTGTGCGTAATGCGCGTAACCGATAAACAGATCGGCCAGTCCCTGGCGCAGTATCCAGGCACTCGCCAGTTCACCTTGCGGGATTTTTATCGTATCACGACCACCCACCAGCGGGATTGCCCGTGCGCGAAGCTGTTGCCCGAGTCCTGCTTCCAGTACATCCATATTGTCGAAAAATGCCCAGGTATAGTCTCCGGAAGGGTCGCAGCCGGGCGTTGATGTACCTGGTCGCAGCGTTGGGTCGCGGAGTAAATCCAGCCAGACACCGGTTCGGTTGCTGACAAGGCTCAGTTTGTTCCAGCAAAAAGTGTGCGTAGAGAAGGCAATATTACGTGCTAACAGGTTTTGCGGATGTTCCCGGTTAGCGGAGGCAAAGAGCGCACACGGTTCTCCCGCTTCAATACGTTCACGCAATAAACCGGCCGGACCATATTCAACCTTAACGTCTATTCCACTCATGCGCGTGAACTGGCTTATCAATGGCGTAAATGCAGGGCGCAAACTGCCTGCGGCTAACAGGAAGATGGAAGAGGGCATGGTATCCGATCTCTGGCGAATGACATTATGCGAAGAAGATGAATGATACGCGTTGAGCATGGAATTTAGAATGATTTAGCGCAGTGCTATTGAATCATCAAGGGAAATGATAAAACTGACGGATACAAACTGAAGATAAAAAAATAGTTTTGAAGTTAAATAGCACCAAATCAAAGGGATATGATTTGGTGCGTCCGAGTGGACTCGAACCACCGACCCCCACCATGTCAAGGTGGTGCTCTAACCAACTGAGCTACGGACGCAAAATGGTGCGTTCAATTGGACTCGAACCAACGACCCCCACCATGTCAAGGTGGTGCTCTAACCAACTGAGCTATGAACGCAACGTTGTAGGTGACAACGGGGACGAATATTAGCGGCACAGACCGAATGAGGCAAGAGGGAAATAGCATTTTTCTTCCTGATCTCACGCGATTGCAGAGTAATTAAGCAAGTTGATTATATTTTGTTGATTTTGCAGCGTGTTTTTTATTCAGACAGCGAACTGGGGCATACCAGGGACGGTTTGAATTACAGAGGCGCTCAGACTTTAAGCAATGTAAGGATGGTGGTTTCTATTTTCTCTGGGGTAGTGAAGGGGGCAAATCGCTTAAGCGGCTTGCCGTCACGCCCGATCAGGAACTTAGTAAAATTCCACTTGATCCGCCCACCCAGCACGCCGGGTAATTCGTCTTTCAGGTAACGAAATACCGGGTGCGTAGCGGCACCGTTGACTTCCACTTTCTCAAACATCGGGAAGCTCACACCGTAGTTGATGTGACAGGTTTGCGCGATTTCGTCGGCTCCACCGGGCTCCTGGTTACCGAACTGGTTGCAGGGAAAACCAAGCACCACCAGACCCTGCGCGGCGTACTTCTTGTAGAGCGCTTCGAGGCCTGCATATTGTGGAGTGAAACCACAATGGCTGGCGGTATTAACCACCAGAACCAGTTTGCCAGCGTAGTCAGTCATACAGATGGGCTGGCCATGCAAACTGGTGGCAGTCAGTTGATGAAAGGGGGCCATGCCAGAATCCTCAAATAAGATAGCATTACTCATGTTGCCCGCGAGTGACAGGCTTAGCTGCGTATCTATTTATTATGATCGCAACTGCAGGATTAATAAACTTGCCATTGGTGCAGGGCAAAAATAGAAATTCTCTGCGGTTCGGTTATGGACATTCCATAATTTATATTAACCAACCTGACGAGCGTTCCATTCGTCGCGCGTGATTTCCCAAAGTTCAGAATCCAGCAAACCGCTGACATACTCTTTCTTTTCCGTCTTGATAAGCCGCATGCCGCTACTGTCTGAAATACGTTTGGAACGGATATTGAGAGAGGCTTTCGGCGCACGCAATACCGTCTTATTTAACGTATTAAACCAGTAATCCGTAGCGACATTACTGGCCTCACGCATAAAACCCTGCCCCTGATATTCCGGAGCTAACCAAAATCCACGGTTATTATCCTCAACGTCATAAAGGCAAATTAAACCTATGAGAGCGTCAGGGGCCTCACGGAGTCTGATAGTCCAGATCCACGCAATCCCTTTTTCCATATCAGGCAGGGCAACGTTATTGACGTAATTCTCCGCACCGTTATCAGGATAGGGCCAGGGTACTGAGGAGACCATATAGCGAACTATCTCCCAGCGGGGATAAAGCACCTGAATCTGCGAGGCATCTTCGGCTTCTAATGGTTTTAACAGCAAGCGTTCCGTATGGAGTATTGGTATTTTCATATGCACTTTTCCTACTCGATCAAGATAAGAGGATCAATGTGGGGAGGATTTTGAAAAAATATTAATAACCAGAACCCCAGCACAAATAAGAAGCATACCTGCGATCGCCGGAAAATCTAGCTTTTGCCCACTTACCAACCAGCCCAAAAGGCTGATTAATACGATTCCAGCACCTGACCAAATTGCGTATGCAATACCCGTTGGAATGGTCGACAGGGTCTGGGAGAGAAGATAAAAGGCTGTGCAGTAGCACACAATAGTCGCTACAGATGGCCATAGGCGTGTGAATCCGTCAGAGAACTTCATCAGAGTTGTACCTATGACTTCAGCTACGATGGCCCCGGCAAGGAAAATGTATGAATTCAAAATCTGACCCCATGTGACAATCTAAAGCAAATATCGTATCACAAAGGGTTGGGGGAGTTTGAACACAGCAGTTATCCGCCCAAGACTTCGAAGCTGCCGTACTTAACTCATAGCGATTAGATTTCCGTTGGTGAGTTCTCCTGCCAAGAGCAAAAGAAAACTCCGGCTGATAATGCGATGGACATATCCATACAACGCAGATCTGTTTGGGCAAGTCTTGATGGGGATGTCGTTTCCTTGATAAACATAAAACCATGCTTTTCGTAGAAAGTTTGCGCGTTTGGTGTTGAGGTCAAGGTTAACTGTTTCAGCCCTCTTTTAATCGCCTCATTACATTTATAGATTTATCATGAAACGGTTTCGTTTCAACATCGTTGTTTTACAAAAGAGGGAAGTCCATTACTGGCACGGAGTTGACAAGTTACCATTATGAGCAGTGAGCAGATAATCGACTCTTGATGAGTCGATTATTCAATGCAAACGGGGCATAGTAATTCATTCAGTACAGGATTATGCAGCTCAATCAATCGACACAAAATAATTGTAAGGTCACAAATATGACGCCTACATTGCAAGGATCTCTTGTCACGCTCCGTCCTCTGCTTGAGACAGATGCTCAGCTATTGATTGATGCGGCAGCGGATGGGGAACTCTGGTCTCTGCCATTTACGGTAGTTCCGTCTGCTGACACCGCAGATTTGTACATTCAGAAAGCCCTCAAGGGGCAGATCGAAGGCACAGTCATGCCGTTTGCTGTAACGCTTTTGTCCGATCAACGTGTCATTGGATCAACACGTTTCTGGAAGATTGATAGAGAAAACCGAAAGCTCGAAATTGGTCATACCTGGTATTCACAAAGCTGGCAAAAAACAGCTGCAAATACCGAGAGTAAACTGTTATTGCTGCGGTACGCCTTTGAGCAACTGAAGTGTGTTCGCGTTCAGTTTACGACTGATGTATTGAATGAGCGCTCGCAGGCTGCCATTCTCCGTATTGGTGCGATCCAGGAAAGCATCATCAGAAATGAACGAATTATGCCTGATGGTCGAAAACGTACTTCCATACGGTACAGCATAATTGATGATGAGTGGCCGCAGGTTCGGACCAACCTTGAGCACCGCCTTTCCAGCTACAGGAAAGAGAAATAACTCGAGGTTTTGCGGACAGAAGGTCTGCTGTGAGCGAACAGCGGTCGTTACCGACACCAGCGGATTTTCATTAATGTAGCACTTCAAATTGGTAGATAACTTGAATCAGGTTCGATTTCGTCACTACATATGGAAAATAAAGAGTTGATGTATAATTATTTTTTCTGATGTTAATTCATTCTAACCTGAGCTCCAGAAATCATTCTTAACGACGAAAGGCCATACAATGAATATCGAAGCATTTGCTTTTGGCACCACCAACTGGGGTGAAGTCGAAAAAACAGAACATCCTGGGGAAACAGGCATAGCCTACTGGCGCACACAATTTTTTGGCCACAAGCCGAACCAAATCCGTGTGCGAATGGTTGAATATACCCCAGGCTACCTTGCGGATCATTGGTGCAGTAAAGGTCATGTCCTTTTATGCCTGGAGGGAGAACTCGAAACACTGCTCGCAGATGGCCGCAAATTCACTTTAACTGCGGGGATGAGTTATCAGGTTGGTGATAACGCAGAACCACATCAGTCCAGAACGGAGACAGGAGCAAAACTCTTTATTGTGGACTGACGGATTCGTCGTTGTTGCGTTTGCGATGTCCGCTCCTGGTTCTGAGCAGTCGTATGAGGAGGTACTGTTTTTCACGTGAGATTTGAATAGTTGAAGGCCATAAGTACTGATGATGAGAGGCTTGAATAACCTGTGTGGTTTTGGAGTGGTTTTACCCCACTTGAAGCGTGATTTTGGGGGCATCTTTAGGAGCAGGGACATAAAAAGGGACACATTAATAGCTGCTATAACCCGCTATCAACTGTCCCTGAGGTTGTTTATCGCACTGATTTATAAGTATTTTTAGTTTTTAAATGATTATATTTTGTTAATTTTGCAGAATGCTATTTACTCAGGCTGTGCGCCGGGCGAGTCGCACCTGATTGTTAAACTGCGTGATGTTTTGCATTCCTACGTGCTGGAGTCACTTAAATAATTACACAGCAACTTCCATAAGTAATGAGCAGCCGGTGTAAAACGATGATCGGAGCTACGCAATATATGCCACTGACACTCTCTGGCAATATGATGATCAATCGGTATTGCCGTCAATTCCCCAGGATAAGAATTTGCATTAGCGGTTTGTTCTGTCATAAAAGCAATCCCCAGTCCCGCACGGCACAGAGCTATTGCGCTGGTAAACAGATTACAGCAGTAGGATGGCCTGAACATAATCGCTTCATCGCGAAACATCGCAGTGAGATATCGCTGAAGCCCAAAATTGTCATGCATAGCAATCAGGCGATGCCGGGAAAGTTCCTGAAGCGTTACTTTCTTTAAACCAGAAATAACATGATCCTTCCTGACAATGGCACAAATGGCTCCCCGGTTATAGCTATATCGTTTAAGTGCCGGTTGCCCAACGGGACCAAATCCCACGGCCATATCCACTTCACCTCTTGCAATGAGTTCCATCGACGTTTCCATGTTGCCAGAAGTGATATCTACAAACACATTCGGGTAGATTTGGGCAAAATCGCTCACGACGTGGGTAATGATTTCCTGGACCATCCCTTGTCCAACGCGCAGCGTAACTGTCCCTCCACGCATATGGCGCATATCGCTGAGTTGCCGCTCAAGTTCATTGCGTTTTTGTTGAGTAATAGCGTAGTCATCAGCCAGTAATCTTCCCGCCTCGGTGAGGACAACGTTACGTCCTCTTTTCTCCAATAATGGCAGCTGTATTGTTCTTTCCAGAAGAGAGATTTGGCGACTGACAACCGAAGGGTTAAAGCCAAGGATGTCGGCGGCTCTGCGGATCCCACCGTACAATCCGACCATATATAAATAACGGATCGCTTTTTCTGGATAGGTGCTCAATGTCATGTTTTTGCCATTATTGTTGACCTGAAAGCAACAATAATAGCATAGGAGCCTGATTCTTTTTCAACCGGGATTCATCACATACTAATGCTAAATACCTATGCGGAGAGTGTGGCAATGAAGAGCGTTGTTAATTACTTACAGAAACATACTGACCTTATCATGGAAGATATCAGCGATTTGGTACTGGCTGAGTCTCCTTCAACTGATAAAGCTGCTGTTGACCACTGTGGTGACGTTTTAAAAGCTATTTTCGAAAAGCGTCTGGGTATACAGGCTGAAACTGAAAAACAGACACATTACGGTAACCAGTTAAAATTTGTTCTGGGAAAAGAGGGCCCGCAAACCACAATTTTGGGGCATTTTGATACGGTCTGGGATAAAGGGGTACTCTCACTTCGCGAAGAAGAGGGGAAATGGTATGGCCCGGGGATCCTCGATATGAAAGCCGGGATGATTCAGTCTATCTGGGCGGTTCGTGCGTTAAAAGAGAGCGGGCAGCTCGGTGGTAAGCGCATTGTTTTCCTGTGCAATAGTGATGAAGAACTCGGAAGTCCAAGTTCGAAGGAATGGATTATCCGTAATGCTACAGGATCTGAGCAAGTATTGGTTGTTGAACCGGCGACAACTCATGGTGATTTAAAAATTGCCCGTAAAGGCACTGGCCGCTACCGCATTGCTATCACAGGTCTTGCTGCGCATGCAGGCAATAATCCAGGTGAGGGGGTTAGTGCTATTGAGGAAATGGCTTTTCAGATCCTCAAATTGCGAGAGTTGAATGATCCTGAGCGCGGTACCACCGTTAACGTTGGTATTGTACGGGGTGGCAGTAGGGTCAATGTCGTCGCGGATTCTGCCGAATTAGAAATTGATACCAGAGTGGAAAATCAGTCAGAAGCTGCACGGATCCATGATGCTATCACCCGTTTGACACCTCATTTGCAGGGTAGCCAACTCAGGATTGAAGGAGGGCAAACTCGCCCACCGATGGAACGTTCTTCAGCTTCCGAACAGCTATTTGAAAAAGCGCAAAAGATTGCGGAAATACTGGGCATTACGATTACCGCTAAATCGGCTGGAGGTGGTAGTGATGGAAACTTCACCGCGGCGTTAGGTATTCCTACATTAGATGGCCTTGGTGCGACAGGAGCCGGTATCCATGCGCTCCATGAGCATATATTACCCGAAAATATCGTTACCAGAACCGCATTGGTTGCTGGAATGATGCTTAACGATATTAATTCTGATGATGGGGCATAATTTTAGCTAAATACATCATGCACACTCAACGACATTATTGTTTGTTATCCTCATGTAACCACTGTGGCTATATGGATTATTGATATCTTGACGAATAAATAACAGGAAATATCCATGAGTGCTTTTATTATTGCGATAGTTATTACTGTCGTTGCGGCTTGGTTAATTATCAAGAATTACCAGCCGCAAACTGTTTTGCTGTTAGCGGGGCTTTCCTTGTTAACAATTACAGCCATTTTCTACCCTGAAAAAAGTATCTTATATGGAAATGCAAAATCCACAGGGTCTGTCTGGATTGATATATTTGCTTTTGTAAAAGGTTCATTATCAACGCAGGTAGCAGGGATCGGTTTGATTATTATGGCGGCCGGTGGTTTCGCCAGCTATATGGATCATATTAAAGCTTCAAAGGCCATGGTTGATGTCTGCATTCGGCCGCTGGAGACTTTAAAAGCACCTTACCTGATCCTTGCCATCGGCTACATTTTTGCGCAATTGCTCCATGTTGCCATCTCCAGTGCAGCGGGCCTTGCAATGTTATTGCTGGTGACATTTTTCCCGGTCTTGGTTCGACTTGGGGTAAGTAAGGCTGCTGCCGCGGCCATGATTGGCATGTGTGCCTTTATGGATCTTGGGCCGGCCGTTGGCACCGCGAACTTAGCTGCTGAATATGCTGGCATGGAAACAGCACTGTATTTTGCTCATTATCAGATGCCGGTAGCTGCGGCGGTGATGGTTGTCGTTTCTATATTAATCTATTTTACGGCGAAATATTTTGACAAAAAAGATGGACATGTTGTTGCGTCACAACGTGCTGTGCCTCCCGAGATTGCTGAAAAAGATGACGCGCCAGCACCTAAGTTCTACGGGTTATTGCCCATTTTTCCTGTCGTTCTGGTACTGGTGTTCAGTCCGTTGGTTGTTGATACCATTAAAGTAGATGTCGTGACTGCAATGGTTATCGGAACTATTGTCGCCTTTATTTTTGAGCTATGTGTAAAACGAAACTTTAAAGAGTGCTGCAAAGGAGTACAAGTCTTCTTTAAAGGTATGGGGAGTATGTTTACCAGTATCGTTTCATTACTGGTATGCGCCGAAATTTTCGCACAGGGATTACAAAAAATTGGTGCAGTGGATTATTTACTCGATGCGACACATAACGCTGGCTTTGGTTTCACCAGCATGACGATTGTAATGGCATGTTTGGTCGGGGTAACGGCCGTACTGACAGGGTCGGGGGTTGCAGCCTTCTTTTCATTTGCCGGTATGGCGCAGTCTATTGCAACAAAATTTGGTATGAACGCCGTACATATGCTTCTGCCAATGCAACTGATGGCTGGGATGGGACGCGCAATGTCGCCTGTTGCCGGTATTATTATTGCCGTCAGTAAATCGGGTGAGTGTTCCCCATTTATGATCGTGCGCAGAACGGTCATTCCGGCACTTGGTGGAATCATAACTATGCTAATCGCTAATACGCTAATTTCCAGTATGTAAGAGTAACTGAATACGGAAGGTTTTTATCTGGATGAACACTATGTTAAATGAAAATGTAGATAATTTGCTCTATATTCCTTACTCAGGTTCTGTTCTACTCGAATCTCCTCTTCTTAATAAAGGAAGTGGTTTTAGCGAAGAGGAACGAGTGATATTCAATCTGGAAGGGTTGCTACCCAATGCAGTTGAAACAATTGAAGAGCAATCCCATCGAGCATATCGCCAGTTTAGCGATTTTAAGTCTGCTATTGCACAGCATATCTACCTTAGGAACATTCAGGACACTAACGAAACACTATTCTATTATCTGGTGAATAAACATTTAGCAGAAATGCTACCTATTATTTATACACCTGTTGTTGGCCATGCATGCGAACATTTTTCTGATATTTACCGTAGGGCCAGAGGGTTATTTATCGCATGGCCGGATCGCCATAAAATCGATGATATATTGCACAATGCCACGAAACAGCATATTCGTGTCATCGTCGTCACCGATGGTGAACGGATCCTGGGACTTGGGGATCAAGGTATTGGCGGCATGGGGATTCCAATCGGCAAACTGTCTTTGTATACCGTCTGCGGTGGTATAAATCCGGCAAATACATTACCCATTCTGCTGGATGTTGGAACCAATAATTCTCAACTGCTAAATGATCCTCTTTATATGGGATGGCGTCACCCAAGAATTACCGGGGAAGAATATTTTGAGTTTGTGGATATGTTCATAAACGCGGTTAAACGTCGATGGCCTGAGGTCCTACTGCAATTCGAGGATTTTGCTCAGCAAACGGCACTTCCTCTTTTGGAGCGATACAGAGATGAGATGTGCTGTTTTAATGACGACATCCAGGGAACTGCTGCCGTCGCGCTAGGATGTTTAATGGCGGCAAGCTCAGTCTCCGGTCGTTCATTATGCGAGCAAACAGTTGTATTTCTGGGGGCCGGATCGGCTGGTTGCGGTATTGCGGAGCATATTATTCAGCAGATGATCGCTGAAGGCTTGTCTGAAGTGGAAGCTCGCGCCAGAATTTATATGGTGGATCGGTTCGGATTGTTGACTGATGACCAGGCAAACCTTCCACCTTTTCAGCGACAACTGTCACAGCCTCGAACGATCGTCGAAAGCTGGGGTGTGGAAAGCGAAAAAATGACGCTGATGGATGTTGTTTGTCACGCACATCCTACGGTGTTGATAGGTGTTACCGGCCAACCAGGCTTGTTTAGCGAAGCTATTATTAGGGAAATGTACAAGTACTGTAAGCTCCCAATAATCATGCCGTTATCCAACCCAACTTCGCGGGTCGAGGCGAGGCCGGAAGATATTATTGAATGGACAGATGGAAACGCCATTGTTGCAACGGGAAGTCCATTTAATCCCGTAATATACAAAGGGAAGGAGTATCCCGTTGCACAATGTAATAATGTTTACATCTTCCCTGGTATTGGTCTAGGGTGTCTGGCAAGCCGCGCCACACGAATTACAGAAAATATGTTAATAACGGCAAGCCGAACGTTAGCCTCTTTTTCGCCAATGAAAAGCAATAAAGATTCTCCATTATTACCGGATATAAATAATATTCAGGAGGTAACAAAGGCCATTGCCTTTAGTGTTGGTATTGCAGCGCAACGCGATGGCGTAGCCATTCGTATACCGGAGGAATCATTACGAGGCAAAATTGACGAGATTTTTTGGCATCCGCAGTATCGTCAATACAGACGGACCTCATACTGACGCTAATCAACCTCCTCTCTGGAGGGGGATTGACGCCACTCATCGATAGGGAGGTTGGATTTTGACACAATGCATCTTATTCTCAACGCAAGACACCCTTGCTGACCGATGGCGAAGGTCATGGGATATTAACCCGTTACTCAGGGAAGGCAGCAATGACAGATTATTGGTGGAAAGACCTGGTTGATCGTAATAACCAGTGGCAAGGGTTGGAACTGATCTTCAAAGAAAATCAAAGAACTGAGCCAGCGATGGAAATGCTCAGTGGCCATTTTGGGCGTATGGCATTGCAGCTCGCCGGAGAGCCGTTATTCTGGGCTTCAATGCTTGAAGATCATTCCGGCGTTTGGCTGGTTTTTAATGCAGATCATCCACGGAGCCAGGAGATATTACCTGCGGTAACTTCTGAAGATATTGAACGGATAAAAGCCAAAGGCGAGCAGGTGCGGATCGGCGAATGGTGCCGGTATTTTGTTCGTCAGTTAATGAATGCGCCAACACCATTACTCTCACCGCAGCGTTGGTTGATAAGACCGATGTTACCGATTCAATGTTCATCGCGCTATTCCAGTCCCCAACCCATTGCGTTAGAAAACTGGCGTTTCTCAGCGCCAGAAAGCACTGAAAATATTAACTGCCAATGGACGCTGTACGTTGAAGATTTCCCTGATCTGACGCAGCCGGAAAACGTCAGATTGGTTGACTGGTGGTGGGGCGGTTATTTGCTGCGGGGGCGTTATGCCATTCAACCCAATACGGGGAGATTAAAATGGTGGCGTAAAAAATGCCGAGAGGGGACGTTGCCGCCGATACTGGTCTGGTATATCGCCGGATTAGGATCTTATGTGATCCTTGATGGGCATTATCGATTACAGGCGGCGATCGAAGAGCAGATCCCCCCTTTATTTCTGGTGTTGAGCGAGCTTAATGAAACGGAATATCCTGCCGATGCTGCCCATCAGGCGCGTATCGTTCAGTCGCTGGAAAAGCAGCTGGCTAACAACCCCAATTACAGTGTCAATGCGGTAAATCAGACGCTGATTAGTCTCTATGACAGACGATATCTTTACGCGTCAACGCATAGCCGCGCTACTCTCGGTGAGGGAACCCAATGGGCTACGGAGGTGGAACGTTATCTGCAAAAACATCATCTTGATGCGTATCGGGACAAGATTTTTCAGCGGGTTAAAGGAGATTGATTTTTACCCTAAATTTTTTCGATAAAACGCGAGCCAGCTTCTGATAACTCCCGGCGGTGGCATTCAGACGGGAGTCATCGTTACTTATCGCTCCTGTTGCAACTCGATATCAGAACACCGGCAAACCCAGTCCTTGCTTCACTTCTCTTAATGTCTGCTGCGTAATCTCGTGCGCCTGCTCGCTTCCTTTTTTGAGCATCGCCATCAGCATGCCTTTATCCTGAATGTAGGTTGCACGCCGCTCGCGCATTGGCGCGATGAGTTCTTGCAAGCACACTTCCAGCTCGTTTTTGCATGTCCGGTCACCCAGTCCACCCCGTTGGTAATGCGTTTTCATTTCCGCCACTTTTGCTTTATCCGGATGAAAAGCATCGAGGTAAGTGAATACCATATTGCCGTCTATTTGCCCTGGGTCGGACACTTTCAGATGATTAGGGTCGGTGTACATTGCGCTGACCGCGCGGTGAATGGTTTCTTCGCTGGCTGACAGGAGCAATGTGTTACCAAGCGATTTTGACATTTTGGCATTTCCGTCGATCCCTGGAAGGCGGCTGGTTTCACTCAGCAGCGCTTTGCAGTGCGATAGGACGGGGGCCGGTAACAGGCTATTCATCTTATGCACTATCTCATTAGTCTGTTCAATCATTGGCAACTGATCGTCGCCGACGGGAACGACTTCGGCTTTGAAGGCCGTAATATCTGCCGCCTGACTGATGGGATAAACCAGAAAACCAACCGGTAACGAGCGGGCGAACCCTTTCTGCGCAATTTCGTTTTTGACCGTAGGATTACGCTCCACGCGAGCCACGGTGACGATGTTCATATAAAGCGCGGTTAACTCTGCGAGAGCAGGCAGTGCAGATTGCAGACAGATGGTGGTAAGTGACGGGTCTATTCCTGCGGCAAGATAGTCGGCAAGTACTTCGGGAATATTGTTGCGGATCTTTTGCGGTGTGCTGCCGTTATCGGTTAACCCTTGTAGGTCAGCCACCAATATAAACTGCTGATAATCGTGTTGCAGCGTGGCGCGCTGGCGCAATGACCCCACATAATGGCCAAGATGCAGCGGGCCGGTGGGACGATCGCCAGTGAGGATGATGGTTTTATTGTTCATGTAAGACTCCTTAGTCATAAAACCGAAAGGGGTCTCTAAATGCAAATAACCGCCTTTCGGCGGTTATTTAAAATGAGGAAAACACATTCTGACCGCCTTTAAGAAGGCAGCCACCACAGGTTGTGATTAAAACCGTTGATATCGTGTTTTGTGTTCATCCAATTAACATACCACCTGGCGTAGAGGTAAAGCAATGCCCGAAGTGCTGGCTCATATCAGCTCGCTTCCAGCATGCCAAAGCTCACAATGCGCGAACGACCTAACTCTTTCGCGCGGTACAGTGCGACATCTGCGGCGCGTAACAGGTTGTCGCTCTGGGCATGCTGCGGGTAACTGGCGACACCTATAGAGACATCCACGTGTCCAATATCGGAAACGCCAAAGCGCAGCGACAGTTCGCGTACGCCGTTGTAGATTTCCGTAGCAAAGCGGTTAGCGGCCTGTTCATCCGTATTGGCCAGCAGTACCAGAAACTCTTCACCGCCGTAGCGGAAGGCCATGCCGCTGTCGTGGACAACGCGCTGAATAGTCGCAGCGATACTTTTGATTACGCTATCGCCTGCCTCATGGCCAAAGCGGTCATTAATACTTTTAAAATGATCGATATCGATCATCAGGCAACTGATCGGTTCTTTGTTACGCACTGCCTGGCTCATCTGGGTACGCAGTGTATCTTCAAGATGATGACGGTTGCGCAGTCCGGTTAGCGGATCGTAGAGCGCTTTCTCCAGCAGGGCGTCACGCAGACGCTGGTTGGCTAATGCGAGGCCGAGTGCTTCTGCCATCAGCTCCAGATATGCACGGGAGGGGGCGGAATGATCGCTAAGGTTCTGGAATGAGAGCAGGCCGATGGCTTCGCCCTGGGCAATCAGCGGGACGCACAGAGTGTGGTGCTGGCATGACTCTGGCAGATGGTAGCAGGCGATATCGGGTTCACCTTGTACCGGAGGATGACTCTGGCCGCGGCGCACAGCCCAGCATTCGTCCGGGTGGAACGCATCCGCTTTACCCTGCGGAGAAAGCCATTGTGCAACGCAGCGCATTTGCCAGGGTTCCTGGTCCAGTATGTAAAGCCGCCCGGCAATACCTGGAGCAATATTCGGTGCAAACAGCTCTGCCACATTGATGACATCGGCAAAACTCTCGCAACCCTGCAGACGTTGCGTCATGCGCGCCAGCAGATCGCGGATTGCCCAGTCTGCATCTCGCTCTTTCTCCAGTCTCTGACGCGCCAGACCGTTCTCGCGAAATATCCGGATCGCCTGTGCCATGTCGCCTATTTCATCTATCTGGTTAAAACTGGGCGTCTCAACGGCATAATCCTGCGATGCGAGACGGTTTACGACATCGCTCAAACGCACGACGGGGCGCAGGACGCGACGCTTTAAAATGAAACCGAGAACGAATAAAAACAGCAGCGCCGTCAGACCGACCATCACTTCAGAGGCCGTCCGCAGCATGCGGGATGACTGGGTTGCATCTTCAATCGTATTACGTACGCGGTTATCGAGCAGTTGGCGGAAATGATCTATCCGGTCCTGGGCGCGTTCCAGTTCCTGTTCATAGCTTTTCCCATAGAGCAGGGCAATAGCCTGCGACTCTTCTGCGCGCGCGATGCTGGCAAACGCCGCAGCTTGCTCGTCCTGCAGGGCATCAACAATCTGCAGCCCTTCGTGCAATAGCGCCAGCTCTTCATCCGTTGCTCCAAGGTCCTTGAGCTTCGACAGACGATGCTCAACAGCTTTCAGGGACGTTTCTTTCTGACGGTAGGCGTCAAGCACCTCAGGATCTTTTGCAATAACATAGTCGCGTGCCAGGTCGGACAGCGACCAGGCATCGAGTTCGACTTCTTCGGTAAGTTGATCGAACTGATAACGCTGTTCTACCACCTGGCGTTCTGTGTTATCGGCGCTGGATGCCATCAGCATGACAACGCCTGAAGCGATGGTCAGGCATACCGTCGCGCTATAGGCCCAGTTGGTGATTGTGGCAATTCGCACTGATTAGTTCCTTCTGCGACGATTAATGAATACGCATGATTGCAATTATAGGAAACGCATGATTTTGCGTGAAAATAAAAAAGGCGGTCCCGAAACCGCCTTCTGTTATCGTCCTGCAATCATAAATCTGGAGGATTTTTTCCTTCTTCCATAAAGGCTTCGTCGATTCCTTCCACGTTACCTTCATGGTCACGCCCGGAAAACAGGTTCCAGCAGGTTATGAATAGTGCAGCAATCAGGGGGCCAATCACAAAGCCGTTAATGCCGTAGATCTCCATGCCGCCGAGAGTGGTAATCAAAATCAGATAGTCCGGCATTTTGGTGTCTTTACCTACCAGCAGCGGGCGCAGGATATTGTCCACCAGCCCAACGATAATCACGAAGAAGCCAACGATAAACAGCCCTTGCCATAGCTGGTGGGTGGCGAACAGGAATATTGCTGCAGGTACCCAGACGATCGCTGAGCCCACGGCAGGCACGAGGGAGAGAAACGCCATCAACGCCCCCCACAGAACGCTGCCGTCGATATCCACAATTGCAAACGCGATGCCGCCAAGAATACCCTGAACCAAAGCGACGACCGCCGTGCCCTTAACGGTTGCCCGCGTCACGCCGACGAATTTGGCAAACAGGTGCTGTTTGGCAAAATCAGAAAGGGGTAATGAGTCCAGAATCTGGCGCACCAGATACGGTCCATCCTTCAGTAAGAAGAACAGCAGATACAGCATGATGCCAAAACTGATAGCAAAGCCGAATGTGCCTTTCCCGATCAGAAATGCACTGCCAGCAAGGTACTGCCCGCCTTGCAGCACGACATCGGACAGTTTTTTCTGGATCTGCGCGACATCATCCAGATTGTGTTCTGCCAGAAATCCTCTGGCCCAATCAGGAAGGTACGAAAGAATAGAAGTGACGACTTCCGGGAACTGCGTGTCATTCTGTTGCAGTTTGGTGTATACCACGTTCAGTTCAATGGCCAGCGATGACAGGATTACCATCAGCGGGATAAAGACAATCAGACAGATAATGGCGATGGTAATCAATGATGCCAGCCCGTTGCGTTCGCCAAGCGCGCTACGCAGTCTGTTTTTTACCGGGTTAAAGATAGTCGTTAATATCGCGGCCCACAAAATGGCGGAAAAGTAGGGGGACAATACATCGAAGAACGCCCAGGTCACGAGGGCAAGTATGAAAATGAAGAAACCTTTAGTTAGTCCGTTAAATCGCATTAGTGAACCCTGTAATGAGAAACAGTCCCGACTATAGAACCGTTCAGGGGATTTACCAACTTTAGCAGCAGATATTTAGAATAAAGATGTTGCACTAAGGCTACATTCTTATTGTCCTTGCTTCACTGGCGGGAGAGCTATCCTCGCCTCCGAAATCAATTTCTCCACTGCTTCAAGAGGGATACTCTCTTCGTAGCAGGTCAAAAAGAAATCTTGTGTAACGTCAGAATAGAAAACTTCAGCCACTTGCCGTAAAGGAGATGTCTCACTGACAGATAATTCCAGATACATGCCATCACGTAGCACATCGCTTCCTCGCCTCAGTTCAAACTTAATCTTAGACATATACGAATTCCTTCTTTTCAACGATACTCTTATGTCTTGACTTCAAATAAGCAGCGTTATTACAGCTCTTCAGGCAGATTTAAAATCAACGTCGCATAATTTTTCGATATCCAAACTGCACCTTAATCAGTCCGGCGCATGGCAGACAGCCTCAATATTATGGCCATCAGGTGCAATGACAAATGCGGCATAGTAGTTTTCACTATAGGAACGTAAGCCAGGTGCTCCGTTATCCTGGGCTCCCGTGCGCAAAGCAGCATTGTAAAATTCATCAACTTGCTGCCGGGTTTTTGCGACAAACGCCAGATGCAGAGGAGCCGGCTTGTCATTCGTCTGGAACAGACAAAGTGAAACATTCTCGGAGCCCATTTCAACACCGTAGCTTGGTGTGCCTTCATCGATGAGTTCTACGCCAAGCGGCTGAAGCGCGTTGAGAAAGAAAATTTTACTTTTTTCGTAATCACTTACACCGATTTTCACATGATCGAACATTCTTTATTCCTCATGAAGATATGAACAAATAAAGAGTATATAAAGAGATTGAAGTCGCATTCACGTAAGAACCTGTCAATGTGATGAACATCAATTTAGAGATCTATATATCTACAGTACCTGCCTTTGCTGTTTTAATTGGATTCTTTGATTGCCTGGTTTGTATCCCGCCTAAATATTCATTAGGAATGGCACGATTATGGGGGATACTTACACTTGCATCTATCAGTTCAACTCACAGCAGATAACTTACGCTATGATTTAATAGTGAAACCGTCATTTTTTCCCGAAAAGGGTCGTCAATTAACGAGGGGGTCGCTATGAACACTCAGCCTGTCATCGGGATTAGTGGATGTTTAACTGGTTCAGCCGTGCGATTCGACGGTGGGCATAAACGGATGGGGTTTGTGATGGACGAGCTGGCTCAGTGGGTGACTTTCAAACCTGTCTGCCCAGAGATGTCCATCGGTTTGCCTGTACCACGTCCCGCTTTGCGTCTGGTTCAAACCGCCCAAGGGAATGTCCGCATCTGTTTTAGCCATGAGCCTGGTGAGGATGTAACCGATAAAATGTCCGATTTCACCAACTCATATCTTCAGGGACTTGGTGGCCTCTCGGGTTTTATCGTCTGTGCTAAATCACCGAGTTGCGGTATGGAAAGAGTGAGACTGTATGACGAGAAGGGAAATCGTGGGCGAAAAGAAGGGACTGGTCTGTTTACTGGCGCGTTAATGGAAACCTACCCGTGGTTGCCAGTCGAAGAAGATGGCCGCTTGCACGATCCGGTGCTGAGGGAGAACTTTGTCGAACGCGTGTTCGCATTGCATGAGCTTAATAGGCTGCGGGCCAATGGTCTTACTCGCCATGGCTTACTCAACTTTCACAGTCGCTATAAGCTCCAGCTTCTGGCTCATCACCAGGCCGGTTACCGGGAAATCGGCCCATTCGTTGCCTCGCTTCACCAGTGGGATGATTTGGAGGCTTTTTTTGTTGTCTATCGTGAAAAGCTCATGACGATCCTCAAAAAGCCCGCCTCACGGAAAAATCACACCAACGTATTGATGCATATCCAGGGCTACTTCCGCGAACAGTTGAACACCCGCCAGCGCGGAGAGTTACGTGACGTTATCCTCAACTATAGCGGTGGGCTGCTGCCAATATTGGCGCCTCTGACGCTACTCAAGCACTATCTGGCTGAATACCCAGACAGCTATCTGCTTACCCAGAACTATTTTGATCCTTATCCGAATGATTTAGCGCTACGGTTGATGATCAAATAGTCTGAGAGCGATTCAACCGTTTCTGATTTTCTCATCGATACAAGGCTGAGGTTTACCAAACAGATATCCTTGGGCGAAATCGCAGCCCAGCGCCTGAAGGCTTTTTAGTTGTTCCTGCGTTTCAACACCTTCAGCAACAGCCTTCATATTGAGGGATTTCGCCATGCCGGTGATCAGTTTGATGATATTAAGCGCATCTTCCTGTGTGGATATTGAATGGACAAACGACTTGTCTATTTTAATTTTATCGAAGGCAAGCCTGCTCAGGCGCGAAAGGGAAGAATATCCGGTACCAAAATCATCGATGGAGATTTTTACACCCATGGCTCTGAGTTTATTAAGTGTATTCATCGGCGTCGTACTCTCAGTGAAGAGAGAGGATTCTGTTACTTCCAGTTCAAGACGATCGGCTGGGAGTCCAGTTTCTTTCAGAATAGACAGTACGATACCGACAAAGGCTTTGCTGCTTAGCTGGACAGGAGAGACATTCACTGAAATTTTAGCCGGAACCGCCCAACAAGCCGCTTCCCGGCAGGCAATTTCAAGCACAGCTTTCCCCATCTCATTAATCATTCCGGTTTTTTCAGCAACAGGAATAAAGTTATCCGGCGACAGGAGGCCCTTTAGAGGATGGAGCCAACGAATTAGGGCTTCATAGCTATAAATTTCCTGGCTGAAGGAGTCAACAATGGGCTGATAATAAACCACGAATTCTTTGTTCACTATTGCCAATGCCATATCATGCTCAAGCGTTCTGCTTTCTTGTAGCTTTTCTAACATTCGTTGTCGGAAGACTTTTATCTTACCAGAGCCTTCACCTTTGGCTTCATAAAGGGCCAGATCGGCAAATTTATAAAGATAGTCGGAACGACGTTCAGTGTCTGAGATAACAATGCCAACACAGGTGGTTATGTTGATAATCGTGTTATAAATAGTGTAGGGCTGGCTGATAAAGTCACATATTTTCTGGGCGCGCGAAACGGCGTGGCTTTCTGTCAGGCCGCTTGAGAGAAACGCAAATTCATCTCCACCCAGGCGATACAGCGTATCCGAGGTAAGGCTCATCGAAACCAGTCGGTCTGATATCTGGCGTAGCAACATATCACCGGCATCATGACCATACGTATCATTTACCTCTTTGAATCGATCTAAATCAAACAACATCACAGTCACAGAATCGTGATTTTTTTCTGCTCTCTCAATTGTTTTATTTAAATCGCTCCAGAATAGCTGACGGTTATTCATCTCGGTAAGAGAGTCATGGTAGACGTCATATTCTAGTTTAGCATTCTGCATTTGCAGTTTTTCTTTAGATTTCTGCAGTTCTTCGGCAAGACTCTTGACCTGCAGGTGCGCCCGCAGAATATTTCTGTTTTGATAGAAAATGAGCACGCCCAGAATCGCACTCAGTATTATCAGCAGCACAGAGGTTGCAGAATAAATATAGTACAGCGTCTGAATTTTTTGGTTGGCGTTATTGATCGAGTTAACATCTTTGTTTAACGCACCAGATGAAAGACGACCCAGTGGCGCATCCAGAGTATGCATTTTTTTCAGATAAGCCTGGAGTGCTGAACGGTTCATTTTTTCTAGATTAACATCCAGAAAATTAAGGGTATTTTCAAGTTTTACCGCCAGTTCACGGTGAGCTATATTGCTTTCGATGTAGCGCCCCAGGTCACCTTCTTTTATCAAATCACTCTGGCTAAGCATAATGTCGAGGCGCATGCGTACATCATCGAGATTCATCGTATCATCGATAGTGTAAAGACCAAGCAACGATTCAAATCGGTAATATTGTGATACCAGCTGAGCAGCAGACCAGGAATCGGTGTAGTGAGTCAGTTTCTGTAACTCTTGTTGCCGTTCATGCACGAGGAAAGAGATATACCCGGTAGATATAAAAAGAAAAAAGATGATGCCAGCCAGTATTCTGTTCATGATGTTCCTCTGAACGCTTACTCAATATCCATACTACTGACCTGCCATGCAGACCTTGAATAATAAATCTGATTATTCAGTTCTGGCATGCTGTCATAGGGGTACACAATGAATAACGGGCCTTTGTCACGGATGCGCATATATTTTCCGTTGATTTTTAACGCAAGGATAGCATTGTATTTTTTGAAATCACTAAGAGGGATAACGGTGGTGTAGTCATTGAGCGCAGTGACCTTAACAACAGAGCCGTTCGCCCCGACATAATCCATGAGCTTTTGTAGCGGAATACCCGTAAAGGTAGTGCGTCCATTATACCAGGGGGAAGTGGTCTGGAAACTGACCATGCCCAGCTTCTCAAGGCTGGCGGTATCAAAAATGGCTTTCCCGTCTGCATTTGTATTTTCAATATTACCCGACAGCGTTAAAAGCACTTTACCGGTGGGCCTGGAAAGTTCACCTGCCCATAGCTGGGTGGAGAGTACAAAGCTTACCAACATGATCATTAACCGCATTCTTACCTCACCAATCAGCCGGATGTTAAAGAATTATAATTTAGATATCACGCTATTTATATATATTGCATGGGTATTATTGGTGTAATAACTTCAATAGCTTTTTAACTCTTTTAAATCAGTGAGTTAGTTGTCGCTTGTTCTGCTGTGGTGCATTAAAAATGCTGGTGTGTTATTTGAGTAAAGCTAAATTTCACTATGTATGTACAAAAATAAATCATCTATTTACTCAGTGCCAATAAATACGCACGAAAATAAAGGTTTATTTTTTCACTGCAGCTGGATTTGGTTGTTTACTGGTGGGTAACTATATCGGGCACGAAGCCGCTTTTAGTGGAGCGGGAGCGCTTCGTGTCGGGAATCAAGGACAGAAATTCTATACGCGGCAAGTGTGGTCTATCTGAACCCGTTTATTCTCTCGCCTAAGCTGACTGGCGAGCATACAGATAGGCGGTGGCCCTCGATACGCCCAGATGCTGCGCTACTGTGTCCATAGATTTGCGTACGTTCAGCAAACCGTCCTGGCGTAATTGTTGAATCAGCAGCTTACGGTCTTGAGGTTTAAGGGCTCGGGCCGTCGTCGCGCGTTTAGCGGCAAAGTCATCAATACGCTGGCGGATGACTTCATTACTGCCGGGATCGATATGTTCCTTAATGGGGGAATTTTCAGTTTCAGTAAAACGCGCAAGAGCACTCTGCATACCACGGAACAGCGTCATATCGACATTCAGGCAAAGTGCCGCTACGTATTTGCCGTCTTCGTCCTTGATGCCAATGGAAGTACTTTTCACCGGACGGCCATCGGCAAACTGATTACTGTAGTTCGCAATGATGCTGGGAAAGTCAGGTGATGCGATTCTCGCCAGGCCAAGCTCGGTTGCTGGCTGGCCAGGTTGACGTCCGGAAAGATTATTATGGATGGACAAAATGGCATGTTCTGGATTTTTGAGGTCATGAACCACCACTTCGCAAAACGGAGAGAAGGTCTCACTCAATCCCCTGGCGATAGTATCAATTTGGCTGAGAAGCGAGTTATTGTCGGTTTTTGGCATGCCAGTCTCCTGCGGTGATGTCTGTTGCCATGATTGCGAGCAGTTTACAGTGACCTGGGAGCGTTTTTCCAGACAGGAGTGTAAAGACAGTAAAAGTAGGGTATCTGCATGGCAGATACCCTGTTTATCATCCGGCCAGAAATTCACTGTAGCGACTGATATCCACGTTTCCACCGCTGATGATAATGCCGATTTTCTTGCCGCGAAGCTCAGCTTTACGCGCTCTGGCGGCAGCAAAACCCAAACACCCGGTCGGCTCAACGACGATTTTCATGCGTTCAGCGATAAATTTCATTGAGGCGATTAACTCAGCGTCTGAAACAGTCAGAATATCGTTCACGTTTTGCTTGATAATCTGAAACGTATAGTTCCCGAGATGTTGAGTCTGGGCACCGTCAGCAATGGTTTTGGGCGTATCGACATGAACTATTTTGCCGCTACGAAACGACTGTTGACCATCGTTACCCGCCTCAGGTTCGACACCATAGATGATGCAGTCAGGAGACAGATGTCTGGCCGCCAGGGCGGATCCTGAGAGCAGGCCGCCACCGCCCAGACACACGAAAAGGGCGTCTAACTGACCCACCTCTTCAATTAGCTCTTTTGTGGCGGTGCCCTGGCCTGCGATCACGTGCGGATGGTCGTAAGGGGGGATCAGCGTTAACCCCTGTTTCTCTGCCAGGTCCCGACCAATTTTTTCACGATCTTCAGTATAGCGATCGTAAGTTACCACTTTTCCGCCATAGCCTTTCGTCGCCGCAACTTTGGCCGCCGGGGCATCATGCGGCATGATAATTGTTGCTGGAATACCCAACAACTTTGCTGACAGGGCAATGGCTTGCGCATGGTTGCCGGAAGAAAATGTCACGACGCCCGCAGCGCGTTGTTGTGGCGTGAACTGGCGTAGCGCATTCATAGCGCCGCGAAATTTGAAGGCGCCCATTCTCTGGAAGTTTTCGCACTTAAAGAAGACTTCCGCGCCAAATTCTTCATTTACCGTTCGGGAGGTCATCACCGGCGTTTTGTTGGCATAATCTGCGATGCGCTCTGCCGCAGCGGCAACATCGTTATAATCAGGCAGTGTCATTTCAGTCATTGTTGTTCACCTGTATGTTGTTAAACGTCACGCTTGCGGGGCCAACGCAATAGCTTCAACTTCCAGCGCAAAACCATAATGAAGTTCCGCAACACCTGCTACTGCACGGGATGGACGGAAATCACCGATCCACTCTCCATAGATTTTGTTAAACGTCGGCCACTGGTTCATATCCGTCACATAGACGCGAACAGACACCAGATGCTGACGCGATACCCCAGCACCAGCCAGACAAGCATCAATATTCTTGAGTACCAGCCGGGTTTGATCTTCAAAAGAAGCATCCGCTTTTTTCTCGCCGTCGAAAGTGACCGGCAACTGCCCGGAAATGAACACGAATCCGCCAGCCGTTGTACTGTGCGAGTAATGACCTGCTGGCGGGAAGCTTCCAGCAGATGAGTTCAGTGTAATGTCCGCGGTCATATGAGAATCTCCAGTCGCAGTTTGTGATTCATTTTGTATAAAATAATACTGTTTGTATTATTTTATACTCCTTCATAGTTCGTTCGGCCAGCGATAGTTTTCGCTAACGCTGATTTTGTGAACTACTGCAAACGTGGCACAGGCTAAATCACTGTCCTGGAGCGGTGACGGGGATATCGCTGTTGAAAGGGGAAAGCAGGGGGAAATGAAGAAACGCCCCGGGAGGGGGCGTCTAAGGCAAAAGTTTAGCTGATATGACCGTGGTTAATTTTACTTAGCGGTTCATTGATATCGAAGATTTTGAACGTTACTTCCTCCACACCCAGGTGCTTCAGGCGGGCGGTATGCTTTTTGATATAGGTCTGAGCGGTGTCTTCGTCCTGGAACAGGTAGATGCCTCCCGCTTCGTGATTTGCTTCGTTCTCGGTCCAGATTTTCCAGATGAACCCCGGCTCCTGGTTGATTGATTCTGCCAGTTCAACGAGCTGATTCGACATCTCAGCCCCAAACGGACCATGAAAATCAAAGTGTATCTGCACGAGTTTGTTCGACATAAATCCTCCATGGATTGGTTATTGCGGGTAAGGCTGCTAGCGCAGCAGCACTTTACCGGTCAGATAAGTTATCGCCTGGCCACTGATATAAACACGCGTTCCTGCTAACTGACAGCGTAAATCCCCGCCGCGTTCAGAGACCTGGCGCGCCAGCATCTGTGTTTTATTCAGTTTTGCAGCCCAGTATGGGATCAGCATGCTATGTGCCGAGCCTGTGACTGGGTCTTCCGCGACGGCTTCACCCGGGCAGAAGAAACGGCTGACAAAATCGTATTTCCCGTCACCCGGCGCGGTGATACACACCATTTTCCCCAGCGGAAGCATGGCGTGGATGTTGGGGCGCACAGCCTCAACCTGCTGTTGATTTTCCAGCACCACCATGTAGTCGCGTGCCACGCGCACCTCTTTGTATTCGGTGATGCCTAATGTTTCCAGCAGTAAAGCAGGTGGCACGACAGATTCGCTTTGCCAGGCCGGAAAATCAAGCGTCAGCCATTCACCGCTGCGCGTGACCGTCAGCGGTCCCACAAAGCGGGTGGCAAATTGGATTTTCGTTTCCGGGTAATTCAGATGTTCAAAGATGACATGCGCGGCGGCAAGCGTGGCATGTCCACAAAGATTGATTTCTCCCTGAGTGGTAAACCAACGCAGCTCAAAACCATTCTCATTGGCGACAAAAAAAGCGGTTTCTGACTGGTTATGCTGCTGCGCCATCTTTAATAATGTTTCATCGGGCAACCAGTCCGTGAGCGGACAGACTGCTGCGGCATTACCGCTAAACGTCGTGGTGGTAAAGGCATCCACCATGTAAAAATCGATTTGTTGCACAGAGTAACCCTCTCATCGCACTCAGGATAAATCACACTCTACCATGCCAGTCATTGTGTCAGCGCCCCGATTCGCCACTGCGGTGAAAATTCGTTATCATCCGTGCCCACACTTCATTCTGGCCGCCTGATGTCTACGATCCTCGATACCTTTATTGCCCCGCCTTGCCATGACGAGATAGAGACCCTCTATCAGGACGAGCATCTGGTGCTCATCAATAAACCCAGCGGACTGCTTAGCTTGTCGGGGAGAAATCCGCAGAATCTCGATTCGGTACATCACCGCCTGGTACAGATTTACCCTGGCTGCACGCTGGTACATCGGCTAGATTTCGGCACTTCTGGGCTGATGGTAGTCGCTCGTAACAAGGCTATCAACGCTGCGCTTTGCCAGCAGTTCAGCCAGCGTACGGTCACTAAGGTGTACAGCGCGCTGTTATGCGGGCATCTGGAAAACGACGAAGGGGTTATCGATGCAGCGATTGCTAAAGACCCGGCGCTGTTTCCATTGATGTCAATTTGTGCTCTCAACGGCAAACCCGCACGCTCGCGCTATCAGGTTGTCGAGCGTTTTTATCATCGTCAGGAAGAGGGGACGTTGCTCCCCTTGACGCGGGTGCAACTGACCCCTGAAACCGGGCGCACCCATCAACTACGGATCCATTGTCAGCAGTTGGGACATCCTATTTTGGGGTGCGATCTGTACGGTGGACGTCTGCTGCCGGGGACTGAACAAACGTCACGGCTGATGCTACATGCCAGTGAACTGCATTTCAGGCATCCCATTAGTGAAGCGTGGATGAACGCTAAAAACGCCAGCCCCTTTTGAGGCGAAAAAAACCGCCTGGCGGCGGCTTTTATGAGGTTATCGCGCAGCGCGTTGTAAAATAACCGCTGACGGCTGGCGTTGTAGAAACCGCATCCGCAGCATCATCAGTATCGCCGCTGAGGTCAGGCCGATAATAAAGCCCATCCAGAATCCCGCCGGTCCCATCCGGTCAACTACCAGATCGGTAAGCGCCAGAATATAACCGCTCGGCAGACCCAGCACCCAGTATGCCGTAAAGGTAATAAAGAAAATGGAACGCGTATCTTTATAACCACGCAGGATCCCGCTGCCAATAACCTGGATAGAGTCCGAAATTTGATACACAGCGGCCAGTAACATGAGCTGAGCCGCCAGGGCGACAACTTCCGGGTTATTGTTATAGAGCAGGGCAATATGCTCGCGGAATGTCACGGTGAAAATTGCCGTTACGACCGCCATGCACACACCAACACCCAGACCCGTTCTGGCTGCGGTTTGCGCATCCAGCGTGGAACCCTGGCCCAGACGATAACCGACACGAATGGTGACGGCGGCAGCCAGAGACATTGGCAGGACGAACATTAACGAGCTGAAGTTCAGTGCGATTTGGTGTCCGGCTACGTCGACAATCCCCAGTGGAGAAACCAGCAGCGCGACCACCGCAAACAACGTCACTTCGAAAAATAACGCCAGCGCGATAGGTAAACCCAGCTGTACCAGACGCTTCATTACTGCGGTGTCAGGTTTCTGGAAACCACGCTCATTACGGATATCGCGCATTGAACGCGCACGTTTGATGTAAGAGAGCATGGCGATAAACATCACCCAGTAAACCGCTGCTGTTGCCACACCACAACCCACGCCACCCAGTTCCGGCATGCCTAAATGCCCATAGATGAAAACATAGTTAACCGGAATGTTCACCAGCAGGCCGAGAAATCCCATCACCATCGCCGGTTTAGTCTTGGCTAATCCTTCGCACTGGTTACGGGCTACCTGGAAGAACAGATAACCCGGTGCGCCCCACAGCAGGGCACGCAGGTAGCCAACGGCTTTATCCGCCAGTGCCGGGTCGATGTTATGCATGGAGCGAATAATGTACCCCGCATTCCATAGCACAACCATAATCAGCACGGAGACGCTGCCCGCCAGCCAGAATCCCTGACGTATTTGATGAGCGATACGGTCGCGGCGTCCGGAACCATTGAGTTGCGCAATTACCGGCGTTAACGCCAGCAGTAGTCCGTGACCAAACAGAATGGCCGGTAGCCAGATGGACGTACCAATGGCGACTGCCGCCATATCCGTCGCGCTGTATCCGCCCGCCATGACGGTATCAACGAATCCCATTGCGGTTTGAGCGATTTGCGCAAGAATCACCGGAATTGCCAGAGCTAATAACTGACGCGCTTCACTTACATACTTTTGCACGTGTACACCACTATATTGTTGTTATTTGAGAGACTAAAAAAGCCGCCTTATATGGCAGCAAGGAGAAAAAGCAGGGGAAATTTCAGTCTATTGTAGCGAGGAATACGTAATTCTCCAGTGAAAAAACAGGCGCTGGTGGCGCATTGCTGGCAACCTGAATTTCCACCTGCTATTGTGCTGTGCAGAGATGTCTTAATTGAGTTCAGGAGTAGGAAGTATGTTTACGGGTATTGTGCAGGGCACCGCAAAATTGGTGTCCATTGATGAAAAACCAAATTTTCGTACGCATGTTGTGGAGTTGCCTGAATATATGCTGGATGCGCTGGAGACCGGTGCATCGGTTGCCCACAATGGGTGCTGCCTGACGGTCACCGAAATTAACGGTAACCAGATAAGCTTCGACCTGATGAAAGAAACGCTGCGTATCACCAACCTGGGCGATCTGAAGGTTGGAGATTTGGTTAACGTTGAACGTGCGGCAAAATTCAGTGATGAGATTGGCGGACATTTAATGTCGGGCCATATTATGACCACTGCCGAAGTGTCGAAAATTCTGACCTCGGAGAATAACCGTCAGGTGTGGTTTAAAGTCCAGGATCCGTCGCTGATGAAATATATCCTGTACAAAGGATTTATTGGTATTGACGGTATCAGTCTGACGGTCGGTGAAGTGACGCCGACACGTTTCTGTGTGCATTTGATCCCGGAAACGCTGGAGCGTACGACGCTTGGCAAGAAAAAGCTGGGCGCACGGGTTAATATCGAAATCGATCCCCAAACGCAGGCGGTGGTTGATACCGTTGAGCGTGTCCTGGCGGCGCGTGAAAGCGCCATCAGCAACATAACGGGCGAAGCGGGAGCCTAAGCCTGAGAGTAAAGCCCCCGTTGCTACGGGGGCGAAAAAGATTAGCGGGGAACGCGCAGACCGTGTTCAACACCGCGGGAAAATACCACCTGCCATAGCTGAATATCTCGAGCACGAAACGCCCCGGCGCAGGCGTTCAGATAATAGCTGAACATCCGTTTGAAACGTTCGGTATAGTTATCGGCGATTTCAGGCCAGGATCTCATGAAACGCTCGTGCCATGCCATCAGCGTCGTGTCGTAATCCGCGCCAAAATTATGCCAGTCTTCCATCACAAAATGCGGTTCGCTGGCGTTGGCAATCTGGCGAACTGACGGCAAACACCCGTTTGGGAAGATATACTTATTGATCCACGGATCAACGTTATTGTCGGTCTTTTTGGATCCGATGCTATGCAGTAAAAAGAGACCATCCGGTTTTAAATTACGATCGACCACCTCAAAATAGGTGGCGTAGTTCTTCGGTCCAACATGTTCAAACATGCCGACGGAGACAATGCGGTCGAATTTGTCGTTCAGGTCGCGATAATCCTGCAGCAAAATGGTGACATCCAGCCCCGCGCAACGTTCCTGTGCCATTTTCTGCTGTTCTGCCGAAATGGTCACACCCACCACGCTCACGCCATATTGCGATGCCATAAACTGGGATAAACCACCCCAGCCACAGCCAATATCAAGCACCCGCATTCCTGGCTTCAGTTGCAATTTTTCAGCAATCATTTTGAGCTTCGCCTGCTGGGCAGATTCCAGAGTGTTGGCATCTTTCCAGTAGGCGCAGGAATACTGCATATAGGGGTCAAGCATGCGGGTAAAGAGATCGTTGCCCAAATCGTAATGTTCTTTGCCGACCATCCACGCACGTTTTTTGGTCTGTAAATTGAACAGGCGAGCCGTGGCGATACGTAGCGTATCTTTAAAGTGGCGGGGGAGTTGGTTTTCAAGACCGGCGCGCAAGACTTTACTAAAAAACATGTCCAGCCGGTCGCATTCCCACCAGCCATCCATATAACTTTCACCCAACCCTAACGATCCTTCCTGCAATACGCGTTTGAAAAAATCGGGGTTCTTTACTCGAATATCAGCCGGTGCAGGGCCATTAATAGCAATACCTGCACGGCTCAATAATTCATTGGTAATGCGGTACCAGTCATCATCCGGTACGCTGACGTCTTCTATACATGATGAACTCATAGCTTCTCCATCACTGGTCGGTGATCAGAACCTTAAAACAGCGTAGACGCTTTTTTGGGCTTTGTGAGAAATCTCACGGAATTAATCCGCGAATCTATAATCCGACGTAGAACAGAGGAAGGGAGAAACCCTTGCCGAAAAGGCCATCCGTGGTAAAACGGGAACGTTCTTGTCCCCGTTAACGCATTAAAATTATCGTTTTTTTAACAACTGTAAATCAGTATATGCCTGAATTTTTGACGATTCAACCGATAATTGTTAGCGGGCTAACTAAATGCCCGCAACCATTATTAGTGCGACTCTCCGTGGGCAACTTGCGCACGATCATCTGTTTGCGGGGCGTCAGTTTTCTGCGATTGCATTTTGTAACCCACTGCAGCCAGCAATACTGTTGTCAGCATAACGCTGGTGGTGGTGAGCAGCGGGGTGGCAATCAACCAGGAAACGACAAGGCTTGCCAGGAAGCATAAACCCAGTTGCAGCGTATTCTGCAATGCGGCTGCGCGTCCCGTGGCCTGTGGGAAAGGGCGTAATGCCTGCGCGACAACGATAGGGTAGATCGCGCCGTTCGCAATCGCCATAACGCAGAATGGGATCAGGATTTCAGCCAATGCAACATGATGAATAAAGCCGGTCGCCCAGGTGCCTACAACGCTGAAGGCATACAGAATGAGTAACCAGGGCAGCAGCTGACGACCCTGCCATTTTTGCAGCGCTGCACGACAGCCGTAACCACCAATTAAGAAGGCGATAGTTTGCGGAACATAGCTCAGACCAATCACCGCTGGGCTATAACCCATTTCGCTGAGGATGAACGGGGAACCCGTCAGCCATGCGAAAAAGCTCGCGGAACAGGCGGCATAAATCAGCACGTTTCCACGGTAAGTTTTCGAGCGCAGCAAGGTGGCGAAAGTCAGTTTATCCTGGCTGTCATCGCGCGCTTTAGCCGTTGGCTTTAGACGCAGAGCCGGAAGCATCAGAATCAGAGTAATGGCAAACAGAGTGGCAAAAATGGCCTGCCAGGAAAAATGTACCAGGATCCAACTACCTAATAGCGGGGCGAGTGCAGGAGATAACCCGACCAGCGGCATAATAGTGGCAAAGATGCGGTTTACTTTTTGTGAAGGATAATAATCGGTAACCAGCGCTTGCCAGATAACCGATGCCGCACAGACGCCAACGGCCTGAACAAATCGCAGTACCAGCAGACCAGTGGCGTTTTCAACCCATAGCATGCCCAGACTGCCCAGTGCGAAGATAGATAAACCCAGCAGCAAAATAGGCTTGCGGCCATAGTGGTCAGAAAGCGGCCCCCACAGCAGTTGCGCGACGGCAAACCCCGCTAAGAACAAGCTCAGGCTGGCGCTGACGGCAGATGCAGGTGTTTGCAGATCGGACTGAATAGCAGCAAAGGCGGGTAGATACATATCCGTTGCCAGAAAACCGAGCACGCTAAGACCTGCCAGCCAGACTAAAAACCCTTTCCCAGGTTGCATCATCATTTCTCTTTTTTAGCAGTAGAACAATGCCGCTGAGTGTAGTGAGTGTAATTCTCGCTGTGAAACGCTAATATTTGCTTACTGATTTCAAATTTTTTGCAGGCAGAATATGTGGTCGGAATATTCACTTGAAGTGGTTGATGCGGTTGCGCGTAACGGCAGTTTTAGTTCGGCCGCGCAGGAGCTGCACCGTGTACCTTCGGCGGTAAGCTACACCGTGCGCCAGCTGGAAGAGTGGCTGGCGGTGCCACTTTTTGAGCGACGCCATCGGGATGTGGAATTAACGCCTGCCGGGGCATGGTTTTTAAAAGAAGGCCGCTCTGTTATCAAAAAAATGCAGATCACGCGCCAGCAATGTCAGCAAATTGCCAACGGCTGGCGCGGACAGTTGGCGATCGCCGTCGATAACATTGTCCGCCCGGATCGTACCCGACAGATGATCGTGGATTTCTACCGTCACTTTGATGATGTGGAGTTGTTAGTTTTTCAGGAAGTGTTTAACGGCGTGTGGGACGCACTGTCTGATGGGCGTGTGGAGCTGGCCATCGGGGCCACACAGGCCATTCCGGTCGGGGGGCGCTATACCTTCCGCGACATGGGAATGCTGAGCTGGAGCTGCGTGGTAGCCAGCCATCATCCACTAGCGTCAATGCCTGGACCGCTAAGTGATGACACGTTGCGCAACTGGCCGTCACTGGTGCGCGAAGATACCTCCCGAACATTGCCGAAGCGTATTACCTGGCTGCTGGACAACCAAAAGCGCGTCGTCGTGCCGGACTGGGAATCTTCTGCGACCTGTTTGTCCGCGGGATTGTGCGTGGGCATGGTACCGACGCATTTTGCCAAGCCGTGGATCGATAGCGGTAAATGGGTTGCGCTGCAACTGGAGAACCCTTTTCCTGATGCCGCATGCTGCCTGACATGGCAGCAGAACGATACGTCACCGGCATTGAGTTGGCTGCTGGACTATTTAGGAGATAGTGAAACGTTGAACAAGGAATGGCTGCGGGAGCCAGATGAGACTCCCGCACAACAGGCTTAACGGCGGTAATCGCGGAACGGACCGTCGGCAACGGAGCGACGCTCAACCAGGCGCGGATGCACCTCGATAGACTGTGACTCTTCACGTTTATTCACGATACGGTCTAACAGCATGTTGAAGGCCGTTTCACCCAGTGAATCCTTCGGCTGGTGAATGGTCGTCAAGGCCGGCGTGAAGAAGCGGGCGTTGCGCACGTTGTCGTAGCCGATGAGTGAGACATCCTGCGGTACGCGCAG
Organism: Citrobacter sp. Cpo040; assembly: GCF_030332915.1. Classification (NCBI taxonomy): domain Bacteria; kingdom Pseudomonadati; phylum Pseudomonadota; class Gammaproteobacteria; order Enterobacterales; family Enterobacteriaceae; genus Citrobacter; species Citrobacter sp. Cpo040. Next base: position 407,565 of record NZ_JAOWGX010000034.1, read on the forward strand.
TCCCATTTCGTCAGCGGCGCACAGCGCACCCATTGCCATAATATCGCCACCGCAGAAGACCGCGGTCGGACGATGAGACTGCGACAGAATTTGCTGCATGGCGCGGTAGCCGGATTCAGGCTCAAAATCGCCCTGGACAATCCAGTTTTCAGGCACTTTAATCAGCGCTTCTTCCATCGCTTTCATAAAGCCAGCCAGACGCCCGGCCCCGGTGTTACGTTCCATTGGGCCAGGGATCACGCCAATCTCACGATGACCGCGTTCTACCAGATACCGGCCCGCCATGTAACCGCCTTCGAAGGCGTTATCAATGACCGTATCAGTAAAGTCGGCTTTTGCTTCGCCCCAGTCCATGACGACCATCGGGATATGGCGATACTCTTCGAGCATCGAAAGCAGCGACTCCGGATACTCAGAACACATCACCAGCAGACCATCAACGCGCTTTTGCGCCATCATCGACAGATAAGCCTGCTGTTTTTCGAGACTGTTCCATGCGTTACCCAGGATCAGGGTATAGCCTTTCTGGAAACAGTTTTTCTCAACGGCTTCGATAATTTCGGCGAAATAGGCCGCTTCGCTGCTGGTCGCCAGCAAGCCGATAGACTTGGTGTGATTTACCTTCAGGCTGCGGGCAACTGCGCTCGGAGAATAGTGCAGTTCTTTGATTGCTGCCCAGACAGCATTACGTGTTTCTTCCGCGACAAAGCGCGTCTTGTTAATTACGTGTGATACGGTTGTAGTGGAAACGTTTGCTCGCTTCGCTACATCTTTAATTGTTGCCATTACATCTCACTCCAGACCATATCCTAAGCTCCTGAGAATACTCCAGGTAAACGTTTGCCTTTACACACCCTTATCGCAACGTAAGGGTTGCGGCACGCCGGGAAAACGACACGGAACGTCAGGAAGGGGTCAATGGCCGGTACGCTAATCAAGTAAGCGTGGAATTTTGTCTGATCTTAACGAAAAGGGGAAGAGTTAAAAGCAGTTATCAATATAAATCGTGAGAGATTTTTGCTTTCAAGTGTGTAAAAATGCGCAATATCACTTTTTGTGTGGGAATAAAAAGGAGAAAACTTGATGAGCACCGATCTGAAATTTTCGTTAGTGACTACCATTATTGTTCTGGGTTTGATCGTCGCGGGTGGTCTGACCGCAGCGCTGCATTGATTTCCCCGAGGGAGTTAGCTCTCCCTCATCCCTTCGACTCGTTTTTCCCCTCCATTGTTTGCGAATAAGCAAAAGTCTTTTGCAGTTTTGTTAACTTTATTAATTTTGCGATCAATGTCATGCTTTTGACTCTTATTTTATGTCGTGCCACGGCTCGACGATATGGAGTCGAAATATGAAAATCAATTACCCTTTACTGGCGCTGGCAATCGGGGCGTTTGGTATTGGCACCACCGAGTTTTCGCCAATGGGGTTGTTGCCCGTCATTGCCAAAGGTGTGGACGTCTCGATTCCGGCGGCTGGCATGCTGATCAGCGCTTATGCAGTAGGTGTGATGGTAGGTGCACCGCTGATGACATTGCTGCTGTCTCATCGTGCGCGACGTAATGCTTTGATATTCCTGATGGCGATTTTCACGCTGGGTAATGTTCTTTCGGCTATCTCGCCGGATTACACCACGCTGATGCTATCGCGTATTTTGACCAGTCTTAACCATGGAGCCTTTTTTGGTCTCGGTTCTGTGGTTGCAGCCAGTGTGGTACCCAAACATAAGCAGGCCAGCGCCGTGGCAACGATGTTTATGGGGTTAACCATCGCCAATATTGGCGGCGTTCCGGCGGCGACCTGGCTTGGTGAAACCATCGGCTGGCGCATGTCGTTTATGGCCACTGCGGGGCTGGGTGTCATTGCGATGGTCAGCCTGTTCTTCTCATTACCCAAGGGTGGAGCAGGAGAGCGCCCGGATGTCCGCAGCGAACTGGCGGTGTTGATGCGCCCACAGGTGCTGTCGGCGTTACTGACTACCGTACTGGGTGCAGGGGCGATGTTCACGCTGTATACCTACATCTCGCCGGTTCTGCATACTATCACTCATGCTACACCGGCATTTGTTACCGGGATGCTGGTGTTGATAGGCGTTGGCTTCTCGATCGGTAACTATTTTGGCGGCAAACTGGCTGACCGTTCAGTCAACGGTACGCTGAAAGGCTTTTTACTGCTGCTGATGGTTATTATGCTGGCCATTCCTTTCCTTGCGCGTAATGAGCTGGGAGCGGCGGTCAGTATGGTGGTCTGGGGCGCGGCGACGTTTGCGGTCGTTCCACCGTTGCAGATGCGTGTGATGCGCGTTGCCAGCGAAGCGCCTGGATTATCATCGTCAGTCAATATTGGCGCGTTTAATCTGGGGAACGCTCTGGGGGCTGCGGCCGGTGGGGCGGTGATATCTGGCGGCCTGGGCTACAGTTTTGTACCGGTGATGGGGGCGATTGTGGCGGGTCTTGCGCTGCTACTGGTGTTCATTTCCGCAAGAAGACAGCCTGAAGAGGCTTTCACTACCGCGAATTAATGCAAAAACGCAGAAGGAAGTCCTTCTGCGTTATCTTTTTTATGCTGCGAAGTTCTTCGCAACAAATTCCCAGTTCACCAGTGCCCAGAAATGTTCCAGGTAGCCTGGACGGGCATTGCGATAATCGATGTAGTAGGCGTGTTCCCATACGTCAACGGTCATCAGCGGCGTCGCGTCGGTGGTCAGCGGAGTACCTGCGTTGGAGGTGGAAACGATAGCCAGTTTGCCATCCGTTCCTTTAACCAGCCAGGTCCAGCCAGAACCGAAGTTTTTGATAGCGGCATCGGTGAACTGCGCTTTGAAATCTGCAAAGCTGCCAAAGGAGGCGGCAATTGCATCAGCCAGTTTACCGGTCGGTTCACCACCTGCGTTTGGTGCCAGGCAGTTCCAGTAGAACGTGTGGTTCCATACTTGTGCTGCGTTATTGAATACACCGCCTTCAGAGCTACGAACGATCTCTTCCAGTGATTTGCCTTCAAACGCCGTGCCTTTAATCAGATTGTTCAGATTGGTCACGTAGGTTTGATGGTGTTTGCCATAGTGATATTCCAGCGTTTCGGCAGAAATGTGCGGTGCCAGAGCATCTTTGGCATACGGTAATGCAGGTAATTCAAACGACATTGCTTCTCTCCTTATTATTTATATTGAGTACACACAATAGCCTCATTGTGAGTAAGGATAGGGTAGCAAATTGAAAGGTTATGCAAAAGAAGAACTTACCCTACAGCATGTTCTGTAGGGTAAGTTTTTAGCGAATTGTTTTTGGCGTCATTACCCGACGAGCGCCCACATAGTGGCGCTGCCAGTAATCTTCGCTCAGAGAGGTGATTTGAATTTCCTGCCCGCTGCGCGGTGACTGAATAAACTTACCGTTGCCGACGTAGACGCCGACGTGATCGGCTGTTCCGCGACCCTGGGTACGAAAGAATACCAGATCGCCATTTTTCAGTTCGCCACGTTCAATTGGTGCGGCATCACGCAGATGGTACATTTCATTCGCGGTACGCGGAATGCGGAACTTCACCAGATCTTTATAGGCGTAATAAACCAGACCGCTGCAGTCAAACCCGGTTCTTGGCGAGGAGCCGCCCCAACGATAAGGTTTACCGATTTGGTTCATCAATGTGGACATAGCGGTTTTAGTAGCTTTCTGCACTTTCACTTTATGTGCGTCAGCAAGCGTAGTCGGTGCAGTGGTTTTCACCTTCACGCAGCGTGGTTTATGACCTTTGCGCGGTGTGCATTTTTCCGTCCAGGTAACGGCTGCGGTTTGTGCTGCGGCAGTTTTACCACGGCGATTTGCAGTTTTAGTCGACTTTGCCGGAGTGGCTGTGCGTTTTTTAGAAGAGGAAGCGGTTTTGGTGCTGGTTTTGCTGGTGGTCTTTGTCGCCGTTTTCTTGCTGGTCTTTGTTGTTTTTTGGCTGGTTGTTGCGCTTTTCTTTTTATCTACCGTCTTGAGTGGGTGAGTACTGGTAGGTGTCGTCCTGGCCTGCTTGGAAGCATGAGCCATAGGCGTAAAAGGCAGTGTAGTAAAAAGCAAAGCACAGAGCGTGATCGAGATTCGGTTTATCCGCGCCACTGAGCAGTCCTCTGGTAAGGCAGGTCTATCGTGCCTGCGTGTGATTTTCAAAACTTGATGATTCTAATCTATAGAAAGAGGGAAAGTTAATAGCTTTTTTTGTTTAAAACTATGTTTCGTAACCGACCGCAAAAAAAAACAGCAATTAACGTTTGAGTTGGTGAACGGATAATCAAATCCACATGTTTGAAGGGGATAAGTGAGATTGTGAATGCAACTTTTAGCGTCAGGGGATAAAATAATAACGCGTAATGAAAATGTTATTTTCCGTTGCCTGTCTGACCCGTTACAATGTCAGACTACTGCCGTAAAAGAAGTTTAAGGAAGCAAGATAATGAGCACCACTATCGAAAAAATCCAGCGCCAGATCGCTGAAAACCCGATTCTCCTGTACATGAAAGGTTCCCCTAAACTGCCAAGCTGCGGTTTCTCCGCACAGGCTGTGCAGGCGCTGTCAGCCTGTGGTGAACGCTTTGCTTACGTTGATATTCTGCAGAACCCGGATATTCGCGCCGAACTGCCGAAATACGCAAACTGGCCGACCTTCCCGCAACTGTGGGTTGATGGTGAGCTGGTTGGCGGTTGTGACATTTTGATCGAAATGTACCAGCGCGGTGAGTTGCAGCAGCTGATTAAAGAAACAGCAGCGAAATACAAAACCGAAGAGCCGGACGCTGAGTAATACCAGCAGAAGTAAAAAAGCGACCTGAAATGGTCGCTTTTTTTATGTCGCCGTTACGCTTCTTCAGGCACGGGAAGAGGCCAACCGCCGAGACGTTTCCAGCGGTTAACGATTTCGCAAAACAGCACGGCCGTACGTTCGGTGTCATACAGCGCCGAGTGCGCCTGATTCCCGTCAAACTCCATTCCCGCCGCCAGGCACGCTTTTGACAACACAGTCTGCCCCAGTGACAGGCCGCTTAATGCCGCCGTATCAAAGGTGACAAATGGATGGAACGGATTACGTTTGAGCGAGGCGCGTTCTGCCGCCGCCATCATAAAACCGTGGTCGAACGTAGCGTTATGCGCCACCATGATTGCCCGATTGCAGCCGCTGTCTTTAATGCCTTTACGCACCATTTTGAAGATGGCATGCAAAGCATCATATTCGCTGACCGCACCGCGTAGCGGATTGTTAGGGTCAATACCGTTAAAGGCGAGCGCTTCCGGTTGCAAATTGGCACCTTCAAACGGCTCTACGTGGAAATGTAACGTCGTGTCCGGCATCAGCCAGCCTTGTTCATCCATTTTCAGTGTGATGGCGGCAATCTCAAGCAGCGCATCGGTTTTGGCATTGAACCCTGCGGTTTCGACATCAATGACGACAGGATAAAAACCACGAAAACGGTCACACAGACCGGAAAGTTGAGCGTTATCGGACATCTGGGTCTCTTAATACGGGAAAATTGCAGCGCGTATTATGGCAAAATGATGAGTATAAAACTATGGGCACAGACGATCTGCGCCCGAGGGGGTGATTAATCGCCCAAGCCGCGCCCGGCGTCTTTCTCTTCGATCAACTCAATTTTGTAGCCGTCCGGATCTTCAACGAACGCAATCACTGTGGTGCCGCCTTTTACTGGACCTGCTTCACGCGTTACGTTACCGCCATTCTGGCGAATACGTTCACAGGCTTCAGCCGCGTTGTCTACGCTCAGGGCGATATGGCCATAGGCAGTACCCAGATCATACTTGTCGACACCCCAGTTATAGGTCAGTTCGATTACTGCTTCACTGGTTTCAGGACCGTAGCCGACAAAAGCCAGAGAGTACTTGTATTCAGGGTTTTCGCTGGTACGCAGCAGCTTCATGCCCAGCACGTTGGTATAAAACTCGATGGAACGCTGCAGGTCACCCACGCGCAGCATGGTATGGAGTAAACGCATCTTTTTCCCCTTCGAAAATGGCTAATACATTCAAAATGTTGTTTTAGTATAGCGGCGTTGTTACGCCGCTATCAATGGCAGAACGGAGATTGTGACGTTAGAGGGTAGGATAGTCGGTGTAACCTTCCGCGCCGCCGCCGTAGAAGCTCTCGGCACGTTGCGGATTCAGTTCTGCTTTGCGTTGCAGACGCGCCACCAGATCCGGGTTAGCAATATAGGCGCGACCAAAAGCAACGGCGTCGATCAGACCTTTCTCGATCAGCGCTTCTGCTTTTTCTGGGGTGTAAGCACCAGCACCAATGATAGGGCCGTGGAAGCGCGCGCGCACTTTTTCGCGGAACGCATCGGAATACGGCTCGCCACCGGCCCAGTCCGGCTCAGACATGTGCAGGTAAGCGATTCCACGCTTGCCCAATTGTTCAATCAGATACAGCGCATCGGCTTCTTCGTTCGGACCATTGTCTACGTTCTGGAAAGTGCCAATCGGGGAGACGCGAATACCAATGCGATCGGCACCCCATTCTTTAATACCGGCATCAACCACTTCCAGCACCAGACGCGCACGATTTTCGACGCTGCCACCGTATTGATCGGTACGCTGGTTAGACGTTGGCGACAGGAACTGGTGCAGCAGGTAGCCGTGGGCAGAGTGCAGTTCAACCATATCGAAACCCGCTTCGCGCGCATTTGCTATCGCCTGACGGAAGTCATTAACGATGCCCGGAATCTCTTCAGTTTCCAGCGCGCGTGGCATTGAGGTATCGGCACGCGTTGCCAGGCCGTTTTCATCGCGCAGCGAGGTGCGGGTTCCAGCGCTAATCGCAGAAGGTGCAACTGGAGCTTGACCGTTTGGCTGCAGACTGGCGTGAGAGATGCGTCCAGTGTGCCACAACTGGACAGCAATATGACCTTGCTCAGCGTGTACGGCAGCAGTGATTTTCTTCCATGCGGCAATTTGCGCTTCGCTATGTAAGCCGGGTGCTCCGGCATAGCCTTTCGCCTGTGCGGAAATCTGCGTCGCTTCGCTGATGATAAGCCCCGCGCTGGCGCGTTGACGGTAATACTCGGCCATCAGCGGAGTAGGGATGTCGCCAGGCTCAATACTGCGCAGACGCGTCAGTGGCGCCATAAATACGCGGTTTGCTGCCGTAATAGCACCCACTTTCAGTGGGGAAAACAGTTTTTCAGATGACATGTGGCACTCCTGAATAGACCGGTCGTCTAGTAATAAAGAAAATAAAAACGCCTGTTAAACGGCAGGCGTTGTGATGATGTTTTTAACGTGCGCCAGCGCGTTTTCCAGCGGAGTGGCGCTACGAGAAATCTTGGCCTGCAGGTTTGCGCCAAGCCACAGCGCATACAGTACCTGCGCCTGCTGTAACGACTCGCCAACAAAGGACAGACAATGGCTGGCCTGACCTTTCTCCAGCGCCTGCGCTAACAGCACAATAATGTGCCGCGCGCCTTTATCCATCGCAGTGCGCATATCTTCTGACAGATCGCACACTTCGGCAGACAGTTTTACTGTTAAACAGCCGCTAATAATGCCGTGCTGACTAAACTGATTCAGGGTTTCCTGATAGTAGGCCAGAATGCGGTCGCGATAGTTTCCCGCTCCCGTATCAAAGTGCGTAGCCAGTCGCCGATGATAGGCCGCATAGTGGCGTTCCAGCATCGCGACACCGAACGCTTCTTTAGAGCGAAAATAATGATAAAACGAACCTTTGGGTACTTCAGCGGTTTTCAGTAGTTCGCTTAAACCCATGCCGGTGAAGCCGCGCTGCATACACAGCAGTTCGCCAGTCGCCAGCAGATGTTCGCGTGTATCGTGTTCAGTGATTTTGTTCATGAAAAGGAGTGTAATAGACCAGTCGGTCTAATGCAATAGCGCTTGCGAGAAATTCAGTTAACGTCTTCAATAAGTATATCAATCTTATTAAAGGAGGGGATGTGGCCGAACAGCTGGAGTTTTTCCCCGTCCAGAGCCCATGCCGTGGAATATGTCAGTCTGACGAACGCGGCTTTTGTCGTGGCTGTTTTCGCAGTCGGGATGAGCGTTTTAACTGGCAAAAGATGAGCGATACCCAAAAGCAGGAAGTGCTGCGGCTTTGTCGTCAGCGCCTGATGCGTAAATTACGTGCAAACAAAGCCAACCCTTCGGAAGAACCGCAACAACCTTCACTCTTTTAAAAGCGTAATTGCGTATACTCGAGGCACATTCACTTAAAAGGAAGCTGCTATGGTTCAGCGTATTACTATTGCGCCGCAAGGCCCGGAATTTTCTCGCTTTGTGATGGGGTACTGGCGCCTGATGGACTGGAATATGTCCGCGCGCCAGCTAGTCAGCTTTATTGAAGAGCATCTGGATCTTGGCGTGACCACCGTCGATCACGCCGATATTTACGGTGGATACCAGTGTGAAGCGGCGTTTGGTGAGGCAATGAAACTGGCTCCGCATTTGCGTGAAAAAATGCAGATTGTGACTAAATGCGGGATCGCGACGACGGCGCGCGCGGAAAATGCGCTGGGCCACTACATCACCGACAGTGCACATATTATTGCCAGTGCAGAAGAGTCGCTGAAGCTGCTGGCGACCGATCATATTGATCTGCTGCTGATCCACCGTCCCGATCCGCTTATGGATGCTGACGATGTCGCCGACGCTTTTAAAAAATTGCACCATAGTGGCAAAGTGCGTCACTTTGGCGTCTCCAACTTCACCCCGGCACAGTTCTCATTGCTGCAATCGCGTCTGCCGTTTACTCTGGCGACCAACCAGGTAGAAATTTCACCAGTACATCAGCCGCTCCTGTTGGATGGTACTTTAGATCAACTGCAACAGCTGCGCATTCGCCCGATGGCCTGGTCCTGTCTCGGCGGTGGTCGCCTGTTTAATGATGATGCTTTCCAGCCTTTACGTAATGAGCTTGCTGTGATCGCTGAAGAGTTGAATGCGCAATCTATTGAGCAGGTGGTATACGCCTGGATTTTACGTCTGCCGTCTCAGCCGCTGCCGATTATTGGCTCAGGAAAAATAGAGCGCGTACGTGCTGCCATTGAGTCTGAGTCGCTGAACATGTCTCGCCAGCAATGGTTCCGCATTCGTAAAGCGGCGCTGGGTTACGACGTACCCTAATCGCGTTTTTGGCGCATCTCCGTTCAAAATTGTGTCACTGGTTTACACTTAACAATCAGACACCTTTTGGACGGAGGTCTTATGAAGCGTTTGAGTTTGGCCATCATCACTCTACTCGCCTGTGCAGGTGCGCAGGCTGCCAGTGAAGAAAAAGTGACGATGAATCTGGTCACGTCGCAAGGCGTCGGCCAGGCGATTGGTACGGTCACTATTGCTGAAACCGCAAAGGGGCTGGAGTTTACGCCCGATCTGAAAGCGTTGCCGCCAGGTGAACATGGCTTCCATGTGCATATGAACGGCAGCTGCCAACCCGCGATTAAAGAAGGGAAAGCCTCAGCCGCAGAATCGGCTGGTGGCCATTATGATCCGCATCAAACCGGCAAACATGAAGGCCCGGAAGGTGCAGGTCATATGGGCGACCTGCCGCTATTGGTGGTGAATAACGACGGTAACGCCACAACGCCGGTCGTTGCGCCGCGGCTTAAAACGCTCGATGAGGTTAAAGGTAAGGCGCTGATGATCCATGTGGGCGGCGATAATATGTCCGATCAACCGAAACCGCTTGGCGGTGGCGGAGCGCGCTACGCCTGTGGTGTTATCAAATAATCAACGACTGAGAGTGCCCGGCGGCGGCGCCTGTTCGAGTTGTGAAAGCGAGCAGTGTAGCCGCCAGACCAGTGCCGACAGTTCCTGCGCAGCGGGTTGATGATGGTGGGCAAGCGTATCGCAGATGCGCTGTAGCTCATTCAGCGTGGCATTAAGTGGTCGTTGCTGGACGCCACGTTCGCTCATGACATCGCGCAGCAGCGAGATACACACGTCCCTGACGCGAGCCAGCGGATCGGAACGCGCCTCCCAGGTGCGCAGTTGCCACACCACGTGCGAGCAGTTCAGCAATACGACCCCCCAACGTAGTAACCAGCGTCGCGCCAGCGCATCCTGACTGTTGCTGAGCTGGCTGACGTAATGATAGGTCAGCGATTCAAATTCGTTTTCACTCAGTGATGGATGTCGGCTGAGCTGATCGACAAAATCCCGGCGCAGGGCGCGAATATGGCGGCGACTTTTCCGTGCATCCGATCCGGGCCGCAGAATGGCGAAGGCCAGCCATGACAGCGCCACGCCGGTGATTTTCGCCATATTGTCATTCAGGAAATCAGCAAAATCATATACCGGCGGATTGGTCACCGCGATAAACGAACCCATAAATACAATCAGCTGCCCCCAAAGACCTGCCAGGGCAGGCATTTGTAGCTTCAACAGTTGCATGGTGGTGAGTAGTGGGAAGAGAAAGAGAATAAACTGCCAGAGGTCGGAAATTTGCACCATCAGGCCAAACTTAACCACAAAGCTAAATAGCGACAGTAGAACCAGCGTACGCATCAGCAAAGAAAGCGACTTGAACGGTGTGGCAACGGCGGAATACAGCACACTGCTGATCGCGGCGAGCGTGAGTGCGCCAGAGCCTGATTCCCATTGTGCACCAATGCTCCATGCGCCGATAAGCATCAAAGTGCAGAACGTACGCAACCCGCTCCAGATAGCTTCCGCATTATCGGTATGACGGGCAAGTCCCGGCGTGCGGGCGATATTAATACGCTCGGCGGTAACACCATTTTCCAGTAAATGCAGATAATGACTGCTGCGCAGGTAGAGCCGACAAAAATAACGCAGTCGTTGCCAGAAGGCGACGTGTCGATAGTCGCGGGCATCGACGGGCCGCAGCGGGGCAATAATACATGCGACGGTGTAGCTATTCGCATTGGATTTTATTAGTTCGCTGAGCAACTGCTCGATGATTTCCCGGGTGTTGGACGGGGGATTAGGCCAGTTCAGCAGCATCCTGCGCAGACTGGAAATCACGCTGGTCATCCGTAACTGCTGGTGCAACAGCGAATTGAGCAAAGCATTCTGGCGACGAAAGCGGTAATGACTCCAGAATGCCTGAATACGCAGCAGGTTCATGGTCAGAATCTGCCCGATAACACCTTCATGGGCTGTGCGAATGGCATCCGTGGTTTCTGGTTGCCAGAGTAGACTGGCATGTTCCAGTAAACGTGAATGCATGTTTTTCAATGCAGTCAGTAACGTGGTGCCATCGGAGGTGCTGGGCAGGATCATCATCATCACGCCGCCACACAGGATACCGACGATGACTTCACACACGCGTGCCTGCGCGATATCCCATAACTGCGTAATTTCCACGGTATTGACCATGGGAAACGCAATGATCGCCGCCGTATAACCCGCCAGTTGAAAGGCGTAGGCAACGTTATTGGTGAAGTGCGCGCATGCCCAGGTACAAAAACCGATCCACACTGACATGCTCAGCAAAAACAGCCACGGCTCATTGAGAGTATGACCGGCAATAATCAATGCGGCGGTGGCTCCCAGTAGGCTACCCGCCACGCGACCCAGACTTTTGCTGATAACCCCGCCAACGGTGGGAAAACTAACCACCGCCGCCGAGGTCATCGCCCAGTAGGGCTCGTCCAGATTCAGATAATAAGCAAAAGTTAACGCCAGACACATCGCAATGGTGTTACGCAGCGCATAACGCCACTGTGCCGCTGTGGCTTTAAACCACGGCAAATTGCCTGGTGTCAGGCGGGGCAGTTTCATTTACGCTGGCCGATGGATACGCTGCAGGTTGTACCTGACACAAGCGTGACCTCCCGCGGCAAGGCGTCGAATTCGATGCGTACCGGGACACGCTGCGCCAGACGCACCCACGGCACGTTGGGTTTGATGTCGGGAATCAGGCCGGAATCACTTTCCACACTTTGATCGTAGATGGCACGGCCAATACTGGAAACGTGACCCTGTAACTTTATATTGCCGCTGTAGAGCGTAATCGTCGCCGGTGCGCCTTCTCGAATATGGCGCAATTTGGTTTCTTCAAAATACCCCATCACATAAAAAGAGTGACTGTCGACAAGGGCAAACAGGGGCTTACCGGTTGAGGCGTAATCACCGGTACGGGTAGACAGGTTTGTGACCCAGCCCGCCACGGGGGATTTGACCACCGTTTGCGTCAGTTGCCACTGGGCCTGACGCAGACTGGCTTCTGCTGCTTCAACGCTTGCCTGCATGGCTTTCACGTTGAGATTTGCGGTATCCAGATCCTCGGCTGAGATGTAATTTTGCGATAAATGACGGCGGCGGTTGGCTTCGTTATTGGCTTTCGCCAGGTCAGACTGCGCTTTTGCCAGTTGCGCTTGCGCATTCAGTTCAGCAATGTGAAATGGCGTCTTGTCGATAATAAAAAGGACATCGCCTTTATTCACAAACTGGTTATCTTTTACATAGAGTTCGCTAATGCTGCCTGACACCTGCGGCGTGATGCTGACCTGCTCAGCGCGTACTTTGCCATCACGTGTCCAGGGCGACTGCATATAGTAATTCCACATCCACCATCCGGCGAAAACTGCGATTGCAGCGACTATAATAGTGGAGAAGTATTTAACGGTTTTAAGCGACATAATCACCACGCTATCAGCATAACAAAGGCCAGACATACGCAAAGCGTAAAGAGTGACAGATCCATTAGCAGGGGATGCCAGATTTCGCCGGAGTAAATCCAGTCGCGCAGCAGGCGATGAACAACCAGCCAGAGAATAAATCCTGCTACAATCGCCTTGAAAACAGGAGGAAAGTAGACAGATGCGCCGATCATTAAATCTTGTAGGGGCAATCCTGTTGCATTAAACATAAACTTCACGGGCAAAATCCTTGGCGGAAGAGAGCATTGCTATAGGTTTAGCAAAAAAGGGACAATGAGTCTCCGTAACGCATAATGTCTGAAAAAATGTCAGCCGGTAAGCAAATTTGGCAATACATTTGTTTTGGGAATACAAATGCTGCACACTATTCTAAAATCAGCACAATAACTTAGCAAGCTAATTATAAGGAGATGAAATTGGAATCGCCATTAGGTTCTGATCTGGCACGGTTGGTGCGCATTTGGCGTGCTCTGATTGACCATCGCCTGAAACCTCTGGAGTTGACGCAGACGCATTGGGTTACGCTGCACAACATTCATCAGTTGCCGCCGGATCAATCGCAGATTCAGTTGGCTAAAGCGATTGGCATCGAGCAGCCTTCGTTGGTACGTACGCTTGACCAGTTGGAAGAAAAGGGACTCATTTCACGACAGACTTGCGCCAGCGATCGTCGAGCTAAGAGAATTAAACTGACAGAGAAGGCTGAGCCGCTGATCGCTGATATGGAAGCGGTGATCAACAAAACACGTGGAGAAATTCTGGAAGGGATTTCAGCTGAGGAAATTGATCTGCTGATTAAGCTGGTTGCCAAACTCGAACACAATATTATTGAACTGCAGTCACAGGGTTGAAACGATAAGTTACGTGTGGCCAGAGCCTGACCACACGTGAATTCGATTAGCGTGGAGACACGGTAACCTGGCTGCCGTTGTTAGCCATAACAACGCGCTGGCCGGCTGAAAACTTGGTCGCACCCTGTTTCTGAACCACCATGATGGTATTACCATCATCCTTACGGATTTCCAGTTCCACACCCTGGGTTTTATTCATCGCACCTTGTACGCCCTGACCCGCTACGCCACCGGCAACTGCGCCTGCAGCCGTCGCTAATGAACGACCCGTACCGCCGCCGACGGTGTTACCAAGGAACCCGCCGAGTACCGCACCACCAATAGCACCAATCACGTTTGCGTCATCGCCACCCTGGATTTGCACCGGACGAACATGAACAATCGTACCGTAGGTAACGTTCTGAACTTGTTTCGCTTCGGATGCGGTATATACGTCGCCTGAAAGGCTGTCATTGTTAACGCAACCCGCTAAAGATACGCCCATTAATGAAACAATCAGCACACGTTTAATCATTTACAAATCTCCTTTGTCACCACGAAACGCTAATAAAGCACCCTTCATGGCTAAATTATATGGCATTTGTGAGCCTGAGGTCACATGTTCTACTGGAACAATATGAAAATCTTAACCGAAATCGGATCAACCGAGTATAAACGAATCATTCATGTAATTGATGTAATTAAACGATCATTGTAATGATTAGCCACCAAAAATCATTAAGGAAGCATGGCATTAGTCGACACTTTATGGTTGAGTGTCAAGGCTAATTTGCTTAAAAGGATGACCTATGAAATCGGGCCGTTTTATCGGTGTAATGTCTGGAACCAGCCTTGATGGCGTCGATGTTGTGCTGGCGACAATAGATGAAACGATGGTTGCGCAGCAGGCGAGTCTGACCTGGCCCATCCCCATTCATGTTAAACAAGCGATACTGGATATCTGCCAGGGGCAGCAGCTTACACTTTCTCAGTTTGGTCAGTTAGATGCACAGCTCGGTTATCTATTTGCTGAGGCGGTGAATGCGCTGTTGGCGCAAGAAAAATTGAAACCGCAGGATATCGTTGCGATTGGTTGCCACGGGCAAACTGTGTGGCATGAACCGAACGGTGCTGCGCCGCACACGCTGCAAATTGGTGATAACAACCAGATTGTCGCGCGTACCGGGATAACCGTAGTCGGCGATTTTCGTCGACGTGATATCGCCCTTGGCGGGCAGGGTGCACCGCTCGTTCCCGCGTTTCATCAGGCACTGCTGGCACATCCAACGGAACGGCGAATGGTGTTAAACATCGGCGGGATTGCCAATCTGTCTCTGCTTATTCCGCAACAACCCGTTCGCGGATACGACACTGGGCCGGGCAATATGCTGATGGATGCATGGATCTGGCGGCAATGTGGCCAGCCCTACGACAAAGATGCGCAGTGGGCTATTTCAGGAACGGTGATCCTGCCGTTGCTACAAAATATGCTTAACGATCCTTATTTTTCCGCGTCTGCGCCGAAAAGCACCGGCCGTGAGTATTTTAATTACGGCTGGATAGAGCGTCATCTGGCGCAGTTTCCGGGAATTAGCCCACGAGATGTGCAGGCGACGCTTGCCGAACTGACGGCAGTAACCATTTCAGAGCAGGTCTTATTAAGCGGCGGCTGTGATCGACTCATGGTATGTGGTGGTGGCAGTCGTAATCCGCTGCTGATGATGCGTCTGGCGGCATTATTACCGGGTACAGAGGTTACCTCTACCGATGAAGCTGGGATCAGCGGTGATGATATGGAAGCGTTAGCCTTTGCCTGGCTGGCGTGGCGAACGCTGGCCGGATTACCGGGAAATTTACCTTCTGTGACGGGGGCGTCAGAGCCGAGTGTTTTAGGGGCAATTTATCCTGCCAATCCACGAACTCAGAGTTAACTGAAATTATTCAGCGCGGTATGCCGGTAAACTAAGGATATTAGGGAGGGTGCCATTACCCTCCAGGACCAGGAAAGTCTTCAGGATATGGCTATGAAAAAACTGTTGTTAGTGTGTCTGCCCGTACTGCTTAGCGGTTGTAGTGTGTACAACCAGTTTGTCGAGCGTATGCAAACGGATACGCTTGAATACCGCTGCGACGAAAAACCGCTGACCGTGAAGCTGAACAATACCCGCCAGACGGCAAGCTTTGTTTATGATAATCAGCTATTGAACCTCAAACAGGGCGTGTCGGCATCAGGTGCACGTTATACCGATGGTATCTACGTATTTTGGTCTAAAGGCGACGAGGCAACGGTCTATAAACGAGACAGAATTGTGCTAAATAACTGTCAGTTACAGAACCCGAAGCGTTGAGATTTTCACCTGGGCGGCGCACAATAGCGTCACCCACTGACAATCCGTAGCCCAACATCATGTCTGATAACGACGAATTGCAGCAAATCGCGCATCTGCGCCGTGAATACACGAAAGGCGGTCTTCGCCGCCGCGATCTTCCCGCCGAACCCCTTGCGCTGTTTGAGCGCTGGCTGGGGCAAGCCTGTGATGCCAAACTGGCCGATCCCACCGCAATGGTCGTTGCGACCGTCGATGAAAATGGTCAGCCGTATCAGCGTATCGTGTTACTCAAGCATTATGATGACAAAGGGCTGGTGTTCTATACCAACCTTGGTAGCCGTAAGGCGCATCAGATCGAGAAAAATCCACGCATCAGCCTTTTATTTCCCTGGCATACGCTGGAACGGCAGGTGATGGTGATCGGCAAGGCAGAGCGTCTTTCCACACTCGAAGTGGTGAAATACTTCCACAGTCGCCCACGCGATAGTCAGATTGGCGCCTGGGTCTCAAAACAATCCAGTCGGATCTCCGCGCGCGGTATTCTCGAAAGCAAATTCCTCGAACTGAAGCAGAAGTTTCAGCAAGGGGAAGTTCCTCTGCCCAGTTTCTGGGGCGGCTTTCGCGTGAGTATTGAACAAATGGAGTTCTGGCAGGGCGGTGAAAACCGTCTGCACGATCGTTTTTTATACCAACGCGAAGATAACGCGTGGAAAATTGATCGCCTGGCCCCCTAAAGATGCAAATTTCTTGTTTTAAGCGCTGGTGCTGATCAATCCGGCGCTTTATTCTATGTTTCTTTCGCATCAGGCGAAAAGTCGTGTACCGGCAAAGGTGCAGTCGTTTTATACATGGAGATTTTGATGGCAAGCAGTAACTTGATTAAACAATTGCAAGAGCGGGGGCTGGTGGCCCAGGTGACGGACGAGGAAGCGTTAGCAGAGCGACTGGCGCAAGGCCCGATCGCGCTCTATTGCGGCTTCGATCCTACCGCTGACAGCTTGCATTTGGGGCATCTGGTTCCATTGTTATGCCTGAAACGCTTCCAGCAGGCAGGCCATAAGCCTGTTGCACTGGTAGGTGGCGCAACCGGTCTGATTGGTGACCCGAGCTTTAAAGCCGCCGAGCGTAAACTGAATACCGAAGACACCGTGCAGGAGTGGGTGGACAAAATCCGCAAACAGGTTGCACCGTTCCTCGATTTCGACTGTGGCGACAACTCGGCGATTGCTGCGAACAACTACGACTGGTTTGGCGGTATGAACGTACTGACTTTCCTGCGTGATATCGGCAAACACTTCTCCGTTAACCAGATGATCAACAAAGAAGCGGTTAAGCAGCGTCTGAACCGTGACGATCAGGGGATCTCCTTTACCGAGTTTTCTTACAACCTGCTGCAGGGTTATGACTTTGCCTGCCTGAACAAACTGCACGGCGTGGCACTGCAGATTGGTGGTTCTGACCAGTGGGGTAACATTACTTCGGGTATCGATTTAACCCGTCGTTTGCACCAGAATCAGGTGTTTGGTCTGACCGTTCCGCTGATCACTAAAGCTGATGGCACCAAATTCGGTAAGACGGAAGGCGGCGCAGTGTGGCTGGATCCGAAGAAAACCAGTCCGTACAAATTCTACCAGTTCTGGATCAACACCGCCGATGCGGACGTTTATCGCTTCCTGAAATTCTTTACTTTCATGGACATTGAAGAGATCAATGCGCTGGAAGAAGAAGATAAAAACAGCGGTAAAGCGCCGCGTGCCCAGTATGTTCTGGCCGAACAGGTTACGCGTCTGGTTCACGGTGAAGAAGGTCTGGTCGCGGCAAAACGCATTACCGAAAGCTTGTTCAACGGCAATCTCAGCGATTTGAGTGAAGCAGATTTCGAACAGCTGGCGCAGGATGGCGTGCCGATGATCGAGATGGACAAAGGTGCCGATTTGATGCAGGCGCTGGTGGACTCCGAGCTGCAACCTTCTCGCGGTCAGGCACGTAAGACCATTGCGTCAAACGCGGTAACCATCAACGGTGAGAAGCAGTCCGATCCGGAATATTTCTTCCAGGATAGTGATATCCTGTTCGGGCGCTATACCTTACTGCGCCGTGGCAAGAAGAACTATTGTCTGATTTGCTGGAAGTAAGATTGAGTTAGCAGGGGCGTGGGAAACTACGCCCCTTTATTTTTTCAGGGTTGTGGTAAGTAAAATGAAGAATATCCTCGCCATCCAGTCCCACGTTGTTTTTGGTCATGCGGGCAACAGTGCAGCAGAATTTCCGATGCGTCGTCTTGGCGCAAATGTCTGGCCGCTGAATACCGTTCAGTTTTCAAACCATACGCAGTATGGCAAATGGACCGGTTGCGTTATGCCGCCGAGCCACCTGACTGAAATTGTTCAGGGCATTGCTGATATTGATAAACTCCAGACCTGTGACGCAGTACTGAGCGGCTATCTTGGCTCAGCAGAACAGGGCGAGCATATTTTGGGTATTGTTCGCAAAGTAAAAGCGGCAAACCCGCAGGCAAAATACTTTTGTGATCCGGTGATGGGACACCCTGAAAAGGGGTGTATTGTCGCACCCGGAGTGGCGGAATTTCATGTACGCCATGCGCTCCCGGCTAGTGACATTATTGCCCCGAATCTGGTTGAGCTCGAAATTCTGTGCGAGAATGCGGTGAACAATGTCGACGAGGCCGTTGCAGCAGCGCGTGAACTGATCGCTCAGGGACCAGAAATTGTACTGGTGAAGCATCTGGCACGCGCAGGTATCAGCACCGACCGTTTCGAGATGCTGCTGGTCACCGCTGAACAGGCGTGGCATATCAGTCGTCCGTTAGTCGATTTTGGCGCACGTCAACCGGTTGGTGTGGGTGATGTGACGAGTGGCTTGTTGCTGGTGAAACTGCTGCAGGGCGCATCTTTACAGCAGGCGCTTGAGCATGTAACTGCGGCGGTGTACGAAGTGATGATTGCCACTAAAAATATGCACGAGTATGAGCTGCAGGTTGTGGCCGCACAGGATCGTATCGCGAAGCCTGAACACTACTTTAGTGCAACTCAGCTGTAATTAATGCCCGATGGCGCTCACGCTTATCGGGCATATTTTAGCTGTAGGCCGGGTAAGTGCCACCCGGCAACAACTATTAATTTAACCCTTCTGCTTTCAGCGCTGCGGCAACCGCCGGGCGTTCAGCCATTCGCGCCATATAGGCGTCAATATTACTTAATCCTGCCATATTCAGCTTAACCGCATAGGCCCAACGCAGTACGGTAAACAGATATGCGTCGGCGATGCTGAAGCGCGGGCCGCAGATCCATTGGTTATCTTTCAGCGAGTCGTTCACATACTGCATTTTTTTCTCCAGCAGCGCGCGAACGGTTGGCTTGAAGTCTTCCGGCGTATCGGGACGGAACAGTGGCGTAAAGCCTTTATGCAGTTCAGTCGCAATGTAGTTAAGCCATTCGATGGTTTTGTAACGGGAGAGGCTGCTGGTAGGGGCAAGGAGCTGGCGGTCTGGCACACTGTCCGCCAGGTATTGCATGATGGCAACACCTTCGGTAAGTAGCGTACCGTCATCCAGCAGCAGTGCGGGAACTTGCCCTTTTGGGTTTACCGCGAAAAAATCATCGCCATTTTCCAGACGTTTCTTCATCAGATCAACACCATCCAGCGTGAAATCTTTACCGCTCTCACGAAGTGTGATGTGGGAAGCGAGAGAACAAGCGCCCGGTTTGTAGAACAGTTTCATCGGTAACTCCTTTTGGCTGAGGTATATCGTATGGTAGTGCTACCTCAGGCAAAAAAAAAGCCGCTAACAACAGTTAGCGGCCTGAAAATGAGTTTCCCTGAGAATTACGCTGTCGCGGCCTTAGAGGCTTTCTCATTGACGTCATCGTCCTGAGTCATACGGTTCAGTTTCGGAGCCGTCAGCAGCATCAGAACAGCGATAACAGCCGTCGCAACACCAATCTGCAGGAACACACGACCGTAGACTTCAAGGGACATCAGTGGGTCAGTCACGTTCTCTGGTACAGCCATCATGTTAGCGACGTAGCCACCGATGATGTTTGCACCGGCAGTGGTCAGGAACCAGCTACCCATGATGAAGCCCATCAGGCGCTGCGGAACCAACTGTGCCACCATTGCCAGACCCAGACCGGAGATCATCAGCTCACCGATACTTTGCAGGCCGTAGCAGATAATCAACCAGTTAACGGAAACGATGCCCGCATCGGTAGCGAATTTCGCGCCCAGCGGCAGGATCAGGAATGCACCGGAACACAGCACCATACCAATCGCAAACTTGGTCGGCATCGGCAGGGTATCGCCCATTTTGTTATAGATAGCGGCGAGGATTGGGCTACCAATGATGATCCAGAACGGGTTCAGTGCCTGGTACTGTTCAGGTTCGAAAGCAATGCCAAGAATAGAGTGCTCAACGTTACGAATCGCAAAGAAGTTCAGTGAGGTCGGCATTTGGCTGTACAGCACGAAGAAGATAATCGCTTCCAGCATCAGGATGAAGGCGACGATCATTTTACGACGCGCAGCACCGTGCATGGTGAAGGCTTCTTTACCGAAGATGAACACGATACCCAGCGCAATGACGCCCAGAACCATACGTGCGATCTGCTGGTTGTGCAGCAACCAGGTTGCAATCGCGATCAGTACCACAACGCCAGCAATGGTCAGCAGCAGGTTACGGAAGTTGATCGGTTCAAAGTCCGGTTTAGAACCGTACTGTTTAACCCAACGCTGGCAGAATGCGAAGTTAACAACGGTAATCAGCATACCCACGACGCTCAGTGCGAACGCGGTGCTCCAGCCGTAACGCGCAGCTAACCATGGCGTTGCCAGCATAGAGAAGAATGAACCGATGTTGACGGACATGTAGTACATGGTAAATGCACCATCAAGACGCGGGTCATCTTTGGCATAGCAGGTAGAGAGCAGGGAGGATGGGTTTGCTTTAAACAGGCCGTTACCGACCGCGATGGCCGCCATGCCCATATAAACGATACCCGCATCGTGGCCTGACCATGCTACCAGCGCATAACCGATGGCCAGCACAACGGCACCCAGCATAATGACACGTTTTGTTCCCAGAACTTTATCACCTAACCAGCCGCCAATGGCAACCAGACCGTACACCAGAGCGCTAAAGGACGAGAAAAGGGTGATGGAATCCGCTTCTGACATACCCAGCTGTTTAACCAGGTAGACGGCCATAATCCCTTGCAGGCCGTAATAACCAAAACGTTCCCACAGCTCAATAGAGAAAATGAGATAGAACGCTTTTGGTTGTTTGAAGGCGTTTAAACTTACGCTTTCTGTTGGTTTATTGTTTGCAGTAGACACTTTTACCTCTTTTTTTACATCCCATATCAACGGGGGTGTTCAGGTACGTGATGAGTCAAGTTCATCCGTCCGATTGTTATAGTGGGAGGGGAAACGGCAAGTAATGTTCACTATCTTGACCCTTCAGACAAGTGGTTTGTAATAATCTGTTACATATATCATGACTGGTGAAAACGTCGGGGCTGTGAAATGTTATCTAGCGTTAAATTTCTTCATTTCTAAAATGGCAGATTTTTACACTGTTTAATCACCGCCAGAACCGCAATGTGGCGATATGTTCTGCTATTTAAGGTTGAATCCAGTGATATAGGCCATTATCTGAAAAATAGGCAGTGTAATGTTTTGTTTAGAAACTGTGCAGTTGGGTCATCTAATTGTCACCTTAACTAAAAAATAAAAATTTATTAACATTGTGTTGGCTGGATGATCTGGATCACGTATAGATAGAAATTTCTTTTGCTAAAAAAACGATTAACCTGCTCAGGTGTTAATTAACAAGAATATTGCATTAGATATGAGCAATTGGATGGCATCATTGTCGGGAAAATAAACGCTGGGGAGTGCATAACTAATCGTTATGTATGTAAGGGGCGAGGAGGATGCCCCGGCAGCATTAGATATCGACTTTCTCTTTGAATTCGCAGAGATCTTCAATAATACAGGAACCACAGCGCGGCTTTCTGGCGATGCAGGTGTAGCGGCCATGAAGAATTAACCAGTGATGGCAATCGACTTTAAATTCACTGGGTACGACTTTCAGCAGCTTCTCTTCAACCTGCTCGACGTTTTTACCCGGGGCGAATTGCGTGCGATTACAGACGCGAAAAATGTGGGTATCTACGGCGATAGTGGGCCAGCCAAAGGCGGTATTTAACACTACATTAGCCGTCTTTCGCCCAACTCCAGGGAGAGCTTCTAACGCAGCACGGTCTTCAGGCACTTCACCATTATGTTGCTCCAGCAGAATGCGGCAGGTTTTAATTACGTTTTCCGCTTTGCTGTTAAACAAACCGATTGTCTTGATGTAGGACTTAACACCTTCAACACCGAGCTCCAGCATCGCAGCAGGCGTATTGGCGACGGGGTATAGCTTAGCCGTCGCTTTATTGACGCTGACATCGGTCGCTTGTGCGGAGAGCAAGACCGAAATCAACAGTTCAAACGGCGATGCAAAATTAAGCTCGGTTGTCGGATGCGGGTTGTTATCCCGCAGGCGCGTCAGTATTTCCAGACGTTTTGCTTTGTTCATTACGCATTCCCTGTTTCACCCGCGGGACTGTCCACGACAGCCGCCTCGGCACGACGTTTCTTCATTTTCTCATCAATCAGATACTTCACCGCCAGCATCAGACCCAGGCCAATAAACGCGCCCGGTGGCAGCATGGCCAGCAGAAACGGCGTATCAGTATGGAAGATCTCAACGCGCAAGACTTTGGCCCAGCTACCCAATAAACCGTCTGCACCATCAAACAGTGTACCGTTACCAATTATTTCACGCAGCGAGCCCAGAACAAACATGGCACCTGTTGCGCCCATGCCGATGGAGAAACCATCAAGTGCGGATAGCGCAGGGCCCTTTTTGGCGGCGAATGCCTCTGCACGACCAACAACAATACAGTTGGTCACAATCAGCGGGATGAAGATGCCCAGAGACTGATACAGGCCGAAGGCGTAGGCATTGATCAACATCTGTACCGCACTCACCACGGAGGCGATAATCATGACATAAATCGGAATACGAATTTCTGGCGGTGTCCAGCGGCGAAGGGCTGAAATTGTCAGGTTGGTCAGCGTCAGGACGAGCGTAGTCGCAAGTCCAAGCCCCAGCGCGTTCGTGGCGGTAGAGGTGACGGCCAACAGCGGACACATCCCGAGTAGTTGCACAAGCGCGGAGTTATTTTTCCATAACCCCTGGACAATCACGTCTTTAATTTCGCTCATGGTTATTCTCCACAGGCGCTAAGTTGAGGGAGTTGCGCAGGCAGCGTCTGCGCATACAGGCCGGCACGTTTAACCGCGTTAACCACCGCACGAGGTGTAATGGTTGCGCCAGTAAACTGGTCAAAGTCGCCGCCATCTTTTTTCACTGCCCAGTGAGAGGTGTTATCCGCAGAAATTGTTTTACCGCTAAAATGGGTGATCCAGTCGGACAGTCGCAGTTCGATTTTATCGCCCAGACCAGGCGTTTCATGGTGTTCGGTAACCCGCGTACCCAACACGGTACCCGTGAAATCGACACCCACCAGCAGTTGAATCGCCCCGGAATAACCATCTGGCGCCGTAGCTTCAAGAATCGCAGCAACAGGACGATCGTCCTGGCGGGCAATATATACACGGTGCGTACC
The DNA here is from genome assembly GCF_030332915.1 of Citrobacter sp. Cpo040. Classification (NCBI taxonomy): domain Bacteria; kingdom Pseudomonadati; phylum Pseudomonadota; class Gammaproteobacteria; order Enterobacterales; family Enterobacteriaceae; genus Citrobacter; species Citrobacter sp. Cpo040. The sequence continues at coordinate 431,044 of NZ_JAOWGX010000034.1, forward strand.
TTTGCCTAACGCCGGCGCATTGACCAGATAACAACTTTCAGACAAGTTATTATTGTAGCGATTGCCAGGCAGAACCTGATCGAACAGCGTTTTTTGCTGTATCGCGGCCTGTTCATCAATGGTTGACTTGGTTAATTGATTGATTGCTGCGGTTAACCCCGTTGAGCCCGCAGCAAACAGCGCCAGTGTAATACCGTGTTTACGAATCGTTTTCAGCATATCTAGTCCTTAGCGATGTCCGTACACGCGAGGGCGGGTGTAATAATCAATCAGGGGAACCGTGATATTTGCCAGCAACACGGCAAAAGCCACGCCATCAGGATAACCACCAAAACTGCGTATCAACCACACTAACAGGCCCGCAAGCGCGCCAAAAATCAGACGACCACGGTTGGTTGTTGATGCTGTAACGGGATCGGTAAGAATAAAGAACGCACCTAACATCGTCGCGCCGGAAAGCAAGTGCAACTGAGGCGATGCCAGTGAGTCTGGCGAAAAAATCCAACCTAAAGTGGCGCAAACAGCGAGCGACAGCAGGAAGCTAACCGGGATATGCCAGCGAATCGCTTTTTGCCATAACAGCACGATACCACCAACCAGCCAGGCAAGGTTCACCCACTGCCAGCCAGCGCCTGCCAGCATGCCGCTGTAGATCGGGTATTGCATCACCTGCTCAACGGTACGTCCGGCATGCAGGGATGTCTTAAAGGTATCAAGAGGTGTTGCCTGACTGATACCATCAATACCCATACGCAGCGAATTCATATCCCCTCCGCTGGCGGTATGCCCGTTAAAGATAACGTTCAGGGCGTCAAAGAAACCAGGCACCGTGGCCGCAATTTCATGCGGCGGCAACCAACTGGTCATCTGTACCGGAAATGAGATGAGCAGCACGACATAGCCAATCATGGCAGGGTTAAACGGGTTCTGCCCGAGCCCGCCATACAGCTGTTTCGCAATGATAACCGCAAATACCGTGCCTAATACCACCATCCACCATGGCGCGAGGGGCGGAATACTGACGGCCAAAAGCAACCCAGTGAGTAACGCAGAGTTGTCTTTTAAAATTGCCACAATGGGTTGTTTACGCAGTTTAAGCACACCCGCTTCGGCAGCAATAGCGCTGATGGCAGCGAGAACGATCTGGAACAACGTGCCCCAGCCGAAGAACCACAGCTGAGCGGCAATCCCCGGCAATGCAGCAAGTAACACCAGCATCATGATACGCGACGTCTGGCGCTGGTTATGGGTATAAGGGGAGCTTGCTATTCTGAATACCATTTATTCCTCGTTTACAACCTGCTGCTGTGCGGCTTTCTTTGCCTGAGCGCGTGCGATGGCGGCCGCGACGGCGGCTTTACGTGGATCAACCGGCTCGGCTGTTTCGGCTACCGCCTGCTGCTCTAGCTTGCGGGCTTTGGCGCGGGCGATTGCCGCTTCGACGGCGGCTTTACGTGGATCAACCGGCTCGGCTGTTTCGGCTACCGCCTGCTGCTCTAGCTTGCGGGCTTTGGCGCGGGCGATTGCCGCTTCGACGGCAGCTTTACGCGGATCAATCGGTTCGACTGTTTCTGTTACCGCTTCTTGTTTAAGTTTGCGGGCTTTGGCGCGAGCGATTGCCGCTTCCACGGCAGCTTTACGCGGATCAACGGGCTCGGTTGTTTCTGTTACCGCCTGCTGCTCGAGCTTGCGAGCTTTGGCGCGGGCGATTGCCGCTTCCACGGCAGCCTTACGCGGATCAACCGGTTCGGCCGTTTCTGTTACCGCTTCTTGCTCAAGCTTGCGGGCTTTGGCGCGGGCAATTGCCGCTTCCACGGCAGCTTTACGCGGGTCTGTACCCGTGCTGCTGCCTTCACTTTGCGGCGGGTTTTCCTTACGGGAAGCACGAGCTTGCGCCTTACGCGCCTCGCGTGCGGCAATCACGGCGCTATTGTCAGGTTTTTTACCTGCCTGAATGACCACCGGTTGCAGCGCCTGAGCCTGCTTTTCTTTTACGCGAGCCAGCGCGGCGGCAATGGCATCATGATCTTTGGCCGCCGGCTGAGCAGCGGCGCTCTTATGGCGTTCAAGACGTGCTGCTTTTTCACGTTCAAGGCGCGCCTGTCGGGCTTCAAACCGAGCTTTTGCTTCTGCGGCGCGCTTTTCTTCCTGACTAATGGCGTAAATCTCGGCTTTTTCCTGACGGAAATACTGTACCAGTGGAATATTGCTTGGGCATACCCAGGCGCAGGCACCGCATTCAATACAGTCGGCGATATTGTGGGCCGTCGCTTTGTCGTGCTGTTGCCCTTTACTGAACCAGTAAAGCTGTTGTGGCAGGAGATCGGCCGGACAGGCATCGGCGCATGCGCTACAGCGAATGCAGCCTTTCTCTTCTGGCGTTTCACCCATTTCACTGGCAGAGGGGGCCAGAAGACAGTTGGTTATCTTCACCACCGGGACATCCAGCCACGGCAGCGTAAAGCCCATCAGCGGCCCGCCCATAATCACCATCTGGTCGGCGGAAGGGCAGAAGCCCGCATCGTTGAGCAGATGACGAACCGGCGTACCTAAACGCGCCCAGACGTTGCCCGGACGACTGACTGCTTCACCTGTTAGCGTCACGACACGTTCGGTGATCGGCTCTCCGTCGATTACTGCACGTTTAATTGCATAGGCGGTTCCGACGTTTTGCATCAATACGCCGATATCAGAGGAGCGTCCGCCGTGGGGAACCTGCTTGCCGGTCAGGATTTGTGTTAACTGCTTGGCCCCGCCGGACGGGTACTTGGTGGGGATCACGCGTAGGCTAATGTCGTGTGAATCAGCCAGCACCGCGCGCAGCATAGATATTGCCTGCGGTTTGTTATCTTCGATACCCAGGAGGATCTCGCGTGGCTGAAGAATGTGCGCCAGGATGCGGATACCTTCGACGACCTGAGCGGCACAGTCCTGCATCAGGCGGTCATCTGCCGTAATGTACGGCTCGCATTCGGCGGCGTTAATGATCAGCGTTTCAATTTTATCTCCGCCGCCCTGCAGTTTAACGCCGGTGGGAAAACCTGCGCCACCCAGCCCGGCGACGCCGTACTGATGAATACGCGCAATCAGCTCTTCCCGGCTGTGGGAGCGATAATCGGTCCAGCCGTCTCGCTCAATCCAGCGATCTTCGCCATCGGCGTCTATGATGACGCTCAACTCAGCCAGTGCCGAAGGATGCGCGGTGGAGTGCGGGGCAATGGCAACAACGGTGCCTGATGTTGGCGCATGGACTGGAAGCATTTTGCCTCGTCCGCGGGTTAAGGGCTGACCACGCAGCACGGTGTCACCCACGTTTACGCACAGTTCACCCTCCGCACCAATATGTTGTTTCAGCGGAATAACGAAACGCGGCGCCAGCGGAACCTGTCGCAACGGCGTTCCGTTTGACTGGGTTTTCATTTCTGGTGGATGAATGCCGCCATCAAAGTCCCAGATTTTATTTTTTCTGAATGCAGAGAATAACTTAAACATGTTGTTCCACGGGAATGATGCGCACAGGGATGGTGTTTAAATCCCATTTCCAGCTATCGGGTGTCTCGGCTACCGGGCGTAATTCAATACATTGCGTCGGGCACGGGTCAACGCACAGGTTGCACCCGGTGCAGAGATCGCTCATTACCGTGTGCATGGCGCGGGTCGCGCCCACGATGGCATCGACCGGGCAGGCCTGAATACACTTAGTACACCCAATACAGTTGTTTTCATCAATGACCGCCAGCATTCGCACCGGCGTAACGTCTTGTTCATCGCCATCAATAGGCTGCGGATCGACATTCAGCAGGGCGGCAATTTTTAACATCACCGCTTCGCCGCCGGGGGCGCAACGGTTAATTTTTTCACCCTGAGACCCGATCGCTTCAGCGTAAGGATGACAGCCCGGATAGCCGCACTGGCCACACTGGCTTTGCGGGAGAATTTCATCAATTTTCTCCACGACCGGATCATCTTCAACGGCAAAACGTCGTGAGGCGTACCCCAAAATAGCGCCGAACGCCAGACCCAGTAGACTCACTGCGGCAACGGCAATCCAGATAGCATTCATTACAACTTCACCAAACCACTAAAGCCCATAAAGGCCAATGACATTAAACCAGCGGTAATCAGCGCAATCGCATTGCCGCGAAACGGCGCTGGGACGTCCGCCACGGCGAGGCGTTCGCGGATCGCGGCGAACAGTACCATCACCAGCGAGAAGCCGACGGCGGCGGAAAAACCGTATAGCGCCGACTGTAAAAAGTTATGGCCGAGGTTGATGTTCAGTAGCGCCACACCTAACACTGCGCAGTTAGTGGTGATCAGCGGTAGGAAGATCCCCAGCAGGCGGTACAGCGCAGGGCTGGTTTTGCGCACAACCATTTCGGTAAACTGCACGACGACGGCGATAACCAGAATAAAAGCCAGCGTGCGCAGATAGATGAGATTGAGCGGAATTAGGATCCAGGTATCAATCAGCCAAGCGCAGATGGATGCCAGTGTCATGACAAACGTCGTGGCAAGGCCCATGCCCATTGCGGTTTCCAGTTTTTTGGAAACGCCCATAAACGGGCAAAGGCCCAGAAACTTCACCAGTACAAAGTTATTGACCAGTACAGTTCCGACAAACAGCAGCAGGTAATCAGTCATTTTTCGGCCTGAAATAAAAAGCCGCCTATTATCTGACAATCTTCAACAGGCGACAACAGGTTAACTGTAGGGTTATTACGGGTTCACAAACGTCGATTTAACGCGCTGCGATCGTTTAAAGTAGGGCACCAACAGTGCTGCAGCCAGTAATGGGAACAGCAGTTGGCGCACGGCAAAAGCGTCTGGGACGGGTGAAAACGCAAACGCTTTAATCGCCAGCAACACGGAGATCAGCAGCCACAGAATGTAATGCTTAGGCACACAGGCTCTGCGTTTGAAAAACGCAATCGTCAGCCACAGTGTGTAATACCACATGGCGATCGCGGTAATAAAGGAGACGCCCCATAACAGCAAATTGGCCGTACTTTGCTCACCCAGCGTTTTGAAGGTTTGTGGTGTAGCCAGCGCAGTGACATAAAGTAATAACGCCAGCGAAGCGCTCAACAACGCGACTAACAGCCAGGCCAGTGGCCCAAGTAGCCAGCCTCCGATACGTTGTGCCGGTGTTGTAGTCATCTCTTCTCCAGGTTTACGCGCGCAATCAATCATGCCATTCATTTTGGGGCAATTATTATAAAGCTTTTAACGTTGAGCGCTACTTTCTTCTTTATTGCACGTAATGCCAGACTGATTTAGGTACCTGACCAACATCAAACAGACGACCTCCGGAGATAAGCTCCGCACGGCGATGGTCTGCGGCCCGGTACATATTGATAATGTCGTTATCGTCGGTGAGCGTGTAGTTAAGATGGTCGAACAGTTTTTCCAGACTTTCGAGCGAACTGATTTTGCGGAATTTTAATAAGTAATCCTGAACGGTCATAAATGCAGATCCATATTAATAAAATAATACCAACGGAGTAGAAAATATAAAAATAAACAACGAGCACAGGTAAAAGCGCATTTACGTGCAAATGTAAGAAGAGTGTTCATACCTGTGAAAAATCAGGCGCTATGCGCGTCTTGAGCAAGGGTAACGCGCTTAGCGATCGCTGGCAATATGCAGCGGAGCGGGACGCGGCGTAATTCGCTTTTTTTGACAGAAAGCGATCTTTTACCGGCAGACCCTGCAACTACCAATGTTAATTGCCGGGCAATAAAAGGCTGCTGATGCTTATTTCTTCTGCACTGCCGCAACGGGCTCTGGTGGCTGGTAATTGTCAATATGATTGGCAACACCCAGCAGGATCACGGAGACGGCGAGAACAATCCAACCTGTTAATTCAATAAGACGATTCATTACTGATGACATTTGCTTTGATTTATCCATAAACACAGGCTGCAAATGTTACTAATCTCTCATTAATACAGCAAGATGATTGGGAACGTTTTCTACCTCTTTTTCGCTGCAAGTTAAGCATAAGTGGCATATGTTTGACTTAAGTTAAAAAACAACCTTTGTAGCGCAAAGGTTATTAAACTATTGAGACGTTGCAAGGTATGGTGTGAAATAGGTCAGTCCTGAATTGAGAGGCAATAACATGAGTGACAACATCCGCGTTGGGCTAATTGGCTACGGTTATGCCAGCAAAACCTTCCATGCCCCACTGATTGTGGGCACGCCGGGTCTGGAACTGGCTGCAGTGTCCAGTAGTGATGAAGCAAAAGTGAAAGCAGACTGGCCTACGGTGGCGGTTGTTGCTGAGCCTAAGCATCTTTTTAACGATCCAAATATCGACCTGATTGTGATCCCCACGCCAAACGACACGCACTTTCCGTTAGCGAAAGCAGCGTTGGAAGCGGGCAAACATGTGGTTGTTGATAAGCCCTTTACCGTGACACTGTCACAAGCACGTGAGTTGGATGCGCTGGCACGTAGCCTGGGGCGTGTGTTGTCTGTATTCCATAACCGTCGCTGGGACAGTGATTTTCTGACGCTGAAAGCTCTGCTGGCGGATGGTGTTTTGGGTGAGGTAGCGTATTTCGAATCCCATTTCGATCGTTTCCGCCCACAGGTTCGTGACCGTTGGCGTGAACAGGGCGGTCCGGGAAGCGGTATCTGGTACGATTTAGCACCGCATCTTTTGGATCAGGCGATTAATCTGTTTGGTTTGCCCGTCAGCCTGACGGTAGACCTGGCCCAGTTGCGTCCGGGCGCGCAGGCGACGGATTACTTCCATGCCATCCTGACGTATCCGCAGCGTCGTGTGATCCTGCATGGCACCATGCTTGCTGCTGCAGAATCGGCCCGTTATATTGTGCACGGATCGCGTGGCAGCTATGTGAAGTATGGCCTTGACCCACAGGAAGAGCGTCTGAAAAATGGCGAGCGCCTGCCTCAGGAAGACTGGGGATATGATATGCGCGATGGCATATTGACCCGATTAGAAGGCGAAGAGCAGGTTGAAGAAACCTGGCTAACCGTACCGGGCAACTATCCGGCGTATTATGCTGGCATTCGTGATGCGCTAAACGGCAACGGTGAAAACCCGGTACCGGCGAGACAGGCTATCCAAATTATGGAGCTGATTGAGCTGGGTATAGAATCTGCGAAACATCGTTCGACGCTGTGCCTTGCCTGATTAGGTAAATGGCGCAAGGCGATACCTTCCTGGCATCGTATCCGGCCTACAATGAAAACCAACGTAGGCCGGATAAGCGTTAGCGCCATCCGGCACTTTACCTGTTACGCTGCGGAGACTTTCTCGCGCAAGGCTCGTTTTTCTTCGTTACTCAGGAATGCCATTTCCAGACCGTTGATTTGGGCCTGACGTATCTGTTCGCGCGTTAACCCTGCCGCGGGTGCGGCAATGGTGTACTCGTGAATAATATCCACACCCTGAACAGCCGGGTCGTCCGTATTCAAACTGGCGATAACGCCATGCTCAAGGAACGTTTTCAGCGGATGGTTCGCTAGTGAGGCAACGGTGCTGGTCTGAATGTTTGATGTCAGGCAGGATTCGATACCGATACGGTGCTCGGCGAGGTAATCCATCAACGCACGATCTTCAACGGCTTTAACGCCGTGGCCAATACGTTCAGCGCCTAGCTCTTTAATGGCCTGCCAGATGCTTTCTGGTCCCGCGGCTTCGCCCGCATGCACGGTAATACGCCAGCCGGCGTCGCGTGCCTGGTTGAAGTGAGACAGGAACAGGCTGCCCGGGAACCCCAGTTCGTCACCGGCCAGATCCAGTGCCGTAATATGGTCTCGGTGGGCTAACAGCGCATCCAGTTCCTGCAGACAGGCGGCTTCGCCGAAAGTACGACTCATAATGCCAATTAAGCGAGCTTCGACGCCAAAGGTCTTGCAACCCTCGCGTACGCCTGCGATGACGGCTTCAACCACACCTGCAACCGGGAGCTGATGCGCCATCGCCATGTAGCCAGGGGAAAAACGCAGTTCAACATAGTGCAGACCGTTACGTGCTGCATCCTCAATATTCTCAAACGCCACGCGACGACACGCATCCAGCGAGGCCAGTACCTTTACGCCCCAGTCGAGCTTGGATAAAAAGCTCACTAAATCTGGCTCAGTTGATGTGACTTGCACATGAGGGATCAGCGTTTCCAACGTTTGTGCCGGAAGCGTTAAGTTGAACTGACGACCCAGATCAAGGATCGTTTGTGCACGGATGTTACCATCAAGGTGGCGATGGACGTCGGTCAGGGGGAGGGAAGTATCAATCATGGTCGCACTCGTGTATTTAGGTAAAGTGCAGGCCATTATACAACAGAAAAATGTTCCTCTAAAAACTTTAAAAAAAGCAGTGCAGAGTTCGGGGTTATGGGGAAGCAAGTATCGCCAAATTGTTGACCATGCTGTTAGCGCACCAACAGAGTAGTGTTCCGACTCCCTGATCCTTGAGACCGTATCACGATGCTTATGCCTTGCGGTGGTAAGACGGGCGTAAAATAATCAATAACGCATTTCCTGCAGCATGTGTGTAATAAGAGGATTTCATTTTTTAAGATTTTTTACCTCGTTTTTATTTAATTACTACCTGTCAGTGTTATTTTATTCAGATATTTATTGAGTAACATTGCTAATAGCGAAAAATGGACACTTTCCAGTTTATGAATGTGCTGCGAAGTATGTTATAAAAACACAATAACTACTGAGGGTATTAATAAAGTGAAAAGTGTAAAGCTAATTGTCAGTACAATGTTCTGTGGAAGTTTGCTGCTGGCAACTGCGCCTGCGCATGCGGCGTATAAAGCGGATGAAACGCATGTAATCCAGTTTAAGAAAGGTACAAGTGGTGCAGATATCAAGGGGACAATTACGGGTGATAAAACAAAAGATTATACGTTTGTCGCCAAAAAAGGGCAGACCATGCAAGCAGTTCTGAAAAGCGCCTGGCCTCATCCTTTCATGAGTATTATTGCACCGGGCGAACAATTCATTTTTGATGGCATGATGAGTGGTGATACTTATAAAAATACGCTGCCTGCCAGCGGTAAATATACCATCAGAATATATCAAAAAGGCGCGGCGAAGGATGAGGGGAAAACCAACGCATTCCAGCTGCACATGAAAATTACCAACTGATCATGAGGAAAAGATCGCCCAGGTGGTGATCTCTTCCTTTGCTATTAAACTTCTTCGCCAGAATAAGCCACAACGCAATTACGGCCTCGGTTTTTTGCCATATACAGGGCGCGGTCTGCGCAATCAGCTAGTTGTTCGGGGGCTGAACGGTTGTCAACCGAGGTTACGATACCCAGGCTGATGGTGATGATGCGTGGAAAATCACCTTTAGTCGTGGCCTGAGTTTGTTGTTCTACGTGTTTTCTGATTCGCTCTGCGATGTTAAATGCTGCATCAGCGTTAGTTTCAGGTAGCAAAATAGCAAACTCTTCTCCGCCAATACGCGCCACGATGTCGTTACGCCGACTCAGTCGCTGCATAATTTCTGACAGTTTAATTATCACTCTGTCACCCTGCAAATGTCCCCAGGTGTCATTGACCGACTTAAAGAAATCAATGTCGCAAAAGACAATGCTCAGGGGGTTATGGGTCGCTGTCATTTTAATCTCATTGCTGAGTGCGTTATAAAAATAGCCACGGTTGAAAAGTCGGGTCATCGGGTCGCGGACTGAGTTTTCATAGGATAATTCATAGGCCTGACGTGAGGCTTTGTAGCGCTTGAAAATATCAGACATGAGCACGATCATCACGGCCATTGCGCTAAGGCACTCCAGGCCTCTGGCTAGATACCATCCAGCGGAGTCTATATGCGTGTACTTCAGTATAATGATGACACTTAACAGATTGCTCAGGGCAACCAGTGACATACTTACCCAAAACTGTGTTTTTAGCCGGGTTAATTTTGCCCCTAACAACATAATGCTGGTCCACAATATGATCAGGATATAAATAAAACTCCCACGCCAGGGGCGCAACCATTCGAATGTATCTGTATCAACTAACTGAAAGGCGATTGGCGTAACGCGAATGGAATAGAGGGTAGCCATTACCAGGTGCACTACGCTCCACACGTAAGTTGCATAAATTATTGTTTTGCTGCATTTTCCTTTTTTATGCTTGAATCTGTACAGATAATATGTAGCAAAAAACAACCCCGTAATTAACATATTTCTCATAAAATATAAAACAGCAATGTCGTTGTAGATAACACCGGGGAGGCCGTTTTTATAAAAATAAATATAGAGGGCAAGAAATAAAAAAAGACCCGAGCAATAGAATGCGCAGGCCAGGGGTAAAAGATATTTTTTGCGCCGATAACTCATGTAATTCATCGTCATAAAGCACCCAGTCTGAATGTGCAATACACCAGCAAAGGTTGCAATAACCGGGTAAAAAGAGAGGCTATAACGCTGATTACTAAAAGGGATATACCAAAGAAAATGGATGTCGTTAGGGACAGGAGTAAAAAAAAAGTTAAATTCTTTCTGTGAATGTTTATTTGTGTTGTATTCATGATTTTTATGTATATAAAACAGCGCTATATTTCGGCTATCTTCTCAGCTTTGTATTTTGTCTTTTTGATTTTTATTGCTGTTGATTTTGACTGGCAGGAAAAGTCAGGGAGGAATTGGTATTAAAAAAACGATAAAAAACAGATTTGTTTTTTTATATAAGGAGTTGCGCAATGAGTTCTTCATTGCGCAAGACTATTTAACGTATTGTGCGGATGGCGTTAATCAACCCCTTAACGCCTTTTTCAAGTTTGGAACGTGGACATCCGGCATTGAGGCGCACAAAACCGCGTCCTTCTTCTCCGTATGTGTATCCGGGCATGATGGCGACTTTCTGCTGATGGATGAGTGCTTCCTGCAGTGCGTGGTCATCAAGGTTGAATGGACGCAAGTCAATCCATGCCAGATAGGTGGATTGCGGAACCTGCCAGTTCAGTTCGGGGAATGCGTCATTCAGCTCGTGCGCGATGTAATGCAGGTTACTGGCAAGATAATCACGCAGCGCATCAAGCCAGCTAGCGCCCTGTTGGTAGGCTGCGATATGTGCGCTAAGCGCGAGCACTGCAGGTGAGGAAAGACCATCCCGACCCTTTAACGCACTGAGGTAATCGTTGCGACTCTTCTCATCCTCAATAATCCCGTAAGCCCCGGTTAATGCCGGAATATTGAAGCTCTTTGAACCGGAGGTGAACAGCGCCCAACTGTCGCGCGCGACGTTACTCCACGGGATGTGCGGCTGGTCTGCCCATACCATATCCATATGGATCTCATCAGAAATGACTTTTACACCGTGGCGCTGACACAGTTCCGCCATGGTTTCCAGTTCATCGCGCGTCCATACCTTACCGGTTGGGTTGTGCGGGCTGCAAAGCAGGAGAATTTTGCTTTCAGGCCGGGACAGCGCTTTTTCTAGTGCAACCATGTCGCAAAACCAACCGTCAGCGCGTTTTTCAAGTCCGACAGCGCATACCTGACGCTGATTACCTTCAATCGCTTTGTAAAACGCGTCGTAAGCCGGCGTATGAATAACCACCGCATCACCCGCAGAAGACCACTGGCGGATCAGCTCCGATACCATATAGATGACCGAGGGGCCATAAACCAGCGACTGAGGATCGATTTGGGTATTATGACGCGATAGAAACCAGTGGCTAATCGCCGCCAGAAATTCATCATTTTTCCAGCGACTGTAACCCAAAACGCCATGTGACAGGCGCTGAGCCAGCGCCTCCAGAATGCAGGGGGCGGTGGCAAAATCCATATCGGAGATGGTGAACGGCAGCAGGTCGGCTGAACCAAAACGGTCGGCAACGTAATCCCACTGGGTACACCAGGTACCATGCCTGTCCACAACTTTTGAAAAACCAAACATATTGTTGTCCTTAAGCCTGTACGGTGTTCATCAGAACTGCGATCTCGTCTTTCACTGACTGGACCTGCGGACCAATAACAACCTGAAGATTATGCTGATTGAGTTGCACTACGCCAATGGCGCGATTGTCCTTCAGTGCCTGTACGTTCACAAGCGACATATCCTTCACTGACAAGCGCAGACGGGTAATGCAGTTATCAAGGCTGACAATGTTTTCCGCACCGCCCAGCGCCGCCAGAATGGCAGGGACGTTGTAACCGGATTTACCCGGTGCTCCCGCCATGACTTTTTCGATATTGCTGGCAATTTCGACGTCCCGACCCGGGGTCTTGAGATTGAAGCGTGTGATGGCGAAACGGAAGATCACGTAGTACACCGCGAACCAGATTGCAGCCACGACAGGGACCAGATACCACTTGGTAGAGAGCCCGTGCAGAATGCCGAATACCACAAAGTCAATCAGGTTACCGTCCGTGTTACCGATGGTGACGCCTAACACAGCCATCACGGTGAAACCAAGACCGGTCAGCAGGGCGTGGATTACATACAAAACAGGGGCAACGAACAGGAATAAGAACTCGAGTGGTTCGGTTGTACCGCCGATCACGCAGGCAATGAGACCAGAAATTAACAGCCCTTTAATTTTATGACGATTTTCAGGGCGAGCACAGTGGTACATAGCGAGCGCTGCCCCCGGCAAACCCCCGAGGAACGCCGGCATTTTACCCTGCGACAGGAAGCGGGTTGCGCTTTCAGAGAAACCTTGTGTTGTCGGGCAGCTCAGTTGAGCCTGGAAAATAGTCAGTGCGCCGCTCACGCTGTGACCGCAGACTTCCTGCGTGCCGCCAGCTTCGGTGAAGCGAATGAGCGCCACCAGAATATGATGCAGACCAAACGGCAGCAGCAGACGTTCACCGGTACCAAACAGCATTGGACCAAATTCGCCCGCGCTGTTGATGATGTGGCCGAGCCCGTTAATGCCCATGGCGAAAACCGGCCAAACCAGGGGAATGACCAGGCCGACCAGTCCCATCACCACCGAAGAGATAATTGGTACAAAGCGGGTACCGCCGAAGAACGCCAGTGCATCCGGCAGGCGAATGTTGTGGAAACGTTCATGCAGCATCCAGACGATGATCCCGGCAATAACAGCGCCGAGGATCCCGGTGTCGATCGACTGGATCCCCAGGATATTCTGCACGTTGTTGGCCTTCAGGATCGCGGCATCGGTGGTAGGCAAGATACCTTTCGCGGTTAACCAGAAGTTGACGGCAAGGTTCATCACCGCATAACCAACAAAACCGGCAAATGCCGCTACGCCTTTGTTCTCGCGGGCCAGGCCGAGAGGTATGGCAATACAGAACATCACCGGTAAGAAGCTAAACGCAAATGAGCCTACTTTGCTCATCCAGGTAAAAATAGCCTGCAGTACCGGATTACCCAATGCCGGAATCAGCGTTAAGACATCATGACTACTTAACGAGCTGCCGATCCCTAACATGATCCCGCAGAATGAGAGCAGAGCCACGGGCAGCATAAAGGTTTTGCCCAACTGCTGGAAAAATTCCCATAACGTAATTTTTGGTGTGGTTCTCGTCGTCATCAAACGACTCCTCGTAAAAGCTAGCTGACTAATGATGGCGAGAAGATAAAACGTTTTACCTAATTTTAGTGCGGTATAAATCACATTATCGAACGATAATAGGGCGTATAAATATAAGTGATTGATAAAACGTTTTATCCGTCACGTTATCAGGGAGTTTTCCGTTTTTATGGCTATAGCCAAAAAAATAACCATCCATGATGTTGCGCTGGCCGCGGGCGTTTCGGTTAGTACCGTCTCATTGGTGCTCAGTGGAAAAGGCCGTATTTCATCCGCGACCGGCGAACGGGTGAATGCCGCTATTGAGCAACTGGGGTTTGTGCGTAATCGCCAGGCATCAGCGCTGCGTGGCGGCCAGAGCGGGGTAATTGGTTTGATCGTGCGCGACCTTTCCACCCCGTTTTACGCCGAGTTGACAGCGGGTCTGACGGAAGCATTAGAAGCGCAGGGGCGCATGGTTTTTTTATTACATGGTGGCAGAGATGGCGAACAGCTGGCGCAGCGTTTCGCTATGCTGCTTAATCAAGGGGTTGATGGTGTGGTGATCGCCGGGGCTGCCGGCAGTAGCGACGACCTTCAACAACTGGCCGCCGATAAGGGGATTCCGGTAGTGTTTGCGTCTCGGGCCAGCTACCTGGATGACGTTGACACCGTCAGGCCTGACAACATGCAGGCAGCGCAATTGCTGGTTGAACATCTGATACGCCATGGGCATCAGCGCATCGCGTGGTTGGGGGGGCAGAGTTCTTCATTGACCCGTGCAGAGCGTGTCGGCGGCTATTGTACGACATTGCTAAAGTATGGTTTACCGTTTCATAGCGACTGGGTGCTGGAGTGCTCATCCAGCCAAAAGCAGGCCGCAGAGGAGGTGACTGCGCTGTTACGTCGTAACCCAACGATCAGCGCAGTGGTGTGCTACAACGAAACCATAGCAGTTGGCGCCTGGTTTGGCCTGATGAGAGCAGGGCGTCAGAGTGGTGAAATTGGCGTAGATCGCTACTTCGAACAGCAGATCTCGTTAGCCGGGTTTGCCGATGTAGCGGAAAATGCACTGGACGATATCCCCATTATTTGGGCCTGCACGCCCGCGCGTGAAATGGGTTATACCCTTGCTGAGCGCATGCTACAGCGCATTGGGCACGATGATGGTCATTCACGTAACTTAACGCTTTCCGCCCGGCTGGTGGTGGCAAAATAAAAAAGGCCCGATAAACACACGGTTATCGGGCCTGTTGTCACGCGTATTTACTGTTGCGGAATAGCCGGGACATCCGGCTCGCCGAGAGAAGGCATACCGAACATACCAACAAACTCATCCAGCGACATTTTTTGTCCGTTTAACGTAACCTGGCCGTTTGCATATTGCAGGCTGGAGCCGATGACGTTGTCCTGCATCGTTGTAATACGGAACATCTGACCCATTGCCGCCAGGCCATTCACCTGTTGCTTCGCCAGATCGGCCGCTTGCTCCTGCTGATAGCCTTCAATTTTGGCAATCTGCGTCATGAACTCAGTCGCCATATCAACCGGAATCGTCAGCTTAGCATCCAGTGATTTGACCGAACGATCCACTTCCTGAGCCAGCGTTTGTGGTTCCTCAGTATTTGCTGTCGGATCTTTTAGCAGCAGTGACAGATTAAATGCGGTTTCACCTTTTGCATTTTTCCAGCTCAGCGGGGCAATGGTGATAGCCGGCTCGCCTTTCATCAGAATCGGCAGCGCATTGAAGAAGGCTTCAGTGACTTTTTGCTGATAAAGCTCAGGATTTTGTACCACATCAATCTGCGCCATCAGTGCCTTGGTTTGGGCACTATATTGCTGACTGAACTGGTGTAGTGCTTCACCGTCAATCTGGCCAACTTTCAGCGTCAGTTTACCGCTACCCATATCCTGACCCTGCAATTTCAGACTGTTCAGCGTGTAATCCAACTGGCTGTTGACAGTTTTACCGTCGTTGATCAGATCGGATTTACCATCAATACCCATGCCTTCCAGAACCGCCAACTCTTTACCTTCGACGGAAATCGACAGTTTATCGAGTGACAATTTCTGGTCGCCGATGCGCTCACCAAAGCTGGCAATACTGCTGGAACCCTCAGTTTTCAGGTTATTGAAAGTCATTTGTACTTTCTGGTCATACTCGTTGACCGCATTGACCACACCGCTTTGCGCATTGCCTGTCAGCGAGACAGCATTACCTTCTTTGTCTGCTGTAAACTGGAATTCCCCGCCGCTGAAGGCTACTTTTTCGTCGCCTTTCTCATAGTTCAGTGGTTTGAGGGAGAGATCGGAACGGGTATCGCCGCTGTAGCTGATACGGGAGTTAATGACAAATGGCGACTCACCTTTGGCAATATCAAACAGCGGTTTGGTAACGTCGTTATTGACCAGTGTCGTTTTCACGGAGGCCATAGCCGGGACCAGATTCAGTGATTTCAGTTGCGCCAGCGGGAATGGACCGTGATCGACGGTTTCATTCAGGACGATACTTTGCCCCGGT
The DNA here is from genome assembly GCF_030332915.1 of Citrobacter sp. Cpo040. Lineage (NCBI taxonomy): Bacteria > Pseudomonadati > Pseudomonadota > Gammaproteobacteria > Enterobacterales > Enterobacteriaceae > Citrobacter > Citrobacter sp. Cpo040. Next base: position 447,043 of record NZ_JAOWGX010000034.1, read on the forward strand.
TTTAGCCAGGAATCTGCCTGCCCGGCGATTGGTTTCACCACCAATTGCAGTTGGCTATTGAACACCCCGCGCTGGTAGTTTTGATAATTCAGTTCAATGCCCGCCTCAGGGGAGAAACGTTTTAACTGATCGTTTGCCTGTGTCACCATCTCGGCGAGATGCGTTTCAAGTTTCTTACCTGTGTACCAGGCGCCGCCCGTCCAGACGATACCCAGCGCAACCACCACACCCGCAGCTACCAGCGATTTTTTCATTTCGATATCCATAAAATAAAACCAGGCGTTTGAAGACGCCTGGAGGAGTGACATGTCTTTAACTCACTACAGCTTAGCAAGAGTTGTTAAAAATATCAGTATCTTGCTATAGCTTGTTATAAACCCGGGCTAAACGACCTGCGCCACTGATGTTAACCGGCGATTCATTCGCGCCAATAAAGGCCGATTCACCCGGTCGCAGAACCAGACGTTGCTCGCCTTTGCTCAGCACGGCTTCACCCTCGATGCAGAACAAAATGGCCGCACTTTGCTGGCTGATATCTGCGCCACTGGTAGTAAGCTCATGCAGGGAGAACGCAAAATCGTCAACCGGGATCGGGAAGTCCAGTTCGCCATCAGATTCAACCGGCGTGGTCAGTAACTGGTTTGCTGGCTTGGCGACAAACTTCACGTTGGCGACCAGTTCCGGGATATCAATATATTTTGGCGTCAGTCCGGCGCGCAGCACGTTGTCCGAGTTAGCCATCACCTCAAGCGCCACACCTTGCAGGTAAGCGTGCGGGGTTTCGGCAAATAAGAACATAGCCTCGCCTGGATTGAGTTTCACCACATTGAGCAGCAGCGGGGAGAAAAGCCCACTGTCGTTCGGGTAGACGTCAGCGATCAGACGGATGGTTTGCCAGGGTTCACCCTGCTGGCTGTTCAGCGCCGATTTCAGGATCGCTAACGCATGGGATTTCTCCTCATCCTGCATATTCAACAAGCTGGCGAAAAGATAGCTCAGACGTTCCGCACTCGGTTCTTCCAGGAAATGTGCAATAGCCGGATGTGCGGCGGAAACGGGTTGTAACAATGAAACAATGTCAGAGAACTCGCGGAATGCGTTCATCGCCAGGAAAGGCGTCAAAGCAAATACCAGTTCTGGTTTGTGGTTAGGATCTTTGTAGTTGCGCTCGGCGGCATCCATCGGGATCCCCGCGGCGTTTTCTTTGGCAAATCCAATTTCAGAATTGTGTTTGTTAGGATGAACCTGAATCGAAAGCGGTTGAGCAGCGCAGAGTACTTTAAACAGGAAGGGCAGTTCACCAAAACGTTGCGCTACGGCTTCGCCTAGCAGTGCGGATTTATCGTGCTCGATAACGTCGCGCAGAGCAACCGTCTGACCGTCAGCGCCCAGAACCTGCGAACTGCTTTTCGGATGCGCGCCCATCCACAACTCAGCCATCGGTTGCTGAGTGGGGTTGGCAATGCCATAGAGTTCCGTTAACGCCGTTTTACTTCCCCAGGCGTAGTTCTGCACTGAGTTGATGAGTTTTTGCATTATCAAGCCCTGTTTCAATGTTGAATTTTCTACGGCTATTAAACCAAGAAACCCTGAGGGAAGTAACCTGCACATGTAAAAAGTCGTACTTGTCTCAGTTTTTGTTAAAAAAATGTGTAGGATATGGTGACTCGCTTTTAATACCCTGAGTAATTCCGGTTGCAGAAAGCTCTTCCTTCTACAACCGGATCTGCGGCAGGGAAGCAGGGCAATGGAACATCTGCCCAGAGAATAACCAGACCGAGCAGTAAGTGAGAGCACAATGTCAAACAAACCCTTTCATTATCAGCATCCTTTCCCCCTCAAAAAGGATGATACCGAATACTATCTGCTGACCAGCGACTATGTCTCTGTTGCCGAATTTGAAGGGCAAGAGATTGTTAAAGTTGCACCGCAAGCCTTAACCCTGCTGGCTCGTCAGGCCTTTCATGATGCGTCGTTTATGCTTCGTCCCGCACATCAACAGCAGGTAGCTGATATTCTGCGCGACCCGGAGGCCAGCGAAAACGACAAATATGTGGCCCTGCAATTCCTGCGTAACTCTGACATCGCGGCAAAAGGCATTTTGCCGACCTGTCAGGACACCGGAACTGCGATTATCGTGGGTAAAAAAGGTCAGCGTGTCTGGACCGGTGGGGGGGATGAGGAGGCGCTGGCACGAGGCGTCTATAACACCTACATCGAGGACAACCTGCGCTATTCACAAAACGCAGCGCTGAATATGTATAAAGAGGTGAACACCGGTACCAACCTGCCAGCACAAATCGATTTGTATACCGTCGACGGCGATGAATACAAATTCCTGTGTATTGCCAAAGGTGGTGGTTCGGCGAACAAAACCTATCTGTACCAGGAAACCAAAGCGCTGCTAACGCCGGGCAAATTAAAAAATTACCTGGTTGAGAAAATGCGTACGTTGGGCACTGCGGCTTGTCCGCCGTATCATATCGCGTTCGTAATCGGTGGAACATCGGCAGAAGCCACGCTGAAAACGGTCAAACTGGCTTCTGCAAAATACTACGACGAACTGCCGACAGAAGGTAACGAACATGGTCAGGCATTCCGCGATGTAGAGCTGGAAAAAGAGCTGCTGATTGAGGCGCAGAATTTGGGGCTTGGCGCGCAGTTTGGTGGGAAATACTTCGCGCATGATATCCGCGTGATCCGCCTGCCGCGTCACGGCGCGTCGTGTCCGGTTGGTATGGGTGTTTCTTGCTCAGCCGATCGAAATATTAAAGCCAAGATCAACCGTGAAGGTATCTGGATCGAAAAACTGGAACATAATCCTGGCAAATTTATACCGGAAGAGCTGCGCCAGGCGGGAGAGGGCGAAGCGGTACGCGTTGACCTCAATCGTCCGATGAAAGAGATTCTGGCTCAGCTTTCCCAGTATCCGGTTTCCACGCGTCTGTCGCTCAACGGTACAATTATCGTTGGCCGTGATATTGCGCATGCGAAACTGAAAGAACGTCTGGATAACGGTGAAAGTTTGCCGCAGTATGTTAAAGATCACCCGATCTATTACGCAGGTCCGGCAAAAACGCCGGAAGGTTATGCCTCTGGTTCGCTGGGTCCAACCACTGCCGGACGTATGGACTCGTATGTTGACCAGCTTCAGGCCGCTGGTGGGAGCATGATTATGCTGGCGAAAGGCAATCGCAGCCAGCAGGTGACCGATGCTTGCCATAAACATGGCGGCTTCTATTTGGGCAGTATTGGCGGCCCCGCCGCGGTGCTGGCTCAGGGCAGTATCAAGAGCCTGGAGTGCGTGGAATACCCGGAACTCGGGATGGAAGCCATCTGGAAAATTGAAGTAGAAGATTTCCCGGCATTTATCCTGGTAGATGACAAAGGCAACGATTTCTTCAAGCAAATTCAGACGTCGCAGTGCGCACGCTGCGTTAAGTAACGTCAGCCGCCCTTCGGGGCGGTTTTTTTTACCGCACGAACCACCAAACGACAGTTTTATCCTCGTTAATACTCATAAGACCAATGCAAATGGGCAATGTCGAAACATAACCTAATCAACTGTTAATGTAAGGAGCAGGTAATGGTAACGGTACGCCGCGAGAATGATTCAATGGGGGCGATTGATGTTCCTGCCGATAAGCTTTGGGGCGCGCAAACCCAACGTTCGCTGGAGCATTTTCGTATCTCTACGGAGAAAATGCCGGTCTCGCTGATCCATGCGCTGGCGCTGACGAAACGCGCCGCGGCAAAGGTTAACCAGGATCTGGGGCTGCTGGCGGAGGATAAAGCCAGGGCTATTATGCAGGCTGCAGATGAGGTGTTGGCAGATAAACACCGCGATGAGTTTCCACTGGCCATCTGGCAAACCGGCTCAGGCACGCAAAGCAATATGAACATGAACGAGGTGCTGGCAAACCGGGCCAGCGAATTGCTGGGCGGCGTGCGGGGGATGGAGCGAAAAGTACACCCCAACGATGATGTCAATAAAAGCCAAAGCTCGAACGATGTCTTCCCGACCGCAATGCACGTTGCCGCATTGCTGGCGCTGCGTAAATCTTTGATCCCAAAATTAAATGTGTTGACTAAAACGCTCAGTGATAAGTCCCACGCTTTCGCCGATATCGTTAAAATTGGTCGTACACATCTGCAAGATGCAACTCCACTTACGCTTGGCCAGGAGATTTCCGGCTGGGTAGCAATGCTTGATCATAACCTCAGACACATTGAAAACAGTTTACCGCATGTGGCAGAACTGGCGTTGGGGGGAACCGCGGTAGGTACCGGACTGAACACTCATCCCGAATACGCCCGCCGGGTCGCGGATGAACTGCGGGTCATTACCTGCGCGCCGTTCGTTACCGCTCCGAATAAATTTGAAGCGCTGGCCACCTGCGATGCCCTGGTTCATGCCCACGGAGCGCTAAAAGGGCTGGCAGCGTCGCTGATGAAAATCGCCAACGATGTACGCTGGCTGGCATCTGGCCCGCGCTGTGGGATTGGCGAAATTTCAATTCCGGAAAATGAACCGGGCAGCTCGATCATGCCGGGTAAAGTCAATCCTACCCAGTGTGAAGCGCTGACTATGCTTTGCTGCCAGGTGATGGGTAACGATGTCGCCATTAATATGGGCGGGGCGTCAGGTAACTTTGAGCTCAACGTCTATCGACCGATGGTCATCCACAACTTCCTGCAGTCGGTACGCCTGCTGGCGGACGGTATGGAAAGCTTCAATGAACATTGCGCGACGGGAATCGAGCCCAACCGTGAACGAATAGATCAACTGCTCAATGAGTCGCTGATGCTGGTGACCGCGCTCAACACCCATATCGGTTACGATAAAGCGGCTGAAATTGCCAAAAAAGCGCATAAAGAAGGGCTGACGCTAAAAGCCTCCGCTCTGGCGCTGGGATATCTAACCGAAGCGGAGTTCGACAGCTGGGTACGTCCGGAGCTGATGGTTGGCAGCATGCGGCCAGGCAGTTAATCCGCAACGTACAGGTGCAGCCGGGGAATAATCAATCTCAACGGCTGCGCCTGAGGTTTAAAGCGATGCTGAACGTTATCGGCATCGTAATTCAGTAACTCGCCGATATCCGGTACGGTCATACCGTTGTCGTTATTAAGCAGTGCAATTAGTGGCGTCGGGCAGGCATATTGCACCTGTTTTTGCTCTCCTTTGTACCAGACTCGGGCAATAGGCTGCACTTTTACCGGCCTTTTAATTTTCAGGCGGGCCTGCTGCGGTAAGGCGGCGATATCCTGATATTCGCGTTCAAGCTTCGCCTGCCATTCTTCACGTGTCCAGGGATGTACGCTGCGCGGTGAGGTCAGGCTTTTTTCCAGTTGCTGCAGTACTTCATCGCGTTTCAGGTTTTTAATAATGTGCTTGTTAGCCCAGCCGAATCGCAGGGTGGCAGGATCTCTGACAACGGTGAGCGTGCGATAGGCGTTCAGTGTAATCAGCCCCGGCAGGTGGCGATGCACCCATTCGAAACGTGCTGCCGGCGCCAGCCCTGATTCTACTGTAACAATGCGCTCGAAGGTGGTTTTCAACTGGTTTATACGCTGGACTTGTTCTTCCAGAGCACATTTCCCCGCATTATCAACCTGGTAGCACAATACACCCGGTAGGCGGACGGCCGCTTTGCTGCTGCGGTTTTCGGACTGCTGCTGAATAAACAGGTGACGGTAATGACGCAGTGCCAGCGCTTCAGCCTCTTTACCTAAATGCTGCTTAACATCAATGTTTTGCAGAGGGGCATGCTCTGCCTCTTTGACCACTTCCGGTAACGAGAATACGCGGGCAATAAGCAGCGTCTGCTGCAACAGGTTTTCGTTCAGAAGCGCCAGTTCTTGTTCCATCTGGCGAAAGGTGCCGTTCAGGCGGTCAACGAGATCGTAACGGGCCATAGATTTACCATTTTAGTTACAACATACTTTTTTATAACACAACATCCACCGCCTGGCCACCGAGCAGAATAGGTCAGGCAGCCGAAATTTCAGGAATGTTATGCCAGACGGGCCAACGGAAAGTAAACCGGGCGCCGCCAAGTTCACTTTTATCACAGACGACCGTCCCTCCCATAGCCAACGCTATTGAGTGGACGATGGCTAACCCAAGCCCACAACCCCCGGTCGCCCGATCACGGCTGGGATCAAGGCGTACAAACGGTTCAAAAATCTGTTCGCGAGCGTCTGGTGCAATGCCGGGGCCGTCGTCTTCCACTACCAGCGTGGCTTGATTGCCGTTCAGCAGCAGACTGGCTTGCACTGTAGACTGGCAATAGCGCAGGGCATTGTTCAGCAAATTATCCAGGACCCGCTCCATCAGGCGCATATCCAACGCGCCGTAGTCGCCAGTTTCGAGATGACGTAAGTGCACCTCACGGTCAGGATTCACGCTTTGCACATCCTCCAGATGGGTGGTTAACCAAGCAGGCAAGTCCGGTACACTGAGCTTCAGTTCATTTTGCGGGCGATCCAGGCGGGCGTAGGTCAGTAACTCTTCGATCAACGCTTCCAGTTGGCCAATATCACGATTCAGAGCCTGAGATTCCTGCTCGGTGAGGTTATCACTCATTTCCAGCCGGTAACGTAAACGTACCAGCGGGGTACGAAGCTCATGGGCAATACCATCGATGAGCTGTTTTTTACTGGCGATCAGCGCATTGATATTGTCGGCCATTTGGTTAAACGCTACGCCCAGGCGCTCAAAGCTGGAACCGCTGTCAAAATGAAGGCGTTCACTCAGATGACCTTCACCAAAACGTTGTGCGGCGGATTCGAGTCTGAGCATTTCCTGCCAGTGCGGGCGCATCCAGATCAGTACCGGGAAGGCCAGTGAGATAGCAATAAACGCCATCAGCGCGATGTCCAGCAAGCGCATTTGATGAAGAAAGTAGAGGTAGGGAACCGGGCCGACAGCCAGCACGTAATGGCTGCGAGGAATGCGTTGAATAAAGGTATATTGATCGTCAAGTGCCACAATATCGCCTTCGCGCAAACGCTGCATGGTTGGGGCATCCAGTGTGTATTTATTCAGCGGTTCAACGCGCAGGTCAAATGAGAGGTTTAAATCCATCTCCTTCAGCGTCTTACCCCAGTCGCGTGGCGGGATTTCACGTAGTTCACTGCGCATCAGGTACAACGAGCTTTTCATCAAATCGTCGAGCGACTGTCTGCCTGCGCGTTCTGCGGTGAATTTGTATACCAGACCGACCAACAGGGTCATCACCAAAAAGCAGACAAACAGCAGGAGGTAAAACTGCACAAACAGTTTCTTCATAAAAAATCACCGAACGCTCAATAAGTTAGCGAGTGCACGTGTCCCTCAGGGAAAAAAGTGGGCACAGCGGTATCCGCCGATGCGTGGGTTCAGAAAGGTTCTCCGATCACCATCCGGCGTGCTTGTCCACGCAGAGTACACTGTATATCTCTTTTCTGCATTCTTATGGCTCCTACGGGCGCGGAATGACCTTTCGCTGGATCACGCATTGCTTTCTACGCTGTAAGTTAATCAAAATCGGGATGGGGTTGTTCTGGCGTATGTCACGACCGCACCTAAAAGGTTACTTCGTTTCTCAACGTAGATGGTGTTGTTATATTCGTAGTTCCCTTCGGGATAGCAAATTCTGATGTTAGTCCCGAGATCCGGATCGTCAACATCAGCCCCCGAACAGCTTTTAGAACTTCCTGTAGCATAGACGTATGTGGCGGTATAGGACGAGGGGACACCCGGAATGAACCAGGTTATCGCCATAACCATGATCACTGAAAACAGCACCATGGCAATGCTGATGCCACCAAATAATTTCAGATAGGTTTGGAAGGGACTTTTTTTCATTATCCCATTACCTACCAAAAATAAGGTAATTAACAATGACACTGCCAGAGAAATAAGCATGAGGTATTTGGATGTGAGCGGGTAGAGAAATGTCACTCTGTATATCGTTACCTTCCACCAATAAAAGAGAAAAATTGCGCCGAGAGATGAGACGGTAACAAAAAACAAATATGGATATGAGTATTTTCTCATCCTTGTAGCTCCAGAACAATTTCTCCATTTGGGTTTAATAAATTACCATTTGTTTTGAATAATGAAAACGGCTCTCTTGTTTGAATTGTTAGGTACGCCGCAGACCAGAGAATTTGCGCTATCTTTGGGGATATAGGCATAATAAAAAAATGGATATTCTCACCCGTGGCAGGGATGACTGACCTTGCGTATAATGCGTGCCTATACTTCCTGAAAAGTGCTGTGACTGAAAATATGAATCTCAATCGCTGCTGTTATTCGCTACTCATTTTCGCAGCGGTCGGCTGCATTTTCACCGCTTATCCTCTTGTTATATGGTTTCTACTCGCCAACGTTTTGACGTTGCTGTTATACGGCGTGGACAAAATGGCGGCACGCAAGGACTGGCGCAGAGTGCCGGAATCCACATTGCTGGTGTTTGGCGTTGTGGGCGGGTGGGGCGGCGCGATAGCGGGTCAACAAATCTTTCGCCATAAAACACAAAAGCAGCCTTTCAAAACCTACTTCATTATCAGTGTGATAGTCAGTATTTCTGTGATGGGCATGATTTATAAGCTATATCCATTTTTACTTTCCTGAGCATGGTTGGTGAATAAACTGCCGGTTTATTTGAGGCAGGAAATATATTTTTCACCTGAACGGCGCACAATTTCATCGGCATTTTGCGTAATATCTTTACCTTCAAATGCGCCGTAAAGTTGCTTAAATTTCACTGTTCTCAGGCGTTGGATGATGTCGCTGACGGTGGCGGCTGGCAACGGTAGCATATTGGGGTAGCTCCACATAAATGAGACTGCATGGGCACCTGGTGTAACTTGAACGATGTCGCCAGAAAGCACGACGCCTTCGTCACGCGCCCAGTGCAGGACGCAGCCGCCAGCAAAGTGCCCGCCGAGACGTATCATCGTGACGTCACGGGTTAACTCAATGGTGTCGCCATCCCAGAATCTAATCCACGGGCTGTCGCGCATTACCCACCTTCTGTCGCTGGCATGAAGGTAAATCGGCGCGTTAAATTCCGCAGCCCAGTCCTGCATGGTGGTGTAGTAATGAGGATGCGAAATCGCGATAGCCTTAAGGCCGCCAAGGGACGTTATTAGCGTTTTTGTGGCATCGTCGAGCGTGGCAATGCAGTCCCACAGAATATTTCCTTCTGGGGTACGCACAAGAAACGCGCGCTGATCAATTGCAAAATCAGGAACGGTGCGGATGCTGAGGAGAGTACTGTCGTGTTGCTTCCACTTATTTGTATGCGATGCACACAGGGTGTCAAAATCGATCCATTTCTGCCCGCTTGTGGGGACATATTGACGTTCATCCAGGCAGATATCGCAATGTTCCGGATGGGCGCCAGTTACCTCATAGGATGTTCCACAGGTTTTGCATAACGTGATCATCGTGTCCTCCTCATATACCGAACACAGTCAGCATGGCACACAGATACACAGGATGTGCCTGTTAGTGCTCTACCCGATAAGTCAGTGATGATGGAAGTGGGGGTTGTGGCTCAACCAAAAGAAAACAGGAATAATGCCGACACGGATCCTTTTGATTACCATCTTCCAGAGAAAAATGAGGATATTGTTTGGAAAATCGTCTGTTCAACACCTGGCTCAACCGTTGGGGGCTCACTCCAGATGGTGAACCGTTTGAAACTCACACATCGCAGCTTTTACCTGTGGTGGTGGTCAAGAACGGTCAGAAAGCCATACTAAAGATCACCGACGATGACAGTGAACGGATCGGCTGTGAACTCATGGTCTGGTGGAACGGAAATGGCGCAGCGAAAGTACTTGCTCATGCAGTAGGGGCGATTCTGCTGGAACGTGCGACAGGGACAGGGTCTTTAGCGGACATGTCCTGGACTGGCAACGATGCGCAGGCCTGTCGCATTATTTGCCATGCTGCCAGTAGACTCCATCTCTCCCGAAATGCGTCTACGCCTGCGTTAACACCTCTGCACCATTGGTTTCGCGATCTGGCGCCTGCCGCGAAAAAGCATGGCGGTATCCTGACGCGTTGTGATTCGGTGGCAAACGTACTGCTATCTTCACCCCATGATGAAGTCGTATTACATGGCGATCTACACCACGGCAATATTCTTGATTTCGGAACGAGAGGATGGCTGGCTATCGATCCCAAAGGGCTGGTGGGCGAGCGTGGCTTTGATTATGCCAATATCTTTACTAACCCCGATCTTGCCGAACCTACCAGATCTGTCGCCATTCTGCCGGAAAGATTCACGCAACGAGTCAACATTGTGTCTGAAATCGCCCGCATTGAACGGCTGCGTTTGCTGATGTGGATTGTTGCCTGGTGTGGGTTGTCGTCCGTCTGGTTTCTGCAAGAGGGTGACAGCGCAACGGTACCTCTGCGTATTGCGGAGCTAGCGATAGCGGAACTTGCTTCAGGTGGTTATCAACTTTGATCTACGACACTGGGTTAGTAATTCTTAAGAGTTATCATTAGCCTGGTAAACGTTGTATTAATCAATCAATGAACGGCGGTATGGTGTGTTGTTTAGCTCAAATTTAGCTGGCGGGAAACAATGAACGCATTGTTTTCATTATTAAAAAAACGCCCGAATATTCTTTTGTTGATGGTCTTACTCATCGGGGCAAACATCGTGGCGTGGCTGTGGGCTTTCACCGCGTTTAGCAACAACACGTCATTACTGGCGCTGAGTCTAATCGCGTGGTGCTATGGTTTGCGCCATGCCGTAGATGCCGATCATATCGCCGCGATAGACAGCGCTACGCGTAAACTCATGCAGCAGAAAAAACGTGCCCTGACGACGGGGGCCTGGTTTTCTCTGGGACACTCCACCATTGTGGTGCTGGCCAGCATTGGCATTGCGCTGACTACCAGCGTGTTTAAGCAACATATGGCATGGTTTCAGAATGTCGGCGGTCTGATAGGAACTACGGTCTCTGCCGTATTTTTGCTGATTCTGGCTACCATCAATCTCATTATTTTCTACCAGGTCTGGAAGGCATTCCGCCATCTTAAACGCACCGGTACTTACGATGGCACCACGGAAGACATTACAGTTTCAGGTCCTCTGAACTGGCTTTTCCGTTCAGCGTTTCGGCTGGTAGGTAAAGACTGGCATATGTATTTTGTCGGCTTTCTGTTTGGTCTGGGTTTTGATACCGCTACTGAAATTTCTCTGCTGGGAATTTCTGCTTCAAGCGCGTCGAGCGGTATGTCGGTTTGGTCAATTCTCGTGTTCCCGGCGCTGTTTACCTGCGGTATGGCGTTAATTGATTGTCTCGACAGTATTCTGATGGTTGAGGCCTACGGATGGGCGTTCAATAAGCCGCAACGCAAGCTCTATTACAATATGACCATTACCGGGACTTCCGTGATTGTTGCGCTCTTTATCGGCGGACTGGAGGCGCTGGGGCTTCTCTCTGACGCGTTTTCGCTACAGGGCGGTTTGTGGGATACCGTCAGCGATTTGAGTGACCATATGGGGAATGTCGGATTTGCGATTATTGGCGTCTTTATCGGCTGCTGGATTATCTCCGCCGTAAACTACCGTTGGAAAAAATACGACGGACTGACGTTTAGTTGACACAAAAGAAAGCCTTCCAGGAACAGGAAGGCTTTGATCTTTTTAGGACTGACTAACTCGCGTTCACGGGGTGTGGTTTTTCAGCACTCTTTTTCAGGAGCCTGTTAGCCAGCACGCCAGACATCATCGAACCGTTCACGTTTAATGCCGTTCTGGCCATATCGACGACAGGCTCGATAGCAATGAAAATCCCCACCAGCGCGACCGGGAAGTTCAGCGTTGAAAGGACGATCAGCGCAGCAAATGTTCCGCCACCGCCTACACCCGCTACCCCAATAGAACCCAGCGCAATCGCAGGTAGCATGGCGAGCAAAAAATGTACTGATAGCGGATCAATCCCAATTGTTGGAGCAATCATCGCCACCATAATAGCCGGATAGATCCCGGCACAGCCGTTTTGACCCATGCTGGAGCCGAATGAAGCTGCAATATTAGCAATGGTGTTTTGCACGCCAAATTTTTCTTGTGCGGAAATAGCCAGTGGAATAGATGCTGCACTGCTGCGTGAAACAAATGCAAAGGTTAAAACTGGCCAGACAGTTTTAAAATAGTGAACGGGATTATTACCGCTCAGAACCAGTATCAGTGCGTGGACGATAAACATCATCAGAATCGCAAGGTAACAGGCAGCAATAAAGCCTAACAGACTGGCAAATTGTTCAAATCGATACGCGGAAAATACGCCTGCCATTAATGCCATCACACCATAAGGGGTGAGGGCAATAACGATACGCACCATTTTCATCACCCAAATCTGGATAGCGTTAATGCCAGCACTTAATTTTTCACCTTCTTGCGGGGCGTCTTGTTTGACCTTTAATAATGCCACGCCGGCAAGCAGGGTGAAGATAACAATGCCAATGACAGAAACGCTTCTGGCTCCTGTTAGATCGAGGAAGATATTCGTTGGGATCAGAGATGTAACTAGTTTAGGTAGTGAAATGGCGGCAGTTTTACTCACATCGTCTGCCGTCAGTGTGGACTGCATATGAACAAATGCACTGGCGTCCAGACCTAATACATGCGCAGTCAACAGCCCAATAAAACCGGCAATCATTACCAGACAGAGCATGCATCCGACGATGGTTAACGACATTTTCCCAATGCCAGCGCTGTTTTCGAGCTTATTAATGGCTGAGAGAATAGAGATGAAAATCAGCGGAACCGCAACCAGCTTCAGTAAATTAACATAACCGTTGCCGATAACATTATACCAGTCGATAACTGTTTTACTTTCGTCAGCAGCAATGAGATGCAGGGATAAACCGATAATGGCACCCATAAAAATAGCGATGAAGACGCTTTTTGAAAGAGAGTGACTTTTTTGGTTGATTCTAAAAATTGCCCATGAACAAACCAAAAAGAACGCGATATACGCGAGCGTTACGAACATATTGTAGCCTCTTGCCTCATTCAGCACCTGAAATGCCGGAAAGAGTTTTGTTAGTGCGAAAAAAACCTATGAACCATAAGGGTTCAGGACCGCGACGGATTATAGGGAGGGGGGAGGGCTACAGCCACACAAAAAGTGTGGAACGGCGTCGGATGATGTTTGTATGCCTGTTCTGTAGACGATTTTACGTGACGGTGTAACGTATTGTGAACAATCCAGCCGACCAATGAGATCGGCCCGGTAACATTACTTCTGTGGCGCGTCGTCCCAGGCGTGCGGTGCGAACAGATAACCTTTGTTGCGTACCGTTTTGATTCGATAGGGTTCAGTCGCGTTATCAAGCAGTTTTTTGCGTAACCGGGAAATCGCGACATCGACGCTGCGGTCCATGCCGTCATAACTTACGCCACGCAGGTTCTTTAGCAATGCATCACGGTCCATAATCTGCCCGGCATGGGTTGCCAGCTCCCACAGTAATTCAAAATCAGCGGTGGAAAGAGAGATTTGCTCGCCGCCGAGCAGCACGGAGCGGTTGGTGGGATCGATAGTGAGTGTGCCAAAACGCAGCGTTGTGTGCGGTGTGATGGTTGCCGCCTGAATGCCTTTAGACTGGACTGAGTGTTCATTCTGGCGCAGGTGCAGGCGCAGGCGAGCCAGCAGCACAGCGGGCGGTGTTGTCTTCAGGATATAATCACAGGCACCCATTTCCAGCGCCAGGATATGGTTCATGTCGCTGTCCAGCGAGGTGAGCAGGACAATCGGGCCTTGCCATCGCCCGCGTAAATCGCGGCAGATAGTCATCCCGTCTTTTCCCGGCAGCATGATATCTAATAACACCAGATCGGGTTGAACTTGCAGAATTTTCTCCTCGGCCAAATCACCACGAGGTTCAAGGATAACCTCAATATCATGCCGGGCCAGATAGGCTGCAATCAGTGAACCAACTTCGGGATCATCTTCAACAAATACGATGGTGTTCATATCATTCATTTTGAATATAAAACGCCAACATACACCGCCCAGGTTTTTCCTTCCATTAATCTTTTCTAAACAAGAACGCTTCCGTTATGCTAGGGGCTGATGTTACTGGTGTGTTAAGGCAGAGTGATGGGACTCGTTATAAAAGCGGCGCTCGGTGCGCTGGTGGTGGTGTTGATTGGTTTGCTGGCAAAAACAAAGAATTACTATATTGCTGGATTAATTCCACTGTTCCCGACGTTTGCGTTGATTGCCCACTATATCGTGGCCAGTGAACGAGGGATCGAGGCGTTACGTACAACCATTGTATTTAGCATGTGGTCGATTATTCCCTATTTTGTCTACCTTGTTTCACTGTGGTATTTCACCGGGTTTATGCGCTTACCCGTCGCGCTCGGCGGTGCAGTAGTGTGCTGGAGCCTGAGCGCGTGGTTGCTGATCTTTTGTTGGATCAAACTGCACTAACGCAGATGACGCCCGCCATCAAGGGCAAAACTACGTCCGGTGACAAAACAACTGGTTAGGAGATAGTCAATTAAATCAATGACCTCTTTTTCGCCTGGTGCGGTTTTCATCAGTGATTTGTTCAGTGCCTGCTGGCGATACTCTGCATCGTCACCCTCGTTAAACAGGATAAGCGAGGGGGCAATCGCGTTCACTTTCACCTCCGGTGCCAGTTTGCGCGCGAACGAGCGGGTCATATTATCCAGCGCCGCTTTGCTGGCAGCATAAGCAATGTGCTTGTCGCTGCCACGCTCAACAACATAGTCCGTGAAATGGATAATGTCGCTGGCTGCGTGCCCATGACCGCGTAGCAATCCTTCCAGCGCGTGGTTGAGCAGGTAGGGCGTATTGACGTGGATCTGCATCATGCGTGACAGTACTTCGCTAAGCGGTGTGCCCGGTTTTTCGGCGACCCAGGCGCTGGCATTATGCACAATGGCGCGCAAGCCATCCGTCTGTGCTTTGACCTCATCAGCAAAGGCCAGCACACCTTCATCCGTGGAAAAGTCAGCCGGGATACAAATCGCCCCCGCTTCTCGCAGGCCGTCAATGGCAGGATAGTGAGTACGGTAGCTGACAATAACTGGCTGTTTTTGGTTCAGAAAGTGCCATGCGACGGCGAGGCCGATACGACGACCACCTCCGGTGATAAGAATTGGCAAAGGGTTTTTTTTACCCATCGTAATCTCCATATGTCGCGAACGATGGGTATAACGTTACCCCATCAGCATCCAGGTAGCCGGCACAGCAGCAACAAGCAGCAGGCCGATCAGCGCCATTTCCTGGCGTTTTAATACGTTTTCATGCGTGTGCGTTTTACGGGCATAAAGGAAGACCAACAGTCCTGGCGCATACAACACCACAGACAGCAGTAGGTGCATCGGACCTGACGCATACAATAACCATATGCCATAAAGACTCGCGCCGATACCGACAGCCTTATGAATCGGACGGGTGGCAATTTTTAACAGAAATGCGCCGACCAGCAAATAGGGCACCAGAATCATCTCTGAGGCGATAGTCAGTAACGTATTGTAGTCGGAACCTGTGAGCCAGATCAGCACAAGGCAGATTTGTACACAGATGTTGGTTAGCCACAGCGATGCCGATGGCGCTCCCTGTGCATTCTGTCGTGCAAAAATACGCGGAAATGCTTTGTGCGTGGAGGCGAGGAACGGCACTTCCGCCGCCATAATCGTCCAGCTTAAATAGGCACCGCATACGGAAACAATCAGACCCGCGGCAATAATAATTTCGCCCCATGGCCCCATCATTTTAACCATCAGACCGGCCATTGATGGATTGCGGATCTCCGCCAGTTCTGGCCGCGCGACAACGCCGAGAGATAGCAGGGTGACTAACAGGTAAACGCCCAGTGCGGCGAGTACAGCCAGCAACGTGGCGCGACCTACATCGCGTTTATTTCTGGCGCGGGCAGATACCACCACCGCGCCTTCCACACCGATGAAAACCCACAGGGTGATGAGCATGGTGTTTTTGACCTGCTCCCAGACAGGCACGCCTAATGCGACGCCGGTGAAATCGAGAGTAAAGGTGTCGAGCTTAAACAGCATGAACGCCAGCACGATAAACAGGCCCAGCGGCAGTAGTTTTGCCAGAGTAGCGACCAGGTTAATGCTGGCCGCGGTTTGTACTCCTCGCAGCACCAGAAAATGGACTACCCATAACAGTACCGATGCGCCGACAATCGACTGCCAGGTATTACCGTCGCCAAACAGACGTAATTCTGGTGTGTCGGTAAAGAAACTGAGCGCAGAGAAGACGATGACCAGATACGAAACGTTAGCGATAACAGCGCACAGCCAGTATCCCCACGCAGAGCAGAAGCCAATCAACTCGCCGAAACCTTCACGTGCATAGGTGAAGATACCGCCGTCCAGTTCAGGACGGATACGCGTCAGGATCAGCATGGCAAAGGCGAGCAAAAGAATACCCGCACCGGTAATCGCCCAACCAATCAGTAATGCAGCCGGGCTGGCTACTGCCGCCATATTTTGTGGCAGGCTGAAAACGCCAGCGCCGAGCATTGAGCTTAAAACCAGCGCGGTCAGTGCGCTCAGACCCAATTTCTTTTCCATTTGTATCCAGTTACAAAAACGAGAGTGAGAGAATAATTATTTTGGCAAACCGCATAAAAATGGTGAAAGCCACTAAGGCGCGGGATTTTACGGAGAGAAGAGAACGCATGCAATGGGGATAGAGAGATTTGTGACTAATAGTGTGAAAAGTTGTCTTAATAGTGCTGTTTTTGTTTTGTCTGGAAACAGAACTGCGCGAAATTATCAGGTCTACAAGGACTGTAGACCTGATAAGGCATTGGGTATTACTTATACAGATCGGCGCTGATTGTCACGTTGTTACCACGTTCTGACCACTGGCGGGTAATGTGATAGTACTTCGCGCCTTTCTTCGCTGCGCGTTTTGCTACCTGATAAGAGACTTCCGTCATGTTGCCGTAGTTACCGGTGAACTTGATGCTGTCGAACGGTACCATCATGGCGGCGGTCGCTTTGTTCAGCTCTTCAACCTTGGTTCCGTCCGGCAACGTGACAGTGTAACGTCCGCCTTTGGTGGATTGCGTTTCGAAGAAGCGGCCAACTTCAGCACTCGGAGAAGCGGTAGTTGCTACGCCCGGGATCTCAACTTTCTTCGCGGCTTCGCCACCTGCTGCTAATGCGGCACGACCAGCATCTGAATCTGCTGGGATCGCATCAGGGCTTTGAACAACGCGTTTTTTCGCATCAGCTTTATAGATGAATGCAGTAATACGCTGGTTGCCGCCCTGGTTGGCATCGACCTGACGCACGATATAGAAGGAGTAAGCGCCTTTCTCTTTCGCTGCTTTGGTGATGGCATCGTTTACTTCAGGCTGGCTACGGTAGAAACCCTGTACCGTTACGGTGTCGTAAGGTTCTATCAGAACGGCCTGGTCTTTTGGCAATTCCATAACGCCGTTAATGACACGGTTTTTTGACGCTTCCGCTTTTTCAGCGTCGGCTTTATAGACGTCGGCAACAACGCGCCAGTTACCGCCGCTGCCAAAATCTGAGGTATCAACAACATAAAAGGAGGCTGCACCGTCTTTATCTGCACGGCGTGAAACGGCAGCAACCGCGTCACCGATAGCATTAAAACGGCCGGTGACCACAATGCGGTCATAGGGTTTCAGGGCAGCCGCTTGCTCCGGCGTCAATTCTGTCGCTGCATTTACAGAAAAAGCAGTCGCAGAAATAAGTGCGGACGCCAGGAGAGTGTTCTTAAGCTTCATAAAAATAATCCTTCGCCTTGCGCAAACCAGGTACTGGTATTGTTATTGACTAGAAACGTCGCTGATTATTGCATTTAAATTGCGTCAGTGTCTGCGTCAATTTTCACTCATCGTGCCACCTGGCGTAACAACATCGATAACATTTTGTGATATGCCGAATATTTCGGCGTTTGGTGACCAAAACTGATAAAGCAGTTGAATTCCATAAGTTAATTTAATGTTAATTAATTGTTTTTAGCAGGTGGGTAATCATGTTTTGCCGCTTCGCTTGAGCGAATTATCAGCCTTTGTGGGCTATTTTTAGGGCATTTTATCTGTCTGAGGTTCGATTCATCTCTATTTCGCGAATTTCATAATAAATACTGTTTTTTGGCGCTAGATCACAGGCGTCATTTTCAGTAGGTTATACAGAGTTTGTTACTGTTTTATTTTATTGAGGTAACACTGACCTCTCTCGAGAGTGCGCGCATGCCTCGTGCGAACATTGATAAACCATCATCATAATTACAGATGGAAGGGAACATTATGCGAATTGGCATACCAAGAGAACGGTTAACCAATGAAACCCGCGTAGCAGCCACGCCGAAGACCGTTGAGCAGCTGCTTAAACTGGGTTTCAGCGTCGCGGTTGAAAGCGGTGCAGGTCAACTGGCGAGTTTTGACGATAAAGCGTTTGTACAAGCAGGCGCAGAGATTGTTGATGGAAATGCAGTCTGGCAGTCAGAGATCATCCTGAAGGTCAATGCGCCGGAGGAGGCGGAAATTCCGTTACTCAATCCGGGCACGACGCTGGTGAGTTTTCTTTGGCCCGCGCAAAACCCTGAACTGTTGCAAAAGCTTGCAGAGCGCAACGTGACAGTTATGGCGATGGACTCTGTGCCGCGTATTTCGCGTGCGCAGTCGCTGGATGCCTTAAGCTCGATGGCGAACATCGCCGGGTATCGCGCTATTGTTGAAGCCGCCCATGAATTCGGTCGTTTCTTCACTGGCCAGATCACCGCCGCAGGCAAGGTTCCACCTGCCAAGGTCATGGTGATTGGTGCGGGTGTGGCAGGTCTTGCGGCGATCGGTGCGGCAAACAGCCTGGGCGCTATCGTGCGTGCTTTTGATACCCGTCCGGAAGTGAAGGAACAAGTGCAGAGTATGGGCGCAGAGTTCCTTGAACTGGACTTTAAAGAAGAAGCGGGCAGCGGCGATGGCTATGCCAAAGTGATGTCCGAAGCGTTCATCAAGGCCGAAATGGAACTCTTCGCTGCGCAGGCGAAAGACGTCGACATTATCGTTACCACTGCGCTGATCCCGGGCAAACCGGCCCCGAAACTGATCACCCGTGAAATGGTCGATTCGATGAAAGCGGGCAGCGTGATTGTCGATCTTGCCGCGCAAAACGGTGGTAACTGCGAATATACCGTGCCTAATCAGGTGACCACCACCGAGAACGGTGTGAAGGTTATCGGTTATACCGATCTGCCTGGCCGTCTGCCAACGCAATCTTCCCAATTGTACGGCACGAACCTCGTCAACCTGCTCAAACTGTTGTGCAAAGAGAAAGACGGCAATATCACTGTCGATTTTGACGACGTGGTTGTGCGTGGTGTCACGGTAGTTCGTGATGGTGAAATAACCTGGCCTGCGCCGCCTATCCAGGTT
Organism: Citrobacter sp. Cpo040; assembly: GCF_030332915.1. Taxonomy (NCBI): domain Bacteria; kingdom Pseudomonadati; phylum Pseudomonadota; class Gammaproteobacteria; order Enterobacterales; family Enterobacteriaceae; genus Citrobacter; species Citrobacter sp. Cpo040. The sequence goes on from NZ_JAOWGX010000034.1 coordinate 466,475, forward strand.
TCTGCTCAGCCGCAGGCTGCGCCAAAAGCCGCACCTGCGCCGAAAGAAGAGAAAAAACCTGTCTCTCCGTGGCGCAAATATGCGCTGATGGCGCTGGTAGTGATTTTGTTTGGCTGGCTCGCCGACGTCGCACCGAAAGAGTTCCTTGGTCACTTTACGGTGTTCGCGCTTTCCTGCGTGGTGGGTTACTACGTGGTCTGGAATGTGTCACATGCGTTGCATACTCCGCTGATGTCTGTAACTAACGCCATCTCGGGGATTATCGTGGTTGGGGCGTTATTGCAAATTGGCCAGGGTGGCTGGGTGAGTTTCCTGAGCTTTATCGCGGTGCTTATTGCCAGCATTAATATTTTCGGTGGCTTCACCGTGACTCAGCGCATGCTGAAAATGTTCCGGAAAAACTAAGGGGTAACATATGTCTGGAGGATTAGTTACAGCTGCATACATTGTTGCCGCGATCCTGTTTATTTTTAGTCTGGCGGGGCTTTCGAAACACGAAACCTCTCAGCAGGGTAACAACTACGGTATCGCCGGGATGGCGATTGCGCTGATTGCTACGATTTTTGGTCCGGATACCGGCAACGTTGCGTGGATCCTGGTAGCGATGATCATCGGCGGCGCGATTGGTATTCGTCTGGCGAAGAAAGTCGAAATGACCGAGATGCCGGAGCTGGTGGCAATTCTGCACAGCTTCGTCGGTCTGGCTGCGGTACTGGTGGGTTTCAACAGCTACCTGTATCACGATACGGGCCTGGAGCCGATTCTGGTGAACATTCACCTGACGGAAGTGTTCCTGGGTATCTTCATCGGTGCGGTGACCTTTACCGGTTCTGTTGTGGCCTTTGGCAAACTGCGCGGCAAGATTTCCTCTAAACCGCTGATGCTGCCGAATCGTCACAAAATGAACCTGGCGGCGCTGGTTGTTTCTTTCCTGCTGCTGGTGGTGTTTGTTCGTACCGAAAGCGTGGGCCTGCAGGTTCTGGCACTGCTGGTGATGACCATTATTGCACTGGCCTTTGGCTGGCATCTGGTGGCGTCCATCGGCGGTGCGGATATGCCGGTCGTTGTGTCAATGCTTAACTCCTATTCAGGATGGGCGGCAGCGGCGGCGGGCTTTATGCTGAGCAACGATCTGCTGATCGTTACCGGTGCGCTGGTCGGTTCTTCTGGTGCGATCCTGTCTTACATTATGTGTAAGGCGATGAACCGTTCATTTTTCAGCGTTATTGCGGGTGGCTTTGGTTCTGACGGTTCTTCTACCGGGTCTGATGAAGAAGTTGGCGAACATCGTGAGATTACTGCGGAAGACACAGCAGAAATGCTGAAGAACTCGCACTCCGTGATCATCACCCCAGGCTACGGCATGGCAGTGGCTCAGGCACAGTATCCGGTCGCGGAAATCACTGAGAAACTGCGCGCGCGCGGCATCAAAGTGCGTTTTGGTATTCACCCGGTAGCAGGGCGCTTGCCAGGTCATATGAACGTGCTGCTGGCGGAAGCCAAAGTCCCTTATGACATCGTGCTGGAAATGGATGAGATCAACGATGATTTCGCCGATACCGATACCGTGCTGGTCATTGGTGCCAACGACACGGTAAACCCGGCAGCGCAGGATGACCCGCGCAGCCCGATCGCCGGCATGCCGGTGTTGGAAGTGTGGAAAGCGCAGAACGTAATTGTGTTCAAACGTTCAATGAACACCGGCTATGCAGGTGTGCAGAACCCGCTGTTCTTTAAAGATAACACCCATATGCTGTTTGGCGATGCCAAAGCCAGCGTGGATGCGATCCTGAAAGCGCTGTAATTGCCAGTAAAAGTAAGACGGCCTCTGCGGAGGCCGTTTTTTTAAACATCCAGTTTACGCTGGGTGATCCATTCCACACGAGCCGGATCGCGATGCGAGAAGAACGCACTGGTTCCGCTGTCCATCGCGGCAATTTGCGTCATCTCTTCCGCCGTTAGGGCAAAGTCCAGCACCTGAATATTCTCGGCCATCCGCGTTTTACGCACGGTTTTCGCCAGCGAAATAATCCCACGTTGATAAATCCAACGCAGCACGACTTGACCAACGCTTTTGCCATATTTTTCACCAATAGCCGCTAAGACTGGGTTCTGAAACAGGTCATTGCGTCCTTCAGCGAACGGTGCCCAGGCTTGCGGTTGAATATTCCGGCTCTGCATCCAGGCCACGGCATGCGGCTGCTGATGAAAAGGATTCACCTCAATCTGGTTAACGGCTGGAATAATGCGATTGAAAGCGATTAAATCCGCCAGACGATCCGGATGAAAGTTACTCACGCCAATCGCGCGGATTTTCCCTTCTTCATATAATTCTTCCATCGCGCGCCAGGCACCGTGTACATCGCCATAGGGCTGATGAATCAAATAAAGGTCAATATAATCCAGTTGAAGCCGTTGCAGAGAACGTGCGAATTGCGCCTTTGCGCCTGCATAGTTGGTATCCTGTAACCACAGTTTGGTAGTCACAAAAAGCGCCTCGCGGGGGACTCCGCTTTGCTTAAAAGCATTGCCGACCTGAGTTTCATTCTGGTAGGAGGCAGCGGTATCAATCAGGCGATATCCTGTATCAATGGCATCCCGTACGGCTTGCTCACATTCGCTGGCATCGGTCATTTGATAAACGCCAAATCCGAGCAGGGGCATCTCAACACCGTTATTCAGAACTGTTGTATTCATAGAGGTCTCCCGAGCATCATCGTTGTATTGGCTGCAGATTAGCAAATCTGTGTTGATACGATTAGTCTGTGAAATTCGCATGAACCTATGAGTAGTATTCATTTCTGGCAGGATATTATTGGAAGTGCATCACAGAATAAGACGCATATGATTTCACTATTCATGATTGCAATTCATAAACTCATGCTGTTTTAACCGTCTAATCGCAGCAATACGTTGTAGATATACTGCGACCTGACTTTTTAGAACATGACAGGGCACTATGCGTACACGTGAACATGCCTCGCCGGTAGCCACCGCAAGCCATACCGGTCTTACTTTTATTTTGATCCTCAGTGGCCTGATGGCCTTTACATCGCTTTCTACCGATATTTATCTTCCAGCAATGCCGACGATGGCCGAGGATTTACATGGCAATGTTGAGCTGACGATCACCGGTTTCTTAATTGGTTTTACTATTGCACAGTTGATTTGGGGGCCGATTAGCGATCATATGGGGCGGCGTAAGCCGCTGTTTATCGGCATGGTGCTATTTATCATTGGTTCCGCAGGGTGTGCGCTGTCTACAAGTATTACGCAAATTGTTTTCTGGCGGGTGTTTCAGGCGCTTGGTGCCTGTACCGGGCCTATGCTGGCGCGAGCGATGATCCGCGATCTCTTTGCACGTACCCGTGCGGCGCAAATGCTCTCGACCCTGGTGTTGGTGATGGCGATTGCGCCAATCGCCGGGCCATTGATTGGCGGGCAAATTATTCGCCTGAGCACCTGGCACTCTATTTTTTGGCTGCTGGTGGTGATTGGTGCGCTGATGTTTATCTCCTTAAACTGGCTGCCCGAAACATTGCCGGAAGAGAAGCGGGTGAAAGCCTCTTTAGCTGGTGCATTTCGTAATTACCGCTCGTTGTTAACCAATGGGCGTTTTATGCGCTATACCCTGAGCCTGACGTTTTATTACGTCGGTGCGTACGCGTTTATTACCGGGTCACCGTTTGTTTATATTAGCTATTACCATGTTGATCCACAGCATTACGGCTGGTTGTTTGCGCTAAACATTATCGGTGTTATGGCGATGAGCGTGGTTAACCGTCGTCTGGTTCAACGACATGCTCTGGAACAACTGCTGAAATATGCGACGATGCTGGCGGCGCTGGCCGCAGTGGCGCTCGCACTGCTGGTTAAGCTGGAGTCAGGCGGAATTGTTGCCATTATCGTTTCCATTTTTCTGCTGTTCTCGATGAATGGCATTATTGCCGCGACGTCGACTGCCGCGGCGTTGGACGCGGTACCGAACATTGCGGGTTCAGCTTCGGCGCTGATTGGCGCGTTGCAATACGGCAGCGGTATTATCTCATCGTTGCTGCTGGCCGCCTTCAGTGATGGTACGCCCTGGACCATGGCGTGGATAATAGCGCTATTTACGCTGTTAAGCGCCGTTTTGGCTTTCCGCGTGAAACGATAAAGGAAATGCTCCGTAATGGCGGGGCGAAAACTCATTCTTTGTTCAGATCGCTAAGCAGTACGGCAATACTTTGACCGCCGTTGGTTTGCTCTAGCGCGATTTTCACGATGATGGTCAGCGGCACAGAAAGCAGCATCCCCACGGGACCGAGCAACCAGCCCCAGAAGATTAACGACAGAAATACTACCAGCGTGGACAGCCCCAGCCCGCGGCCCATGATCCGCGGCTCGAGGATATTCCCGAATACCAGGTTGATGACCAGATAGCCTGCCAGAACCACCAGCGCATCGTAAAGACCGCTGAATGCCAGCACCTGAGCAATAGGGGGAATGGCCGCCAATACAGAACCGATATTAGGGATGTAGTTCAGGGCGAAGGCCAGTAATCCCCAGACAAAGGCAAAGCGCACATCCAATGCAGCAAGCATGCTCCAGGCGACCAACCCGGTCACAATGCTGATTGCCGTTTTAAGCACCAGATAGTGGGAGACGCTGTCGATGGCGCGTTGAATCGCCGCCATACCTTCAATGGGGCGACTCATCATTTGTTTGAGTTTGTTGGGCAGTTGCGGTACTTCCAGCAGCATAAAAACTACCGTCAGTAGCAGTAAAAATATCGATGACATAGCATTTGAAAGCTGCGCCAGTAAATTGGTCACCAGCGTCATTGCCGCGTTCGGATCGATATATTTGACGAGCTCGTCCACGGAAACGCCGATCCCTGCGCGTTGTAACCATGGTTCAAGATTTTTCAGTGGGATAACCAGTGAAGAGCGATATTGCGGTAGCGTTCGCGCAAGTTCATTTAAGGATGTACCTAAATACGCCAACAGCAGCACCATTAACATTACAATAATAACGATAAGCAATGACACCGCAATTACGCGCGGTATGCGAAGCTTGGCCATCCGCTGCACCACGGGATTGAGCACAACGGCTATAAATAACGCCAGAATAAAGGGGACGATGATATCTGCGGCAAAGCGAATACCGCTCAGGATGATAACCAGCATGCCCAGCATAATGACTATTTTTAGACCGTTAAGCGTGATGATCGGTTTCGCCATGTGTATTCCCGCATTTTTCATTTTTGAATCTGCATAATAATGTGATTTGCGTCGAGCCGTTATAACAAAAATCAAACGGGGCAGGTAAAGAAGTGAAAAGACTTTGAGTTCGTCTTGAAGCTATGATACAAATCATCTGTGTTTAACTACCGAGGACAATTATCATCCGCGATGATGAGAAGCAACACTGCGGATAATTGTAATATTATGGACAATATGTTCAGGATGTTTTTGCGTTTACCTACACTTCTTCGTACCTCCTCCACTTTCTTGCTTGCGGGTGAGCAACACTGGCGCAACGCGCTTTAGTCCCTTCTTCTGCCTGAGCTGGCGCTGTGCGCTGAGCTAACTAATTTTATTTTTTGGTTTACTGCATGCAGTAGGCCTAAAGGACTATATTCTCAAGCAGGAGAAGCATCATGTTTTACTGGATATTATTAGGTCTGGCCATCACGGCTGAAATTACTGGTACGCTGTCAATGAAATGGGCAAGCGTTGGCCATGGTAATTCAGGCTTTATTTTAATGCTGGTAATGATCGCCTTATCATATATTTTTCTTAGTTTTGCTGTTAAAAAAATTGCCCTTGGTGTGGCCTATGCCTTGTGGGAAGGTATCGGTATTTTATTTATTACGCTGTTTAGTGTGTTGTTATTTGACGAAACCTTGTCCACGATGAAAGTGGCTGGACTGGTCTCGCTGGTATTAGGCATTGTGCTGATCAAGTCTGGTACTCGAAAACCTGCCAAAACGAGCAAAGAGGTGACCCATGCAGCAGTTTGAGTGGGTTCATGGTGCCTGGCTTGGCATGGCCATCGTGCTGGAAATAGTCGCTAACGTCTTTTTGAAGTTTTCTGATGGATTTCGCCGCAAGATTTATGGCGTGCTGTCGCTGGCTGCCGTGTTAGCGGCCTTTAGCGCGCTGTCGCAGGCGGTAAAGGGTATTGACCTTTCTGTTGCCTACGCCTTGTGGGGCGGATTCGGGATTGCCGCGACGTTAGCGGCTGGTTGGGTGTTGTTTGGTCAGCGCCTGAATAATAAAGGCTGGATTGGCGTGGCGCTGCTGCTGGCCGGAATGGTGATGATTAAACTTGCCTGATATCCGTGCTGCCCGTTAATGCGGGCAGCATATGTTACTCCTGCGCCAACTCTTCCAGCTTATCGCGAAAACCGGTCACGGATATGGCGCGATTATCGGCTCGCCAGCGATCTTTTGCCGCCGGAGCGGAGCTTTGTACGCCAATCAACTGCCAGCCTGAATCTGTCTTAAGCATCAATGGTGAACCGCTGTCGCCCGGTAGCGTGTCGCACTGGTGCGACAAGACGGTATTCTGCGCCCAGCCGGTCACCACGCAATCCTGATGGGTGTACAAATCGTCCAGATGATCTTCCGGATAGCCCGACTGTGTGACTTTACGATCGGCGGTTTTCAACGCCGCGGTTAACGCCGCTTTATCACCTTCAAATAATGGTAGGGGCGTGATTCCGGAAGGCGGGTAACGCAGCACCACTAGACCAAAATCCCACGGGGCTGCTGATGGCGGCACAATCCAGCCATCGCCATCGGCTTTCAAACGCTTACCGAGTGAGGGATCAACCCGTCCTTCGATTCCATGGATTTCATAGCGCCAGACACCCTTTTTCGACACAAAGCGTAACGCGACGGCTTTATCCGGTTTGCCTTTCGGTGGAGCGAGCAAGCAGTGTCCGGCAGTCAGGGCCAGATGCGGTGAAATGAGCGTGGCGGTACACAGATTACCACTGGCGGTTTCCAGTTGTCCGATAGCGTCCCACGGTGATTGCGTTGGGTCCGTTACTTTCGTGCGATCGTCATGACCAAAAAACAGCGTTTTTATGTTTTCTGCTTCAGCGGTGGTCGTTGCTGGCTGATCCGCATGCGCAACAACAGGAAAAAAACAAATTGAGCCCAGTAATACAGCAATGGTTTTATGCATATCACACTCTGGTGGGGAATTATGATTATAAACAGCAAACCCTCAGTTAATACTATAGACGGGACGGCGAGAAAGTGGGAGTAAAATCAGATAACTACACTCAGGAAAGATAAAAATGCATGGCAATGAGGGCGCAAATTATCAGAGTAATAAGAATGAACTCAAAGCGGTAATGTGACACCATTTTACCCTCCGAAAGGCGGCGCTACATCAGGTCGATCTAGCGCCGTATGCTATGGCGTGGGGGACGCCATAGTAACTACAAATGCGTTATGCTGCAGGTTGAGCTGCTGGTTTAGCGGTGTCGTGTTTTACGGCTTTTTTGGTGTGTTTTTTAGCAGCCTGAGCTTTCTGCTCTGGCGCTTTTTGTTCTACAGCCGGTTTAGTGGTGGATTTTTTAGCGTGTTTCTTGGCAGCCTGCGCTTTCTGCGGCGCTGCTTTGTGCTGTTTTTTATGATGCGTGGTTTTTGCCGGCGCTGCTTTGGTGGTTGCAGCAGCAGTCGGAGCGGTAGTAGCAGTTGTTTCAGCAGCAAAAGCAGCAGAAGACAGACCCATAGCAGCGGCAACAACCAGAGCTAATACTTTTTTCATTCTCATACCCTCGATTTGGTTTTTCATTCAACCCCACTGCGGGGCCGTTGAAATAACTATATCGCTGTAAACACAGGGCTTCCGTGAGTCATTGGTTTCGGCGTGTAACGATATGTACAATGACTCACGGTATGAGATTACAAATAGCGGGATTCCAGATGAGAACGGAAATAACGGCTGCTGAGCGGCTCCCCGGTCGCCTGGGTAATAAGCTGTTCAGTAGTAAAGCGGCTGCCATGCTGCCAGATGTTCTGACGTAACCACTCAAACAGAGCACCGAACTCACCTTGGGCAATAGACTGATTCAAATCAGGCAATGCGCGGTTAGCGGCACTGAACAACTGCGCTGCATACATGGCGCCTAATGTATAGGAAGGGAAGTAGCCAAAGCCGCCGTCAGTCCAGTGAATATCCTGCATACAACCGTTACGGTAGTTTCCGATCGTTGACAGCCCCAACCAGGCCTGCATTTTCTCGTTCCACAATGCAGGGATATCATCCACTTCAATATAGCCATTAATAAGCGCACGTTCGATTTCATAACGCAGGATCACGTGAGCGGGATAGCTTACCTCGTCAGCATCAACACGGATAAACCCGGGTTTAACCTGCTGGTTCCAGGCGATGAAATTGCTTTCTTCAAACGCTGCCTGATTGCCAAAGTGGCGCGTTACAGCCGGAATTAACCGCATCAGAAAGGCTTTACTGCGTCCCAGCTGCATCTCAAAGAACAGACTCTGGGACTCATGAATGGCGGTTGAGCGTGCCAGAGCAATAGGTTGCCCAGACCAGCTGCGTGGCAGGTTTTGCTCATAGCGCGCATGACCGGTTTCATGGATCACGCCAAACAGTGCGCTGAGTAATTCGTTTTCATCATAGCGGGTGGTAATGCGAACATCTTCTGGTACGCCGCCACAGAAAGGATGTGCACTGATATCCAGCCGACCAGCGGTAAAGTCGAAACCTAGCTGTGCCATTGTTTCAAGACCCAGCTCTCGCTGTACAGCTGTTGGGAAGGGACCTACCGGGGCGATGAGCGACTGCTGAGACTGCTTTGCCACCACCTTGTTTAGCAGATCGGGCAGCCAACTTTTAACGTCTGCGAAAAGGACATCCAACTGAGCGCTGGTCATTCCTGGTTCAAAGATGTCCAGTAGCGCGTCATACGGCGAACAACCTTTTGCTTCTGCGCGCAGTCGGGCTTCTTCGCGGCTATACTTCACAACCTCTTTCAGGTTTTCGGAAAATCCTTCCCAGTCATTAGCTGGTCGCTGGCTACGCCAGGCATGCTCACAGCGGCTTCCCGCAAGTGATTTTGCTTCTACCAACGATTCGGGCAACAAGGATGCCTGGTGATGCAATCGAGACATTTCGCGCAGGTTCGCCTGTTCTACATCGTTGAGAGCTTCCTGTTGCGCTGCGGCAATCCACGTTGCCACTTTCGGGTCAGTTAACAGTTGGTGCTCAAGCACGCTCAGCTCGGCCAACGCTTCGGCTCGGGCTTTACTGCCTCCTGGCGGCATCATGGTAAACATGTCCCAACTGGCGATGGCCGAAAGGTGGGAGAAGCGAGAGAGGCGAGAGAATAGGTGCGTAAGGGATTGATAATTGGTTCTTTTCTCCATGAGGAAAGCTCTCTTTTAATTGATTCCGAAGAAGGTAGTTTATGACTCTATCTACAAACTTTACACCATCTTTATACACTGGCTTGGTAGACAGAAGAGAAAAAGCTGAACGTTCATTTCTCTGGCAAAGGAGATACAAGAACAAACTGTTACGCATCAGTCTAAGAACCAAAGAGAAGAGGGTAGCTGTTCAGCGTTATGCACAAGTAACCTCTGCTTTCATTCAGCTTAAATCAATAGGAGTAAGTGGTGATGCTCTTCATGCAAGTCTTTGTAATGTAAGGGATAAGGCTGTAGATCAGTATGCTCTAGAAGCCCTCTCAGACGCTCTAGGAGGCTCTGTAAGCGTTTCTAATGCAATGGTACAACACAAGCCTGTAGAAGCCGTCACAGAAGCTCCTGTGAAGGCTGTGAACACTTCTCCACTTCTCTCTGATGTATTAGATGAATGGTTGAAGGAAATGGATGGTGAATGGGCTGAACGTACCAAGAAGCTTAACAAGCGTGTGGCTATGAGATTCATTGAATGGAAGGGTGATGTACCTATCAACACCATAACCAAGAAGGATGTTAGCCAATACAAAGCTTATCTGGAACAGAAGTATGAAGCTCCTAGAACACGTCAGGATGCTTTGATTAAAGCAAGTGGCATTCTTACCTTCGCTGTAAATAAACGTGACTACATAGTGAAGAATCCATTTCATGGAATGTTCTACAAGAATCTTGAGAATACCAATGAGAAAGAGAGTGTAACCAAGGAAGAGCATAAGCTTGTATGCGATAGCCTGAAGGATGAAGAACTCAAATGGATGCTCCATGTCCTCTGGTATACAGGAATGAGGATAGGAGAAGTAATACAACTTCGCGCTAACGATTATCGTGAGATAGATGGTGTCCCTTGTTTCAGCGTAAATACAGAGGATGGAAAAACGCTTAAGACTTCATCTTCTATTCGTGACATTCCAATTCACTCTGACCTGATAGAGATGGGAATCATGGAGATTAAACCAACTTTTCATTGGAAGAAGAGCAACAGTGCTGGAGAACGTATTAATCAGGCATTCAAATCTATTGAGCTTAAACGTACTGCTCACTGTTACCGCTATGCCATGTCAGACCGTCTACGTGAGCTTAGTGACATACCAGACCATGTACGATTTACCTTGCTAGGTCATGCACATAAGACAACCACAGACCGCATTTATCGTAGCAAACAGCCAATCGAATTGATGAAGAATGCCATTGACAGAACATAAGGAGAATAAAAATGTATGAAGCATTGTTTAGAGGGCTGAGTGTTATTTTAGGACAATATGTAAATTGGGGTGTTGTTGGTCATTGGCTCCTATGGATTGTAGGAGTTATTGCAGGACTAGCGATAGCTCTCATTATTCTATCTGCTGTATTTAAGATAGTGTCATATCCGTTCATTCAAATGAAAAGAAAGAATGATTTGTTGGAAGAGATGATAAGAGAGATGAAGAATAAACAATAAATAAGAGAAGGGCGGGAAACCGCCCTTTATTATCACTCAGGTTGTGAGTGCAGTCTGTCCCACTCTTCACCAGTCTTGTCTTCAATGACACTAGACAAAATACGGTTATTTTGTATTCTGCGATAAAGAGTAAGAACCCTTGTGATTGCTTCTTCTCTGGTATCACTCCTCAAAGCAGCTTCAACAGATGATTCTACATCCCACATTGCGCTATTCGTATGGTTCCACGGTTGGTTATGTACAATTAGAGTGGTGATGCTATCGAATGTTGCTGACTGAGATGGGAAGCCTTGAGCGTTTCTTAACATGGTCATTTTATTACCTATCCTTCAAAGTGGATACGACAACTAGGACGGTGAATAGTACGCTGGTAAACCAGAAGTTTTTGATTATGCCTGCTATTTCATAGATGAACATTTTTGTTCACTTATTGGTACATATTTGCATGTGCTAGGTGTTCAATTTTGCACACTCAGAAACGACAAAAGCGCCCCTAACCAACTATACAATGCGTCAGGCTGCTCTTGGTCAGATGTTTATGGTGAAAGGTCAGGTTGATAGACGCTCATTGCTTGATGTTCGTCAGGGTGGTGTTGTTATTGTGGATGAGCCTAACAGTGTTGGTATGCTTCCTCACAATGACATTAGTAATGCGCTACAGGTTCAGTCTCAACGAACAGAGAAACGTATTGGTACTCTTGCCTCTGGTGCTATTGATGACACGCTAGAAGACCAGATGATTCAGGTTAGTGGTGTTGCTCTTAATACTTATATCAACAAACAAGAACAAGGACCGAAAAGCAGGGCTATTGTAATGGCTCAGACAGGGCTTGTTCCAATGTATAAGAAAGTATATCTGCTTGCTCGTGAACTAGAGCATCCTGTTAAGAGTGGTGCTGATGGTTATACATTGTCTGACTTACCAGAGGATTTAGGATTTACTTTCGATACTTCCACTCTCACTGATAAGCAACAAGATGCAACCAACGTTATTCAGGCTATTCAAGCTGCTACCAATTTGAATGGTGGTAGTCGTCCTTCATGGATTACTGATGAAGATGTATATGCTGCTACAAATAATCTGATGTATGCAACTACAGGTAACTCTGATAATTCAGCGTACATTACTGACCCTTCTACTATTAAACCAACAATGGAACAGAAGGTGATGGAAGCTAAGCAATTTGAATGGACTATTCAACAGGGTGATGCAACTAGTGAATTGGCTAACCTGAAGAATGCTGAGCTATTAGCTCAATATCACAAAGAGAATGCTGATGCTGCTTATTCTGTTGCTCAACTGGAAAGCTTGAAAGCTTCTGATGAACAAGCTCGAATTAAGTTTGTGAAAGAAATGGAACAACTTGATTTGCAGAACCAACTGTTAATGCAACAGCTTGGAGTTAATGCAATTGAGACTTCTGTTGATGTTGCTCAGCTTGATTTGAATGCTTCTAAACAGGCACTCGATATGCTTACTCAGCAAGCTGCTTAATATGTCTAATATAAGGCCTCTGGGAGCCATTCTAAGGGGCTTTATATAATTAATAAGGATATGTATGGACTTTACACAACTAGAGCTTCTAGGGGCTATTAAGGCTGTTGAAGCTTATTTAATTACAATGGAGAAGAGTGTTCTCACTTGTACTATGGAACAAACGGTTAATAACAAATACAAGTACAAGGGAGTTAAAGAACTTCTCTCTGCTCTCGCTGATAAGGATGAAGAAGGTAAATACCTGTTCATTGATTTTATGAATAAGAAGGATGATTGATTATGGATGATATGATTGTAGATAGTGTTGAATTTACTCCAGAGATGTTTATGGGTGGCTTTGCTGATGAAGCACCTCGTGAGGTTGTAGTTGATGATATCTCTGACCTGAAGATTCCTAAAGTAAATAAAGAGAATGAAGAAGGTATTGTTGATATTGTTGATGGTGAATGGGAAGACTTCAATAATGACTTTGACAGCATCATTGATGAGACATCTATAGAATATAACAGTAATGAAGGTGAATTGTTTGGTAGTCTTGATGCTGATAAATATGTAGTGGGTGATAAAGAGTTTGCTCGTGAAGATATTGAGAAAGCATTGAATCACTATGAGGTGTTGTCTGATGTGCTCTCTAGTTATGATGCAATGATTGTTGATGTTAACCAGTGGGCAGATAATGAAATTCGTCCTGCTTTGTATGCTGCTATGTCTGACAATGAAGCTGAGATTGCTTATTACAAAAAGATTATAGAATCCACTTCTGACCAATCTCAATTCTATGAAGCATCACGTATTCTTAAATCTCTTGAATCTCGTAAAACTGATAACCAACGTGCATTCATGGATATTCAGAAGCGTGTTGATGCTAAGAAGAATGATATTCGTACTCGTAAAATGTCCGCTGTTAAAGGTGAGATGTTCAGTAAGTATGGGTGGACAGAACAAGACCTGAGTGATGTAGCTGGTTTTGCTAAAGAAAGTCATAACGTTGTTCTGGATAAGCCTGAATACATTGACCTGATTTCTCCCGGTTTCTTAACCATGATGAAAGAAGCGATGCTATATCGTAAAGGTCAGAAAGCTACTTCAGAGAAAACAGAAAGCATTGTTCAGAAAGCTCTTTCAGGTAAACCAACTCGTGCTTCATCTCGTCCTTCTCCTAATTTTGATGCTGCTCGTAACAAAGCTAGAGCTATGGCTAAGAATAATGAACTGTCCACGAAGGATATGTTCAATTTCTTAGTTGATTAATATAAGCAACAAGGAGGTTTAAAATGGGAATGACTAACATGTCAGCTGGAATTAGTGGAGGTGGTGGTAGTTCATCAAGTAGTTCTACCAGTGATAGCACAAACCATAGTTATACTTGGAACAGCTCCATGATTGAGCAGTTTATGAATAGCTATGACCCCGATATTTATTATCAAGGTCATTCTTTAGTTGGTCCTAATTCAGTTATGACTAGCTTGGAGAATTTCTGGACTGACCCTGCTCGATATCAGCAAGCTCAAGCAATTGTGAATAAAGGGAAGGGTATTGCTGGTCAGGGTATGGATATTCTTTCTACTATGGCTGGTTACACACCTGAACAATATATGGATGCTATGACAGGAATGGCTGGAGACATCTATGGAATGGGTAGTGATTGGCAAGCAGGACAGGATGAAGCTATTGAGAATAATGTAATGGCTACTACATACCCTTGATGATGAGATTGAGAAACTTAAAAGCACTACATTCTCTCAGTATGCAAAAGAGATGCTTTCAGAAGAGCAAGAGAAGGTTGATAAAGCCTTTACCAAGGCTAGGAAGGTTGCTACTGCTACAGGTTCTGTGGTGAATAATCGTCTTTCAGATAAATAAGAAGCAAATGAGAGGAGGCAATTGTGCTTCCTTTCTTTGTATACAGAAAAAGCCACCCGTAGGTAGCTAAATTGATTGATTACTCTGAGAAGAGAATATTCACTGTATAAGTATATCTCTTATAAGGCCATATCATCTCTTGACCTTACCAGTGGTCTTTTGACCTGTTCCTGAACGTTAGTGAAGGGAGAATAGGAACTACTGATTACTTATAACTCTTACTGATTAACCACTCCAAATGTTTATGCCACTCCAAACCCCCTGTCCCCCATACAGTTGAGATTTGTAGAACACCTCACATTTGATTACCCAGTCTTTGTCTGGCCTTGGGAGTGATAGAGGAGCACCACTACGTGCTTTCATTCCTATGTCCGGCAGTCAATGTTCATCGTTGACATTAGTTAAATACTATTGGAAATGGGAATCATTCCTAATGAGAGGGCATTTTATCCATTTAGACAGGCTGGACACGGGGAATGTAAACCGCTTGGATGCATTGAGTCTCCCACCATCTCTAAGCAGGGAAGTTTTTATGGTCATTAGTGACTCGTGACCCCGTAAAGTAGCCTTGCTGCTCTACGCCTGTTCTACCGTTCTTCCAGTTAGGCACTACCTGTGTCTTATGTCTCTAGGGATTCCCTAAATTCTGCATCAGGCGCTCTCCAGTTAGGAGTACTAGGCGCGGTCAGTGAACCGAAGGGAAATACTATCACCTCAGAAACCATTTTTGGATTCTGACAGCACTAATTCCTCATTGATATCTATACACTTCCTGGTATTATTCTATCTCCCTTATGCACTATCTCCCTGATTTGCTTGCAAATCTTATCATGGTAAACATGTCCCAACTGGCGATTGCCGAGAGGTGGGAGAAGCGAGAGAGCCGCTGGAACGTGCGGGTGAGCTGATGGTAATTATCATTGTTACTCATTTTTTGTTCTCGTTCTGTTTAGGTGTGGTTAAGAAGTTTACCGTGATTCACTCACTTTTCATAAACACACCTTTGTACCCGGTTTTCCGTAACAGTTTTTTATAGCGAAAAGCCAGCAGAACCACAAAACTGATGGCGTAGATAATAGGGAGCGGTGATAACACTTTTACCGACCACAGATAATGCAGCGGTAGCAAAATGGCGGCCAGGTAGACGTAGTTGTGCAATGTTTGCCAGCGTTTGCCCATTTTACGCTGAGCGGCTTGTGTCGAGGTCAACGTCAACAGGAATAAGATAATCCAACCGGCCATACCCAGCATTAGCCATGGGCGTGAAACCAGTTCACGACCCAACAATCCCAGGTTTTGTATACCCAGTTCCAGCAGAGCATAGCTGGTTATATGCAGTGTGGCCCATGCAAAGCACCATAAACCTAACAACCGCCGGGTACGAAACAACAAAGGCTGCTTTGCATAGCGCGCAAGCGGCGATACCAGCAGGGTAGCCAGCAAAAACTTCAGCGCGGTAATGCCCGTAAAGTGCTGGATATCTTTTCCCGGGTCGGCACCCAACCCGCCATGCTGCGCGGCCCAGAAGAGCCATAGCAGGGGTAAAAAACCGGCGAGATGCAGCAGCACTTTCAGGCCGGTTATCTGTTTTGCAGTCAACCTCACTTAAAAATACTCCCGAAGATCCATGCCCTGATATAACGATGCCACCTCATCGGCATAACCATTAAAAGGTAACGTGGGCTGTCGCTGTACATCGAGAATGCCACCCGAACCGATAAAACGCTCAGTAGCCTGAGACCAGCGAGGGTGATCAACCTGCGGATTTACGTTGGCGTAAAATCCGTATTCATTCGGTGCTGACATATTCCAGGTCGTCGGCGGCTGCTCGCGCGTCAGCTTGATACTGACTATCGATTTAATGCCCTTGAAGCCGTATTTCCAGGGCACGGTCAGGCGTATCGGCGCCCCGTTTTGCGGCGGCAATGCTTTGCCATATACGCCTACGGTGAGAAGTGTGAGCGGGTGCATAGCCTCATCCAAACGAAGACCTTCGACATAGGGATATTTCAACCCACCGCCAATAAAGCGGTCTTTCTGACCCGGCATTTCATCAGGGGCGTAGCGTGTTTCAAAAGCGACGTATCTGGCGTGACTAGTTGGCTCAACCAGCGCCAGTAATTTATGCAACGGAAAACCCACCCACGGCACAACCATCGACCAGGCCTCAACGCAACGCATCCGATAAATACGCTCTTCTAATGGAAAGCGTGTGGTCAGCGCATCATGATCCAAGGTTAAAGGTTTGTTGACCTCACCGCTGATGGTTAACGTCCAGGGATCGGTTTTCAGGCTACCGGCATTGGCGGCAGGATCGGCTTTATCCAGACCAAATTCGTAGAAATTGTTGTAGCCCGTCACCTTGTCTTCTGGCGTCAGTGACAGGCTGTTTTGCCAGCGTTCGGGCTTTGTGAACTCAAGCGCTTTGCCTGCGGGTGCGGGTGGACGATCGTTGCCTTTAAACCAATCCAGCAAATTAGCCTGTGTAGGGGTGGACAGCGTGGCCGCAGCCGCACCTATCCCTAGAGCTTTGAGGATCTGTCGTCGTTGCATAAAAAATACTGACTCGGCTGTAACATCTGCTTCCCGAAGTGGACGTTTTTTTAGCATGACTTTTCCTTCTTATTTTCATGTTAAGGAAAACAAAGCGACGTTTCCCTGTTGATGTCTGACGTGTCTGTAACGACATACTGCTCGCATGCGTATCCCTGGATCCTCACGAAAAGTTAAAAATTTTGTGATAACTTCCGCCCCTTGCCTGAGGTAAGCTTTCAGCACGACGAGAGGGGGATGACACTGATGGCAGGCGCGAAAAAGATATTTTTGGTTGAAGATGACAGCGATATTGCCTCACTTTTGCAGCTTAGCCTAAAGGATGAGGGTTACGAGATTGTTCATGAGGCAGACGGATCTCGTGCGCTTGAACAACTGGAGAAACACGTTTGGGATGCCGTTATCCTCGATCTGATGCTGCCGGGTGTCGACGGGCTGGAGATTTGTCGTCGCATTCGCCAAATGAGTTTTTATTTGCCCGTCATTATCATCAGCGCCCGCACCAGCGAAACGCACCGTGTATTGGGGCTGGAAATGGGTGCCGATGATTATCTGGCCAAACCTTTCTCGGTGCTGGAGTTGATGGCCCGGGTAAAGGCATTGTTTCGTCGTCAGGAAGCGATGAGTCAGAACCTACGTATGGAGGCGGGGATTATCACCGTTCATGGCGTAGAGATTGACCCATTAGCTCGGGAAGTCCGGCTGCATGGTAAATCCCTCGATTTAACGCCGCGCGAATTCGATCTGCTCTATTTTTTCGCCCGTCATCCAGGCGAGGTCTTTTCGCGTCAGGCGCTGTTAGATCAGGTGTGGGGCTACCAGCATGAAGGGTATGAGCATACGGTGAACAGTCATATTAATCGCCTGCGGACCAAAATTGAAAAGGATGCTGCGGAGCCGGAAATTATTCTCACGGTTTGGGGACGAGGCTATAAGCTTGCTGCGGTTAACGCGGAGCATCAGCCATGATTTATCGCCTGTCGCTGAGCCAGCGTCTGACCCTCGTCTTTACCGCCATTATGCTGATTTGTGCGGTTACCGTCAGTGTTGTCCAGATCCGCAGCAGTAAACAGTATGGCGACGCCATGGTGCAAAGGCTCTCGCTGGAGCTGGCGAGCAAGATTGTCAAAAGTGAGTCGCTTATTGATACCAGCGGGCAGATTAATCGCCAGACCTTAAAAGGATTGTTTAATCACCTGATGACGCTCAACCCCAGCGTGGAGCTGTATCTGATTTCACCGTCAGGTGACATACTTGCTGATGCCGCACCGCCGGGGCATATCCAGCGGCAGAAAATTAGCGTACAGCCGATACAGGATTTCCTTAACTCAGATGCGTTGCCCGTCTATGGCAACGATCCGCGTAGCAGCCAGCAAAAGGTATTCAGCGCCGCGCCAGTTTTATATAACGGTGAGCTACATGGCTATTTGTACATTATTCTGCAGGGTGAAGATCTGAATATGCTGGCGAATACCGCCTGGCAAAAAACGCTCTGGAATACCGTTGCCTGGACGTTAATACTGGTTTTATTAGCCGGTGGAATTGCAGGTTTTCTGGTGTGGCGATGGGTGACTAATCCAGTAAAAAGGCTAACCGGACAGGTGGTAAAACTGGAGAAGGACAGCATTGCCGTCATCAAACAATTGGCACAAAAAAATCCCGAACCGGTACCGGAGAATGAAATAGCGCTGCTGAACAATGCGTTTATCGAGTTAGCGCAGAAAATTGCCCGGCAGTGGGATTTATTAGCAGACAGCGATCGTCAGCGCAGAGAGTTTATTGCCAATATTTCGCACGATTTACGCACGCCGTTGACTTCGCTGTTGGGGTATCTGGAAATGCTGTCGCTGAAAGCCGATACGATGACGCCTGAGGAAAACCGGCATTATCTTAGCATCGCGCTGCGCCAGGGGCATAAAGTTCGCCATCTGTCACAACAGCTGTTTGAGCTGGCAAGGCTGGAGCATGGCGGTATAAAACCGCAGCGTGAACGTTTTGCTATTGGTGAATTGATCCAGGACGTGGCACAGAAATTTGATCTCCCTGTTGCCACGCGTCATTTGCAGTTGCACCTTGACGTAACGGGGCCGTTACCGCTGGTGAATGCCGATTTATCGATGATAGAAAGAGTCGTGACGAATTTGCTGGATAACGCTATCCGTCATACGCCTGACGGAGGCGAAGTGCGGCTAAAAGTCTGGCGTGATGAAGACCGTTTGTTAGCCGAAGTGCAGGACAGCGGGCCAGGGGTAGAAGAAGCTGTGCGAGAAGTATTGTTTCAGCGCCCGACCGCGTTAATTCCCCGTGAGCAGCGGGCCGAGCGCGGCGGCCTGGGCTTACTGATCGTGCGTAGAATGCTCGAACTGCATGGAGGAGATATACATCTGGTTAGCTCAACGGCAGGGGCCTGCTTCCGTTTCTCGTTGCCGCTGGCGGATTCTCCTCTGAGTAGTTGACGGTGAAGTTCCGGAGTAAAGAGGGTTTTGGTATTGTACTCATGGGCATTGCGTAAAAGTTGGTAGGTTGTCAGTGATAATGAGAATTTTTATCATGCATAGGTAATTCATCAACTTATCTTCGATGAGCGCAAGGAGATCGTATGTCACAGGATGCCGACAACCTGTATATCGCCAGGACTAAAGCAGTTGCTGGCTGCTTTTCAATGTTTTTACTGATGTTTGGCCTCACGTTTACCCCGTTGTTTTTCCCCGCGAGTCAGGACCTGCTTGCCAAAGGGTTACTTTTTCCGCTGCTGTTTGCGCTGGAATTTATTGTGCTGGTTCCGCTGTATTATTTCTTCTTTAGAAAAAGAGAGGGACTGGGCAAAGGCATTTTCAACGCCAGGTGGTTTGCCATTTTGTTCGCGGGGCTGCTGTTTATTCAGCTTATCCTGCCATTGATTTTGGGTCTCAGACAAACCGAAGCGTGGGTGACCAGCCAAATATCCTTAAGTAGTTATGCGTTGTGGTTATCTACGTTGACCCTGATATTTATCGCGCCAGTTTATGAAGAAATTGTTTTCAGAGGCTGTTTATTCAACGCGTTCCAGTACTGGTTCAATAATAAAACCTGGCTGTCGTCAGTGGTGGTATCGGTCATTTTTGCCATCATGCATACGCAGTATGTGGATCTACGCACGTTGCTGATGTTGTTTCTTGTGTCGCAGGTGTTGATCCTGGCCAGACTGAAAAGCAATGGTCTGTTGATGCCAATTTTGCTGCATATAGTGATGAACGGGACAGTTGTTGCTCTGCAGATGGCGGCTCAGACGTTACAGCCAGGGTGATGAAGGTGATGCCCGGAACCCGGGCATCGCGGATTATACGTGCAGACGATGGTGCAAACGCGCACCGACCAGCAACGCCAGCACCAGCATCAGGGCGATAAATCCGCCCACGCCGTTCCAGCCATAGCTGTGCCAGAACACACCGCCCAGCGTACCGGCAATACTGGATCCCAGATAATAGCTGAACAGATACAGGGAAGAAGCCTGGCCTTTAGCGCGTTTTGCTCGTGGTCCAATCCAACTGCTTGCTACGGAGTGCGCGGCAAAGAACCCGGCTGAAAAGAGCAGCATCCCGGCGAAGATCAGCCATAGCGATGTGAACAGAGTCATCAAAAGTCCAACCAACATCACGCCTGTTGAAAAGAGCATTACCGGGCCACGGCCATAACGAGTGGTCATAGAACCCGCCTTTGGCGAACTCCAGGTCCCGGTCAGATACGCCACAGATAACAAACCTACAACCGCCTGGCTGAGCTCCCACGGGGAGAGCATCAGGCGGTAGCCGATGTAATTAAACAGCGTGACAAACGATCCCATCAGTAAAAAACCTTCCGCAAACAGCAGCGGCAAACCTTTGTCGCGCCAGTGCAAGCGGAAGTTGATAAACAACGTTTTCGGGCGCAGCGACGTAGGTCTGAAATGACGGGATTCCGGTAAGATTTTCCAGAACATCAGTGCAGAGGCAAGGGCAAAACAGCCGATCGCCGCCAGCGCGATACGCCAGTTAAAAAAGTCGGTAAACACACCGCTGATCAAGCGACCACTCATACCGCCAATCGAGTTACCGCTGATATACAAGCCCATTGAGAAGGCGACGAAACTGGGATGAATTTCTTCACTCAGATAGGTCATCCCTACCGCCGCGACGCCGCTCAGTGAAAGTCCTATCAGAGCACGCATGATTAAAATACCGTGCCAGCTGGTCATCATCGTTGAAAGCAGCGTACAACAAGAGGCGAGCAGCAGCGCGGTAACCATCACCGGCTTGCGGCCAATAGCATCTGAAAGTGGGCCGGTAAACAGTAACCCTATCGCCAGCATCGCCGTCGAGATGGAAAGCGAGATACTGCTGCTAGCGGGAGAGACCCCAAACTCGTGCGAGAGCACTGGTAGTATGGGTTGTACGCAATAGAGGAGGGCAAAAGTCGCCAGTCCGGCGGAAAACAGCGCCAGCGTGACGCGCATAAATGGGGATGTTCCGCGTTTGATAAATCCATCCGGCGGGGTAACTATCTGTTCATCAACATCGCTTGTTGGCGCGGTATCGACAGTTGTTGTACGGCTCACTTGAAATCCTTGCTCATTCAATTACGTCTACAGGACCAGCCTTAAGAGTATGAAAATCACAATATTCTGTCTAATATATTAATAATCTCAAATAATATTTTAAAAATATGAATATCGAACTGCGTCATTTACGTTACTTTGTGGCCGTTGCCGAAGAGTTGCATTTTGGTCGGGCGGCGGCGCGGTTAAACATTTCGCAACCGCCGCTAAGTCAGCAGATCCAGATCCTTGAACAGCAGGTTGGCGCCCGGTTACTTGCCCGAACTAACCGTAGCGTGGCACTGACCTCTGCCGGAAAGCAGTTTCTGGCGGACAGTCGGCAGATCTTAGGGCTGGTTAATGAAGCCGCCGCCAGGGCAGAGCGTTTGCATTTGGGAGAAGCAGGGGAATTGCGTATCGGCTTTACGTCGTCCGCGCCGTTTATCAAAGCGGTTTCAGATACGCTATCTCTGTTTCGCCAAAGCTACCCTGCAGTGCATATGCAAACCCGCGAAATGAACACACGTGAGCAAATTGCCCCGCTTAATGAAGGTACGCTGGATTTGGGACTTCTGCGCAATACGCAGCTTCCGGAAACGCTGGAGCGTGAAATCATTCTGCATGAACCACTGATGGCGATGATCCCACGTGCGCATCCGTTGGCGCAAAAACCCGTGGTCACGTTGGCTGAGCTGGCGAATGAGCCATTTGTCTTTTTTGACCCCCATGTAGGGACAGGGTTGTATGACGATATTCTTGGCCTGATGCGTCGCTATGGACTGAAGCCGACGATTGCGCAGGAGGTTGGCGAGGCGATGACTATCATCGGGCTGGTAGCCGCAGGATTAGGGGTTTCTATACTTCCTGCTTCTTTTAAACGGGTGCAGCTGTATGAAATGTGTTGGATCCCGATAGCGGAAGAAGATGCTGTCTCGGAAATGTGGTTAGTGTGGCCAAAGCATCATGAGCAAAGTCACGCCGCACAACGCTTTCGTGAGCAGCTGCTGGCGGCCGTTCAGGCGATTAATTTAGTTTAAAAATGGGTGAAAATGTGCAGTAAATCACAAGGCTAAGTAAAAAGTTGACGGGAGCCATTGAAGTGCTTCACCATAGCCCGCAGATTATTTCGGAGCGCGAAAATAAAGGGAGTAAGTGGTGGTTGCTGATAGTCAGCCTGGGCATATCGATCAAATTAAGCAGACCAATGCGGGCGCGGTTTATCGCCTGATTGATCAGCTGGGTCCGGTATCGCGTATTGATCTCTCTCGCCTGGCACAATTGGCGCCTGCCAGCATTACCAAAATTGTCCGCGAAATGCTCGAAGCGCATCTGGTGCAAGAGCTGGAAATCAAGGAAGCGGGTAGCCGTGGACGTCCAGCCGTTGGGCTGGTTGTCGAAACGGAAGCCTGGCACTACTTATCCATTCGTATCAGTCGTGGCGAGATTTTTCTGGCGCTACGCGATCTGAGCAGCAAGCTGGTGGTTGAAGATTGTCTTGAAATGGCGCTGGTCAGCGAAATACCGTTGCTGGATCGCGTGATAACCCAGGTCGATCAGTTTTTCATCCGCCACCAGCAAAAGCTGGAGCGCTTAACCTCCATCGCCATCACTTTACCCGGTATTATTGATACTGAAAACGGTATCGTTCATCGCATGCCATTTTACGAAGATGTCAAAGAGATGCCGTTGGGCGAAGCGCTTGAGAACCATACCGGCGTGCCGGTGTATATTCAGCACGATATCAGCGCCTGGACGATGGCCGAGGCGCTTTTTGGCGCATCGCGCGGCGCGCGCGACGTCATTCAGGTGGTGATTGATCATAACGTGGGTGCCGGGGTGATCACTGACGGTCATTTACTGCATGCAGGCAGCAGTAGCCTGGTGGAGATTGGCCATACGCAGGTCGATCCCTACGGTAAACGCTGCTATTGCGGCAACCATGGTTGTCTGGAAACGATCGCCAGCGTCGACAGCGTGCTCGAACTGGCGCAGGTGCGCCTGAAGCAGTCAATGAGTTCTTCTCTACACGGACAACCATTAACGGTAGACGCGCTGTGTCTGGCGGCCATGCAGGGTGATTTATTGGCGAAAGATATCATTAGCGGCGTTGGGACCCACGTCGGTCGAATTCTTGCCATCATGGTGAATTTGTTCAACCCGCAAAAGATATTGATTGGCTCTCCGCTCAGCAAAGCGGCAGATATCTTGTTCCCTACCATTGCGGACAGCATTCGTCAGCAGGCGCTTCCGGCTTACAGTCAGCATATAGTCGTTGAAAGCACCCAGTTTACCAATCAGGGGACGATGGCGGGGGCGGCGCTCGTGAAGGACGCGATGTATAACGGTTCTTTGTTGATTCGTCTATTACAGGGTTAACATTTTTTAACTGTTGTACGAAAAATTGCGCTATCTCAAGCTGATCCTGGTCGTCATACCTTAGACTTTCTCCACTGTTTTATTTTCCTGACTTATATTTTCAAAGCATAACGGTGGAGTTAGTGATGCTGAAGCGTTTCTTTATTACAGGTACAGACACTTCTGTTGGGAAGACCGTGGTTTCCCGCGCATTACTACAAGCGTTAGCGTCAGGGGGTAAAAGCGTTGCGGGTTACAAACCTGTAGCCAAAGGCAGCAAAGAGACGCCCGAAGGTCTGCGCAACAAAGATGCACTGGTACTGCAAAGTGTGTCATCTATCGAGCTGCCTTATGAGGCGATTAACCCAATTGCGTTGAGCGAAGATGAAAGTAGCGTGGCGCATAGTGGTCCGGTCAATTACACCCTGTTATCCAACGGTCTCGCAAGCCTCAGCGAAAAAGTCGATCACGTTGTCGTGGAAGGCACCGGAGGCTGGCGGAGCTTGATGAACGATCTGCGTCCGTTATCGGAGTGGGTGGTGCAGGAACAACTGCCGGTGCTGATGGTAGTGGGTATCCAGGAAGGCTGTATTAATCATGCGATCCTCACCGCGCAGGCGATAGCCAGCGACGGACTGCCGTTGATTGGCTGGGTTGCGAATCGCATTAACCCTGGGCTGGCGCATTATGCGGAAATCATTGATGTGCTGGGTAAAAAATTACCTGCACCGCTGATCGGTGAACTGCCTTATCTGCCTCGTGCAGAGCAGCGTGAGTTGTCGCAGTACATCCGCCTTTCAATGCTCGGCAGCGTGCTGTCGGTAGATAGAGTCGTGGCGTAACGTACGCGACAGTACCGATGCCAGGACACAGGCGATCAGTAATCCGGGGAGCAGGCGATACTCCCCGGTCATTTCACAAACCATCAACGTCGACATTATTGGTGCATGCGTGGTAGCCGCCAGCAGCGTGGCCATCCCCGTTAATCCCAGCAAAATGGCAATTTCATCCGAGCCCGGAAGCCATAATCCCCATACCTGACCCAGCAACATGCCCACCGACAAGCCGACAAACAGCGTTGGCGTAAACACGCCACCCGGAGCACCGGATCCACTGCTGGCAAGCACCGCCAGTAATTTGCAGATAAAAATCCCGCCAACCACGGCCAGCAGCGGTGGTGAAAGTAAATATGACTGCACCACGCTGTAGCCATTACCCCAGACCGTAGGCGTGAGCAATGAAAGCAGGCCAACGATCAACCCGCCAAGCGCCAGTTGCCACGGTGGCGAGAGTTTTAAGCGCAAAAATACATTATGGCTGGCGGTCATCAACCACATGAAGAGCGGTCCGCAGATGCCAGCAGCCAGACCGGTGCTGACAATCATAACGTATTCCAGAGCATGTAATTCCCGCGACAGGTGCACGGTATACAGCAGCGCATTGCTGCCGCTAAGCAGATTGGTGGTGAGTAATGCGACTACGGCGGACACCACTACCGGCCCCAGTGAGGCGAGGATCAGTGTGCCAAACAATACTTCGGCAATAAATAAACTGCCCGCCAGCGGGGCATGATAGGCTCCAGCCATACCTGCAGCGGCGCCGCAGGCAATCCATAACTTCCATTCTGTACGCGGGGTAAAGCGTTGAGCAAAGCAGGAGGCTGCCAGGGCCGCCAGTAAAATCATGGCACCTTCACGTCCGATGGCGCTCCCGCTGGCAACGACCAGTAACGATGCCAGCGATTTCACCAGGCTTGCACTGACGTCAAATTGTCCGTCGGTTTGCAGGGCTTCCATATAATCAGTGGGAGCCTGCGGACGTAAACGGTTAAATTTTTGCCAGCCCCACAGTAGTAATCCAGCCGCCAGACCGCCGAGTGCAGGTGTCAGCATACGCCTTAAGGGCGAAAGGTTTGTCGCTGCGTTGACCAGACTCCCTGTGTTGTTGCTCAGAAACAACCATTCGAGAAGTAGCATGGCATGACGAAATCCTGCGACGGCCAGCGCAGCAAGGACGCCAATCAACGCGGCGATCAGCAGGCGGCGGAACATGGCACGCAGGTCAGGGTAAGCATGTAAATGATGCATGAGTGGCCAGACTGGAAAATTCAGACGCTCTATTTTGCGGCTATTAGGTAACAGAAGCAAAAGCTCAGCGTGCGCAACAGGATGCACCACAGGCAGGACGCATCCTACCTGTGACGAAACTAACGGAACAAAGGCTTATCGGCTACCGGGATCAGTAACTGTGATTGCCACTGTGCCAGCGTCAGACGCGCCAGCTCACCCAGCGCCTGGTAGAACGGATGGTCGGCTTTTTCGATAAACACATTAAGGAAGCGCGATGACCATGGGAACAGATGCCAGGCCAGCAGTTGCTCGCACTCGGTGTGGCGTTCGTTCTCGGCAAGCCAGGCCGTCAGCAACAGCAGCGAACCAAAGTGATCTTCTGGCTCATTTTGCTGCATGGCAAACTGGATGCCGTTGTCCCGCATCCACTGGCGTAATGCCAGCGTGGAGTCGCCAAACAACACGTTTTCACGATCCAGCCAGACGGATCCCCATGGCGGAGAAGGGAGCGCATAAGGCCCAACAAACAGACGTTGCCAGGCCTGCGGGAGAGACTCATCGGCATCAGCCTGAAACTGATCGACTAACGGCGAAAGCGTTGTCTTTTCAAGCGGCCACTGCGACTGCCAGCCTTCGGTTCTTAATGCACTGACCAGTGCCGAAGCTTCCGCACTGTCTGGGGCATAATAAAACAGCGCGCCGAGCACACGCGCTGCGGTAGAAAAGTTGTCTCGTTGTGAAAAATGGGTCATGCAAACAATCCTGAACAGTGCGGGTTGCCCCGCACCCGAAAGTTAACCTGCAACAGCCATTCCGACTGTCATATGTAAACCGTAAAACAATCCGCGGCCAATGATTTCACCGACAAGCACCAGAATTAACCCGAGCGCCAACCCGCCAACGGACGGTCGTTTGCGACGGATCAACGGACATATCCAGCAACCCAGACCCGCAGCCAACAGCAGCACACGCCAGACCTGTAAACTGCCGTAGTCGGGAACCAGCGCGCTGGCGGATTGTACCGAACTGTGGATCTCGCCGAGTGACAGTCCCTGCAGCACAATAACGGCCACCGTAACCAGCAGAGCCAATACGCTGATACCGGCGAATCTGACGACGTTAAAAGAAACACCTGCAGCACGCAGCAGCAGAGCGGCAAATAGCGGTCCACTGAGCAGCATCGTCATGAAAAACGCCAGTGTAGTATAGCCGTTATACCAGGTTGGGACGGTGTCTATCTGGTAGACGTTGGTCATCGCAAAGACAAATACCAGGCCCAGCAACATGCTCAATAGCATCCAGGTTTTACCTACCGCTGCGGGCATTTTACCGAGAAACGCCATCAGCCACCACAGGCCACCGACGGCGAAAAACAGCGAACCGCTGGCGATTTCGTTACTTAGCGCCGATGCGCCAATTCTGTTCAGCGAGTTAAACGCGCGCAGCGGCGAACCTAAATGCATAACCGAGGCGAGAAAGGCGATGCCCATTACCAGCCAGAGAAAAAACATACTGCGAACGATACGTTGTTTTGCCAGCTCGTCTTTAGCTGTCAGCCAGCCGCAACCACTGACGATCAGCGCCCCGGCTACGCACTGGCCCAGCACCGTAAACAGTACCAGCGGCCATTCATGCCATCCATTTCCCATATTACACCTCCTTTGGATTAGCCAGAAAACCCGTGGTATCCCCGGTCGGGCGGCAATTGGCGTTTGGTTTGATCACAATATTTGGTTTGGTGAAGTGCGCACCCGGCAGCGGGGCGACGGCAGCCAGTTCACCATGTTTTTTGCGCAGTTCGTCGATGGGGCCAAAATCCAGCGCACGCAGCGGACAGGACTCGACGCAGATGGGCTTTTTGCCGTCTGCCACGCGATCATGGCAGCCATCACACTTGGTCATATGTCCTTTCGCAGCATTGTACTGTGGCGCACCGTACGGGCAGGCCATATGACAGTAGCGACAGCCAATGCATACGTCTTCATCGACCACCACAAAACCATCCTCACGCTTATGCATCGCACCACTTGGACAAACCTTGGTGCAGGCCGGATCCTCGCAGTGGTTACAGGAGATGGAGAGATAGTAGGCAAAAACGTTCTGGTGCCAGACGCCGTTGTCTTCCTGCCAGTCACCACCTGCATATTCGTAAATCCGCCGGAAACTGACGTCAGGAGTGAGGTCTTTGTAGTCTTTGCAGGCCAGTTCGCAGGTTTTGCACCCGGTGCAACGACTGGAATCAATAAAAAATCCATACTGAGTTGTCATGGGTTAGTCCTTAAACCTTCTCGATCTCGACCAGATTAGTGTGCTGTGGGTTGCCTTTTGCCAGCGGTGAAGGGCGCTGTGTTGTCAGCGTATTGACGCAGGCGCCATGGTCAATTTTGTCGCCGGCCATATCGGCATCGTGCCATGCACCCTGGCCCATTGCGCTGACGCCAGGCAGGATCCGTGGCGTCACTTTGGCCGGAATACGAACTTCCCCGCGGTCGTTAAAGACCCGCACCATATCGCCATTTGCAATACCACGCTTTTGGGCATCGACGGGGTTGATCCACACTTCCTGACGACAGGACGCCTGCAGAACATCGATATTGCCGTAGCTGGAGTGCGTACGGGATTTGTAATGAAAGCCAAACAACTGCAGCGGAAATGCGCTGCGTTTAGGATCGTCCCACCCTTCAAACGTGGAGGCGTAGACGGGAAGTGGACTAATTACTTCATCCTTCTGCAACTCCCAGGTGTTGGCAATTTTCGCCAGCCGGCTGGAGTAAATTTCAATCTTTCCAGACGGTGTTTTGAGTGGATTGGCCTGCGGATCGTCGCGGAATTTTTTATAAGCGACAAAATGCCCGTTAGGATCTTTGCGTTTATAGATCCCCATTTTTTTCAGCTCGTCATAAGAAGGGAGCGCGGGGTCCTTGGCCAGCATTTTTGCATACAGATACTGGAGCCACTGTTCCTGAGTACGGCCTTCCGTAAACCGTTGATAGATATCATTGCCAAGGCGTTTGGCGACTTCGCTCATTATCCAGTAGATCGGTTTGCGTTCGAACTTCGGTGACGTCGCGGGTTGAATAAAAATGAGGTATCCCATGTTGCCCGCATAGTCGTTAGGAATGATGTCTTCCTGTTCGACGGTCATTAGGTCCGGCAGCAGGATATCGGCATATTTCGCTGAGGAGGTCATGAAGTTTTCGATGACCACTATCATTTCGCATTTCGTATCATCCTGAAGGATCTCATGCGTTTTATTGATATCTGAGTGCTGATTAGTAATGGTGTTGCCCGCGTAGTTCCAGATAAATTTAATCGGTACATCGAGCTTATCTTTACCGCGCACGCCATCGCGGGTTGCGGTCATTTCCGGACCCCGGGCGATGGCGTCGGTCCAGCTAAAGCAGGATATCTGGGTCTTGATGGGATTATCCGGCAGCGGCATGCGTTCAATCGTGATGGTGTAGGTTGATTCTCGTGCACCGCTATTGCCGCCGTTGATGCCAACGTTGCCGGTCAGGATTGGCAGCATCGCGATCGCGCGCGAAGTCAGTTCGCCGTTAGCCTGACGTTGTGGACCCCAACCCTGACAAATATACGCCGGTTTTGTACTACCGATTTCCCGTGCCAGTTTAACGATGCGCTCGGCCGGGATCCCTGTGACATGCGAGGCCCATTGGGGCGTTTTAGCGACACCGTCATCGCCATTGCCAAGTATATAGGCCTTGTAATGTCCGTTAGCGGGGGCGTCAGCGGGTAGGGTTTTCTCGTCATAACCGACGCAATATGTGTCGAGGAACGCCTGATCGACCAGATCTTCGTTAATCAGGACCCAGGTGATTCCCGCCACCAGTGCGGCATCGGTTCCCGGACGAATAGGGATCCACTCATCTTCACGACCCGCAGCTGTATCGGTATAACGCGGGTCGATGACGATCATGCGGGCGTTAGAACGCTCCCGGGCCTGCTCAAGGAAGTATGTTATGCCACCGCCGCTCATGCGCGTTTCGGCAGGGTTATTGCCGAACATCACCACCAGCTTCGTGTTTTCAATGTCGGAGGTACTGTTGCCGTCATTTGAGCCGTAGGTGTAAGGCATTGCCGCCGCGATTTGTGCGGTACTGTATGTGCCGTAATGGCTCAGGAATCCGCCATAGCAGTTCATCAATCGAGCGACCAGCGAGGCATAAGGGGAGGAGCGAGTAATATTGCCGCCGACAATGCCAGAGGTGTAGTTGATATACACGGCCTCATTACCGTATTTCTGTACGGTATTTTTTAAACTGGTGCTGATGGTATCCAGCGCTTCCTGCCAGGTTATGCGTTCGAATTTGCCCTCACCGCGTTTGCCCACGCGCTTCATAGGATAATTGAGGCGGTCCGGATGATTGATCCGTCGACGGATTGAGCGTCCACGCAAACAGGCCCGCACCTGGTGCTGACCATAAATATCGTCTCCGGTCGTATCAGACTCCACCCATACGACCTCGTCATCTTTGACGTGGAGTTGCAGGGCACAACGACTGCCGCAGTTCACGGAACAAGCGCCCCAAACCACTTTCTCTTCAGCCGGTTGCATTGCCTGTTGTACCGCAGCAGCTGCGGTGCGCATCCCAAAAGGTAACGATAACCCGCCAGCGGCAAGCGCCAACGAACCTATAGCCGAGGATTTCACTAACATCCTGCGGCTAATGCCTCCATATTGCTCAGTATCAGACATAACTCACTCCATTATAGTTATCGCTATATATTAATCTCTACAGCGAAATTAATAGCATGCTAATAATAGAGTGAGTTTACCCATTTATGAGTATGGCATCTTAATGCATATCAAACTGGAGTAACCCTCCGCGTACGGAGGGTATGATTTATTGCGGTTCGGCGACGTGCCCGTCCTGTGCAGGCGAGCTGTTGGCAGGGGCGTTTCCACTGTTAGTCCGGGTGTAGAGAATTTTGTGCGTATCGTTTGCACAATGTCCTACCACCAGTGAATCAGGTTGATCGGCCTGATCGTTGGGGACAATGTTCAGCGTAAAGCTGGACTCTGCGACGCCATTATTGATGATGCGCTGCTCGATATCGCTTTTCACGCGTTCACATGACGCAGGTGCCGCCAGAACCTGTGGGGATGCAACTGCCAGTAAGATCGCGGCAATTCCTGTTACGTATTTCATCATCAGCTCCTTTATGATCGACATAGACTAAGATTAGCATTTCTGGTGTAAATAACTGTATTTGCTAATATGATTGAGAATTATCTTCTTATCCCGGTGAAAAATGTGAAGAAACAGACCCTGTTAGGTTTCCTGTGTGTCGTGCTGGTTGGGTGTGATAACGCCAAAGGGCTGGTTTCCTTTACGCCGGAAATGGCCAGTTTTTCCAATGAATTTGATTTCGATCCGCTGCGCGGGCCGGTGAAAGATTTCAGTCAGACGCTGCTCAACGACAAAGGTGAGGTCACTAAGCGCGTTGCTGGTACCCTGTCACAGGAAGGGTGTTTCGATACACTTGAACTGCACGATATCGAAAACAATACCGGTATGGCGCTGGTCCTGGATGCTAACTACTATCGGGATGCCGAAACGCTGGAAAAAAAGATCCGCTTACAAGGTAAATGCCAGCTAGCGGAACTGCCTGCTGCCGGTGTGGTGTGGGATACCGACGATAACGGCTTTGTCGTTTCCGCCACGGGGAAAGAGATGAAGGTGCAGTATCGATATGATGCCGAAGGCTACCCGCTGGGCAAAACAACCGTCAGTAAGGACAGCACTTTGCAGGTTGATGCTAAACCGTCGGTTGACCCATTGAAGAAGTTAGATTACACCGCGGTGAGCATGCTCAACAATCATCCGTTAGGCAATGTCAAACAAACGTGCAAATACGATGAATACGCAAATCCGATCAACTGCCAGCTTGTTATCGTTGATGAGAGCGTGAAGCCGGCAGTTGAACATCATTACTCGATTGAAAACACGATCGACTACTACTAGTCGTGTTTACTGAGCGGTAGGCGGCAGCAGATTAGGGCCTGCCGTTTTGTGCTCTGCCAGATACTGCTGCTGGAAGATACACATACGAATCGTGTTGCGGTATTGGCCGTTGATAAAGAACTCATGGATCAGCTCGCCTTCCACCATAAAACCGAGTTTACGGTAGATGTGGATAGCCTTTTCGTTCTCTTTATCGACGATCAGATACAGCTTATAGAGGTTGAGCACGGTAAAGCCATAGTCCATTGCCAGCTTTGCTGCCCGTGAGGCCAGACCCTTCCCCTGATATTCCGGCGAAATAATAATCTGGAATTCGGCCCGGCGGTGTACATGGTTAATTTCAACCAATTCCACCAGCCCGGCTTTTTCACCGTCGCACTCCACCACGAAGCGGCGTTCGCTTTGGTCGTGGATGTGTTTGTCATACAGGTCTGACAGCTCAACAAACGCTTCGTAAGGCTCTTCGAACCAGTAGCGCATTACGCTGGCATTATTATCAAGCTGATGGACGAATCGTAAATCTTCACGCTCCAGCGGGCGCAACTTAACACTGAGGGCGCTAGTCATATCGTATCCTTTCAATATCCTTCAAAGTGCAATGATTATGGGGCAACGGTGCGGCCAGTACGGCGGTCGAGGCAGCGCAGGGTGTTAGGTTCCCAGTACGCATTAATATTAGCGCTCTGCTCGCACTTATCACGGCTATCAAAGGCCGTATCGGCTTTGTCCCACTCTTTCTCTGCACGTTTATTGACTTTCTGGCGAAGCTGACGCGTATCGTTCCATTGTTCCTTTTCCATTGCGGCTTGTTGACGACTTTGCGCACTATCTCCGGATTCAATGACCAGTTTACTGGTTTCAGCAAATGCGGAAGAGGTGTACACAGCCGCAGCCAGCGTCAGCATAGCCGTCAGGCACAGGCGTTTGGTCAGTGTAATTTTCATGGTGAATTCCTTTTATGGGAAAGGGTAAAAACGATAAAACAGGGTTAAATTCTACACTATTCCAGTTTGCGGGCATACCCACCCGGTGGATATGGATACGCTAACGAGATTCTGTCGTATCATGGTTAAACCGAAGGTAACTGAATAACATCAATGCTTAAGACCACATTTCTTTTTTTCATCACCGCGTTATGCGAAATTATTGGCTGCTTTTTACCCTGGCTTTGGCTTAAGCGAGGAGTTACAGCCTGGTTGCTGATACCCGCCGGGGTGTCACTGACTTTATTCGTCTGGTTGCTGACACTGCATCCGGCAGCCAGCGGGCGTGTATACGCAGCCTATGGCGGTGTTTACGTGGTGACCGCGCTGCTATGGCTACGTATTGTCGATGGTGTAAAACTCAGTTTATATGACTGGTCTGGCGCGCTGGTGGCGTTGTGCGGCATGCTGATCATTGTGGCTGGATGGGGGCGCGCATAGCGCCTTTTTTGTGATCAAACAGCGTTTTTTTGATCTTTATACTTGTATGGTAGTAGCTCAGTTGAGTAAATTTCCTGCATCACAAGAACAGATGTAGGGAATAAGAAATGAAGATTGTTGGGGCTGAAGTGTTTGTCACCTGTCCTGGGCGTAATTTTGTAACGTTGAAAATTACGACAGAAGATGGGATCACCGGGCTGGGAGATGCCACGTTAAATGGACGCGAGCTGTCCGTGGCGTCCTATCTGAAAGATCACGTGTGTCCGCAGCTTATTGGTCGCGATGCGCATCGTATTGAGGACATCTGGCAGTTTTTCTACAAAGGTGCGTACTGGCGTCGTGGTCCGGTCACCATGTCGGCGATTTCTGCGGTGGATATGGCTCTCTGGGATATCAAAGCGAAAGCGGCGAATATGCCGTTGTACCAGTTGCTCGGCGGTGCTTCTCGTGAAGGGGTTATGGTCTACTGCCACACCACAGGCCATACCGTTGATGACGTAATCGAAGATTATGCACGTCATAAAGAAATGGGCTTTAAAGCCATTCGTGTGCAGTGCGGCGTACCGGGTATGAAAACCACTTACGGTATGTCTAAGGGCAAAGGACTGGCCTATGAACCCGCCACCAAAGGGCAATGGCCGGAAGAACAGTTGTGGTCAACGGAGAAATACCTGGATTTCACGCCAAAACTGTTTGCCGCCGTGCGTGACAAGTTTGGTTTCAACGAACATCTTTTACACGATATGCACCACCGTCTGACGCCAATTGAAGCAGCCCGTTTTGGCAAAAGCATTGAACAGTACCGTTTGTTCTGGATGGAAGATCCAACACCAGCTGAAAACCAGGAGTGCTTCCGCCTGATCCGCCAGCATACCGTCACGCCGATTGCGGTAGGGGAAGTGTTCAACAGCATCTGGGACTGTAAACAGCTTATTGAAGAACAACTGATCGACTATATCCGCACCACCATCACCCATGCGGGTGGTATCACCGGTATGCGCCGGATTGCTGATTTCGCGTCGCTGTATCAGGTTCGTACCGGTTCACATGGACCTTCCGATCTGTCGCCTGTGTGCATGGCCGCCGCGCTGCATTTTGATCTGTGGGTGCCGAACTTCGGCGTACAGGAATATATGGGCTATTCCGAGCAAATGCTGGAAGTGTTCCCACATAACTGGACCTTTGATAACGGCTATATGCATCCAGGAGACAAACCTGGTCTTGGGATCGAGTTTGACGAAAAACTGGCGGCGAAATATCCGTATGACCCTGCATATCTGCCCGTTGCTCGCCTGGAAGATGGCACGCTGTGGAACTGGTAAGGAGTGATTTGCTATGAAAAGTATCGTGATTGAAAAACCGAATACGCTGGTTATCGCCGAACGACCGGTGCCAGAACCCTTAGCAGGTGAGGTGAGGGTAAAAGTGAAACTTGCGGGGATTTGTGGTTCCGACAGTCATATTTATCGCGGTCATAATCCATTTGCACAATACCCGCGCGTGATTGGCCATGAGTTTTATGGCGTGATCGAGGCGGTAGGTGACGGTGTTGACCATTCGAGAATAGGTGAACGGGTGTCCGTTGATCCGGTCATCAGCTGCGGACATTGTTATCCCTGTTCAATTGGTAAACCTAACGTTTGTACATCGCTGGTGGTGCTGGGCGTGCATCGCGATGGCGGTTTCAGCGAGTACGCTGTTGTGCCAGCGAAAAATGCCTGGACGATCCCCGATACAGTGCCTGATGAGCATGCCGTTATGGTGGAACCTTTCACTATCGCCGCAAACGTGACCGGGCAAATTAAACCAACAGAAAACGATATTGCGCTAATTTATGGCGCAGGGCCTATGGGATTGACCACTGTACAGGCGCTTAAGCGTGTCTATAAGGTCAAAACTGTAGTGATTGCTGACAGAATCGATGAGCGCCTGGCCATGGCGAAGCAGTGCGGTGCAGACTGGGCAATCAATAATAGTCAGCACTCGTTGCAAGAGTTCCTTGCGGAAAACGGACTAAAACCGACCATTATCGTGGATGCAGCTTGCCATCCATCCATTTTACAGGAGGCAATCACGCTGGCATCGCCGGCCGCGCGAATTGTTCTGATGGGCTTCTCCAGCGATCCTTGTCAGATTATTCAACAAGGCATTACCGGGAAAGAACTGTCCATTTATTCCTCAAGATTAAATGCGAACAAATTCCCGATTGTGATTGATTGGTTGGTCAACGGACTTATCGATCCTAATCAACTTATTACTCACACTTTTGACTATCACCACGTTACCGACGCAATTGAATTGTTTGAGAAAGATCAGCAGCACTGCTGCAAAGTCTTACTTACATTCAGTGAATAATATAAATAACTGCGAGTAAGTGGTACGCATCTTACCTCTTAGAGATAGCCAATATGAATCAAGAAAAACACGAAAGATCCACGAAAGATCTGGTTAGAGCTGCCGTATCCGGATGGTTGGGTACTGCGCTCGAATTTATGGATTTTCAGTTATATTCTTTGGGTGCCGCACTGGTATTCCATGAAATATTTTTCCCGGAACAGTCAGCCGCCATGGCGCTTATTTTAGCGATGGGTACATACGGTGCAGGATATATTGCTCGTATTGTTGGGGCATTTATATTTGGCAAAATGGGAGACAGCATCGGCCGTAAAAAAGTACTGTTTATTACCATTACGATGATGGGAATTTGTACGACCTTAATTGGCGTGCTGCCAACATATGCACAAATTGGTATCTTTGCGCCTGTGCTGCTGGTGACGCTGCGTATCGTGCAAGGGCTTGGTGCGGGGGCTGAAATTTCGGGTGCGGGCACGATGCTTGCCGAGTACGCGCCAAAAGGTAAACGTGGCATTATTTCCTCACTTGTTGCCATGGGGACCAACTGTGGAACCCTTAGCGCAACGGCCATCTGGGCGGTGATGTTCTTTGCGCTCGACCGTGAGGAGTTATTAGCCTGGGGTTGGCGCATTCCGTTCCTGGCGAGTGTCGTGGTGATGATTTTTGCCATCTGGTTGCGTATGAATCTCAAAGAAAGCCCGGTATTTGAGAAAGTGAATGATGAAGAAAACGCTCCGGCATTAAATAATTCGTCAGAAAATACGCTGGGGGCGATGTTTACCAGTAAATCTTTCTGGCTGGCAACCGGCCTACGTTTTGGACAGGCGGGTAATTCAGGATTAATCCAAACCTTCCTTGCCGGTTATTTAGTGCAGACGCTGTTATTTGATAAATCTATACCCACTGATGCCTTAATGATCAGTTCGGTGTTGGGCTTTATTACAATACCGTTGCTTGGCTGGTTGTCTGATAAGTTTGGTCGTCGTTTGCCTTATATTATCCTGAATATCTCGGCAATTATTTTGGCTTACCCGATGCTGTCAATTGTAGTGGATAAAACGTATAGCCCGGGTGTCATCATGACGGCACTGATTGTTATTCATAATTTTGCTGTATTGGGGTTATTTGCTCTCGAAAATATTACCATGGCGGAAATGTTCGGTGCGCGTAACCGGTTTACGCGAATGGCGATTTCAAAAGAAGCGGGCGGGTTGGTTGCTGTTGGTTTTGGTCCGGTTCTGGCGGGTATTTTCTGCAACATGACTAATTCCTGGTGGCCAATTCTGGTGATGGTCATCGCTTACTCACTGATTGGTTTGATTTCCGCGTTGCTGATGCCAGAAGTGAAAGATCGCGACCTGAGCGTACTTGAGGATGCTGCCGAGGTGAATAAAGCCGCGAAGGTTCGTTGCTCGGTGACTCAGACAAGCTGATACCAGACAGTAGCATGGGCGGATGTACTCGTACGCTGCCCATGCTATTACACAGCTTTACATGATGTCATACCAATCCAAAAAAGCTTAATGCAAATCAAAACATACAACCATACAGGCGTTACTCTGGAACAGTCCTGATTTCATTTATAAGTAGGCCATACCATGCAAAACAAGCTTTTAGCGGCAAAGGCTGCACTTCCTGACTACGATCGTACAAAACTGGTTCCGCGTATTGTTCATCTGGGGTTTGGCGCGTTTCACCGCGCACATCAGGGTGTTTACGCTGACATTCTGGCCGCCGATCACGGCAGTGACTGGGGCTACTGCGAAGTGAACCTGATTGGCGGCGAGCAGCAGATTTTCGATCTGAAACAGCAAGATAATCTGTATACCGTTGCAGAGATGTCTGCTGATGCCTGGACTGCGAGAGTCGTGGGCGTGGTGAAAAATGCATTGCATGCGCAGGTTGATGGTCTGGAAAGCGTACTGGCAGCGATGTGTGAACCGCAGGTCGCGATCGTTTCCCTGACCATCACCGAGAAAGGATACTGCCATTCTCCGGCGACCGGCCAACTGATGTTAGACAACCCAATGATTGCAGCCGATCTGCAAAACCCCAAACAGCCTAAAACTGCGCCGGGCGTGGTGGTTGAAGCTCTGGCGCGTCGCAAAGCTGCGGGTTTAGCCGCCTTTACCGTGATGTCCTGCGATAACATGCCAGAAAACGGTCATGTGATGCGCAATGTTGTCACTGCATATGCCCGAGCGGTGGATATGGAACTGGCCGCGTGGATCGAACAACATGTGACCTTCCCATCAACAATGGTTGACCGCATTGTCCCAGCGGTTACGCAGGAGACACTAGACAAAATTGAACATATCACCGGTGTACGCGACCCGGCAGGCGTGGCATGCGAACCGTTCCGCCAGTGGGTAATTGAAGATAACTTTGTTGCCGGCCGTCCTGAATGGGAAAAGGCCGGGGCGGAACTGGTGGCTGATGTCATTCCGTTTGAAGAGATGAAACTGCGTATGCTCAACGGCAGCCACTCTTTCCTTGCGTATCTTGGGTATCTGGCGGGATATCAACACATTAACGATTGCATGGGCGATGAAAACTATCGTCTTGCTGCACGTGCGCTGATGTTGCAGGAACAAGCACCTACGCTGAAAGTAAAAGGTGTTGACCTACAGCGTTACGCCGATCTGTTAATTGAACGCTACAGCAATCCGGCGCTGCGTCATCGTACCTGGCAGATCGCCATGGACGGTAGCCAAAAACTGCCGCAGCGTATGCTTGATTCCATTCGTTGGCACATTGTGCACGGTAGTGACTTTGCGCTGCTGGCACTGGGTGTCGCTGGTTGGATGCGTTACGTCGGTGGTGTGGATGAACAGGGCCAGGCGATTGAAATTAGCGATCCACTGTTGCCGGTGATCCAGAATGCAGTGCGTAGCAGTAACGAGGGCGAAGAGCGCGTTCAGGCGCTGCTGGCAATCGATGCTATTTTTGGTCACGAACTGCCACAGGTTGAACTGTTCAACCGTCAGGTCACACAAGCGTATCTTACTTTACTGGCTGAAGGGGCGAAGGCGACGGTTGCGAAGTATGCAGCAAAACTGAAATAACGAAGATTATGCTCTATGTCGCCATCTGGCTTGCAACGGCCAGATGGCGCTGTGTTTTCTGGCATTCACACCAATTAGTTCATGCCTAAACGAATCAGCTCGAGGGGGGCGTATTTGCCTTCACATCCTTCGATTTCCACTGTTTTCCCGCGGCGAATCTGCTCAGCGGTCAGGCCATCGGTATCTATCGCTGTAATGCGGCCTGTGAGTCCGGTGTCGCTGATCATGACGCGGCTGCCAGTGGTGATTGCGTTACGGTTACGATCGTATGTTTTCATGGTGTTTTCTCCTCTCCAACTTACCGTCAAAGCCCGTGGGCTTTTAGTCCCACGTAACGGGCGCAATATAAATACGCTTCTCGTTAATGATTTTTTTTGTTTTCGATCAAAATCACAGCTTTTTTTATGCAGTTATGCAGGAGAGGGGAAAACGCAGGAGAAACTCACCCCGGAGTGAGGTGAGCGTAGTATTAATCTTCGCTGAACCAGTCGCTATTTTCCTGACGAATAAGCTGAACGGACTCACCAATTTCCTGAAGATGGAGCATCATTGCGCGCTCGACCGCATCGCCATCATGCTTCTCAAGGGCGGCAAAGATATCGTGATGCTGGCGTAGCAGCATTTCAGGAGGGGAAATATGATCCAGGCTCATATAACGAACGCGGTCAATTGTAGCCTTTATATTCTCAACGGTATCCCAGGCGAGTTGGCACTCGGCGATTAAAGCCAGTTTCTGATGAAACTCATCATCAAGCTGGAAGAAATCATTAATCTGTTTTCGGTCAATTGCGATGCGCTGCTGATGCAAATTCTGTTCAAGCTGATAGCACTGTTGATCGTTGATCAGCGATGCGGCACGGCGTACCACGGCACATTCAATTGCCTGGCGAACAAAACAGCCGTTTTGCACCTGCGACAGCGAAATTTTATTCACGTAGCTGCCACGCTGTGGGCGGATCTGAATCAGACCGTTCTCGGCCAGTTTGATGAATGCTTCTCGTACCGGCTGGCGTGACACATTAAAACGTACGGAAACCTCTTTCTCCGACAGCGGTGTACCGGGTGCAATCAGACAATGCACGATATCACGGCGAAGAATACGGTAAATCTGTTGATTTACTGGCTGTGTAGGGTTGAGCTGCGTTTCTACGGTCATTCATTCTTACTTTTTAGAGAGTTAACCCGGATATTTTATCACTTCTTTCAGGCTATCTATACCCGGCGCAAGGCCGGGCAGAGAAATTAGCTCCGGTGGATACTCAGCCCGGCAAAAGACTGTGTGACAGGC
Organism: Citrobacter sp. Cpo040; assembly: GCF_030332915.1. NCBI lineage: Bacteria > Pseudomonadati > Pseudomonadota > Gammaproteobacteria > Enterobacterales > Enterobacteriaceae > Citrobacter > Citrobacter sp. Cpo040. The sequence continues at coordinate 506,371 of NZ_JAOWGX010000034.1, forward strand.
ATCATTTCAAGGGTGTTGATATTGACATGAGCCGGTAAAGAAGCCACCCACCATACCGCTTCTGTAACATCTTGCGGAGTCAGCGCCGTGGTATTTTCGTAGGCTTTTTCAGCTTTGGCGTCATCACCTTTAAAACGGACATTTGAGAACTCCGTACCGCCAACCAGACCCGGCTCGATGTCGGTAACGCGAATTGCAGTGCCGTGTAAATCAGTACGTAAATTCAAGCTAAACTGGCGAACAAACGCTTTGGTCGCACCGTAGACGTTACCGCCAGCGTATGGCCAACTGCCCGCGGTAGAACCGATATTGATAATATGACCGCGGTTGCGTTCAACCATGCCTGGCAGAACGGCACGGGTCATATAAACCAGCCCTTTGTTGTTGGTGTCGATCATATTCTCCCAGTCTTCAATGCTGGCCTTGTGAGCAGGTTCAAGGCCCAGCGCCAGACCCGCGTTGTTGACCAGAACATCAATACTGCGCCATTCAGCAGGAAGGGCGTCCAGCATCTCTTCAATCGATGCACGATTACGTACGTCCAGCTGCGCGGTATAGAGGCGGTCACCCAATTCCTCTTTCAGTTCCTGCAGGCGCTCCTGGCGGCGTCCGGTGGCAATAACTTTATGCCCATTCTCAATAAAACGACGCGTAATACACTCACCAAAACCTGCGGTTGCTCCGGTTACTAAAACGATCATCTCACTGTTCCTCAACGCTTTTTATGTAGTACTACCATAGCACGTCATTTCCGTTCAGAGCTATTCCTGCGTAACGCGATTGCGGTTGATTCCTGGGAAGTCTACTCTGGTAAACAAATCGTTTTCAGGAGTGAAAGATGTCGTTAACGAATCCTTTTTTACGTCACAGCACGTTGCCGTACCAGGCACCGCAGTTTGATCAGATAGAGGTGCAGCACTATCGCCCAGCGTTCGATGAAGGCGTGCGGCAAAAACGTGCAGAGATCGAGGCGATTGTGCAAAACCCGCAGGCCCCTGATTTTGCCAATACGTTGCTGGCGCTTGAACAAAGCGGCACGCTGCTCACACGTGTAACCAGCATTTTCTTCGCGATGACGGCGGCACACACCAACGATGAACTACAGCGCCTTGACGAAGAGTTTTCCGCAGAACTGGCGAGCCTTGCCAATGATATTTATCTCAATGGCGCGCTTTTTTCGCGCGTTGAAGCGGTCTGGCAACAGCGAGGTTCGCTGGGGCTGGATAACGAATCATTACGCTTGCTGGAAGTCATCCACCAGCGTTTTGTATTAGCCGGCGCGCGTCTGAATGAGGTCGATAAAGCGAACCTTAAAGCGCTCAATACAGAGTCCGCCACGTTGACCAGCCAGTTTAATCAACGGCTGCTGGCGGCGAACAAGTCCGGTGCTCTGGTGGTGGATGATGCACGTTACCTGGACGGACTTAGCGCAGAGGAAATTGCTGTTGCCGCCGAAGCTGCAAAGGAGAAAGGGCTTGCAGCGCGTTGGGTTATCCCGCTATTGAACACGACTCAGCAACCGGCGCTTGCGGCGTTACGCGATCGCCAGACCCGTGAGAATCTGTTCAACCGCGCATGGACGAGAGCAGAAAACAATGACGCTAACGATACTCGGGCGATTATTCAGCGACTGGTCGAGATCCGGATGCAGCAGGCGAAACTACTCGGTTTTGCCAATTACGCTGCATGGAAAATTGCCGATCAGATGGCAAAAACACCAGAAGTGGCACTGAATTTCATGCGGGCTATTGTTCCCGCTGCGCGAGCCAGGGCATTGGATGAACAGGCCGAAATCCAGAATGTTATCAATCACGAACAGGGGAAATTTAACGTCGAGGCCTGGGACTGGGCATTTTATGCCGAGCAGGTTCGTCGTGAGAAATATGCTCTTGATGAGGCGCAGCTCAAACCTTACTTTGCCCTTGATACGGTGCTGAACGAGGGCGTTTTCTGGACAGCTAATCAACTCTTTGGCATAAAATTTATAGAACGGTTCGACATTCCTGTTTATCACCCGGATGTTCGGGTATGGGAAATATTCGATCACGATGGCGTAGGGCTGGCGTTATTTTACGGCGATTTCTTTGCCCGGGAATCGAAAAGCGGTGGTGCCTGGATGGGCAATTTTGTTGAGCAATCGCAACTCAATGAAACCCGGCCGGTTATTTACAACGTGTGTAATTATCAAAAACCGGCAAAGGGTCAGCCTGCATTGTTATTGTGGGATGATGTTATTACGTTATTTCATGAGTTTGGGCACACGTTGCACGGCCTGTTCGCCACTCAGCGTTATGCCACGCTTTCAGGGACCAACACTCCGCGTGATTTTGTTGAGTTTCCTTCGCAGATCAACGAACACTGGGCGAGTCATCCGCAGGTCTTTGCTCATTTTGCTCGTCATGTTGATACCGGGGAGCAAATGCCGCAGGCGTTGCGGGATAAGATGCAGCGGGCCAGCCTGTTCAACAAAGGTTACGACATGACCGAACTGCTCAGTGCCGCATTGCTGGATATGCGTTGGCACAGTCTGGAAAAGAGCGCGTTATCTCTTTCGGTCGATCAATTTGAACAGCAGGCGCTGGCGGCTGAAGGTTTGGATCTCAAGGCCGTGCCGCCTCGTTATCGCAGCAGCTATTTTGCCCATATCTTCGGCGGCGGCTATGCCGCAGGGTATTATGCCTATTTGTGGACGCAAATGCTGGCCGATGACGGCTATCAGTGGTTTGTAGAGCAGGGCGGATTAACTCGTGAAAACGGGCAAAAGTTCCGTGAAGATATTTTGTCCCGCGGTAACAGTACTGATTTAACTGAACTTTACCGCCAGTGGAGTGGGCGCGATCCCCGAATGGAGCCGATGCTGGAGCATCGAGGTTTGAGCGTCTAAGAGATTATTAGCCAGAATATTGAGCCGGGCGTGATGCCCGGTTTTTTATTATTTTAAAAGATGGCAATTTTTATGGTTTTATATGAAAGCTGACAATAATAGTTATCAACAAATGATGATGAAATATATTCAGGAATGCTGGTTTAATAATGATGATGCCTTTGAATGTTTGATAAGATTAGCGTTCATGTACGGGCAGGTTTCTCAGGTAATTGTTAATGAAAATAGGGGTTCTAATAGCTGTGCTTGTTATGTCCGGATGTGCAGATAGTACAATTGTGCAATCCAGTGTCACTCCGTTTACGCCACATGTTTCACGCTCAAATGCTGAAATCATCGCACGGTATAAAGAAGCGCGTGAATCCGGGTTTTCCCATGGTTCTGCGTATCAATATGCCAGAGGCGACAAAACCTACACATCCGATCAATTAGAGGTGATTGGGCTTAATGAAATGCTGAATGAACCGTTATTGGTTTGACCGCTTTAGTGACAACGCTATGCCACAACAGATGGTATAGCGTAATATCCTGTTAATTATGATTTATTAATTACTATTAAAAAATTTACATAAATTTTCTTTTTTATCGTTAAGATAATTCCATCAGAAACGCTCGAACAGGGAGGGAGAACGTGATGATGAGAAATACGAAGGAAATAGATGCAATTTTGATTGAGTTGAACAAGTCCATTGATGCCCACTACAAATGGTTAGTGACAATGTTCCGCTGCGTGGTGTCTTCAGATGTTACACAGCCGGATATTATGGGTGAAAACTCGCATTTTGTTTGTCGATTTGGACAGTGGCTTAATAATCAATCACGGTACAATGAGGATGATTGTAGTTACGTAAGCAAGATAATCGCCACCCACGAAAAGATGCATTTATCAGGCAAGAAATTGCTAATGGCTATCGTGGAGAATCGTAGCCATTCATGGCATTTCGACAGCTTCCAGGATGCGCTGCTGGCATTTACCTCATCTGTAATGGACTACAAAATATATTTATTGAGTATCCGCAGTAATATCGACGCATTAACAGGTTTACCTGGCAGAAGAATGCTCGATGAGTCTTTTGATCGGCAGTTGCTCGACGCCGAACCGCTTAATCTTTATATATTTTTGTTAGATATCGATCGTTTTAAATACGTTAACGATACCTACGGCCATTTGGTGGGTGACGTGGTATTGCGGGCTCTGGCATCAAATTTATTGTCATGGACGCGATATGATGAGGCGGCGTACCGTTACGGTGGAGAAGAGTTCATTATCATCATCAGAACAAAAACGAACGAGCAGGCATGCCAGGCGGGTTTGCGACTTTGTCGTCTGATTGGTCAGAAAAAAATTCCCTACGCTGAGGGAGAGATCGGTATCACGGTGACGGCAGGCATAACCCGGGTTCAACAGGGTGAAACGCTGGATACCGTGCTTGGTCGGGCCGACAGGGCGATGTATCAGGGGAAACAGACCGGCAGGAATCGCTGCATGTTTATGGATGAAAATGAGCAAATTGCGTTGGTGGACACCAATGACGGAACCTCGTATCCCCTCAGTGCGTGAGTTTTCGAAAAACGCTTTGAGGTAGTTGCGTTTCGTTTAACTTTCATTGGGGTTGTCGATGATAGGTTAGCTGACTATCCGTTATCTTCGCAGGGAATTGCCAGATAGCGTATAAAAGCAAAACACAAATCTATCCATGCAAGCATTTACCGCTGGTTTATCCGGCGGTTTTTTTTATCTGTAAATCAGGAAAAAGGCACAGCGAGTGCGATTCAGGTAAAAAAAATGGCCCCTTGTGCAGCTACGCAACAAGGGGCCGGGTCGGTGCAGGACTATCTCCGTTCATCAATCATCCCATCTGTGGCTAAAATACGCGGCCAGGAAACCGGAAAATAAAATAATTCCCAGAACAGCCATAAAAATATTCATATTACCCAGCATAGTAAATGCTCCTTTATCTGTGAGTTTCCTCTCTTACCTTAAGTTCACCTCGCTTATGACTATAGTAGCAATTCAATCTTAAACAAAGGCTGAACTGTGTGATTATTTCGACTGAAAAGTAAATTTTTGACATGATCACGTCGAATAAAATAAATAATAGTGACGAGACACATTTATCTGCGCACAAACAACCCTGTTTTTAAACCCTGAGACGCTGTTATGACGGTGTGCTGCTGATACAGATTGTTGCACGTTTATAATGCAGAGTTGTCTCATGGTGGTTCAATTTTTCGTTTGATTAATCCTTTGGGCGGGGAAATGTAATACTGATTTATGTGCGTCAGATGCTAATTTATTGATTTTATATGAGGTTTTAATATCTGGCATCGTTTTTGCCTTATCACTTCTGAACACCCTTAATTTGCACCGTTTTGTCTGCCCGGCTGCACCGGAGCTTTCAGCAAGTCTAATTTCAGGAGTGAAACTATGCAGCGTCGTACATTTTTAAAAGCTTTTGCACTTTCTGCCTCTGTTGTCGCAATGGGCGTGAGTTTTAGCGTTCAGGCAGCCGACACCATTAAGGTTGGCATCATGCATTCGTTATCCGGCACGATGGCCATATCCGAAACGCCGCTAAAAGATGTGGCCTTGATGACCATCGATGAAATAAATGCTCAGGGCGGTGTGTTGGGTAAAAAGCTGGAACCGGTGGTGGTTGACCCGGCCTCGAACTGGCCGTTATTTGCTGAAAAAGCAAGACAACTGCTGAGTCAGGACAAGGTGGCGGCAGTTTTCGGCTGCTGGACATCGGTGTCGCGTAAATCGGTTCTACCGGTATTTGAAGAGTTAAACGGTCTGCTGTTTTACCCGGTGCAATATGAAGGTGAGGAGATGTCGCCTAACGTCTTCTATACCGGCGCAGCTCCCAATCAGCAGGCGATCCCTGCGGTTGAGTATCTGATGAGTGAGGACGGCGGTAGCGCGAAACGCTTCTTCCTGCTGGGCACGGATTATGTTTATCCGCGCACGACCAACAAAATTTTACGCGCCTTTTTGCACTCAAAAGGGGTCGCCGATAAAGACATCGAAGAGGTGTACACTCCATTCGGACACAGCGATTACCAGACCATTGTCGCCAGTATTAAAAAATTCGCCGCAGGGGGAAAAACGGCGGTGGTATCAACCATCAATGGGGATTCTAACGTACCGTTCTATAAAGAGTTAGCGAATCAGGGGCTGAAAGCCACCGATGTACCGGTGGTGGCTTTTTCCGTGGGTGAGGAGGAGCTACGCGGTATTGATACCAAACCGCTGGTGGGCAACCTTGCCGCCTGGAACTACTTTGAGTCCGTCGATAATGCGGCCAACAAAAAGTTTGTCGCTGATTACCGGGCGTATGCCAAAGCGCACAAATTACCGAATGCTGATTCGGTGGTGACGAACGACCCAATGGAAGCCACATATGTTGGCCTGCATATGTGGGCGCAGGCGGTAGAAAAAGCCGGAACTACCGATGTGGATAAAGTTCGTGCTGCTATGGCCGGGCAATCCTTCGCTGCGCCATCAGGTTTTACCCTGACCATGGATGCGACCAACCATCACCTGCATAAACCCGTCATGATTGGCGAGATTGAAGGCAACGGCCAGTTTAACGTGGTGTGGCAAACCGACGAGCCAGTCCGCGCCCAGCCGTGGAGTCCGTACATCGCTGGTAATGATAAAAAATCTGAACAGCCTGTGAAAACCGCCAGCAACTGATCTAACGCCCTCCTGCGGGAGGGTAATGCTTTGGAGAACGCTCATGAAAGCTATGCGCTTTATTCGTGGTGTGTTGTTGCTGATGTGGTTTTTGCCGTGGATAGCCCATGCCGCAGATGCTGATACCTTTACCGCCGCCAACCGTGCTCAGCAGGCCGCCTTGCTTGAACAATGGGTGGTGAATCCCGACGTTCAGCGCATCCCGCTGCTCAGTGCGCTACGAGATGAGAACCTGCTGACCGATAACACGAAAAATGCCTTCATCATGAACGGCTCGCACGTACAGCCGTTAGGAACAGCGACAGCCCCAAACGGCGAGCTAAAAAAAATTCGCCTGACTAACCGCCTGCGTAATCTGGTAGCCGGAGCGTTGGCTGTCCATCAGCTTTTAAGTGACAGTGTCACGGTAAGGCTAAAGGCAGCTCGTACATTACAGCGTGAGGCGCAGCCGGGCATGCTGCCGTTTTTACAGCAACGACTGGCTCAGGAGTCAGATGGTGATGTGAAATCCGCACTCGCTATTGCACTGGCAAATCTGCAACTGAGCAGCACCTCGCCGGAGGTCAGGCTTCAGGCAATCGAACTATTAGGGGCGTCAAATGATCCTGAAACTCAGGCGCGCCTGCAGCCATTCACCCGGGCTGAACATGAACCCGATGCCCGAGTGCGTGCTGCCGCTGACGAAAGTCTGAATTCCATCTCGCATCGCATGAAGGTTGGGGATCTTCTAGGGCAGGCTTTCATGGGACTGTCACTGGGTTCTATTTTGCTGCTTGCGGCATTGGGACTGGCGATAACTTATGGATTACTCGGCGTCATCAATATGGCGCATGGCGAGATGTTAATGCTCGGGGCGTACTGTACCTGGATGGTGCAACAGCTGATGGGGCAGTTTTTCCCGCACGGGTTAGCCTGGTATCCGGTTATTGCACTTCCGGTCGCCTTTTTGCTGACTGCGGCAGTAGGAATGCTGCTCGAGCGTGGGGTGATACGCCATTTATATGGCCGTCCGCTTGAAACGCTACTGGCGACCTGGGGTATCAGCCTGATGCTCATCCAGTTGGTGCGTATGACTTTTGGCGCGCAAAACCTGGAAGTCGCCAATCCGGCATGGCTTTCCGGCGGCATTCAGGTTTATGCCAATCTGATATTGCCGTGGAACCGAGTAGTGGTGCTTGGCTTTGCCATGCTGGTGCTGTTCTTCACCTGGCTGCTGTTGAATAAAACGCGCCTCGGGCTGCGCGTGCGTGCCGTGACGCAAAATCGCAATATGGCGGCCTGCTGCGGCGTACCTACCGGACGAGTCGATATGCTGGCCTTTGGCCTTGGTTCAGGAATTGCCGGACTGGGAGGTGTGGCGCTCTCGCAACTAGGTAACGTAGGGCCGGAGCTGGGGCAAAGCTACATTATCGATTCGTTTTTGGTGGTGGTACTGGGCGGCGTTGGACAGCTTGCCGGGAGCGTGGCTGCGGCATTTGGGCTGGGGATCTTCAATAAAATTCTGGAGCCTCAGGTGGGAGCGGTTCTCGGCAAAATCATGATCCTGGTGTTGATCATTCTGTTTATTCAGAAACGACCTCAGGGACTGTTCGCGCTGAAAGGGAGGGTTATTGACTGATGACGATGCCAATGACAATAACGCTGGCGCGTAAAGCGCCGCGTACAACACGCGTGCTGGGTCTGGGCTTACTGCTGGCGTTGATTATTCTGCCGTTTCTTGCGCTGTTACCTGCGGAGCATCCGCTGGCCATATCGGTGTGGACGTTGACGCTGGCCGGGAAAATTCTCTGCTATGCCATTGTGGCCGTTGCGCTGGATCTGGTGTGGGGTTATGCCGGAATGCTCTCGCTGGGACACGGTATTTTCTTCGCGCTGGGGGGCTATGCGATGGGAATGTACCTGATGCGCCAGGCTTCCGGCGAAGGATTACCGGCCTTTATGTCGTTCCTGTCGTGGAGCGAGCTGCCCTGGTTTTGGTGGGGGACGCAACATTTTCTCTGGGCGATGCTGCTGGTTGTTCTGGTGCCGGGCTTGCTGGCGCTGGTATTTGGTTGGTTTGCCTTCCGTTCAAAAATCAAAGGTGTCTATTTCTCCATCATGACCCAGGCCCTGACTTTCGCCGGAATGCTGCTGTTTTTCCGCAATGAAACCGGCTTTGGTGGAAATAACGGTTTTACCGGTTTTACCACCATTCTGGGGTTTCCGGTGACCGCGACGTCCACCAGGATCGCGCTGTTTCTGGCGACGGTTATGCTGCTGGTGCTGGCAATATGGCTGGGACTTGCGCTGGGCCGCAGTAAGTTTGGTCGTATTCTGACAGCCGTGCGCGATGCCGAGAACCGTTTGATGTTCTGTGGTTACGATCCGAAAGGTTTCAAGTTACTGGTGTGGACGCTTTCCGCTGTACTGTGCGGCCTGGCCGGGGCGCTTTATGTCCCGCAGGTAGGGATTATCAACCCCAGCGAAATGTCGCCGACCAACTCGATTGAAGCGGCGATTTGGGTTGCTCTCGGCGGACGTGGAACCCTGATCGGCCCGGTATTTGGCGCTGTACTGGTGAACGGTGCTAAAAGCCTGTTTACCGTCATTATGCCGGAATACTGGCAGCTGTTTCTTGGCCTGATCTTTATTGGCGTTACGCTTTTTTTACCTCGTGGTGTGATTGGCCTGTTTCGCAAAGGAGACAAATAATGCAGCCGGATGAAGGACTTTTTACTCGCCAGATGCCGGGCGATCGGTTTCGCGAACAAACGGACCCGGTACTCCAACTGGAAAAAATTAACGTTAATTTCGACGGATTCCAGGCGTTAACGGATCTCTCGCTCAATATTGGCGTCGGGGAGCTGCGCTGTATTATTGGCCCCAACGGTGCCGGGAAGACGACGTTAATGGATGTCATAACTGGTAAAACCAGACCGCAAAGTGGTCGTGCGATATACGATCAGTCGACCGATTTAACAACGCTGGATCCCATTGCCATCGCGCGTCAGGGGATTGGACGGAAATTTCAAAAGCCCACGGTATTTGAAGCATTAACGGTGGAAGAGAACCTGGAGCTGGCGCTGAAAAATGATAAATCTGTCTGGGGGGCTCTACGGGCACGACTCTCAGGCGAACAACGGGATCGTATTGATGAAGTACTGGCGCTGTTGCGGCTGGGTAATGAGCGGGCCCGCCGCGCCGGTCTGCTTTCGCATGGGCAAAAACAGTTTCTCGAAATTGGCATGCTGCTGGTGCAGGAGCCGCATTTACTGCTACTGGATGAGCCCGCGGCGGGGATGACGGATGCGGAAACGGAATACACGGCGGAGCTGTTTCGCCAGCTTGCCGGAAAGCACTCTCTGATGGTTGTTGAGCACGATATGGGATTTGTTGAAACCATTGCCGATCGCGTCACAGTATTACATCAGGGACGTGTCCTCGCTCAGGGGAGTCTTCGCGATGTGCAGGCCAACGAGCAGGTTATTGAAGTCTATCTCGGGCGTTAAGGAGTTCATATGCTGCAGGTGAAAGAACTGAATCAATATTATGGTGGCAGCCATATTCTGCGCGGGGTGAGCTTTGAAGCGCGTATCGGTGAGGTGACATGCCTGCTGGGGCGTAACGGCGTGGGGAAAACAACACTACTAAAGTGTCTGATGGGACTTATTCCGGCCCGTAGCGGAAGCGTGCTCTGGCAGGATAAAAATGTCACTCACTGGAAACCGCATCAGCGGGTCAGGGCCGGTGTGGCGTATGTCCCACAGGGACGTGATATTTTTCCGCGTTTGACGGTCGAAGAGAATCTGCTGCTCGGTCTTTCCCGTTTTTCAGCACCGGAGGCCCGACAAGTGCCGGATGATATTTACGCGCTCTTTCCGGTTTTACAGGAGATGAAGCATCGGCGTGGCGGAGATTTGTCCGGCGGGCAACAGCAGCAACTGGCCATTGGACGAGCGCTGGCAAGTCGCCCACAGTTGTTGATTCTTGATGAGCCAACGGAAGGGATCCAGCCGTCGGTGATTAAAGAGATTGGTCAGGTGATTTCTCAACTGGCGCACCGGGGGGATATGGCTATTTTGCTGGTGGAGCAGTTCTACGATTTTGCGCAGCAGCTGGCCGACAAATACCTGCTCATGTCGCGGGGCAGCATTATTCAAAGCGGCGATGGTAAAAATATGGAGGCCGAGGGCGTTCGGGGACTGGTTGCAATCTGAGGTATGCGACAGAGCGGCTTCGGCTCTGTCGCTATACTCATCAGCAGACCACCGTCTGCCCCCAGGGCCTTGCGCGCATGCCTTTTATCATGAGCGCCCAGGCAAGAACGATCGCCACTATCAGCGCGACAAACAGCGACCATGGCGGCAATGTGGTTAAAATGACGCCGCTGACTAATGGGTTAACCGCTGCGCCAAGCCAGCCCAACGACTGGGCGGAAAAATAGCTGGCTTTCATGCCTGCTGGCGCGATGTTGTCGATAAGCATGTATTCACCCGGCGCGTAAATGACTTCGCCGATAGTGAAAAAGGCAGCAGAAATTCCCCATAACAACAGGCTGTTGCCGGAGAAAGCGAAACCGACCAGGCCAACGACAAAGAAGACTGTACCCACTGTCATCAGCGGGCGGATATTCGTGGCGGTGAGCCTGCGGCCAAGTGCGTATTGCAGTGATACTACGATGGCGGCGTTAACGGGCAGGACGACTGCTACCACTTTCTCGGCAAAATCGCCATCGGCGACCACCATAACGTACTGCGAAATACAGGACGCAAAAGCACCGCCAACAAACGATGCCAGAAAGGCCGATAACGTAAACCAAAATAATGCCCGGTCGCGCAGGAGTACCGAAGGGGACCACACCGCGGCGTTTAAACCTTCTGATGGTGCAGTCGAACGTTTTACCCAGGTCTGGATAAACACCAGTGGCAATGCTGAACAGGCGGCAGCCAGCCAGAAAGGCAGGTTAATGCTTTGCATCACCAGCAGCGTGCCCAGCGGTGGGCCAACGGTCCAGCCAATATTCAGCACGGTATAGTTGAGCGAGAAAATTTTAGTCTTGTTGGTGGCAGACAGATTATCGGCAAACCAGGCCTTCAGCACCGTGGCGAAGACGGAGTAGGCACAGTTGATCAGGGCAAAAAGCAAAACCACTACCACCACGTTATGCACCAGTGGGATTGCAATAAAGCCGGAAGCAAAGCCACAAATTGCCAGCAGCATATAGCGTTTTTTATCGAACTTGTCGGCCAGAATACCAAAGCCAAGGCTGAACACCACGCCAATGGTCAGCGCGACCGTCATCGCATAGCCGATCAGGTCAACGCTCAGATGATACTGCCGACTGAGGTAAATCGTCATAAATGGCAGAGTGGCGCCACGGCCAATTGTTAATAACAAAGATGACGCGAGTAACGCGAGAGTGGACCTTCTCAAGGAGATATTCATTTGCCTGCCCGACAATGCATGTTGTTATGTTTTTTTTAGATATAAGAAACAAATAGCATGTCAAAACTGTGATGTACACTCAATAAGTTGTCCGAAAATGCCTTGCGTGGCCTACCTGAAATAATGATCTGTTACGGCACAACGATTTCCGTTACTTTAACTTGTTTACAAAAATTTAATATTTGCAGGGGCGGTGGTATGTCGCGTAAAGACGGGTTGTTAGCGTTACTGGTTGTCGTGGTTTGGGGACTGAACTTTGTCGTTATTAAAGTGGGTCTGCACAATATGCCACCGCTAATGTTGGCGGGATTACGTTTTTTACTGGTTGCGTTTCCGGCAATACTCTTTGTTGCCAGGCCGAAAATCCCACTTTCGCTGTTGCTCGGCTATGGCCTGACCATCAGTTTTGGGCAGTTCGCATTTCTCTTTAGCGCTATCAAATTCGGTATGCCTGCAGGGTTAGCTTCTCTGGTATTGCAGGCTCAGGCGTTTTTTACCATTGTTCTGGGCGCATTTGCTTTCGGTGAGCGCCTGCAGGGTAAACAATTGGTAGGGATTGCGCTGGCGGTATTTGGCGTGCTGGTACTGATTGAGGCCAGTCTGAACGGTCAGCATGTTGGCATGCTCGGTTTTATGCTGACGCTGGCGGCGGCGCTAAGCTGGGCCTGCGGTAATATCTTTAACAAAAAAATCATGCAGCATACCTCGCGCCCAGCCGTTATGTCGTTGGTGGTATGGAGCGCCTTAATTCCCATTGTTCCGTTCTTCCTGGCATCATTGCTTCTGGATGGTCCAACGCAAATGACCCACAGTCTGGTGGAGATAGATATGACCACCATTCTTTCACTGGTTTATCTGGCGTTTGTGGCGACCATTGTGGGTTACGGTATCTGGGGTTCGTTACTCGGACGCTATGAAACCTGGCGTGTCGCGCCGTTGTCGCTGTTGGTGCCGGTCGTTGGACTGGCAAGCGCCGCCGTGCTGCTGGATGAAACGCTGACCGGATTGCAACTGCTCGGTGCGCTACTGATCATGGCAGGGTTGTATATCAATGTGTTTGGCTTTCGGTTGCGTAAGGTTGCGTCGGTGAGGGGCTAAAAAAAGCCCCGCAGTGGCGGGGCTATATAATTACAGGTTGCGCATATTGTAATAAGGCACACCTAATTCGTCGGACTTGTCGCTGCCTGCACCCATATGATTAAAATCGAACGGGGACTGATCGTGCGCAGGGGGCATAATCATCGCGTCGCGACTGTTCTGGGTGGCAGGTTGCGCGGTCTGTTCCGCCATGCTCTGGCCCGAAACAACAAACATCAGGGCCAGCATTGCATAAGACAGAAGTTTCATGATTTCCTCGGTTACGTCGTTAACTGGCGATTAGCAATTGCATTGATTGAGTGGAAGCAAATAGCGTGATTCGCCGTGCATATTCGTCATACGGTACTTATGCGGCGGAACATCAAAATAGTTTTTGAATGTCCGGGTCAGCGTCTGCTGAGACTCAAAACCGTAACGCTCTGCCAGATAAAGAATGGGCTCGTTACTCTCTTTTAATTTTTGCGCTATTTCAGTCATTTTACGGCTGCGAATGTATTGACCCAGTGAATGACCGGTTTCTTTTTTAAACATCCGTTGCAGGTGCCATTTGGAGTAACCTGAACGCTCAGACACTTTTTCCAGCGAGAGCGGCGATTCAAGGTTATTTTCGATCCAGTCCAAAATGCTATGAATAGTGATTGTGTCAGTATTGCGTCTGGACATCGTCATACCTCTTTCTGTTTACGGCAGGATTCTCTTAAGCAAGTGCTCAAGTGTGGCTACTTCATCCGCCGTTAAGTTTTTTGTTAGTTCCTGGTGCAGGTCTTGCCCTACTAATTGATGACACTGCTCGCAAATTGCTGCGCCATGCTCAGTGAGTTTCACCAGCACGCCACGCTTGTCATGTGGATTCGGAAGCCTTTCGATCCAGCCTTTACAGGCCAGTCTGTCCAGCATCCGCGTCAGGGCGCCAAGGTCGACAGACAGCACTTTTTTCAATTCGACAGGGGTGATGCACACCGCGCAACGGATGGAGCAGAGCACCTTGAACTGCGATGCCGTGATATCCAGCGGTGACAGATAGTCGTTTAACAAACGATCTTTTTTCTGATTAACCATATAGATCAAACGACCCAGTGGGATGATTTCGTTAAACAGATCACTGGTGTTTTTCACAATGGTTGCCCTGGCAAGTAGTTAGTCACGGCTGATATTATTGCTTAGGCAAATATAAGTCAAACGAATGGATCGGCAAATGCCACGTTTTGCTAAATCATCAGACTCAACATCCGATGAGTGAAATTTTAACGATCTGATAATTATGGTTTATACGCGTGGATGAAAAATGAATCCTTACATCGCGAAAATGGCTTATCTCGCGGATTTCACCGTATACTTGCCGTTGACGATTAACGCACAGGAAAGATGACATTATGATGGACTTGTTTAAAGCAATAGGACTGGGGCTGGTAGTCCTGTTACCGTTGGCAAACCCGTTAACCACCGTAGCGTTGTTCCTTGGCCTTGCAGGCAATATGAACAGCGCAGAGCGTAACCGTCAGTCACTCATGGCGTCCGTTTACGTGTTTGCCATCATGATGGTGGCGTACTATGCCGGGCAACTGGTGATGAATACCTTCGGGATTTCGATTCCCGGACTACGTATTGCGGGTGGGTTAATCGTTGCGTTTATCGGCTTCCGGATGCTGTTTCCGCAGCAGAAGGCGCATGATTCTCCGGAAGCAAGAAGCAAGTCAGAAGAGCTGGAAGACGAGCCGACTGCCAATATCGCCTTTGTACCGCTGGCTATGCCAAGCACTGCCGGTCCGGGGACGATTGCGATGATCATCAGTTCCGCGTCAACCGTGCGTCATGGTTCCGAATTTCCGGACTGGGTGATCATGGTCGCACCGCCGATTATTTTTGCGGTTGTTGGGATTATCCTGTGGGGCTGTTTGCGCAGTTCCGGGGGGATCATGCGCCTGGTCGGCAAAGGTGGTATCGAAGCGATTTCTCGTTTGATGGGCTTCTTGCTGGTGTGTATGGGCGTGCAGTTTATTATTAACGGCGTGCTGGAAATTATCAAAACCTACGCTTAAAACACTGTGCCCGGTAATATCTACCGGGCATATTTTTTTATGAATGCTGAGGTTGTTCTTCCAGCGATACCGGCCATTTACGAAAGATAATCACCGACCATATCAACGCCACCACGGCAGGCACTGCGCCGACGTAACCAATCGTAGACATCGACCAGTGCAAACTCACCTGATTGCCTACCAGCGCACCAGCGCCAATACCGATATTAAAGATACCTGAGAACAGCGCCATTGCGACGTCAGTGGCATCCGGAGCAAGCGCCAGCACTTTCACCTGCATACCCAGACCTATCAGCATGATGGCGACGCCCCAGAAAATACTCAGGACAGCAAGGTGCATTTCGCTGTCAGCAGCCGGAAGTAACAGCACCAGGCATACTGTCAACAGGGCAATGGCACTGCTAATCAGCACGGATGCATGCAGATTCCCCAGCTTACCGAAAATGACGCTACCGACAATTCCCGCGCCACCCAGAACCAGCAACAGCACGGTAGCAAAGTTTGCGCTCAGACCCGCGACGGTCTGTACAAACGGCTCGATATAGCTGTAGGCCGTGTAATGTGCGGTGACCACAATCACCGTCAGTAGATACAGACTCATCAATGCCGGACGATGAAATAACACCGGCAGGCTTTTTAAAGAGCCGGAGTGCTCACTGGGTAGTTTGGGCAGGAGCTTAATCAGGCAAAGCAGGGTAACTAACGCCCCCATACCGATGGCGAAGAAGGTCGTGCGCCAGCCAAAATACTGACCGACGATACGTCCGATTGGCAGGCCAAGCACCATCGCCAGCGCGGTGCCGGTGGCAATCAGGCTGAGAGCCTGTGCACGTTTACCGGCAGGGGCCAGGCGGATCGCCAGCGATGCGGTAATCGACCAGAAAATAGCGTGCGCAAAAGCAATACCAATACGGCTAATTACCAGCACGGTAAAATTCCATGCCAGGAAAGAGAGCACATGGCTGGCGATAAACACAACAAACAGACAGATCAGCAGTTTTCGGCGCTCCACCTGACTGGTAAGTAACATAAAAGGGAGCGACATCAGGGCGACAACCCAGGCGTAGATCGTCAGCATGATCCCGACCTGAGCGGTCTGCATATTGAAGCTTTGTGCGATGTCGGACAGCAAGCCGACAGGGACAAACTCGGTGGTATTGAAAATAAAACCGGCAATGGCAAGCGTAACTACCCGTAGCCACGCGACCTTGCGGGAAACAGTGTCTGTTGTCATATCAAATAAGAGGATTAGCTGCGAAAAGGTAAGGCCACGATCTTAAAACGTTTGCTGGCGAAAATACAATCATTTTGTGATATGGATCTCATTTCATTGGTAGGGCGCTACAATTTGCTGCCGAATATTCCTCGTATTTTTAAGTATTTCAATAATAATGAAATTCCGGGCGTATGACTTCACCCGGATTTACAGGTATTCATGTTTTTTGAGGATCGCCAGTTACTCCGGGTCGTGTGATAACTGAGGGTTCAACACCTCAATAAACGCTTCCAGTTGACGTGTCATTGCACCTCTGCGCCAGACCAGCCATGTATTCAGCCAGCGCCAGTTCTCGCTTAGCGGCCAGGCGTTGACCTGATGATGCCCTGGCATGCTCTCCAGCATCGATCGCGGGATCAGTGCGATACCCGCACCGGCAATGACGCAGGCCAGCATGCCGTGATATGACTCCATTTCATGAATGGTGCCGGGCATGGCGCGATCGGCATGAAACCAGCTTTCAAAATGGCGGCGATAGGAACAGTTGGCGCGAAAGGCGTAAATACTGCAACCGTTGACGTCGCTGGCCCGCTGAATGGGGGGATGGCCGTGCGGCGTCACGATCATCATCTCTTCACGGTAGACCGGCATTCCTTCAAGTCCCGGATGGGTAATTGGGCCATCGACAAAGGCCGCGTTCAATGTTCCGTCGAGTACGCCGTCCAGCATTGTGCCTGAAGGACCTGTCGCCAGCGCGAACTGAATTTTGGGGTAACGCTGATTATATTCAGCCAGCGTAGCGGGGATGCGAACTGCTGCTGTACTTTCAAGCGAGCCGAGAGAGAAGAGTCCTTGTGGCTCATCCCCGGCGACGACCATCCTGGCTTCCTCAACCAGTGCCAGGATCCGCTGGCTGTAGCGCAAAAAGTTGTGCCCGGATGGGGAAAGCCGCAGGCGCTGGTTTTCACGAATAAACAGATCAACGCCCAGGTCGGCTTCAAGCTGACGTATACGGGTGGTGAGATTGGATGGCACGCGATGCACCTTCGCGGCGGCCTGCGTAATACTGCCAGTCTCCGCGACGGCATTGAACATTTCCAGCTGCGTCAGATCCATAATCTTCTCTATTCGTGAATGGTATGGTTAATATTATTCATTTTTCAGAAAGAGTAAATATGCTCATGATATAACCATACCCTGCGATAAAGAGAGGCACTTATGACTATCACAGCAGCAACACATGCGATTTCCATTGACCCTGCCAGCGGTGAAAGGCTGACGGCGACGCCGTGGGCCAGCGCGGAAGAGATTGATCATGCGCTGAACCTTGCCGCGAATGGCTATAGCGAATGGAAACATACTTCCGTTGAGCACCGTGCGCAAACGCTGCGCCAGATCGGGCAAGCTCTGCGCCATCGTGCGGAAGAGATGGCGCAGTGTATCTCACGTGAAATGGGTAAACCCATTAAGCAGGCGCGTGCTGAAGTCGCCAAGTCAGCTGCATTGTGTGACTGGTACGCCGAGCATGGACCGGCGATGCTCAATCCGGAACCTACGCTGGTGGAGAATAATCAGGCGGTGATTGAATATCGTCCGGTAGGAACCATTCTGGCGATCATGCCGTGGAACTTCCCGCTCTGGCAGGTAATGCGAGGTGCCGTCCCGATACTGTTGGCCGGAAATGGCTACTTGTTAAAGCATGCGCCTAACGTAACCGGCTGTGCTGCAATTATTGCGCAGGTTTTCGCTGATGCTGGTGTACCCGCGGGGGTTTACGGTTGGGTTAATGCCGATAACGCTGGGGTCAGTCAGATGATCAATGACCCGCGTATTACCGCGGTAACGGTGACAGGCAGTGTACGTGCTGGGGCGGCGATTGGCGCCCAGGCGGGTGCCGCGCTGAAAAAATGTGTGCTTGAACTGGGCGGCTCCGATCCGTTTATTGTCCTCAATGATGCTGACCTCGATCTGGCCGTTAAGGCAGCGGTCGCTGGGCGTTATCAGAACACCGGGCAGGTTTGTGCGGCAGCCAAGCGCTTTATTATCGAAGAAGGGATTGCGGCAGAATTTACTTCACGCTTTGTGGCCGCTGCGAGCGCGCTCAAAATGGGCGATCCGCTGAACGAAGAAAACGATCTGGGGCCGATGGCGCGATTTGATCTGCGTGATGAGCTGCACCAGCAGGTAGAAGCTACCCTTGCCGAAGGGGCACGGTTACTTCTCGGCGGGGAAAAAATTGCGGGTCAGGGAAATTACTATGCCGTGACGGTACTGGGCGATGTCACTCCAGAGATGACGGCGTTCCGCCAGGAGCTGTTTGGTCCGGTTGCGGCAATTACCGTGGCGAAGAATGCTGAACATGCCTTAGCGCTGGCGAATGACAGTGATTTCGGCTTATCCGCCACGGTGTTCACTGCGGATGAAGCGCTGGCGCAGAAGATGGCGTCACGCCTGGAGTGTGGTGGCGTATTTATCAATGGTTACAGCGCCAGCGATGCCCGCGTTGCGTTTGGTGGTGTGAAGAAAAGTGGCTTTGGCCGCGAACTTTCGCACTTTGGCCTGCATGAGTTTTGTAACGTGCAGACCGTCTGGAAAAACCGCCTTTGATGGTGTGGGTGCCTCCGCTGGGGGCACCTGTCTTATTTCTGCAATTTTTCTGTCATTTACTCTCCGTACACTCGCGGCTAACGCTTTGATACAGAAGAGTAATATGAACATAACGCAAATTTTCCATCGTCTAATACCCCGTCAGTTCGGTCTGTTAACCGGCATTTTTTGCATTATTGCGCTGTTCTCTGTTTTGCAGGTCGTGTCCTCCTTGATGCTCTCGGCCTCAGTCAGTGACGCACAGCATAATGAAGGGCGTAATCAACTCGCGCTTTTGCAGCAGGCAAAGGTCGATGAAGCGCGGGTGGCGTTATTATCTGCCAGCGATTTACTTAACCGGGCGGGGATTTATTTTATGCAGGATGCCGCCACCGGTTCGGACGGGAGTTGGCGGCCGTTAATGGAAGAGGCGTACCGGGCACTGGCGCAGTCAAAAAGTGCATGGGATGCCTGGCGGGATATGAAACCGCAGCCGGATCCGGATCTAACGGAGAGCTATCAGCGTTTTTATAGCGGTATTCTGGAGCAGGCGGACGGGCTGATGCAGTCAGGTTCCATTGATGCGTTTTTTGCCGTACCCGTACAGGCCTTTCAGACAGACTTTAACGGTAATTACGCGCGCTTTCAGCAGGACAGTGGGCGACATGCGGAAGCTGGGCGTCAGCAGCTGTTGACCAGTCTTGAGCGTTTACAAAATCTATTTTTGTTTATTCCTCTGGTGCTGGTGGTTATCGCCTTTCTGGTCTGGCGTAGTATGTTCCGTTGGGTGATTATGCCGCTGCGACGGCTGATCGATCATATCGATATTTTAGCGGCGGGGGATCTTTCTCGGCCAGCCCCGCAGGTGAGTCAGTTTAATCGGGAAGTGACGCAATTAAGTTCGCGTATTGCTGCAATGCAGCAGGGGCTCTGTGCGCTGGTGCGGCAGGTGAATGATGCCACCACCGCAATGGTAGGAAATATCAACGAACTTGCGCAGAACAATAAACAGCTATACCAGCAGTCGGCAAAACAAAGTGAAGAGTTGAGCACTGTGACATCGCATATTTCGGTTCTGGAAACGCATGTTGAGGATAACAGTGGCTTTGCTGAACTGGCGAATCAACGCGCAGTGCAGGCGCGCGATATTGCGGCAGGTGGAGACCGAATGATGGCGACGGTAAATGCGTCAATGCAGGCGATTGTGACTCGCTCGTCTGAAATGCGAGGGATTACAACGCTTATCGACAACATTGCATTTCAGACAAATATCCTGGCTCTCAACGCCGCAATCGAGGCAGCACATGCCGGGGAGCAAGGGCGCGGGTTTGCCGTGGTTGCGAAAGAAGTTGGGCTGCTGGCGCGAAAAAGCGGTCAGTCTACGCAAAACATTCAGACACTGATTAAACACTCGTTACAGGGCATTGAAGAGGGCTTTCACGCGGTTAACGGACTCGATAAGAATTTGCAGCAGGTTATCGCACTGGTGGAAAACCTCGGCGCGTTACTGAACGATATTTCGACTGCAACGTTAAATCAGGGGAACAGTATTCACCAGTTAACCCGTCAGCTTCATGTCCTGAACGGCGAAGCCCGACAAACCAGTGATCTGGTGAATGCTGCATCTGATTCTTCCTTACAGCTTCACCATGAATCTAACCAGCTTTTGCAGGCCGTGGCCAGATTCCGCCTTCCGGCCTGACGCTGCGTATTCAGCTCTGTTATACTCGCAGGCCTTTCATACCTGCGAGCAAGGAGCATGTTGTGGCCAGGGCCATGGACAATTCAATTTTAGAGACCATTGTGCAGCAGGTTCGTCCGCTGATTGGTCAGGGTAAAGTCGCTGATTACATTCCGGCATTAGCCTCCGTCGACGGTTCAAAACTGGGTATTGCTATCTGTACCGTTGATGGACAGCACTATCAGGCGGGAGATGCGCAAGAACGTTTTTCTATTCAGTCGATTTCAAAGGTGCTCAGTCTGGTCGTGGCGATGCGTCACTATCAGGAAGAGGAGATCTGGCAGCGTGTCGGCAAAGATCCTTCCGGTCATCCTTTTAACTCCCTGGTGCAGCTGGAAATGGAGCAGGGTATCCCTCGCAATCCCTTTATTAATGCCGGGGCGCTGGTGGTTTGCGATATGCTGCAAGGGCGTCTAAGCGCACCGCGTCAACGGATGCTGGAAGTGGTGCGGGCATTAAGCGGCGTGTCGGATATCGCCTATGATGCGACGGTCGCGCGATCGGAGTTTGAGCACTCGGCGCGTAACGCCGCTATTGCATGGTTGATGAAATCCTTCGGCAATTTTCACCATGACGTGCCCACCGTTTTGCAGAACTATTTTCACTACTGCGCGCTGAAAATGAGCTGTGTGGAACTGGCGCGGACTTTTGTCTTTTTGGCAAATCAAGGGCATGCCTTTCATCTTGCGGAGCCTGTGGTCACTCCGATGCAGGCCCGGCAGATCAATGCGCTGATGGCGACCAGTGGCATGTATCAGAACGCAGGGGAATTTGCCTGGCGGGTCGGGCTTCCGGCGAAATCAGGTGTGGGTGGCGGCATCGTGGCGATCGTGCCACACGAGATGGCGATTGCTGTCTGGAGTCCGGAACTGGATCCGGCGGGAAATTCACTGGCCGGTATCGCCGTGCTGGAGCAATTAACACAACAGCTGGGGCGCTCGGTTTACTGATGAAAACGCTCGATCCTCTTTTTGCCCGGCTGGCGAAATCAACGTTTCGCTCGCGGTTTCGTCTTGGTCAGAAAGAAAGGCAGTATTGTCTGGATAAAGGGGCGCCAGTTATCGAACAACATGCTGCGGATTTTATAGCTAAACGACTGGCACCTGCGTTTCCCGCCAATGATGGAAAACAGACTCCTATGCGTGGTCACCCGGTATTTATTGCTCAACATGCTACGGCGACGTGCTGTCGAGGGTGTCTGGCGAAATGGCATGATATACCTCAGGGTGTAGCGCTAAACGATGAACAGCAACGTTACGTTGTCACGGTTATTTACCACTGGTTAGTGCTCCAAATGAACAAGCCATAGATAACATTATCCTATGATATCCCCCCTTGTGTTGTGTAATTGTTAAAAGCAGTATGAAGGGGTCAATCTAAGGAGAAACCATGGCTTCCGGCAAACCCTGCTTTGTGCTGAGCGCGGCACAGATTCTGTCGCGAATCGACGAGCTCAGCGATGTTCTTGAACAGTGCGTCAATGACGGCGCCTCCATCAGTTTTATGCTGCCCTTTAATCGCGAAAAATCAGAGCCTTTCTGGATGAAGGTCGCGCAAAGTGTTTCTCGCGGTGAACGGATCGTTCTTGGTACGCAGAATGCGCAGGGGGTGCTTGTCGGTACCGTCCAACTCATTATCGATCAACCCGAAAATCAACCTCATCGTGCTGATGTCGCCAAACTGCTGGTTCACCCTTCAGCGCGACGCGGTGGCCTGGCCCGTGAATTGATGAACGAACTGGAAAGTTGCGCGCGTCAACAAGGTAAAACGCTGCTGGTGCTTGATACGGCGACGGGCAGTGGGGCGGAGTTGTTCTACCACAATTGTGGGTGGAAAAAGGTAGGGGTGATACCTGACTATGCCCAAATGCCCGACGGGAAGCTGACCGGAACCACACTTTTCTATAAAACGCTCTAATTTGTCGTCGGGGATTGATCAAAACAGGGTTTCAATGTATTAAAGTTTGCTAACCTATTGGACCAATTCAATCAGGTTGTATGACTAATCATAAAGGGAACCCATTGTGCAAACACTAAATCGTCGCGATTTCCCCGGTGCTCAGTATCCTGAACGTATTATTCAGTTTGGTGAAGGAAACTTCCTGCGCGCCTTTGTAGACTGGCAGGTAGATCTGCTGAACGAACATACCGATCTGAACGCTGGTGTGGTCATTGTTCGTCCTATCGAAAGTTCCTTCCCGCCATCGCTGAGTACGCAGGATGGCCTCTATACCACTATCATTCGTGGTTTGGATGAGAAGGGCGAGGCCGTCAGTGATGCCCGTCTAATTCGTTCAGTTAACCGTGAAATCAGCGTCTATAGCGAATACGATGAGTTCCTGAAGCTGGCGCATAATCCTGATATGCGTTTTGTGTTCTCTAACACCACGGAAGCAGGTATCAGTTACCACGCGGGCGATAAGTTTGACGACGCGCCAGCAGTTAGTTATCCGGCTAAACTGACGCGTCTGCTGTTCGAACGATTCAGCTATTTTAACGGCGCATTGGATAAAGGCTGGATTATCATCCCTTGCGAACTGATTGATTATAACGGTGATGCACTGCGTGAACTGGTTCTGCGCTACGCTCAGGAATGGGCGCTGCCGGAAGCGTTTATTCAGTGGCTGGATCAGGCCAATGCATTTTGCTCCACGCTGGTGGACCGTATTGTTACCGGCTATCCGCGTGATGAGGTTGCTAAGCTCGAAGCAGAACTGGGCTATCATGATGCTTTCCTCGATACCGCAGAACACTTCTATCTGTTTGTCATTCAGGGGCCAAAGTCATTAGCCGCCGAACTACGTCTGGATAAGTATCCGCTGAATGTCCTGATCGTGGATGACATCAAACCGTACAAAGAGCGCAAAGTGGCGATTCTCAACGGTGCTCACACCGCGCTGGTCCCTGTTGCCTGGCAGGCAGGGTTGGACACCGTGGGCGAGGCGATGAATGACGCTGAGATTTGTGCTTTCGTGGAGAAAGCGATCTATGAAGAGATCATTCCGGTACTGGATTTACCACGTGATGAGTTAGCTTCTTTCGCCAGCGCGGTAACCGGTCGATTCTGCAACCCGTATATAAAACATCAGCTGCTGTCGATTGCCCTGAATGGCATGACCAAGTTCCGCACCCGTATATTGCCGCAACTGCTGGCAGGGCAACAGGCCAGCGGTAGGCTGCCGGCGCGTTTGACGTTTGCACTTGCCGCGTTAATTGCTTTTTATCGTGGAGAGCGCAACGGTGAGTCTTATCCGGTTCAGGATGATGCGCACTGGATAGAACGTTTTCAACAGCTGTGGTCCCAGCATCGCGATCGCCAGATAAGTACCGAAGCGTTGGTCAAATCTGTACTGGGTGTCAAAGAACACTGGGAACAAGATCTGACGCAGGTTTCTGGACTGGTGGAACAGGTCTCTGCCGATCTGGATACCATTCTGGCAAAAGGTATGCGTGAAGCCGTTAAGCCACTGTGCTAAGACGACTACCGATAACCCGGCTCAGGTCGGGTTTTTTCTGGATATAAATTAGTTACAACATACTATGTGGTTTATATCATAAACCCGGTCTGTGACTTAGGTGCGGCTTCATTTTAAGCAGGGCCAAAGTTGTTGGGATAATGTTGCGATTAACTTGCAACATTGATCGCTATCGCGTCTAATGTGACGGATTTCACATTTTCCCGAAGATAACCATGATCGTTCGTCCCCAACAACACTGGCTGCGCCTGATATTCGTCTGGCATGGTTCCGTATTATCTAAAATATTTTCACGACTGCTGCTGAACTTCCTGCTCTCCATCGCCGTTATCATCATGTTGCCCTGGTATACGATGTTGGGTATCAAATTTACCCTGGCACCGTTCAGTATTCTGGGCGTGGCGATTGCTATCTTTTTAGGTTTTCGCAATAACGCCTGCTATTCACGTTATGTCGAAGCCCGACACCTGTGGGGGCAGTTGATGATTGCTTCCCGGTCACTACTTCGCGAGGTGAAAACCACCTTACCGGATGACGCCGAACTGGGGCAGTTTGTTCGTCTGCAAATCGCATTTGCCCACTGTTTACGCATGACATTACGTCGAAACCCACAGGCAGAGCCGTTGGCGAAATATCTCAGCGAGAAAGATCTGCAGACGGTATTTGCCGCACAATCGCCAGCAAACCGCATTTTGTTGCTGATGGGGGAGTGGTTGGCCGTGCGCAGACGTGATGGGCAGCTGTCCGATATATTATTTCATAGTTTAAACAACAGATTAAATGATATGTCGGCAGTACTGGCAGGTTGTGAGCGAATCGCGAATACACCCGTTCCGTTTGCTTATACTTTGATCCTTCATCGCACTGTTTATCTGTTTTGTATCATGCTGCCATTCGCGTTGGTGGTGGATCTTCACTACATGACGCCGTTTATTTCAGTGCTGATTTCCTATACTTTTATCTCGCTTGATGCGCTTGCGGAAGAGCTTGAAGATCCGTTTGGTACTGAGAACAATGACCTGCCGCTGGATGCGATTTGCAATGCAATCGAAATCGATTTACTGCAAATGAACGATGAAACCAATGTGCCAGCAAAACATATGCCGGATAAACATTACCAACTAACTTAGTTTCGTTCTGTTTCCCACCATGCTGGCCGCATATCAGAAAACGAATGAAACTCCGGCGCCAGATCTTCATCATTAGGATCGTCAAAAGCGCCGGCTAAAAGCGCAATGACCGGAGCGTCATCGATGGCGCCCACGGAACTACCGCACTGAGGGCAAAAAGCCCGACTGGTGGTTTCAGATGAGCGCCAGGTTGTCGGTTTTCCGGCTTTTCCCGTCCATTCTACATTTTCTGCATCAAACTCAATCCAGACGACGGTCGGGGCCCCCGTATGTTTCCGGCATATATCGCATGAGCAGGTATGGGAATTATTAGGACTGCTGGCAGTGAAGCGGATCGAGCCACACAGGCACCCACCAATGTAGACTTTAGACATAACAACTCCCGTCAGAAACATGTGGCAAGACACTAGCAGATGCCAGACATAGCCACTAGATCCTTATGATAAAAAGGCGAGGGCGCGCATACTCGGTAGCCCAGACCTGTGATCTGTCTGATGATAAACGCTTAACTATTGCGTCTGGCAACAATAAACAACCGCGGAAATGCCAGCAAAATATTGCCGTTTTCCTGCAACGGATATTGATCCTGAAGCAGTTCATGGTAGCGAGCCAGGTAATGACGCTGCTCGCTTTCGCTCAAATCCTGCAACCAGGGGCGTAGTCCCGTTGAGCTTACCCAGTCGATAATCGCCTGATGCGAATCCATAATGTGATAATACGTTGTACGCCAGATATCCACATCACAACCCGCTTCGGTCAAAATATCATAGTAGGCGTGAACGCCAGGAAGCGGAGCACGCCCCCGGTCGGGGTAATCTTGTTCATAAGCCACTTCGCGCATCAGTACATGCGTGGGCTCCAGCCAGTTATCCGGCATTTGCACGGCCAGAACACCGTTGTGACTCAGTTGTGAGACCAAATGTGGGAATAATTCATAGTGATCGGGCACCCACTGTAACGACGCATTTGCATAAAGCAGATCCACGGGATGCTCGGGCTGAAACTGGCTAATATCCGCTTCGATAAAATAGCAGTCAGGTAATGCGTTGCGCGCTTCATTCAGCATAGCAGGTGAAGAATCGACACCTGTTGTCTTTGCCGTGGGCCAGCGCTGATGCAGCAATGCCGTACTGTTTCCCGGACCACAACCAAGATCAACAACTGAGCGGACATTTTCTAACGCCACACGGCTGAGTAATTCTGCTGCGGGTCTTGAACGTTCAGTTGCATATTGCAGATAAAGCGAAGGGTTCCAGTCGGCCATGTATAAATCTCCAGTATGAGAGGAAAAGTCGGAAAAGGACGGTATAAGACCTTGCCGATGAGCCACTTATTTTAGAAGATTATATGAAAATGAATGATAAGGGCAGGAATATGCTGGAAACATCAAGGTTGATATTACGACAGTGGGAGGCTAAAGACCGAGCCCCTTTTGCTGCACTCAATGCCGATTCTGACGTGATGCGTTTTTTCCCCGCGCCGCTACAGAAAGCTGAAAGCGATAACCTGGCCGATAGATTTAGTGAAGGTATTGCAGAACGCGGCTGGGGATTTTGGGCCGTAGAGCTAAAAGAAACACACCAGTTTGTGGGCTGTGTGGGGTTGCATCCACAACCTGATAATTTTCATTTTTCACCCTGTACCGAAATTGGCTGGCGGCTTGCTAAAGCATACTGGCACCAGGGTCTGGCGTTAGAAGCCGCACAAGCGAGTCTTGCATTTGCTTTTGACGTACTGGCGCTAAATGAAGTCGTTTCATTTACTTCTGTGCTGAATAAACCGTCAGAGAATCTGATGATACGACTTGGTATGAATAAAACAGAAGAGTTTACGCATCCCGTGTTGCCGCCAGATCATCGATTGGCACAACATGTTCTGTATCGTCTTTGCCGATAATTAATCAGTCTATTTTGCTCCTTTTCTCATATCAGAGAAAATAACTAAGCCAATTCCAGCCAAAATAATGACGCTTGCGAGAAGGATTCTGACGGTGAGCGTTTCGCCCAAAAATATGATCCCACCGAGAGTGGCCAGACAAGGTACGCTGAGTTGAATAGTACTGGCCGTTGTGGACCTGAGTAAGGGGAGCAATGAATACCAGAGCAGATATGCACCTCCCGATGTAATTGCACCAGAAAGCACGCCCAGAACTAATCCATATATATCGATATGAAGATGAGAGCGGAAGAACAGAGGAATAATCAATGCGACCGGGATTGCCAGGATGAAATTCCCCCCGGTAGAGGCAGCAGCAT
Source organism: Citrobacter sp. Cpo040 (assembly GCF_030332915.1). Classification (NCBI taxonomy): domain Bacteria; kingdom Pseudomonadati; phylum Pseudomonadota; class Gammaproteobacteria; order Enterobacterales; family Enterobacteriaceae; genus Citrobacter; species Citrobacter sp. Cpo040. Next base: position 533,919 of record NZ_JAOWGX010000034.1, read on the forward strand.
CCGTGATTTTTTTCCCTGTGATACTGTAGAACGCCCAGGCTAACCCAGCAATAACCATCATTATTGCAGCATACAAGGAAGGGCGTTCTGCACCAGGAAGCAGCAATATGGCTATTCCAGCCAATGCTCCGAGTATTCCTGTTATTTTTAAAATTACGAGCTTTTCTCCCTGAGCTATCCCCCATACTGTCATGACGAGCTGAACGGTACCAAAGAGCAGCAGGGCACCAGCGCCGGTGCTGAGAGAAACATAGGCAATGGAGAATGAAAAAACATAGATGCAAAGTAGCAGGGCATTTAACCACTTGAATTCAAATTTTCTGCTGTCAGATGTTATCGCAATAAATAAAAAAAGGGCAATTGCGCCACTTATCAACCGGAGGCTGCTGAATGAAATAGCATCAGCATGCATCCCCTTCAACGCGAGTCGGCAAAGTACGGAGTTGCCGGCAAATGCGACCATTGCGATGATGATTCTGATGAGCAAGATAACGTCCTTTAGTCGATACGATAATTAGTAAAAGATGCAGGTGTTGTCTTTAAAAACAGGTGTGTTGATTAACATAATTGCCAACATCAACGACTCTATTCGTGTTGGGATCGACATTAAGAACGACAAAACGCATTTGTGGGCAGAACAGCTCTGCACTTTTCTTGCTGCATTCAGTTTGTAGCCATCGATGCTCACCCTGTTCGGTTACAACCGTGTTCACGTTTCCGTATTCGCTGCACACAAAACCTTTTTCAGTTGCTCTTTGCCTTGCTGCCTCCAGGCTCAGACCAATAACATTCAGCTCATCGACCTCTTTGGCATGTGTGCTGTCGGAAACACGGGTTAATGTGCAGCTCGTCAGCGTAGAGGTAAATAGTAGCAAGAGCATGAAGCGTAGGATGGTTTTGCTTTTTTTGTTTCGCATTGTCCGATATGTACTCAATTTTATTATCGTATTTCTGAAAGTAAGTGAAGTCACCGGGTTCAGTATATAACGAACGATTACATACCATTGCTAAAAAATCACAGATGTGCGGCTTTATATTTTTAAATGAAAGCTTCCAAAGCCAAAATCTCATGACGTAATAATTGAGACTATGTACTTTTGGTCAGAGGTATGCGTTTCAAATTAGCGACGATGAAGATAAGAGCCTTCCCAGAGACATGTCATCTTTCACATCAAATGAAGATCTCATTCTCACTAACATTGCGTAAGTGAAAGGCTGGTCTATGCTAAAAAAAGCAATCAAATTTGCGTTGGCTTTTTGAATAATAACGATAATTCTCGCGTTTTCGGTGGCGAATATGAACAGGATTGTGATCGCTTTTTTAATGTGCTTTCTTTCCTCTTTGGTTGTTAACACATATGCGGCGGAACCTCGTCAGGAACCCACCGAAAAGGAACGCGCGCGAACGGTTTATATTTTTCATCAACCGATTGTCATGCTCCAGGCGAAATTCGGCCTTACCACGCCAGAAGAGCGGGTGCTGCGCATCCGCAATACGCTACGAAATTTCACTGAAGCCGATGTTCGCGAACCGTTACAGGTTGTGTCGGTCACGCGTTATAACCAGCCGGGAAGGCTTATCGTGATGAACGGTAAACCGGTGATGTTGCTGACACAAGGCGATCTCGACGAAGGAGACGATCTTACGCTCGACCAGGCGGCGCAGCGCGTACTGGCGCGCATGGAGGCGCAGCGGTCTGCATTGAGCGATCAGTATAACAGCGGCTGGCTGGCGCTGTCGGCGGTGAAAACGGTGGCTGGTCTGGTGGGAATGGTGCTGTTTTGGTTCGGTGCATACCGTTCCTGGCGTTGGGTCAGACGCGTTTATCGTCGTCGCATTTTTGAGAACAAAAGCTGGATCCCCCAGAGCTGGCGGCGTTTTATCGGCGCTATCGAGACACGCCTGTACGCATTGTTGATGATCCTGCTGGGTATCGTTGCACTTTACGTTTGGCTGAGTTGGGTCTTTAGCCTGTTTCCCTGGACGCGCGTCTGGGGAGAGTCCCTTGGTGACTGGTCTGTACGCGTAGTGCGTGATATTGCATTGTCGATTGTCTCAGCGTTACCTGGCTTGATGATCGTCCTGATCATTTTTCTCATCACGGCGTTCATCCTGAAGTTGCTTAAGGTGGTTCTCAACCATCCGTATCTGTGGTTTGCCAGTGTGAACTACAGTTATCAGTTCTAATGTTCAGTGAAGTGAGAGTCGCAGTGGAATTGTAGAAGACATAAAACAGCTATTTGCATAACCAGCTGTAGTCGAGAGCCATCATCCAGAACTGTTAGCGCTGTTGAGGCAACTGCGCTTGAAAGGGTTTTGAGGCGTCATTATTGAGCAGCACAAGGATGACCATAAAACATCAGATTCAGCCTTTATCTACGTTAGTGCGCATAATGTATATTATGTTAAATAACCTCCATGGGTCTATTACTTCATGGTTCACTCGTGCGGCCACAGAAATCAGCATGTTGTGAATTTTGAGATACCTCCCTTTTATTGCATTAGGTCTGTCGTACATTTACTTCACCTCATGCTGATTGTTGGGTGTTTCTATGTACTCACTTACCCAGATTGTAAGTTCAAACGGCCGAAGGCACTGGATTCTGATGGATGTAAAAATCTGTTTGCCAGCACTTTATCCGCTTAGGTATCTAGTTGACCATCTGGAGTATCGCTCGCTTTCAACTCAAATACACTGCGGGGTATAATAATAAACAAAACCATGAGCATCAGTCAGATGATGAAGTCAAAATGCATGATGGGATTAATGAATTAAATCACCTCATAGAGGTTAATGAGTTACTTTCTGACGACTTTAAATCATTTTAGATACCACATCCCTCTGTAATATTGGGAAATATTTCGTTATGTTGCCTGCGTATATTATGAAATACGAGAGGCTTGTCGCAGTCGTGTCCAAAGCTCACCGTCCTGGCCAACAGCCCCCGGTTTATGATTATGTTTAACCAGAGGATTAACATCTGCCCTCTGACAGAAGGCATTACAGCGCCATGATATTACTGATCCATTTGGGCTCTTCAATCATCAAAGACTTGTCGCTTTCAATGTTATCTATGCGGCCATTATAGATACGAATCAGTTTAGCAATACTCTGCCTGATTTTGTCTCCATCATACACAGCTATCTCTTCAATGTTGGTACCGATGAAATTCTCCGCTGACTGGACAGAGATATGATCAAGCATATTCACGTTCTCGGCCATTTGTTTTGCCGCCTGAACTTTTCCTTCAAGGGTAAGTATAACTGGTCGGTATCCTTCACTGCGATTTTTAATACAGCGATTAATCAGCTTCTCCATGGGAGCCGTGGTGACATGGAACGCCGTATTCCCGATCTGGAAATCCCCTTCTCTATCAGTCTGGAGATCTGCGGTGTTCGCCCGATCACAACCAATTTCCTCATCCGGAAAACGGAGCTGTAACTTCGCACCAACCAGATGCTGAAGTACAACGCCGGTTGGTTTGTCGGAACGCTCGGCTGCAGCCTTCACAATCTCGGCCACAATAGATGAAACGGGTTTGGACGGGTCGATGTCTACACTGATTCTCTGCTTATCGAAGTAATCCAGACGTACGCAGGATGTGAAGTAAGCCTCCAGCGCAGAGGCAAGACGTGTTGTATCTTGCCGTGTACTGTCATACCCTGGCGTTAATGCGTTGAGCATATCCCTGAATGAAGCAGCAAGATGCACAGTACCGCGTGAAGTTCGTCCGCCTTCACTAGTAAAGAAGCGCGTTTCACCATGCTGCTCAAGGATCCTTTCAATGGTGGAGCCACTCAGGCCTCTGACCTGGCTTTTTCCTTCGCTATACAAACGATCATCATCGATGGGTAATCCATCGCGGACCATATGTGAGACAATAAGCCCCGCATTCATCACGTTTGTGTTGATTTTTCCCGTTCTGGCTCTTTGCATTTCGTACCAGGTTTTTGCAGCCTCCAGATAAACGGCAACAGCGTCCTTACTATTCATTCACAGTTCTTCCTTTCGTGTCTTCAGCAGCAACCAAATTCGGTAGAATCATGTGCTTCGCAACCCATGCGACAACGGGCACGGCTACAGCATCACCAAACCCATAGTGCACCTGCGAGTCACGCAAATTCTCCAGCGAATACCACCCAGCCCCCATCAGACGGGCGTATTCCAGGCCTGTCATCCACCGGATACTAAGCTTTCCTTTGCCCATAATGACAACGGCTTGCTTTGAGGATCCTCCCCGGGCTGTTCGCAAACAACCTGAAATATCTTCTGCACGCATCTCCCAGACAGGAATACCGTTTCGTGTTCGACGGTAAGCGGTACGGGCACTGATTTCATCTGACGCGATAAACGCATCCAGACGTTCACGCTGCACTGAAGCCATGGAGTCCACGAACAGTTGTACCCGATCGCTGCTCCACCAACGAGAGTCATTTTCAGAAACCGCTTCAATCTCCTGCGTTAGTCCCGAGGAGAGCAAGTCCGGTGCTTTGGGAAGCGGCATCATGAATGTTCTGATCTCTGGGTCTTTATGTAACCAGCCCAGCCAGTCCGGTCTCAAACAGGTGTCGTGCTCCCCGCCTTCCACGGGCGTCAACGCCCCCACAAGGAACAGGCGCGGACGAGATTGCGGGATAAAGCGACGGGCATCTAGGGTGATCACATCCACGCTGTAACCCAGTGCATTAAATTCTTTTGCGGCTGCACGCAAATCTTCACGATCGTGCGAAGAGGCCAGCCCCACAACATTTTCAAGCACGAGTACTCGGGGTTTACGCTCTTTCATCTCAGCAATCAGCCGGGTAAAGCCAAAAAATGCCGAAGATTCACGGCCACCACGCAGACCAGCCCGTTTTCCGGCAAGGCTAAGATCAGTGCAGGGTGAAGAGGACCATGCAACATCTGCGGAAGGTAAGTCATCGCCGCTTAAAGAATGCACATCAGCCAGAACCAATTCGGCGCTTCCCCACTGACCTTCGTACATCGCCTTTTTATTGGCATCATAGTCGTTCGCCCACAGCGTTTTGATCCCTGCCAGTTCTAACCCTGCTCTGGCAAGACCAATCCCGGCAAAGAATTCGAGTGCTGTCCAGTCATGGCTGGGGCGAAGCGGTATTATGTTCACGGTAATCCTCCTGAATCTAAGACAGTATAATCGCATAAACCACACGCAGAGTCACACGAAGAGAAGGTATCAGGGAGTCTTTACGAAACAAGAATGTCGCGGTTGGTATGTGTGCCGCCGGTATCTTTTTCATGGGGCAGTTTACTCTGTTTACCTACATCCGACCGTTTCTGGAGAATGTCACGAAAGTTAATTCTGATGAAGTAACGCTAATATTGTTACTGATTGGGGTAGCTGGACTTGCCGGAACGATAGTGATTGGGTTTGTGATCAAAAATCGCCTTTATCAGACACTGGTTGGGATACCACTTGTCATGGCTTCAGTCGCTGTGATCCTGATCCCAATGGGTAACAATATTCCTACCGTCTGTGTTTTGTTGGGACTTTGGGGCGTGTTATCAACAGCTGCACCGGTAGGATGGTGGAGCTGGGTTGCCAGTGCCACTGCGTCAGATACAGAATCAGGGGGCGGTCTTATGGTAGCAACAGTTCAGTTTTCAATTGCACTTGGGTCTACAGTGGGCGGGATTTTGTTTGATCAGTTTGGTTTTCAAAGTACATTTGCGTTGAGTGCAGGAATACTTATTTTCTCAGCAATATTGACTCTGTGGACCTCAAAGCTAAGAACAGTACCTGTATGAATCGTCGCTTAGCCTCCTTAAAGGGGGCTTTTCAAGCTATCTGGCACTATACCCCGTTGCCAATATTAAGTAGTTCATGAAGTGATCTTGAATTGAATAAATACTCAGTAAAACAATGGCATATGACATTCGTTTCTTATGAACTGAGTTTTCGCACAACATAAGTTAAATCTAGTCCGCCATCCGTTTAGTTCATAACCATCCGCAGAACACGATTAATCATACACTTACCCTGCACTCCATCTTCTTCTTGCAGGACGTTATAGCAGGACAAGCTGGCTGATAACACCACCGATGGTGAAGAGGCATTGATTACCATTCGTGGTTTTTTGAACATCGTCGCGTTAATCCAGTGTGTGGAAAGTGATGCCGAGAAAATTGCGCTCAATTGCCTGCTGCTACTACCAACGCATCCGCACTACATTGCAACGCCATCGCCAGACCATGAATCGCCTGTAACATCGGCTGTGCGTCGCCCGCCTCATAGCGACAGATTTGCAAAGGCGTCACCCCCACCAGTTCGGCTAGTTGTGCCTGGGTCATATCGCGTACGTGGCGTAAGGTGCGTAGTGTTTCAGCAAAGGACATGGGTGAGTTTCAGCAAAGGACATGGGTGATTTCCTTCTGTCATTTTGTGTCCTGTAACATATATCTTCAAAGAGCTTATTTAAAGTTCTTTGAGGATATGTTAGCGCTGAATTGCCTACCTTCCCCCGGATTTCTCCAACCAGTGGTTGGAGAAATCCGGCTGCGCATTCAGAGTGAGGACGCAGCATGCTAATTCAATGCATCAAGCGTCGGGATAAGCTTACATCGGCATCCTCTCTTGAGGCGTCTTCGTCATAGCCATTCGCCATGTCAAACAGCAGGTTTGTGGCGACAAAGGGATGGGTAACTAGTAGAGCCTGGCCCCATTTACGATATTGCTCTGCCAGCGTTTTTTCTTGAAGGCCACCTTCATCCATTGAACGACCAATAATGCCACGTGAATTATATTTGGCCATGGACATGCCATGTATCATTTTTGCGGACTGGATGTTTTCTAGGACTTCCCTGACGACTTCGCAAGGCCATATGCCATCATTGCCAATTTGGGCTGAAGCTAGTATGTGGCCAATGTATCTGTCAGCTGTATCAATCCGGCCTAATTCTGTACATGATTGTCGGACGCTGTTAACCCATTGTTCTAGATTGGTAGTCTGTAGCTGCCCATACTCATCATGACCGGGAAGATAATGGATCGCCTCCAGTAAGTTGTGCCCTCTTTCCGCCATACTTTGTATTTGTTCTGCGGGTAGCTGATAAATCTCAGGGTCGGTTTGACCATCCTTTCGTTTGTATGTCCAGACAATAGCTTGAACAAAAAGCTCAGGATGCGCTTCGATATAACGTTCCAGACTGGGTATGCCTGCCTTATCTTCAGTATCACCATAAGGTGCAAGGATGCCAAGATAAGCAAACTCAAGGGTTGCCTTCTGCTCAAGTGTAAATTGTGAGCTGGTATTGATACAATTAAAAGCCTGTTCGATATGATAGTCGTCCAGTAAATACTGCCCGGTTTTATCCTTGCCTCCTCCTGTCGCGATTTCCTGAAGTAAGTCATAGAGTAGCTCAACATCGATTTTTTCTGGATGGTATTTAATGCAAGCAAATGCTGCTCGGGGTCGTTTTGCCTGGATCAGGCGGTGAACAGCTTCTTCACTTTCTTCTTCATGATGCAGCAATAACGGCACAATTTCTGCCCAATAGTTTTCTTGGTTTGCGGGCTTCATGGTTTCAACAATAACCCAGATAGATTTAGTAAATGGTGATAACAATAATAGCTGCAATAATGTCTCTTCCGAATGATTGGCTGCATCGCGGAGTACTTGTTCGCGCTGTTCTTCATCGCTTATGGCATAAATCACGCCAGCAATTATCTTGTGATAGGGATGGGCTTTTTCAGGAGTATTTTCTTTCAGCGCTAGCTCCAGTGATTGTGCCACTAATCCCGATAACGAATCGATAGGGATTATCGAATCAGCAGCAATACGACCTATTTCCCAAGCGGCATTGCCCATGTAAGCCATTGACAAAAGTCCTTCATTGCCCTGTCGTGTATAAATTTCAGCCAATGCTTCCACCCGGCGTTTGGTAATGCGGACTGTGCGTTGTTCGAAGTCTAGGGTTTCAATGTTTTCGATTTCGTCTGCCGATTCATCAACCCAATTTTCGCGGAACAACCAGGCGTGCCGGTTCAATAAATTCTCCGGTTCCAAGGCAATATAAACCTTTTTTGCCACATCAAGTAATGCAACTGAATCCGGGTGCTTTTGTGCTCGCAATGCGGCTCGTCTTGACAATACCTTTTGACGGATTTTTTCCCGTAATACTGCTTTGTCAGCATCACCGGCATCACAAATAGCCCAATGCTCCATAATTTGCCAGATTCGTCTTTGGTCTGCTTCTTCAAAACCACTGAGATGTTGGATCAAATCACACAGCATGGCAAGTGTGTGGCCTTGCCATGTCAATAGAATTTCCACGGTCTCACGAATAAAGGCATTGATAGGTGCTCTGGTCTTGAATGGTTCACCGAAACCAAACGCATCATTGCGCCATTTCGGTTTATGGTTGTAAAAACCGGCCCGATTAAAATAATCTAACTGAGTGATGCAAATCTTCCAGGCAATATCCGGAAACCGCATTGCCATTCGCTTTAACATTGCAACACGCATTTCGTGTGAGGCCGCTGTCTGCGGCATCCAGGCGCGGAATATCGACAGTAAAGAATTAATGGGCTTATTGGCCCAGTTATCATTGATTTCAACTTTGGCAAGGCGGGCAAGAATGATGACTACCCGTGAGAATGTTTCTGGTGCCCATGCCAATCCCTCCAGTGCCCATAGTAATCCAGTGCGCCTTGGGCTGCTAAAAGGTCCTGGCCTTGCAGGTTTTAGCAGACCAAGTGTAGCAGGAGCGTTGCTGTCGAGGTCCGTTTCTATGATGCTGAGAAAGGTTTGCGGTGATGCTTCAGCATAGACTGGTAGATTTCGGTCGTTTGCCTCAAGTTTGCGTATGCTCAATGGTTTGGGGAGCAATTGACTAACAAGGTTTGATACAGCAGCAGCCATGTTCAAACCGAGGCGACTTTTAAAAAGTGTATCACCGTGTACAGCCAGCAAAACTAGTGTTTCAGAGATTCCCTCTCGGAATGCGCCTGAAAATTGGCGTTTTTTTCCATAAACTGATGCCATCCAGCGTTGTTCTTCTTCTAAATCGAGTGCAGGATCATCTTCATCCAATACTTCCTGAACGACCTCAAGATAACAGCGAATATCCTGTTCTGTGATCACTGCGCTTATGGCATAGAGTAAGTCTATTTTAGAGACGACGCCGCGCATTTTACCGATGGACCAGACTGGAGCATCATTTAACTGAAGATAATGTTGGAAGGATTTTTCAAGCGTTTCATATGGCCGGTCGCCCGCTAACTTTTCTATTGCAGACTTGTCCGAATTACAGTTGCTGTCCCATGACCCCGCAAACATAAAAGGTACAAGACCAACAGATAACGACAGATTTGTCGCCCATTCGGGTTGCTGGATTGCAGGCACATCAGCCAGTCTGCGGCGCAGTACGGTCAATGAGCGGCCTGATTCATGCTCAAGACGGGTAAGTCGGTCTCTGGTTAATCCTATGTTAGCGAATGCCAGGTTGAAGGTTTCGTGGCTGACTGGTTCAAGAATGACATGGGGTGTTATATTTAACTGATTACGCGGATAAATAACAAATGAGTGGATTTTTTTTGCAAAAGGTGCCAGTTCCTTTTCAACATCACGTGTAGGGATAACAGGAATAATAGTACTTATACTTTCAGCCAAACTAGGCAGAAGACCTGATTCGTCGAAAACGATAGTTTTCTCCCTGAGTTTCCCCAACACTTCATTATTTTCATTACGTAACAGTTGCGAGATATAGGCTAGTGCCTCATCAGTTGAGTCTGCTGCGATGAATGTCGGGCCGTCAGGTAAACTGGTCAGTCGGGCAAGTATAGTGCGATTGGTTGCCGCAAGTGCAGAATTGAATAATCCACCTGGTAAAGGCGGCTCAGCGATATTTGCCCAATCATTCCAGCATTGGTCCAGAGAGCGAACACCTGTTGCAGGCATGTGGGTTTCATTCGCAAACCATGTTTGTCCGGCTAATGATTGTGCTAGCCATTGTTCAAGGTCGCTAGAATCGTACGCTCTGACCTCTTTCCAGACTTGTTTTTTTTGCTGTGCAGCTATCCATCGGACTTTGCCTGCCCAACGTCTTGGGGTGACAAATATAAATGTGATTTTGGCGCGTTCTTCTGCTGAGTGCGCCTCAATACTTTTGGCGAAATCGCTGTCTGCTTTCTGTTTTATTCCCACATTTGTACCAAACTCCCAGCCTGACCGTCCTTCTGGTATCCAGGGGGTTGGACTAGTGGTCTCAATATAGCCATCCCAACCCGGGCGCTGTGCGTCATCATTCCCGGGAAAATCGATTTTTGTGATGTTGTTATTAGTTGAAAGCACAAGCGTTCGCAGCAGTACTGACAAGCGCGTGCGTGCTGAAATGCTCTGATTGGCCCAGTGTTCAATAGAATTAGCATTAATTGCTAAAAAAGGTGGAATGTTGTTTTTTTCATTGTTTGCATTGGAGACCAACGTTTTTTTATTCATTTTATTCGCCTAGAAACCGCTGTAGATGATTAAAAATGTATTGTGCATTAGGGATACATTGTCACGTTTATTACAATTTTCAAAGATGAGCGTTTTAGTTCTTGGATTCTGAATACTCATGATGTGGTTGATACGAAATTTTTCCTTATATGGGTTGGCGTACGCTGTATATTCCCACAGTCTACGCAAATCGCGTAATGTGGTGTAGGTGGCAAGTGGTTGTTAAAACTTAACATATGGATTTGATATGAAAATGACGGATTTTCAGATTGGTATGCATTTTCTGAACAATACTGGCAAGTTATGGCGTTGTACTGATGTGGGGACGCGGACGGTTCTGGCTATCGATCAAGGCCACCCGCTTCCGAGTGGCCTTGTAACTTTATTACCATGATATCTGAACTGGTATTTCAACACGATAGGTTAATGCGCCTATGCACCAGCCTTACGCTTCGTCCAGATACCTTGGTTTCACCCTGAACGCTGTGATAACGGGTGGATGAGCGAGTTGGAAATGCGGGCGTTAGTCTTCCTCCTCGTCCCTGTCGTCATCATCATCCTCTTCCTCTTCGTATTCGTCGTCTTCATCATCGTCTACTTCGCCCACACCACCGCAGCGGGGGCAGGCTGACGTTTCAGTCGTACCATCACCATAGCAGGTGTGGCATTGTGCAAAGGGTTTGTCCTCTTCCGGGCTGTAACCCGATCCGTCGCACTCCGGGCAGGTAACTTCGAACAGGCCGTCTCGGCCATGGCATACTGGGCAAGTTTGAATTGTCATTCTCTCTTCCTCTGTTTTTGGGATGAACAAATGAGCCCGGCCAGTGACTGACCGGGGTGTTGAATCAACGTGATTTAGTAAAATCGCGCCTGAAGGGATTTAATTTGGGGGGTCGCTGCTAGCTCACGGCACCAGGATTCAGTATCCGGGAAGGCAGAAATTTTATGACGTAGCGCGTGCAGGCGCTCGTTTTCGGGATCAACACCGTGCAAAGGCAAAAAATCTGGGGTCAGGATACACAGTGCACAGGCATCAAAGGTTGCCATGCACTTTTCAGCGGCCTCTAGCAGTACGGACACCAAATTACGCGTCAGTCGATCCACTTCCGCCAGATCATCACTGTTACGAATGGCCTCTCCCACGATAGTGTTGTAATTGCGATAGAGATCTGTTTCTGAATCACCATGCGCAAATACTGGTCCCTGAACCCGACGTTGTCGATATTGTTCAAAGGTTAGCTCAATCACCTCTAACGCCAGCTGCTTATCAATCCGAGGCGCATCAGCCTTAAAGAAAAGAGATTGTGCAAGCTGATGGCCAGCGTATATCTCGCCAAGCTGGTGCATACCCGACAGCGCCATGATGCCCCGCCAGGTTTTAATGGGCTCTCCGGTATTAATCCAGCGTGTAGCGATTGTGCCAACCTCAAGAATGAGCAACTCCCAAGCAGGTGAAGAACGAACGCTGGCCGTAAGGCTGTTTTCCTCGGCCAGAAAGTGCAAAGCGATAGCACGGTACACATATTTTTGCTCAGGATTCTCGCACCCAACCAGATGAACAAACACATGATGGAATTCCTCAACCAAGCGGCCTTCATCTTTGGCCTGCGCCATTTCGTGGTAGTTTGCAGCATACTTGTCTTCTGCAATCGCCAGGGGCTGCACTAGCTCGATGAGGTGCAGACACTGAGTCAGGAGATTATCCGGCACCCGGAAGTGCGCTTTCGGTGCATGGTGTTTTATAAACTCAGACAAGCTGGCAGCCATAGCCTTACGGCGCTCAACGACCTGCCCAAAAGGCAAACCTTCATCGACAACAAGTGCAAGTGCCGGGATATCATTTAGCTTTTTGACACCCAGCATAGCAGTCAACAAATCCGTTTCACCCGACTGTTGCCCTTGGGCATGGTAAGCATGATGGAAGGCTTGCCGGAATGCGTTGATATCGGCAACACAGCTAAATTTTTTAAGGCTTGATTTAATGCGACCGATGGCCGTGCGAGCAAGTTTACGGTCGACGATCTGGGACGCGAGAGAAGATGATGTATTCATGGTGTTTCCTCAAGTAGACAAAGTCCTGACACATAAAAGTGTCATGTAATGGACCCGGAGTCGTCTGACCCCCTTGAGGTTGGGTAGTAGCCTTACCCTCTCACTTTATCGCGCTTGCCCGGTGATGTCAATACACCCTACCCCAGTGACGCTAAAACGCATTTTACAACCTTTTATTACGTTGGGAAATGGTCCATGAACTGAAGCAGAGTAAGTTGTCGGGAAATACTCATAAGAGGCGCATTTCCTATTAGTTCATGAAGTTCTCTTGAAGTGATTTCACCTTTCTATTAAAAATATCTTTTAAAGCAGAGAGATATGTACCCTGTGGTTTATGAACTGGATTCTCACACAACATAAGTTAAATGCAATTTGATGCGTACTCAGTTGAATCCCCATGTGGCCCACGTTTGGCCATTGACCTCCTCTGCTCATTACAATCATGAAAGCCCAAGGAACAGAGTTCGCTCCTGCAGTTGAGATGCTTTGAATCCGTGGTGAAGATAAAAACGTTTAGCTTCGTCTGTGAGCACATGCACCATAACGGCACGCACGCCAATATTTTCTGCCACTTTGTAACACCGCAGTACCGCATCGTGAAGCAGATCGGCCCCTAACCCTTTTCCACGAACAGAAAGATCTACGGCCAATCTGGCAAGGATAATTACGGGGATTGGATCTGGCATGTTACGCCGAAGATTGCCTGTTGCTTCTGTGTGGTTGACGCTACCAGTGGCCAGTGAATAAAAGCCAGCGACTTGTCGCGTGTCTGTTTTGCAGACAACAAACGTCCTGGTTGCACCGAGAGCCTGATTTTTCAACCCTTTTTGCTTTAACCAATCATCGAGAACAATTTCTCCGCTGACAAATTCCGCCAATTGATGAATGTGAGTTAGCGGCTCAGGTGCGGTTACAAATCCCACTGTGGTTTCCTTGCCAGTAGCTTCCTGATAGCGGGATCTTCGGCAACCGGAGCATCAAGCATCTCGATAAACTCAGCGTATTGTTCATCATTAAAATTAAACACTCGGCGATCGAGAATAACGTTCTCTGCCGCCTGGCAGGCCATTTCCAGAATAAAGTCTGTACGCGATTTATGTAGAATCTCTGCGGCCGCATCAATAAGTGCGCGTTGGGATTCTTTAGCTCTAAGGTTGAGCTGGACATCTGATTTCATTATTAAGCCTCTTGTATAGCAATTGCTTTACAAGCATACCATAAGGCTTATGTATAGCAACTGCTATACAGTCTCGTACAACTCAATACTCTGATAAGCAACAATAAAAAACCCGCCAGTGCTGGCGGGTTATGGCATAGTTTGTCTCTACAATTAAGGCGTTACCATGTTAAACCAGAAATCAAAGCTATCTAAATACCCGAGGAACTCATCAAGCTTGGCATGATTGCCGGAAATTTGTACATCACCCTTCTCTTCTGCCTGTTTCAGCGATTCTTCCTTGAGAATAATTTTGTTCAACGTTGCACGGTTAAGCGTAATGGAGGCATCAGCATTGCTGGCCTGTGCATCAGCGCTATGGTTAAGAACACCGTTTTCCAGTTCCAGTTTGTATTTACCGCCGTCAGCACCTAAATCGACGTTGAAGACTGCCTGCGCATTTGCCGCTTTTTCTCCGTTAATATGTACCGCGAGATAATCAAAGAACATCTCCGGCGACATGGCCTTAACGGTATCCGGGCTGGCGGTATTTGGCGTCGCGCCTTTTACCACACCGTTGCGTAATTCTTGTGCACCTGTCAGATAAAAATTACGCCATGGACCGGACTCAGCCTGGTAACCCATTTGTTCAAGGGCATCGGCTTCCAGATTACGGGCTTCTTTATTGCTCGGATCAGCAAAGACGATATTGTTAGTGACTTGCGCTACCCAACGGTAATTGCCCTGGGCGTAATCCGTTTTCGCTTTTTGCATGATTGCATCAGCGCCGCCCATATAATCGACATATTTCTTCGCGGCATCAACGGGCGGTAATTCATTCAGTGTTGCCGGATTACCGTTGAACCAGCCGAGGTAAAAGACATACGTTGCTTTCACATCATGGCTGACAGAACCATAGTATCCACGGCTGGCCCATGATTTTTCCAGACCAGACGGCAGTTTGAAGTTAGCGGCGATTTCGTCACGGGTCAGCCCCTGGTTAGCCATACGCAGCGTCTGATCGTTGATGTAACGGTACATATCACGCTGACTTTTCATTAACTTCACCACATTTTCATTACCCCAGGTCGGCCAGTGATGCTGAGCAATAATAATGTTTGCCTTTCCACCCCAGCGGCCAATAACGTCATTGATATATTTTGACCATGCCAGCGGATCGCGGATCTTCGCGCCACGTAATGAATAAGTGTTATGTAGCGTATGGGTGACATCCTCTGCAGCTTCGATCATTCCCTTCTCTTCTACATACCACAGCATTTCAGAAGGTGCTTCCGATCCCGGTGCCATCATGAAGTCATAGGTTAGACCGTCGATAACTTCTTTCTGCCCGGTGTGGGTAATATAGTTAGTGGGTTCAATCAGCGTCACCGTACCGGCGGAGGTTGTCGTCCCCAGACCCGCACCGACCTGACCTTTTGCATCCGGTTTCAGCAGATTGCCGTACATGTAACTGGCTCGGCGACTCATGGCGTTACCTGCCATAATATTTTCAGATACAGCTTCCTTCATAAAACCAGCCGGTGCATATACCTTCACTTTCCCGGATTTCACATCAGCGTCATCAATCACGCCGCGGACGCCACCGTAGTGATCAACATGGCTGTGTGTATAAATGACGGCAACAACGGGTCTTTTACCGCGATTCTTATAATAAAGGTCCATTCCTACTTTCGCGGTTTCTGCCGAGACAAGCGGATCAATGACCGTAATACCCTCTTTCCCTTCCATAATTGTCATATTCGAGAGATCAAGATTACGGATTTGATACACGCCATCAGTGACCTGGAACAAGCCGCCAATATTGATCAACTGCGACTGACGCCACAGGCTTGGATTAACCGTGTCGGGGGCTTTTTCGCCCTCTTTGATAAAGGCATATTGCTGAGGGTCCCAAACAACATTTCCCTGCTTACCTTTAATCAATTCACTGGGAAGCGGAGCAATAAAACCTTTATGAGCGTTCATAAAATCGGTTTTATCAGTGAATGGCAATTGACCATATAAGGCGTCATTCGCACTTTTGGTCTGAGCAGTCGCATCTTTTGCCCCTTCCTGTGCCAATACAGGTAGTGATATTAATGATGTTGAACACACGCCAGCTAATGCCAGATAACTCACTAGTTTATTAAGTTTCATAAATCCTCACTAATAATATATTAGAAACCCTGCTGCTCTGATTGTTGAGAAGCTTCCGTAATACTGTGTTTATCAGGTTTCTATGATCTAATGCTCGTAGGCTAACATGATCTTATGAAACAATATAATGCAATGACATTTAATTTTAAATTTCATTTTGTTTTTATTTAAACAAAATAGCTGTAGACACCTGACTGTATAAAAAGATAATGGCTGGCATCCATTGTCTTTAGAACACTATATATGCGCACTCTCTATCTACTTCTCATCACTGGGATACTTTCTGGCTGTAATACTTCTCCCCCAGAGAAAGTTGTTAAAATCAATAAAATGGTGATCCCTGTTGTTCAGGCACAACCCGAGTCAAAATCAAGTAGTGACTCGGCATCCCTGTCCTTATACCAGGATAACAAACAGCAAATTGAAAACGTCGTGAGTTCGTTAAAAAATGAATATCTTCATGAGGTTAAGCCAAGAGAGATGTTTGACGTTCATAGCCAGGCATACCAGGTTTATGCTTCTTTAACCAAGCTCGAACAAATGCAGCAAATGAACAATTTTTATTATAAGGAGCATAATCAAACAGGACTGTTAAGCATTAATCAGTCCGTGCACTCTCTTATTGAATAACAAGAAATCCTCCTCAGAGAATGATGAGGAGGATTTCTTGCGATTGATATATAGCATGCCACTACAATAGAATATTAAATTTAGAAAATCGATTTGTAACTTGTTTGTGGGTTTATTTAAAAGTGCTCAGGTAATTTATTGATGGAAGTAAGATACCCTCCGCGTTCAAAATCAATATACCCTCCTTTTTTTAACGCAGATACAACATTTAAAACACTGCTGCGCGATAAGTGGGTCCGATCCTGAATATAATCCAAAATAGAAACTCGCTTGCGCGTCTCTTCCGGCAACAAAATCATCTCTTCGAGGTGGTTACGTATCACTGAATAAGTACGCTGCTGTACGACTAAATCATCACGATAAAAGAGATAACCCGTATGATATGAAAGCACTGCCGCCGCATCTTCCCACAAGCCTTGTTGATGAAAGAGTTCTCGTGCTTTATCGGCATCAACGCGTAATAAGGTTGATTCAGCTTCAGCGCGCAATAAATGGCCGTGTACCGGTTGGATCATTTCGGCAATACCGAACAGATGGGGTTCATAGACGGTCACGATTAACAGACCATCAGAAGAACGTAAAATGGACAGCTCCCCTTGCAAAAAAAGGTAGAGTTGAGGCTTATTCTTGTATTTCCACATGATACGCCGCCGCGGCACAACCTTCATCTTTTCTGCAATCGGTTCAAGTGCTTGCATTAAACGTTGTATGCTTTGTTCTGGGCGTACCGGAGGTGAAATTTGCATAATCAAACCTGTATTATTTTGATCGAGAAAACAATATGCTTTTACCTATATTCCATGAAGGTAGTACAGATTCATATTAAAACCATAAATTGCTCAATAATAAAAGTACAAATTTATTTTTATTTAAACGAGCGTGAGTGATAAGACCACCAGCAGATGGTCACCAGACACCGCCGGATAGATAATCCGCTATGGTGACTATTAACAATTCGTGAGATATTTAATCGGGAATAACGGCGCTAGAATTGATAGCTGTAGTTGACGCTGGCAAACCATAACCACGGGTTCTTATATTGGCCTGCAAAGATATCAGATTTGACGTTGGACGACTGCATGTGCAAATACTCAACGGCAACGCCAATATTGCTGGCTGGCGTAATCTGGTACTGTGCACCGGTGGCAAGTCGCCATTCATCGCCGGTTGGCATCGAAAGCGCTACATCACTTTGCGATTTGTACGGTGAACTGTCATATGCAATACCGGCATTAATGCGCCACTGCTCATCGGGATGATATTGCACACCCAGCGCTGTATGCCATGTATCTTTCAGACGATTATCACGATCGCTTTGCTGACCATTTATTGTAATCTGCGGGCTGCCAAACTGACTCCAGTCCTGCCAGCCAAGATCGCCCATCACTGACCACTGCCTGTTGATATCGTGAACCAGACTAAACATCACCTGCTGCGGAGCACGGACCTGTGTGGAGATCGGCAGATCATATCCAATATTAGGTATATTGGGAAAACGCGCTGTCCCGTCTATATTAAAATGATAATCAGTCTTGCTGGTCCAGGTTACACCCGCCCGAGTATTGTCAGTTATGTCCATTAATAACCCAAGGTGGTAATTCATCGCCCAGTCATGATCGCTTTGTTTCTCATCGTGGCCATCGACATCTCTGCTTAGCGACAGAAAACCATAGTTTAGCCCTGCAGCTGCGCCAACCGACACCTTATCATTTAGTTTCCATGCAACGGCGGGACTCAGCGTCATCGCAACCATGGTACTTTGTTTAATTAACCGATCCCCTGCCCAGTTGCCGAAGTCGATACCTAACCCATAGTTGCCGTACAAACCCAAACCGGCAGAAACGGTATCACTCAGCCGTTGTGTATAAAACATGCTGGCATTGGGGAAAAGCGTCATTACATTACCGGGGCTTTGTCTGCCATCTGTCGTATTATTCAGCGTATAGGGAATATCTCCGCCCATCGCCTGTAATCCTCCGGTGACCATATGGTCAGGTAAACGAGTCATCCCCGCAGGGTTTGTTAACAGCGTAGAGGCATCCTGAGCACGAGCGGCCTGCCCTGCACCAGCCAGTGCGGTATCCTCCGTTCCGATTTCATAGAAATAGAGCGCACTGGCGTGACCGACCGATGAAAAGATCATCCCGGAGAGAAAAATTATATTTTTTTTCATTGTATTACCTGTTTGGAGAGGTCGTTCTTTACTAAACGTAGGGTCAGCTATCACACGGTATTGATTTATGCTAATAGCATAATCAGGCATCAGGAATGATGTCGTGTTAAATTTTATCCAATATTAAATTTTATAATTCAACACAACGACATCTTAAAAGGCGACTTAATGAGAACTCTTCTTAATAAGTGATTTGACATAAATTCTAATGTAAAGAAATGAAAATTTAATCTTTTCATAAAAAAGTATGAGTGAAGTCGCCAACGGAAAAACCATAGTTATGATCATCACATAACTGTAATATGTGGTTTAAAAAGTAAAACCTTTACAGCCTTGAGGAGACCTTGTCTTCTCAAAACTTCGTGTCTCAAATATGTCTTTGATTTCAATGGGGCACGATGATCGTTAACCTCTAAAACCTAATATATAAGTGAGGTGAATATCTTATTGTGCTAACTAATCCTCAGGAGAATAACGCTAATCTGGTCATGGATACATCATTTTTAAAATATGGACTTTTAATCATGCAATAACAATCAGGTATCTGATACGACTCATTCTTCTGTCATTTTTTGTAAGCGGAAGAAAAGAGTGATGATAGCTAATACAGGTAAAGATAGGGGTAATGACTTATGGCCTCACAATATGACTTTACTGTCACCCTGCACGATCTTGCTTTTATTCTTAAGCAGATCAAAATATCCGAAGCGGCAACTAACCCAGATGGTAGCGTTAATGCTGAATTGCTTAGAGAATTAGTTTCCAGCCCGCTATTACCTTATGGACTTCGCACGGTAGATGGTTCATGGAATAATCTTCTACCGGGTCAGGAGTTATATGGCTCTGCCGACCAGACAATGCCGAGATTAACCGCGTTAAACTGGCAAGATGCGGACCAAATGACCAGTTATATCCAAATTGGTGGCACCGTTATTGATGCCGACCCACGTATTATTAGTAACTTAATTTCCGATCAAACGGCATCTAACCCAGCCGCACTGGAGGTATTTAACGCGTTAAAAGATGCTCCCGGCGGGGGGACTATTACAGGAGACGGAGAAACGTTATCCATTCCTAACCAGTCTCCCGATATCGGTCTCTCCCCTGCTTTCAACGGCTGGATGACCTTCTTTGGCCAGTTTTTTGACCACGGTCTGGATTTGATTCCCAAAGGAGGCAACGGTATCGTTTTCATTCCGCTACAGCCGGATGACCCTTTATATGTTGAAGGGGCGTCGACAAACTTTATGCTATTAACCCGGGCAACGGTGGATGAAAACCGAGAGACAGTAAACCTGACTACCCCCTTCATCGACCAAAACCAAACCTACACCTCCCATCCTTCACATCAGATTTTCATCCGCGAATACGTCATTATTGATGGGAAACCTGAGCCTACCGGGAATTTATTAGGCGGTGCGAACGGTGGACTGGCGACCTGGGCCGACGTTAAAAACCAGGCTGAAACTCTGCTTGGCATTAAACTCACCGATCAGGATGTGTTTAATGTTCCCCTGCTGGCTACGGATCGCTATGGTAATTTGATTTTAAGTGAAAATGGAAAGGTACAGATTGTTACCACCGGGGGACTGGTTGAAGCCAATGGCGGTCTGTTGCCTGAGGGAACATTCCGCACCGGCCATGCGTTTCTTGATGATATTGCGCATACTGCCGCGCCAAAAGCGGGTCTGCTGGCAGATGATGACACTGCGATTGGGGGCGAAGGAGCGCAACCGGCAGGAACCTATGATAACGAACTGCTCGATCGTCACTTTATTACCGGTGACGGGCGTGGGAACGAAAATATAGGTTTAACCGCGGTGCACGCCGTTTTTCACAGCGAGCATAACCGTCTGGTTGAGCAATATAAAACAACACTGCTGGAAACCGGTGATATCGACCTCATTAATCAGTGGTTGATGCCCAATCATCAAATCACGGAATTACCTGCCGATACCAGTACGCTGGTATGGAACGGTGAGTACCTATTCCAGGCAGGTCGTTTCTCCACGGAAATGCAATATCAGCACCTCGTATTCGAGGAGTTTGCCCGTACCGTACAACCCGCCGTCGATCCGTTTGTTTTCTCCAACACGGCGGATATAAACCCGATGATCTTTGCCGAGTTTGCGCATGTGGTTTACCGTTTTGGGCATTCAATGCTGACAGAAACCGTGGCGCGCACCGATATTGATATGCAAAGCGGCGATATTGACCTGATTTCAGCATTCCTGAATCCGGTAGCATTTAATCAAATCAACGGGGCCACCGTCACGGACGATCAGGCTATTGGCGCAATTGTGCGTGGTATGACGCGTCAGGTGGGTAACGAAATTGATGAATTTATTACCGATGCTCTGCGTAATAATCTCATCGGCCTGCCCCTCGATTTAGGCGCGCTTAATATAGCCCGTGGCCGTGACACCGCAATGCCGACGCTGAACCAGGCCCGCGAGCAGTTTTTTGCATTAAGCGGTGACAGTCAACTGAAGCCTTATACCAGTTGGGCTGACTTCACTACCTACCTGAAAAATCCCGCTTCAATCATTAACTTTATGGCCGCCTATGGTCAGCATGAGCTGATCCTCAATGCCACCAGCCTTGAAGGTAAGCGTGCAGCGGTAAACTTCCTGTTGTTTGGTGATGCTAACAATGCCCCGCCTGCGGATGCGATGGATTTCTTTAACAGTACCGGAGCGTGGGCAACCAAAGAGACCGGCCTGAATATGGTCGATTTCTGGATTGGCGGGCTGGCAGAGCGCAAAAATGAATTTGGCGGCATGCTCGGCTCAACCTTCAACTTCGTCTTTGAAACACAAATGGAAATGCTTCAGGACGGCGATCGTTTCTACTATCTGAGCCGCGTTCAGGGGCTGAACTTACTCAATGAACTGGAGGCCAACTCGTTTTCCGCGCTGGTAATGCGTAACAGCGATCTTGGCGATGAGGGATCCTCCCACCTGCCCGCAAATCTGTTCCAGACACCGGACCATATTTTTGAAGTGAACCGCGTGCTGCAAACGGAAATCGACCCGAAATGGGGTAATCCGCTGAAGGATCTGCTCTCGCCGTTGTTGGTGCGTCGTGACCCAGGTGCGGATGTTGACGGCGATAGTTTTGCCGATGGCGGGTATCTGAAATATACCGGCGATGGGCATGTGGTGCTTGGAGGGACGGCAGGCAATGATACGTTAATCGGCGGTAAAGGGATCGACAGTCTGTGGGGTGATGGCGGAGATGACCGACTGGACGGCGGCGACGAAGCAGACGTGGTCCATGGTGGTGACGGTGATGACATTATTACCGATACCGGTACGCCTGTAGGTGATGCGGACTTCCTGCACGGTGATGCCGGACATGACGTTATCTTCTCCGGTAACGGAAACGATCTGGTCTTTGGTGGCAGCGGTAGCGACTTCTTGGTGGTCGGCGAAGATGCACAGGAGGTCTTCTCGGGTCAGGATAACGACTTTGCGCTTGGCGGCTCGGGTGGTGATTTCCTGATGGGCAACGAAGGCGATGACTGGCTGGAAGGTGGCGACGGGTTTGACACGCTGGCGGGTGACAACTCTGAGTTGTTCTTCAACAGTACCATTATCGGTCACGATGTTCTTAACGGTCAGGGTAACGACACCGACTACGATGGCGAAGCCGGTGACGACATCATGGTTCAGGGCGCGGGGATCCAGCGCAATAATGGCATGGCCGGTTTCGACTGGGCTATCCATAAAGGCGACCCAAATGGCGCTAACTCTGACCTTGGGATCCCTATTTTTGTCAACCAGCAGGAGTTTATTCTACGCGACCGTTTTGATCTTGTTGAAGGGCTGTCGGGCTGGAAATACGACGATATCCTGACCGGGACAGAACAGCCGATAGGTACTGCGCCTGTTCAGGGCGTTCCCCTCTCTAACAACCTGACCCAGGAAGGTGCGGACCGGATCACCGGTTTACAGGCTATTCTCGGCGTAGAGCGTTCTACAAATCCGGACGCGGTGCTCCTGAACCCTGATGATGGTAGCGATATTTTACTCGGCGGTGGTGGTAGCGACCGCATTATGGGTAAAGCCGGTAACGATATCATTGATGGTGATGCGTGGCTCAACGTGCGTATTGCCGTTACGGGTATGGCGGGACTCACCAGCGCCGAAGGAATGGCCGAACTGAAATCATACATGCTGGCCGGCACGCTGAAACCGAATCAGCTGTCGATTGTGCGAGAAATCCTGCATGAAGGTAACGGCACGGAAACTGACATCGCGGTGTACCGTGATGTTAGCAGCAACTATGTCTTTACCCGTATGGCGGACGGTAGCCTGCGCGTCGACCACGCCACGCCTAATGCCGCACTGAACCTGAACGATGGCATCGATCGTCTGTTGAACATCGAAAAACTGGAGTTTGGCGATGGGAAGCAGCTGTGGGTGACGGCGCAGCAAGCGACGGGCGATCTTACCATCAGCAATCCTAACCCTTCGGTGGGCGACCTGCTGCGCGTCAACGTGGCGAACTTGCTGGATGGTAACGGCCTGGCGGCGGATGTGGCCATTACCATGACCTGGCAGGCATTCGTCAACGGCCAATGGCGAGATCAGGCAACCGGCGTTGAGTTCAGAGTGCCAGGCGCTATTCAGGGCGCACCGCTGCGTGTGGTAGCCAGTTTTAACGACCGCATGGGTGACGCTGAAACCCTGGTGTCGGCACAAACTCAGGCGATCCTACCGCGAAATCAGGCCACGACTGGTGTGCCGGTAATTAACGACCTCACCCCAACTGAAAGCCTGACGCTGACCGCGGTGGTTTCAGGCATTGCTGACGCCGATGGTCTGAGCGGCGGTAATTTCACTTATCAATGGAGAATGAGTTCGCCAACCGGATTCGTCAACATTAACGGTGCGACTTCCGCCACCTATACGCCGGGTCAGGCTATGGTTGGCAGAACGTTGCAGGTGGTCGTTACCGTCGTCGACGATGAAGGCAACCCCCCTGTTGTCCTGACGTCGACCACCACCCAGCCCGTGGGCGATCTGATTGTGGGTACCAACGGGGCTAACACCCTCGTCGGTACTGCCTGGAGCGATATCCTACGCGGTGAAGGCGGTAATGACACCTTACTCGGCGGAGCAGGTGACGATCTGCTCATTGGCGGTGCGGGAAACGACAACCTCTCTGGTCAGGCGGGGCAAGATATTCTGCAAGGTGATGCCGGTAATGACACGCTTGATGGCGGGCTTGGTGCCGACAGTATGACCGGCGGCGCGGGCGATGATACCTACATCGTTGATGATTTCGGTGATGTAGTTATCGAAGGTGTGAATGGCGGCACGGACGTTGTCCGAACCAACCTCAGCAGCTACGACCTCACCGATAACGTGGAAGAACTGGTATTTACCGGCAGCGGTAGTTTTATCGGTACCGGTAATGCCATTGCGAACACCATTACGGGAGGGACCGGTAACGACTATCTGTTCGGCATGGGCGGTAACGACCAGTTGTTTGGTGGTATCGGGAATGACTTCCTCGATGGCGGAGATGGCGCTGATAACCTGCAAGGTGGAGTTGGCAACGACGTCATGATTGGCGGCGCGGGCACGGATACCCTCTCCGGCGGTAGCGGGGACGATATTCTCAATGGTCAGGAAGGTAACGACATTCTGGACGGTGGTGCCGGGAGCGATATCTTCGCTTTTGGCGCCAACTTTGGGCAGGACCGAATTACCGGTTTTGACAGTAACCCCAACGGCGGGCAGGACTTCCTTGATCTCGTCTTGTTAGGTATCAACGCGGGTAATTTTGCCAGCAGCGTGTCTATCACCGGAAACAATGGCAACACCATTGTGACTATCGGCACTGACACCATCACATTGGTGGGCGTCAATTCGACCACCGTGAATATTGGTGACTTTTATCTGGAAATGCCCACCACCCTTGCCAGCAACAATGGCAATAGTTCATTGATCGTATAAGGAGAAGACTATGTCGCGCCAGCATACGCCAACAGAACTGAATGATGTATTAAAGGGAACGAAACCCACTTTTCTGATGCTGCTGTTTTTTAGTTGTGTGATTAATATGCTTATGCTGGCGCCGGCAATTTATATGCTACAAGTATACGACCGCGTGCTGGTGAGTAAAAATACCACCACGCTGTTAATGTTGACCTTATTGATTGTCGGCTTGTACATCGTTATTGCCATGATTGAATCTGCCCGCGCGCAGGTTATGGTCAGGCTTGGCAACAGGCTTGATATAAAGCTAAGCCAGTTGGTCTTTAACGCAGCCTTTAAAAGAAAGATGGTTACCGGCGATAACAACCCGGCGCAATCTTTAGCCGAACTGGATCAGGTTCGTCAGTTTCTTTCCGGGAATAGTCTATTCGCCTTACTGGATATTCCCTGGACGCCAATATATCTGTTCATCGCCTTTTTGGTCCATCCCCTGCTGGGATACCTTTCTCTCGGCGGAATAACGTTATTATTTATTCTGACGCTGGTATCTGAAATCTCTACCAAACGCCCGATTCAGCAAGCGCACGCCTTAACCATTAACAATGCCAGCAAACTGAATAAACAGCTGCAAAACGCCGATGCCATTGAGGCGATGGGTATGCTCTCGACCCTGAAGTCCAACTGGCAGGAGCAACATAACAAAGTGCTGGCACTACAAACGCAGATTGCTGACAAAACGGCCGGGTTGAGCAGCCTCAGCCGCTTTGTGCGGGTGTTGCTGCAATCTATTGCGCTGGGTGCCGGGGCTTTACTGGTGATCGGTGGCCATATTACTCCGGGCTTGATGATCGCCGCCTCGATCATTCTTGGCCGCGTCCTCAACCCGGTAGAACAAGTTATTGGCAGTTGGAAGCAGTTCGTGCAGTTTCGTAGCGCCTGGCACCAGCTCTCTGACCTGCTGAAAGAGTATCCGGCACCGAAAGAGGTGCTGACCCTGCCTCGTCCGAACGGCAACATCAGCGTTGAAGGCGTTTTTGCTGCGGCTCCCGGTCAGTCTTCCCCGCTACTGCGTAATATCGCATTCCAGCTGGAGCAAGGTGAAGTCCTGGGGATTATCGGCCCCTCAGCCTCAGGGAAAACCTCGCTGGCAAAGGTTCTGGTTGGTGTCTGGAAACCGTTATCAGGGAAAGTCAGATTAGACGGCGCAGATATTTGTCAGTGGGATAAAGCGCTGCTAGGCCCGTCTATTGGCTATCTGCCGCAGGATGTAGAACTGTTTGACGGTACCATCGCGCAAAACATTGCCCGTTTCACCACAAATGACAGTGAGCTTATCGTCGCCGCCGCATTACTGGCAGGCGTTCATGAGATGATCCTGCGCTTGCCGCAAGGTTATGACACGCTGTTGGGCGCAGGCGGATACCAGCTCTCCGGCGGGCAGCGGCAGCGCATCGGACTGGCACGCGCCGTGTATAACAATCCTGCGTTCATCGTGCTTGATGAACCGAATGCTAATCTTGACGACGCGGGCGAATTTGCACTCGTTAAAGCCATCAATACCCTTCGTACACAGGGACAAACTACCGTCATTATCTCACACCGCCCGACGCTGCTCGGCGTGGTCAATAAGGTTTTGCTGCTTAACGATGGCGCCATACAGGAGTTTGGTACCCGCGATCAGGTTTTTGCCCATTTGCGTCAGGCCAACGTACTGAAACCGGTGGCTACGCCTTCTCCATCCACGACTGAACAGCAACGTGAGGCCTGATGATGAAAAAGAATCCCCACAATACGGCATCTGCTGGCGTAGATACCAATATCTGGTCGCCGATTATCCGGGGCGTGATCGTCATTGTGCTTGGTGTCGGTAGTTTTATCCTCTGGGCAGTGCAAGCTCCGTTAGATGCGGGCGTGGTCGCTGATGGTACGGTAACCGTATCGAGTAACCGCAAAACCATTCAGCATCTGAGCGGCGGTCGGGTAACGGATATCTTTATCAAAGAAGGCGATTTCGTGAAGAAAAATCAGGTTCTCGTCCGGTTGGATAAAATGCAGCTCGAAATGCGTTTTAGCGCGTTAAATGCCCAGTATATTTCTGCAAAAAGTATCGAAGATCGTCTGTTGGCAGAACGCGATGGCCTGGAAGCGATCCGCTTTAATACGACGCTGACGCAGCAATTCTCTGGCAATAAACGGCTGACAGAAGTCAGAAATCTGCAGGCCAAGCTTTTCGATACGCGTCGCAAAACGATTCAGGACGAACTGTCGATGATTGAGGAGACGCTCGATGGTCTGGTTGGGCAAACGGATAATCTCAATAAAATAAAAGGCTATCGCGACCACCAGTTTTCTCTGATTAACCGGGAGTTGGGGGCTATTCGCGCGCTGAGCGAAAAGAATTATTACCCCAAAGCGCAATTACTGGTGCTGGAGCGCGAGGCGGCTGAAATATCTGGCAGCGTTTCAGAAGATATTCTTAACATTGCCAAACTGAAATCGCAGCAAAACGAATTAAAAATTAAAGCCTACCAGGTGCGTCATCAATATTTACGTGAAGTTGAGTCTGAACTGACGGAAAACCAAAAAGAAGTGGCGATGCTGGAGGATGAACTGGTGTCCACCCGTCACGAGCTGGATAACACCGAGATCCGCTCACCGATTAACGGTATCGTGCTGGATGTTAAAGTCAGTACCGTGGGCGGCGTCATTCAACCCGGCGAACATCTTATGGATATTGTCGCCGCCGGACAACCGATGCAAATTGATGCCAAAATACCCGTGCATGCCATTGATAAACTGGTCCCCGGCTTAACCGTTGATGTGCTTTTCCCTGCCCTTAACCATGCCCTGTTGCCGTCGGTTCCGGCCCGGGTTCTGACTATCTCGGCGGACCGCTTAATTGATGAAGCCACTCAGCAGCCTTACTACCTTGCGGAAGTACAGGTTTCAGCAGAGGGCGCGCGTTTGCTGGGCGATTACAAAATTAAAGCGGGAATGCCTGCCAGCGTGACGATCAAGACCGGTGAGCGAACCCTGATGAGTTACCTGTTTAAACCGTTGATTGCCCGTCTGGAACTGGCTTTTAAAGAGTATTGAGCCATCCATTGCCGGTATGGCGTACGGCTTGTCGCGCCATACCGCTTTCTGCCGTTGCTGGCAGCTTTGCTTTCTTGTAACCTTCTTCCCGTCTCACTACTGACAAAATCTGGAACCACTGAACTGGACTTCATATGAATGCTCATATTTCTAAAGACCCTTTACATGGCGTAACGCTTGAAATGCAGGTCAATGCCCTGGTTGAACGTTATGGTTGGGGTGAACTGGCGCAACGCATTAATATCAACTGCTTTAAAAATGAACCGAGCGTTAAATCCAGTCTGAAGTTTCTGCGCCGTACGCCGTGGGCGCGGGCAGAAGTTGAAGCGCTGTACCTTGATTCGCTGCATGACCTGGCCTCAAACAACACCCCCGAACCGGCCTTCGATCCCTGGGCTAACAGCCGCAATAAAAAGAAATAAGAGCAAAATCAGATGGCAGCATCCGGTTTCTTTTCAGGAAATTATCAGAAAAAACTGGCGAAGATTCTCGCCCGTTCTCGTGCCAGACTACCGCTGACCAACATGAAATGGTTTGCTGTACTCGTAGGCAGTATGTTGTTACTGGGCAGCTGTTCTTCACAACCGCCCGGTCCCAAAACCACTCCGCTACCTCCGGTGAGCAAACCACAGCAGAGCAAGGAGCCAGTGCGCGGGATCTGGCTGGCGACAGTTTCACGTCTAGACTGGCCACCTATCTCATCCGTGAACATCAGTTCGCCTGCCGTACGCATCAGCCTGCAGCAAAAAGCGCTGACGGATAAGCTGGACAACCTGAAACGGCTTGGTATTAACACCGTTTTTTTCCAGGTTAAGCCCGATGGGACCGCATTGTGGAAGTCAAAGATTCTACCGTGGTCAGATACCCTGACCGGTACGATTGGCCAGGATCCGGGTTACGATCCGCTGCAGTTTATGCTCGATGAAGCGCATAAACGCGGAATGAAAGTTCATGCCTGGCTTAACCCCTACCGTGTTTCCGTGAACACCAAACCTTCGACGGTCACTGAATTAAACAGCACGCTGTCACAGACGCCGTCCAGCGTATACGTCCTGCATCGGGACTGGATTCGCACTGCGGGCGAGCGTTTTGTGTTAGACCCCGGTATTCCCGACGTGCGCGACTGGATCACCAGCATCGTGGCGGAAGTGGTTGAGAATTACCCGGTTGATGGCGTGCAGTTTGATGATTACTTCTATACCGAATCTCCCGGCTCTGCGCTCAACGACAGCCAGACCTTCAGAAGATACGGCCAGGGATTCGCTTCCAAGGCTGACTGGCGTCGCGATAACACGCAACGGCTGATTGCCCAGGTATCGCGGACCATCAAGAAACTCAAGCCTGAGGTTGAATTCGGCGTCAGTCCTGCGGGCGTGTGGCGCAACCGTTCGCACGATCCAGCGGGCTCCGACACGCGCGGCGCGGCAGCGTATGATGAGTCGTATGCAGACACCCGCCGTTGGGTGCAACTAGGTTTGCTGGATTACATTGCACCGCAACTCTACTGGCCTTTTGCCCGCGACGCAGCGCGTTACGATGTACTGGCAAAATGGTGGGCAGATGTCGTGAAATCAACCAACACCCGCCTCTACATTGGTGTAGCGCTGTATAAAGTTGGTGAACCATCGAGAAAAGAGCCAGACTGGACGGTAAAAGGCGGTGTGCCGGAACTGAAAAAGCAGCTCGATTTAAACGAATCCGAACCGTACATCAACGGCACGATCCTGTTTCGCGAAGATTATCTTAATCAACCTCAAACGCAGGAAGCCGTGACCTATATTCGTAATCGTTGGGGACGTTAATAGTTGTCCTCTGGTCAGTTTAGCGAGGAAATGTAGCGGGGAAACCTTGCCCCGCTCAGCTTTAATTTTCCGGGAAGTGTTGCGGCCGTATCTGCGTCACCGGGACATTAGCCGGCGGACATTATCATTAATTTGTTTCTGTATCGTATTCAGCGTAGATAGCGTTATCTGATCGGGGTATTTGTCCCTGGCGATAGCGCTCAATGCAGTGGCAAAGTGACAGACTTTTTCGATTATGCCGTTCACATGGTCAGCAGATAACTCAGCTTCCTGAACGCCAAGCGACTGAAGGTGCTTTATTTCGATATCCAGCGCCTCTCCCAGCACGTCCATTTGGTGATACCCGCCAGGCCCTTCGCACCAGGTGACATCGTAAGCCGGAGCCAGAGTCCAGTTTCCATCGGCTGACATTAAATAGGCAAAATTCTTCGGATGATCGTCGCGATTGTTAAAAGCCACGTTGAAAACCACACGTTCAAACGCTTTTGCCTTTTCTCTGACATCATTGGTACAAATCTGCGTGGCGCGCAGAAAATCCCGGTAGTCTAAAGCGCCGGGTATCTGGTAATTTGCCCCGGTAAGTGCAGCCAGGCTCTGCATAGGAATTCGTGTCGACTGGTCACGGTCGAAACGGCGAGTGGCAAATGCCGCCTGTCCGCCGGGCAGATTGAAATACGCCGTATCAGGCGTGGTTATCCCACATTGGCGCAAGCATTCAGCATAAACCGCTTCGATGGCACATACCTCAGCATGCTCATGCCTGGCGGGAAATTTAATCAGCCAACTTTCGCTCCCGGGTAGCGGCACCGTGGTGAATTTTGACGTGACGGTGTCACGATAAAGTAGCGCCTTAGGCCTTGCTCCCTGTGGCGAACCGCCCATCTGGAGCAGTTTTTGCAAAAATTCCCCGCCTTCGCCGCTCAGGACTTCCTGAACCTCAGCGGCCAGTTGTTCGAGAGGAACATCCTCTTTTGACAGCATCTCGACATCTGACTGAACGGGCTGGAATGTCATGGCGCCCATCGCGTTGTTGCCGACCCAGGTTAAACGCTCTAATGGACCTATGCGTGCTGCGTTGAGTCCGCGGCGTTTAAATAGTCGGTCCATCAACAGCATGCCCCAGCCGTCAGGTAGCGAATCATAAACCGGTCCGGGTAATCCCAACTGATGAGCCGGGAAATCCCTGCGCAAACGGGGACCGTTCAGCGGTAACCTCAGACGGGACAGCTCCAGGCCCCTACGTAAGGCGTCTTCACTGTATTCAAAGGCGATCAACGGACGTCCGGTCAGGGCTGTGGAAGACACCAGTTTGCCCCACAGCCATTTCTCACCCCAGCCTTCATAGAAGACATCAACTTGCTCAGGCATCAGAATTTTTCCTTTTGATCCGCTGACGTGCCGCGCTCTTTTCGTAACGCAAAATATCATCGAGACTATCAATCCTGGGTTTGAATAACCCCTCCAGTGCATCGCCATAGCCTAACACCATTGCGACTTTGACCAGATTCTCAAATCCTACATTCTTACCTGTTTCCAGATTTGAAACGGTATTCACACCGACACCTGAACGCGCGGCAACATCAGCTTGCGTCATTTGCCGCGCGAGTCGTTCTTTACGCAATCTGTCGCAAAGCAGTTTGACGATATCAGCTGCAGTATTTAGCGTTAAATCCATAATATTGGCTCTTATTGGGATAAAAACGACTTTACACACAATATTATAGAGTTAAGTGGGGAATGATTCAAAGTCTTATAAGACACAATAAAAAGGAGTTAAACCGGAAAATCTTGCTTAAGGACCATTATACTGGAGTTATCCGGGCACATTGTCTGTACCCGGATATGGTGTGGTTATCCGGCAACGCCAGGCTCAGGTAATCTGAAGGAAGAGACCAGTAACGCCAGTTGTTCCGCCTCCTCTTTCAGCGCCTGCGTCCGTGCTGCGGCATCATCAATTAATGAGGCGTTTTGCTGAACGGTGCTGTCCATTTCGGTAACGGCCAGCGTAACTTCGGAAACGCCCTTACGTTGTTCTTCACCCGCAACGCGTATTTCCCCCATCAACTGGCGCACCTGACGCACATTGTTGACCAGTTCTCCCAGACGCTCACCGGCATTGTGAATTTGCTGACTTCCGCTACCAACATGAGAAACGGATTCATCAATCAACGTTTTAATTTCCTGGGCGGCGGTGGCACTGCGCTGAGCCAGCGTGCGCACTTCGGAGGCCACGACGGCAAACCCTCTGCCTGCATCGCCCGCTCTGGCGGCTTCAACCGCGGCATTCAGGGCGAGAATATTGGTCTGGAACGCAATGCTGTCGATGACCGCGACAATTTCCACCATTCTGCCGGATGAGGCGCTGACGTTATCCATTGTTGAGATCACGCCCTGCATCACATCGCCGCAGCGGTTGGCCGTTTGCGCGGTGCTATCGGATAGCTCATCCGCCAGTTGTGTATTACTGGCGTTTTGATGAACGGTCGCATTTAACTGTTCCATAGCCGCCGAACTCTCTTCCAGCGCAGCGGCCTGCTGCGTTACGCGAGATGAAAGCTCCATATTACTGTCAGCCAGGCTAACGGCGTTATTCGCTACCACTGTGCTACTGCTTCTGACGGTGATCAGGATGGCCGAGATTTTATCGACGAACAGGTTAAACGCCTCGGCGATAGCCGAAATCTCGTCTTTGCCACGAACATCCAGACGACGGGTAAGATCGCCTTCTCCCTGCGCGATGTCATCAAGTGCCTGACGGGTATCATCAAGACGTGAAATCAGTCGACGAACCACCAGCCATGATCCCACCAGCAACAGCGTCATGATAGGGATCAATACTTCCAGAACGTCCTGCATCATCACTTTGGCAAGACCGACAATACGAGATTCCGGGGTTGCAAGTCCTACGACCCAGCCGGTATCTGGCATCGGGAACAGCATTACCTGTGACGCTGTATTCAGGACGTTGTCGTTTGCCAGCGTGATAGTTTTCACCCCATCTGTCGGGCGCAAAGATTTCAGACCGTTTTGCACCGGGATAAGCCACTGCGCGCTTTGCGCCAAATCGTTAATGGTTTTATATTTTGCCAGGTCGGCCTGCGGGAAATAGAGAATTTGTCCCTGCTTGTCTACCACAAACGCGTAACCACCGGTGCTGTTTCCCTGCTGCTGCATGAAAGTAGCGACGTTATCCAGACGGATATCGGTGGTAGCGACACCGGCAAACTTGCCCGCCTGTTTATAAGGCACGCTGCATGTCACCATGTTGACGCCTGAACTGGCATCCTGGTAAACGTCAGACCATAAACAGCTGTTTTGTGAATGGCCTTTGGCCAGTTGATACCAGCTTTCATTGTGGTATCCACTTGATCCTTCGACGTTATAATCATTGGAATACACCAGCTTTCCTTCAGCATTACGCGCCCAGAAAAAGCTTCTTTTCTCCACACCTGCGGTGAAGGCGTCTGGTTCTGGCCAGATGCCGCCGCCGGTAATAATCGAGTCTTTACCCTCACCAATCAGATGCGGAACAACGCTTTGGTACAGAGATTCATCGTTAGGCAACACTTCAGCCAGTCGCGACAGGCTTACGGTCTCACCTTCAATTCGGGACAATACGGTACTCAACTGACGGGTTAAACCTTGCCCTGTTTCTTCGATCAGGGCGGTGTTGATTTCAACGACGCGCGGCTGACCGCGCCAGAGCATAATCACCACGATAACAAGGGTCGTTACTGCAAGCAGCAGAATGCCGCCGATGGTTAAACGCGTTGAAATACGAGTAGGATACCAGGCCATACAAACTCCTTCTGCAAAAGGCTAACTTTTATCCAGTATCGGCACAGGCGTTTATATCTTTATAAAGTTTTCTTAAGTATTGTAAAACAAATAAGTGACAGCGTCACAAATAACAAAACCCAGCACTTTGGCTGGGTTTTAATAACGTCTTAATCTTATTTAGATAATTCTTTTTTGATTTCGTCTTTTATTTTACTTAATTCACTCTGCGGATGCTTCTTACAAAGTTCGACGGTCAGAGGAACTGCGGTCGTAACGGTTTCGTTATAGTCGACGTAGTCACCACCTTTGAAGTCTTCGTCTTCATTGAGCACCCAGAAGGCCACCGGAGCCATAGTTTGTGGGTTCAAATCAATAAACTCCTGGCAGTTCATGCCTTTTGGAGTCACTTCAGTTTTAGCGTTATCTGTTGCTGCATTGACGCTGACACTGGTTAACAGCGCTGCGACCAGAATACCTGCTGTAGAAAGGGAGAATTTATTCATTGTAGTACTCCATTTATAATATAAATAATATCTACACTTGCGCTTAACACCGTTAATGTAGCTCGCGAAAATAATACCCCTACCATCATAAGAATAAAGATTGCTGTTATTGATATGGCTGAAATTTATATTTCCCATTACTGATTCTTATGTCTGAGGGATAAATGTTGCCCACAATGTGATCGTTCCGACGAAATCAGCAGATTCATACCCCTCTTCCTCTGCCGTTGCACCAAAACTGAACTACGCTGCACAAATGTTGATCATTGGTTAATGAATGTGGATTGAATTTTAACAAAAGTAGCCCAGCGAGCCGCTGTTACTGACATGGCACGCGTCCTGCATTGTTAATTCGCTAACAGAGATACGGAATCTGACAGACAACTAACAGCGAGAAGGTAATGACAGCCAAACCAGAGTTATTTACCCGCATAGAGCAAACCTTTAGCCAGCTGACGCCCAGCGAAAAGCGCGTGGCTGGGTGGCTGTTAGCCCATGCTGTGCAGATCCCATTTGAAACCGCGGATGGCATCGCCAAAGCAACCGGAACCAGTGGCATTACCGTCGGACGTTATCTGCGTAAACTGGGCTTTCGTAACCTGGAGGATGCAAAAGCCAGTCTGCGTGAGCTTCCCGTTGTTCCGTATCAGCCCTGGGGAATGAATGAACGACTGGACTCCTGGCACCAGCAACAAAGCCTGCCGGATCGGGCACATCAGTCGCTGTTGCTGGAGATCGACGCTATTACCCACGTCTACCAGCTCGCACAAGGCGAAACGTTTTTACGCATTGCACAGCAGTTGGCGCATGCGGAAGCCGTGTACATCCTCGGGATCCAGTCCACCCGCGGGATCGCCAACGCCTTTTTTAGTCACCTGGAATACCTGCGACCTAAAGTCAGCTACTCCGAAGGCCTGTCCGGCAGTTGGGTTGAGTCGCTGAACTCGGGATTCAGCCAGCCTTACGTGGTTATTACCGATATGCGCGCCTACTCCGCTATTTCGCGACAATATTGCCGTGTCGCCACAGAGCGCTGCATTCCGCTGGCGCTCATTACCGATGTGTGGTGCCCATGGGCCAGGGATTATTCCATTGATTTACTTCAGGTAAAAACTGACACCGGGCATTTCTGGGACTCACTGGCACCGGTGAGCTGTCTGTTCAACTTATTACTTTCTGCGGTGGTAGCGCAACTGGGTGACACCCTCGCAGGACGCCTGCAAACCAATCGCCAGTTACAACAACAATTTGGTCAATTCGAACAATAAACAGGAAACGTGCTATGTCAGAACTCCCAGAACTGGTCGATCTGTCGGTGATATTTCCGTCGCTGCATATCGATCTTAAATACGCTACTGCCGACAACATTACCGGCGCACCAATCTACCGGGAAGCGCGTTGTCTGTTGCACACTGAGGCGGTTACCGCGCTGGCTAAAAGCATCAGTATTGCGCAACTGGCCGGCCTGCAGCTTGTGGTGTACGACGCGTATCGCCCCCAGCAGGCGCAGGCGATACTGTGGAATGCCTGTCCCGACCCACAGTATGTTGTCGATGTCGCGATTGGTTCCAATCACAGTCGGGGTACGGCCATTGACGTCACGTTGATGGACGATCGCGGCCATCTCCTTGATATGGGGGCCGGTTTTGATGAAATGCACGACCGTTCCCATGCATGGCATCCGTCTGTTCCTCCGGCAGCGCAGCGTAACCGCCTGCTGCTCAATGCCATTATGTTTGGCGGTGGTTTTGTCGGTATCAACAGCGAGTGGTGGCATTTTGAATTACCTGATGCCGCCCGTTACCCGCTGCTTGACGATCAAATAGATTGTTACACTGTCACGCCAATAACAACACAACATCCCCTTTAATTCTGGAGCCTGGTTATGAAGACTACACCTGCGTTAAACGCGTTTTTCCGCCCCGCTCTGATAGCCGTTGCGTTAGCGTTTGCCCTGCCCGCCGCACAGGCTGCCGTTCCCAAAGATATGTTGGTGATTGGTAAAGCCGCCGATCCGCAGACGCTCGACCCCGCCGTGACCATCGATAACAATGACTGGACGGTCACCTATCCTTCCTACCAGCGGTTGGTTCAATACAAAACCGACGGAGGCAAAGGCTCCACGGAAGTTGAAGGTGATTTAGCCAGCGGCTGGAAAGCCTCTGACGATCAGAAAGAGTGGACGTTTACCCTGAAAAACGATGCCAAATTCGCCGACGGAACGCCGGTAACGGCAGATGCGGTAAAGCAATCCTTTGAACGTTTGCTCAAAATTGGTCAGGGACCTGCGGAGGCTTTCCCAAAAGATCTGAAGGTCGACGTCATTGATAACAACACGGTGAAATTTACCCTCAGCCAGCCGTTTGCCCCGTTTCTGTATACGCTGGCAAATGACGGTGCCTCAATCATTAACCCGGCCATCTTAAAAGAGCATGCCGCAGACGATGCCCGCGGATTCCTGGCGCAGAACACGGCTGGCTCTGGTCCCTTCATGCTGAAGAGCTGGCAAAAGGGACAACAACTGGTGCTGGTGCCTAACCCGCATTATCCCGGTACAAAACCGACATTTAAGCGTGTCTCAGTCAAAATCATTGGTGAAAGCGCCTCCCGTCGCCTGCAATTGTCGCGTGGCGATATCGACATTGCCGATGCGCTGCCTGTTGACCAGCTTGCCGCTTTGAAACAGGAAGGCAAAGTGAACGTGGCGGATTATCCCTCGCTGCGCGTGACCTATCTGTATCTCAACAACAGTAAAGCCCCGCTCAATCAGGTGGATTTACGCCGTGCCATCTCGTGGGCCACTGATTATAAAGGCATGGTTAACGGGATCCTGAGCGGCAATGGAAAGCAAATGCGTGGCCCGATCCCTGAAGGCATGTGGGGTTTTGACGATAAGGCCATGCAGTACAGCTTCGATGAAGCCAAAGCCAAAGCCGCGTGGGACAAAGTTGCCACCAAACCTGAAAGCCTGAGCTTCCTGTACTCCGATAATGACCCTAACTGGGAGCCTATCGCGCTCGCCACCCAGGCAAGCCTTGGCAAACTGGGTATTAAGGTGAAACTGGAAAAACTGGCAAACGCCACCATGCGCGACCGCGTGGGCAAAGGCGATTACGACATTGCCATTGGCAACTGGAGTCCGGATTTTGCCGACCCGTACATGTTTATGAACTACTGGTTTGAGTCAGATAAGAAGGGTTTGCCCGGTAACCGTTCGTTCTATGAAAACGGTGAGGTCGATAAGCTGCTGCGCAGCGCGCTGGCCACAACCGATCAGGTGGCCAGAACCAATGACTACCAGCAGGCACAAACCATCGTGATTGATGAAGCAGCCTACGTCTATTTATTCCAGAAAAACTATCAGCTGGCGATGAATAAAGACGTCAAAGGATTTGTATTCAACCCCATGCTGGAACAGGTCTTCAATATCTCCACCATGAGTAAATAAGCCACGTTTATGCGGAGCCGCTCTGGCTCCGCAAGGGGAAGCTAATGACGTTCTGGAGTATTTTACGCCAGCGATGCTGGGGACTTATTCTGGTGGTTATCGGTGTTTGCGTAATCACCTTTATTATTTCACACCTGATACCTGGCGACCCCGCGCGGCTGCTGGCGGGCGATCGCGCCAGTGATGAAATTGTCGAAAATATTCGCCAACAGCTGGGGCTGAATCAACCGCTGTATGTCCAGTTTTTTCGCTATGTCAGCGATATTTTTCACGGCGATTTAGGCATATCCATTCGCACCGGACGTCCGGTACTGGATGAGCTGCGCATTTTCTTCCCCGCGACCCTTGAATTGGCTTTCTGCTCTTTGTTGCTGGCGCTGGTGATAGGTATCCCGCTGGGTATTTTGTCTGCGGTCTGGCGTAACCGCTGGCTTGATCACCTTGTTCGTCTAATGGCAATTACCGGTATCTCCACGCCTGCATTCTGGCTGGGGCTGGGGGTTATCGTGCTGTTTTACGGTCATCTGCAAATTTTACCCGGCGGTGGGCGTTTAGACGACTGGCTGGATCCACCAGCTCACGTCACCGGTTTCTACCTGATTGATGCTCTGCTGGAAGGCAACGACGAAGTCTTTTTCAATGCGCTTCAGCACCTGATTTTGCCATCGCTGACATTGGCTTTTGTACATCTTGGGATCGTTGCCCGTCAGATTCGTTCCGCCATGCTGGAGCAACTGAGTGAAGATTACATACGTACCGCCCGCGCCAGCGGGCTCCCG
Source organism: Citrobacter sp. Cpo040 (assembly GCF_030332915.1). NCBI lineage: Bacteria > Pseudomonadati > Pseudomonadota > Gammaproteobacteria > Enterobacterales > Enterobacteriaceae > Citrobacter > Citrobacter sp. Cpo040. The sequence goes on from NZ_JAOWGX010000034.1 coordinate 571,902, forward strand.
GGCTGGTACATCGTGCTGTGCTATGCATTGCCTAACGCACTTATCCCATCAATCACCGTCCTGGGCCTGGCGCTGGGCGATCTGCTCTACGGTGCGGTATTGACCGAAACGGTCTTTGCCTGGCCTGGCATGGGTGCCTGGGTGGTGACCTCAATTCAGGCACTCGACTTCCCGGCGGTAATGGGATTTGCGGTGGTGGTCTCGTTCGCCTATGTGCTGGTCAACCTGGTGGTGGATTTACTTTATCTGTGGGTAGACCCTCGAATTGGACGTGGAGGTGCTGAATGATGCTCACACAAGAAACACCGACCACCCCTCAGACAGCACGTCGCCGCACGGACTGGGCCAAACTGTTCTGGATGATGAAAAGTAGCCCGCTGACTCTGGTTGGCGGGGTCATCATCGTATTGATACTGCTGCTGATGGTGCTGTCGCCGTGGATAACACCCCACGATCCGAATGCCATCAATTTGAGTGCGCGCCTGCTGCCCCCGTCAGCCGCTCACTGGTTTGGAACCGATGAAGTCGGTCGCGATCTGTTCAGCCGCGTTCTGGTAGGAAGTCAGCAATCTGTCGTTGCGGGTCTGGTGGTAGTGGGTATCGCCGGGGGATTGGGTTCACTGCTGGGTTGCTTGTCGGGTGTCATGGGCGGGCGTGCCGACGCGATAATTATGCGGATGATGGACATTATGCTGTCCATTCCTTCGCTGGTGCTGACGATGGCGTTGGCCGCCGCGTTGGGCCCCAGCCTGTTTAACGCCATGCTGGCGATTGCAATCGTCCGTATCCCTTTCTATGTACGCCTCGCCCGCGGTCAGACGTTAGTGGTGCGCCAGTTTACTTATGTACAGGCTGCCCGGATCTACGGCGCTTCACGCTGGCATCTGATTAGCTGGCACATTTTACGCAATTCTCTGCCGCCGCTCATTGTTCAGGCGTCGCTGGATATCGGCAGTGCGATCCTGATGGCCGCCACGCTCGGGTTTATCGGTCTGGGCGCGCAGCAGCCCAGCGCTGAATGGGGTGCGATGGTCGCAATTGGCCGCAATTACGTGCTTGATCAGTGGTGGTATTGTGCTTTTCCCGGCGCCGCCATTCTGATTACCGCCGTGGGCTTTAATCTCTTTGGCGATGGTATTCGCGATCTGCTTGATCCGAAAGCCGGAGGAAAACAGTCATGACACAACCCGTACTGGAAATCGAAGATTTGCATCTGAGTTTCCCCGGCTATCAAGCTGACGTGCATGCGCTGAACCATGTATCACTGCACATCAACCGCGGAGAAATCGTTGGTGTGGTGGGTGAATCCGGTTCCGGTAAGTCCGTGACCGCCATGCTCACCATGCGTCTGCTACCGGAGGGAAGCTATCGTATTCACCAGGGACGCGTTTCACTGCTGGGTGAAGATGTGCTCAACGCCAGTGAGAAACAAATGCGCCAATGGCGTGGCGCACGTGTCGCGATGATCTTTCAGGAGCCCATGACGGCACTGAATCCGACCCGGCGCATCGGCCAGCAAATGGTGGAGGTGATCCGCCATCATCAGGCGTTAAGCCGCACGGATGCCCGCCAGAAAGCCGTCGCTCTACTGGAAGAGATGCAAATTCCGGACGCGCCGGAGGTCATGAAACGTTTTCCGTTTGAGCTTTCAGGCGGGATGCGCCAACGCGTGATGATTGCGCTGGCCTTTTCGTGCGAGCCGGAGCTTATCATTGCCGATGAACCGACCACCGCACTGGACGTCACGGTGCAGCTGCAGGTGCTGCGTTTACTGAAGCTAAAAGCACGCGCCAGCGGAACAGCCGTATTATTTATCAGCCATGATATGGCGGTGGTTTCACAATTATGCGACCGGTTGTACGTCATGTATGCCGGGAGCGTGATTGAGAGTGGCCCGACGCAAACCGTTATTCAACGCCCGACGCACCCCTATTCCATCGGCTTGCTGAAATGTGCGCCGGAACACGGCGAACCGCGCGCATTGCTGCCCGCCATTCCCGGCACCGTGCCGAACCTAACCTGCTTACCTGCCGGATGCGCGTTTCGCGAGCGCTGCTTTGCAGCTGGTCCTCGTTGTGAAGAAACGCCGGTGTTAAGTAGTCAGGGAGGTGCAGATCAACAATCTGCCTGCTGGTATCCGCAACTGGAGACAACACATGTCTGATTTTTTACTGGCGCTGCAGGATGTTCATGTCAACTTTCCTGCGCGTAAAAACTGGCTTGGCAAGGTTACGGAACGGGTGCATGCGCTCAACGGTCTGGATTTACAGATTCGCCAGGGTGAAACGCTGGGGATTGTTGGCGAATCCGGCTGTGGAAAAAGTACGCTGGCGCAACTGTTGATGGGCATGTTGAAACCCAGCCAGGGAAGCTATTCTCGCCGTGGTGATAAGCAGCATAACGGTATGCAAATGGTCTTTCAGGACCCTCTTTCATCACTGGATCCGCGCTTACCGGTGTGGCGGATAATTACCGAACCGGTGTGGATCCAAAAACGGAGCCCGGAGCGTGAACGACGCATGCTTGCCGAGGATTTGGCACGACAGGTGGGGATTCGTCCTGAATATCTCGACCGCTTGCCGCACGCGTTTTCCGGTGGACAGCGCCAACGTATTGCTATTGCCCGGGCGCTATCGTCAGAGCCGGATGTTATCGTCCTCGATGAGCCCACTTCAGCGCTGGATATCTCCGTGCAGGCGCAAATCCTCAACCTGCTGGTGTCGCTACAGGCGCGCAGAAACCTGACCTACGTATTGATATCGCATAACGTGTCGGTGGTCCGCCATATGAGCGACCGTGTGGCGGTGATGTACCTCGGGCAAATTGTTGAGCTGGGTGATGCCCAACAGGTTCTCACTCATCCCGCCCATCCGTACACACGATTATTACTGGACTCGGTCCCTACAACGGGCGCACCGCTGGCGGAAGATTTGGTGTTACGTAAAACCGAGCTACCGGGAAACCGAACGTTGCCCCAGGGCTGCTTTTTCCGTGACAGATGTCCATTGGCAACCCAAGGTTGTGAGAAGAAACAGGCATTGCTGAAGAGTGATACCGGATGTGACGTTCGCTGCTGGCGGGCGGTTACATGACCTGAGCCGTTGAGAAAAGTCAGGTGCGATACGCCTTTTTCAGTGAATCCACCAGCACCTCGGAAGCGGTAGATAATTTATGATGCGCCGAACGCAAAACCCCGATCCGACGCTGGATCACCGGCGTATCCAGATCGATACAGGTTGCGCCTAACTCTGTCATTTGCGTGCGGCATAGTGCAGGTACGGCGCTACCGCCCAGACCGTTAGCCACCAGACGGCCAACGGTCACCAGTTGATGGCTCTCCAGTGCTACTTCCAGCGTATGTCCGCTTTGCACCAGTTGTTCTTCCAGCATCAGCCGCACGGCGGACGGGCGTTGCAGGGTGATAAAATCCAGCGTCAGCAGTTCGCGCCACGCAATACGATCCCTGTCTGCCAGCCGACAGGTTGGCGGCACAATTGCGATAAAACGATCCACGCCGAGCGGCGTGAAATGCAGATGTCCCGAATAGTCCGGCTCGAAGGCTATGCCCATCTCGACCCGGCCTTCACTGACCATTTCAATCACGTGTTCATTGATCACATCGTGAACCGTTACGTTGATACCGGAATAAGAATCACGAAATGTTTTCAGTACCGATGGCAGGACGTTAGCGGCAAATGAGGGCATGGCGGCGATCGATATTTTACCGCGCTGCAGGGTAAAGCGCTGGCGCATGGCTTCTTCCGTATTCTCCCAGTCCGCCAGCAGCTGTCGCCCCATATTCAGCAGCGTTTCTCCCTCCTGCGTCAGGGTCACTTTGCGGGTCGTTCTTAACAGTAACGCCCCGCCCAGCGAATCTTCCAGTCCTTTAATCGCCAGGCTTAACGCGGGTTGCGACATATTCAGTCTTTCGCTGGCATGAGCAAAATTCAGAGTGTGAGCTACCGCTAAAAACGCGCGTAACTGTTTGATGCTCATTCCCATTTCGCATTCCTTTAACTTGTTGAATACCTTTAATTAACATTAAATTGATAAAAAAACCCAATGAGTGAGTCACAAATTTAAAATTAACAAATCATTTTTCACCCCCAATGATGTCGGCAAGGACAACTGGGGAGGCAAGTGTATGGCTGGACTGGATAAACGTGTTACCACTTATCAAGAGGCGCTGGAAGGACTGACCGACAACATGACGCTGCTGGCGGGCGGTTTTGGTTTATGTGGGATCCCTGAAAACCTGATTACCGAAGTACGCCGTCGGGAGGTTCAGGGACTTACCGTTGTATCAAACAACTGTGGCGTGGATGGCTTTGGCCTTGGCGTGCTGCTGGAAACGCGTCAGGTGCGCAAAGTGGTCGCGTCCTATGTGGGGGAAAACGCCCTGTTTGAGAAACAGGTGCTTAGCGGCGAACTGGAAGCCATCCTGACGCCACAGGGTACGCTGGCAGAGCAGTTGCGCGCGGGCGGCGCGGGGATCCCGGCATTTTTTACCGCGACCGGATATGGAACCCCCGTGGCGGAAGGGAAAGAGGTTCGCGAGTTTGCCGGACGCCCTTACATCCTTGAGCAGGCGATAACCGGTGATTTTGCGTTGGTTAAAGGCTGGAAAGCCGACTGGTACGGCAACGTCATCTATCGCCACACCGCACAGAATTTTAATCCGCTGATGGCCGCCGCCGGGCGCATTACCGTCGTGGAAGTCGAAGAAATTGTCCCTCCCGGAGAACTGGACCCTGCTGCGATTCACACTCCCGGAATTTTCGTTAACCGCATTATTCAGGGGCAGTTTGAAAAACGTATTGAACAACGCACCCTGCGCCAGAAAGGAGCCTGACATGTTAACGCGTGAACAAATGGCGATGCGCGTCGCCCGCGAGCTGCGCGACGGATATTACGTCAACCTTGGGATCGGCATTCCCACGCTGGTGGCAAATTACATCCCTGATGGCATGGATGTGATGCTGCAATCAGAAAACGGTTTGCTGGGTATGGGCCCGTTTCCCACAGAAGACGAAATTGATGCCGACATGATCAACGCCGGGAAACAGACTGTGACGGCGCGTAAAGGCGCGGCGATTTTCGACTCGGCGCAATCCTTCGCCATGATCCGCGGCGGCCACGTTGATCTGACGGTGCTCGGTGCGTTTGAAGTCGATGTTAACGGCAATATCGCCTCATGGATGATCCCCGGAAAAATGGTGAAAGGCATGGGCGGCGCGATGGATCTGGTTGCCGGAGCCGACAATATCATTGTGGTAATGACCCATGCTTCCAAAAGCGGTGAGTCCAAACTGCTTCCCGCCTGCACCCTGCCGCTGACCGGCGTGGCCTGCATCAAACGTGTGCTTACCGACCTGGCTCTGCTGGAAATTGCCGACGGTGCGTTCATTCTGCGTGAACGCGCACCGGGCATTAGCGTGGATGAGATTGTCGCCAGAACCGCAGGCAAGCTGATCGTTCCCGAAACTGTCCCCGAAATGCACTTTAGCTGAGGAGCTGACCATGCAGGATGTTGTCATTGTCGCGGCGACGCGCACCCCGATTGGCAGTTTTCATGGCGCGCTGGCACCACTTTCCGCGGTTGAGCTTGGTTCAGTGGTGATCCGTTCGCTGCTGGAAAAAACGGCTGTGGCGCCTGAGCAAATTGATGAGGTGATTTTAGGTCAGGTTCTGACTGCGGGCTGCGGTCAGAATCCGGCCAGACAAACGGCGTTACGGGCAGGACTGCCGGTCACCACGCCCGCGTTAACCATCAACTTGGTGTGTGGTTCGGGTCTGAAGGCGGTGCATCAGGCGGTACAGGCGATTCGCTGTGGCGATGCGCAAATCGTGATTGCCGGGGGCCAGGAGAGCATGAGCAATGCGCCCTATTATCTCGACGGCGCGCGGGCCGGTCTGCGGTTGGGTCATGCCAGTATGAAAGACAGCGTGGTGCATGACGGCCTGTGGGATGCGTTCAACGACTATCACATGGGTATTACTGCCGAAAATCTGGCGGATAAGTTCGTAATCAGTCGTGAGCAGCAGGACGCTTTTGCCCTGCACTCCCAGCAAAAAGCTGCCGCCGCCATTGAAGCGGGTCGTTTTAACGCGGAAATCACGCCGGTCAGCGTCCCACAGGGCAAAAAGCCGCCACGTGTGGTGGACCGTGACGAACAACCTCGCCCGGATACTCAGGCCGACAAGCTGGCGCAACTTAAACCGGCGTTTCGTCCGGGTAACGGCACGGTGACCGCCGGAAATGCATCATCCATCAATGATGGTGCCGCCGCGGTGATGTTGATGAGCGCCGCCAAAGCGGCGGAACTCAATCTGCCAGTGCTTGCCCAGGTGGCGGGCTACGCGGTTTCTGGCGTCGATCCCGCCATTATGGGCATTGGGCCGGTAGAAGCGTCACTCCAGTGCCTGAAGCGTGCTGGCTGGACGCTAAATGACGTGGATCTTATCGAAGCCAACGAAGCCTTTGCTGCGCAAGCGCTGGCGGTTGGCGAATCCCTGAACTGGGACAGCAACCGGGTAAACGTGAACGGCGGTGCGATTGCGCTGGGGCACCCGATTGGCGCATCAGGTTGCCGAATTTTGGTAACACTGCTGCACGAAATGGCTCGCAGCAATGCAGCTAAAGGGCTGGCTACGCTGTGCGTAGGTGGCGGTCAAGGTGTGGCGCTGGCGGTAGAATGTCCGCAGGGGGTAGCTCATGCAAAGTAAGCCTATCTGCATTCTGGGCGCGGGGTTAATGGGTGTCGGCATTGCTACCCACTTCGCCCGTTTTGGTTACGATGTCTGGTTATACGATACCGATAGCAGCCGAATTGCAGAAATAAGCGGAGTTGCTGGCGGTATCCTGGATGAGCTGATTGTCACTGATCAATTTGCAATTGGTGAAAAAGCGACGGTCGTGGCTCGCCTGCACGGCACAACCTCGCTACAGGATATTGCCGCATGCCGGTTACTGATTGAAGCGATCCCGGAGCGGCTCGAACTCAAACACGCACTGTATGCGCAACTGGAAGAGCTGATCGCGCCGGAGGCCGTTATTGCCAGTAATACCAGCGGCCTGCCGCCGGATGCGCTGGCAGAAAAACTCACCCATCCCGAACGGTTGCTGATCGCCCATTTCTGGCACCCGCCACATTTTATTCCGCTGGTCGAAATTGTACCTGGCACCGCAACGAAGCCGGAATATCTCCATGAATTGCAACAACAACTGATCGCGATGCAACTTGAGGCGGTGGTGCTCGACCGCGCCGCTCCAGGGTTTGTTGGCAATCGACTGCAGTTTGCCCTGCTGCGCGAAGCGCTACATATCGTTAAAAGCGGCATCGCCAGCGCAGAAGTGGTTGATCAGGTGATGCGCGCCTCGCTCGGACGTCGCTATGCAATGGTCGGTCCGCTGGAGGCTGCTGATATGACCGGACTTTCTACGGTGCAGGACATTTGTCGGCATCTGCTTCCGGAACTGGCAACCGGCAGCGACATGATGTCGCTGGTCGCTGACAAGGTTGCCAAAGGTGATACCGGGTTGCGCAGCGGCCAGGGATTTTATCGCTGGGATGATTCGCGCAAGGAATACATCCAGCAACGCAGGGAGCATCAACTGCGCTTTGCCCTGAAACCGTAACTTCTCTTTCTGTACCCCACTATAACAATGATATTGAGGAGTCATGATGAGTGTATTAATCGCCCTGGCAGCGTTGGGCCTGCTGATGCTGGCAGCCTATCGCGGATATAGCGTTATCCTGTTTGCCCCCATCGCGGCATTAGGTGCTGTATTACTCACTGAACCCAGCGCCGTCGGCCCTGCTTTCACCGGCCTGTTTATGGAAAAAATGGTCGGTTTTGTGAAGCTTTACTTCCCGGTGTTCTTGCTGGGGGCAGTGTTTGGCAAGTTAATCGAGTTATCTGGGTTTTCACGTTCCATTGTTGCCGCCGCTATCAACATTCTCGGCCGTCGCCATGCCATTCCGGTTATTGTGCTGGTATGTGCGCTGTTGACCTACGGCGGCGTATCGCTGTTCGTCGTGGCGTTTGCGGTGTATCCGTTCGCGGCCGAACTGTTCCGTCAGAGCAATATCCCGAAGCGGCTGATCCCGGCAACCGTTGCGCTGGGCGCGTTCTCCTTCACCATGGATGCCCTGCCAGGCACACCGCAGATCCAGAACATTATTCCGACCAGTTTCTTCGGTACCAACGCCTGGGCCGCGCCGTGGCTGGGTCTGATAGGTTCCGTGTTTATCATCGTTGTTGGTCTGGTTTATCTCGAACGTCAGCGTCGTAAAGCGCAGGCAAAGAATGAAGGCTATGGGACTGAACTGTTAAACGAGCCGGAAACGCCGGATAACATTAATCTGCCGAACCCGATCATCGCGATCTCTCCGCTGATCCTGGTTGGGGTATTTAACCTGCTGTTTACCCGCTGGATCCCGCAATGGTATGGCGCCACGCATCAACTGGAGCTTCCGGGTCTCGCCAAGCCGATTACCACCGAAGTCGGTAAAATCACCGCTATCTGGGCAGTGGAAGCGGCGCTGATTTCTGGGATCCTGCTGGTGGTGCTCTTCGGCTACCGCAACATTAAAGGTCGCCTGGCGGAAGGCAGCAGAACGGCGGTTGGCGGCGCGATCCTCGCGGCGATGAACACCGCGTCAGAGTACGGTTTTGGCGCAGTGATCGCCGCCCTGCCAGGTTTCCTTGTACTGTCAAAAGCACTGGCGGCTATTCCTGACCCGCTGCTCAATGAAGCTATCAGTATCACTACGCTCGCCGGGATCACCGGTTCGGCGTCTGGCGGGATGAGTATTGCCCTTGCCGCCATGTCTGACACCTTTATCGCGGCCGCTCACGCTGCCAATATCCCACTTGAAGTCTTTCACCGCGTGGCGTCTATGGCCAGCGGCGGTATGGACACCCTGCCGCATAACGGCGCAGTCATTACCTTATTAGCTATCACCGGTCTCAGCCACCGTCAGGCGTATGGCGGAATTTTTGCTATTACCGTCATTAAAAGTCTGGCCGTACTGTTTGTCATCGGCGTCTTCTACACCACCGGAATTGTTTAAGGAGAATCATCATGAACTTAACGGGAAAAACCGCCCTGGTTACCGGCTCGACCAGCGGTATCGGATTAGGTATCGCACAGGTGCTGGCGCAATCGGGTGCCACCCTGATCCTCAACGGGTTTGGTGATGTGGATGCCGCCAAAGACGCTGTTGCGCAATATGGCAAAACGCCAGGTTATCATGGTGCGGATCTGAGCAATGAAGCGCAAATTGCCGACATGATGCGCTATGCCGAGAGCGAATTCGGCGGTGTTGATATTCTGGTCAACAACGCGGGAATCCAGCATGTATCCCCGGTGGAAACCTTCCCGGTTGATAAATGGAACGCAATTATCGCCATTAATCTCTCTTCCGTTTTTCACACCACGCGTCTGGCGCTTCCTGGTATGCGCGCGCGAAACTGGGGGCGCATCATTAATATCGCTTCTGTTCACGGCCTGGTGGCCTCAAAAGAGAAATCTGCCTACGTAGCGGCGAAGCACGGCGTGGTGGGATTCACCAAGACCATCGCACTGGAAACCGCGCAGACGGGTGTAACCTGCAATGCGCTGTGTCCCGGCTGGGTGCTCACGCCGCTGGTCCAGCAGCAGATCGATAAGCGTATTGCCGAAGGCGCAGAGCCTGAGGCTGCGCGTGACGCCCTGCTGGCGGAAAAGCAGCCGTCGCGCGAATTCGTCACGCCGGAACAGTTAGGTGAGCTGGCACTATTTCTGTGTTCAAACGGTGCGGCGCAGGTGCGCGGCGTGGCGTGGAATATGGATGGCGGTTGGGTAGCGCAATAACATCATCAGGTGCCGGATAAGACTGACTTACATCCGGCGCAATCGTAGGCCGGATAAGACGCAGTCGCATCCGGCACGCCACGATTAAGACTTCAGCTGATAATCCAGCGTAATTTCCGCGTTCAGTACCTGCGATACCGGGCATCCGGCTTTTGCTTTCTGGATGATGCCGTCAAACGTGGCGGCGTCTATCCCCGGCACGCTCACCTGGCTATGCAACGCGACTTTAGTGATCGCAAACCCGGCATCTACTTTATCCAGAGAAACATCGGCAGTGGTATCAATGGCATCTGGGGTAAACCCCGCTTCACCCAGCATCAGCGAAAGTGCCATCGAGAAGCAGGCTGCATGGGCCGCGCCAATCAACTCTTCAGGATTGGTGCCTTTCTCACCTTCAAATCGTGTATTAAACCCATACGGTTGCTGATTCAACACGCCACTTTCGGTCGACACAGTGCCTTTGCCGCGCTTAATGTCGCCTTCCCAGTGTGCCTGACCTTTCTTATGGATAGTCATTACCGCTCTCCTGTGTTGTCGTCGGAGTTACTAGTATAGGACGGCTGAGAAAAAGCATGTTACATACGGGATAGTTCTCATTTGCCGCTTAAGCATTGACCTTTCAGATAAAATGACCGACCATCCAGAAAGCCGTTATGTTGAACATCGGCTTTATATCAGGTTGTATTTCGTCCGTTCTCATACGGGCTCGCCCTTGAAACCAGTAACAGGATTAAGGAGTTAGAATGAAATCGAACCGTCAGGCCCGTCATATTCTCGGACTGGACCACAAAATCTCAAATCAACGTAAAATCGTGACCGAAGGTGACAAAACCAACGTGGTCAATAATCCTACTGGAAGAAAGCGCCGCACTGACGGCAAGTAGCCTTTCGCACGTCTGACTGAGTAACGAGATAAACACCATTGCAACCGCAGTGGTGTTTTTGCTTATAAAACCCCTTAACCCATTCACAATGCTTTATACTTCGCCCGTTTCCCTGGCGGACAGGCTACATACGATCATAAAGAGCGCCAGGGACGGTTATTCAAAAAAGAGTGAGTGACATGGAAAACGAAACCAAAAAATTGCGTTCCCTTTACATCCCCTACGCTGGCCCGGTACTGCTGGAATTCCCTTTACTGAATAAAGGGAGCGCCTTCAGTGTGGAAGAACGCCGTAACTTCAACCTGCTGGGGTTACTGCCGGAAGTGGTCGAGACGATTGAGGAACAGGCTGAACGCGCCTGGATCCAATATCAGGGATTCAAAACCGAAATCGACAAACATATTTACCTGCGCAACATCCAGGACACCAACGAAACCCTGTTTTACCGGCTGGTGCATAATCACCTGGATGAGATGATGCCAGTTATCTATACCCCAACGGTCGGCGCGGCCTGTGAGCGTTTCTCTGAGATTTATCGTCGTGCGCGCGGCGTGTTTATCTCATATCAGAACCGCCACAATATGGACGATATCCTGCAAAACGTCCCTAACCACAATATCAAGGTCATCGTTGTCACCGATGGCGAACGTATTTTAGGTCTTGGCGATCAGGGGATCGGCGGGATGGGTATTCCAATCGGTAAACTGTCGCTGTATACCGCATGTGGCGGAATTAGCCCGGCCTACACTCTTCCGGTGGTACTGGACGTGGGGACCAACAACCAGCAACTGCTGAACGATCCGCTGTATATGGGCTGGCGCAATCCACGTATCACTGATGATGAATACTACGAATTCGTTGATGAATTCATCCAGGCCGTGAAGCATCGCTGGCCGGACGTGCTGTTGCAGTTTGAAGATTTCGCACAGAAAAACGCTATGCCACTGCTGACCCGTTATCGCGATGAAATTTGCTCGTTTAACGACGATATTCAGGGCACCGCGGCGGTTACCGTCGGTACGCTGATTGCGGCTAGCCGCGCGGCCGGTAGCCAGTTGAGCGAACAGAACATCGTCTTCCTCGGTGCGGGTTCAGCCGGTTGCGGGATCGCCGAGCAGATCATTGCGCAAATCCAGCGTGAAGGTTTAAGCGAAGAAGCGGCGCGTCAACGTGTATTCATGGTCGATCGCTTCGGCCTGTTAACAGACAAAATGCCGAACCTGCTCTCCTTCCAGACCAAACTGGTGCAAAAACGCGAAAATCTCCAGCACTGGGATACCCAAGAAGATGTCCTGTCGTTGCTCGATGTGGTGCGCAACGTTAAGCCGGATATCCTGATTGGCGTTTCCGGACAAACCGGCCTGTTTACCGAAGAGATCATCCGCGAAATGCACAAGCATTGTCCGCGTCCGATCGTCATGCCGTTGTCTAACCCCACTTCCCGTGTTGAAGCTACGCCACAGGATATTATCGCCTGGACCGAAGGTAACGCGCTGGTTGCGACCGGTAGTCCGTTCGCACCGGTACTGTGGAAAGATAAAATTTACCCAATCGCCCAGTGTAACAACGCCTATATCTTCCCGGGTATCGGCCTGGGTGTGATTGCGTCTGGCGCGTCGCGCATCACTGATGAAATGCTGATGTCGGCGAGTGAAACGCTAGCGCAGTATTCACCGCTGGTGCTCAACGGTGAAGGTCTGGTGCTACCGGAACTGAAAGATATTCAGACCGTTTCTCGCGCGATTGCCTTTGCCGTGGGTAAAATGGCCCAGCAGCAAGGCGTGGCGGTGAAAACCTCCGCCGAAGCGCTGCAACAGGCGATTGACGATAATTTCTGGCAGGCGGAATATCGCGACTACCGTCGTACTTCTATCTGACGCTTTGCCCGGCGGCAAACTGCTGCCGGGCAATTTTAAGCGTTCGATGAACAATAGGCTGTATGCGGATTACTGCTCTGAAAGTTCAAGCTCTGCAATTACCGGCAGGTGGTCGCTCGCCGTAGACCACGTAAATTCGGGTGAATTATGTGGGATCTGCAGATTTTTGACGTTCCACTTTTGCCCTTTAAATGTGAAAATATGGTCTATATCAATCGCAGGGTTAACGGCTGGCCAACTGCGCGTGTCAATTCCCTCTTTCGTCACTTCATTGAAAAAGTAACGTATTTCTTTAAGGGGTTGTTCATCCCGGGTTGAATTGAAATCTCCCGCCAGGATTTTAATTGAAGATGCGATATCCGGGAAATCTGTTGTTGCGTCACCAATGCTAATATCTAACAGGTAACGCGCCTGCTCAGTTCGCATGGTCGGATCTTTTTGCCAGTCTAGGTGAGTTACCATGATGATCGGTGCGGAATCAAAGCCTGGAACATCAATCTGCGCCAGTAATGCCACACGTTGTTCTGCATCACCCGACGGTAATTTCACGACCTGCGAATGCAGTATTTTATATTTGGAAAGAAGACCTAAGCCGTATTCACCGCCGTCAAAGTCGATAGCTTTTCCAAAGACATAATGCAGTTTATTGGCATCAGCGATTTTTTTGAGTTGATCAATCTTCTGGCTACGTCCTGTTTTATTATCAACCTCAGGAACCGCAATAATATCGGCATTTATTCTTTCAATCGCCGAATTAAGTGCAGTAAAATCCGTTACATCAGCAGAGGCTTCATTTTTACCAATGTTATAGGTGGCTATCTTTAAATGAGGTTTTTGTTGCGTGTAAATTTTGTCGGGAACCCCACCTTTTTGAACTTTAAGTATCTCATTACCCGCAAGTTTTTCACTTGCCTGTGCATTTGAAAATAAACATCCCAGCGCAATCATCGTTAATGTAATTGTTTTTTTCATGTTATCTATTCTCCAAATAATAAAATAGTGTGCAGAGGATACTGGAGAATGTAGATCGTTGTTGTGATCCTTAACCCATACTTTTGACGCGAAGAAAATTAACTTTCGCATGAATAATCTACGTTCATTTCTTCTGAATCAAGGTAACTGTTCCCGTATCAGTGCTTACGGTTCCAATGCTGCCGGGCGTGCAAAGCTTGCGCGACTGCGTAACTTGCGATTACACTTTCGCTACCGATCAACATTCTGAAAAACAAAAGGAGGATACTTATGCTGTACTGTGAACGTTTTATCGTTTCACATGCTTTTGGCGATCGCCAGTGCTCAAGCGTTATCGGTATCGTGCTGCGATAACTTCTGCTTGAGCGAAGCTAACTTCTAAATCCCCTTCTCTCGGGCTTACCGGGTTATCGTCAGCGATGTTTGACGAGGCGTTTTCACGCCTGTAACTCTTGAGTAAGCAACAATGAGCACATTACTAACCGCACAATCCTTACACGTTGATACGGCATTCGGCACGCTATTCGACGATCTTTCCTTTACCCTGAAAAAAGGCGACCGCATCGGGCTTATCGGTTACAACGGCTGTGGCAAAAGCACGCTGTTAAAACTGCTCGACGGCACGATCTCGCCCACCAGTGGGGCAATCGCGCAGGCGAATCACTGTCATCTCGCTCGTGTGGAACAACATCTACCTGACGATATACTGCCGCTTACGCTACAGGAAGCCGTTCTCGCTCAACTTCCCGAGCATGAACGCGCAGCTCAGCAGTGGCGGGTTGAAGCACTGCTTGCCGAAATGGGTTTTACGCCAGAGAATTTATCTCTGACTGCGCAAACGTTGAGCGGTGGCCAGCACACGCGCTTGCTATTAGCGCGGGCGCTGATGCGTAATCCTGACCTGCTGCTGCTGGATGAACCGGGTAACCACCTGGATTTGCCAACATTACTGTGGCTGGAGCAGTTCTTACAGAACTGGTCTGGTAGTTTTGTGGTGGTTTCCCACGACCCGCAGCTGCTGGACGCGGTGACTCACGGAACCTGGATCTTGCGCGATCGCACCCTGCATGCCTTCGATCTACCCTGTAGCGCGGCGCGTCAGGCTCTGGCAGAAAGAGATGTCAGCGATGCTCTGCGCCACAAGGCTGAGCAAAAAGAGATAGACCGGGTGACTGCCAGCGCCAAACGGCTGGCAACCTGGGGGCGGGTCTACGACAACGAAGATCTCTCCCGCAAGGCCAAGCAGATGGAAAAACAGGTACAGCGCCTGAAAGAGGTGCAAACAGAAGTGACGTCAGGAAGTCAGTGGACACTAACATTGCAGGGTGATGCCCTGCGTGCAGATCGTTTGCTGGAGATGACCAATCTGTCTGTAGCCCCTGCTCCCGGTGCAGATACACTGTTTTCCATTGCCGGTATCCGGTTAAAAAGCGGCGATCGCGTGGCGATTGTCGGGCGTAACGGTTGCGGGAAATCATCGCTATTAAGGCTTATCTGGCAACAGTTTCAGTCACAGCTGGCATCGCCTTCACTGGTGTTACACCCGCGCGTTACCCTGGGTTATTACGACCAGACGCTGCATCAGCTTGCCGATAACGATTCATTGTTTGACGCGCTGGAAGCGTTTGCCCCGCAGCCAGAGATTCGCAAGATGGCGTTGATTAGCGCGGGATTTCCGTGGGTTCGTCATGCGCAGCGAGTCAGCACGTTAAGCGGCGGTGAGCGCTCCCGGTTACTGTTTGTTGGGTTGACGCTTGCGCGCTACAGTCTGCTGATGCTCGATGAACCGACCAACCATCTGGATATGGAAGGCAAAGAGGCGCTGGCAGAAACGCTACAAAGCTATAACGGCGGCGTGTTGCTGGTCAGTCACGACCGGCAGCTTATCAGCCAAAGCTGCAACCGGTTCTGGTTAATCGACAATGGCGAACTCAGTGAATGGCACGATCTGGAGGCGGTCAATGCGCGTATTCGGGAAACGTCCGCGGAGATAACCGTTCCCAAAACGGTGGCCGAAGAGAAAACTGAAATAAACGGTGACAGCGATAGATTGCTGGAACAGCTTCTCGATCTTGAGCAGCGTCTGGCCGACGATCTCGCCCGCAAGCCGAAACATCAAAAACCGTTGTTACAGGCGCAATGGCGCAAGGAGATTGAACGTCTGAACGCACAACTTGAGTAATCTTTATTGCCGGATGGCGCAAGCTTATCCGGCCTACATCAGCAAAATGCGCGTGTAGGCCAGGCATCCGGCAATTCTTGCGTGACGCTTTCCAGTTATTCCCCTTCTCCCTTTTTCTTTTTGCACATTCGCCGCACAATTTTAAATATCGCAATCTTGGTGTTGCGTTTAACGGAACATTGATGGTAGTGTTCCTCTTGAAGGAACAAGGATGATACGGATGATCATGAACTTCAGGCACAAGGGATTGCGCGATTTGTTTCTTCATGGACGAACATCAGGCGTTATGGCGAAACATGTCCGACGATTACGACACAGACTTGCCGTTATTGATGCGGCAAGCAAGGTTACAGATATCAATATGCCCGGTTATAAGCTACATCCTCTGGTGGGGGAACGCGACGGCATATGGGCAATTTCTGTTTCAGGTAACTGGCGTATTACGTTTGAATTCGTCAATGGCGACGCGTACATACTGGATTACGAGGACTATCATTGATGAAGATGGCAAATCATCCCCGTCCTGGGGATATCATTCAGGAAGCGCTGGAAGAACTCAATGTCAGCCTGCGCGAGTTTGCCAGAGCTATGGAGATTGCACCGTCAACGGCAAGTCGACTATTAACCGGGAAAGCGGCTCTGACGCCTGAGATGGCGATTAAACTCTCCGTAGTGATTGGCAGTTCACCCGAAATGTGGTTAAACCTGCAAAATACCTGGAGTTTGGCAGAGGCCCAAAAAAGCGTGGATATTTCACGTCTGCGTAAGCTGGCGGTACAGTGATATAAATGCCGGATAAACTTTTGTCATCCGGCATACCATTTATTGCTGCGGTTTTTTCTCTTTCCAGGCATCCCAGGCCTGTTTGATCTCTTGCTTTGCCGTAGCGGCGTCATTGAAACCGTTTAATTCGACCTTCTTGCGCCCTTCCGGCAGATCTTTGTACACGCGGAAGAAAGATTCCAGACGTTGAACTTCAATCTTGGGCAGATCGCTTAACTCTTTGATGTCGTCATAAGTGGGGTCAATTTTACTGGCCGGAACGGCGACAATTTTGTCGTCCTTTTCACCGCCGTCGATCATCTTCAGTACGCCAATAGCGCGCAGCTTAATCAACGTTCCCGGAGCAAGCGGCGCACGGGTATAAAAAATGACGTCCAGCGGGTCACCGTCACCGGCTAAAGACTGGGTGAGTGAACCGTAGTTGGCGGGATAGGCAACCGGCATTGACTGGAAGCGATCGGCAACGATAAAACCGGTTTTGGCGTCGGTTTCATATTTAATCATTCCACCTGCCGGAATTTCGGTTACGGCATAAAACTCTTCCGGGTTGTTCTCCGGCTGAGGAAATTCGAGGATGTTCTGCGCCTGAGCTGAAGCACAAAGAAACACGCTGACTGCGAGTAATTTTTTCACCAGATGCATTGTCTTTTAACTCTTCTATTATTGGAAAGACAACACCTTACGTTCAACAGATGACAGAAACATGACGTTTTTTTGGCAAAAAAATGGCGCTACCGATGTAGCGCCATTGCGTAGAGGGAACATCAGGGATTAGTTAACCCCCTCCTCGCTCTCTTTTTTCGCTTCTTGTCTTTCAACTTCGCGATACCAACGTGGGTGATGTTTCTTCGCCCAGCGACGGCTCACTTTCCCTTCAACCATGCCTTTAATCGATCCTTTCACCCAGAATGCCATATACATATGGATGAGGATGGCGTGCATCAGAATAATCCCCGCCGCCGCATGGATCAGCAGGCTATAGCGCACGACCTGCATCGGGAAGAACTGCGCAAAGTACGGACGCCAGATAATGATACCGGTAATCAGCAGCACGAAAATCATGCTCATAATCGACCAGAACATCATTTTCTGCCCGGCGTTGTATTTGCCCACATCTGCCACTTTGTGTTCATTGCCTTTCAGTACTTCCACAATGTTTTTCAGCCACGGAATATCTTTCTTATCCGGGATGTTGTGGTGCACAAAGCGTACAAACATGAACATCAGCGCCACGAAGATCAGTATGCCGAAGAACGGGTGCAAAATGCGTCCCATCTGCGGCGTACCGAAGGTTTGCGTCAGCCATTGCAGAGTCGGGAAGAAAAATGAAATCCCCGACAGCGCTACCAGGAAGAAGCAGATCACCACCGTCCAGTGACAGGCGCGGTCGATAAACTTCGTGCGCACAATCATTTTCGACTTACTCATGATGATCCTCCTCGTCGTCGTCCACTTCCTTATTCGGACCAATACCAATGTAGTGGTAAATCAGTCCGGCGAAGGTGGCGATAAATCCGGCAGCGGCCAGCGGCTTCAGCGCCCCTTTCCACAGATTGATAGAGGTATCTATCTGCGGGTCTTTTGGCAGACCGTGATACAGTTCAGGCTGGTTGGCATGATGCAGAACGTACATGACGTGCGTGCCGCCCACACCTTCAGGGTTGTAGAGACCGGCATGTTCAAAACCGCGAGCTTTTAGTTTTGCCACACGCTGTTCGCCCATTTCCAGCATTTCCTGCTTGGTGCCGAAATGTATTGCCCCGGTCGGACACGTTTTCACGCAGGCAGGTTCCTGCCCGACGCTGACGCGGTCCACACACAGCGTACATTTATACACCCGGTTATCCTCTTTATTGAGGCGCGGAATATTAAATGGACACCCGGCAATACAGTAGCCGCAGCCAATGCAGTGCTCTGACTGGAAATCGACAATCCCGTTGGCGTACTGGATGATGGCCCCGGCAGACGGGCACGCCTTCAGGCAGCCCGGATCTTCACAGTGCATACAGCCGTCTTTACGAATCAACCACTCCAGCTTGCCGTTCTGTTCGGTTTCGGTAAATCGCATCACCGTCCAGGACTTGGCGCTGAGATCGGCGGGGTTGTCATAAACCCCGACGCAGTGGCCAACTTCATCGCGGATATCGTTCCACTCTGAGCATGCCACCTGACAGGCCTTACAGCCTATACAGGTGGAAACGTCGATCAGCTTCGCGACTTCTGCTTTGTAATCACGGGCCTGAGGCGGCGGCGTGATGGAGTTTGTTGCGGACCGTTTGATGATGTCCTGCGTTTCCATAGACATATGTTCGCCTCCCTTACGCCTTCTCGATGTTAACTAAAAACGCTTTGTATTCCGGCGTTTGCGAGTTTGCATCACCGACATTCGGCGTCAGGGTGTTGGCGATAAAGCCTTTACGCGCGACTCCTTCAAAGCCCCAGTGGATTGGGATCCCAACCGTTTCTACCTGCTGACCGTTGACGTTCAGGGTACGCAGACGACGAGTGACCACGGCAACTGCGCGAATAAATCCACGTTTGCTGCTGACTTTCACGTGATCGCCGTTGTTGATCCCCTTCGCTGCCGCCAGCGTTTCGCTGATTTCCACAAACTGCTCTGGCTGGGCAATCGCATTCAACAATGCGTGCTTGGTCCAGGTATGGAAATGTTCGGTCAGACGATAGGTCGTCCCGACGTACGGGAAGTCCTGTTTCGTGCCCATACGGAGTTTATCCGCTTCGTACAGACGCGCTGCCGGGTTGGAGATCACATTCGGGTGCAGCGGGTTAGTGCCCAGCGGCGTTTCCATCGGCTCGTAGTGTTCCGGGAACGGACCTTCCGCCATCTTATCGATAGCAAACAGACGCCCCAGCCCTTCCGGCTGCATGATAAACGGATTGGTGCCACTGCCCGGTGCTGCGGTATTGAAGTCAGGGATATCGTTACCCGTCCACTTCGTACCGTTCCACTGGATAAGCATGCGTTTTGGATCCCACGGTTTACCCTGCGGATCCGCCGAAGCGCGGTTATACAGCACGCGACGGTTCAGCGGCCATGCCCAGGCCCAGCCCAACGTATTACCGAGGCCTGACGGGTCGGCGTTATCGCGATTGGCCATCTGGTTGCCCTGCTCGGTCCAGCTGCCGGTATAAATCCAGCAGGATGATGACGTAGAACCATCATCGCGCAGCAGCGCAAAGCTGTTGAGCAACTGACCTTTTTTCGCAACCAGCACGCCGTTGGCATCATAGAGATCTTCCAGCGCATAGCCGTTGTTCTCTTTCGCCACTTCTTCGGAATGCGGTTCGTCCGGCTGCTTATAGTTCCAGCTCATTTTCAGAACGGGTTCTACAGCTTTACCGCCTTCAGTGCGATACATGTCGCGCAGGCGGTGGTAAATACCGGCAAGGATCTCGCCGTCGTTGCGGGCTTCACCCGGTGCGTCCTGACCTTTCCAGTGCCACTGCAGCCAGCGGCCGGAGTTGGCGATGGAGCCGTCTTCTTCCGCAAAGCAGGTAGAAGGCAAACGGAAGACTTCGGTCTGAATCGACGCAGGATCAACGTCGTTTGATTCACCGTGGTTCTGCCAGAACGTTGAGGTTTCGGTCACCAGCGGATCGATAACTACCAGATACTTCAGTTTGCTGAGGCTCTGCACCACTTTGTTTTTGTCCGGGAAGGACGCAACCGGGTTAAAGCCCTGACAGATGTAGCCGGTGACTTTCCCGCTATCCATCATGTTGAAGTATTTGATGACGTCGTAGGACTGATCCCACTTCGGCAGCCACTCAAAGCCCCAATCGTTTTCTTTCTGCGCTGCATTGCCATAGAAAGATTTCATCAGGCTGACGAAGAACTTCGGATAGTTGCCCCAGTAGTTAACCTGATCGGCCAATGTCGCTTTTGGCGTGTTTGCGGCCAGATAGGTTTGCAGGTCTGTCTGTTTCTCTGACGGCAGCGTCAGGTAGCCCGGCAGGCTGGTAGAGAGCAGACCTAAGTCGGTTAGCCCTTGAATGTTGGAGTGACCGCGCAAGGCGTTGACACCGCCACCTGCCATCCCCATGTTGCCGAGCAGCAACTGGATCATCGCCATGGTGCGGATGTTCTGTGCCCCGACGGTATGCTGAGTCCAACCCAGCGCGTACAGGAACGTGGTGGTGCGATCGGCTGCACTGGTGGAAGCCAGCACTTCGCAGACTTTCAGGAAGTCTTCTTTCGGCGTACCACAAATGTTTTCCACCACATCCGGCGTGTAGCGGGAAACGTGCTGTTTTAGCAGGTTCCAGACACAGCGAGGATGGCTTAACGTTTCATCGCGTTTCGCGTAGCCGTTTTCATCGAACTGGTAGTTCCAGGACGATTTATCGTATTGGCGTTTTTTCGCATCGTACCCGCTGAACAGACCGTCTTCAAAAGCATAGTCATCCCGCACCAGCAGGCTGGCGTTGGTGTAATGCTTAACGTATTCAGCGTTAATTTTGTTGTTTTCAATCAGGTACAGCAAGACGCCGGACAAGAACGTAATGTCCGTGCCGGAACGAATTGGCGCATAGATATCCGCCACCGAAGCTGTACGTGTAAAACGAGGGTCAACAACAATCAGCGTGGCATCATTGTTGTTTTTGGCTTCCATCGCCCAGCGGAATCCCACCGGATGTGCTTCAGCGGCGTTACCGCCCATCACCATCACGACGTTAGCGTTTTTAATATCAACCCAGTGGTTGGTCATCGCACCGCGACCAAATGTTGGAGCAAGACTTGCTACCGTTGGTCCGTGTCAGACGCGCGCCTGGTTGTCTACTGCCAGCATGCCGAGTGAGCGCACAAATTTTTGCGTCAGCATGCCGGTTTCATTACTTGCCGCAGATGCACACAGCATCCCGGTTGAAAGCCAGCGGTTTACCGTTACGCCCTGCTCATTCTTCTCAATAAAGTTGGCGTCACGGTCAGTTTTCATCAGCTTCGCGATACGGGTGAATGCTTCATCCCAGCTGATACGCTGCCATTTGTCGGAACCAGGAGCGCGATATTCCGGGTAACGCAGACGGTTTTCACTGTGCACGTAATCCAGTAATCCTGCGCCCTTAGGACATAATGCCCCGCGGCTTACCGGATGATCCGGATCCCCTTCAATATGGTAAATCGACTCTTTGGCGTTTTTTGCTCCATCTCCCAGGCTATACATTAATAGCCCGCAACCTACGGAACAGTATGTGCAGGTGTTTCGGATCTCTTTGGCGCGTAACAGCTTATAGTTTCGCGCCTGAGCCAGTGCCATTTTGGGTGCAAAACCCAAAGCGGCTACTGTTGTTCCCGCCATACCGCCCGCGCAGATTTTAAAAAATTGTCTGCGGCTGACGTCCATTGCTTTCCTCTTTTTTGCAGGGGTTCGTACAGGACATCTCTCAAATCGCGCCAGCGCGGCATAATTGAAAGATGACATGTACAACTTCGCGACGAAACTATCAGCTATATCCATATTTTTTTTGCGTCAAATCAATAACGAAACGGTTCCGCTACTAAATAGTGCACTTTGTTTAACCTTTGTACCCATAAGGGGGTAGGTGAAAGGTAATTAGTTAGCGCGCTACGGTGTAAAAGTGCTATAAATTTCAGCTTGAATTTTTGCCAGCACCATGGACAGACAATCAGAATGACAAAACAAAAAGCGACGTTAATTGGGCTCATTGCCATCGTGCTGTGGAGCACGATGGTCGGGCTAATGCGTGGGGTAAGTGAAGGACTGGGTCCTGCGGGTGGCGCAGCAATGATTTTTTCGTTAAGTGGCCTGTTGCTGATTTTTACCGTTGGCTTTCCGAATATCAGAAAAATTCCTGTGCGTTATTTAATCGCGGGTAGCGTGCTTTTTGTTACCTATGAAATATGTTTAGCGCTGGCTCTCGGTTATGCGGCTACTCGTCACCAGGCTATTGAAGTCGGTATGGTCAATTATCTCTGGCCGAGTCTGACGATATTGTTTGCTATTTTATTTAATGGTCAAAAAACAACCTGGCTGGTAATCCCTGGATTAATTATCGCATTGACCGGGGTTTGTTGGGTATTGGGTGGTGAAAATGGCCTTAATCCTGGTGAAATTATAAACAACGTTGCCAGCAGCCCGCTTAGCTATTTCCTCGCCTTTCTTGGCGCATTTATCTGGGCAACGTATTGCACGGTGACCAATAAATACGCAAAAGGCTTTAACGGCATCACCGTGTTCGTTTTACTAACAGCCGCTAGTTTGTGGATTTACTATTTTATGACTCCGCAACCAGAAATGATTTTCAGCACTTCGGTAACTATTAAAATGTTCTCAGCGGCATTAACGTTAGGATTTGCCTATGCAGCGTGGAATATTGGCATTTTGCATGGCAACGTGACCATCATGGCCGTAGGTTCCTATTTTACCCCCGTGCTCTCTTCCGCACTGGCTGCTGTGTTACTCAGTGCACCGCTTTCGCTATCTTTCTGGCAGGGCGCACTAATGGTCTGCGCGGGATCGCTACTTTGCTGGCTGGCAACTCGCCGCGCCTGAAAAAAAACCGGGTTTTGTCGCGCAAATCTAAAACCCGGCTACACTGTAATTAAATTAATGAATAATAAATGTTCATTCCACTTGCGGGTTGTGTTTATATTTGTTTAATTAAATGTTAAATAATTGGTAATTGATTAACTCCCGAAAATATTTCATATTTACCTATAATCCTCAGCATGCATATATTACACATGCGTGACTAACGCCATTTAAACCATAGTTGCCATAATAGTCCCCTGCGTAAATATACCCATTCAGATTTGTCACATATAAAGATTAATACAATCAGCTATATTATGTAGATCTGGATCACACAACTTCAAATATTTCGCAATATTATGAAACTTATTATTGAACTTATACCACTGCGTCATTTAAAAATAGTTTGCCATTGACGAACCCCTTCGTTTAGCAATGGTTTAGGAAACACACCAAGAAAAAATTATAAGGATTATTTAGAATGAAACTTAAATTAGTTGCAGTGGCAGTGACTAGCCTGTTGGCGGCAGGTGCGGTAAACGCAGCTGAGGTATATAACAAAGACGCAAACAAACTGGATATCTACGGTAAAGTTCACGCTCAGCATTACTTCTCTGACGACAACGGCAGCGATGGCGACAAAACCTACGCGCGTCTGGGCTTCAAAGGCGAAACTCAGATCAATGACCAGTTGGTTGGTTTTGGTCAGTGGGAATATGAATTCAAAGGTAACCGTACTGAATCCACCGGTGGTTCCAACAGCGACAAAACTCGTCTGGCATTCGCTGGTCTGAAATTCGCTGAATACGGTTCTTTCGACTACGGTCGTAACTACGGCGTAGCATACGACATCGGCGCATGGACCGACGTCCTGCCTGAGTTCGGTGGTGATACCTGGACCCAGACTGACGTATTCATGACTGGCCGTACTACTGGCGTTGCAACCTACCGTAACACCGACTTCTTCGGTCTGGTTGAAGGTCTGAACTTTGCTGCTCAGTACCAGGGCAAAAATGACCGTGACAACCTGAAAGAAGCTAACGGTGACGGCTTCGGTCTGTCTACTACTTATGAGTACGAAGGCTTCGGCGTAGGTGCTACCTATGCGAAATCTGACCGTACCGACAAACAGTCTGTAGGTAACGGCGGTTTCATGGCTTCCGGTAAAAACGCTGAAGTATGGGCTGCTGGTCTGAAATATGATGCGAACAACATCTACCTGGCAACCACCTACTCCGAAACCCGCAACATGACCACCTATGGTGGCTCCGGTGTTACTGGTATTGCAGATAAAGCACAGAACTTTGAAGCTGTTGCTCAGTACCAGTTCGACTTCGGTCTGCGTCCGTCCATCGCTTACCTGAAATCCAAAGGTAAAGACATCAACGGTTACGGCGACCAGGATCTGGTTGAATACGTAGACCTGGGTGCTACTTACTACTTCAACAAAAATATGTCCACCTTCGTTGATTACAAAATCAACCTGCTGGATGACAACAACTTCACCAATGCAGCGAAAGTGTCAACTGACAACATCGTGGCTGTTGGTCTGAACTACCAGTTCTAATTTTGTTGTAGTCTGAATACAAAGCCAGTCCTTCAAGGGCTGGCTTTTTCTCTTAATGTAGACTCGGTCATAAGGAGTATGCCGTGCAGACATTCACTGGTCGTTGTCTTTGCGGACAGAGTCATTTTACCGTTGACGTCGAAATGCTGGATGTCTATGCCTGCCACTGTACGCTGTGTCAGAAATGGTCAGGCGGCATCGCCATGTATCTGGAAGCCAGCGCTCACCCGCTGATGTCGCCAGAATCGGCAGAACCTTCGCACTTTCCTTCTTCAAACCGTGGTGAACGGTTCTTCTGTTCCGGCTGCGGATGCCCACTGTGGTTTACGTTGACGGACAGCGATCGCTACTTTATTCCGTGGACACTTCTGGAACTTAATGAGGTAGATCGCCGCCGCCTGATATTAGCGGCAGAGATCTATACGGAAACACAGCCTGCGTTCTGGAGATTGACGGGGCAATACGCTCGACTCAGTGGGAAAGAAGTCGAAGAGATGGATTACCCCTGTCATTTAGCTCACTAGTTATTAACGTTGTACCTTTGCCAGACTGAACCACATTCCTATCGCTAATATGATAAGCATGCTGCCGGCGCTGCTTAAGGCCACGCTATGTGACCAGGTAAACGCTTCTCTGGCAGCCGTCAGCAATGCCTCACTCAGTGACGACGGGAGCGAGTGCGCCAGTTGTACCGCCTCCCCCATTGACGATGAAGCACGTTCTACTTCCTGCGGATTAAGTCCGGCTGGCGGCAGAATCGATGCAGAAAAGCTGCGGCTCAGCAGTAAGCCAAAGATAGCGATCCCAAGTCCTGCCCCCAGTTCATAAGCCATTGTCTCGATGGCGCCAGCGGCCGCGGCTTTTTCCGCCGGCGCTGCTGCCATGATGGCCGCCGTTGAAGCCAGGAGCGCACTGGCGGCGCTGAAGCCAAGCAAAGCCATCAACATCCAGGCTTGTACCTGTTGGCTACTGAAATCCGTCATCGCCAGGCCGTAAAAACTTACGGCGCTCAGTGCCATGCCCGCTGTTGCGACACAACGTAATCCAAGGCGTGAAACCAACATACCGGCAATAGGTCCGCTGAAACCACTTGCCAGCATCACCGGCAGCATGAACAATCCAGCCTGATACGGTGTTAAACCGTGAACAAACTGTAGTTCCTGAGCCATCAGCAACTCAAAACCCACCAGCGTAATCATCGCGGTCATCGCCATCACTACACCGCTCAAGATAATGCGATGCGTGAACAGACGCATATCAATCATCGGGCGAGCTGCCGCAAGCTGGATACGGACAAACTGCCACAACAGTAAAGCGCCGGTTAACAGCGTCAGGGCGATGGCAACGGTCGCCGTATGCCCTTTCAGCGCGGTTTTAGCGCTGTAAACCAACAGCAGAATGGCAACAATCAGCATTATCGCATGACCAAAATTTAACGATTGATCGCGACGTCCAGCCTGGCGCGGCACTAAGCGTGCGGTTAAAGCCATTACCACCAGGACAATCGGCACATTAATTAAGAATACGGACCCCCAGTAGAAGTGCTCCAGCAGCATCCCGCCAACCAGTGGGCCAAACGCCGCACCGCCGGAACCGACCGCCGCCCAGACGCCGAGCGCCATATTTCGATGCCGTTGCTCAGAGAACGTGGCGCGAATACCCGCCAGCGTTGCCGGAACAATCATCGCCGCGCCAATCGCCAATACCGCCCGGGTGGCAATCAGCCAGCTTGCGCTATGAGCAAAAGCGGCCGCCAGCGATGCGAGACCAAATAATCCACCGCCTAACAGCAGCAGACGTTTAAAGCCGATGCGATCGCCCAGCGCACCCATTGGCAATACCATTCCGGCCATTACCAGGGAATAAATATCAATGATCCACAGCAGCTCGTTACCACTGGCACCCAGCGTCATACTCAGCGTGGGCGCGGCAACGTGCAGCACCGTTGCATCAATCGCAACAGGGATGTAGACCAGCACAATAATGACTAACGTTAACCACTGACGAAACATAAAACTCCCTAACGAAACCAAAACTGGACACATGTCCAGCTTTAGCGATCCTACGGAAAATTGAACATATGTCCAACTTTTTGTTAGACTGCGATCTATACGGGTACAGGAGGAATGATGAGCTATCTAAATCGGGATGAACGTCGGGAAGTAATTCTGCAGGCAGCAATGCTTGTCGCACTTGAAGAAGGATTTTCCGCCATGACGGTTCGACGCATTGCTGCAGAAGCTCACGTCGCGACGGGCCAGGTACATCACCATTTCGCCTCTGCCGGCGAACTCAAATCCCAGGCATTTGTGCGTCTTATCCGCACTCTACTTGATGCCGAACTGGTCAGCGAAGACGCCAGTTTCCGTGAGCGACTGCATGCGATGCTAGGCAGTGAAGATGGTGGTCTGGAACCCTATATTAAGCTATGGCGTGAAGCACAGGTTGTTGCGGGTAAAGATCCGGAAATTAAAAGCGCCTACCTGTTGACCATGCGAATGTGGCACGAAGAAACCGCCAACATCATTACACAAGGACAGAAAGCCGGTGAGTTCTCATCCGCGCCTGATGCCGCCGACGTCGCATGGCGCTTAATCGCATTAGTCTGCGGCCTGGATGGTATGTACATATTAGGTATTGAGGAAATGGCCGATCCTGCATTCGATCGTCATCTTGATCGTATGATAACGCAGGAGTTATTTATTTGATGTAATAGATGGATTAACAATACATCTTTTATGTTTACAATTAGTAACACTTAAGCAACGTGTAATTCTCCCATCACGCCGCGTTATTGCGCTTTTTTATCTATTCTTTCAGTCAATATTCCTAAAACTTTTCAATAGTTTCTAAAAAGAAGCCGCGCGGCGCTGCATGCGTTTATTTCTTTTTCATGAACGGCATGTGCATGGAGAATAATATGTCATCATCAAATGAGAAAAATAATCGTTATCTTTTAACTGACTGGAAACCAGAGAACCCCGGCTTTTGGGAAAATAAAGGCAAGCACATTGCGCGCAGAAACCTCTGGATATCAGTGAGTTGCCTGCTTCTTGCGTTTTGCGTTTGGATGCTGTTCAGTGCCGTAGCCGTCAATCTGAATAAAATTGGTTTTAATTTCACCACCGACCAACTGTTTTTATTAACGGCATTGCCATCTCTTTCTGGTGCAATATTACGCGTACCCTACTCCTTTATGGTACCTATATTTGGTGGTCGTCGCTGGACCATTTTTAGCACGATTATTCTGGTTATTCCCTGCGTCTGGCTCGGATTTGCCGTGCAAAATACCGCTACTCCGTTTGGAGTATTTATCATCATTGCGCTGATGTGCGGATTTGCAGGCGCTAACTTTGCCTCCAGCATGGGCAATATCAGCTTTTTCTTCCCCAAAGCGAAGCAAGGCAGCGCGTTAGGCGTTAACGGTGGTCTCGGCAACCTCGGCGTCAGCGTGATGCAGTTGATTGCGCCACTGGTGATCTTTCTGCCCATATTTACCTTTTTGGGCGTACAGGGCGTACCGCAAGCTGACGGCTCGTTATTGTCGCTGGCCAATGCAGCATGGATATGGGTGCCGTTACTGCTGATAGCCACCGTGGCAGCAGGCATGGGAATGAACGACATTGCCAGCTCGAAGGCTTCAATTGCTTCCCAGTTACCGGTACTTAAACGTTTTCACCTGTGGTTATTAAGTCTGCTTTATCTCGCCACCTTCGGTTCATTTATCGGTTTTTCGGCAGGCTTTGCCATGCTGGCGAAAACCCAGTTCCCCGACGTGAATATCCTGCAACTGGCGTTCTTCGGCCCCTTCATCGGTGCGCTTGCACGATCGGCGGGCGGCGTTATCTCTGACAAGTTTGGTGGTGTGCGTGTCACCTTAATTAACTTCATCTTTATGGCACTGTTCAGCGCCCTGCTGTTTCTCACTTTGCCCGGCTCGGGCGAAGGTAGCTTTATCGCGTTTTACCTGGTGTTTATGGGCTTGTTCCTGACCGCGGGTTTGGGCAGCGGTTCAACCTTCCAGATGATTGCGGTGATCTTTCGCAAAATCACAATTTATCGGGTGAAGCTGCATGGTGGTACCGAAGAACAGGCTCAGCGGGAAGCGGTAACCGATACCGCAGCCGCCCTGGGATTTATTTCCGCTATTGGCGCAGTGGGGGGCTTCTTCATTCCTAAAGCGTTTGGCTCATCGCTGGCGTTGACCGGCTCTCCGGTGGGTGCCATGAAAATATTCCTCGTGTTTTACATCGTCTGCGTGCTGGTGACCTGGTTGGTCTATGGCCGTAAATCACAAAAAAAATAACAAAATGGATACCGCAGGATCGGACATTTAGGTTGGCCGGATTAGGCCTGGAGTTCGATTCACCGTCGGCAATATTATCGAAGCAGGAGTTATGTCATGAGTAAACTGTTAGACCGCTTTCGCTACTTTAAACAAAAGGGCGATACGTTTGCCGAGGGGCATGGGCAAGTAATGCACACCAACCGGGACTGGGAAGACAGCTATCGTCAGCGCTGGCAGTTCGACAAAATTGTGCGTTCTACCCACGGCGTTAACTGTACCGGCTCATGCAGCTGGAAGATCTACGTTAAAAACGGGCTGGTGACCTGGGAAACGCAGCAAACCGACTACCCACGTACCCGTCCTGACCTGCCAAATCATGAGCCCCGTGGCTGCCCACGCGGCGCCAGTTACTCGTGGTATCTCTATAGCGCTAACCGCCTGAAATATCCGCTGGTGCGTAAACGCTTAATCGAACTGTGGCGCGACGCCCTCTCCTGCCAGCCCGATCCGGTGCTGGCCTGGGAATCCATTATGAACGACCCGCAAAAATGCCAGAGCTACAAGCAGGTACGCGGGCGCGGTGGGTTTATCCGTTCGAACTGGAAAGAGCTTAATCAGCTGATTGCTGCCGCCAACGTCTGGACGGTGAAAACCTACGGCCCGGATCGCGTGGTCGGTTTCTCCCCGATCCCGGCTATGTCGATGGTTTCCTATGCCGCCGGCACACGCTATCTTTCGCTAATCGGCGGAACCTGTCTGAGTTTCTATGACTGGTACTGCGACTTACCGCCCGCGTCACCGATGACCTGGGGCGAGCAGACCGACGTTCCTGAATCCGCCGACTGGTATAACTCCAGCTATATCATCGCCTGGGGCTCTAACGTGCCGCAGACCCGTACCCCGGATGCGCACTTTTTCACAGAAGTACGCTACAAAGGCACCAAGACGATTGCCATTACGCCGGATTACTCGGAAGTCGCCAAACTGTGCGATCAGTGGCTGGCCCCTAAACAAGGGACAGACAGCGCGCTGGCAATGGCGATGGGCCACGTCATTCTGAAAGAGTTCCACCTCGACAATCCCAGCGATTATTTCCTCAATTACTGTCGCCGCTATACCGACATGCCGATGCTGGTTTTACTGGATGCCCGGGAAGATGGCAGCTACGTGCCTGGACGTATGATGCGCGCCTCAGACCTTGTCGATGGTCTCGGCGAAAGCAACAATCCAGAGTGGAAAACCGTGGCCTTTAACAGTGAAGGTGAGCTGGTCGTGCCGAACGGCTCCATCGGCTTTCGCTGGGGTGAAACAGGCAAATGGAACCTCGAGTCGTTGGCCGCTGGGGCAGAAACAGAACTTTCCCTCTCGTTGCTGGGTCAGCATGATGAAGTGGCTGGGGTAGCATTCCCCTACTTTGGCGGCAACGAAAACCCACATTTTCGCAGTGTAAAACAAGAACCAGTGCTGATCCGTCAACTGCCGGTAAAACATCTTACCCTCGCTGACGGTAGCCGTTGCCCGGTAGTGAGCGTCTATGATCTGGTGCTGGCGAATTATGGCCTCGATCGTGGTCTGGATGACGTTCATAGCGCACAAGATTACAGCGAAGTGAAAGCCTACACCCCGGCCTGGGGCGAGCAAATTACCGGTGTGCCACGCCGTCATATCGAACAGATCGCCCGTGAGTTTGCCGATACGGCGCACAAAACGCATGGCCGTTCGATGATCATTCTCGGGGCTGGCGTCAACCACTGGTATCACATGGATATGAACTACCGTGGGATGATTAATATCCTGGTGTTCTGTGGTTGTGTGGGACAAAGCGGCGGCGGCTGGGCGCACTATGTGGGTCAGGAGAAATTACGACCGCAAACCGGTTGGTTGCCGCTGGCCTTTGCGCTTGACTGGAACCGACCACCGCGTCAGATGAACAGCACTTCGTTTTTCTATAACCACTCCAGCCAGTGGCGTTATGAAAAACTCACCGCGCAGGAACTCCTCTCTCCGCTGGCCGACGCGTCGAAGTTTAGCGGACATTTGATTGACTTTAACGTGCGGGCTGAAAGGATGGGCTGGCTGCCGTCTGCGCCGCAGCTTAACCTCAACCCTTTGACTGTTAAAGCAAAAGCCGAACAAGCAGGGCTATCTCCTGCGCAATACACCGCACAGGCGCTGAAGTCAGGTGATATTCGTTTTGCCTGCGAACAGCCAGATAACGGCAAAAACCATCCGCGCAACCTCTTCGTCTGGCGCTCTAACCTGCTCGGCTCCTCCGGTAAAGGGCATGAATACATGCTCAAATATTTGCTGGGTACCGAAAGCGGGATCCAGGGGGAAGCGCTCGGTTCAAGCGAGGGTATTAAACCTGAAGAGGTTGAATGGCAGTCGGCGGCGATAGAGGGCAAGCTCGATCTGCTGGTCACGCTCGATTTCCGCATGTCCAGTACCTGTTTGTTCTCCGATATCGTTCTGCCAACCGCTACCTGGTATGAAAAAGACGATATGAATACCTCGGATATGCATCCGTTTATTCACCCGTTGTCTGCGGCGGTTGACCCGGCATGGGAATCGAAGAGCGACTGGGAAATTTATAAAGGCATCGCCAAAGTGTTCTCGGAGGTTTGCGTCGGACACCTTGGACAAGAAACGGATGTGGTATTGCAACCGCTGCAACACGACTCTCCGGCAGAGCTGGCGCAGCCGTTTGACATTCAGGACTGGCGCAAAGGCGAATGCGATCTCCTCCCGGGCAAAACGGCACCGAATATCGCCGTTGTGGAGCGTGACTACCCCGCCACCTACGAACGCTTTACTTCACTTGGCCCGCTCATGGACAAACTCGGTAACGGCGGGAAAGGTATTGCGTGGAATACCCAGGCGGAAGTCGATTTCCTCGGCAAGCTGAACTACACCAAGCGCGAAGGCCCGGCAAAAGGCCGCCCGCTGATTGACACCGCGCTGGATGCCTCTGAGGTGATCCTTGCCCTGGCACCGGAAACAAATGGTCAGGTGGCGGTGAAAGCCTGGGAAGCGCTGGGGGCGATGACCGGACGCGACCATACGCACCTGGCGTTGAACAAAGAAGACGAAAAGATCCGTTTTCGCGATATCCAGGCGCAGCCGCGCAAAATCATCTCCAGCCCCACCTGGTCCGGGTTGGAAAGTGAACATGTTTCCTATAACGCAGGCTATACCAACGTCCACGAGCTGATCCCATGGCGTACTCTGTCCGGTCGCCAGCAGCTGTATCAGGATCACGCGTGGATGCGAGCGTTCGGTGAAAGTCTGGTGGCGTATCGTCCACCTATCGATACCCGCAGCGTCAGTGAAATGCGCGAGGTTCCGCCTAACGGCTTCCCGGAAAAAGCGCTCAACTTCCTGACGCCGCACCAGAAATGGGGGATCCACTCCACCTATAGCGAAAACCTGTTGATGCTGACGCTGTCGCGCGGCGGACCGATTGTCTGGATCAGTGAAACCGATGCCAAAGAGCTGGGCATTGAGGATAACGACTGGATCGAAGCCTTCAACGCCAACGGTGCGCTCACCGCGCGTGCAGTGGTGAGTCAACGCGTGCCACCGGGAATGACCATGATGTATCACGCTCAGGAGCGAATCATGAATATCCCTGGCTCAGAAGTGACCGGGATGCGCGGCGGGATCCATAACTCGGTGACCCGCGTCTGCCCGAAACCCACGCACATGATAGGTGGCTATGCGCAGCTGGCATACAGCTTCAACTATTACGGTACGGTCGGCTCTAACCGCGATGAGTTCATCATGATTAGAAAAATGAAAAATATTAACTGGCTGGATGATGAAGGTCGCGATCAGGTACAGGAGGCGAAAAAATGAAAATACGCTCACAGGTAGGCATGGTTCTTAATCTGGATAAGTGCATCGGCTGCCACACCTGCTCCGTCACCTGTAAAAACGTCTGGACCGGGCGTGAAGGGATGGAATATGCGTGGTTTAACAACGTCGAGACTAAACCGGGGATTGGCTATCCAAAAAACTGGGAAGATCAGGAAGAGTGGCAAGGCGGCTGGGTTCGCGATGTTAACGGCAAGATAAGACCGCGTCTGGGCGGTAAGATGGGCGTCATCACCAAAATTTTCGCCAACCCGGTAATCCCGCAAATCGATGATTACTATGAGCCGTTTACGTACGATTATCAGCATCTGCATAGCGCGCCGGAAAGCAAGAATCAGCCCACCGCGCGTCCGCGTTCGCTGATCGATGGTAAGCGGATGGACAAGATTATCTGGGGTCCAAACTGGGAAGAACTGCTTGGCGGCGAATTTTCAAAACGTGCCCGCGACCGTAACTTCGAGAAGATGCAAAAGGAGATGTACGGCCAGTTCGAAAACACTTTCATGATGTATTTGCCGCGACTTTGTGAACACTGCCTGAACCCAAGCTGTGTCGCCACCTGCCCGAGCGGTGCCATCTATAAGCGTGAAGAAGACGGCATTGTGCTGATCGACCAGGACAAATGTCGCGGCTGGCGCTTGTGTATCAGCGGCTGTCCGTACAAGAAAATCTATTTTAACTGGAAGAGCGGTAAGTCAGAGAAGTGCATTTTCTGTTACCCGCGTATTGAGTCCGGCCAGCCGACGGTATGTTCGGAAACCTGCGTTGGACGTATCCGTTATCTCGGCGTATTGCTGTACGACGCCGACCGCATCGAAGAAGCGGCCAGCACCGAGCATGAGACCGATCTTTATGAGCGTCAGTGCGATGTATTCCTCAATCCGCACGATCCGGCGGTTATTGAAGAGGCGTTAAAACAAGGTATTCCGCACAACGTCATCGAAGCGGCCCAACGTTCGCCAGTCTACAAAATGGCGATGGACTGGAAGCTAGCGCTGCCGCTGCACCCGGAATATCGCACCCTGCCGATGGTCTGGTATGTACCGCCATTGTCACCGATTCAGTCGGTCGCCGACGCGGGCGGACTGCCGCACAATGGCAACATTTTGCCGGCGGTTGAGTCGCTGCGAATTCCGGTTCAGTACCTCGCCAACATGCTCAGTGCGGGTGATACCGGTCCGGTGCTGCGCGCGCTGAAACGTATGATGGCCATGCGCCACTATATGCGTGCGCAAACAGTGGAAGGCGTGACGGACACCCGCGCGATTGAGGAAGTAGGTTTGACCGTTGAGCAGGTTGAAGAGATGTATCGCTATCTGGCCATCGCCAACTATGAGGACCGCTTTGTGATCCCGACCAGCCACCGTGAAATGGCGCGCGATGCCTTCCCGGAGAAAAACGGCTGCGGATTTACTTTCGGTGACGGCTGCCATGGCTCAGATACCAAATTCAACCTGTTTAACAGTAGCCGTATTGATGCCATCGACATCACCGAAGTGCGCGATAAAGCGGAGGGTGAATAATGCAAATCCTGAAGGTTATCGGCCTGCTGATGGAATATCCCGACGAGCTGCTGTGGGAGTGTAAAGACGACGCGCTGGCGCTTGTGGCCAGCGATGCCCCCATGCTTACCGAATTTAGCCAGGGATTGCTCAATGCGCCACTGCTGGATAAACAAGCGGAATGGTGCGAAATCTTTGACCGGGGCCGGGCCACCTCACTGTTGCTATTCGAACATGTCCATGCCGAGTCACGTGACCGCGGTCAGGCGATGGTTGATCTACTGGCGCAGTATGAAAAGGTCGGACTACAGCTCGACTGCCGCGAACTACCGGATCATCTGCCATTGTATCTGGAGTATTTGAGCGTGTTGCCGGAGGACCAGGCCAAAGAAGGACTGCAGAACGTTGCCCCGATTCTGGCTTTGCTGGGCGGGCGCTTAAAACAGCGCGATACGCCGTGGTATCAACTGTTTGACGCCCTGCTGCTGCTTGCCGGAAGCCCTCTTTCAAGTGACAGTGTCACTAAGCAGGTTGGTGCTGAAACCCGCGATGATACCCGTCAGGCGCTGGATGCGGTGTGGGAAGAGGAACAGGTGAAGTTTATCGAGGATAACGCCACCGCCTGCGACAGTTCACCGTTACAAAACTATCAACGACGCTTTAGCCAGGACGTGGCGCCGCAGTATGTCGACGTCAGCGCGGGAGGCCCGAAATGATACAGTACCTGAACGTCTTTTTTTACGATATCTACCCGTACCTGTGCGGTACGGTGTTTATCCTCGGCAGTTGGCTACGCTATGACTACGGGCAATACACCTGGCGCGCCTCTTCCAGCCAGATGCTGGACAAACGCGGCATGGTGCTGTGGTCAAACCTGTTCCACATCGGCATTCTGGGGATCTTTTTCGGTCACCTGTTCGGCATGCTAACGCCGCACTGGATGTATGCCTGGTTCCTGCCGATTGCGGTGAAACAACAGATGGCGATGATTGCCGGTGGGCTTTGTGGCGTACTGACGCTGGTTGGTGGCGCAGGTTTGCTGGTGCGGCGTCTGACCAACCCGCGCATTCGTGCAACGTCTTCCACCGCTGATATTCTGATCCTTTGCGTTCTGCTGATTCAGTGTATCCTCGGCTTAACCACCATCCCGTTCTCCGCACAGCATCCTGACGGCAGTGAAATGCTGAAACTGGTTGGTTGGGCGCAGTCAGTGGTGACTTTCCAGGGCGGCGCATCTGCACATCTGGATGGTGTGGCGTTGATTTTCCGTGTGCACTTGGTTCTGGGGATGACTATCTTCCTGCTATTCCCGTTCACCCGTCTGGTCCACGTATGGAGTGCGCCGTTTGAGTACTTCACTCGCCGCTATCAGATAGTGCGTTCCCGCCGATAATTGAACTCTGATGCCCGGTAGCGCTTGCGCTTACCGGGCCTGCATCGCTATCCCGCTTTTTGTACGTTATGATGCTTCTCCATTTCAGGGAGAACACTAATGAAACCACAGGTTTACCACGTCGATGCCTTTACCCCGGTCCCTTTTCGCGGCAACTCAGCAGGTGTGGTTTTACATGCTGATGGACTGAGTGACGCGCAGATGCAGCTCATCGCTCGCGAGCTGCGTCATTCAGAAACCGCATTTCTGCTGACCAGTGACGACAGCGATGTTCGCATCCGCTATTTCACCCCGACGGTCGAAGTTCCTATCTGTGGGCATGCTACCGTCGCCGCGCATTATGTACGGGCCAGGGTGCTGGGTCTGGGTAACTGCACGGTCTGGCAAACCTCGCTGGCCGGTCGTCATCGCGTGGATATTGACGCTACCGGGAACGACTATCGCATTAGTCTTGAGCAAGGCCAACCTGGATTTGAACCTCCGCTGGAGGGCGCTGTTCGTACTGCGATTATCGATGCGCTGCACCTGAGCGAAGGCGATATGCTGACAGGATTACCGATTCAGGTTGCCACCACCGGGCATTCAAAAGTGATGATTCCACTGAAACCCGAGGTGGATCTCGACGCCCTTTCCCCTGATTTACCGGCTTTGACCACCATCAGCCAGCAAATTGGCTGTAACGGCTTTTTCCCTTTTCAAATCCGCGAGGGCGAAAACGCCACTGATGGCCGCATGTTTTCACCTGCTATTGGTATTGTGGAAGACCCGGTTACCGGCAATGCCAACGGTCCAATGGGCGCGTGGCTGGTCCACCATGGGCTGATGGCGCATGATGGGAAAACGTTACGTGTTCAGGGGCATCAGGGCCGTGCGCTCGGGCGCGACGGGATTGTTGATGTGACGGTAACTATCCGTGAAAACCAGCCGGAAAAAGTCACCATTACCGGTTCGGCGGTGATCCTGTTTCACGCAGAATGGGCGATAGATTTTTAATTGTTCCCGTAGGCCGGATAAGGCGATGACGCCGCATCCGGCATTAATTCCGATGCCCCTATTTCCCCGCCTCCGGATGCGTATCAAACGCCGCCATTACCGTCGCTAACTCATCTTCGGTAAATCCATGCTTCACGTCATCCACACCCAGTCCAAATCGTTCTTGCAACAACGCATACAAACTGGCGACGTCAGGCAAATTAATCTGCTCTACCGCATGTCCATCCTGATAATGGGTAAAGTGAAAATTGGTTAACGTTAATTTCCCGCCGTCGGGCAGATGACGGCACATCAGCAGATGATGGCGAAAATGTGATTGCGGCCAGTGTGCGGACCAGAAGTTGCCCATCAGATAATCGCTCTGATGCTGCACGACCAGGTCGAAATGGTACATTGATTGCCAATGTTCATGATGACGGAACTGCAGGATCCAATCTTCACCGTCCTGAATCAGGCGATATTCACCGTGTGGCGTCTTCTGCTCAATGTTAGCCTGCAGACGAATCGGCGCCGTCAACGTTTGCCCGCCGAAGCCAACGTCGGCAATCCACTGTTCACTATGTAATTCAATCAGCAACAAACGATGCGTGCGCGGCGGCAGACTTGACGGATTTGCCAGTACTACGCGACCGAGAAGGCTACGTACGTTAAAACCGATTTCGCGTAACGCGCGCTCAAACACGCCGTTCTGTTCAAAGCAATAACCGCCACGACGCGCCGTGACCAGCTTCTCTTCCAGCGACAAATCGTCAAGCTGCATCTCTCTTGGCAGTAATACATCCAGGTTTTCAAATGGAATTGCGCTGTTGTGCAGTAGATGTAGCGCTTGCAAGGTTTCAAGGTTGACGTTGGCCGAACCTGACCAGCCAATACGGGCAAAATAAGCGGTTAAAAAAGGCGTCATACGGAGTTCCTGTTCGATTAATGCAGTACTTATAACGTATTTTCCGTTTTACGCTGTCGATTTTGTGCGTTGTTAATTCCTGTGAGGCGACAAAATCGCTAATACCGTTAATATCTATGTTTATTGTGGTGTGTTATCTCTCAGCCAAGGAGCATCCATGAGCCATTTTCGTCCGATCGAATTAAAACATGCCAGCCGGCTACTCAATCATGGCCCAACGATATTGATAACCAGCCGGGATGAGCATACCGAGCGGCGAAATGTGATGGCTGCGGCATGGTCAATGCCCGTGGAATTTGAGCCGCCGCGGATAGCAATTGTTGTTGATAAGACCGCCTGGTCGCGCGAACTCATTGAACGTAGCGGTAAATTCGGCATCGTTATTCCGGGTATCGCCGCCGTCAACTGGACCTGGGCCGTAGGCAGCGTTTCCGGTCGCGTGGAAGATAAATTCAACTGTTACGGCATTCCCGTGGTGCAAGGACCCGTGCTAGGTTTACCGCTGATAGAAGCGAAATGCCTGGCCTGGATGGAGTGTCGCCTGTTGCCAGCCACGGCGGCACAGGAAAAGTATGACACCCTGTTTGGGGAAGTGGTCTCTGCCGCCGCTGATGAGCGAGCCTTCGTGGAAGGACGCTGGCAGTTTGATGATGGCAAGCTCAATACTCTGCATCACCTTGGGGCCGGAACGTTTGTCTCCAGCGGGAAACTTATTACTGCGGGTGAATGATAGTATGCTAACGGATGGCGACTCTGCTCTGTCATCCGCAACTTTTTTTCTTAAAACTTATGAAAAACCAGTTAGATAAGTTACTCGCCCTTCCTTGCTGAATCATTTATGTGAATTATAGTTAATCTTGCACTAACGCAAATACCTAATCAAAACGCTATCCGTCAAAGCAGCATCCCCCAACTGTACTTTTGAAGTGTCAGAGAGGTTTTACGATGCAACTTAATAGAATCGCACAAAGTTTTATACTTGCTGGGTTACTCACATCGTTTTCTGTTCCCCTTATGGCGGCTGAAGCCCCCAAAGACGCTACAGCCGCCACGCAACAAGCCAACAACGCGCTTTACAATCAACTGCCCTTCTCCGATAACACCGACTTTACCGACGCCCACAAAGGCTTTATCGCTCCACTCCCGCAGGAAGTGATCAAAGGCGAACAGGGAAATGTTATCTGGAATCCGCAGCAATACGCGTTTATCAAAGAAGGCGATAAAGCCCCGGATACTGTAAACCCGAGCCTGTGGCGTCAATCTCAGTTGATCAACATCAGCGGGCTGTTTGAAGTAACGGATGGTGTTTACCAGATTCGTAACCTCGATCTTTCGAACATGACCATCATTGAAGGGAAAGAAGGCATCACCGTTGTTGACCCGCTGGTCTCGGCAGAAACGGCCAAAGTCGGAATGGATCTTTACTTTAAAAACCGCGGTCAAAAACCGGTTGTCGCGGTAATTTATACCCACAGCCACGTTGACCATTACGGCGGCGTACGCGGTGTTGTCGATGAAGCCGACGTTAAAGCAGGCAAAGTGAAAGTTTATGCGCCAGCTGGCTTTATGGAGGCCGCGGTCGCTGAGAATATCATGGCCGGTAACGTCATGAGCCGCCGCGCGAGCTACATGTACGGCAACCTACTCAAACCTGATGCCAAAGGCCAGGTCGGCGCGGGACTGGGAACCACGACCTCCGCGGGAACCGTTACCCTGATTGCGCCAACAAACATCATAGAGAAAGATGGACAAAAAGAGGTCATCGACGGCCTGACCTATGACTTCATGCTGGCCCCGGGTTCCGAAGCGCCGTCGGAAATGCTGTGGTACATCGAAGAGAAGAAACTGATTGAATCCGCAGAAGATGTTACCCACACCCTGCACAACACCTACTCCCTGCGCGGAGCCAAAATTCGTGAGCCGCTGCCGTGGTCCAAATACATCAACGAAGCGATTGTCCGCTGGGGTGATAAAGCAGAAGTGCTGATGGCGCAGCACCACTGGCCTACCTGGGGTAATGACAAGGTTGTAAGCCTGCTGAAAAGCCAGCGCGATTTGTACCGTTACATCAACGACCAGACGTTGCGCATGGCTAACGAAGGTCTGACCCGCGATGAGATCGCCGCAAACTTTAAGCTGCCGGACTCACTGGCCCACACCTGGGCTAACCGCGGTTACTATGGCTCCGTGAGCCATGATGTAAAAGCAACCTATGTGCTCTATCTTGGATGGTTTGACGGCAACCCGGCAACGCTGGATGAACTGCCGCCGGAAGAATCTGCGAAGAAATTTGTCGACTATATGGGCGGCGCTGACGCTATTTTGCAGAAAGCAAAAGCCGACTATGACCAGGGTAACTACCGTTGGGTAGCTCAGGTGGTGAACAAAGTGGTGTTTGCCGATCCGAATAACCAGGCCGCGCGTAATCTGGAAGCGGATGCGCTGGAGCAATTGGGGTATCAGGCTGAATCCGGCCCGTGGCGTAACTTCTATCTGACCGGGGCGCAAGAGCTGCGTAACGGCGTAGTCAAAGGCCCAACCCCGAATACCGCCAGCCCGGATACCGTTCGCGCCATGACGCCGGAAATGTTCTTCGATTATCTGGCGGTGCATATCAACGGACAAAAAGCGGGCGATGCGAAGTCGGTGTTTAACATCGACCTTGGCAGCGACGGTGGTAAATACAAACTTGAGCTGGAGAATGGCGTACTGAACCATACCGCCAATGCCGAAGCAAAAGACGCCGACGCCACCGTCACGCTGAATCGCGACACGCTGAACAAAATCATCCTCAAGGAAGTGACGCTAAAACAGGCGCAAGACAGCGGTGACGTGAAGATAACCGGTGACGGCACCAAGCTTGATGCCATGCTCGGCTATATGGATAAATTCGAATTCTGGTTCAACATCGTTACGCCATAAGCACAACGAAAACGGGCGGAAATCCGCCCGTTTTTTCTTACATACTGTAGCCAGGTTTTTTAATTAATCTCGCCATCTGCGGCACAATTTCCTTATCCCACACGGCCTGCCACGCCTCTGGCTCAACTTCATTGAGCGCCACGCTGACTGAACTGTCTTTGCTTTGCAAATGACGAATAATAACCTCGGTAATATCCGCCGCCAGGGCGGTTTTCTGTTCGTCGGTAAGAGCGCGAGGAAAACATTTAATATCAACGTGCGGCATAGCAGATTCCTTATTGTTTTGGTCAGAAAGTGTGTTTTCTCAAATAATCTTATTGCTTTTCAGTACGGTACGCAGCCTCGGATGCTGACAAACCGCATCGGCGATGGCGCTAATATTCGGCGTGTTGTCCTGAAACCAGTCATGCCCTGGTCCCCAGGTGCGCATAACGGCAATGTAAATGTCCAGCAGTGTTAGCTGATCCCCCAATGCGTACGGCTCGGCGCTTAGCTGGTTGTTCAGCCACATATAGAGGGATTTACGGTACTCAATACAGTTCTTTTTCAACTGCGCCGGGGCGTCCGGTACCCATCGGTCAGGATAATCGGCATAGGTAAACGTGGGATAGACATTTGCCACCAACCATATCAGCAGACGCTGAAACTGCTGGCGTTCGGCGTGTCCAACGGGTGGTGAAAGTTCAGGGCGACGATCGAGGATCATCAGCGCGATCGCCGCCGTTTCCGTCATCACGCTGCCATTTTCCAGTACCAGCGTGGGCACCTGGCATAGCGGATTCATTGTTTTAAGCAACTCCCGCGAAGGACCATCGCTGTCAAAACCTTCCACATCAATAAAGCTGTAAGGGATCTCCGCCAGTGTGAGCATCACTTCACTGATGGCCGATCCCCAGCCCGGTACCCCATAGACCTTAATCATGCTGCAACCCCCAACGTTAAAACACTAAGTGTAGAGCAGCATTCAACAACCTATGCAGGCATGATTATTACTTTCATAATAACAATGGTCGAATACCGGGGGAGAATAAGCAATGCGTTCCAGTATGTTTGAATATATGACCATTTTTATACAGGTTGTTGAGCAAGGTGGATTTGCCAGAGCCGCAGATGTGTTACACCTGCACCGCCCTGCGGTCACCAAAGCTATCCAACATCTTGAAGACGACCTGGGGGCAAAGTTGCTTAACCGCACGACTCGTAAAGTGAGTCTGACAGAAGAAGGTGATGCTTTTTACCAACGCACAAAAATACTGCTCAGTGACGTTGATGACATCATGGCTTCTTTCTCGCCAACTCGCCCGCCACGCGGAAAACTCAGGGTTAATGCACCTCTGTCGCTGGCGCACTCCGTGTTAGTTCCTGCGCTGAAAGATTTCCAGTCTCGGTATCCTGACATCGAGATGGTGCTCACCTCCACCGACCGTAGAATCGATATGCTTGCCGAAGGTATCGACTGCATGATCCGTATCGGCGAGTTACAAGACTCTTCCCTGATATCCAGGCGACTCGGTGAAGTAAAGATGGTGACCTGTGCGTCACCGGATTATTTGCAACAACATGGCGTACCGCAGACGCCAGAGGATTTATCCCGACACCAGGCACTTAACTTTTTCAGCGAGCGTCACCGCGAAGCGCTGGAGTGGACCTTCGTCAATAAAGGTAAAACCGAATCGTTCACCCCCGCAGGGCGGATAAGCGTTGATAACTCCGATATTCTGTTGACCGGCTGCTTATCTGGACTCGGCATTATACGTGGCGTTCATGCTGTCCTTGCCCCCTATCTTCAGTCAGGCCAGCTTGTTGAGGTGCTGGCCGATTATACCGGAGAATCAAAACCAGTTTCGGTGCTTTACCCGGACAGACGTCATCTCGCCCCTCGGGTTCGGGTATTCATTGACTGGTTATGCGAACTTTTTAGCCAACAAAAACCACGGCTTCAGGGATTATTACAAAATAAGTAATAGTGAAGTTCCGCAACAGCGGTTTTTCACTCTCATCTGAGTCGTTAAATTGTGCAGACCCAATACAGAACAATTTACTGAGGTCTGCTATGTCTAAGGTCGTAGTTTTTAATCAAATTGGTGGCGCTGAAGTCCTGAAGATTCAGGAGATGCAGGTTTGCGCGCCTGATGCAAATGAGGTTCAGATCCGCGTGCGGGCTATTGGTATCAACCGTGCGGAAGTTATGTACCGCACCGGACAGTATATTTACCAACCCAATTTCCCGGCGCGACTGGGTTATGAAGCAGCCGGAATCATTGAATCAGTGGGAGACAACGTACGTGAGTTTGCACCTGGCGATTACGTTAGCGTCATCCCGGCATTCAGCTTTCATCAATATGGAATGTATGGTGAAGTCGTTAATGCCCCCGCTCACGCGGTCGTAAAGCATCCACAAAACCTAAGCTTTACCGAGGCTGCTGCCAGCTGGATGATGTATGTGACAGCTTTCGGTGCGCTGGTTGAATATGCGGATATTAAGCCCGGTGATAACGTGCTGATCAATGCTGCTTCCAGCAGCGTCGGACTGGCGGCAATTCAGATTGCTAATATGCGGGGAGCAAAACCGATTGCGATGACACGGACCAGTGAGAAACGTGATCAGCTGCTGCAACTGGGCGCGGCAGAGGTTATTGCAAGCCAGGAGCAGGATCTGGTGACCGAGATTCAGCGGATTACTGAGGGTAAAGGAACCCGCGTGGTGTTCGATCCGGTCGGTGGCCCAGCGGTGGCAAGAATTGCCCAAGTGATGCCAGCCGGTGGGATCTTTTTCCAGTATGGTTCACTTGATTCACGTGACCTTTCTATCCCGGTCATTGAGATACTCGGTCGCCATCTGACCTTCCGCGGCTATGAGATTTTCGAAATCACCACGGACGCAGAAAAACTTGCGCGGGCGAAACGGTTTATCTTTGAAGGATTGCAGTCTGGCCAGCTCAAGCCGCTGATTGATAAAACCTTTGCCTTTGATGATATCGTCGAGGCACATCAATACATGGAAGCCAACGGCCAGGTAGGCAAAATCGTCGTCACTGTATAACCCCTGTGCGGCACAGCCTTGTGCCGCAATATGTCTCAAAGCACTTTCGACAAAAACTGCTGAGTGCGCGTGTGGCGTGGATGATTCAGCACCTGCTCGCTGCTGCCCTGCTCGACGATTTTGCCATCGACCATGAACACCACCTGATCCGCCACTTCCCGGGCGAAGCCAATCTCGTGTGTTACCACAACCAGCGTGGTTCCTGACTTCGCCAGCGCTTTAATGACATCCAGTACTTCACCGACCAGTTCAGGATCCAGTGCAGATGTAGGCTCATCAAACAGCATGACGCGTGGATTTAGCGCCAGCGCACGGGCAATAGCGATACGCTGCTGCTGACCTCCGGATAAGTGACGCGACCAGGCATCGGCTTTATTCCGTAAACCTACCGCATCAAGCAGAGTTAATGCCCGCTCGGTGGCGGCTTTACGCGTTGCCAGTCCATGCGCAATGGGCGCTTCAATCAGATTCTCCAGAACCGTTAAGTGCGGGAACAGATTAAAGTTCTGGAACACATAGCCGACGTTAACGCGCTGGCGCAAAATTTCCGCCTCTTTCAGCTCATACAGCTTGTCTCCCTGCCGACGATAGCCAATGTAATCGCCATCGATTTGAATAAACCCCTCATCGACGCGTTCCAGATGGTTGATGGTCCGCAGGAGTGTGGATTTCCCTGAACCGGACGGGCCAAGAATAACCGTTACCGTACCGGGAGGGATCTCCAGCGACACATTATCCAGCGCTTTGTGGCGACCAAAGTATTTGCTGACGCCGGTAATAGAAATATGACCTTCAGGCGAGTGGGACATGGACGGCCTCCTGCTGTGGACGTTGACGACTGCGTTTTTCTGCACGACTCACCCGGGCAGTATTAATGGCTGAACGTCGTTCGCTGCGCGCCAGCGCGCGTTCGACCAGGTGCTGAATTAGCGACAAAACGCTGGTGATCACCAGATACCATACCGCGCCCACCATCAGCAGCGGGATCACTTCCTGCGTGCGGTTATATATCATCTGGATGGTGTAGAACAGCTCCGGCATTGCCAGCACATATACCATCGCCGTCCCTTTCGCCAGGCTGATGATTTCATTGAATCCAGCAGGCAAAATGGTGCGCAGCGCCTGCGGCAGAATAATCCGCAGCGTACGTCGCCCTGCTGGTAAGCCCAGTGCTGCCGCTGCCTCGTACTGACCGTGATCGACCCCTAAAAATCCACCCCGAATAATTTCAGCGGTATAGGCGCTTTGCACCAGCGTCAGGCCAACCACCGCAGTGGAAAACTGACCGAGTACATTGATGGTCTCAAAACTTCCCCACTGAATGGGAGTGAACGGAATACCAATCGTCAAC
This sequence comes from Citrobacter sp. Cpo040, assembly GCF_030332915.1. Taxonomy (NCBI): domain Bacteria; kingdom Pseudomonadati; phylum Pseudomonadota; class Gammaproteobacteria; order Enterobacterales; family Enterobacteriaceae; genus Citrobacter; species Citrobacter sp. Cpo040. The sequence continues at coordinate 616,810 of NZ_JAOWGX010000034.1, forward strand.
GTGTCGTACAGATAGGAGAAGTTGTACAAAACGATCAGCACCACAATCAGCGGTAACGAACGAAACTGCCAGATGTATCCCCATGCCAGACCGTTCAACAGCCAGGAAGATGAAAGCCGCGCCAACGCCAGCAGACCGCCGATGACAATACTCAACAGCGTCCCGATCAGCGTCAGTAACAGCGTTTGCCCGAGGCCGGACAAGATAACCGGATCAAAGAACCAGCGGGCAAACACGCTCCATTCCCAGCGCGGATTAAACGCCACGGACTGGAGAATTACCGCAAGGGCAAATAAGGCAATGACCGCACCTACGGTACGCATGGGATAACGTGCCGGTACGACTCTAATGCTATCTGTCGTTTTCATTTTCTCTCCTCAGGCGATTCTGGCCTGACCGGCAATAGTCAGCAGTTTGGTAAAGCGCAGCCGTCCATCAAACGGCGGCAGGCTGTACTCTTCGGGATCGCGCGTCGTATCAAATTGCGGATCGTAGCCCTGGCTTAAATAAAGTCTGACGGCCTCCGGCTGGCGAAATCCCGTGGTCAGATAAATCCGGCTGTAGCCTGCGAGCAGCGCTCTACGTTCCAGTTCCTGCACCACGCGCGCCGCCAGCCCCTGCTGACGCAGGCTGCTTTTTGTCCAGATACGCTTAATCTCGGCGGTGTCCTTGTCGTAAGGTTTGTAAGCCCCGGTGGCGATAATTTCGCCGCGGCGCTCCAGTACCACAAAAAGTCCCTGCGGCGCCAGATACCATTCGGTCAGTTCCACTTCAGCGTCGTGAGAAAAGTAATCGCCATAGCGGGCGGCATATTCACCGAACAGACCGTTCAAAATGGGCTGTAGCTCGCTGGCTTCCGGTGAGAGCACGCGAAATTGATCGCTCACGATGACCTCCTTAGTCGCCTAAACCGGCCGGGTTGATTTCAGATTGTGGAATGCGTTCCACCCCTTCTCCCCAGCGATTCAGCACCTTGTCATAGTCGCCGTTGCCAATCACGCCGTTGAGGGCGGTTTGTACCGGCAGAACCAGACCGCTGTCTTTTTTCAGCGTCACAGCGATATGTGCCGCTTTTGGCCAACCGCCATCAACGCTACCCACTAATTGCGTTTTACCGTTGAGTGCAGCTTTCCACGCGCCGATTACATTAGGACCGAAGTAGGCATCGGCGCGGCCCGACTGTAGGGCCAGGGTTTGCGCGGCATCATCTTTGGTATACACCGGCGTAAACGGCTGTAACCCTTTCTTCACGTTCTCATCGTTCCAGGCCAACAGAATGGCTTCCTGGTTAGTCCCCGAACCGACGATAATGCGTAGTCCTGCGATATCTTCCGCCTGCTCGATTTTCTTCAGCTTGCTACCGGTTTTGACATAAAAGCCAAGAGAGTCCTTCCGATACGTCGCGAAATCGAATTTTTCTTTGCGTGCTTTGGTGACGGTAATATTGCTGATCGCGGCATCGTATTTGCCGGAAGTGACGCCCAGCGGCCAGTCTTCCCATGACGTAGGTACAACGTTGAGTTCCAGTCCCAGACTGTCAGCCACCAGAAGCGCGATGTCCGCCTCGCTGCCGATCAACGTCTTATTGTCATCGGCAAAAACGGTCAGCGGTGGTTGGCTGAGCCCGGCAATCGCCACGGTGAATTTGCCCGGTACGGCCAGGTGCAGGTTTGCGGGCAACTGCGCGATCGCCTGCGGGTTTTTTGCTGTATTGATTGGCGCTTTATTGGCTTCCAGGCTTACGCCGGTGCCGTTAATCGTCACCTCATTTGCCCAAACGGTCGCGCTGAAAGCCAGTGACAGCGCGAGAAATACTGATTTTTTCTGCATAGCGTTTTTCTCTTATTGTGTGAATTGATTTGCAGGTGTCGCTAATCCCAGGCTTGCGCGCAGGGTCGTACCGGGATATTCATGGCGGAACAGGCCGCGCGCCTGAAGCACAGGGACAACCTGTTCGACAAAACGCGGGAAGGTATCCGGCGTGCCACCCTGGATGATAAAACCGTCTGCGGCTTTTTCGTCGAACCACTGCTGCAGGCCGTCGGCAACCTGTTGTGGCGTGCCGCTGAAACGCGGACGTGGACTGGCCGCTTCCAGAGCAACCTGACGAAGTGTTAAACCACGCTCGCGTGCATTGCGTTTGATCTCATCAGTCGTACTGCGAAAGCTGTTTTGTCCGAGAGAGCCCAGATCCGGGAACGGTGCGTCCAGCGGATATTGGGCAAAATCATGATGTTCAAAGTAGCGGCCAAGATAGTTCAGCGCGTCAGTAACGGAGACCAGCGCAGCGGTAGTCTGATACTGCTGCTCAACGTCTTCTGCGCTGTCGCCAACAATAACGCTGACGCCCTGGAATATATGCAGTTGATCGGGATGTCGTCCGGCGACTTCCAGCTGGCTTTTTACATCCTGATAGAACGCTTTAGCCTCTGCCAGCGACTCCTGATGGGTAAAAATGGCATCAGCATGCTGCGCCGCTAATTTCTTGCCATCTGCTGAAGCTCCCGCCTGAAATATAATCGGACGGCCTTGTGGTGTACGCCCAATATTTAATGGCCCGGCGACCTGGAAATAATCTCCATGATGGTTAAGCGTGTGCATTTTTTGCGGATTAAAAAATTCCCCGCTTGTTTTGTTACGGGTAAAAGCATCGTCTTCCCAGGAATCCCACAGTCCTTTCACTACCTGTAAATATTCATCAGCAATACGATAACGCTGGGCATGCTCTGGATGCTGAGCGCGAGAGTAGTTTTTTGCCGATCCTTCCAGAGGCGACGTAACCACGTTCCACCCGGCGCGCCCCTGGCTGAGATGGTCCAGGCTAGCGAACTGCCGTGCGGTCGTAAACGGCTCGCTGTATGATGTGGACACCGTGCCAACCAGCCCCAGATTCTGGGTGATACTGGCCAGAGCGGATAATACCGTCAGCGGCTCAAAACGATTTAAAAAGTGCGGGATTGATTTTTCATTAATATACAGACCATCGGCGACAAAAATAAAATCCAGCTTCCCTTTTTCCGCAATAAGCGCCGTCTCTTTGACAAAATCAAAATTAATACTGGCATCAGCCTGAGCCACCGGATGGCGCCATGCGGACATATTTCCCGATGCGCCATGTAGAATAGTGCCGAGCCGTAGTTGCCGATTTTCAGCCATAATAACCCCTACCCAACAGGTAAACTTAAAGGTGTGCGAATGCCGTTTTTGCTAACTGCGCAAAGTAGTGCGCGGCAGGTTCAATTAAACGCTCGTCCGGATTAAATCCCGGGTGATGTAATCCGTATTCACTGGCGCTGCCAATACTGACAAATGCGCCAGGTGTATTTTGCAGGTAGACGGCAAAATCCTCCCCGCCCATATGCAGGTCGGCATGGTGGGTGGTATAGCCTGACTGTTTCGCCACCGCGGTGGCAATATCGGCCCAACGATCATCATTTACCAACGCGGTTGGTCCCGCATGCCAGATTACGTCGATTTGTGCGCCAAAGGCGTGGGCAAATCCGGCGGCAATGTCATTAACCCGAGCCTTAACCTGCTGCTGTACCTGGGTTCGGTGCGTTCTGAGTGTCCCTTCCAGCTCAACGGACTCCGGCAGAACGTTCCATGTGTTTCCTCCCTGAATACGGGTCACGCTGAGCACCACCGAATCCAGCGTGTTAACGTCGCGACTGGCAACGCTTTGCAGCACCGTTACCAGTTGGCTGGCGAGCAGGATGGCATCCTTACCTTCATGCGGACGCGCCGCATGTGCGCCCTTGCCATTAATGCGCAGTACGAAGCGATCGACATTGGCATAAAATGCGCCGCCGCGTGTGGCAAATTCGCCCACCGGCAAACCGGGCTCATTGTGCATACCGAAAATAGCCGCTACGTTTTGCAGCGCACCGGCGCGGATCAACGTTTTTGCGCCGCCGAAACTCTCTTCAGCTGGCTGAAACAAAATACGTACTCGCCCCGGTAAGGTTATTTCCTGCTGTTTTAGCAGCAGTGCTGCACCAAGCATGACGCTGGTATGGACGTCATGCCCGCAGGCATGCATCACGCCCGGCGTGAGGGAGCGAAACGGAACGTCGGCGCTTTCTTCTATCGGTAGCGCGTCGATATCCGCCCGCAGCGCGATGACATCTTCTCCCTGACCAATTTCCGCGACCAGACCGGTTTTCAGCTCGAACGGCAGAATGTCGACGCCCGCAGCGTGCAACCAGGCGTGAATGCGCGCCGTGGTTGCTTCCTCCTGCAGGGAAAGCTCCGGATGCTGATGTAGTTCACGACGCCAGTCGATCAGCGTTGAGCCGAGAGTCATCAGAGCACCTCCACGGCGTTATGGGCTTGCGCCAACAAACGCAGCGATGTCAGACGCGCATGCCCTTGCGCCACTGGCGTGTCGATAATGAACTCGTCAATGCCAAATTGCGTATGCAGAGCATTCAGCTTTGCCATCACCTCCTGAGCGGTGCCATGTAGCAACGCCTGCTCACGACGCGCGATTTTGCGTGGTGGGCTGCCAGACTGAGCGGCAAACGCCAGCGCCTGTTCTTCGCTGGCTACCGTGACACGTTGACCATCTTCCAGCTCCACGCCCCAGATTTGTACGTTTTCCGCCAGTTGCGCAGCGGTGTCGTAACTGTCAGCCACAATTACCTGCACGGCGACTATCGTCGGGCGTGCACTGTGGGTCTGCCAGAAGGACAAAACGTTATGCAATAACGCTTTGTCACCATTGAGGTGCGCTGCGAAGATGAAATCCCAGTCGGATTGCGCTGCTAACTGCGCGCTTTGCACACTGGCTCCCAGTACAAACTTTTCCGGTGAAATCGGTGGAATTGGCGTCGGGAATACCGTTTCCCCGCTTTCCGTTCCGCTCAGCGCCAGCCAATCGTTAAGCAAAGAAAGCTGGTCGGCAAAACTGCCTTTTTCTGCCTGATGCAGCCCATGCTGTAACGCCTGGGTCGACAGCGGTAAGCCGCCAGGGGCTTTCCCTACGCCGAGATCGACACGTCCAGGAGCCAGCGATGCCAGAAGATTGAAGTTTTCCGCCACTTTGTACGGGCTGTAATGTTGCAGCATTACGCCGCCGGAACCTACGCGGATATGCTGGGTTTGCCCGAGGATCCAGGCGATCACCAGCTCCGGCGATGGGCTGGCCAGCTGTGCCGTATTATGGTGTTCCGCGATCCAGAAACGATGGTACCCCCACTCTTCTGCCAGTTGCGCCAGGCGCAACGTACGGGAAAGCGCGGTCGCGGCAGTTTCACCTTCCCCGATGGGGCTTTTATCCAGAATACTCAGGCGATATGACATGTTACGAGCCTATGTTTGTTAACATGTCTTTATTATTAATTTATCAAATAGCCATACTGAAACATTTAATTCACATTTGCTCAGCTAAAAAGTAGATAACAACCCCTGTCGCTGCCAGGGTTAAAATTTGGATCGCCCAGTACAGGTCGTAACGCTTAACTGAAAAATACCCGCAATTAATAGCCTACAAAATATAATAGGGTCGTTGGCATCACGGTAATAACATCAAAATCATTTGATGCCAGTTTTCTTTTTACGAAAAGGTTTTTTAACGTGATTTACGTTAAGTCAGTTTAAACGACTTGTCACGTTATACGCTTGTATTAATTGTTTCACTTTTATGACGCAGGATGAATGATTTACATAGAAATTTTTATTTTAACTACTTCCACAGAATTGATGATTAGTAGAGAATGCACGTTTCTTATTAAAACAGTTTAAAACAGATTTTAATATCCCCCGATTTTATTGCGGGGATTTTTGTATGGATTATACATAGCACCATGGGACCTCTATGAAAAGTAACATGCCCGTTACACAAATTGAGCACGCACTTAACGATAAAGCGACGCTGCTTTCTACGACGGATAAAGAAAGTCATATTACCTACGCCAACACCGCGTTTATTGATGCCAGTGGATTTAACGAACAGCAGTTAATGGGTGAACCGCATAATATTATTCGCCATCCCGATATGCCTCCCGCGGCGTTCGCCGATATGTGGTACACGCTACAGCAGGGAGACAGCTGGACGGGGATGGTGAAAAACCGTCGACAGAATGGCGACCATTACTGGGTTCGCGCCAACGTTACGCCGGTCTGGCACAATGAAAAACTCACCGGCTACATCTCGGTGCGTACCGTTCCTTCGCGCGATGAAATAACTCAAAGCGAAAGCTTATATCAAAAAATTAATAATCAGCAGCTTAAAGGGTTTCGTCTTTTTAAAGGTGTTTTTATTCGTCGCGGAATATTTTCATGGGCATCAATGTTTAAATGGCTGAGCATTAGCCAGCGCGTCAATTATTCTTTAGGGGTAATCGCCCTGCTCGCTGTGCTATTTCTCTTCACTCCTGTTAATCCATTTATTCAGGCGGGAGGGTTATTGTTCTTATTTCTGATGCTTGCTATTTACCTTAAGTATCAAATTTGTCAGCCAGTTAATACGCTACTGACGCAAATGAAGAAAGTGGTATCCGGGAGAAAACCTGATAACTGTCATTTAAATCGGGTGGATGAGATCGGAATGCTGATGCGTCTGGTTAATCAGTCCGGGCTTAATCTGAATTCCCTGGTCGATGATGTCAGTACGCAAATATCCGGTATTCGCGCCATCAGTCAGCGGGTATCAAAAGAAGGTACGGCGCTGCACAAGCGTTCAGAAGAAACCTCCGCCGACCTGCAACAAACCGCTGCCGCCATTGAAGAAATTGGTAGCGCGGTACAGCAAACTGCTGAGACTGCGGCTCATACTATGACCATGGCTGATAAAACCAGCGCCAATGCGGCAGAAGGCGGCGATATTATGAAACAAACTATCGCCATGATGCAGGCGATATCGCGTGACAACGGGCAGATAGTCGACATCATCGGCGTTATCGACAGCATTGCTTTTCAGACTAATATTCTGGCGCTCAATGCCGCGGTTGAAGCCGCGCGAGCCGGGGAGTCCGGGCGTGGTTTTGCCGTTGTGGCGGCAGAGGTCCGTAATCTGGCGCAGCACTCAGCGTCCGCGGCAAAAGAGATCAAACAGCTGATTGAGAAGAATGTCGCTAACGTTAACAGCGGCGTCAAAATGGTGGAGCAAACGGAAACGCATCTCACTGGGATGATTGGCGATGTCTTACAGATGTCGATGATGATCAAAGATATTAGTCTGGCGACGCGTGAGCAAACCCAGGCGCTGGATCTGATTAACGATTCGATTTCACGCGTTGGCACCATGACACACAATAACGCTGAGATGGTGGAGCGTGTCACCGATGCTACCGCCGATCTGACTCAACGTTCATCGCGCTTACAGCAGGCCGTTCAGGTCTTTGGCATATCAGCATAACCTTACAGCGCTTATCGGGTGAATGTCTCGATAAGCGCACACCTATCCACGTATTTACGCCCTTCTCTTTTATTGGCTGAATCGAGGCCACACCGCGCCAGTGCTGTCTGTACAAAAATGCTGAATTCTTGTTGCCGGGGCTTTGCGGAACCGAACAATTGAATGTAGGATGCTCGGCCGGCAGTTTTCCCCGTAACACAATGAAGGGTAACGCTGTTTTCGCCGCAACTGGTGCGGCAAAAAGGATTTTGTATTTTTGTCAGGTCAACAGGAAAAGTAATGAACACAAACAACACGCAAGCCGCGGAACAACATGCGGCGAAACGACGCTGGTTGAATGCCCACGAAGAGGGGTATCACAAAGCGATGGGGAATCGACAGGTACAAATGATCGCCATTGGCGGCGCAATTGGTACCGGGTTGTTTTTAGGGGCTGGCGCACGCTTGCAAATGGCGGGTCCTGCTTTGGCGCTGGTCTATCTGGTGTGCGGTATTTTTTCGTTCTTTATACTGCGCGCGCTTGGTGAACTGGTTTTACATCGCCCTTCCAGCGGCAGCTTTGTCTCCTACGCCCGTGAATTTTTAGGTGAGAAAGCCGCCTATGTGGCTGGCTGGATGTACTTCATCAACTGGGCGATGACCGGTATTGTCGATATCACCGCGGTGGCGTTGTATATGCATTACTGGGGCGCATTTGGTGATGTACCGCAGTGGGTGTTCGCCCTCGGCGCGCTGGCCATTGTTGGCACCATGAACATGATCGGCGTGAAGTGGTTCGCGGAGATGGAGTTTTGGTTTGCGCTGGTCAAAGTGCTGGCGATTGTGATTTTCCTGGTGGTGGGTACCGTCTTTTTAGGTACTGGAAAGCCGCTGGATGGTAACGCCACCGGTTTTCACCTGATCACCGACAACGGTGGATTCTTCCCACATGGTCTGCTGCCGGCGCTGGTACTGGTTCAGGGGGTAGTTTTTGCGTTTGCCTCCATTGAACTGGTGGGCACCGCTGCTGGAGAATGCAAAGATCCGCAAACCATGGTGCCAAAAGCGATCAATAGCGTTATCTGGCGTATTGGTCTGTTCTATGTGGGTTCTGTCGTGCTGCTGGTTCTGTTACTGCCGTGGAATGCCTATCAGGCGGGGCAAAGCCCGTTTGTTACCTTCTTCTCCAAACTGGGCGTGCCGTATATCGGCAGTATCATGAATATTGTGGTGCTCACCGCGGCGCTTTCCAGCCTTAACTCTGGGCTGTACTGCACCGGGCGTATTTTACGTTCCATGTCGATGGGCGGATCGGCGCCTAAATTCATGGCTAAAATGAGCCGTCAGCAGGTACCCTGGGCGGGGATCCTCGCCACGCTGGTGGTGTATGTTGTTGGGGTATTTCTGAACTATCTGGTACCGTCGCAGGTGTTTGAGATCGTGTTGAACTTCGCGTCGTTGGGCATTATTGCATCGTGGGGATTTATCATGGTCTGTCAGATGCGTCTGCGCCGGGCCATAAAAGAAGGTAAAACGGCTGACGTCAGTTTTAAGCTGCCGGGCGCACCGTTTACCTCGTGGCTCACGCTGCTGTTCTTGCTGAGCGTGCTGGTGCTGATGGCGTTTGACTATCCAAACGGCACCTACACCATCGCGTCATTACCGTTGATTGCCATCCTGCTGGTTGCAGGCTGGTTCGGCGTGCGTAAACGCGTCGCGGAAATCCACCGCACCGCGCCATAACGGCAAAAGGCCTGACAGGTTACCCCTTCAGGCCTTCTTTTTTAGTTCGCTTCAATCAACTGCGCTACGTCGTTACTGTTAATTTCCCGCGCATTCCCATCCTGATCGGTATAGCTGGTCATTCCCGTGTCTTTATCCAGTTTTGGTTTACCCTGGGTGGTGATGGTTTGTCCACTTTTGGTCGTCATGACGTAATCGGTGGTACACCCTGCCAGGGTAAACAGCATTACGCCTGCACACAGACAGATAAATGGCTTTTTCATGGTATTCCCGTGTTATTCAGTTAGCCGTTGAGGGCGTAGTGTAAGTCCCTGAAGTGGGTCGGGCTACTGGCGGGGTGTAACGAGGCGTATCGTGGGGTTTAGAGAAATGACAGGAGGGGTTTCCCCCTCCCGTTATTTACAGCGCAATACGAATAACATCGTCCGGCTGGGTGGCTTCCTGCTCGCGGGTAGACTTCTGTTTCACGCTGACATACAGGGTCTTACCATCGGCAAAGAGCGCCAGGCTGTTCGGGAATGTTGGGGTCTCGAACGTTTTAACGACTTTATAGCTTTTCGCGTCGATCACGCTCACTTTTCCGGCCTGACGATGGGTCACGTAGGCTTCGTTACGCACTGGGTTAAACAGCACGGCCAGGGATTCCGGCGCAGCGACTTTTGCCAGTACGTTACCATTACGGGTGTCGATGACCAGCACTTCCGCCGCTTTAGAGTCGGTGACAAAGGCGCGGTTGCCCGCGGTGTCCACGCTCAGGTTGATAAAGAAATGCTCTTTCCCGTCATCCAGCAGTTTTTTGCGGCTGAGAATTTTGTTAGTGGCGGCGTCAATGGTAATGAATTCACCGTCGGCATTGGCGGTGTACAGGCGTTTAGCCTTGCTGTCGACAGCCAGAGCGGTGCTCATTTTGCCGGTATTCTGGATGGTGTCCTTCAGCTTGATCGTCTCACCGTCCACCACCCAAATCACGCTCTCTTTACCAATACCGCTAATGTATACCGTGTTGGTGGCATCATCGGCGACCAGCTCACGCGGCTGCAGCGGGCGAACGTCTTCAGAACGTTTACGCGCATCCAGCACCAGACGTCCTTTCACCGCACCGGTTTTGGCATCCATCGCCGTAACCGCGCTGTTTACCGTGTTGCCGAACCACAGCGTTTGCGTGGCGTTGTTGATGGTGGCACCAAATGGTTTGAGATCGTTATGAATCACCTGGGTCACTTCGAGGGTGACCGGGTCAAGACGATAAACCACCCCGCCGGTATCCAGTTTGCGGCTCTGTGAGGTCGCCAGCCACAGCGCGTTCTCTTGCTGGCTGTACGCCATTTCATAGGCGCCTTTGCCGACGGCTTTGCGCAGCAGTTCTTCTGCAGCCTGCGTAGTAAAAGATGATGCAACGAGCAGTGAACCTAACAGTAAAGAACCACGCAGACGCGGCGAAAACAGATGACGTAAAGACATGACGACTCCCTTTGATAAATTCGTTTGTTACTGCTTCACATAGCTTCAATGAGCAAAATCATGGTTCTGCCTTTTTAAGAATGAGAATAGTAATCATTATTTATCTCAATGTGGAGTGTTTATTCGCTTTCGGGTAGTAACCTTCTTATTTTCTCCATGAATACCAGATAACGACATTGGCATTTTACCAGGCCTACATTTTGTACGAAGCAGGCCTGGTTACAGGCATTCACCGTCTTCCACCTTTACGCATCAATCCTCAGCAAGACGAATCACTACCTTGCCGAAGTTTTTGCCGGTCAGCAGACCGATAAAGGTTTGTGGCGCATTTTCCAGACCGTCGGTCACCTGCTCGCGGTAGTGGATTTTGCCCTCTTTAACCCAGCGCCCCATCTCCCGCTGAAACTCATGAATACGGTGTCCATAATCCTGACCAATGATAAAACCCTGCATGCGGATACGCTTTTTCAGCAGCGTTGCCATTAACAGCGGTAATCTGTCAGGTCCGGCCGGAAGCGACGTTGCGTTATAACCGCTGACCAGGCCACAAAGCGGGATGCGTGCTGAGGTGTTGAGTAACGGCAGGACAGCATCAAATACTTTTCCACCGACGTTTTCGTAATAAATATCAATACCCTGCGGGCAGGCTTTTGCCAGTTGTTGCGCAAAATCTTGTGCGTGGTGATCGAGACAGACATCAAAACCCAAGACCTCGGTGGCATGTCGGCATTTCTCTGCCCCACCCGCCACACCGATCACCCGACAACCCTTAAGCTTACCGATCTGCCCGACCGTTGCGCCAACCGGCCCGGTTGCGGCAGCTACCACCAGCGTTTCCCCGGCTTTTGGCTGACCGATATCCAGCAGGCCCATATAAGCGGTAAACCCCGGCATACCCATAACTCCCAGCGCCCAGGAGGGATGCTCGGGATGATCGCCAAGCTTCACCAGCCCGTTGCCGTCGGAGATGTCATAGTCCTGCCAACCGCTGTAGCTCAATACCCATTCGCCTGGCTGGTAGTCCGGATGGTGGGATGACACCACGCGACTTACGGTACCCCCCACCATAACACCACCAATCTCTACTGGTGGTGAGTAAGATGGCTCATCGCTCATGCGGCCACGCATGTAGGGATCAAGGGAAAGATAAACGGTGCGCAACAACATCTGGCCTTCGCCCGGTGTTGCGACTTCATCTTCTTCAAGACGGAAGTTCTCTGGGACTGGCGCGCCATGTGGACGGGAAGCCAGTACCCAACGACGGTTACGATTAGTCTGTTGACCCATGATGTGTTCCTCTGCTTTTGGCATGAATCCATCAATAGTAGCAGCCCGTTCCTGCTATTTAGCTGACGACGTGATTTAACCGCACAACCAGGTAAACGCAGGGTTGCGCGGCTTCATTGATAAACCGACAGTCATTCGGCGGGCCAAGTTCCAGGCAATCACCTGCCTGCATTTCATGGCGTACGTCCCCTTCGACAAAGACTAATTCTCCCTGCTGTAACCAGATAAGTTGTCTGGCCTGCACATAGGAAGAGGCTGGCATCGGGATATCACTTCCGGCGGGTAATTCGATCTGCACCAGATCGATAGGCAGATCGCTGCGCGGTGAAACATGGCGGCGCAGATAGTGACTTTGTGGATCGTGCCAAACAGGCTGATCGACGAAGCGCAGGAGCTTGCCCTCCTGCATTTCAGCCCGCGCAATCAGGGTAGACATGCTAATGCCAAACGCGCCGGAAAGCCTGCCCAGCAGCGTAGCCGTTGGACTACTCTCGCCGCGTTCTATTTTATGGATCATGGCCCGCGACACACCCGCGCGCTCGGCAAGTTCCGTGAGTGACCAACCGCGAGATTCCCGCTCGATGCGAATTCTTGCACTGATCCGTTGATTTATGCTGTCTTCAATAGTATTCATATTGTAATACTATAGTGAACAAGCCCTGAGGTTCAACATGTCAATTCGATTTGCCAGCAAAGAAGACTGCGCCGCCATTGCAGAAATCTACAACCATGCGGTACTGCATACGGCGGCTATCTGGAACGATCAAACGGTCGATGCCGAAAACCGTATTTCCTGGTATGAAGCCCGCCAATTGATGGGGTATCCGGTGCTGGTGAGTGAAGAGAATGGCGTTGTTACAGGATACGCCTCCTTTGGCGACTGGCGTAACTTTGATGGCTTCCGTCATACCGTTGAACATTCGGTGTATGTTCATCCTGAACATCAGGGAAAAGGGCTAGGACGGGCACTGCTCAGCAGACTGATAGACGAAGCCCGCGCATGCGGCAAGCATGTGATGGTGGCAGGTATTGAGTCTCAGAATCAGGCATCACTGCATCTGCACAGCTTGCTGGGTTTTAAAACCACCGCGCAAATGCCGCAGGTTGGCACCAAGTTTGGCCGTTGGCTGGATCTGACCTTCATGCAGTTACAGTTAGACGATCGCCGCGATCCGGATGCCCGTAGATGAACCAGACGCTGACCCTCTCCTTTCTGATTGCCGCAGGTATTGGTCTGGTGGTGCAAAATACCTTGATGATACGCATCACCCAGACGTCCTCGACGATCCTAATCGCCATGTTGCTTAACTCGCTGGTCGGGATTGTGCTGTTTGTCAGCATACTGTGGTTTAAGCAAGGAGCTGCGGGATTTGGAGAACTGGTTTCCAGCGTGCGCTGGTGGACGCTCATCCCCGGATTGCTTGGATCGTTCTTTGTTTTTGCCAGTATCAGTGGGTACCAAAATGTGGGGGCCGCTACCACTATCGCGGTGCTGGTGGCTAGCCAGTTAATCGGCGGACTGGTGCTGGATATTCTACGTAGTCACGGCGTGCCGCTGCGGGCGTTGGTAGGTCCGGTCTGTGGCGCGGTGCTGTTGGTCATCGGGGCGTGGCTGGTGGCGAGACGTTCATTTTAATTGCCTGATGGCGCTTCGCTTATCAGACCTACAGAACGTGCCTGTAGGTCGGATAAGGGAAATATCAGAGGATTGTGCCGCCTTTGGTCAACTGTTCGCGACGGGCTTCCATATCTTCTTTATGCTGACGGCCATGATGTGCGATAGCCGTACGCAAACGCTGTTGCTGGGTATAGCGGTCTTCCCGGCTCAACGCGACATCATCGCTGAGCTCAATCAGCAATTCATTCATATGCGTAATGACGCTCTCTTCAATGGCGGCATCAACACGTGCGCTGACCTCATCCAGATGCGACATAACCTCTCCTTAACTCATTAATTTAATTTTGCTTTTGAAAAATCACTGCCCATCAGGCTGACGCTGTATCCGCTGACGTTGCTGCGCGTAGCGTAGAACGTTTTACCGTTTGCCAGAGCTATCCACGGAGCCTGCTGGTAGAAAATCTCTTGCGATTGCTGGTAAAGCGCGGCGCGCTCTTCCGGTTTACTCACCAGCTTCGCCTTTTGAACCAACGAATTATACTCTTTATCGCACCAGCGCGCGGCGTTAGATCCGGTTTTTATGCTGTCGCAGCCCAGCAGCACATCGGCGAAGTTATCCGGATCGCCGTTGTCTGACATCCAGCCAAACAACGCGGTGTCATGCTCACCTTTACGCATTCCGGAGAGATATTCCCCCCACTCGTACGACACAATTTTCGCCTTCACGCCCACCTTTGCCCAGTCGCTCTGGATCATCTCAGCAATCCGTCGGGAGTTCGGGTTGTAAGGGCGCTGAACCGGCATTGACCACAGCGTCGCTTCAAAGCCGTTTTCCAGCCCCGCCTGCTTCAGCAGATCTTTTGCCTTTTGCGGGTCGTAAGCGTAATCCTGCAGATCTTTATTGAAGCCCATCATATTCGGCGGAATCGGCGATTTTGCCACCGTACCGGAACCTAAAAAGACGGCGTTAATAATGGCCTTTTTATCGGTCGCGTAGTTTAGCGCCTGACGCACCAGTACGTTATCAAACGGTTTTTTCTCGGTATTAAACGCCAGATATCCTACGTTCAGCGCTTCAACCGAATGCAGCGTCAAATCTTTATTCTTTTTAATCTCGTCAAACTGTACGGGGGCTGGCGCCGGGATTATCTGGCACTCATTGGTTTGCAGTTTTGCCAGCCGCGTCTGGACGTTTGGCGTGATTGAGAAGATCAGGTGCTTCGTTGGAACGGCGCCATCCCAGTAGTTAGGGTTGGCAAGATAGCGGATTTGCGAGTCCTGCTTGTACTGTTGCAACACATAAGGACCTGTGCCAATCGGCCAGTTATCGACGTTTTCCGGGGTGCCTTTTTTCAGCATCGCGTCGGCATATTCCGCAGAAAGGATGGAGGCAAAATCCATACCCCAGTCGGCAAGAAACGCAGCATTAGGTTCATTGAGGACAAACTGAACGTGATAATCATCGACCTTCTTCACTTCTTTAATCAGTTTATCCAGACCAACATCGTTAAAGTATTCGTAGCTTCCCTGAGAAACCTTGTGATACGGATGATCGGCATCTTTCTGCCGTAATACCGAGAAAATCACGTCATCAGCGTTGAAGTCGCGGGTCGGTTTAAAGAATTTATTACTGTTGAATTTCACGCCCTGACGCAGGGTAAACGTGTAAGTTTTACCGTCCGGGGAAATCGTCCAGTCCGTTGCCAGAGACGGTATCGGGGTATTCTTTATCGGATCAAAGTTGATGAGTCGGTTGTAGAGCACCTGTGAACTGGCCACAAATGAAGGACCTGAACTGGCGATTTGCGGGTTAAATGACTCCGGAGATGCTTCAGAGCAATAGATGATGGTGTCAGTATTGGCCGCGAACGCAGCGCCTGACGGTAAGACAGCGCTGAGAGCCAGCGCGAGTAACGTTTTCCTTGCAATCATGGTTATAAGCCTTCTTATTTTATTATTAACAGGGATATCAGAGCATAGCTGACAAAAACTGACCAATAACAAATCACTATCAGGTTATTCTAATCCGGTGTATTTCGCTGAATAATTCATCACTCCAAGCGAATTAATTTCCCTTAAGTCTTTTTCAAAACGTCAAGATTTTTCCCGGCACTCTATGCCATGAAAATTAGCCCCTTTTTGCCTCTCTTTCGCCGTTTGCTCGTTTTTATAAAACGTAAAGTAGATACGTGAAGAAGTCTAAGGGGTAACAACGTGGCAAAAACTCTCTTGCGCAGCGGCAATTTGGATGACTATCAGGCCGTGGGCGGCGGTGGTCAGGCCGTGTTTGATTCAGCATTGCAAATTCGTGAAACGCTTCGTCTGCGTAAACAGCAGGCGATGGTGGATTGTCTGGCGATCCCACAAATTAACGACAACGGCGATCGGGTTGACTGGTATTCCCCGATAGAAGGGAAAGCCGTGGCGTGGAAAGCCGCTGATGAAGAAGCACGTTTTCGTGCGCTGCGCTATCTGGGGAGCACGCTGGAAAATGCGGCGACCCTGAGCCGTAAAAGCCTGCAATCGGGGAAAACCTCCCTACAGCTGTTTGGCTCGCTGCTCGAAAAAGCCATCCAGTTTCCCGGTGAAAATCACGTGTTTCTGGTTGATGGCAAACCCGTTATTACGTTCTGGGGCTTCGTCAATTTGAATGAAAATCCCCGCGACGATGTGCTCGACTGCCTGCGCATTGCCGATGTCCCTCCTGTGGTTACCGTAGCAGAGCCAGAACAGGAAGAAGAAACCGCACCGGAAATTACCTTTGCCGAGGCCGATGTCCCCTTACTGACGCCGGTCGTTGATCAGCCAAAACCAGCTGAACCTGAACCTCAACCCCCGGTTATTGTTAACGAACCTGAAGTCACTGCGTCGCCGGTACAGGAGAAGCCCATACGCCGCCTGCCGCTGTGGAGCCTCCCCGTTGCCGCAGTGATTATTGCAGCCATCGTTGGGCCACTGCTGTGGAAGCAACAGACCACCCAGCCCGTACCCGCAGTAGCCGCTATTGAAGTCGCTAAGGTTGATATGGCACCGCTGCCAGCACTGACATCTGCACTGCCCCTGCATCGTGCTGAAGTGACCCCAACTGCGAAGAAAGAGAAACCTATCGAAGGACCGGTGGTGATCGCCGCAATTCCAAAAGATGCGCTGGTGATGGATGCCAACCAGATGAAGGCAGGAACGACACGTTTTCTCAACGGTAACTGGCGCGTCATGGTCGATGTTAAAGATCCGGTGAGCGGCAAAGCGCCGTCGCTGCGCTATCAGATTCAGGCCAATAAAGGCACTGCGCGCGTGGTTCATGGTGACAATATTGTTTGTCGTGCCGAGATTTTCTCCGGTTTGCACCAGTCGGGTGAATTAATGATTAAGAGTCGTGGCAATGCCCGCTGTACCGACGGTTCACGTTATCCGATGCCTGAAATTACCTGCAAAGCGGGAACCAATGACGTCGCCGCCTGTACCGCGCGTTATGACGATCACGCGGAAATCCCTCTGACGATCAAAAAGATAGGTGCCTGATTTTATGTTGGTGAATCTGTGTGATTACAAACAGAGCGTGACGCTCATCGCCAATAGCGGTGTGCAATTTCTGGATTTCGGCCTCACGCCGCAGGAATCTGCGCACCATGGACGCTTTGTGCGCAAAACGGCAAACGGTCCGCTACTGAGACTAGATTTCGATCTGACGTCAGGACGCTATACCCTACCGGGCAGCACCGGCGCGCAACCCGAAGTGGTGAAGCCGGAAAGTACTCAGACGCTGCACTATTCGCTGGACGTGCTCGACGGCGTCTGGCTGCCGCTGCCGTTTTTGCGCTTTAACCCGCCGCGTACGTTTGTTGAAGGTCCGGATAACTGGGCACGCGTGCAGGTGCGAAAGCTGCCGCAGCCGGACAGCGCGGGCAACACCCACCGTGTTACCGTAGCGCTGGACAGCCAGCTTACTGAAAATGCCCCTGCGGCGTTAACCCCCAACGAAAATGATCTGCTTAACGGTACACGGTTTGCGCTGGCCTGGCATGACAACGAAATTGCTGATTTCCTTGACCAGACCTGGATTGACGGCTGGTTGCGCGAATCTTTTATGCACCATGTCACCCAACATGAGAACCGCTCAGAACAAGAGATCCAGCAGGCGCTGCGTAACTTTGAATACCAGGCGCACTGGCTGAATGTGCTGACCCTGTTAGGTGAGCAGCTTTCCGTCCCGGAAGTGAAACTGGTTACGCACACCCTTAGCACCCCCGCCATTCCCGTCGATCTTATTTTGGATATCGGTAATACCCATACCTGTGGTGTCCTGATTGAAGATCACGGGGATGCCAATGACGGGCTGCGTCAGACCGCTGAATTGCAGGTCCGTTCGTTAAGCGAGCCGCAGTTCCTCAACGATCCGCTATTCACCAGTCGGCTGGAGTTTTCCGAAGCGCGCTTTGGTAAGCAGCACTTTTCCGTTGAGAGCGGACGTGATGACGCCTTTATCTGGCCGTCGATTGTGCGTGTGGGTGATGAAGCCCGTAAGCTGGCGATGCAGCGTATGGGCACCGAGGGCAACAGTGGGATCTCAAGCCCGCGCCGCTATCTGTGGGATGAAACGCCGGTGTTACATGACTGGCGCTTTAGCCAGATGAATGGCAAAACCCAGCGCGAACCGCTGGCTACCGCCTTCCCGCTGATGAACCTGATGAACGATGACGGGCAACCGCTGTTCAGCCTGCCGCAGGACGATCGTCTACCAGTGTTCTCACCACAATACAGCCGCAGCACGCTGATGACGCATATGCTGTGCGAAATACTGGCCCAGGCGCTGGGGCAAATTAACAGCGTAGCGACGCGTTTGCGCCTCGGATTCCCGGCGTCTCCTCGTCAGTTGCGGACGCTGATCCTGACCCTACCGTCGGCGATGCCCAAACAGGAGCGCGAGATTTTCCGCCTGCGCATGTTTGAAGCTATTGCCCTGGTCTGGAAAGCGATGGGCTGGCACCCGCAGGATGAAGACTTCACCACCCGTAAGCAGCAGGAAAAAAGTGTGGTTCCCGTACCTGAAATTCAGATGGAATGGGATGAAGCCAGCTGCGGGCAACTGGTGTGGCTGTATAACGAGGCTATCTCACACTACGATGGCCACACCGAATCGTTCTTTAACGCCCTTGCCCGCCCGGACCGTTTGCCGGAGCCTGGTGAGACTAAAGGTCGAGCACTGCGCGTGGCATCGATCGATATTGGCGGCGGGACAACGGATATGGCTGTCGTTCATTACCAGCTTGATGACGGCGTTGGCGCGAATGTCAAAATTACCCCGCATCTGCTGTTCCGTGAAGGTTTTAAAGTTGCGGGCGATGACATGCTGCTGGACGTGATTCAGCGCTGCGTGTTGCCTGCGCTGCAAACCCGCTTACAACAGGCTGGCGTGACCGACGCCGCCGCATTGCTGGCCACGCTGTTTGGCGATTCCGGGCGCATTGACACCCAGGCGATTTTGCGTCAACAAACGGCGTTGCAGCTCTTTATGCCGCTTGGTCATGTGGTCCTCTCTGCCTGGGAACAAAGCGATATTAACGATCCGGTCGCCGGGCTACATGCCACCTTTGGCGAACTCCTGAGTCAACAACCCACGCGCAACGTGATGAACTACATCCAACAGGCTATCGACCATGCGTTGCCAGCAGGGTCGCCAGCGTTTGATGTTCTGAGCGTGCCGTTACAGGTACAGTTCAGGCAGTTACAAGAAGCACTGTTAGCGGGTCAATTTACCCTGACTTCCCCGCTGCACGCGGTTTGTGAGGCCATTTCACACTATCGCTGCGATATTTTATTAGTGACCGGCAGGCCCGCCTGTTTACCGGGTGTACAGGCGTTGATCCGCCATCTGCAACCTGTTCCGGTTAATCGTATGATCTGGATGGATAACTACCGCGTGCATGAGTGGTATCCGTTCAGCCAGCAAGGGCGAATTGGTAATCCTAAATCCACCGCTGCTGTAGGCGCTATGCTGTGCAGCCTGGCGCTGGATTTGCGTTTGCCACGATTTAACTTTAAAGCTGCCGATATCGGCGCTTACTCGACCGTACGCTTTCTCGGTGTGCTGGATAATACGGTCAATACCCTGCGCGATGAGAACATCTGGTATCACGATATTGATCTGGATAAACCTGGGGCGAAGCTGGATGCCCGGTTGCATTTCCCGTTACGTGGCAACGTGACGTTAGGATTCCGGCAACTGGCAAACAGCCGCTGGCCTGCCACGCCGCTGTATACGCTCAGCATAAACTCTGCCGAACTGGCAAAAACTATCGCCGGAGATGGCGTGTTGAATGTTCGGCTGCAGCTACGCGGCGGCAGCAAAGAAAGTGGCCCGGAATTCTTCATCCTGAGTGATGCCTGGTTACAGGATGGCACCCCCGTTGCCGCCAATGCCTTAACGTTAAAACTGAATACGCTGGCAGACCGTCGCCATAGCGGAAGCCATTACTGGATTGATAGCGGGAGCGTGTACCTGAAATGAGTAAGATGTTAAATACCGCGCAGGCCGCCATCGAGTGGGTGGTAGATACCCGTCAACGTGCGGCGCGTCTTGATGATGAAGCGGATGCCCTGCTGGCACAGCTTACGCTAGCCGCAGTGAGTGAATCTGCGCTGAAGACGACCTTTTCATCGCAAGGATGTATAGGGTTATACGGACACTCACAATCGGCAAAAGCACATCTGCTGGCGGCATTGTGCTGCAATGCCACTGGCAAAGTGAATATTGTTACCCCGGATCGCAGCTTTGATTATTTCTCGCATATTAATCCGGGCCATGCACCAACCAATATGGCGATCCGTTTTACGCGCGATGAAAATCCGCATGATAGCGAATGGCCGTTGCGTCTGCGGTTACTCAGTGAAGCCGAACTGGTACAGCTATTTATCGCCCAGTTCAGCGCGCTCCCGGACAACCGACAGGTCGAGAAATCGATTATTGAGGCCCGCCTGGAAAAATGGCAAAC
The DNA here is from genome assembly GCF_030332915.1 of Citrobacter sp. Cpo040. Taxonomy (NCBI): domain Bacteria; kingdom Pseudomonadati; phylum Pseudomonadota; class Gammaproteobacteria; order Enterobacterales; family Enterobacteriaceae; genus Citrobacter; species Citrobacter sp. Cpo040. The sequence continues at coordinate 637,247 of NZ_JAOWGX010000034.1, forward strand.
GCTGCGTCAGCGTCACCCGGTGCCGGGCATTACCGCACATGATGTTGCGGCAATTGGTCGTTTCTGGCGCTCCTGCGTACCGGCAAACCAGCAGCAAATTGACGATGCGCTATGGTATCAGTTTGCCACGTTGCTGCCCGCACTGGACCTGACTACCCGGGCAAACGCCTGGGCGTTACTGTGGGGAGAACAACCAGAGCTGACGCAGCAGTGGCTGGCGCTGGCGCACACGTTGCAACAAACCGGACACGCGCAAGAATTAGCGGCCCCGCTGAGCCTGCTGGTTGATCATTTTGGTTTACCGGCCGAAAGTTTCCTGACCCAGGTGGCATTGACCGGCAATAATGAGGCGCAAAGCGATGTGGTGGTTCATCCGATTGAAAATCATCAGTTGCTCAATGCGGTCAGCCTTTCTTTGTCGTCACTGGCGCTGCTCACGCGCGAGCTGGTCCTGACGGTTGAAGACGCGGTGCTGGAGAATGTCGATCTGCTCGATATTCCCCTCGCCCCGGATGCTCATCCTCATCCACTGTGGCAGGCAAAATTAGGCTGGATGCTGGAACATTATCGCCAGCACCTGCAACCGGATGTGCTCTTAATCTGCAACGCGGTCTCTGCCCGCGCCCAGACACCCGCCATCACCCGCAAGCTGTTGGGCTGGGTCAACGATACCCAACCTGTTCATGATGCCGCATTACCGGGCGTGGTTTGGGCCATTACCCCGCAGGATGCGCGTTTTAGTACCCAGCAAAACCTTGATGAATCCGTGCAGCAATTAATGGGCAAGCCCGGGCTGCATTGGGGCACGTTGCAGGCGCTGGATAAACATAGCTTACAACGTCTTGTCGAATGGCTGACTCAGGCAACCTCACCACAGCAGCGCCAGGCCAGGTTGACTTCTCTACGCGAGCAGCATCAACAGCGCATCCGCGAAACTCTGATAAGCTGGATTAATCCCGCTCAAGCTGAATCGGATAGCCACGAATCGGTGATCCGCCAGTTACAGGCGCAAGCGGCAAAACATGGCGAACTGCTGGATGGTTTGCTCCCGCCGATGCGCATTTTTGAGTCGCTGCTGCGTATTCAGCAACCGCGCGAGGAGCAGGTAAGCGGTTTATTTAATGAAGAGATTGACCTGTTTGCCGAGGTGCGTGACACACTACACTCGCCGGAAAGTCAGGAGACCGGATATCAGGCACACAAAATGTGGATTAACCACGTGCGCCAGTGGTGTCGCGATGAAAATAATGCCCGCCGTTTACGACTCGATCCCCGTACGTTAAGGCAGGTTGCCGACATTCTCGTCACCACCAGCTATCGCCTGGAGATGCCACAACGCTTACAGCGCATTATGCAGCGCGAAAATGTCTGTGCCGCGCAGTTACACGCCGATATTGGTGATTTTATTACCTGGCTTGGATTTGCCGACGTTGCTGAGGAACAGCGCCCTGCCAGCAGGATCCAAAAAGGAACGGCTATTTTTAGCGCGCCGAAGCAATCGCCGATGCTACGCCTGACGAAGCTGGATGAACAACCCTCGCATGGTGCAAGCCGTTACGTTTACGACTGGCTGGTTGCCTTGTACACCCGTGCGAATGAGAATGCGGGATATCAGCACCCACAGGATGTCTCTGAAACCGACAAAAAACGATTAGATGCCCTGCTTTTCTCCTGAAACGGCGAATACGCCGTCATCAGAAAAGAGAAAACATCAGCGCAACGGGAAAACTCATCGGCCAGGTCGCCCCGACTAATACCGCGCTAAGAAAGCGGATCCGCTTTTTATCGCGGGAAAGAAACCAGGTGATGATTGCCGTGATGACGGCCATCACCGCATAAAAAACCAACATTTTTTGGTATAGGGACATTTAAGGCATCCTGGCCAGAAGGGAAAATCGCGCGCAATATGCTCTTTTTCATGACTCACATCAAGTTTTATTAATTAATTTAAGAAAAACGGCTGTAAAACAACCCATTTTCATTATGTTCAGAATTCGTACTATTGCGGATAGTTATAAGCCGTACTATACCCATAAGGGTTAAAACGAAAGGTGGCAAAAATGAATGTTTCCAGTAAAACTGTGGTGCTGATAAATATATTTGCTGCTGTAGGACTTTTCAGTCTGATATCCGCAAGGTTCGGCTGGTTTGCTTGATGTAACTCTTCTTGATTAATTGCAGCGTCCGCTGGCAGAGAGGATCTTCTCTCTGCCATCAGTAAACGATCTTCCCACTCTGCTATTACTGGGTAAATTATCCTTAATATGTAATCCCCCTAATCCTTCTGCGGCATTATATTGCCCGAATATCGGCCAGGTGTTGTGCCGGTATGTTGATGGAAGAACGCAATAAAAGCACTGTCGCTGACAAACTCCAGATATTGCGCGACCTGGCTGATATGGCCTCCGTCAGCCAACATCTCCATGGCTTTTAACAGCCTAAATTGCTGCCGCCAGTCCTGATAATTCATCCCGGTATCCCTGATAAATATTCGGCTGATCGTCCTCTCGCATGCCCCAACCTGTCGGGACAATTGATTCAGTCGTGGTGGCAATTCCCCCATGCGTAATCCCTTGAGCCACACGTTAAGCCGCGGATCTGAGGGATACTGCAATGTCCAGTTTTCAGTGCGGGCGGCACGCATTTCCTCACAAAAAACGGTAATGAGGCTGGACTGCTGTGCGGCAGGCATTTCCCATGGCCAGAAGGCCATACGTTCTATCACTTCAAAAAAAAGCGGATTAACTTCGACTATCTGCAGCGGAAACTCAGATAACGGCAATGTGGTAGAAAAGTACAAAGAGCGATAAGCCATCACACCACGCATTATGGCGCGATGTACCGTGCCTGCCGGGATCCAAACCGCACGGCGTGGCGGTAGCAGACACAGGGCCTGCTCCAGTTCAATCGTAATACTTCCCGCTGCCGAAAAAAGTAGCTGATTACGAAGATGACTGTGCCGCCCGGAATCATGTACCCCCATATCGGCAGCAATACCGATTACCGGTTTATCAAAGCTATCCGCATCAAAAGCATCATCAGGGGCAATTTTCATTATCTGTCTGATATTTGATATTTAAAGTCCTGATAATGGTAATACGACATATCCCTTTCAGCAATAATGCCCGCCTGTTTTCTGTCTCTCTGGATATTGCTATGAACACACTTCGTCGCCCATCGCTGTGGCTTCTTACGCTACTGATTATGTTTCCACAACTGGTGGAAACCATTTACAGCCCGGCATTGCCGGGTATCGCTACCTCTTTTCACGTAAGCAGTGAGCGCGCGGCTCAAACACTCTCCGTTTATTTTGTTGCCTTTGCCGTCGGCGTAGCGATGTGGGGTTGGCTAAGTGACTGCATCGGACGACGTTGGGCGATGTTGGCAGGGCTTATCTGCTATGGAACAGGTTGCGCATTGGCCGTTTTTGCCACCGACTTCAGCGTTTTGCTGCTGGCACGGATGATCTCCGCCGTCGGTGCGGCTGCGGGGTCGGTCGTGGTACAGACCATGCTAAGGGACAGTTATGAATCAACTGCGCTATCCCGCGTCTTTTCCTTGATGGGGGCCGCGCTGGCATTGAGTCCGGTTTTTGGCCTGCTAAGCGGAGGTTGGTTAGTGAGTCTGTACGGCCATACCGGTGTCTTTGTTGCCCTTGTGCTGTTGGCGTTGCTACTGCTAATACTGACAGCGACCATGCTGCCAGAAACCCGGCCCGAACATACGCTCAGCCCGAAGCTTGCCGCGCTATTTTCCCGCATGATGCGGGACAGTGAGTTGCGGAAAAACGCCATGCTGGTTGCACTGCTGAACACCATGCTGTTTAGCTATTACAGCCTGGCACCGTTTCTTTTTGGGCAATTAGGATGGAGCTCCAGAGCCTTTGGCTGGACGGGGTTGCTACTTGCGTTTGCTTCTCTGTCAGGTAGCCTGCTGAACCGAAGACTGTTAACGACAGGTCTGACGCCGGAGCGACTGGTACGTTATGCCTGTGTGCTGGCAGCGTTGTCAGGTCTCGTCGCATGGTGTTTACAGCACTCCGCGTGGATCCTGATTCCGGTGTTCGGCGTGGTGATTGCCTATGGTATCGCCATTCCCAATGTGCTGAGTCAGGCGCTGAGTCACTACCGTGAACAGGCCGGGGCCGCCGGTGCTTTGTTCGGATTAAGCTATTACCTGTTACTTGGGATGATGCTGGGTTTAGCAGGCATGGTGCAGCAACTGGGGCTGGTTCTGAGCGTCTGTGCCCTACTCGCCTGGCTTTGCAGCCTGGGCCGCAGATAAACCCGATGGCGATCCTGAAAGCACAAAGCCCCGGCTATATGCTGGGGCTTTGTTGTATCAATTAGCTTGACCTCGCGGATATTTCCAACTTACCGCCGTCCGATGGCGACGAGGCCAGTGGCGCGAATAGTATAGACACACGTATGCCAATATTTAGCTATCCGTGCCCCATTCGCCGATCGCGCTTAAGATATTACTCATGCTTGATCATAACATGGCGAATAACCGTGTAATCCTCCAGCCCATAAACCGACATATCCTTTCCATAGCCGGACTGTTTTTGCCCACCGTGCGGCATCTCGCTAACCAGCGTGAAATGGGTATTGACCCAGGTGCAACCATATTGCAGGCGAGCGCTAAAGCGATGCGCTCGCCCAACATCCCGGGTCCAGACGGAGGATGCCAGGCCGTATTTCGAATCGTTGGCCCATGCCAGCACCTGATCTTCATCATCAAATACGGTCACGCTGACCACCGGACCGAAAACTTCCCGCTGTACGATGGCATCGTCCTGCTTCGCCCCAGCAAGCAGCGTCGGGGCAAAATAGTAGCCTGAACCAGCCACTTTTTTACCGCCGGTGATGACCTTAATATGGCCCAACGCTTTAGCCTCATCGACCGCTTTAGTCACGCGATCGAGATGTGCCTGCGAGCTCACTGGTCCCAGCTCGGTCGATTCATCATTCGGCGGACCGATTTTCAGGCTGGCAACGGCGGCGCCAAGTTTTTCGACCAGTGCATCATAAATGCCTTTCTGGGCATAGATTCGGCAAGCGGCGGTACAGTCCTGCCCGGCGTTGTAATAACCAAAGGTCCGCACGCCGCTCACCACTGCATCCAGATCGGCATCATCAAAAATGATCACCGGAGCTTTTCCGCCCAGTTCCATATGCGTACGCTTAATTGACGGCGCGGTGTGCTGAATAATGTGTTCGCCGGTTGCAATGGAGCCGGTCAGCGAAACCATACGCACTTTTTCATGACCGGTCAGCGGATCGCCCACCGTTTTACCGCGACCAAACAGCACGTTAATCACGCCAGCCGGAAAAATGTCTTTGGCGAATTCGGCTAATTTAAGCGCTGTCAGCGGAGTAATTTCTGACGGTTTAATCACCACGCAGTTCCCCGCCGCCAACGCTGGAGCCAGCTTCCACGCCGCCATCATCAGCGGATAGTTCCACGGCGCAATAGAAGCCACCACACCCAGCGGATCACGGCGAATCATCGAGGTATGCCCTTCCAGATATTCACCGGCCGCCTGTCCTTGCAGGGTACGCGCCGCACCGGCAAAGAAGCGGAAAACATCGACAATAGCGGGAATTTCATCGTTGAGAACACAGTGCAGCGGTTTACCGCAGTTAAGTGATTCCAGCTCAGCGAAGGTTTGCGCGTTATCAGCAATAGCATCCGCCAGTTTCAGCAGCAGTTCAGAGCGGACTTTCGGCGTGGTTTGCCCCCAGGTGGCAAACGCGGCGTCTGCCGCACGTACAGCGGCATCAACCTGCATGGCTGACGCCTCAGCAATCTCCAGAATGAGTTCACCAGTGGCAGGGTTATAGACTGGCTGCTTTTCACCTTCACCGTTGACCAGCTCGCCATTAATCAGTAATTGATGTTGCATAGCAATTTCCCATATCGTCGTTTATTTACCGTTTCCGGCGAGAGTGTCGCCTTCACGCGTTAGCCACCAGGCCCCTAAAATTGGCAGTGTTGTCACCAGCATTACCAGCAATGCCACAACGTTGGTGACAGGCACATCCCGTGGACGGCCCAATTGATTGAGCAACCACAGAGGAAGTGTTCTTTCATGTCCGGCGGTGAACGTTGTCACGATGATTTCATCAAACGACAAGGCAAACGCCAGCATCCCCCCCGCCAGAAGTGCCGATGCCAGATTTGGCAGCACGACATAACGAAAGGTTTGCCAGCCATTGGCGCCAAGATCCATAGACGCTTCGACCAGACTCCATGAGGTACGGCGAAAACGCGCCACAACGTTGTTAAACACCACCACCACGCAAAACGTCGCATGGCCCACTACGATCGTGAGAAAACCCGGTTCCAGGTTGATGGTTTTAAACGCCGTCAACAGCGCAAGGCCGGTAATAATGCCCGGCAGCGCGATCGGCAACAGTAGCAACAGCGATATTGCACTTTTGCCAAAAAAATCCCTACGCCACAGCGCGGCCGCGGCCAGCGTCCCCAGAACAAGGGCAATAGCTGTCGACAACGCAGCGATCTTAAGTGACAACGTCACAGATTCCAGGATATCGCTACGCTGCGCAGCAACGCTAAACCACTTCAGCGTTAATCCCTGGGGTGGAAAACTAAAAGCAGCCTCCTCAGTATTAAAAGCATAGGTGGCGATGATGAGGATGGGAAAGTGCAGGAAAATAACCCCGCCCCATGCCGCCAGTTTGAGTAGCCAGGGTGCGCGTTCAGAGTGCATCGAAAGCTCCCAGACGCTTCACGAACGCCAGATACAGTGCGATTAACACAATCGGCACCAGAGTAAATGCCGCCGCCATCGGCATATTGCCGATCGCCCCTTGTTGCGAATACACCATGTTGCCGATGAAATAACCCGGCGGTCCCACCAGTTGCGGCACAATAAAGTCACCCAACGTCAGAGAGAAGGTAAAGATCGAACCCGCTGCAATACCCGGTATCGCCAATGGAAGCACCACATAGCGGAAGGTTTGACGCGGACGCGCGCCCAAATCAGCAGAAGCCTGTAACAGCGACGGCGGAAGTCTCTCCAGCGCGGCCTGTACCGGCAGGATCATAAACGGCAGCCAGATATAGACGAACACCAGGAAACGCCCTAACCCTGAAGTCGACAGCGTATTGCCGCCTACCGCAGGCAATGTCAGGAACGAAAGCAGCAACGGCTCCAGCCCAAGGTGGGTTAAAAACCACTGCGCCACGCCGTCTTTAGCCAACAGCAGCGTCCACGCATAGGCTTTAACGATGTAGCTGGCCCACATTGGCAACATTACGGCAATGTAAAAAAAAGCCTTCATTTTGCCGCTGGTATAGCGAGCCATATACCACGCCATCGGAAACGCCAGAATCGCGCTGGCGATGGTGACCGCTACCGCCATCGTCAGAGTGCGCAAAATGATGTCGTAGTTAGCGGGATTAAACAGCGCCTGCAAATTCGCCAGCGTCAGGTCTGGTGTGACCGACATGGTGAAATCGTCGAAGGTATAAAAACCTTGCCACAACAGCGTCAGTAATGAGCCAAAGTAGACGATGCCAAACCACATCAGCGGTCCGAGGAGCAGCAAAAACAACCCCAGCCCCGGATTACGCCAGAAGTAACCGGAGATCCGGTTCAGGCTTGTCGACTGTGGAGGCGAATGTAAGACGTTCATAGCCATTCACCTCTCCTCAACCAGCGGTACCATCACGTCGCGTGACCAGGATGCCATCACCTGCTGACCCGGCGACAACGTTGACGGTAGCATTTCTCCCGTCAGGTTCGCCTGGCTAACCAGCAATTTTTCCCCTCCGGCGAGTTTTAGCTCAAACCGCGTCGCCGCGCCCTGGTACTGCACCGCCTGGATAACTCCCGTAGCCTGGACTTCTCCCCCGGCATCATTCAAACGAATATGTTCCGGACGCAGGGAGAACATCCCCTGTAGCCCGCAAACGTTCGCCGACATCGTCGCATCGAAGACATTTGACGTCCCGACGAAACTTGCCACAAACGGCGTACGTGGACGCATATACAGTTCACGCGGAGAATCTACCTGTTCAATGCGACCGTTATTAAACACCGCCACACGATCGGACATCGACAGGGCTTCACCCTGATCGTGAGTAACAAAAATGAACGTGATGCCAAGAGATTGCTGTAATTTTTTCAGTTCCAGCTGCATCTGTTCACGCAATTTAAGATCCAATGCCCCGAGCGGCTCATCCAACAGCAGGACGCGCGGCTCATTGACCAGTGCCCGGGCAATCGCCACGCGCTGACGTTGCCCACCGGAAAGCTGCGACGGTTTACGCTCATGCACAAAGCCGAGTGCGACCTTATCCAGCGCTTCACGTGCTTTCGCGTGGCGCTGTTTTTTATCAATGCCTTTGACCATCAGCCCGTAGGCGACGTTGTCGAGAATCGACATGTGCGGGAACAACGCGTAATCCTGAAATACCGTATTGACGTCCCGTTCCCAGGGCGGTAATTCGCTGGCCTGCTTACCAAAAATGGTAATTGCGCCGCCTGACAGTTGCTCAAACCCGGCAATCAGGCGCAGACAGGTGGTCTTGCCGGAGCCGGATGGCCCCAGCATAGAGAAAAACTCACCGTCGTTAATCGCAATACTCACCCCATCTACTGCACGAACATCCCCATACAAACGCGAGACGTTATGAAACTCCACTGCGTACGTCATAAAACCCCCAGCGGAATTAACGACCGCCCATAATGGCGATGTAATCCTGCGTCCAGCGACTGTAAGGAACGAATTTTCCACCTTCGGCAATCGGCGTTTTCCAGAAGGCAATTTTGTCAAAGTAGCTATAGCCGTTGGTTTCACAACCCTTTTCACCCAGTAACGGGCTGGCTTTACAACCTTCAGGCACCACTGGCAGAGAACCAAACCAGGCCGCTACATCGCCCTGTACTTTCGGGGTTAATGACCAGTTCATCCATTTGTAAGCACAAACCGGGTGCTTCGCTTCACTGTGCAGCATGGTGGTATCAGCCCATCCGGTAACCCCTTCTTTTGGGAAGACCGTTGCAATTGGCTGACCTTCGCCTTTCAAGGCGTTAGCCTGATAAGGCCAGGCGCTTGACGCTACCACGCCTTCGTTTTTGAAATCGCTCATTTGCACGGTGGTATCGTGCCAATAGCGATGGATCAGCGCGTGCTGATCGCTCAGGACTTTGATCACCGCCTGATACTGTTTTTCAGTGAGCTGATAGGGATCGGTAATACCCAACTGCGGCTGAGTGGCTTTAACGAATAACGCGGCATCGGCAATATAGATCGGGCCATCGTAGGCCTGAACGCGCCCTTTATTGCTTTTCCCATCCTCAAGTTTTTGCTCAACAAACACCACGCTCCAGCTATCCGGCGGCGTTGGGAAAATTTTGGTGTTATACATCAGCAGGTTTGGTCCCCACTGGTACGGTGTGCCGTAAACTTTTCCGCCAACGTTAAACCATTCGCCTTTTACCACGCGTGGATCGATGGTTTTCCAGTTAGGGATCAGTGCGGTATTAATTGGCTGAACGCGTTTTCCCATAATCAGGCGCAGTGAGGCATCACCAGAAGCGGTAACCAGGTCGTAGCCGCCTTTTGCCATCAGGCTGACCATTTCATCAGATGTGGCTGCCGTTTTTACATTAACCGCGCAGCCGGTATCTTTCTCGAACTGCGAGACCCAGTCATATTGTTTATCGGTTTGCCCACGTTCGATATAACCCGGCCAGGCAATAATATCCAGGCGGCCTTCCGGTTTATCTAATGATGTGGGGGGTTCGGCTGCCTGCGCAGTCATCAGCGTCATACTGAGTGCGCACAGGCTACTGAGGGCAAACTGCTTGCTCATAACGTCTTACTCCTGTCTAAAAAATATTGAGCGGCAGCCTTGCCGTAAATATATGTCCTTTTCTAAAAATAGTCGGGGTGTTGTAAGCGTTCCTGCTGGCGCAAGGAAATTTAATCAGGTTGTGAGCTAACGCTCATTACGCTACAGACTCTGACCTGGGGGGTAATCTTCTGGAGTATAGACAAGGAGTTAGACGCAGAGGTGGCAATAGTATTAACTATTGATATTTTGTATGGACGCACCCGATATTAATAATACCGTGGTTCAGCATTCACTATTTCGAAAATAAGAACACGCTATTCATTTATATTGAATAGCGCGTTATGGTTTATTTCATCATTTCACGAATTAATTTACCAAGCTGTTTTACGGCCTGCTCTTCGCGATCTCCCCAGTGCCATGCAGTATTAAAACGAAAAAAACGTGTCCAGCTTCCCGAGGTCGAGAACATTTTCCCCGGCGCAATACTGATGTGATGTGCCAGCGCATGGGTACTGAGCACACCGGCATCAAGCGGTTCCGGCAGCTCCAGCCACAGAAAATAACCGCTGTCGTTGTGGTGAATTTTGACTTCCGCCGGAAGATGACGCAGCAGCGTTTTCCAGGCCTGTTGTTTGCGTTCCGCCAGTTGCCGACGCAAGCGCCGCAGATGCGCGTCATAGCGTCGGGTTGAAAGATAATCAACAAGGGCAAGCTGCATAGGCGAACTGGTAGATAAGGTGCTCATTAGCTGGAGTCGCTGAATACGCCGGGCATGTTTCCCTGCTGCTACCCAGCCAATACGAAATCCTGGCACCAGGCACTTGGAGAAAGACGAACAATGCAGAACGCTGTCGGCGCGATCCCAGGCTTTGGCAGGCAACGGTTTTTCGCGGCCAAAGTACAACTCGCTGTAAACATCATCTTCAATCAGCATTACGTGGTATTTTTCCAGCAAGACGACCAGACGCGCCTTTTTTTCTGCGCTGAGCGTAAACCCCAGTGGATTTTGGCTGTTGGTCATTAGCCAGCAGGCTTTTACCGGGTACTCCTGCAATGCCTGCTCCAACGCAGCAAGATCGATCCCCTCGTTAACGTCGGTGGCTACCGACAGCGCTTTCAGACGTAATCGCTCCAGGGCCTGCAACGCCCCGTAAAAACAGGGGTTTTCGACAATCACCCAGTCACCCGGCTCGGTGACCGCCTGTAGGCTCAGATTAAGGGCTTCCAGCGCGCCGGTGGTGATGACGATTTCGTCAGGTGAAATGGTCATCCCCTGTTGAGCATAGCGACGGGCAATGGCATGACGCAGGTCAGCATTCCCCGGCGGCAGGTTTTCAATCACGCTCATGGCGGTGGCGGTTTTACTCACCTGCGCCAACGAGCGGTTCAACTGCTGAAGTGGAAACAGACGCGGGTCGGGGAATGCGGAGGCAAAGGGCATCACTGACGCATCCCGGCTGGCCTGCAACATATCAAAAATGTAGGTATTGATATCCACTGCTTCATCGCGCATGACCTGCACCTGTGGCGCAGCAAGTTCACGTTCGGGGCGCGCGGCGACATAATAACCAGACTGCGGTCGGGCAATAATCCGCCCCTGGCTTTCCAGCAACTGATATGCGTGTCCGACGGTCATAAAACTCATTCCGCTGCTGACCACCTGCTCACGCAAGGATGGCAAGCGATCGCCTGGCTGCCATACGCCAGACGCAATTTGATCGCGAATTTGCTCTGCCAGTCGCTGGTACTTTTTCATTTTTCGTCCTGATTACCGGTGTCGGTGACAACCACTGTGTATATCAGTTTACATAATCAGGGTATTTTATTTAACTGTTATAGTTAACAGTTTTACAACATCGTTAATGACAGTTCTTTGCCTACGGCGCGCACAGCTATCTGCACTGCATCAATTTTTGTCGCGAGATTTAAATCGAATAAGCGAGTAATTTCCTGCTTAGACCTGCCGATCCTGTTTGCCAACTCCTGCTGGATGATATTGGATTCAAGAAAGGCATTTAACAACAGAACCTTAGACGCAACGCTCAGTGGTATTTCCACATAGTCAGTTTCAGTACCTACTGCAGAAGGTAAAGGAATCGGTTCGTTATCGTCGAAGTGACCAATGCGGCTTGCGCAGCCTGCGCCATTTGACACCATAGGGATTCCTACCGGAGTTTTTGCTTTCTATAACGTAACCTGCTTTCGCTTTTGTGGTTTTCGCAGTAACCGGAACAAAGCAACTGCAATTTCTTCAAATCCCACAGGGAGTATTTAACGACACACCGAAAGTGAGAGGTTGCCGATGGAGTTTGCGGAAAAATATCCACAGATAACCAGAGAGTTACCAGCATGAAAATTCAATTAATTGGCTAAATGAATTTGTTACATCTAATTATTTACTCATTAGTTTCGATTCAGTACACTGTCAGATGAAAATGTCTGGCAACCGATAAGAGATTAGTAAATGAAACAAGTATTATCTTTCTTAATCTGGGTTGGGATCGCTTTAGCAGCATTCTTAGCAATAACATCAACATTATCAAATTTAATACTAATGTTTAGTGTTTATCCAGACTCCATTGCGGACAAATATGCTTACATGTTTATATTTGGACGTTGGACATTTACGGCAACAATGATTCTTACTAGCTGGTTGCTTTACCGCTTAACAAAAAATTGATGAGCTACATCCCCTTGAAAAAATACTCTACCGCCTGTTTGAATAAAGCAGGATTTTCTTTTGATAATCTGGTTGCTTTCTCAAATGGCTCAACCCGCTCCTGAATAGCAAAATAGAGAAGATCTAAATCTCCCAAGTCCTTAAGCTTCCGGTAAACTTCATAGTTTGATATTTTTAGGTATCTCGAAGCATGTATAGCACTTGATACTCCACCACCAATCATTAACAATGTGCTGACCGACATACTAAAAGCAATAGACACGGTGATCCGTGAAGAGATTAAGGCTCCAATTTTTAAACCAGAAAGTTCACCGAAAGTATAACTACCCAATGTAGAAGCTACAGTGTCTTTTGCTACATTTGTTACGATATCAGATAAATTAACGTGCTGCATGAAACCATCAATGAATACATTGACCGCTTTTTCCACAATGTTAATATTTTTCGTTGATGTTGCCCGCTTCACTAGTCCCGCAATCCTCATATTATCATCCATATTTTGCCGCCTGTCATCGGTATGGATAAAATCGGATGCGAGAGAATACAAGTCTACAGGAAAGTGAATCAAGCCTTTAATGTATGCAACCAGCATCCCTTCATTTTCTAAATTCAGAGCTGAGAGCATTTCCTTTGCCAAATCTTTTGCGTATCCCATCCCTTAAGGTCCATGTGGTATTATTTTAAACACAATCATAGAGATCATCTTATGTACATTCCATAATTAGACAGCTCGTGACTGTCCATTTTAAGAATAATGCTCACCAGCGATAAAAATTCCAGGCAGGTACCGGCGGTTCCGCTGTTGGTCGCGGATCACCATGTTCATTTCAGTCTGATTGACACGATAACCGGATGTCACCCGAAGCTCAGTGATGCCATTCGCCCTCTTTCCCTCACTACACCGTCATGAGAACTCAACCGTATGAATGCCGTCGTCGCTATGCCAGCTAGCTGGCGGTAATGCAAGGACAACGCGGCACGCAGGACTGCTGGGTCATAAATCGGCCAAAATGACCGAGAAATATCACGATGAAAGGAATGACAGTTGGGTGATTCTGGCAATTTAATTTTAGCCATTATTGGGGAGGAGTTTTGGGGAAGGCCCATAACAGTCGGGTAACTGTTATGGTTAAAAAGAACTGTTCTGTTTCTGCCTTCCATTGCTCCTCAGACTTAGAATTGCGCTAAATCAATTTTGCCTGCGGAGTTAAGCATGTTCGGTCTTGACGCGTTTCACCTGGCAAGGATCCAGTTCGCGTTTACGGTATCCTTTCACATCATCTTTCCGGCTATTACTATCGGGCTCGCCAGTTATCTGGCTGTGCTGGAAGGGCTATGGCTAAAAACGAAAAATCCCACCTGGCGATCGCTTTACCATTTCTGGTCGAAAATATTCGCCGTAAACTTTGGTATGGGTGTAGTTTCCGGGCTGGTGATGGCTTATCAGTTCGGCACCAACTGGAGTGGTTTTTCCGAGTTCGCCGGGAGTATCACTGGGCCGTTACTGACCTATGAAGTATTAACCGCCTTCTTCCTCGAAGCTGGTTTCCTTGGGGTGATGTTGTTTGGCTGGAATCGGGTTGGTCCAGGACTTCATTTCTTTGCCACCTGCATGGTCGCACTGGGTACCATTATTTCAACCTTCTGGATCCTCGCCTCCAACAGCTGGATGCAGACACCGCAAGGCTATGAAATAGTTAACGGCCAGGTCGTTCCCGTCGACTGGTTCGCCGTTATTTTCAATCCTTCGTTCCCCTATCGTCTGCTGCATATGTCGGTTGCCGCCTTCCTGAGCAGCGCGTTGTTTGTTGCCGCCTCTGGGGCATGGCATTTGCTGCGCGGGAATAACACACCAGCAATTCGAGCGATGTTTTCGATGGCGCTGTGGATGACATTAATCGTCGCTCCATTGCAGGCCTTGATTGGCGATATGCACGGTTTGAATACGCTGAAGCATCAGCCGGCAAAAATTGCTGCGATTGAAGGACACTGGGAAAATCGCCCCGGTGAACCGACTCCGCTGCTGCTGTTCGGCTGGCCGGATATGGAGCAGGAACGCACCCGCTATGGGCTGGAAATCCCGGCTCTGGGCAGTCTGATCCTGACCCATAGCCTGGACAAACAGGTTCCGGCCCTAAAAGAGTTTCCTAAAGAAGACAGGCCCAACTCCACCATGGTGTTCTGGTCGTTTCGCATAATGGCCGGGCTAGGCATGCTGATGATCCTGTTGGGCGCGTTTGCCCTGTGGTTGCGCTATAAGCAGCGTTTATACGCCTCGCGCCCTTTTCTGCGCTTTGCCTTATGGATGGGCCCCTCCGGTCTGATTGCCATCCTTGCCGGTTGGGTGACCACTGAAGTTGGCCGTCAGCCTTGGGTGGTTTACGGTCTGCAACGTACGGCGGATGCGGTTTCTGCACATGGCGATTTACATATGAGCATCAGCCTGCTGTCCTTCTTTGTGGTGTACAGCTCAGTGTTTGGCGTGGGTTACAGCTACATGATCCGCCTGATCCGTAAAGGGCCACAGGAAGATGACCCGACCATTCCGCCAACAGGCACGCCTGCCCGGCCGCTTTCAGCCGCCGTCCTCGATTCTCAACTGGAGGCACATCGCTAATGGGTATCGATTTATCAGTTATCTGGTTTGTGATTATCGTCTTCGCCACGCTGATGTATATCGTGATGGACGGTTTTGATCTCGGGATTGGCATTTTATTCCCAGCGATTCAGGACGCTGACGACCGCGACGTTATGGTCAACAGCGTCGCCCCGGTATGGGACGGCAATGAAACCTGGCTGGTGTTGGGCGGAGCCGGATTATTCGGCGCTTTCCCCCTGGCCTATGCGGTGATTGTCGATGCGCTGACGATCCCGTTGACCCTGATGCTAATCGGCCTGATTTTTCGCGGCGTCGCGTTCGAGTTTCGCTTCAAAGCCACACCGGCTCACCGACCATTCTGGGATAAAGCCTTTCTCGGCGGTTCAATCCTCGCGACATTCACGCAAGGTGTCGTGGTGGGTGCCGTACTCAACGGATTTTCCGTTACCGGACGCAGCTACAGCGGCGGTCCTTTCGACTGGTTGACCCCGTTCACGTTGTTCTGCGGTGTTGGTCTGGTCGTGGCTTACGCCCTGCTGGGGGCGACATGGCTGGTGATGAAAAGCGAAAATCCGTTGCAGGATAAAATGCGCAGTGTGGCCAAACAACTGCTGCTGGCAATGTTGGTTGTGATTGCCATTATCAGCCTGTGGACACCACTGGCACATAGCGCGATTGCCGAGCGTTGGTTTAGCCTGCCCAACCTGTGGTTCCTGATGCCTGTTCCGCTGCTGGTTGCGCTTATCAGTCTCTGGCTGTGGCGTTCGCTGGGGCAACATAACTGCCATACACTGCCTTTTGTATTAACGCTGGGGCTGATTTTTCTCGGGTTTAGCGGGCTGGGGATCAGTATCTGGCCACATATCATTCCACCGTCTATTACGCTCTGGCAGGCGGCGGCTCCGGCACAAAGTCAGGGCTTTATGTTGGTTGGCGCACTGCTGATTATCCCGATAATCCTGGTGTACACCTTCTGGAGCTACTACGTTTTCCGCGGCAAAGTTCAACATGGTGAGGGGTATCATTGATGCAACAAACAATCTGGAAACGCCTGATGTGGCTGGTGATCCTCTGGGGCGGCAGCGTGCTGGCCCTGGCCGCCGTTGGTATGTTCTTTCGTCTCCTGATGACAGCCGCCGGATTTAAGTCCTGATACTCTCCTTGCAAACAACCGGGCAGCACTGTATTGCCCGGTTGTGACAAATCCCAACACTGGCTAAACAAATATGTAAAAAACATCGAAATGGCAAAACAGAGATTGTCATTAACCCGATTAAAATATTGAATAGTCACCAGGCGAAATTATCGCCAATTCCGCAGCTAACGTACCAGAGGGTGCATGATGTTTAAGAAAGGGTTAACGGTGTTATTGCTGGCCAGCGCGCTTTTTTCCGGTCAACTTTTCGCTACTAATCAGGGACATGAATATCTTCAGGTGCAGGATGCCGATCACTTACTACGACACACGGCCGACAGCGATGAGCTGCGAGTGACGGCGGAAGAATCCGCCGCCGATCTTCGTGAACACCATCACTGGCAAAAATCACGCAAACCCGATACACATCTGAGCTAACGATTAACCTTTGCGCTTCGGCAGTGTCTTCATCAGTTCTTCTGGACTGACCGAAGCCACGACGCTGCCCGGCAACGGCATCTTCAGAATGTGGTGCTTCATCTTGCCGATTACGTGCATTTCGCACGGTCGGCAATCAAATTTCAGCGTCAGGACTTCATCGCCGTTAACCAGTTGCATCGGTGTTGCTTTCCAGCTTTTGATGTTACCTTTCGCCTGTTTCGGACACAGGTTAAAGGCGAAACGCAGGCAATGTTTGGTGATCATCACCGGCACTTCACCCTTTTCTTCATGTGTTTCATAGGCTGCATCAATCAACTGAACGCCATAACGGTGATAAAACTCACGCGCTTTTTGGTTGTAGACGTTAGCCAGGAAACTCAAGTGCGTTTGTGGATAAACCGGCGCTGGCTGAGATATCGGTTTGCGGCTACCGCGCTGATAGCTTTGCAGGCGCGCTGCATCCAGCATATCAACGGCTTCACGCCGGAACTGATTTAGTTGACCGTTTGGCACAAACAGTGCGCCCGGCAGATTCACCTGAATATTACGGGCGTAGTACATCGTCTGACCAAGTTTTGCCAGTCCGTCCTGTAGGTTACTCAACGCTTTTTCCGCATTGTTCGCTTCCTCAAACTGGCCGTCCAACGTATGGGTGATACTCACGCCCTCTTCACTGGTGAGCGTCAGAATCAACTGCTCCTGCCAGCCGCCGAGCTCAATATCGATCGCAACACGGCGTTCGCTGGAAGTTTTTGTTAACGCTTGCTGCCAGTTATGATCGAGGTTGCGATTCAGCGGATGATGCGGACGCACTTTGTGCAGGTCGACGGGCATTTCATTCGGCCATACCCGATAACGATTGTTCCCCGTTTTTTCCACGGTGTTGGCGCGAAATCCAACAACCTCACGTTTGATTAACACGTTCAGGCCATCCCCGTTTGCCAGCGGTTCAGTCACCTCAACATCGAGATGATCTTTCGCCACCTTCAGGACTTCGCCGACCGGCAAACCGATAAACTTTGGTGAGTCGAATGCGCCAATATCCCCTTTACGGGCATTCACAAAATAATCGGTACTGCCGCGATGGAAGGTTTTCTCTGTGGATGGAGTAAAGAAATGTTCGGTACGTCCCGCTGATGAACGGGCCAGATCGCCGCGCTCTTCAATAATGGCGTCGAGCATCTGGCGATAATGCGCGGTAATATTCTTCACATAACTCATGTCCTTATAGCGCCCTTCAATTTTGAAGGAACGCACACCTGCGTCAATCAACGCGCCCAGGTTGGCGGTCTGATCGTTATCTTTCATCGACAACAGATGTTTTTCATAGGACACCACGCGTCCCTGATCGTCTTTCAGGGTATACGGCAGACGGCAAGCCTGGGAACAGTCGCCGCGGTTAGCGCTGCGTCCGGTTTGCGCATGTGAAATATAACACTGCCCTGAATAGGCAACGCACAGCGCACCGTGAATGAAAAACTCAATGGTCGCATCAGTAGCCTGATGGATAGCGCTAATCTGCTCAAGGCTCAGTTCGCGCGCCAGCACAATCTGGGTGAATCCCACATCGGATAGAAATTTCGCCTTCTCAACGCTGCGAATATCGCACTGGGTGCTGGCGTGCAGTTCAATCGGGGGAATATCCAGTTCAAGAATCCCCATATCCTGCACGATCAGGGCATCAACGCCGGTCTGATACAGATCGGTAATTAACCGTTGTGCGGGCTCCAGCTCATCATCATGCAAGATCGTGTTTAGCGTCACAAAGATTTTTGCCCCGTAACGATGGGCAAAAGGCACTAATTCGGCAATATCTTTCAGGCTATTACTGGCGTTATGACGCGCGCCAAAACCTGGTCCACCAATGTAAACGGCGTCTGCGCCGTGCAAAATGGCTTCGCGCGCAATGGCGGTATCCCGAGCCGGGCTTAACAATTCAAGGTGATGAGGCTGCTGGCGCATACAGTTGTTACCATCCACAAGCGGTAAAAATGGCGGTTATTGTAGTCACAAGCGCGGCGTTTCGAAATAGTTTTCCCGATTAACCGCGTGGGTAATGGATCAGCGAGTGAAAATGAACCGTTTGCTCGCTACTGTTACGGTAGCTATGTGCCGTATCTCCGGCGAAACGGACACCTTCACCGGATTTAAGGGTGCGCCACTGCCCCTCAATACACATATCCAGCAGACCACTAATCACCACCACGTGCTCAATTACGCCGGTTTCATGCGGAGTAGATTCACTGAGCGCGCCGGGTGCCAGCAGTATCGAAAAATGATCGAAGCACAGTTGCGGATCCCACGGGAACAACGGCGTGACGACCATCGCCTGCTGCTGGGGATCGAATGTTAGCGTGCCTTCTGACTCTGGTGGTGAAATAAACGTTGAAAACGGGACGTTCAGTCCAGTGGCAATTTTCCACAATGTCGCCACCGTTGGACTGGATTCGTTGCGCTCAATCTGCCCCAGCATCGCTTTTGAGACGCCAGTTTCCTCCGCCAGACGCGAAAGGCTCCATTCACGCTGGTGACGTAGCGTCTTGAGCGTTGTGGCCAGATAGTGGGTTAAGTTGTCCATTTTTCTCCTTCATCGCTCTCCTTTCTCGGGGCTACAGCTTAGCACTTGTACGCTATAACGCACAGTGCTACAGTGACTGACCGTTATAACGCACGCGGAGTTGCTATGCGCACATTTTCCATCCCCTTGCCTACAGTTTTGTCGGGTTTTGTGGCTGTCCTGGTCGGCTACGCCAGTTCAGCGGCCATTATCTGGCAAGCGGCGCTCGCCGCAGGTGCGACGACCGGACAAATCGCAGGCTGGATGACCGCACTGGGGCTAGCAATGGGGGTCAGTACGCTGGCGCTGACATTGTGGTATCGCGCCCCTGTACTCACCGCATGGTCAACGCCCGGTGCCGCGCTGCTGGTGACGGGCCTGCACGGGGTATCGATTCAGGATGCTATCGGTGTTTTTATCGTAGCTAATGCATTGATTGTGCTGTGCGGTATAACCGGGTTGTTTGCCCGCCTGATGAAAATTATTCCCCACTCGCTGGCATCGGCCATGCTGGCCGGGATCTTGCTGCGTTTTGGTTTGCAGGCGTTCAATAGCCTGAACAGTGAGCTTATCTTGTGCGGCAGCATGCTGCTGGCGTGGTTAGTACTAAAAGTGATTGCCCCAAGGTATGCCGTAATCGCCGCAATGTTGGTAGGTATAGCCATCGCCCTGGTTAAAGGTGACATTGTCACCGATAGTGTTAATCTGTCACCGGTATTGCCAGCGTTTATTGCCCCACACTTTTCATTAGCCCACAGTATCAGTATTGCGCTACCGCTGTTTCTGGTCACTATGGCTTCGCAAAATGCCCCCGGTATTGCGACCATGAAAGCATCTGGATATTCGTTACCCGTTTCACCCCTGATTGTTTTTACGGGTCTGCTGGCACTGCTATTTTCGCCGTTTGGCGTCTATTCCATCTGCATCGCCGCCATAACCGCAGCAATTTGCCAAAGCCCCGAAGCCCATCCAGATGCAAATCGACGCTGGCTCGCCGCAGCGGCAGCGGGTGTCTTTTACATTCTGGCTGGGGTGTTTGGCGGTTCGGTCACAGGACTGATGGCAGCCCTGCCCGTAAGCTGGATCCAGATGCTTGCTGGTCTGGCATTACTCGGCACGATTAGCGGTAGTTTATTTCAAGCCTTACATAATGAAGCAGAACGCGATGCGGCCATCGTCACTTTTCTGGTTACGGCCAGTGGTCTGACGGTATTTGGTGTTGGGTCTGCATTCTGGGGGCTGGTCGTCGGCGGTATCTGCTACTCAGTGTTGACGTTATTTCGCCGCGCGTAGCTGCGTTGGCGTTTTACCCGTCACTTGTTTAAACCGGTTACTGAAATGGCTCGCCGAACTGAACCCACAGGCCATTGCAATATCCGACAGGCTGCGTGATGAACAACAGACCAGTTGCTGCGCCAGCGCCATACGGCGTTGCATGACGTACTGATGAGGCGCCATATTCATCGACTGGCGAAACATTCTGGCAAAATGGAATTCACTTAGCGCTGCTTCACCTGCCAGATCGCTCAACGTTATGGGATACGCCAGATGTGCTTCAATATAGGCCAGCACGTTGCGCAATGTGGCAGGCGCAAGCCCTCCGGTGACAACGGGAAGTCGCCATTGCACATTGCTGTAATGCTGGATCAGATGCGTTAACAGTAGTGAAGATGCCGCGCTAAGCGTGAGGTGATTGGCCGGTTGCTGCCAGTCATTACCAAGCAAAAACTGACGGTAAACCGCCGTGATCCCCGGGTCACTGCCAAACGTATGCTCGTCCAGCGTGAAACTATAGGGGCTTTTGTCCCAGACTTTTTCACCCACTTCGCGCAAATGGGCGTCCGTACAATAGAGATGAACAAAGGAAAGATCGTCACGAATATCCCAACTAGACTCACTCTCTTTCGGCATCAGGCAAAAACGGTCTGGCCCCCCGCCATTCTTCCAGCCTCCCGCCGTCTTGTGGTAACTCTCGTAACCATCTGCGATGTATAAACTGAGCGTATGATGATCGCAATACTGGGTGATGGTATCGCGTTTGTTCGACCAGGCCGCCAGTTGGATCCCTGAATGTAACGCAACCGATTCATGCAGCACGGCATTATGTTTGCGCAAGTTTTCAAAGGCACCGTAGGGCTGAGACATACCATCACATTCAAAATAAGTTAGCAGGCTTTCAGTCTATATCAGCTACATATCGTTAACAGCTGCCTTTTCACTATTACGCTAAAAAAAGCGCAAGATTTTGCAAGTCCACCGCAAGTCGATGAAAGTCTCCTGCATTCCGTCGTGACACAGTGTAAGTCTGAAAGCATAAAGAGAGAGTCGTATGAACGCACTGTTGTACTGCCTGGTGGTGGTTATTTGGGGAACGACATGGATTGCGATTTATTTGCAGCAAGGTCCGGTTTCTGCACCGGTTTCTATCTTTTGGCGCTTCGCCGTTGCCAGCTCGGTGATGATAGTGATCCTGTTGCTAAGCGGTAAATTACGCAAACTGTCTGGTCGCGATCATCTGTTTTGTCTGTTACAGGGCGGATGCGTTTTTTGCTTTAACTTCTGGTGTTTTTATACGGCTGCGGCGTGGATTAATACCGGCCTGGAGTCGGTGATTTTCTCAATGGCCGTCCTGTTCAATGCAGTCAATAGCTTCATCTTTTTTGGTCAAAAACCACCGCTGCGCTTCTATATTGCAGCGGGTCTGGGACTGACGGGCATCGTGACTCTGTTCTGGCAGGATTTGCTCAACAGCGGGTTTAATCATTCACTGCTGCTGGGCATCGGCTTAAGCGCCCTCGGGACCTTCGGCTTCTCACTGGGTAATATGATCAGTCTGCGTCACCAGAAAAAAGGGTTAGAAGTGTTAACGACCAACAGCTGGGCCATGCTGTACGGCACATTGCTGATCGCGGCCATTGCTCTGGTGCGCGGCGACAACTTCACGCCACAGTGGACATTCAGCTATCTTAGCGCGCTGTTATATCTTGCTATTTTCGGCTCAGTGATTGCCTTTGGCGCTTATTTCACGCTGGTAGGTCGCATTGGTCCCAGTAAGGCGGCATACAGCACGCTGCTGTTCCCGCTGGTGGCGCTGACGCTGTCAACATTGTATGAAGGATACATCTGGCAAGTTAATGCAATTGCCGGATTGGTGTTGATCTTACTGGGAAATCTGGTGATGTTTGCCCGACCGGAAGCGCTGATGGGTAAACTACTCTATCGTCGTCGTGTGGCATAAAATAACGCACCATCCTGAGATGGTGCGTTCATCATTTTTATTGTGGTTTTTGGTTCACATCAAACATGGAGGCATCGGTCGCCATGTCATCAACAACTTTCTTCAACGTTTCGAACGCCATCGGCGTACTTTCGTTGTTCAGGTCTTTACCTTCACCCTTACGTACAACTTTAATCACCGGTTTATTGGTCGCTGCATCAATCAACTCACCCTCGAAATAGAGGTTGGTATCCATGGTACGGTGACCCGTCGCCATTTGCGTTCCCGCAACGAGCAGTGCAACCGGGACCACTTCATAGAACTGCAGTCCTTCTTTGCTGGTCGCTACACCGGTAATCGCCCCGCGGAAAATCAGGCTACGCGGTCCAGGGGTCGTAACCAGAGGCTTACGCTTGCTGATGGCGGATTTCAACTGTGTATTGGTATAGGTCAGTAATTGATCAAGAACCTGCTGCCCTACCTGCGTAGTAGGTTTCGGAACCGGATAATACGTTACCGGGTTATACACGATGTTGTCATATTTGGATTCGTTGTAGCTCGGGTCAACCCAACGGAGTACCGTTTGTCCCGAGGCTGATTTTGTTTCCTTCAGATCAGAGTAATTTTTTAAAAACCCAGAATATTTATCCGGCTCGGTCACTTTTGACGCACAGCCGGATAATGCCAACAAGCCAGTAAGCGCTGCAACTTTAAATAAAGTTTGAGTACGCATGAAACGATCCCTTTAGTTTTCGCAATGATGCCTAAAAAGGATAGCAAAACAGTTTCATTTTGGATGTACTAAAAATGGTAAGCACCGCACAATTTTATCTCTGCGCTCAGCACAAAAAATGCTGAACGCAGAAAGAGTTAACCCAGACGCGAGGTTCAGGCAGTTTTGCGTGCCAGCATGGTGGCAAAGCGCAGTTTAATTCGATTACCGTTTTCATCTGTACGATGAAGTTCACCTACGTCTTCGTTATATTTCAGCAGATCCCACCCACTGTAATAGTTGCGTAATTCTCCGGTTTTAAACGCAAACGGAAAACCAACGGTGCACGGAAAATCATCAGTATCCATCGCTGCGACGATTAAGTTATATCCACCCGGTTTAGTACAACGTTGCATATTCTCAATAAGGCCAGGGATCGTTTTGGCTTCAAGAAACATCAGTACAACGGTAGAAAGAATAAAATCGTATTCACCCTCAAAACGCAACGCATTAAGGTCAGCGACCTTCGCGTTCAGGTTGGTCAGCCCCTCAGCCGCTTTGATGCGCTCAAGGTTAGCGATGCTCATGGGGTTTTTATCCCATGCGGTAACGTCATAGCCGTTTGCCGCCAGGTACAGGCTGTTTCGGCCGTTACCGCAGCCCAGATCTAACGTTTTACCTGGTGCAACCACTTTTGCCGCTTCAACGACATCGGAATGCGTACGGGTTAAATCATATTTTTCAGTAAAGTAGTTTTCGTCGCAAAGGGTCATTATTTATCCTCAGATTTCAGTAATGCAGCACGCTCCGTGCGGATGAGCAGTTTCCCCTGCATCAGCAATGCAAACGTACGTATCAGTAATAATGCAATGATAAAATTGGTAAAAATAAACAGTGGGATAGACAGAGTATGAAAAAATCCTGATTCACTGCCGTGTCCAAGATGCAATCCCGTTGTCGCCAGGGCCGACACGCCAAACGAGAAGCTCCAGAAAGACGCATTAAACGGCTGTGACAAATACCACGGCATAAGGCGTAGCATGAACAGAAGTTGCAGCAAACCATAGCCGAACAACATTTTGGCTAACGTATCCCCCTCGCCACCGTTGACGCTAAGCCAGGCGCTACAGGCGACCAGCGCGGGTGCCAACTGAATACCAAGTGAAGTCCGTAAAACCGTCGGCAGCTCGCCGCAGCTTCGTAAACGTTGCAGAATCACTGGCTCCAGGCTGAGCCATGAAAATACCCCGGCGCCCAAAAACACCAATCCGGCATCGTTGAACCCAAGTGCACCACAGGCCATGGCGCTGATAAAGTTATTGGCAACGGTTGGCAGATACAGACCCGGCGTGGTGGCCTCTTCCGGATGCTCCCCACGCCACAGCCCTGCCGTTTGCCAGGCTGCGTATGCCAGCTGTATGACCACGCCAATACTGAATAACCCAATCGCCAGCGGTCGATACCACGGAACAAATCCAATCGCGACCAGCATCGTGGTGGCCGGAAACAGACTGACAAAGCTACTCATCACCGGATGACGAATTTCCGCCAGTACGCTATGCGGAAAACGCAGTAAACGGCTCAGAAAGGCCAGCGTCAGCAATCCCCAGATGACCATTGCAAGGATGACTAAGCCATCACCAATCCAGTGGCTCACCGGCCACACCTGGCTGGCGTAACGCCACGCAAATCCCATCCCAATTGTACCCAGTACCATGCCAAAATAACCGGCCGGAAGATTGAGGACCCGTTCACTCTGTTTGTTCTTACTCATTTTGTTTATTTTTTAAAGTATATTTGAAATGCATTTTATGGAATATCTGCCGGTTTAGCCAGTGCAGAAAACTTTGCTACGTTTAACTAAGGTGCGCAACATGGAAATGAGCTATGACCAAATACCGTCTAAGCGATGAATCTCGCTCCTTTAGTTACCTGGATAATGGCAATAAAAAAAGTGTATTACTACGCCAAATCATCGCACTCATTGATTTTAATGATGTTAGATCCGGTACGCTCGGTGGCTGGATTGATGATGAAAGCGTTCTGTCGCAAAGCGGTAATTGCTGGATATACGATGAGAATGCGCTCGCGTTTTGCGGCGCGACGATAACAGGAGACGCCCGTATTACACAGGCAAGCGTGGTCAGAGATGGCGCGCAGATTGGTGATGCCGTCTGGATTGACCGAGCAGAAATCAGCCATAACGCGCAAATACGTGACAACGTCACCATTCAGGATTCTGTTGTTCGCGGTGAGTGCCTCATCTGCGGTGATGCACGCATTGTGTGTGACTCTGAAATCATTGCAGCCAGAGGGTTAACCCGTGAAAGCGACCAGCTCCTGCAAATTTACGAGCGGGCGGCAGTCAGCAATTCACGCGTGGTGCATCAGGCGCAAATCTATGGCGATGCGATGATCAATTATGCCTTTATAGAACATCGGGCTGAAGTTTTTGATTTTGCACGGATAGAAGGCAACGAAGAGAATAATGTCTGGATCTGCGATTGCGCCAAAGTCTATGGGCATGCACGCGTCATCGCCGGAACGGATGAAGACGCCATTCCTACCCTGCGCTACAGCTCGCAGGTGGCGGAACACGCGGTGGTTGAAGGTAACTGCGTGCTGAAACACCACGTGCTGGTTGGGGGGCATGCGCAATTACGTGGCGGACCGCTCCAGCTTGACGGTCACATCCTTATTGAAGGCCATGCCTGTATTCTGGGTGAAGTGCTGATCGAGCATCATATTGAGATAACCGATCAGGCCCAAGTTGAAGCCTTTGATGGCGATGCGATCCATCTGCGCGGGCCAAAAGTGATTAACGGCGAACAACGTATCACGCGCACCCCTATCGCCGGTTTATTCTGAAGAGCCATCAATGATGCGGGCGTAGAGATTCACGTCATGGTAATCGCCATTAAGGAACTCCGCCTGTTGCATACATCCTTCCAGTCGGAAGCCATTGCGCAGTGCAACCTGGTTGCTCTTGACGTTATCTACACGACATTTAATCACGAAGCGGCGAATCTCCTGGCGCTGCGCATAATGATGAATCATTGCCTGTAGCGCCTGAGACAGAATGCCTTTGCCCTGGTGCTCTTCACCCAGCCGATAACCAATATAAGCGGCTTTGTTCAGCGGCTCTATCTGGTTAAACGAGATAACGCCAGCCACCTCCCCTTGTTCGAAAATAAGGAACATTTTGGCGTAGCCGCGCTGGTGCAACATCATATTCCCCTGCACGTTCTTACGCGTGTCGTCCTCAGATTCGACAAACTGCGGCCAGTTCAGTGACTGTTGGAGCCAGGTTTTATTTTTAAGCACCAACTGATGCAGAGGGGTGACGTGGTGTTCTTCTACCGCCCGCAGTTCCAGCGCGTCACTAACGATAATTATTTCTGACATGTTTATCTCCTTTGCGATCGTAAACGGGGCATTTCTGACTGGCAGTAGCCGATATTACTCTGTTTAGCGCCGGGGATGTCTTATTTTTATGCTGTAACAGCAATCACTTAGAAAGAATCTCTGGCGTTGAACCCGTTACTCTGGTGATCCGGGTATCCCCTCATGGATAGACCGTAATGATGACAATAACACTTTCATTCTATTGCTAAGGAGCAAGCATGGCAGCACCTTTGGGTCGTTTAGCACTTATTCCGCTTTTACTGATTACCGCCTGTCACCAACCTGTTTCTACCACGCAAGCGGGCCCCGTTCCCTTTGCCGTCAATAAGCAACAGGTCGTGGATAATACCACGCTGGAAATTTCCCGTAGCGCGCTGGAATATAACATTCATAAAGTTCAGCAACTGCTGGGAGATAAAACCCGGATGTGCGCCATTCTTAAAGGCGACGCGTATGGCCACGATCTCTCACTGGTAACACCGGTGATGATGCAAAACGGCGTACAATGTATTGGCATCGCCAGCAACGAGGAGATTAGTACCGTTCGCCAGTCAGGCTATACATCGCAGCTCATGCGCGTGCGTAACGCGACGGAAAAAGAGATGCGCCAGGCGGCGGATTTCGATACCGAAGAGCTTATCGGTAATCTGGATATGGCTAAGCGTCTAAGTGCAATTGCTCAAGAGAAAGGTAAAACTATTCGTATCCATCTTGCGCTGAACTCTGGCGGTATGTCGCGTAACGGTCTGGAAGTCAGTACCGCTGCAGGTCTGGAAGAAGCACGCGCTATTTCCGCATTACCCGGCCTGAAAATTGTCGGTATCATGTCGCATTTCCCGGAAGAAGATGCGGCAGTGGTAAAACGCGATCTGGCCCGTTTCAATACGCAATCAGCCCAGGTACTGAAAATTACCGGGCTTAAGCGCGAAGATGTCACCCTGCATGTCGCGAATACGTTCGCTACCCTGACCGTTCCAGAATCCTGGCTCGACATGGTGCGTGTTGGCGGTATTTTCTATGGCGATACCATCGCCAGCACCGAATACAAACGCGTCATGACGTTTAAATCTGCCATCGCGTCGGTAAACCATTACCCCAAAGGAAACACCGTCGGATATGACAGAACCTATACCCTTAAACGTGATTCCGTTCTGGCCAATATCCCGACAGGTTATGCCGATGGTTATCGCCGTGTGTTCAGTAATGCGGGACACGTGCTGATCCGCGGCCAGCGGGTTCCGGTACTGGGTAAAACATCCATGAATACCGTGATCGTCGATGTAACCGATTTGCCGCAGGTTGCATCCGGTGATGAAGTGGTGCTGTTCGGTAAACAGGGAAATGCGCAGGTTAGTGCAGAAGAAGTCGAAGAAATTAGCGGCGCGTTGTTCACTGAAATGTCGATCCTCTGGGGGGCGACGAACAAACGCGTGATGGTCGATTAACACCTAAAACAGGAAGGGCTTCCGTTTCTCGCAGGAAGCCCTTTTACACAGCAAGCGCCGTTCTACTTAGCTCTCACTGACACTCTCTTTTTGCAATATTTTGAGCAGATCTTCCTTCAGGTGGAGTTTCTGTTTCTTAAGACGAACAATGTCCAAACTATACCCCCGACCATCCGAACCTTCCAGTCTGGAGATCTCATGATCAAGGCTGTTGTGTTTTTCGAATAAGGACAGAAAGCGAGGGTTCTCGGATTTCAGTCGGGAAATAAGGTCTCTGTATTCTGGAAACATACTTTCTCCCTGTTAGTGGACAAGAACGTGTATAAGAAATACACACCCACAGAGTACCCATTTGCCATACAGAAAAATGCGAACAGGATCGAGTAAATAGTGTACAGAGTCGTTATGAGGATGAATGCAGATACGGCTCCCCATCAGGAGAGCCGTAAAGGGGGGCTTAACGCATCTCGCGGTCGTCAACGTACTGACGTTTATCCGGCGCTGGCGGGAAGTACTGATACAGCCAGGTTTCGCTGATGGCGTCACCCTGACAACGCAGGAACATACGCATATCTACCGGATCGGTTGAGTCAGAGGTCGGATACCAGTCAAACTGAATGCGATAACCGTCGATAGGCTCCACGTAGAGGATCTCAATCTGTTTCGCTTCACCGCTGGAGAGCGTAATCACCGGTTCAATGCCTTTCGGCGCAGCCGCTTTTAGATCGCCACCAACGAAGTCAACGGCAAAACGACGTGCCCATTTTTCTGGGTAATGCTCGCCCGGTGCCCATCCTTCCGGGAAACCGCCCATGCCTGTCCGGGTCGCCATCACGCGAGCCAGCGGTGAACGCACCGGCGGTTGAGCGCTCCAGTACAGGCGATATTTGAATTCCAGCTCATCGCCGGCTTTGATCTTCTTGTCCGGCTGCCAGAAGCAGACAACGTTATCCAGCGTTTCGCCGGTCGTCGGGATCTCCATCAGACCGATGGTCCCCTTGCCCCACTGGTTGCGCGGTTCGACCCACAGGCTTGGGCGCTTGTTATACCAGCCCATGATGTCCTGATAATGGGAGAAGTCGCGATCGAGTTGCAGCAAGCCAAACCCTTTCGGGTTGTTATCGGTATAGGCGTTGAACTGCAGCTTTTGCGGGTTATTCAGCGGACGGCAGATCCACTCACCATTGCCCCGCCACATCGCCAGACGATCGGAGTCATGGATTTGCGGGTGAATAGTGTCGCACATCCGACGCTCATTGTTGCCGCAGCTGAACATGCTGGTCATCGGCGCAATGCCGAGCTGCTTGATGTCTTTGCGCGCATAGATGTGGTTTTGTACATCCATAATCACCTGCGTTTTCTCGCAGTGGATCACGAACTTGAATGCGCCGGTTACGCTTGGGCTGTCGAGAAGCGCATACACGGTAAAAGAGGTTGCGCCCGGTTTAACCGTTTCAAACCAGAAAGAGGTGAAATCAGGAAACTCTTCTTTGCTGTCGGTGTAGGTATCTACCGCCAGACCACGGGCCGATAAACCGTACTGATAGGTGTCATCCACGGCGCGGAAATAGCTGGCGCCCAGGAAAGAAACGACATCGCGGCGGGCCAGTTCTGGCGCTTTAAACACGCGGAATCCAGCGAATCCGAGGTCAGTCTGCCCTTCCAATTGTTTGGTATCCACACCCGCGTCGTTGTATTTAAACAGTTCCGGACGGAAGTGAATTTCACGCGCCATATGCGTACTACCATCAACCGAGAACATGCGTACACGGCGACGGAAGCCCATTCCCACGTGGAAGAACTGCGCATCAAGCTGACGATTTTCAACATTGTTCCACAGAGACTGCTCTGCGTCATATTGAATGCTGTTGTAGGCCTGCGGCGTCAGTTTCGCCAGCGTTTCCGGTAACGCGCGCGGTGCGCCGCCCCAGGGCTTCTGTGCTAAGTCATGGGCCATCGATTGCAGAACGGAAAAATCAAAACGTACGGTTTTTCCGTCTGCAATGTCAGACTCTGCCGCAAAGGCGGCGCGGGAAAAGAGTGATGCAATACCACTGGTTCCGCACACGGCGGCCATTGCCATTGAACCTTTAATAAATCGTCTGCGATTCATGCCTGAAAGTGAGTCCTTCTGGTCGTGTAAATGGTCCCGCGCCGGTCAAAATCAGCGGCAAGAGAGTGCACATTTCTGACCGCTCACTCTAGACAAAATTCATTAATAATCCAATTGTTGGTCGCCGATTATCTGTACAAAATCGAAAATATTTTATGTCGATGGGAACAGACCGAATCCCATGTAAATTCCGTTAAAGTAAACCACACCGACGTTTACTTCGCTCTTGAGCCTCCTGATACAGCGCAAACTCATCATAAACCGCGCAACCCAGCGCCTGTTCAAACGCGTCGCGGCTGGAATTTCCGTGGCTGCGAGCCTGTGTTTCATTACCCAAATTGGACTGGAAAATTCCTGCGGCGCTCACCGGTAAAAAATCTTCGTAGGTGATGGGTTGCGCAACCAGCCAGCCCCGTTCAATAAGCGGCTGTGGATCGTCATCCGGGCGAATCGCCTGCCGATGCGCTTCACCCGATGGCGTCAGACGATAGCGGAACCAGGCTAGCCCCTGCTGGCGCAGCAGGAATTCGCTGTCCGGGAAGGCCTTGAATACTTCCTGAAGGTGTAGCTGGTGCGTCAGATTGTCTTTCCCCGTTCCCGCTTTATTCAGCAATTCGTCGTACAACGCTCTGCCTTTCGGCGTCAGGGCCACGCCGCGCTGTTCGATTTCACCAAAACGTGCCGTGTGAGTGCCGCGCATTTCACCGGCAAACAACACCGGTTCTTCCAGCGCTTTGAAACTGGTCTGACGCAATAAAATGGGCACCTCGCGGCGCGGCGGCCCTTCAATCAGTATTTTCGGTTCAATGCCGCATTCCGGCATCATCGACTGCACCCGGTCAATATCCAGCGTTCGCGGTGTCAGATGGTTGATATGACAACCGGGGAAGCACACTACATCAGCAATCAGCCGGTGTTCGTTATGTAATGCGTGATAGGTCTCTTCATCGACCGTGGCGTGCTGATGCCAGCGGAATGTTTCCAGCGCTTCATGCACAAATTCTTGCGCCTGTTCAGATGTAAAACTGCCCTGCGCATCAAATTCATCCAGTAGTTCGTGGCAACGGCGAGTGAAAATATCGCGTTTCGCGAGGATCTCAGCGGCTTTTTGCCGCAGCGCGGCGTTTTCGATTAGTTCGAGCCGTAATAACGAGGTGAATACCCGAAACGGGTTGCGCGATAGCGAGGCATCGTCGATGGGACGAAAGGCTGTAGAATGTACGGGGACGCCCGCCTGGGAGAGATCGTAATAACTCACCGGATACATGCCCATAACGGCAAACATCCGGCGCAGCGTAGAAAGCTCCTGCGCGGTACCCACTCGAATGGCGCCATGACGCTCAACGTTTAGCCGGGCCAGTTCATCCGCATTCGCCAGTTTTTCATGCAGCGTCGGATTATTTTCCAGTACCGCCAGATTCACATCAGCGACAAGTTCCAGCAACGTGCCGTACTGCGGGACTTCCTGCTGGTACATTGCTGACATTGCCTGCGAAAATTGTTCCCGAATCTCATCTGCCGTGATGGTGTTCGCCATAATGTCATGCCTCCAGTGAATATTACCTGGAGTGTAGAAAACGCCGCTGACTCCGGTGGGAAGAATTTACAAAGTGTGACCCCGCGTAAACTTCCCACCCATACAAACGATGAACAGTACCTACTGGCGTGGTTTCAAATGACTTTCCAGCCAGGGCAGCATCTGTTTTTTACGGCTAAGCATACCTTCTACCTTGCAAGGCTGCGGGATGTCTGAAAGTTCTGCTCCAGCAAACCATAAGCTGGTATCACCCAGATTGATGTCAGTGAGCATCAGCACGACTAACGCAGCGTTCTTTTCTTCTGCATAGCGCGCCATTTCCTGACGGAGATCGTCCAGCACCGCATCCACCTGTTGCAGCGCATACAGTTCAAGCTGCGCTACACAAACTGAATGCCCATGGATGGTGAAGGTTTTAATGTCTTTCTGCAGAAGCTCGCGGGCGCTCATCCCTTCCACGCTTGTTTTGGCTGACAGCAGGTCGCGACTGAAAGCGTCAAGATCCACTCCGGTTTTTTGGGCCAGCGCATCAACCGCCTGGCGATCGTCAGTGGTCGTCGTTGGTGAACGAAGCGTGACAGTGTCACTCAATACGGCGCCGAGCAGTAAAACAACCTCAGCGGAAGATAACTGGTTGCGTTCATCCTCCGTCATCAGGTGCCACAGCAGGGTTGCGCTACTGCCGACGGGCTTCACCCACACTTCCGGTGGCAGACGGGTGACTAACCCACCAAGTCGGTGATGATCGATAATTCCCACCACGTTACTTTCTGTTAACGATTCCGGTCCCTGGGCCGGCTCGGTGAAATCGACCAGCCAGACATCACGATCGGTCAGTTCAAACGTCAACCGTTCAGGCATCGTCAGCCCCGCATGCTCAAAGATAAACTGCGTTTCGCGATTAGGCTCGCCCAAACGCCATGCCGTCGCCTGCTGGCCACGTAAACTAAGCCAACGCGCCGTCATTGCGGCGGTGCAGATGGCATCGCTATCGGGATTAAGGTGCCCTATTACATGTATCATTCATCAGTGCCTTGTGAAGAGAAATCGTTCAAAAGTAAACAATCACCAAAGTATAACGACTGGGCACACTCCCTTCCATGATCCCACCACCCAGCAATGCTGTACAAAACATAAGCAAAATAAATCAGTTGTAAGTAAAACATGATAAATGTTAATAATATTTTGCTATCAGGTTATCAAAAACAAACAACTTTACTTGTCACCGATACGGCTCTGTTTTTAACATCGCTTATGGAAAAAAATGTTCTGTTCAATCAGCGCATTCGCTTGCGCCACCTTCATACTTTTGTCGCCGTTGCACAGCAGGGAACGTTGGGGCGCGCGGCTGAGACCCTTAACCTGAGCCAACCGGCTCTCTCCAAAACGCTAAATGAACTGGAGCAACTGACCGGTACCCGTCTCTTTGAGCGTGGCCGCCTTGGCGCGCAGTTAACGCTGCCCGGAGAACAGTTTCTTACCCACGCGGTAAGAGTGCTGGATGCGCTCAACACCGCCGGACAAGCGTTAAATCAGCGCGAAGAATCGCAGACTGATGTCGTACGGATCGGGGCCTTACCCACCGCGGCACTGGGCATTCTGCCTGCGGTAATTGGTCCTTTCCACAAGCAGCAAATGGAGACCACGCTACAGGTCGCCACCATGAGCAATCCGATGATTCTGGCAGGTTTAAAATCCGGGGAAATCGATCTTGGCATTGGTCGCATGGCCGATCCGGAATTAATGGTCGGTCTGAACTATGAATTGTTGTTTCTGGAATCACTTAAACTGGTCGTGCGCCCTAACCATCCGCTGTTGCAGGAAACCATCACGTTAAGTCGGGTAATGGAGTGGCCGGTGGTGGTTTCGCCAAAAGGAACCGCGCCTCGCCAGCACGCAGAAGCATTGTTGCAAAGTCAGGGTTGTAAAATGCCGCCAGGCTGCATTGAAACGCTGTCAGCATCGCTTTCCCGCCAGCTGACGGTTGATTACGACTATGTGTGGTTTGTCCCTTCAGGCGCGGTTAGAGAGGATTTACGCCAGGCGACGCTGGTGTCGTTGCCGATACCTACCCATGGTGCGGGTGAACCCATCGGTATTCTTACCCGTGTCGATGTGCAACTCTCTCAGGCCGCGCAGATCCTCATCGCCGCAATACGCAAAACCGTACCGTTTTGATGCCAAATATTAAGGGACCATCAGGTCCCTTAATTTATTGTTAAAACGTTTCCCAGTTATCGCCACTGGCCGTTGCCGTCTGCGGACGCGAATGGTCAGGCGTAGTGGTTACGGGAGGGCGTTTAATTGCACTCGTTCCCGTTAAGCGAAATGTACCTACGGCTTCCGTTAAGCGCGCCGCCTGCTCTTCGAGAGAGGCCGCCGCAGCCGATGCTTCTTCAACCAGCGAGGCATTTTGCTGCGTAACTTTATCCATTTCTGATATCGCCTGGCTCACCTGTACGATACCCCGGCTCTGCTCATCAGAAGCCGCCGCGATTTCCAGCATGATATCGGTCACGCGTTTTACCGCATCGACAATATCCGTCATCGTATTGCCCGCCGCGACGACTTCTCCGGAGCCCTGGTCAATCAGTCGGACCGATTCGCTGATCAATCCTTCAATCTCTTTTGCCGCCTGAGCGCTGCGGCTTGCCAGCGTACGGACCTCACTAGCGACCACGGCAAATCCACGCCCCTGCTCTCCTGCCCGCGCCGCCTCAACCGCCGCGTTCAGCGCCAGGATATTGGTCTGGAAAGCAATGCTATTAATCACGGCTGTGATTTCGGAGATTTTCTTCGAACTCGTTGAGATATTACCCATGGTTTTCACCACGCCAGAAACCATCTGACCGCCCCGGCTGGCCTTACCGGACGCATCTTCCGCCAGCTTACTTGCGTGATGCGCGTTGTCGGCGTTTTGCTTCACCGTGGCGGTCAGCTCTTCCATGCTGGCTGCCGTTTGTTCAATCGCTGCGGCCTGTTGTTCAGTACGTGAAGACAAATCGGTATTACCCGCCGAAATCTCACTGGTACCGCGGTATATTTCTTCCGCACCCTGACGTACCGTACCCACCGTTTTCCCCAACGATCGTTGCATTGTCTGCAGATGGCGGCTCAGGCGACCAATTTCGCTGCGCCCGGTCGGTTCATCTTGCATGGTCAGATCGCCCGCGGAAATTTGCTCAATACGCTTGGCCGCGCGTAACAGAGGATGAATGACCGTGCGGCGCAGAACAATGAACGTCATTACGGTCAGCGCCAGCGCAAGAACGAATGCCCCCAGCATAAAAGCCATGCCGAGCTGTGTACGCTGGTGCGCCTGTTCGCTTAACTGGTTCGCCCTTGCGGTACGAATGTCGATCGCTTTTAACAACACCTTGTTGTAAGCAGAGTCCAGCGGTCTGGCCTGTTCATTTTCATGGTTGATGATCGCTTCAAACATGCCGTTTTTAGCGTACTTCAACATAGGCTGTAAGCCGTCGATATAGGCTTTGAAGCTGGCGCTCAGTTCAGCATCTAACGCTTCATCGGCAGACGTTTTTACCGCGCGTGACATATAAGCATTGAAACCGTCCTGCGACTGCTTGATCCGTTTTTCTGCCTCGGCAATATTGGCCTTCATATCATCCATTTCGGCAATACGGCTCGCCGCGCCGGCGTGGATCATGTTGATACGTGCGGTACGTAAATGGTTAGAGCTGTTAGATAACCCCATCCTGACCTGAATTTCATCGGTCACGTCGCGCTGATCGCGATCGGCCTGCATAAGAAAATAGCTTGCCAGTCCGGAACTTAAGGCGAACAGCAGAAGGATGCCACCGAGAATGGAGGAAAACAGCGGAACCAGCCGGATTTGATGCAGAAAGCCCAGTTTATGCTGGGCTTGCATCGATGTAGTGTTGTCCATGACCGTCGACTCTCTTGTAGGGTTTATGCGTGAAAACACGCCCGTTAGATA
Organism: Citrobacter sp. Cpo040; assembly: GCF_030332915.1. Lineage (NCBI taxonomy): Bacteria > Pseudomonadati > Pseudomonadota > Gammaproteobacteria > Enterobacterales > Enterobacteriaceae > Citrobacter > Citrobacter sp. Cpo040. The sequence goes on from NZ_JAOWGX010000034.1 coordinate 672,874, forward strand.
GTCATCGGCAATCCGGGAAGTTTACTTACCGTGAAAAGCGCCGGATTCGTCACACTTTCACAACATAATTCTAAAAAATTCAGGAAAGTGCCAGCGGTTAAATCCGCTGGCCAATGAATCAGTTATCGCCAAAGTGGATAACGGTACGGATGGACTTACCCTGATGCATTAAATCGAACGCTTCGTTAATCTGCTCCAGCGGTAAACGGTGGGTAATAAAGGGATCCAACTGAATTTTCCCACTCATTGCTTCTTCAACCATGCCAGGAAGTTGAGTACGCCCTTTCACGCCGCCAAACGCGGAACCGCGCCAGACGCGCCCGGTAACCAGTTGGAACGGACGCGTTTTGATCTCTTGCCCTGCTCCCGCCACGCCAATGATGATGCTTTCGCCCCATCCTTTATGGCAACATTCCAGTGCCGCACGCATCACGTTAACGTTGCCGATACATTCAAAGCTAAAATCCACGCCGCCATCGGTCAGCTCAACGATCACATCCTGAATCGGTTTGTCGTAATCCTTCGGGTTGATGAAATCAGTCGCGCCCATTTCACCTGCCAGCTTAAATTTTTCCGGATTGGTATCAACGGCCAGAATACGCCCGGCTTTCGCCTGCACCGCGCCCTGAATTACCGCCAGACCAATACCGCCCAGACCAAATACGGCGACGGTGTCGCCTTCTTTCACTTTTGCGGTGTTATGGACTGCTCCGATACCGGTGGTCACGCCACAACCCAGCAGACACACTTTGTCCAGCGGGGCCTGCGGGTTAACCTTCGCCAGAGAGATCTCCGCGCAAACGGTGTATTCGCTGAAGGTGCTGGTGCCCATATAGTGATAAATCGGCTCACCGTTATACGAGAAGCGCGTTGTGCCATCCGGCATCAGACCTTTGCCCTGGGTCGCACGTACGGCCTGGCACAAGTTGGTTTTACCCGATTTACAGAACTTACACTCGCCGCACTCTGCGGTGTACAGCGGGATCACATGATCGCCCGGTTTCAGACTGGTGACGCCTTCGCCTACTTCAACCACAATGCCGCCACCTTCATGGCCAAGTACCGCCGGGAATACGCCTTCCGGATCGTCGCCAGAGAGCGTAAAGGCGTCGGTGTGGCACACGCCGGTATGGGTAATTTTAACCAGCACTTCACCTTTCTTTGGCGGTGCGACGTCGATTTCGACAATTTTTAACGGTTGGCCGGGGCCGAATGCAACTGCTGCACGTGATTTCATTTGTCTCTTCCCATTATTGCGAGGTGATGATGTTATTTTAGATAAGCACGCAGAAGATGGCCGATTTCAGCCATACGCACGGCACGCTGGTCTGGCGTAGTTTCCCCACTGACCAGCTCGTCTTTCAGATGGATCTCAACCATTTCGCCCATCAGGCCATTTGATGCACCGCGCACAGCGGCAATTTGCTGCAGGATAGCCAGACACGGTTCGCCAGATTCCAGTGCACGCTCAAGCGCATCAACTTGACCGCGAATACGGCGTACACGGGTGAGAATGCGTTTCTTGTCTTCAGGTGAATGCGGCATACGCCCTCCAGATACTATAGGGGGGTATACTATCAGATTTGTTATTTGGCTGTAAAATATATGATTTATTTAATATCAGTAGCTTAGATTAAGCTGTTATCGGATATATGCGGACACCCGTTTACTATCGCCTGTGCAGGCAAACGGCCCCCCGGTTTATATCCATAGCGCTATGTGGGTATGAATGACTGTCGCCAGTTCCCGCTGGCGGCGGTCAACCACCTTCTAATAGTCACTACGCTGCGATGGAGCTGGGTGCTGATTACTGGCAATAAAAAAATGCCCGAGGGCGGCTGATTTTGATGTATAACTGTTTAGCTAATTGGTTGATGATTAGTGTCTAATATCATTTCCCAAATATTGAAATTCGGCACAATTGATATGAAATTATTAATATTTACCAGCCTATTAATCTGCACTTCCGCGTTCGCGACTGTTTCCCCTACTGGTCCAGAGGCAGCAGCATTGAAATTTAATCACTGGTATATTGCACAATTGTTAAAAGAGAAAAATCCTTTAACGGATTACGCTGGACTTAAACCTTACGTCACTACCAGCACGATTGCCGCATTGAAAAAATCTAATGCGGCTGACCCCAATACCGAAGACGTACCGGACTCTGATATGTTTATCAAAGCCCAGGATTATAGTGAAGACTGGCGGCAGATCGAGATTGTGTCGTCAGATTATGATCCCGTGTGTATGCAAGTTTATGTGTCGTTTGGAACGAATAAAGCACATACCGTTATCGACTGTATGATGCAGGAAGGCGGGGCCTGGAAAGTTCAATCTGTAGCCAGACAGGATATCTTGCCGAACATCAGTCTAAAGTAATCTATGTAAAGCCCGTTAATTCGTACGGGCTTCATTCCCCTTAATTATTTTTTCGTTGCGCTATAAGCTTGCGCAAATCGATACCAAACCGTTTTTTAATACCCCGAAGATAACTTCCTTCAGCCCCTTATAACCGAGCATACCCAACACAAACACGATCTCATTGTGTGTAAATGTGACCTCGCCAACTTGCGGGATAGTGAACGTTACGTTTGGGAGGTGAGCTGCTGCAAACATCATGATCACTGCCCCGATCAGGACGTCACCGCAACATTCACGGAACTTTCCACCCCAATGAAAAAACCGAACGATAACGCCCAGGGCAACCAGGATTACTAATTTATGGTTCACCGCAGCAGATTTATCAATACCTCATCACAGGCCATCGCGAGGGAACGGATATTATTCAGCATTTCAAGGAGTACGGCAGCAGAGAAACGCAGCATCACAAGTTTGTATTACTGCCAGGACTAAAAAAATTGTTTTTTTATCACATTAATTTGAACAACACCCTGATTGGCTTTAACTGTGTCAGATGCACCCAAAGATTATGTAAATTAATAATGCCTGCCTGAGCCAGTATTGCCAGGGTGATCATCAATGTGGACGCGGTAATCACAAGCATCAAACGACTAATATTTTTCTGGATCCTGATCTGCTGCTTTTCCCGTTTATCTTCAGATTCCCATGAAATAATTGTTGAAATAGCCTTGCCTTGTATATAATATTTTTCATCACTAAATCTGACATCCTCTGTAATTACAAGTGACTGGAGCAGCAGAAAGACCTTCCTCCTGAAATCTTCATTCTTGATATGTTTATACCAAAGCGTCCCGTACAATAGATCAATAACCTCATCACATGTCACTCCAGTGTGAGTTTTCTCTGGCGATTGATGTACATATTCGTTCACCAGCATCTGTAGCAACATTATACGATCAAGTCCATTCAACGCCCTGTTACTGGCGAATGAAAAAAAGAGATTGCTTTTTGCTCTCGCCAGAGCATTTTTTGCATAAGCAATACGCGTAAAATAATTTATTGCAAAAAGAAAAATCGAATCAAACCTTAACGGACCTTGCTTTCTCCAATGAATAATCTCAACATTCATTTTTTCAATATCATTGAGTGGAAGGTTTATTTTCTCCATATAGGCGTGCTGCTCAGCATGCCATTTTTCAAGCACAACATTTTTGCCTCTTAGATTCACAAGCTGATATTTTTCTTGTTTTACATCCGAAAAGTAAACACCATAGTAATTATATACTTGATCATCCACATGATTTTTCAGAGTAAACCGTGGCAGAAAATAACGCCATAATCTACCTTTAGTTCTCGAAACTAAGGATTCTATGAACATAATTACGCTCTAACACCTTTAATTTGTCACAGTTAATGATAGTTCACTGTGCGAATAAAAAAGCCCTCCCCATTCAATAATGAGGAGGGCTTTTGTACACCGATTTAGTGCTTATCAGTGATCTCAACAACGACATGGCGATCTGGAGCAAGACAATTGATCAGCTGCTGTCCGGTCTGCCCATCACAACTGGATCCCGTGACAGAATCACTCGAACCATATCCTTGTGCAGTAATGTTTGCAGCCGGCATACCTAATGCGACTAATTCATCGGCGACAGCCTGCGCGCGTTGGGCCGACAGTTGCTGGTTATAATCTGCGGCTCCGGTGCGATCGCTATAGCCAATAACAACGGTCGCTTTATCTTTTGCCGGTTGCAGACCGGGGTTTCGGTATAGCTGCGCAATCGCCGCTTTCCCTTCTGGGGTTAGTGCTGCTGAATCATAACCAAACATCACATCAGATTTTAAGTTAAAACGCTGAGGTTCAGGCGCAGGAGTGGCGGCAACTGCCGGAGCAGGCGTAACCTCCGCGTCGTCATGCTGGCCAAAGCGATATGACAACCCAGCGGTAACGGAACTAACATCGCTTGATACGCCAATCTGGTTTTCATTACCCACGTTGCTCACCCATTGGTATTCCACGCGACCAGCCCAGTTCTTGTTAAAGGCATATTCCGTACCGACAGCCACAACCGGACGCACACCGGTATCAAAGCGGTTATTGCCTTTAATATCTGACTCCGCGCGATATCCCATTGCCCCTGCACGGCCGTAGAGATCCCAATTATCTGTCAGACCATAACTTGCCTTCAGAGATAATTGCAGGCCCTGACTTTTCATTTGAGAACCAGATGCGCCATTTTTACCGTTGAATTGCATGTTGCCTAAATAGTCATAACCGCCTTCAACTGCCAGCCATGGAGTAATCTGATAGCCTGTAAATACACCACCACCGACGTTATCGCTATCAAAACCAACATCACCATATTTATTACCATTAGCCCCCGTTTGCTGGCTTGCGCTGGTATCAAAGTAATGCGACCAACCAAATTTCCCACCAGCATACCAGGTTCCCGCATCCGCTGCGGCAAATGCCGTAGTCGCGGTCAGCGCATTTGCAATAATGAGTGTAATAAGCGTCTTTTTCATAAATTTCCTATTATAGACTTGCCGTTTGTCAGTTAGTTATCTGTTAGTCGGCGCTACAATAAAATTTTTAATGGCGGCTGATAATCGTTTTTTTATTTATTTCTGGACAGTTTTAGAATCGCTCTTAAGACTTATTTACGATAACCACCCTACCCAACCCGCAGTAAATCACTGTATCTCGTTGTATAACGCGGTGAGAGCATATCTCGCTTCATCGCCCACGGTTGTTGTATACCTTGTCCGGCAAAATAGAGCGTTCCTTTACCTTTATCAGCATTGAGCGTATCCAGAACGGCCATCAGCTTATCGCTGTTATGCCGTGGGGCGTTGTCATCAAACAAATTCAACTGCGCAACGCCAGAACTAAAAAAATCGCCCAGCATGACCCCTGCTTTTTGATAACGCAGCCCCTCCCGCCATATTGCGTCCAGGCTACGTGTGGCCGCCCTTATAATTTCCCGACTATCCTGGGTTGGTGTCAGCAGTTTTATCGATGCGCTGTTACCGTAATACGGTTCATTCAGGGAAAATGGGCTGGTTTTGATAAACGTAGAGATAAACCGGCAGAACTGGTGCTCTCTGCGTAATTTTTCCGCAGCACGTGCAGCATAGGTACAAATAGCCTCTCTCATCGCATTGTAATCCGTGAGTTTTTCACCAAACGATCTTGAACAAATGATCTCCTGCTTAACTGGCGCAAACTCTTCCAACGCCAGGCACGGTTCACCGCGCAATTCCCGCACAGTGCGCTCAAGCACAACGTTGAAATGTTTGCGGATAAAGCGAATATCGGTATCCGCCAGGTCGCAGACCGTTTTAATGCCCATAGCGTCCAGTTTTTTACTGATACGTCGTCCGACACCCCAGACTTCATCAACCGGGAGCGCAGCCATCAGCTTACGCTGACGCTCAATATTCGAGAGATCCACCACCCCGTCAGTCTGTTCCTGCCACTTTTTGGCAGCATGGTTCGCCAGCTTGGCCAGGGTTTTGGTCTGGGCGATACCGACCCCAACCGTGAGGCGCGTTTTCTGTAAAATGGTTTCTCTGATTTCACGACCAAAATCTGTAAGATCCCTGCAGTTTCGCACGCCAGTTAAATCACAAAAGGCTTCATCGATACTGTACATTTCCACGCGCGGAGACAGCTCCTCCAGAATCGACATTACCCTGCTGCTCATATCCGCATACAGCTCGTAGTTCGAACTAAAGCAGAACACGCCGCAGCGCCTGAACAGATCTTTCTGTTTGAAGTATGGTGCTCCCATATTGACGCCAAGCGCCTTCGCTTCCGCGCTGCTGGCAATGACGCAGCCATCATTATTTGAAAGAACAACAACGGGTTTACCTTTCAGGTCCGGTCGGAATGCCGATTCACAACTGGCATAAAACGAATTAACATCCACCAGCGCAAACATGATCAGCCCGCGGATTTAATGATAAATGTCACCACGCCAAATATATCCAGCGTGTCCTCGCTGCCGATCATGATCGGTGCGTAGGCGCTGTTCTCTGGCTTCAACATCACCACCGGATGCAATTGCAGGCGCTTAACGGTGAATTCGCCTTCAATAGCAGCAATCACAATGTCTCCGTGGGCCGCTTTTCTGGCACTGTCGACTACCAACAAGTCGCCAGCACCGATCCCTGCCCCCATCATGGAGTCGCCAGACGATTTTACAAAATAGGTTGCGCTGGGATGCTGCACCAACAGGTCGTTAAGATCGATACGTTTCTCAACGTAATCCTGCGCCGGAGAAGGAAAACCGCAGGGCACGAGATCGCTAAATAGCGGGAAGTGTTTGATTTCGGGATGTTCAACTGGCTGGAAAAACAACATAATAATCTGCCTCTCATATAACTGTATTTATATACAGTAGTTTTAATGAGGACAGTGATCAAGTGACAGACGTGGCGAACTGAGCGTTGTTTAATCATCTTGCCGGTAAGCGTTTATGCTATCTGGAAAAATAATTTTCGGTTTTATTCCACAGAAGAAAGTACAAATTTTCGCGACATGTACTCAGCCGGAATGATAACGACTACGGCGCCCTGAAAGCGCGTATAGTGGCGTACTAAAATCATTAAAACGGACACATTATGACCACCGCAGGGAAAAGTCATCCGCTGGCCATTGGCGGCCTCATCACCTTAACGCTCATCTGGAGCTACAGCTGGATCGCGATGAAACAGGTCACGCACTACATCGGCGCGTTCGACTTCACCGCACTACGCTGTTCTTTTGGCGCATTATTGTTATTCATCGTTCTGTTACTGCGTGGCCGAGGAATGCGCCCGACACCTTTCGGCTATACGTTAGCGATCGCCTTGCTACAAACATGCGGCATGGTTGGATTATCACAATGGGCGCTAGTCAGCGGCGGTGCAGGTAAAGTAGCCATACTGAGTTATACCATGCCATTCTGGGTGGTGATTATGGCCGCCATTTTCCTCGGTGAACGCATGCGGCGTTTACAGTATTTCGCCATTGCCGTGGCAGCAGCGGGATTATTGCTGGTTTTACAGCCATGGCAACTGAACTTTGCCTCAATGCAGAGCGCGCTACTGGCGATCCTTTCTGGGATCAGTTGGGGGGCCAGCGCGATTGTCGCCAAGCGAATGTATACCCGCCATCCGAATATCGATCTGTTAGCGTTGACCGCATGGCAGATGCTGTATGCCGCGCTGGTGATGAGCCTGGTGGCCTGGCTGGTTCCACAGCGAGCTCCAGACTGGCAACCTGTCGTTTTCTGGGCATTGGCTTATAGCGCCGTGCTGGCGACGGCGCTGGCATGGAGTTTATGGCTGTTTGTGTTGCGTAACTTACCAGCCAGTATTGCCAGCTTAAGTACGCTGGCGGTACCTGTCTGTGGCGTTCTGTTTTCCTGGTGGTTGCTGGGTGAAGAGCCTGGCGTTGTTGAAGGCTGCGGTATTGTGCTGATTGTTGTTGCGCTGGCTATCGTCAGCCTGAAAAAACGCGTCTCCCAGGTTCAAAGCGTACGAAAAGCACCACCCTGCGAAAATTAATCGGCTAAAAAAATGCCCCGCATTTGCGGGGCGTTACCTCAGGAGCGTTTACGCGGCATCATGCGCAACAGCGTATTATCCTTCCAGAAATAGTGATGCATCAGGGCGGCAACGGCATGCAAACCAATAACAAAATAACCCAGGTTTGCCAGCGTCACGTGCCAGGACTTCAGCATATCCACTAAATCAAAGTTAGCCTCTGCCGCATGCGGCATGACTATACCAAATGCAATCCACGGATTACCCCGGTTGTACATCATCACCAGCCCAATAATAGGCAGCACAATAAACAACAGATAGATAACCAGATGCCCCAGATGCGCCATGCCGGTCATCATTGGCTTTGGTTTTGGCACAATCGGCGGTGCCGGATATTTCAGCCTGACCAGCAGACGTGCCACCATCAGCGTTAATATCGTGATACCACAGGATACGTGCACCATGTTGAATAAGGGACGATAGCTGCGCGGGAAAAATCCGCGAAACTCCATGGCGCTATAGGCCACAATAACTAACAAAAAGACCAGCCAGTGAATACCGATTTGCAGGCCAGAATACTTATTCCCCATAACACTTCCTGAATAAAAACAATAATGCGTCAACATAACGGGCTTTTGTTAAAAATTCATTAACTTTTGTTCACCCATTTTCAGTCGCTTACGCTTAACCGCAAGAACCGCTATTGCCGAGGATGCCTGTCTGGACTAAGCCTGGTAAGGAAAATATGTCGTACCGCCTCATCCTGACAGGAGAAAACCATGAGTAAAATTGGCATTAACGGTTTTGGTCGTATCGGCCGTCTGGTATTGCGTCGGCTACTGGAAGTCAAAAGCAACGTGGAGGTTGTGGCCATTAATGACCTCACCTCGCCCAAAATTCTCGCCTATCTGTTAAAGCACGATTCAAACTACGGCCCGTTTCCCTGGAGCATCGACTTTACCGAAGACGCGCTGATTGTCGACGGTAAAAAAATCGCGGTTTACGCAGAAAAAGAGGCCAAAAATATCCCGTGGAAAACCACTGGCGCTGAGATAATCATCGAATGCACCGGTTTTTATACCTCGACAGAAAAAGCCAACGCGCACCTGGATGCAGGTGCCAAAAAAGTGCTGATATCCGCCCCGGCTGGCGACATGAAGACCATTGTCTTTAACGTCAACGACGACACAATGGATGCGAACGATCGGATTATCTCGGTCGCATCGTGCACCACCAACTGCCTGGCACCGATGGCGAAAGCGCTGCACGATAGCTTCGGTATTCAGCTTGGCACTATGACCACCATCCACGCCTACACGGGAACGCAGTCGCTGGTTGATGGTCCACGCGGGAAAGATCTGCGCGCCTCGCGGGCAGCAGCAGAGAACATCATTCCCCATACCACTGGTGCCGCCAAGGCCATTGGTCTGGTTATTCCGGCGTTGAGCGGAAAATTAAAAGGCCATGCCCAGCGTGTTCCGGTGAAAACAGGATCTGTCACGGAACTGGTATCGATATTGGGGAAAAAAGTCACTGCTGAAGAGGTCAACAACGCGCTGAAAAAAGCCACGCAAAATAATGAGTCGTTTGGTTATACCGACGAGGAAATCGTCTCGTCAGATGTCATTGGCTCGCATTTCGGTTCGGTATTTGATGCAACACAAACCGAGATTACCGAAGTGGGCGATCTGCAACTGGTAAAAACCGTCGCCTGGTACGATAACGAATACGGTTTTGTCACCCAGCTTATTCGTACGCTGGATAAATTTATCAAGCTCTAATGTTCTGGCGGAGGCCTGCCTCCGCCCTCTTTCATTTCCCGCGAATTCAATACGTTGTGAGTCTCTCCCCGTTTTCAATTCACTGACTGTGCTATAGCTAACCTTTGCCACTGAGGGAGCATAGTAATGGAAGCACTGAGTCGTGAAACGTTAGAAAACATGATGGAGCAAGCCGTTGCCCACGCAACCACCGTCTCATTCTGGCCGCAGAGTGAAGCCCCCGGAGCAAAAAACAGCGATGCGGTCTTTACGCCAGAACCCCGACATACAGGAACATCTCAGTATGATCGTGCTGTCACCGGTATTCGCGCCCCGGAAATTACCGTTTATGCCCCCGAAAAACCTAACGGCGTAGGGATCCTTGTTACACCGGGAGGTTCTTACCGTCGCGTGGTGATGGATAAAGAAGGCAGCGTACTGGCACCATTCTTTAACGCCCGCGGTTATACCCTGTTTGTGATGACCTACCGCATGCCGGGTGATGGCCATGAGGAAGGTGCAAACGCGCCGCTGGCCGATGCCCAGCGCGCCATGCGCTACATTCGCGCCAACGCCCATGAATGGAAAATTAACCCTGATCGTATCGGTGTGTTGGGCTTCTCTTCCGGTGGTCACGTAGCCGCCAGTCTGGGAACCCGGTTTGCCGAACCGGTTTATACACCGATTGATAGCATAGACGAGCAACCAACGCGTCCTGCGTTCATGGCGTTGGTCTACCCGGTGATTACTCTGCGTGAAGACATCGGCCACCCGGGCTCTCGTCTTGAGCTGGTTGGCGCTACGCCCGAAAAGGAAGATCTGCGCCACTATTCTCTGGAAGAGCGAGTGGATAACACGACACCGCCGACATTCCTGCTACACGCCATCGACGATCCGGCGGTGAAAGTAGAAAACAGCCTGGTTTTCTTTAATTCGCTACGTGGGCTGGGCGTTCCGGTCGAAATGCATCTGTTTGAACGCGGTAAGCACGGATTTGGTATTCGCGATGCGCAAGGGTTACCGCTGGCCATCTGGCCGGAAATGATGATGAACTGGATCGCCACCAAAGTGTGAGAATTGCGCCGGGTGGCGTACAGGCTCACCCGGCGAAAAACTTAAGACTGCAAATACACTACCTGTGTTTGCAGGTATTCATTCAGACCGTGTTTACCATCTGCCCCGCCAATCCCGGACTTGCGCCAGCCAGCGTGGAAGCCCTGCATCGCCTCGAAGTTTTCGCGATTAATATAGGTTTCGCCAAACTTCAGCCCCTTAATCGCCTTCATTGCCGTATTCAGATTCTGCGTATAGATCGATGAGGTCAGTCCGTAGTCGCTGTCATTGGCCATCGTCAACGCCTGTTCCAGCGTATCAAATGCCACCACCGGCAGCACCGGACCAAACGTCTCCTCGTGCATAATCGCCATATCCTGGCGCACGTCTAACAGTAACGTCGGCGGATAGTAATAACCTTTACCAGCAACGGCTTTACCACCCAGCACCACACGGGCGCCTTCCTGCACCGCTCGCTCGACTTTTTGCTCTACACGCGCCAGCGCAGCGGCATTAATCAGCGGCCCCATCGCAATGTCATTGCGTTCGGCCGGATTGCCAAACTGCACGGCTTTCATCGCCTCACCCAGACGATTAACGAACTGGTCATAGATACCTTTCTGAACGTATACGCGCTCGGCACAGTTGCATACCTGTCCGGTATTGATCACCCGCGAGTCAACAATAGCCTTCACCGCCAGCTCAAGGTCAGCATCGTCCATCACGATAGCCGGGGCCTTGCCACCCAACTCCAGACAAACTTTGGTGATGTTTTTGGCCGCTGCGGCCATAATTTTCTCACCCGCACCGACGCTACCGGTCATGCTCACCATGGCGACCTTCGGGTTTCCGGCCAGCTCCTGCCCGACCGTTTCACCGCGTCCCAGCACCAGGTTAAAGACTCCGCGCGGTAAACCAATGTCATCAACAATTTTGGCAAAGGCGATGGCGTTATTCGGTGTGAATTCACTCGGCTTAATGACGATGGTATTTCCCGTCAGCAAGGCGGGAGCCAGTTTGCGGGCAATCAGGAAAAACGGGAAGTTCCACGGCAGAATGCCCGTCGTCACGCCCAGTGCACGCTTAAACAGCAATATATTCTCACCTGGGCGATCGCTTTGCAGGATCTCGCCTTCATAGCGACGCGCCCACTCCGCCATGTAATCGATATAATCAGCGGTAAACGCGACTTCAACGTCAGCCAGTTGTTGAATTTTTCCACCTTCCGCCACAATCAATGCGCTGATTTCATCGGCTCGCTGGCGGATACCTGTAGAAATTTTGCGTAACCAGTTTGCCCGCTCAATGGCAGGCAACGCTTCCCATTGCGGCTGAGCGCGATCCGCGGCATCGATCGCTTTACGCGCATCTTCGGCACGCCCATCGGGAATACGCGAGATAATCTCTTCCGTGGCCGGATTGACGACATCAATCCAGGCGTCATCGTGCCAGGTCACAAACTGCCCATCGATATACATAGGATGTTGTACGGGTACTGACATGCGGCTCTCCTGTGATTGATTTGTTTTTAACAAGTAAAACTATTGTTAATTAATATCAATCATGCATGACGCATTATCGCTGGAGTGGCGGTTCTGTGAACTGCTTCATAAAAGCGTCTGGAAAAGTAAGAATAAAGAGAAAAACCAGGTGGGATTTCTGCCCGTTTGCCGTAAAACGCCGACAAACGGGCAGCAAGAATTACAGAGAACGGCTCTCCAGTAAGTCGGTCAGCGCGGTATCATTTTTTAGCTGCTGCCAGGCTTGCTCGACGTCCTGGGGTATATCAACATGTACGATAAAATCGTGTCCACAGGGCCCGTAGCCAGTTGCATCATCACGCAGACGCGGAAGTTCACCGGTAATGAGAGAAAGGTAGCGTTCTACCGACCACAGACCTTCTGCGGCAGGCACAAAATCCACGCCGTTGTGCTGCTGAGACAGTTCAGGGATGAAACCAGGGAAACTCAACCAGCGCGGCGCATGCGGCTCATCGCGGGTGACGCGCTGAAACGTGGCCATTGTGCGGCGTTGCATAGTGGGATCCTGCACCACTATGACGGTATGAATACTTTCTGCCGCCTGATTTAGTAATGCACAGCTAAACCGGGCATTCTCACCGCAGTTTGTCGACTGATCTTCCACCCAAATTTTCTCACCCGGAATTTGCCAGAACTGGTGAGCAATATCGGCAAGGATCGCCGCTTCCGCGCGTCCGGTAGTACGAATGATGTTATAACGCGGATGCTGGGCAATCGCATCATACAGAAAGCGCGTGGAATGACCGATACCACCGCTAATCAGCAAGGGAACCTGTTGCTCTTTCGCGATCCGACAGGCGGCGTCGATGGTCGGAATAACCGCGTTCCCTGCCAGAATCACGCAATCTGACTGAACGGTGATATTCCCCGTAAAATCATTCTGCGCCAGCCATCGCCCTACGGTATTGATAGCCGCGAGGGTGGTTGCGGAAAGTGTCGGAAACTGACTCATATTGATGACTCCTGGTGTTTATCTTTACCGGGTACAGATGCCGGGTGGCGGCTACACCTCATCCGGCCTACGGCCCTGCACCGATTTATCCCGAAATCTGCTCCATCGCCTGCAGAATACGTTTATCGGAGATCGGATACGGCGTACCAAGCTGCTGGGCAAAATAGCTGACGCGCAGCTCTTCTATCATCCAGCGGATCTCTTTGACATCGGCATCTTGACGGCGCGCGGGAGGCAGTTTATTGAACCACTGCTGCCAGGCCTGCTGCACACTGTCCACTTTCAGCATCTGTGCACGGTCACGGTGCGGATCGATAGCCAGTTTTTCCAGACGTTTTTCAATAGCCTGCAAATAACGCAACGTATCGCCCAAGCGTTTGAAACCATTGCCGGTAACAAACCCGCGATACACCAGTCCGCCCATTTGCGATTTGATATCCGCGAGACCCAGCGCCATGGTCATATCCACGCGCCCTTTCAGACGTTTATTGATATTAAACACTGCGGTCAGGATCTGTTCGACCTGCTTCGCAATCTCCACCACCGTATCGTTCAGTTCAGCCCGCACTTTCTCATGCAGCGCGGTAAAGCCTTCTTCAGTCCACACCGGGCCACCGTTGGCGTCAATTAACTGATCCACACCGCAGGAGATACAGTCGTCAATCAAATCCAGAACTTTACCGTATGGGTTAAAGTACAGCCCCAGCTTGGCTTTATTGGGCAGCTTCTCATGCAAATATTTGATTGGCGAAGGAATATTCAGCAGCAACAGGCGGCGTAAACCGCACCACATCGCCTGCTGTTGTTCCAACGGATTATCAAACAGTTTGATGGCAACGCTGTCACGCTCATCGACCAGCGCCGGCCACGCTTTCACCTTATAGTTACCGCGTTTTTGTTCGTAACTTTCCGGAAGTTGACCGAAGCTCCAGATGTGCAACCCACTCTGTTCGATGCCGTCATCAGCCACCGCAGACAATGTTTCCTGAACTTTACCCTTCAGCGCATCCTTCAAATCTTGCAGCGAACGTCCTTCCTGTAGCTTCTTATTTTTATCATCCACCACCCGGAAGGTGATTTTTAGGTGATCGGGCACCTGATCCCAGTGCCAGTCTTCACGGTCAACGGTAACGCCGGTCATGCGGCGCAGTTCACGCTCCAGCGAGTCCAGCAGCGGCAGTTCCAGCGGTGTGACGCGGCCTAAAAACGCTTCCGCATAGTTCGGCGCGGGCACAAAGTTGCGTCGTACCGGTTTTGGCAACGACTTAATCAGGGCGATCACCAGTTCGCGGCGCAGCCCCGGGATTTGCCATTCAAAACCGCTCTCTTCGATCTGATTAAGCAGCGGGAGTGGAATATGTACGGTCACACCGTCCGCATCGGCTCCAGGTTCGAACTGGTAGCTCAGGCGCAGCTTAAGGTTACCCTGATGCCAGAAGTTCGGATAATCCAGCTTACTGATTTTCTCCGCGCCCTCTTTGATGAGCATGCTCTTTTCAAAGTTGAGCAGATCCGGTGTTTCACGGCTGACCTTTTTCCACCAGCTATCAAAGTGACGAGCAGAAACCACGTCATGGCTGATGCGTTGGTCGTAAAACTCAAACAGCGTCTCATCATCGACCAGAATGTCGCGACGGCGTGATTTGTGCTCTAACTCTTCCACTTCAGCCCGTAACTTCAGATTGTCACGGAAAAACGCATGGCGCGTTTGCCAGTCACCTTCCACCAGCGCATGACGAATGAACAGTTCACGCGACAACGCGGGATCGATCTGGCTGTAATTTACCTTACGGGCCGCAACAATCGGTAAGCCGTAGACAGTGACTTTTTCTGTCGCCATCACAGCACCCTGCGCGCGTTCCCAGTGCGGTTCGCTGTATGAACGTTTGATCAGATGCTGGGCTACCGGTTCCACCCATTCGGGATCGATACGCGCGGCAATACGTCCCCACAGGCGGCTGGTTTCCACCAGCTCAGCGACCATCGTCCACTTCGGCGGTTTTTTGAATAAACCTGAACCCGGGAAGATCGAGAAGCGAGCGTTACGCGCCCCGGTAAACTCCTGTTTATCGGTATCTTTCATCCCGATGTGCGACAGTAAACCGGTCAGCAACGCGACGTGGATCTCCCGATATTCAGCGGGTTCGCTGTTGACCGGAATACCCAACTCTTTCACCACCTGGCGCAGTTGCGTGTAGATATCCTGCCACTCACGCACGCGCAGGTAGTTCAGAAAATCAAGTTTGCACTGGCGACGGAACTGGTTTGACGACAGCGCTTTTTGCTGCTCGCCGAGATAGTTCCACAGGTTCACAAATGCAAGAAAATCAGACTCTTTGTCGTGGAAACGGCGATGCTTCTCATCGGATGCCTGCTGCTTGTCCATTGGACGCTCGCGCGGATCCTGAATGGACAGTGCCGAGGTGATGATCATCGCTTCGCGCACACAACCATGTTTTTGTGCTTCCAGCACCATTCGCGCCAGCCGTGGGTCCACCGGAAGTTGCGACAGCTGACGGCCCAACGGCGTTAACTTGTATGCGGTTGCCTGTTCGTCGGTGGTTATCGCCCCCAACTCTTCGAGCAGGCGCACACCGTCCTGAATATTGCGCTTATCCGGCGCTTCAACAAACGGGAACGCCGCGATATCGCCCAGCCCCAACGCGGTCATCTGCAAAATAACGGATGCCAGGTTGGTACGCAGGATCTCCGGGTCGGTAAACTCCGGGCGCGACAGGAAATCGTCTTCGGAATACAGACGAATACAGATCCCTTCCGAAACACGACCGCAGCGACCTTTACGCTGGTTAGCAGAGGCCTGCGACACCGGTTCAATCGGCAAGCGCTGAACTTTGGTGCGGTAACTGTAACGGCTGATACGCGCGGTGCCCGGGTCAATTACGTATTTGATTCCCGGAACGGTCAGCGACGTTTCCGCCACGTTGGTCGCCAGCACGATACGGCGACCGCTGTGCGACTGGAACACGCGGTTCTGTTCGCTGTTTGAAAGACGCGCATACAGCGGTAGCACTTCGGTATGGCGCAAATCCAGCTTATTCAGCGCATCGGCGGTATCGCGAATTTCACGTTCGCCGCTCATGAAGATCAGAATGTCGCCTGGCCCTTCACGCCCCAGTTCATCTACGGCATCAAAAATTGCCTGCAGCTGGTCACGCTCAGTGTCATCTGCATCTTCAACAATTGGACGATAGCGCACTTCCACCGGATACGTTCGTCCGGAGACTTCGATAATCGGCGCGTTATTGAAATGCTTTGAAAAACGTTCAGGATCAATGGTCGCCGAAGTGATGATAATTTTTAGATCCGGGCGACGCGGTAGAAGTTCTTTCAGATAGCCGAGCAGAAAATCGATATTCAGACTGCGTTCATGCGCTTCATCGATGATGATGGTGTCGTACTGCATTAGCAGCCGATCCTGTTGGATTTCTGCCAGCAGGATACCGTCCGTCATCAGCTTGACCATGGTGTTATCACTGACATGATCGCTGAAACGTACCTTATAACCGATACAGCCGCCCGGCTCGGTCTGCAGCTCTTCCGCAATACGGTTCGCCACGGTGCGCGCCGCCAGACGACGCGGCTGGGTATGGCCTATCAGCCCTTTTACCCCGCGCCCCAGTTCCATACATATTTTGGGTAACTGGGTGGTTTTCCCCGAACCGGTCTCACCGGCGACAATCACCACCTGATGGTCGCGAATAGCCTCCAGAATATCCTGTTTTTTCTGGCTGACGGGCAGGTTTTCCGGGTAGCGGATTTCCGGACGCGCCGCTTCACGCAGCACAACTTTACCGGCTGCCAGCTCAATCTCTTTCGCCATCTCCTGGTAAATGGCCTGTTGTGCATCAGGATTTTTAACCTTCTTCACACCGTGCAGGCGGCGGGCAAAACGCTGTCTGTCACGCAGCATCAGTGAGTCCAGCTGTTGCTGCAACATGTTGAAGGTTAATTTTTGTTGTTCTGTCATAGCGTTAAAAGGCAGTGCTCTGCCGGGTTAAATCTCTTTTAGATGATGGGTATAGAGTACCACATCGGCGCTTTTCATGTGTTGTTCAATAATTTCGAACATAGGATTCGATATATTGCGCTATCACTGCGACAGGATTGTGAATAAAGTGTCAACAAGCAACGGGGCACTACCCCTTCAAACACATAAAAGGAAACACCCATGAGCAAGGTATTAGTTCTTAAATCCAGTATTCTGGCAGGGTACTCTCAGTCTGGTCAGTTGTCTGATTATTTTGTTGAACAGTGGCGTGAAAAGCACTCTGCTGATGAAATCACTGTCCGCGACCTGGCTGCAAATCCTGTACCGGTACTGGATGGCGAACTGGTGGGTGCGATGCGCCCGAGCGATACACCGCTGACGCCGCGTCAGCAAGAAGCGCTGGCGCTGTCCGATGAGCTGATTGCTGAGCTGAAAGCGCATGATGTGATTGTTATCGCCGCGCCGATGTACAACTTCAACATCCCAACGCAGCTGAAAAACTACTTTGACCTGATTGCCCGTGCAGGTGTGACTTTCCGTTATACCGAGAAAGGCCCGGAAGGTCTGGTGACAGGTAAACGCGCGGTGGTGCTGACCAGCCGTGGTGGTATCCATAAAGACACACCAACCGACCTGATCACGCCGTACCTGAACGTATTCCTGGGCTTTATCGGCATCACCGACGTGAATGTTGTCTTTGCTGAAGGTATTGCTTACGGCCCGGAAGTGGCATCTAAAGCACAGTCCGATGCGAAAGCCGCTATCGACAGCGTGGTTGCTGCCTGATAATTCCCCCTCTCACCATCCGGTGGGAGGGTTTCTCCGACACTTACTTCTTTCCCTGCATCTGTATCTGTTTGCCGTGAATGCGATTAATATCACGCCAGATGGTTGCATAATCCCTGCATTTCGCCAGATTCTCTTCCCAACAATGAAGCAAAAACTGTTCCGGTTCCGCGACATCCCGGCTTAACAGCTTGAATACCCAACGATTCCAGACATACCACTTGAAAAGCCACATGATTTCACCCTACGACGCGACCGGTGTTGGACTATACCAGCATCCATTTTATGCCGTGTGGCAACTATTGCGATGTCAACGATTAATCCAGATGAATGCTACACAAGCAGTACCAGCCAGACAGCCCACAGAATAGCTGCCAGGCAGAGCGTATGCCGACACTGTTGCAATGCGCCGGACTGGCGCTCGGCCAACGTGAGCGTTTTCAGTCGCTCACGACGCCAGATAAAGCACAGCGCATCGCCTGCCTGTACATTGTTATGTGCAGTGATTAGCGAAAAATAGCGCTCATCAAGCCATAATCGCCAGCAGCCAAACCAGACAATGGCGCACAGCAGCGCGATAATGGCACGCAGGACGCCAGGCGGTGCGACAAAGAGCACCCACACCATCGGCGGGAGGGAAAAAAGCAGGATGAAGCGCCAGCTTGCCAGCGTGTTTCGCAACAAGTCATGCCGAAGCGCCTCCCCATCTGTTACGTTGTCACTTTCCGTTGCCATTGTTGCAGCATCTCCAGATGTTTATCAGTCAGCACCACCTGTGGGCGGCACGCACGGATCTGTGCCACGGCCTGCTCTACCGTAGTTGCATTACCATGGAGTAACAACCACGCCGCAATCACCATCGCACTACGCGATAGTCCTAAAGCACAGTGCACCAGCACCGTGCCCTGAGTCTCACGCAGGGTCTCCAGACTGCTCACCGCCTGATGAAGTTCAGCTTCATTCGGGATCACTAAATCCAGCATTGGTACGCAGTGATACGTTCGCGAAGCCGTCGCCCGTCCACGAGGAAACTCAAAGGTCACGTCCAGTACCGCATTTTGTGCTGGCTCCTGGCGCGGAAAACTACCAAGATACACGCCAGGTGCCACCGAACTTACCGCAGGCAAACGGCGGGTAAACCAACGCATCGACAGCCACATTCCTGCTCGCCACGGCAATGACAGCCAGTAAACAGCGGGAGGGAATCGGCCATGCGAATCTTTCGCCGTCGTTGCTGCACCGAATCCAGCGTAGCCGCACCCGGCGATCAACAACGCCAGCGCAGGCCATAACAACCATGGCGTCAGCAACACTGCTGAAATGAAGCATACTGCCGCCCCTGTCAGGTATCGCCGCATCAACCTCATGCGCGCTGCATCCGGTTTACACCAGTGCCAGCGGCGTTGTTCCGGAACCATCCAGTCAATCAGCATTCCTGCTGCCAGTCCGGTAATAATATCTATAAAATGGTGTTGCCAGGTGGTAAGAACAGAGATAGCAATCAGCAAAAACCAGCTATCAAAGAGCCTGCGCCAACCGCCTGACAGATACCGACTGAAATGCCGCCACAGCAGCCAGCAGAGAATAATATGCAGTGATGGCGACTGGTTATAAGGTAGATCGAACTGCTCCAGTTGCGCAAACAGCCAACCCGCCGCCCCCACCACCTCGGGACGCGTAAAACTAAACTGCAACGGAAACAGTAAAAAACCGCCGCAGGCAATCACCGATGCCAGTACCAGCCGGAGCACCAGTCGACGCTGTTCGAAACGCGTGGTGCAAACAAACAGAGATAATCCGTAAAACAGATCCAGGCTCCAGTAAGGAAGAATGGTCCACGGAATAAAAGGAATGGCCGACTCCCAGTCAAAAACGATACTTCCAACGTTCTGATATTGCGCGTCTTGCCAGGCGGTAAACTGATTTACCTTGCCATACGTAAGGAAAAAAAACGGTGCCAGCAGCAGTAACCAACCTGCTGCCTGCACCATGACTTTACGCTGCTCAGGAGGCACGACGCACCGCCATAGAAACGGTGAAGATACCCCATTCATCAATCAGCTGTGTACACTTCTCAAAGCCCGCGTCACGAACCAGCGCATCCATTTCCCCCTGCGTACGTACGCGCATCACCCACGCTTTACCATCTTTATGGCTGGTCAGCGACCAGGCGATCGTTTTTAGCTGTGGATGCCAGGGTTGCCCGGTATAGATCAACACGCCCCCCGGCGCTATCGCCTCTGCCAACCCGGACAAAGAGTTTTTGACCAGCGTGTTGTCAGGAAAGAGTTCGTACAAACCGGAGACAATCCCTAATGTGGGACAAGGTTCCAGCGCTGCCAATTGTTCGCGGTTGAAGGCATCACCTTGTTCAAAGTGCGCAATGTCAGTCATGCCTCTGCTGGCGATCATTTCGCGACCTTTATTCACGTTCAGCTCACTGTAATCGCGCAATAAAATTGAACTTACCGCCGGTTCGCCTTCCAGCGCATCGAGTACATAGCGTCCATGTCCGGCAGCAATATCCACCACATGCACCGGCGTGCCCTGCTCCGCCAACTGAGCGACTGCCTGGCTAATCAGCATCTGCAAATGAACCTTACGCTGGCGGATCCCCTGCCAGCCGACATTGTTCAGGTAGTTCTTGTCAATTAAACGCCCCAGCGCACTGCTACCCTGAGGCTGGTTGCGATAGACATAATCCAGCGTACTGCCGGAATCAAAACCGGTGTCAAACCCCAGACGTACACCCGTAGATTGCGTCCCCAGAAGCTTCATGCCATAGCGCAAACCGCGGTACGCAAGATCTTCAAGAGAATACGGCGCAGGTCCGCCATTGAGCATCCGCCAGGTATCCGCACCCGGGCTCCAGCGGTCTTCGTTACTGTAATCAAAACGCTGCACCGGCGTAGCATAGAGCGTCGTAATAAAATCGCGCATTTTATCGAATGCCAGGTACCGATCTTTTTCGCCTAACGTGTCGTGGTAAAAACCCGGCAGCACGTGCAATTCTTTCAGGGGATTCCTCAGGCGCTGATAAAAATCAATCTGCGGCTGGCGATGCACAACAAAATCATCCCCGGACACCAGCAACTGCACAGGTAACGTAATAGCAGCGGCATCGCTGACAATTCGCTCTGCCGTTTTGTAGAGATCCAACAGGATGTTCACCGCAATGGCACGGGTGATCTGAGTATCAAGGTTAAAGCTGGCCACGCGATCAACATCGTGCGTCAGGTATTTGCCTTTAACATAAGAATTAACGAAAAACAGGCCACGTAGCCGGTGCAGTAACGTTAGCCCCTGGCGGGCAAACGGCACATACAATTTCACTTTGAAAGCCGGTGACGCCAGCACCAGTCCACGAATATCAGGCGCATAGTCATGTGCCCAGGTTGCAGCCAGTACCGCGCCTACGCTTTGGGCTACGACGACCACATCTTCCATTGCGGCCTGGCTGTCTGCTGCGGCGAAACGTACAAATTCTTCAACATCCTGCACCGAGCGCGCCAGCGAGGGGCTATAACCACGCTGACCCGGCGAGTGCCCGTGACCACGTGCATCCCAGGCATAAAATACGGTGTCTGGCATCGCCAGTTCATCCACAATATGCTGCAGCCGCCCGGAATGTTCGTGTCCACGATGGAACAGAACAATCACTTTAGGTGTCATGCCTGGCGTAGGCGCAGGCCAGTGACGATAAAACAGCACGGTGTTATCGCTGGTCAAAAAATGTCGCTCGTCTGGCACGCGTGTATTATTCATGTGGCTGCATTCCTGTAGTTTGTTGCTGTAGCAGCAACAACTGCTGCCTGAGTTCGTCCATGAAGCGGTGTTTATCATCATGAAAACGCAATGCTCTGCCAATATTGACGTCAATAAACAGCGGCAGCGGTATACGATTCCCTTTTGCCATTACGTGTTCCGTCCCACGTAGCCAGACGGGAATAATCGGCACATCCGGCACTCTCTGGCTCAGATGCCATAACCCGGATTTCAGCGGTGACAGTTTTCCCGGCTCACCGCGCGTCCCTTCCGGGAAGAGGATTAGGATCTTGCCGTCGCGTAATGCCTGTTCACACTGCGCCAGCGGATTGGTTTCCCCGCCCTTACGCGAAATGGGAATAATGTTGAGAATATTCAGCGCAAACCAGGCCATCGCCTTATTACGCAGGAAATAATCAGCAGCAGCCACCGGATGAATGGACGCCTGGCGGCGCAGCGGAAAGAGCGAAAGGAGTGCAAACACGTCCATATGGCTGTTGTGATTGGCGACAATAATCGCCGGGCCGCGAATGGGCAGACGATCCCGATGCCTGATACGCAGCCCAAGCCACAGCCATATCACTGGCCAGACAATGCAAAGCGTAAACAGCGTTCGCAAAATTGAGCTCATCATAAGTTAGTAGCAAAAGTAGCGGATGAAGTGGAAAAAAACGGGGGCGGTGAAGATCAGAGAATCCAGTCGATCAAGAATACCGCCGTGGCCTGGCAACAGTGTTCCGCTGTCCTTCACGCCGATATCACGTTTTATTGCCGACATCACCACATCGCCACAAAAACCGCTGAGACCGATAATAAAACCCGCCAGCAGCGACAACGGTAAGTTTAATGGCGTCATCACAGGCCCAAGCAGTGCCGCCATCAGCGTAGTCGTTGCCACGCCGCCGATCAATCCCGCCAGCGTCTTGTTAGGGCTGACCTTAGGCATAACCTTCATACGCCCAATCGATTTTCCCCACAGGTACTGCGCAATATCGTTGAATTCCGTTAAACCTACCAGGAAGAGCACCAGCAATGCGCCGGTTTGTTTGCCATCATCAGGCAGTACCAGCAAAAACGCGACATGGCTGAACGCAAATACGGTGGTCATCAGGCTCCAGTGATGCTGCGAGGCAAAACGTAAGAAGCCCTGCGTATCACCCGCAATCACCATACGAACAGGTAAGAATAAGAATGCATAGACCGGGATAAAAACGACAAACATGCCGTACCAGTTGATCCCAATCAACCAGTAGTTAATCGGAATAGCAACGAACATCCACAGCAGCGGCATGCGGTCGGTTTGACGCGACGGAGCCAGCGTCAAAAACTCCTTTAGCGCCATGAAACTCACCAGCGCAAAAAAGGTTAACGCCAGCCAGCGCGGACTTAAAATAGCCAGAGAAAACAATAAGATGATTACCCACCAGGTGCGAATGCGTAATGTCAGTTCCCGCCAGTCTTTGCCCGGTCGTCGCCACACCAGTAATCCATTCACCACCGTTGCAACCAACAGCAGCGCAAAAATGACCGCGAGTGACCTCTCTAACAGCATCATTTCACGGCCTCTTCACGCAATGCACTTTTACAGCGATTAATCACCGTCCATAGCAGTAAGAGCGTAGCAATACCCCAGAGCACATTGTTCCACTGCGCAACCTGCGGCCACAGCGCCAGCGCCAGACCCCACGCGCCAAATACCAACGCTCTGTCGCTTTTACCCAGCGGTCCGGCATAGCTGCGGACGCCATTAATCGTTTGTGCCAGGACGCCGCAAAACTCCGTCATCACCGCACAGAACAGCATCACCAAAACCAGTAATACGTTACTGTCGGGGAGCAGCATAAACGGCAAGTAAAGCGCAATGTCGGAAAGAATGTCTCCGCTTTCATTAAGAATGGCCCCAAGTCGCGATTGTTGGTTGCATTCCCTCGCCAGCATGCCGTCCAGTGCATTGAGCGCCATCCGTATAAACAACACGATGGGCAGGAGAACAAAAAATTCAGGTTGGGGGAAAATAACCAGCACTGCACCGGTCACAAAAGAAAGCGCCATCGCGGCAAGAGTAACGTGATTCGCTGTGACGCCTTTTTTATGTAGCCAGAACATGAGAGGCCGCAAAAGCGCCTGAAAGGCGGGCTTTATCTGATAAAGCGTCATCATCACTCCTTGATAATTTGTTGATTTAAATATAGTGGATTAATTAACCGCTGCCGCCTATTACTTTTTATGGGAGTAACTACATAAATCGAGCTTATTAAAATACTCTATTGTTTTTTCAGCCACTTACCATTTATACCCTGCACATACTCTCCCGGTTTAGCGCGAGCAACCAGCTTTTGCCCGGCCATTTTTGCCACTTCATCTGGCGGAATATTATTGCTCTCAGCCAGTTGCTGATAGCTGGCGTTGCGCGCTTTATTAATCTCACTCACCAGCGCCTGCGTTTCGGCATCGGTTTGCAATGCAACCAGATAGCCATTTAGCGTTTCCCCTACTCGCCCCTGAGTTCTGGCTTCATTCAGGGTCAATGCCCACGTATTGCTGCTGAGTAAACTTAGGACGACCAGCGCCACTGCAAACTGTTTTCTCATCATGACCTCAGAACAAATCGCTGCGCGATTTCAATAAACTTTCGACGTCTTTATCAACTTTGATATGGATCTCATGCTCGATTTTGACGTTCATATTAATGGTGATGGGCTCTTTTGGCGCAGCCACTTCGATTCTGGGAGTACATCCTACCAGCAGAGATGAAGTCAGCAGACCTAGCATGGCAGCTATCGTTTTCATTGTTGTTCCTCACATTCCTTGCCTTCCGGGCAATGGGTTTCCGGCAGCGCTGCATTTTGTTCAAGCCATGCCTGTAAATTGTCGCCAAAACGCAAACTGCGCCATAGCGTAAAGACGTTTTCCTCGTGGGTATAATTCAAATTAACCGTACCTACTTTGCCATCTACCCGACTATTGCCAGTCACGGTTGACTGCATGGTTAAGACACCGAGGTTATCCAGATTTATTTTCGTCCACGAATGGCTTATTTCCATATAACGCAGCCAGTTAATGGCCGCCCCCGCCGCCATGTTATCTTTGACGACCGCATCCGCTGTGTCCTTATCAATACGCAACGTCATCGGCCCTGGATTAGTCAACCAGCCGTCTTTAATGATCCATTTTTCGTTGTCCAGCCATAATGGCAACGCACCACTGACCGGGCCAGACATGGCGAACTGTTTGGGGTTAACCGCACTGATAAGCTCGCTGGAAGAGATATTCTGCACCCGCAATAAGGCCGGGTCGTGCTGCGGCATCCGCAGTTGCTGCATGATGATTTTGCCACCCAGCAGGTCGGCACTGACATCGCTCAACAGTAACGGGTTGTTTTCACTCCAGGGGTACGCCCCCTGCAGATCGGCGGCGATATTCTTCACCGTCACCTGATTCACCACTTCCGCAATACGCAATGAAATAGGTCCACGCGTACCCAGTTGCCATGCGCCTTCACTAAACCGGAAAGGCAATACAAAATCGACACCGTTGATTTGGTTATCGGGCATCCAGGCGCTACCGCCTTTTAACACCCCATGACCGCCTGCTTCAAAGCCCTGCTCCGGGGCTGCCGAAAATGCGACCTGCGCATACAGATCACCTTCACGTAGCTTCATTTTCCAGTCAGGTGGAACCAGAGGTTGGAATACGGTGAGCGATTGTTTTGGCCACCAGGCCTGTCCGCGCAGGCGGATACCGTCCCAACGACCATTCAGCTGTACGGGCCCAATCGCCCCAGCGTGAAGCTGGCCTTTGAACTGGAAAATTGTCGGATCGCTACCTTCCACGCTGAACTTCAGCGTCGATGGTGGTAACACGCTTCCCCCGGTGAAGGTGGTGTTCCCTGCGTCCAGCGACAGCGCGCCGCTAAATGTCGGTTTGGTTGCATCCCGCACCCAAACTATCGGTTCGTCCATCACCAGACGCGGATTTTCCACCTTCATCGTGCCGTATTGCAGATGATCAAATCCGGTAGAAAGATCAAATAGCTTCAGGGTGTTGTCATGCCATTCTCCCTTACCCGCTACGTCCCAACGGGCATGCATCGGCGTAAAGCTGCCTTCCCCCCAATATCGCCACTGCCAACGACCGGCATCAGGAAGAAAATCATTTGCCAGGCCATCCAGATGCAGTTCAAAGCCCCCCATCTGGTTTTCATGCGCACGTAAAATAGCCTGCAGACGCCCATCCACACCACGTTGCGTGACTTTTACGCCTGCCAGCGGCCAGCGAATCTCGTCAATATCCAGCGAATCAATTACCCGCCCACGTGAGCGCAGCAGCGCTCCGGGCTCAAAAGCCAATTGTGGATCGTTCAGACTTCCGGTAAGTCTGGCGGGCAATTTCGCGTAGAAGATCAGATCGCCCTGTTTCGCTTCACCGGTCAACTGTAGCGGCATCTCGCTACTATCCATGCCAAGCTTACCCGGCCCCAGCGTTAATACGGCATTTCCTTTACCGGCGTCGCCATGCGTCAGAACGTTCAGACGCCCGCTCACCACCGCGTTTTCCAGTCCGGCCTGCCAGTTTTCAACTTTTATGCCCAACCGCCCGCTTAACGGGAATCCCTGATAAGGCCAGTTCCAGCGTCCGTCGCTGATGGTCAGTTGCTGGCGTGTTATTTCCCACGGAAGGTCCAGCAGCGGATCGGCATTATCACGCGCCATGACAATCAGTTGTCCGCTGTTTTCTTGCCACTCCAGTTCGGCGTCCACAAGCGTAGGCTCTTGCGGCAGACTTAACGTCGCAACCGCATGACCGCTTACCGGTAGCCCATCGGGAACCAGTGGCATAGTAAATTCACCGACCAATTTTACCGGCGGCTGGCCTTCAAATGCCGCAACATCCAGCTCAGTTACCGTGAGGTTTTGCCCGTGCAAACGCCCCTGGAATTTAACTTTTTCACCCTGGTAACGCAGCTGTTGAGTGGTGGGAGTGAGCGAGAGTGACAGTTTTCCCTGCCATTCCTGCCATGGAGAAAGAATAAGTTTGTCGATGTTAATCCAGGTATTGGGCAGCATTGACTGCCATTCAGCCAGCGTTTTAGGCGCTGCCGGCGATGGCTCTGCCTGCGGCAATTTGGACAGGCAAGCTGAATCCAACTCAATGGTCCCAACATTGAGCAACCAGCGGCTGGGGTGAGACAGATCCGCCTGAGTGATGCGTGCTAGCGGGCAATCTTCAACCAGATAGCGGAGTTCAGGTATATGCAACCCATGCCGTGTCAGCCGCGGGCTTTCATCCAGCGCGATGCGTGTTCCAACGGGTAACCAGATACCCACCAACGTAGGCACCCACAGGCCAAGCGTCATCACTAGCGTCAGCGGCACGAGAATCAATAATAAGAGGAGTGCCAGAACGGCTTTATATTTACCCTTCATGGGTAGTTAATATCCTGATTTAGCAAAAATTTAAGCCGGTTTAGGCCTGTATTGTGGCATGTTTAACTGGATATGCCCACATTAAGGATAGATAACCGATTTCTAGGCACGCTGTTACACGTGCCGTCTGGGATATTAAGATTCAGACTCAATGAGGCCTAAGTTGTCCATCGCTATGTTTAGGTCCGATACGACCTGCTTCTATCAGAATTTCCTCAATGAGTTCTTCGAGGCACTCCCTACCATGATGATCGCAGACCAGATGTACCTGCCGGGAAATCTCATCAGGTTTCATACCATCGCATAATGCCGCCTTGAGCATTAGGGTGGCCCATCGTTTTGCTTCAGAGTGAGTCAGCATAACCCCTCCCGATAATTGCTACCTGTATAAGCGTAGCTGCCCGGATGTGATTCGGCTGGCTTTTTACCTGCCGCGATATTCGGGGGTTGAGTTGGATAGAAAAATATACAGTTGTTGAAATTGTGTAACCTGCCCACACTAACAACAGATGCGCTGACATTATTCATTACGCCTATGACTATCAATAACTTTTTAGATTTTGTAAAATAATTTGAATTGGATTAATGTGACGTCAAAATCACTGGAGAAAGTCTTATGAAACTCGCCATCTATAGTACAAAACAGTACGACAAGAAGTATCTGCAGCAGGTTAACGAGGCTTTTGGTTTTGAACTTGAATTCTTTGACTTTCTGTTGACGGAAAAAACAGCGAAAACCGCCCATGGCTGTGAAGCTGTGTGCATTTTCGTCAACGACGATGGCAGCCGCCCCGTTCTGGAAGAACTGAAAAAGCATGGCGTGAAATACATTGCGCTGCGTTGTGCCGGGTTCAATAACGTCGATCTCGACGCAGCAAAAGAGCTGGGTCTGCAGGTGGTTCGTGTTCCAGCTTATTCACCAGAGGCTGTCGCTGAGCATGCGATTGGCATGATGATGACACTGAATCGCCGTATTCACCGCGCCTATCAGCGTACCCGTGATGCCAACTTCTCTCTTGAGGGGCTGACCGGTTTTACTATGTATGGCAAAACCGCTGGGGTGATCGGTACCGGTAAAATCGGTATCGCTGCGCTGCGGATCCTGAAAGGTTTTGGTATGCGTCTGCTGGCGTTCGATCCTTATCCGAGCGCTGCTGCTCTGGAGTTAGGCGTTGAATATGTCGATCTTAAAACGCTGTTTGCAGAGTCAGATGTCATCTCTCTGCACTGCCCGTTAACACCGGAGAATTATCATTTGCTCAATCACGAAGCCTTTGAGCAAATGAAAAACGGCGTGATGGTCATTAATACCAGTCGTGGTGCATTGATCGACTCACAAGCCGCTATCGATGCGCTGAAAAACCAGAAAATTGGTTCTCTGGGTATGGACGTGTATGAGAACGAACGCGACCTGTTCTTTGAAGATAAATCTAATGATGTCATTCAGGATGATGTATTCCGTCGTCTGTCAGCCTGCCATAACGTGCTGTTTACCGGTCATCAGGCATTCCTGACCGCAGAAGCGTTAACCAGCATTTCTGAGACCACGCTGCAGAATCTGGCCCAAATCTCTAAAGGCGAGACCTGTCCAAACGCCCTCTTCTAATACCTGTGCTCCCCTGGCGTCAGGGGAGCATTTTCAGACAATCACCGATGATAAAACATTCAGTATCATTATTATATTGAATGTATTCCCGTCACAAACGTAGAGAAATTTAATGAAGAAAGTTGTCACGTTGATTGCGCTCAGCATGCTGATGGCTGGCTGTGTGAGCAATGGAAAAGTTTCCGTCAATCGCGAACAGTTGCAGCATCACCGCTTCGTTTTGCAAAGCGTGAATGGTAAAGCCGTCACCGCCACCAACAACCCACCTGAGTTAAGTTTTGGCGAAAACATGACGGTATCAGGAAAGATGTGTAATCAATTCCACGGCCAGGGCAAGCTGTCCGACGGTGAGTTGAAGGTAAAAGATATGGCGATGACGCGTATGATGTGCGCCGATCCACAGCTTAACGCGCTCGACGGGATCGTCAGCGAAATGTTTAAGCAAGGCGCACAGGTCGATCTGACTGCTGACCAGTTAACGCTGGCGACAGCAGAACAAACGCTGACGTATAAACTCGCGGATTTAATGTAGGAAACGTGGTGGCTTAATAGCTCCCACAACTTCCGGCGGCAAGCGACTGCTCACTACAGCGTTTGCCGTTGGGTAGCGCACACATCCCGATAGCAGAACCATCCAGTTGACGAGCAACAGAGAGCGAACCGCCAATCATGGCGCAATTAGCTTCTCCTGAACTGGACATTGCTGCCTTCATGCCCGGTGCGACATGCGCGGCGGTTGCCTGCTGAACAGGTTCGCTGCTACAAGCCGATAATAATAACGCGGCACATCCTACCCAAAACGCTGCGCGCATCTTACTCCCCTCTGAATATTAACCAAACGACACAGCCATAAATAATAGGCAGCGGAAACACCGCCGTCGAGAGGCAAAATACGCATTTATGCGTACTGTTTACATTTTCTGGCAATTTTTTGCCTGCTCCTTTGATCAAACCATTCATTCTGTTTATTCCAGGGACACAAAAGCGAAAATCTGTCTTTAGCGCTTTTGCTAAAATAGAAAGATAACTACAGGACTCGCCGCTGTTACGCGTGTCCCTCTTTTTGCGCAATGTAAGGGTGTCAGTATGATCACAATTGACGGTAATGGTGCGGTTGCTTCAGTCGCATTTCGTACCAGCGAGGTTATCGCCATCTACCCGATTACGCCCAGTTCGACGATGGCTGAACAGGCAGATGCCTGGGCCGGGAACGGGCTTAAGAACGTGTGGGGGGATACCCCTCGCGTCGTAGAAATGCAGTCAGAAGGCGGCGCGATCGCAACCGTTCATGGCGCGTTGCAGACCGGTGCGCTCTCTACGTCGTTTACCTCATCGCAGGGCCTGTTGCTGATGATCCCAACGCTGTACAAACTGGCCGGTCAGTTGACCCCGTTTGTACTGCACGTTGCGGCTCGTACAATTGCAACTCACGCATTATCGATCTTTGGCGATCATTCCGACGTGATGGCGGTGCGCCAGACAGGATGTGCGATGCTGTGTGCCAGCAGCGTTCAGGAGGCACAGGACTTTGCGCTGATTTCGCAAATTGCCACCCTGAAAAGCCGGGTTCCGTTTATTCATTTCTTTGATGGTTTCCGTACATCCCATGAAATCAATAAAATTGTGCCACTGGCCGACGACACGATCCTCGGATTGATGCCGCAGACGGAAATCGATGCTCATCGCGCTCGGGCGCTTAATCCTGAGCATCCGGTTATTCGCGGTACGTCTGCGAACCCGGACACCTATTTCCAGTCACGCGAGGCAACAAACCCGTGGTACAACGCGGTTTACGATCATGTAGAGCAGGCGATGAACGATTTCGCCGCAGCGACAGGTCGCCAGTACCAGCCATTTGAATATTACGGCCATCCTCAGGCTGAGCGCGTCATTATCTTAATGGGCTCGGCAATTGGCACCTGCGAAGAAGTCGTTGAAGAACTACTGGCGCATGGCGAGAAAGTCGGCGTTCTGAAAGTGCGTCTGTTCCGTCCATTCTCTGCCAGACATTTACTGCGCGCGCTGCCGGAAACCGTACGCAGCATCGCCGTCCTGGATCGCACCAAAGAACCCGGCGCACAGGCAGAACCGTTGTATCTGGACGTAATGACCGCGTTAGCAGAAGCCTTTAACTGTGGCGAGCGAGAAACGCTACCGCGCGTGATTGGCGGACGTTATGGCCTTTCTTCCAAAGAGTTCGGTCCAGACTGCGTGATGGCAGTCTTTAATGAGCTGAGCAGCGCGAAGCCGAAACCTCGCTTTACGGTCGGTATCTATGATGATGTCACCAACTTGTCGCTACCGTTACCGGAAAACACCCTGCCCGGTACGGCTAAGCTCGAAGCGCTGTTTTACGGGCTGGGCAGCGACGGTAGCGTGTCAGCCACCAAAAACAATATCAAAATTATTGGTAACTCGACGCCATGGTATGCGCAAGGTTATTTCGTCTACGACTCGAAAAAAGCAGGCGGTCTGACAGTCTCCCACCTGCGCGTTAGCGAGCAGCCTATTCGATCAGCGTATCTGGTTTCACAAGCCGATTTTGTTGGCTGTCACCAGCTGCAATTTATCGATAAGTATCAGATGGCCGAGCGCCTGAAACCAGGCGGTATCTTCCTGCTTAATACGCCATACAGTGTGGATGAAGTCTGGGGTCGTCTGCCACAGGAAGTTCAGGCGGTACTGAATCAGAAGAAAGCCCGTTTCTACGTGATTAATGCGGCCAAAATCGCCCGCGAATGCGGTCTGGCAGCGCGTATTAACACCGTTATGCAAATGGCCTTCTTCCATTTGACGCAAATCTTACCCGGCGACAGCGCGTTGGCTGAATTGCAGGGGGCGATTGCGAAAAGTTACAGCAGTAAAGGACAGGACCTGGTTGAACGTAACTGGCAGGCTCTGGCCCTGGCACGCGAATCCGTCGCCGAAGTAGCACTCCAGCCGGTTGATCCGCACAGCGCAAACCGCCCACCGGTGGTTTCTGATGCCGCACCTGATTTCGTGAAAACCGTCACCGCGGCAATGCTCGCCGGTCTGGGTGATGCCCTCCCCGTATCCGCGCTGCCGCCAGACGGTACCTGGCCAATGGGCACCACGCGTTGGGAAAAACGCAATATCGCCGAAGAGATCCCCATCTGGAAGGAAGAACTGTGTACCCAATGTAACCACTGCGTTGCCGCTTGCCCGCACTCGGCAATCCGCGCCAAAGTGGTTTCACCTGAAGCGATGGAAAACGCCCCTGCTAGTCTGCATTCTTTGGATGTGAAATCACGCGATATGCGCGGTCAGAAGTATGTCCTGCAGGTTGCACCAGAGGATTGCACTGGCTGTAATCTGTGTGTCGAAGTTTGCCCGGCAAAAGATCGCCAAAACCCGGAAATCAAGGCCATCAATATGATGTCGCGCCTTGAGCATGTTGAAGAAGAAAAAGTTAACTATGACTTCTTCCTCAATCTGCCGGAGATCGACCGCAGCAAGCTTGAACGCATTGATATCCGTACCTCGCAGTTAATCACTCCGCTGTTTGAATATTCCGGCGCCTGTTCTGGTTGTGGTGAAACACCGTATATCAAACTGCTTACGCAGCTGTATGGCGACCGCATGCTGATCGCTAACGCGACCGGCTGTTCATCGATTTATGGCGGTAACCTCCCTTCAACGCCGTATACGACCGATGTCAATGGTCGTGGACCTGCGTGGGCAAACTCTCTGTTCGAAGATAACGCCGAGTTTGGTCTGGGCTTCCGCCTGACGGTGGATCAACACCGTGTGCGCGTCATGCGTTTGCTGGAGCAGTTTGCGGATAATATTCCGTCTGAACTGAATGACGCCCTGCATGCTGAAGCGAGGCCAGAAGTACGCCGTGAGCAAGTTGCTGCGCTGCGCCAGCATCTGAAAGATGTCGAAGGTGCACAGCAACTGTTAACCGATGCCGACGCGCTGGTCGAGAAGTCCATCTGGCTGATTGGCGGCGACGGCTGGGCTTACGATATTGGTTTTGGCGGGTTGGATCACGTCCTGAGTCTGACCGAGAACGTCAATATTCTGGTGCTGGATACCCAGTGTTACTCCAACACGGGTGGACAAGCGTCGAAAGCCACACCGCTTGGGGCGGTTACAAAGTTTGGTGAGCATGGCAAGCGCAAGGCTCGCAAAGATCTTGGCGTCAGCATGATGATGTACGGGCATGTTTATGTCGCACAGATTTCTCTGGGCGCCCAGTTGAATCAGACGGTCAAAGCTATCCAGGAAGCTGAATCCTACCCCGGCCCGTCGCTGATTATCGCGTATAGCCCATGTGAGGAGCATGGCTATGATCTCGCGCTAAGCCACGATCAGATGCGTCAACTCACGGCTACCGGATTTTGGCCGCTGTACCGCTTTGACCCACGCCGAGCAGACGAAGGTAAGCTGCCGCTGGCGCTCGACTCGCGCCCACCGTCAGATGCGCTGGCCGAAACATTGCTTAACGAGCAGCGTTTCCGCCGCCTGAACGCCCAACAGCCAGAAGTTGCAGAACAGCTGTGGAAGGATGCGACGGCTGATTTGCAAAAACGCTACGACTTCCTGGCCCAACTGGCAGGCAAAGCGGAAAAGAGCGGTACCGAATAATACGATTTTCTCAGTATTAGCCCGGAACCAAAAAAAAAGCCCGAACAGTTGTTCGGGCTTGTCAATTTATTCGCTGGCTAATTAATAAGTGTCATCAATATACCAACGAAAAATAAAACGTGACAATAAAGGCATATAACACGCGCAGAATAGCCCAACAAAATTCAATTGTATAATTTTTATTTTATATATATTTTCATTAACTCATTCATGTCAACTATCACTATTTCCGTAGAATTATTTGTTTAAGGTTTTACTTAAGACGTAACAATTCATATTTATCTCTTTACGGAACTTCTCCTTTAGCATGCTTTTACTCCCTACATGGGTAGTCACAGGTTAATAAAAAAACTAAAGGATTATTTCAATGAACAGAAAAGTACTGGCTCTCGTAATTCCTGCCCTGCTGGCTGCAGGCGCTGCTCACGCTGCTGAAGTTTATAATAAAGACGGCAACAAATTAGATCTCTATGGCAAAGTAGACGGCCTGCATTATTTCTCTGACGACGCTAACAGCGATGGCGATCAGACTTATATGCGTATGGGCTTCAAAGGCGAAACACAGGTTAATGATATGATCACCGGTTATGGCCAGTGGGAATATCAGGTTCAGGCCAACGGCACCGAAGGTGATAAAGGCGACTCCTGGACTCGTCTGGCATTCGCAGGTATTAAAGTCGGCGACTACGGTTCATTCGACTACGGCCGTAACTACGGCGTAATGTACGACGTTGAAGGCTGGACCGATATGCTGCCAGAATTCGGTGGCGACTCTTACACCAAAGCTGACAACTTCATGACCGGTCGTGCAAACGGTGTTGCAACCTACCGTAACACCGACTTCTTTGGTCTGGTTGACGGTCTGAACGTTGCACTGCAGTACCAGGGTGCGAACGAAAATCAGTCACCAGAGCAAGAAGGCACCAATAACGGTGGCGACGATCGTAACATGAAGAACTCTAACGGTGACGGCTTCGGTATCTCCTCTACCTACGATCTGGGTATGGGCGTAAGCTTCGGTGCGGCATACACCTCTTCTGACCGTACTAATGAGCAGGTAAACCACTCTACCGCAGGTGGTGATAAGGCTGACGCATGGACTGCTGGTCTGAAATACGACGCGAACAATATCTACCTGGCAACCATGTACTCTGAAACCCGCAATATGACCCCGTATGGTGGTTCTGACGGTAGTGATAATACTATTGCCAACAAAACTCAGAACTTTGAAGTCACTGCACAATACCAGTTCGACTTCGGTCTGCGTCCGGAAGTTTCTTTCCTGATGTCTAAAGGTAAAGATCTGGGTGTAAACGGATCAGACGGTGACCAGGATCTGGTTAAATATGCCTCCGTAGGTGCCACTTATTACTTCAACAAAAACTTCTCCACTTACGTTGATTACAAAATCAACCTGCTTGATGAAGACAAAACCTTCTACACTGCCAATGACATCTCTACCGATGACACTGTAGCACTGGGTATGGTTTACCAGTTCTAATCCGTCAGCCCGCTGGCAACGGCGGGCTCTCTTTACGCTCTAATAATTCTGTTTTATCTCATTCAAAACATTATATCTGTTGCGTTAAAACACATCTCTGATAGATGATATCTTGCATTAAGGTCTGTAGTAGAGGATACCTGCAATGAATCATCATCCTGTAAAATCATCCCGTATTGCATCCGTCGGCTATGACGAATCCTCTTGCACGCTAGAAATTCGCTTTCACCAGTTGGCTACGCTGCAATATCAGCAGGTCCCTGCCCGTATTTTTCGTGATTTCCTGATCGTGGTCTCTAAAGGCCGATTTTACGATGGGGTAATAAAAGGCAAATTTCCTGAAATCAAAATAAAGTGATGCCAAAATGTGATCGTTGTCATTGTACATAAAGTGCCATTACGCGGTAAGCTTTAGGTGGATACTTAAACAGGAGGTTTTATGAACAGAACGATTCTTGTACCCATCGATATTTCAGACTCAGAATTAACTCAACGCGTTATTGCCCATGTTGAAGCAGAAGCAAAGATCGACGATGCACAGGTTCATTTTTTGACCGTCATTCCGTCATTGCCCTATTACGCTTCCCTGGGACTGGCCTACTCGGCAGAGTTACCGGCCATGGACGATCTGAAAGCCGAAGCGAAATCTCAACTGGAAGAGATTATCAAGAAGTTCAATATCCCAACGGACAGAGTGCACGTTCATGTCGCAGAAGGTGCGCCGAAAGACAAGATTCTGGAGATCGCTAAAAAATTACCGGCTGATATGGTCATTATTGCCTCACACAGACCTGACATCACCACCTACCTGCTGGGCTCTAACGCCGCGGCGGTAGTGCGTCACGCGGAGTGTTCGGTACTGGTAGTCCGCTAAGCTGTTTGGCCCGCACATCGTTGCGGGCTTTTTGTTTCTACGCCTTATCCCCCACGATTCCTGTCCTAAATGTGCTGACATTTTTCCCGCCAGAACATTCAGCACGTTGCCGCAAAAGGCAAACTTACTTGTTCCTTTATTAAGCGCCTGTAGTTTCAGTTTTATGAAATTTGATAATGATCCACTTGTGCAAGCAACCTACGCCCCTAATGCGACAAAATCTACAGTTTTTGCCGCAGGTGGAAAACCAGATAGT
The DNA here is from genome assembly GCF_030332915.1 of Citrobacter sp. Cpo040. Lineage (NCBI taxonomy): Bacteria > Pseudomonadati > Pseudomonadota > Gammaproteobacteria > Enterobacterales > Enterobacteriaceae > Citrobacter > Citrobacter sp. Cpo040. The sequence goes on from NZ_JAOWGX010000034.1 coordinate 708,910, forward strand.
GAGATAAATATTCCGGAAATAAATGGGACTTGCATCAACTACACCTTAAGAAAAGATGCAGAGACAATGTCTTTTTATGTGGCATTCGATAAGAATGGGAATAAAAAACATTTTGGCTATATATCCTGACAACAGGCGAGAGATAGGGGAATATTTAGCCAATAAGGAAGATTAGAATACCATTCCTCTTATATCAACTAAGATAATAGAGGAATAGATTAATTGCTTATAAATTAGTATCCTGCAGCCTTATTTGCTGCTTTTATGCGCTTATTTCTTGCGTCTTTTTCATTTTTGTCTTTAGCTTGCATTATCCCACTGGCGGCATCCAACCAATCATTTGTTGTGCATCCTGACAATACCATGCTCAACATTAGTGCTAACACACACTTCATTTTAACTCCATCATTTATTTTTTGTACAAATAACGTCCGTGTAATACTTAATGTATTTAACGATTATGCAGACAATTTAACAAATAACCCCAATCCTGGCAAGGCGTCATTTAAACAACCCGTTAAGCGATGAGGGTATCATTACCATTTTTTAAATGAGGATAATCAAAAAGAATAAATCGGTCCGCAAAAAGATATATTACATAATGGACCCTATGTTTCTACGCATCTATCCTACATGACTATCCTAAATGACAGTTCGATGCACAGATAATATCGATGGTACGGCTCTCGCTTTCCTGCGTTGATGTATCGCTACGTCGCGACAACATTACGTCCTCTCTTGAAACCCAGGTAAAAACAGAGTATAAATACTGTATATAAACCCAGCAAATGAGCGATAAGCAATGTTCGTGGAACTCGTTTATGATAAAAGGAATTTTGATGGTCTGCCCGGCGCAAAAGATATTATTCTGGGCGAGTTGACCAAGAGGGTTCATCGGATCTTCCCCGATGCTGAAGTTCGGGTTAAACCGATGATGACACTTCCGGCGATCAACACTGACGCCAGCAAGCATGAAAAAGAACAGATAAGCCGAACGGTTCAAGAAATGTTTGAAGAGGCTGATATGTGGCTGGTTTCAGATTAAGCACCTTGAACCGTCATATTGCTTAAGTACCATCCGCTGTGACTGGCAATCATTCTATACTCGCACTATCGGACGTTTGCCGGTCGGCCGCAGCCATGCTCTTGCATACGGCATGGTTGCGGCAGTTCGCTACACCCTGCGTTTTTCGCTCCCTGACATTGCTCGTTGATAGTTCAGAACTGAATTATCTGGCGGTGAACTGCTCCACAATTTTCTTCAACGCTTCAATATCTGCTTTCAGCTGATTAATTGCTTCCTGTCCGGGGCCATGTACCTTTATTCAATCATGCTGTTCGTAGTTTATTCTGGTCTGGTCACGAAGAGCAAAAATCTTACTACTCTATGAGTAACATCGGTGCCAGATAGAACTCAGCTGTAAAACGTGCTGGTATTCGTCGCCGTAATCCGTACCATACGCGGCATACTTTTGCCTGCTGGCAGTAATCGGCTGGAGCGAACCCATCATTTATAGCTAATCAGATGGGGCATGAAAACGCGCAAATAGTGTACGACGTCTACAGTACATGGATTGAAGAAATGAATGACGATCGGGTTGCAATGTTGAATAACCAACTAGCCCTGTGATTGAAGTTTGCCCATTATATGCCCCTTTTGGTTTTTGAGAACGGTAAGAATGCAAGATAATCAACAAGTTACAAAGAAAGAACAATACAACCTGAACAAACTGCAAAAACGTCTGCGTCGTAACGTGGGCGAAGCCATTGCCGATTTCAATATGATCGAAGACGGCGATCGCATTATGGTGTGCCTTTCCGGCGGGAAAGACAGCTATACCATGCTGGAGATCCTGCGTAATTTGCAGCAAAGCGCCCCGATCAGTTTTTCCTTAGTTGCGGTTAACCTCGATCAAAAACAACCCGGTTTCCCGGAGCACATTCTGCCAGAGTATCTTGAACAGCTGGGCGTTGAGTACAAGATTGTCGAAGAAAACACTTACGGGATCGTCAAAGACAAAATCCCAGAAGGCAAAACGACCTGCTCGCTCTGCTCTCGCCTGCGTCGCGGCATTCTGTACCGTACGGCAACCGAGTTAGGTGCCACCAAGATTGCGCTCGGCCACCATCGCGACGACATCCTGCAAACGCTGTTTTTAAACATGTTCTACGGCGGGAAAATGAAAGGCATGCCGCCGAAGCTGATGAGTGATGACGGTAAGCACATCGTGATCCGCCCGCTGGCTTACTGCCGTGAGAAAGATATCGAGCGTTTCTCCGAGGCGAAAGGTTTCCCGATTATTCCGTGCAATCTGTGCGGCTCACAGCCTAACCTGCAGCGTCAGGTCATTGCCGACATGCTTCGTGACTGGGACAAACGCTATCCAGGCCGCATTGAAACCATGTTCAGCGCAATGCAAAACGTTGTACCTTCACATCTGAGCGATATCAATCTGTTCGATTTTAAAGGCATTAAGCACGGCTCAGAGGTTGTGAACGGCGGTGATTTAGCGTTCGATCGTGAAGAGATCCCGCTGCAGCCTGCGGGCTGGCAGCCAGAAGAAGATGATGCTCAACTGGATGAATTACGCCTGAACGTGGTGGAAGTGAAGTAAGCGTCTGTCAGGCCTACAACGTGCATAAGCGCCTGTAGGCCTGATAAGCGGAGCGCCATCAGGCGCCCCAACGGGTAGTTATTTCAATAACCGGACCCGGCAAGTCTTGCCTTTAATCTTACCGTTTTGTAATTGCTTCCACGCCTTGTGCGCTATGTTCTGGCGGACGGCGACATAGACGTGTGCCGGATGAACAGTAATTTTGCCGATATCAGCGCCATCCAGGCCAATGTCACCGGTCAGAGCCCCCAGAACATCGCCAGGACGCATTTTCGCTTTTTTACCGCCATCAATGCATAACGTCGCCATCTCTGCTTCCAGCGGCAGGATTGAGCCGTTAACTGGCGCAGTTAGCCAATTCAGCTTCAGTTGCAGCATTTCAGAAAGGATGTTGGCACGCTGCGCTTCTTCCGGCGCACAGAAGCTAATCGCCAGACCGCTGTTGCCGGCACGCGCGGTACGTCCGATACGATGGACGTGGACTTCCGGATCCCACGCCAGTTCGAAGTTAACTACCAGCTCAAGTGATTTGATATCCAGGCCACGTGCGGCCACATCGGTTGCGACCAGGACGCGCGCGCTACCGTTGGCAAAACGAACCAGCGTCTGATCGCGATCGCGCTGTTCCAGGTCGCCATGTAATGACAGTGCGCTTTGCCCTGCCGCATTCAGTGCATCGCAAACGGCCTGACAATCTTTTTTGGTGTTACAAAAAACCACACACGATGCGGGTTGATGCTGGCTGAGTAGCTTTTGCAGCAGCGGAATTTTTCCGTGGCTGGAGGTTTCGAAAAACTGCTGTTCAATCGCCGGTAACGCATCGACCGTATCAATTTCAATCGTTAATGGATTTTGCTGTACCCGGCCACTGATAGCAGCAATGGCTTCCGGCCAGGTTGCGGAAAACAGCAAAGTCTGACGTGACGCAGGCGCAAAGCGAATGACATCATCAATCGCATCGCTAAAGCCCATATCCAGCATGCGGTCGGCTTCATCCATAACCAGCGTATTCAGGGCATCCAGAGAAACGGTGCCTTTTTGCAGGTGGTCAAGTAAACGACCCGGTGTGGCAACAATAATATGTGGTGCATGTTGCAGGGAGTCACGCTGTGCGCCAAAGGGTTGCCCACCGCACAACGTTAAGATCTTGGTGTTTGGCAGGAAGCGCGCTAAACGACGCAGTTCACCCGCCACCTGGTCGGCAAGCTCGCGCGTTGGGCACAGCACCAGAGACTGCGTCTGAAACAGCGCGGCATCAATATGCTGTAATAGCCCAAGACCAAAAGCAGCCGTTTTGCCACTGCCGGTTTTAGCCTGCACGCGAACATCTTTACCTGCCAGGATTGCCGGTAACGCAGCAGCCTGAACAGGCGTCATTTCAAGATAGCCCAGCTCGTTAAGATTCTCGAGTTGAGCAGCAGGTAAAACATTCAGGGTTGAAAAAGCGGTCACAATTTAATCTCGCGGTAAAAACTCACATTCAGCAGGCGCGTATCCTCGCAGATCTGTGCCCGTGATGCGACAATTTAATCGGTTCTTCATCCGGCGGCGGATCCGGCATGGGCTGCGGACGAGGTATGGGATCGGGAATGGGAACCGGATCGGTCGGTAGCGAATCAGTGTTCGACGTTGCAATCAGACAGGTCATATACCCCTCCAGTCATTCAGGTTGACTCTTTTAGGGTAGACGCTGATTTCCTGCGGGCAAAAAAAAGCCGACTAATCTAAGTCGGCGTCGTACGAATCAATTGTGCTATGCAGTAATTCAAAAAAGGAAGTAAGACAATATGGAGCGCAACGCCCATCGCTTGACGTTGCATTCACCTGCGAGAGAGATATTGCCCCGAATAGGTAGATGGTTTATTGACTTCGCTCAAAAATCAGGACGTTTTCATGCGCAAAAGCCACTAAAAAACGTTGTTGTTACAACCATTTACTACGGTGCAACCATAAAGTAACACCACCAATCAGGACCACTAACAGAATACAAAAAAGTGAGAAACCAAACTGCCAACCACCGCCGGGGATACCGCCGAGGTTAACGCCGAAAAGCCCAGTTAAAAATGTGCTGGGAAGAAAAACCATTGCCATCAATGACATTGTATACGTTCGGCGAGCCAGAGACTCCTGCATCACCTGCGCAATTTCATCCGCCATAATACCGGTCCGGGCAATACAGGCGTCTATTTCATCCAGCCCTCTCCCCAGCCTGTCAGCGATATCCTGCATCCGTCTCCGATGGTCGTCGGTCATCCAGGGTAAACGTTCACTCGCCAGACGGGCATAGACATCACGCTGTGGTGCCATATAACGGCGCATCACAATTAGCTGCTTACGCAGTAAAGCCAAAAAACCACGCGGTGGGATCTGCTGATCGAGCAGGTTATCTTCCAGATCAATAATCTTGTCGTGCAGCTGTTCGATAAATTCGCTGGCATGGTCGGTTAGCGCATCACACACATCCACCAGCCAACTGCCACAATCAGCCGGTCCTGTCCCTTCCTGGAGATCGCTGACCACATCATCCAGTGCCAGCACTTTGCGCTGGCGGGTTGAGACAATCAGACGTTCATCCATATATAAGCGCATCGCCACAAGTTGGTCAGGACGCTCGTCGGTGCTGCCGTTAATACAGCGCAGTGTAATCAGCGTACCTTCCCCGACTCTACTGACGCGTGGGCGTGTACTTTCGCCTGCCAGCGCATCACGCACATTGTTGGGAAGAAGAGGTGTTGTCGCCAACCATTGGGCGCTTTCAGGATGGGTATAATTAAGATGTAGCCAGCAGGGATGCTGACTATCGATAACATCGTTATCTTCCAAGGGTTTCACCCCACCCCGGCCATCCAACAGCCAGGCAAACACGGCATCCGGCACATTAACATCCGTTCCCTTAATGGCTTCCACAGCGCCTCCACAAACATTCAGCTTTTTTCGTTAGTCTAGCTGTCAGAATATGTTAAGCAATATCTCATTGTCCCATTGTGCTGAAATGATTCATAAAAATATCTGATAATACAAAAAGCGCCGACGATTGCGACGCTTGCATCGAGATGTCCGGTTAAGCCCGCTGCCATCTCGCTGACTCAAGAGCGTTACTTAAGCGAAATTTATGTGTTCGCGACTGGAGATCAATCACCTGGTTTTTCAGGATACCTGAGGAATCAGAAAGCTCATCAACCATAATGGCATTACTTTGGGTTACATTCTCCAGTTCGGCCAGTGCATGAGTAATTCTGATAATTCCTTTCTCCTGCTCCTGTGTAGTGGTTAATATCTCGCCCATCAGTTGGTTTAATTGACCGGCACCACCGACAATATCATGCATATTTTTTTCTGCTTCACGCACAATAGCTGCACCTTGCTGAACATTTTGATGGGTTTGCGCAATCAGCTGCTTAATATTCTTAGCAGCATCCGCACTTCGGTGTGCAAGCATTCTGACCTCACCGGCCACCACGGAAAAACCTTTGCCATGTTCACCGGCCCTCGCCGCTTCCACGGCAGCATTCAATGCCAGAATATTTGTCTGGAATGCGATACCATCAATTAGCGTAATAATTTCCGTCATCTGCTGTGCACATTCGGTGATTGAACGCATATTTGTCGCAACCTGCACCATTAATTCGCCACCCTGAATGGCGCATTGCGTGGCAACTGTTGCCTGGACGCTGGCGATTTGCGTGTTGTCAGCATTATTTCGCGTATTAACGGCTATCTCATCCATATTAGCAGCCGTCTGCATCAATGCTCCGGATTGTTGTTCCGTTTTCACTGAAAGCTCGGCGCTGCGTTCCGCAAGCTGTTCAGAGAGCGCCATCGCCGTTTGCGAGGATGTTCTGATCTCATTAACGAGTGTTGAAATATTACTCGATAAACTATTGATGCCCGGTATTAGTCTACCTGCACAATTATTACCAAACTCTGGAATACTGATCGCCAGATTCCCAGACGTCACTTCCTCAATGCTCCTTTTTACCGTATTGATCGGCATGACCAGGTATTTCGTCATATACCACCATAAGCATAATATAGAAATAAGGCTTACCACATTCGTACCAATTATAATTTCCGACGTGGCCGAGAAAATCATCTCAACAATATTGAGAGCAACCGCCGAAATGAGCAGAAATAAAATAATGAAGGTTCTGACGCTAATATCATTTAACATTTTAGTCCTGTGCACAAAGAAATCATGTAGATATTATTTTTTATAGCACCTGCAATGCAGAATGCCATTGCTCTGCGACGAAAGCTGAACTTTCAATGAGAGCCCGCAATCCTTTTACTTAAGGCAAGAAATTGCACCTTTTATTTCTGTTAGTTCAGTGTTTTATTCCATTAAATGGCTGTAATGGCGCCAGGCATCAGGTTATTGTGATGACAAGCACATGGAGAGCATAAAACGCACAGAACTATAAATTTGGTGAATGTTTATATAAGTAATGACTCGTTATTTTCACTATTTTCCTGTTTCCTCTAATACCAGTGTAAAAACATAAGAACATTCCCGGTGTTATCATGTTAACTGGACAAAACCTGCTAGATTTATTACCACGGCTTTTTTTCGATAGGTAGTATGATGTTGAACGTGTCGTGGGACCCTGTATTGATTGGGATTTCCTTTGTTGTCGCGTTTATTGCCTCTTTTATTGCTCTCGATAGTGCGGGCAAGGTGGCAATCTCCAACCGACGACAATCTACCTTCTGGCGGCTGTCTGGCGGGGCTACGCTAGGGATGGGTATTTGGTCAATGCATTTTATCGGTATGCTGGCCATGAAGATGAGTATGCCGATCAATTACCATTTTTCGCTCACGGCATTTTCTTTCTTTATTGCGCTCATTTCTGCAACTCTCGCCATTAATATCGCCATTTCCGGTAATACGCTTTCAACAAAACGATTAGTCGTAGCCACAGGAATATTAAGCGCCGGTGTCGTCACCATGCACTACGTTGGCATGTATGCCATCATTGAGCATGTTGCCATCCTATGGAGTCATTCGCTGATACTGCTCTCAGTGATGATTGCCATCGTTGCATCTGGTGTGGGTTTGTGGCTGGCGTTTCATTTACGCCAAAATACCCGTCGAGTCCTGATCAATCGGCTTGTCGCCGCCTTTATTATGGCGCTGGCGATTGCCTCTATGCATTACACCGGGATGGGAGCGGCAACATTCACCCATTTTGGACACTCTGTACACAATGGGCTCAGCACGTTGGAACTCTCTGTCTGGGTCTGCGCCGTCACGCTGGTTATTTTGGGTATCATGCTGGTGGTGTCGATGGTGGATTCGCAACTGCGTACCTCCCGGCTGGCAGACAACTTACATCAACTTAATTGCCAGCTTGAGCATCAGGTCCACTTCGACGCACTGACCGGACTTGCCAATCGCACACAGATTGATGCCTGCTTACAGGCCTGTCTGCAGCATTCCAAACTGGATCAGCATCAATTTGCTCTGGTATTCATCGACCTCGATCGCTTCAAAGTCGTTAACGATACCTGGGGACATCACATCGGCGATCAGTTGCTGATCGCCAGTACGCAGCGAATCTACAGCTGCCTTGATGACACCATGACGCTGGCGAGGCTGGGGGGAGATGAGTTTATTCTTCTGGTTCCTGACTGCAATAAAGAGGATATCACCGCTCTGCTGACCCGGATTGCCGCTGCGATTGGCGATCCTTTCACGCTTTTTGGGTACACCATTCGGGTTTCGTTAAGTGCGGGAAGCAGTATTTATCCTGAGCATGGTTCCACGTTGCATGAGTTAAAAGTAAAGGCTGATATGGCGATGTATCATGTCAAACAGGCTGGCAGAAACGGTTGGGCTATTTATAGCCCAGAAATGGAAGCTATCGCCGATACACCGCCGACATTTTTACAGGAACTGTCACAAGCTCTGGAACACGATCAATTTGAGCTTTGGTACCAACCCAAATACACCGCCGGAGATCATTCCCTGACCGGTTTTGAAGCGTTATTACGCTGGCATCACCCGGAACGCGGCATGCTGTTACCCGCAGAGTTTCTGCCTGCGCTGGAAGAAACAGGGCTTATCATTCCGGTCGGTAAATGGGTTATCCAGCAGGCATGCCAGCAGTTACATCAATGGAAGTTACAGGGCCATGCGGAATGGACCCTCGCCGTTAATCTTTCCCCTTCCCAGTTTGAACAACATGACATCGTTGATGTGGTTTGTAGCGCCCTTGCACAATATCAACTATCACCTGCATATCTCACGCTGGAATTGACTGAAAGTACAGCACTTAAAAATTTAAAACGTAGCGCTGAAGTCTTAAATGCATTTTCAGCTTTAGGGATCACCGTTTCTATTGATGATTTCGGTACCGGTTATTCAAATATATTGATGTTGAAGTCTCTTCCGGCACGGGAATTAAAAATTGACAGAGTATTTGTTAAAGATATCAGCGAGAACAGCAAAAATACAAAGATTGTGTCTACTATTATTGACATAGCCCACTCCATGAATATGCAAGTGGTGGCTGAAGGAATAGAGACCCAGGAGCAGGAAATACTCCTGACCCAGATGGGATGTGGTGTGCTGCAAGGTTTCTTGTTTGCAAAACCGTTGCCTGCGCATCAGATCCATGAATTGATTCCAACGGAAAGCAACATTAAGCAGCAGCGAATCGTACAGTCTTTGTCTCCTCAACAATCAATAACATTATGAGACTGTAATATAAAAAACAGATGCCATTAAACGGGCAACACAGCAGATAAAGATAACGGGATTATCGATGAGCACAACCGAGCTGCATTCACTGGATTTATTAACCCTGCCGGTGTGGATTGTTTCGCCGCATACCGAAGAACTGGTGTTCGCTAATACCGTTGCACGGGAACTGATGCAGGCCCCCTGCTTTTCTCTACTCCGCAAGGGCATATTTTCAACTCATGCCCAGAATGATTTAACCATGTATCTCAGCGATTTGAGAAATCATCACGACATTGTAGAAATCCTTACGGTTTGCCGCGAAGGTGAAGACGTCGCGATGGCCAGCCGCCTGTCCATCCGCTCTCTGCCGGAATCAGGTGACGTCATTCTTTTCGAAGGCATTGAAACACCGACTTCGCAAGGTCTGAAAGCGAGTCGTTCAGCGAATTATCAGCGAAAAAAACAGGGATTTTACGCGCGTTTTTTCCAGACCAACTCGGCCCCAATGTTGCTTATCGATCCGTCCCGTGATGGGCTGATCGTTGATGCAAATCTCAGTGCGCTAAATTTTTATGGCTATAGCCATGATACGATGTGCCAGAAACATACATGGGAAATCAATACGCTGGGCCGTCATATACTCCCGGTGATGCATGAAATCGCCCATCTTCCCGGTGGCCATAAGCCTTTGCATTTTGTGCATAAACTGGCAGACGGCACATCCCGGCACGTACAAACCTACGCCGGGCCAATCGAAATCTACGGTAATAAGCTCATGTTGTGCATTATTCATGATATTACCGAGCAAAAACGGCTGGAACAGGAGCTTGAGCGTGCGGCCCTGCGTGACGCCTTAACGGGATTGCTTAACCGCCGTCATTTTTATCAGGTAACCGAGCCGGAACAGACCCACGCGATGTCATTGACACAGGATTACAGCCTGCTGTTGATCGACACCGATCGCTTTAAAAGCATTAACGATCTTTTTGGTCATTTAAAAGGTGATGAGGTACTTTGCGCTCTGGCCCGCACACTTGAATCCTGTGCAAGAAAGGACGATCTGATTTTTCGCTGGGGAGGTGAAGAATTTGTGCTGCTGCTGCCGCGAACCTCGTTAGATATTGCCCTCAATCTCGCAGAAGTGATACGGGCGACAGTGGCCAAAGTGACTCTCCCTGGCCTTCCCCGCTTTACCGTCAGCATTGGCGTAGCTCGGCACGAAACAAATGAAAGCATCGATGAGTTATTCAAACGCGTTGACGACGCGTTGTACAAAGCCAAGAACGAAGGCAGGAACAGAGTGCTGGCCGCCTGATGTTTACGTCGTTCAGCGACTGCGTTTAGCGTGACGCTCCCAGTTGTCCTGTTTTGCCTGTGCGGTTTTACGCAATGCCACATAACATGCCCCGCTGCCGCCGTGATGCGGCAGTGCGGCGCAGTATGCTTGCACGTCGTCAAATTCCGTCAACCAGCGCGCCACGTAGCTGCGAACAATATTGGCATGGGAGTTATCGTCACGTCCCTTGCCGTGTATCACCAACACGTTACGCAACCCTTCCTGCTGCGCCTGCAGAATAAAGCTAAAGAGCATCTGGCGACATGTTTCAACAGGTTGGCGAATAAGATTAAGGCTCGCCTGCTGCGGGTATTTTCCGTTTCGCAGCTTGTCAGTCACGCCGTTCTGTAAACCTTCGCGACGAAACTCGAGCGGCACATTCAACGGGACAATATCGAGAAATCCCGTCGAGAGAAAATTATCCAGTTGTAGCGTATCAATACGCGCCGGAGTGCGAAGATTGCGCATGGGTTGCCAGTGCACATCGGCATGGTTTTTCAGCGGTTGAACATCCCCCATAGCGTCAAGAAACAGCGATGCATCATCAAGGTTCATGTTTCATCCTCCAGCGTATTGCGACGGGCATTATCATAACCGCGCACTATTATACCGACAACTATACCGGTAACGGTTTACGGTTATTTCCAATAATTAACCGGATCCTCCGCGCTGAACCGACCTACTCACGACAAATTGATATCCGTTTTTAGGGGTATAGCTGCGACGGTCACTGGCGTGATAATGTGTAGCCTCGCCTGAATGCTGTAATGAGAGAAACGGATGCTTAACTTACTGGAAGACACCATCGACACGCCGCTGGGCCCGCTGTGGGTTATTTGTGATGAGCAATTTCGCCTGCGCGCAGTGGAATGGGATCAGCACAGCGATCGCATGGCACAATTGCTTGATATTCATTACCGTACAGAAGGTTATCAGCGCATTACCGCCAAAAATCCTGGTGGATTAAGCGACAAACTCTCTGAGTATTTTGCCGGAAACCTCAGCATAATTGACACGCTGGAAACGGCAACCGCTGGGACGCCTTTCCAGCGTGAAGTCTGGCAAGCATTACGCACTATCCCCTGCGGGCAGGTCATGCATTATGGTCAGTTGGCCGAACAGTTGGGGCGCCCCGGCGCTGCAAGAGCCGTCGGCGCTGCTAATGGCTCCAATCCAGTAAGCATTGTGGTCCCCTGTCATCGCGTCATTGGACGTAACGGCACCATGACCGGATATGCCGGCGGTGTACAACGAAAAGAGTGGTTATTGCGCCACGAAGGTTATTTGCTACTCTAGATTCCAGGCAATTAATGCCTTATTCATCACACTTCCGCATAATGCGGCCCCAGATTAAGTGTGGTTAATCAAGCAGATACAAACATTCGCTCCAGTTATGCCTGAATTATTCTCTATTGGGAGTAGCTCAGGCTTACGTGCTCACCAAAAAGATGTTAAAATTGACAAATATCAATTACGGCTTGAGCAGACCTATGATCCCGGAAAAGCGAATTATACGGCGCATTCAGTCTGGCGGTTGTGCTATCCATTGCCAGGATTGCAGCATCAGCCAGCTTTGCATCCCGTTCACACTTAACGAGCATGAGCTTGACCAGCTCGATAACATCATCGAGCGCAAAAAGCCTATCCAAAAAGGGCAGACGCTCTTTAAAGCAGGTGATGAGCTTAAATCACTCTACGCTATCCGCTCCGGAACGATAAAAAGCTATACCATTACCGAACAAGGCGATGAGCAAATTACCGGTTTCCATCTGGCGGGTGACCTGGTAGGTTTTGATGCCATTGGTAGCGGCCATCACCCGAGCTTTGCTCAGGCGCTGGAAACCTCAATGGTATGCGAAATTCCTTTCGAAACCCTGGATGACCTGTCCGGTAAGATGCCGAACCTGCGTCAGCAGATGATGCGTCTGATGAGTGGCGAAATCAAAGGCGACCAGGATATGATCCTGTTGCTGTCGAAGAAAAACGCTGAAGAGCGCCTGGCGGCCTTTATCTACAATCTGTCTCGTCGCTTCGCCCAGCGTGGGTTCTCGCCTCGTGAATTCCGCCTGACCATGACCCGTGGTGACATCGGTAACTACCTCGGTCTGACGGTTGAAACCATCAGCCGCCTGCTGGGTCGTTTCCAGAAAAGCGGCATGCTGGCGGTGAAAGGCAAATATATCACTATTGAGAACAGCGACGCGCTGGCAGTTCTTGCCGGCCACACGCGTAACGTTGCGTAATCTTTCCGCAAGCCTCTCTGTTATCCTTCTGTCAAATCGCTAAATTTTCCCGATTTATTGATCTGGCAGGAGGTTATTCCCTGTTTTAATAATCAACTTGTAATGTGTGCACCCGCCGTTTATCCATACTCAGACAAAGGAATGTTATGAATCATATTCACAGGGAAAGCACCTGCGCGCGTTTGCAATTAAACTCAAGCCTGGACCATGAACTTGATGGCTATAAATGGGCACGTGACCATGTCGGTCAATCTGGTGCTGCCATCTACCGACTTTACGACAAAGTGGATGCCCCTGAATTATATCTGAAGCAAGGTAACGGTAGCGTTGCCAATGATATTACGGATGAAATGGTCAGGCTCATCTGGTTGAAAGATTACATCCCGCTGCCAAACGTTAAGCATTTTTCCCGAACGCCTGACGTAGCATTGCTACTCACCACGGCAATACCAGGGAAAACTGCCTTCCAGATGTTAGAAGAGCACCCTGATATGAGTAATGATATTGTTGACGCTTTGGCGACATTTTTGCGTCGGTTACATGCCATTCCAGTAAATAGTTGCCCCTTTAACAGCAATCACCAATTTCGTCTCACACTGGCACAAAACCGGATGAAAAATAATCTTGTTGATGCCGAGGATTTTGATGATGAACGCAATGGCTGTTCTGTTGAACAGGTCTGGGAAAAGATGCACACTCTTTTGCCCTTCTCATCTGTTCCTGTTGTTACTCACGGTGACTTTTCACTGGATAACATTATTTTTTGTAATGATGAAATAGTGGGGTGTCTTGATGTGGGACGAGTTGGCATCGCCGATCAATACCAGGATCTCGCTATTCTCTGGAACTGCCTCGGTGAATTTTCACATTCACTGCAAAACAGGCTTTTTCAACAATATGGCATTCCTCAACCCGACGAGAAAAAATTGCAGTTTCACTTGATGCTTGATGAGTTTTTTTAAATTTACAGCGCATTACTGCCAAAGCGAGCGGAAGAGTCGGTGCACTACAGGCTGAGAAAAATTGTTTAAATTGAGCGGGATGTAGATAAAAGCTGGAGATTTCCCCAATTTATTGATCTGGCTAGAGGTTCTCCCCTGTTTCAAACCACATTATTGGGTTACTCTTTTAGTTACAAACTGCGATGACAGTTGTAAGGAGACCCTGTATGGCTATGTATAAAAATATGCTGGTCGTCATCGACCCTAACCAGGACGATCAACCAGCATTACGGCGAGCTGTTTATTTGCATCAACGGATTGGTGGCAAAATTAAAGCCTTTTTGCCGATCTATGACTTTTCCTATGAAATGACTACCCTGCTGTCGCCTGATGAGCGTACGGCAATGCGTCAGGGGGTTATCAGCCAGCGAACTGCATGGATACGTGAACAAGCGAAATACTATATCGAAGCAGGGATCCCTCTGGATATTAAAGTGGTCTGGCATAACCGACCCTTTGAAGCCATCATCCAGGAAGTCATCAGCGCCAGGCATGACCTGGTCCTCAAGATGGCGCACCAACACGACCGCCTCGAAGCCGTAATATTTACGCCAACCGACTGGCATTTATTGCGTAAATGTCCAAGTCCGGTATGGATGGTGAAAGACCAGCCATGGCCTGAAGGGGGTAAAGCACTGGTTGCCGTAAACCTCGCCAGTGAAGAGGCTTATCACAACGCGCTCAATGAAAAACTGGTCAAGGAGACGCTACAGCTTGCAGAACAGGTTAACCATACCGAAGTGCATCTGGTAGGCGCCTACCCTGTCACTCCAATCAACATCGCGATTGAACTGCCTGAATTTGATCCCAGCGTTTATAACGACGCAATCCGTGGACAGCATCTGCTGGCCATGAAGGCGCTACGCCAGAAATTCAGTATTGATGAGAAAGTGACGCACGTTGAAAAAGGCTTACCTGAAGAGGTCATTCCTGATTTAGCCGAGCACTTGCAGGCGGGTATTGTGGTATTGGGGACCGTCGGACGTACCGGTATTTCTGCTGCGTTTCTTGGTAATACCGCGGAACAGGTTATCGATCATCTACGCTGTGACCTGCTGGTCATCAAGCCGGATGAATATCAGACGCCAGTTGAACTGGACGACGAAGAAGACGATTAACCACACAATAAAATGCCGGATGGCGATATCATCCGGCATTTTAAACGCCTAGTGTTGCTCCTCACCACCGAGGAAATAGATACCAAGCGGGATAGCCAACAGAATCGTAAACACCATGCTGTAGACACAAATCATTGCAGATTGAATGGCATACATTGAAGCGGTCCAGTCGGATAGCGGAATGTCATACTGTTCAATAACGCCACCGATCGTCGCTCGCGTCACGACCGACGCTGCGATAATAAACACTCCAAGCAGGCACAACAGAAACTTCCGTCCCTTCGCTGTTTTCAGCTTAGCCATGATCATAGTACTGTCCTTTTGCAGATGAAAACCTTGTTACTCTGCGCTAACAATACCATGACATTAACTTACTGTCTGCTACATAAACCGCATACAGGGTTGACGTCAGCGTTATTTCGCTGAGAATAGCGCTGATTGCATTATTTATCTCTCCTTTTGATTAATGATCTGACCGCCTTAACTGAGTAAAATATCTGGGGATTAGGATGTCAGATGATATTTAGCTAACACGGAGTTGCCAGGAAGAATCATGATCGCTGAACTGTTTATGAATAATGCGTTTAATTTGACGGTAATTCTTAGCTGCTGTGCCGCGCTGGTCCTGATGAGCGTCTGGTATCATCGTGGGGAGCGTCGCTGCAAAGGATTCATATTTCATGCCGCACAATTTTTTGTCTATGCCATTATCATTGGGACGTTTGGCAGCATTGCTAATAACGTTATCGAAAGTTACAGCCTGAAATTTATCTCCCCCAGCGTGGTCGACTTTATCTGCACCTCGTTGATTGCGTTGATCCTGACCATCAAACTTTTTCTGGTGATTAATCAGTTTGAAAAGACGCAGATTAATAAAGGCAGAGATATCACCAGCGCGAGGATCCTGTCGCGTATCATCAAGATCACCATCGTGGTTGCCATCATTTTACTGTATGGCGAACACTTCGGTATGAGCTTATCCGGCCTGTTAACCTTTGGCGGTATTGGCGGTATCGCAGTGGGTATGGCGGGGAAAGATATTCTGAGCAACTTTTTCTCAGGCATTATGCTCTATTTCGACAGACCGTTTAGCATAGGCGATTGGATCCGCTCCCCGGACCGCAATATTGAAGGCACGGTAGCAGAAATTGGCTGGCGAATGACTAAAATAAACACCTTCGACCATCGTCCGTTGTATGTGCCAAACTCGATTTTCTCCTCCATCAGCGTAGAAAACCCAGGGCGCATGACCAACCGGCGAATTAAAACGGTGATCGGGTTACGATATGAGGATGCCGATAAAGTCGGTGCCGTTGTCGAGTCGGTCAGAGAAATGCTGCAAAACCATCCAGGAATAGACCAGAAACAAACTCTGTTGGTCTATTTTAATGAATTTGCCGATTCATCGTTGAATATCATGGTGTATTGCTTCACGAAAACCACCGTCTGGAAGGATTGGCTCGCGGTACAGCAAGACGTTTATTTAAAGATTATCACGATAGTCCAGGCAAACGGTGCCGACTTTGCATTCCCCAGCCAGACGCTGTATATGGATAATCCTGAAGCATCGCCATCGACACACTAACAAAAGAAAAGACGCGGAAATCCGCGTCTTTTTTGTACTTATTTCAATGAAGCAATATCAATTACAAAGCGGTATTTCACATCGCTTTTCAACATCCGCTGCCAGGCACGATTAATATCCTGAATATCGATCACTTCGACATCGGCGGTAATACCATGCTGACCGCAAAAATCCATCATCTCCTGCGTTTCGGCAATACCGCCGATAACTGAACCCGCCACGGATCTACGCCCAAGGATCAGGGGAACCGTATTCAGCAACGGATCCAACGCACCAAGATAACCAACCAGCACCAGCGTACCGCTTAGCGCCAGGGTTGGGATATAAGGGTTCAGGTCATGAACGTAGGGCACAGTATCGATAATCAGATCAAACTGATTCGCTGTCGCTTTCATCTGTTCACTGTCAGTGGAAAGCACAACGTGACTGGCACCCAAACGTCTGGCATCAGCTTCTTTGCCCGGTGAACGCGTAAACAGCGTAACTTCCGCGCCCAGCGCATTTGCAAATTTGATTGCCATATGCCCGAGTCCACCCAGACCGACAACCGCGACTTTACTGCCCTCACCTACCTGCCAGTGGCGCAGTGGCGACCATGTTGTGATCCCGGCGCAAAGCAGCGGCGCCGCACCGCGTAAATCGATCCCTTCAGGGACCTTCACCACAAACTTTTCGGTAACGACAATTTTGTCAGAATAGCCGCCGAAAGTAGGCAGGCCGTCATGACGGTCGATATCGTTATACGTTAGCGTGTTACCTTCTTCGCAATACTGCTCTAGCCCCTGCTCGCAGGCGCTACAGTGTTGACACGAATCAACCATGCAGCCGACCCCTGCGAGATCGCCCACTTTGAATTTTGTTACCGACTTACCAACATGCACCACGCGGCCAATGATCTCATGCCCTGGTACCATCGGATATTTAGCGCCGCCCCAATCGTTGTAGGCGTTGTGAATATCCGAGTGGCATACACCGCTGTATAAAATATCGATAACCACATCATCTTCACGCGGATCGCGACGAACAAAATTATGGGGGACTAAATCTTCTTTCACCGCCAGAGCAGCATAACCCTTCACATTCATGACCATTGAGATCTCCTCAGGGATTAGGAGTTACCAGAACCAGCATAGTTCAGGGCAGCAGGTTGTACTCAGCGTCGCTAACCGGTTCCAGCCATTCGTTCGACGCGCCAGGAGCCGGGATTTCCACAGCGATATGAGCAAACCAACTATCACGCGCAGCACCGTGCCAGTGTTTCATTCCAGCCGGAATGTGCACGACATCGCCGGTTTTCAGCTCACGTGCCGGTTTATTCCACTCCTGATACCAGCCTCTGCCACCGGTCACCAGCAATATTTGTCCACCCTCATGATGAACATGCCAGAAGTTACGACAACCCGGTTCAAATGCGACATTGCCAATTACCACGCCTTCCATGGAGAGCATGGTCAGATAGCTGTCGCCAGTGAAATACTTCGCATACGCTTCATTTTTCTCTCCACGTGGAAAGACGCTGTTACCATCAAATTGTTCGTTCATAGTGACTCCAGTATGGATAATGTCCGCGGTGTTCATGCCAGACATTCATCAAGAACCCTACGGGCATTTTCCCCAATCCCGGCTCCACAGTGATATTCAAGTATCGTAATAAACTCACTAAGTTGCTCAGGGAGGATCCCGATGTTAAGGCATATCGCAAAATGGCTTTTCAACTGGCTGTTAACGCCGCCCACAACGGCCAGCGCCGAAACGGTCGCCCATTCACGGTCCTGCCAGTCAAGTACATCTCGCTGAAAAATATCGCCAAACAGATGTGCTTTGAGCCAGACATCAATAGCGGGTGCAAAGTCAAACAGCGGACCGCTTACAGGCTGTCCAACCAGTTGCGTCTGAGTTAGGCTCCCAGCCTGAACACTGTTCCAGTCTGCAGGTGGCGGCGTGGCCGTTCTACCTTCGTCGTCTGAAAGCCCTTTCTCGCTTCGACTTTTTACCACCGACATAAAGCAGGACAGACCGTTCAGGCTGCGAGGGAAACCGCAGTATGCGTAGAGCTGTAGCAGGATCTCTTTTACTTCACTGAGCGTGAGTCCCGCATCCAGTCCGGCATTGAGCGCGACGTCCAGCTTTTCCATCTGTCCTGTGGCAGTGAATGCCGCAATGGGGATGATTGCCTGTTGTCTGGCATCCAGTTGGTATTGCATATTCGACTCTCCAAAACGGTGGCAACATTGCACCACCGGGGGCTGAAAACAGTAAAATTATAGAGACTCGACGTGTCGGTGATTAGAGAGGAAAAGAAGGACAAACTTATGAGCTGTGCTCATCAATAATGAGCAGCAGGTACTCATTATTTGCAGGTAACTGATTGAAGACTTACGCCACAATCTCGATTAAATTGCCGTCAGGATCTTTTATCACCGCTTCGTAATAACCATCGCCAGTAGTGCGCGGACCTGAGACTAATATCCCCTGTTCCTGCGCTTGCAATGCAATGGCATCAACATTTTCATTGCCGCCAACAGAAATGGCGAGGTGTACCCATCCGCAACGATTATTGTCAGATTGCTGCCCGATAAGACCCGGTTTGGTCATTAACTCAATCGCAATTTCCTCGCCAATTTTGACAAAATAAGATTCAAAACCAGGATTGGTTTTACTGCGGTATTTCTCGTTGATCTTGCCGTCAAAAAACGAGACCCAGAAGCAAGCTTGCTGCTCGAGATCCTGTGTCCATAAGGCCATATGCGCAATCTTCATAGCGAACCTCTTCCCGTTGTATCCAGAATAGTACGGCCCCTGTAAGGGATGTTGACATCGTTAATCATAATGCACGATCATGCACTCTATTGCTCGATGTTTATTTCACCTGGAGTATCTATGCTCGATTACGCCGCATTCCCGGAACAGCGCCAGGCGCTTATCTTTCAGATCCTGCAAGAAAACGGCAGGGTCATTTGTTCTGAACTCGCTAACCGATTAGGCGTTTCTGAACATACAATTCGTCGTGATTTGCATGAATTGAGCAAAGATGGCGTGTGTAAAAAAGTTTATGGTGGCGCGGTCATTACACTCCCTGAATCCGAAGACATCGACGTACGCAAGAGTATTAATGTAGCCAAAAAGAGCAACATCGCGCAGAGATGTGCCCGACTGGTCAAATCTGGAAGCTGTATTTTTATCGACACGGGTAGCACCAATCTGGCAATGGCAGAAGCTCTGCCCGCCGAACTGGCATTAACCGTGGTGACAAATTCACCGGAGATTGCCGCCGTTTTGCTAAAAAAACCGCTGTTTGAAGTCATTATGCTGGGTGGCGTGGTGCAGAGATCTTCAGGTGGGTGCGTGGGAGCTTCCGCCATCGCGCAAGTGCAGGACATTTTATTCGATCAGGGATTTATTGGCGGCTGCGCGATGTCGCCTGAATCCGGCTTAACGGGATTTGATTATGCGGATTGTGAGTTCAAAAAAGCGGTGATTAAACAATGTAATGAAACTATCGTCGCGCTAACGGCTGAAAAAATCCCAGCCGTCGCCCGATATGTCGTTACCGAAAGCAGCAATATCGATGTGATTGTTGTAGAGGACAACATCAGCAAAGAGTACGCCACAGCGTTCCAGGCGCACGACATTCGAATTTATACAGTCTAACCGCGGTAGGCTCGCTGAAAACTAACTGTGCTAAACGTCGCTCCGGGCGTCAGCGCGGTGATCGCTGACAGACAATCCAGACGGATTTTTTGCTGGTTTTCAGATTGCTCCACTACCAGAAATTCTTCTTTTTCCACGGTGGTACACGTCGTCAGCGCTTTAGCATCAAAACATGTGCCATCCGTTAGTTCAATGTGCAACCAATAGTGGTACATGCAGGCGATTTCCAGATAATCATGAAGATCGCAATCTATCGGGTGATACTCTTCGGCCGTTTTCATCACATTACCTTCCCCAACGTCTTGTATATTCGGGAAATCGCCAACGCAACTTCCCGAACTTTCCAGCTATTTCAACGCTTCAATGGGAGCGCCGAAATTAATATGCAGCACATTGCCGTCAATCACCAGCGCCGGAACAGATTTCACGCCAGCCACTTCAGCCTCAGCAACCCGATCAGGTTGCTCTCCCAGATGAACCACATCGATTTCAACATCCGCAGACAAATGCTGCAGAAGTGTCTGTTCTGCGGAAACACAAACCGGGCAACCTGCATGATAGAAACGAGCTTTAGTCATGATACATCTCCTTTAAATTATAGTATCGATTCGATACTATAATTTATGCTACGCTGCTTTTATCCTTTGTCAATATAGTTTTTAATCGATACTATATGCCGAGGAGGATTTGTTATGCCCGACATGTCACTTTTCGACGTACTTGACCGGCTTTCCAGCCTGACAAGGATGTGGTTTCGCCAGCATCCTTTACTGGCGGAT
Organism: Citrobacter sp. Cpo040; assembly: GCF_030332915.1. Lineage (NCBI taxonomy): Bacteria > Pseudomonadati > Pseudomonadota > Gammaproteobacteria > Enterobacterales > Enterobacteriaceae > Citrobacter > Citrobacter sp. Cpo040. The sequence continues at coordinate 729,920 of NZ_JAOWGX010000034.1, forward strand.
CTCCAGCCAGTGCAACTTAGCGCGTTAATGTATCTGGCCCGTTGCAACCGTTATTCCAATACGCCGCTTGGCGTGACAGACTACCTTGGTCTCACCAAAGGTACCGTGTCGCAATCGCTGAAGCTTTTGGAAAACAAAGGGTTGATTGTTCGCAAGCCGGATGACCGTGATAAACGTAGCGTCCATCTACACTTAAGTGAGTCGGCCAATACCTTACTGGAAGCCCTGCTGCCCCCCACGTTTTTAGTGGAGGGTGAATCGGTAATGGGTGAACGGGCGATCGTGCTCAGAGAGCTGCTGTTAGAACTGTTACGCGGGATCCAGAGGACCAACAATGTGCCTGGCTTTGGTCTTTGCCATAGCTGTCGCTTCCACCAAAAAACGGGTGGTCAGGGATATTGTAATCTGACAAAAGAGAGATTGAGTGAAGAGGATGCGTTGCTGATTTGCCGGGAGCACCAGCCCCCGGAAACTTAAAATGGCTGGTGCAAAATCACACCAGCCATTATCTCTGTTAGTGCTTAACGATATACATTGTGCGGCTATAGGCCACATCTTCAGGGTTAGTAATCGGATACCCTTTCAGCCACGGTTTAATTAAACGCCCGTTGGTATACTGATAAATCGGTGCAATAGGTGCCTGTTCCATCAGAATTTTCTCCGCGGCGTTATAATCGGCATTGCGCGCTTTCTCTGTATTCTCCAGAGTTGCCTGGGTCAACACTTTGTCGTACGCCGGATCATTAAAGCGGGAGATATTGCCCGTATGGGTCGATGTTAATAGCGACAAGAACGTAGAAGGCTCATTGTAGTCACCCACCCATGAGGCGCGGATCACATCAAAATTACCGGTATTACGGCTGTCGATATACGTTTTCCATTCCTGGTTCTGCAGTTTTACGTCAACACCGAGGTTCTTCTTCCACATAGAAGCCACAGCGATAGCAATCTTCTGATGATTTTCTGAGGTGTTGTACAGCAGCGTCAGTTTAAGCGGTTTCTGCGGGCCATAGCCCGCCGCGCGCAGCAGCGTTTTCGCCTGCGCGTTCAGCTCTTCCTGACTCATTTGCTCAAACGGTGAAGGTTCCGGCACAAATCCTGCCGTTACATCCGGCGTAAAATGCCATGCTGGTTTCTCACCGGTACCCAAAACTTTCTCCGCCATCAGACGACGATCGATAGTCATGCTGAGCGCCAGGCGCACGCGTGAGTCGGCAGTCGGTCCCTTCTGGGTATTGAAGGCATAATAATAAGTACCAAGCTGCGGCGGGGTGTAAACCTGACCCGGGATATCCTTCAACAGTTTCTGGTACATATTTTTCGGGAAGGACTCGGTAATATCAATATCACCAGCAAGATAGCGCTTGGTCGCAGCTGATTCCTGGTTGATCGGCAGGAAGGTGACTTTTTGCAGCACTGTTTTGGCGTTGTCCCAATAATGCGTGTTCGGCACCACTTCCAGTTTTTCGTTTACGACGCGATCTTTGAGCACATAGGCGCCGTTACCAATCAGATTGCCTGGTTTGGTCCACTCTTTGCCGCTCTCAACGTTGGCTTTTTGTACCGGATAGAATGCAAAACTCGCCGTCAGATTGGCAAACCAGGGCAGCGGTTTATCCAGTTGAACTTTCAATGTCCGTGCATCAACAGCACTAACGCCAAGTATATCAGGCGTGGCTTTGCCATCGATAATAGCCTGAGCATTATTAATACCCGCCAGCGCAGCAAACCAGGCAAACGGCGACAGCGTTTTTGGATCAACCAGACGCTGCCAGCTATAGACAAAATCCTGCGCCGTTACCGGCGTACCATCCGCCCATTGCGCATTGTCACGCAGCGTAAACGTCCAGATGCGGTTATCGTTACTCTTCCACTGGGTAGCGACGCCAGGCACGATCTCACCCTTCTCATTCTGGTTGACCAGCCCTTCAAATAGATCACGAATAACCTGTATTTCAGGCAGCCCGACGGCTTTTGCCGGATCAAGCGACGCCGGTTCGTCTTTTATATGACGCACCAGTTCTTGTTTCTCTGCCAGTACCGTTCCGCTGGGAACATCAGCAGCCCAGGATAAAGAAATGCTGCTAACCAACAACGCACAACAGGTTACTGAAACAGAATACTGCATAAGATACCCTCAATTCCGGCTACTAAGTGAATGTGTAATTATTTGTATCGCCAGCAGGAAATGCAATTAACTTCCGACAAGAAAGTGATATTACACCTGAAAAGATAAGTGTGTGAAAACGATTTGATTATCCATACATTTTGCACAACACTGCGAGTAACAATCCAAGCATTCAGAGATGACTATGACCGTTACCCGTCCCCGTGCCGAGCGCGGCGCATTCCCACCTGGAACCGAACATTACGGACGTTCCTTGTTAGGCGCACCGCTAATCTGGTTTCCTGCACTGGCAGCCGATCGTGAAAGCGGCCTGATACTGGCGGGAACGCACGGCGACGAAAACTCCTCTATCGTTACCCTTTCCTGCGCATTGCGTACGCTTAACCCTTCCCTGCGTCGCCACCATGTGGTGCTGGCCGTAAACCCTGACGGTTGCCAGCTTGGACTGCGCGCAAATGCGAACGGCGTCGATCTGAACCGTAACTTTCCCGCCGCAAACTGGAAAGCGGGCGAAACGGTGTACCGCTGGAACAGTAGCGCAGAAGAGCGTGATGTGGTGTTGTTGACCGGCGAAAGTCCGGGTTCGGAACCAGAAACCCAGGCGTTGTGTCAGCTTATTCACCGAATTCATCCCGCCTGGGTAGTCTCTTTTCACGATCCACTGGCCTGTATTGAAGATCCCAGAAGCAGCGAGCTGGGTTCGTGGCTGGCACAGTCGTTTGAATTGCCTCTGGTCACCAGCGTAGGTTATGAAACGCCCGGCTCTTTTGGGAGCTGGTGCGCAGACCTGAATTTACACTGCATAACCGCCGAATTTCCGCCCATTTCATCGGATGAAGCGAGCGAAAAATACCTGCTGGCCATGTCCAATCTGCTGCGCTGGCACCCTAGGGATGGAGCTGCCCGGTCGTAAAATGTAGGGCTGGCTCCGCATCGCTGGCCAGCCACGTAGGGCCATCAAGATCGGCAAAGTTAACCTGCGGCGTAAGCGGTAACGCCGCACCAATAGCCCGGGAGGTACACAGCATGCAGCCCAGCATCAGCGCAAATCCCTGCTCGCGGGCTTCCGTTGCCAGCGCCAGTGCTTCCGTCAGACCGCCTGTTTTGTCCAGTTTGATATTGACCATTTCATAGCGTCCGTGCAGCGCTTTCAGGCTACTGCGAGTGTGGCAACTTTCATCTGCGCAGATGGGCAGCGGATGCACAAAATTCTCCAGCGCGGCATCATCCTGGGCCGGCAGCGGCTGCTCCAGCATCGCCACCCCTAAATCAGCCAGAAGCTGACAGCGTGCCGCAAGGCCTTCTGCCCGCCAGGATTCGTTGGCGTCGACAATAATCGTGGCGTCAGGAACAGCCGCACGAATGGCAACCATCCGCTCACTAATTAAGCGAGCATCCAGTTTAACTTTCAGCAGTTTTGCGCCATTTCCCCACAGCGCAGCCGCGCTCGCAGCCATTTGTTCCGGCGAGCCAATCACTACGGTTTGCGCCGTCGTCACCACTTCCGCCAGTTCACTTCCCACCAATTCCGCCAACGACTTCTGCTGTTGACGCGCACTCAGATCCCACAACGCACAATCTACGGCATTTCGCGCAGCTCCTGCTGGCAGCAGTTTTTGCAGTTCTTCACGCGTCAGTCCGTTTTCCAGTTGTGGTGCAATGCTCATAATTTGCGCCAGGACAGAGGCATCGCTTTCACCGTAGCGTGGGTACGGTGTGCACTCGCCAATACCTGTGACGCCATTTTCTGTCAATTCGACGACAACCACATGCGCTTCGGTCCTGCTCCCACGGGCGATGACAAAGGGAGTGTGCAGCGGCCAGGCTTCCTCATATACCTTAACTGTTCTCATTTGTTTTCCTTAATGCAGTCCCTGAAGCGGATATCCGCAAATAGCGTTTGCCGTGTTAACTGTTGATGGCATAAACTAGCCTCGACGTTAACTATATGTAAACAGGAAGATAACCATGTCACAAACCGTTCATTTCCAGGGCAACCCGGTTGCAGTTGCCGGCTCCATTCCTCAGGCTGGAAGCAAAGCTCAGGCTTTTACCCTTGTGGCTAAAGACCTGTCTGACGTTACGCTGGGCCAGTTTGCAGGCAAGCGCAAAGTGCTGAATATTTTCCCAAGCATCGATACCGGCGTTTGCGCGGCATCGGTACGTAAGTTTAACCAACTGGCGACAGAAATCGACAATACCGTCGTACTGTGTATTTCGGCCGACCTGCCATTCGCCCACTCTCGTTTTTGCGGCGCGGAAGGTCTGAGCAACGTTATCACGCTGTCCACCCTGCGCAACGCAGAATTCCTGAAAAACTACGGTGTTGAAATCGCTGAAGGCCCGCTGAAAGGTCTGGCCGCACGTGCCGTAGTTGTTATCGATGAAAATGACAACGTCGTCTTCAGCCAACTGGTCAATGAAATCACCAACGAACCAGACTACACAGCGGCGCTGGACGTACTGAAAGCGTAAGCTGCGTTTGCATACAAAAATGCCTCCGCATGGAGGCATTTTCATTTACGACATTACTCTTCGCTTTTTTTCTGTTGGCTCAGGCCGTACTCGCGCAATTTATTGGCAATCGCGGTATGCGAAACGCCGAGGCGCTTGGCCAGCTTGCGCGTGCTGGGATAATTCATATACAGCTGCGTCAGCACGGAGCGTTCAAAGCGGCTGGTAATTTCATCCAGCGACCCTTCCATTACCTCTTCTCCGACCGCAACCGTTGCCGCGTCGTAATCCGGCAGCAAAATATCCTGTGGCCGCAGCTCATAGCCTTCAAGCTGGGTCAGCGCCCGGTAGATAGCGTTTTTAAGCTGACGCACGTTGCCCGGCCAACCGTAACGGGTCAACACCGTGCTGAGATCGGCGGACAGCTTCGGACGCGGCACGCCCTGTTCATCGGCAAAACGCGCCACAAACAGTTCGGTAAGCGGCATAATATCTTGTGGGCAATCGCGCAGCGGCGGCAGGTTTAGCGTCAGTACATTCAGACGATAATAGAGGTCCTCACGGAAAAGTCCTTTCTGCACCAGCTCCACAAGGTTCTTTTGCGTCGCGCAAATCACACGGACATCAACATGAACTTCGTGATCTTCTCCCACGCGACGGAACGTGCCGTCATTGAGAAAACGCAGCAATTTGGTCTGCATACGCGGCGACATTTCGCCAATTTCATCTAACAGAACCGAACCGCCATTCGCCTGCTCAAAGAACCCTTTTTTGCCTTCCGGCGCATGGCCAAACAGCTCGCTTTCAACCGCATCTTCAGGGATTGACGCACAGTTCAGCGCCAGATACGGTTTCGACGCACGCGGGCTTGCCAGATGACAGGCATGGGCAAAAAGATCTTTGCCGGTGCCGGTATTACCAGTAATCAGCAGCGGTGCGCTCAGCGTCGCCAGCTTGCGCGCTTGTTCTACGACGTGTTTCATTTTGGCGCTGACGGCAATAATCTGGCTAAACGCGCTGAGATCCTGCGTTGTCATATTTTGCAGCTGACGTCCCATTCGGATGGTGGAGCGCAACATCACCACCGCGCCGGTCAGCATCTGCTCCTGATTTTCGCCCTGCAAATGGACAGGCGTAATTTCCATCAGGAAATTCTGCCCGTTAATCACGACATGTTCGCTATGGGAATCCTGCGGATTGCTTTCCAGCCAACGCTGGAAGTTAAACCCATTGATTAACTGGGCTGCGGTATGGTTGCGCATCCGCTCCTGGGTGTGCGCAAAAAGTTGACAGCTCGCAGGGTTCGCCATCTCAACTTTGCTTTTCATATCAAGAGAAAGGACCGGTTCTGGCAACGCTTCAAGCAGAGCACTCAGCGCCAGATGTTCACGTTCGGAAGGCATCCAGGGTACGGTACGCACATCCGTAACCCCTGAAATACGGCGGATTTCAGCCATCAGACTGCTGAAGTTGGTGAACTCCAGCTCCGCAAAATTAAGGTAAATTCGCCCGATGGGGTCAATCTCGATACCGCGTAAATCAATGCTTCTGAGCACCAGTAAATCGAGCAATTCGCGGGTCAGACCAAGACGGTCTTCACAAAAGACTTCCAAACGCATAGGAACCTTCACCTGGACAAGGGATTATGTGTTAAATGATAAGACAGTATTTGGTTTGCAGGAAGAACTCTGTCAACAAATATTGACAGCGCGCTGGAAAATTAGGCGCCGGGGCGTAAAGTTATACGATCGGCGCCTGTTTTATAGCTAACTTTCGCGCGGAGATTTGTTCTTTTGTAAGGTCTCTTTCACCTGACCAATCAGTTGACGGCGAAAATCGCCCAGTCGTGGCTTATCATCATCGATCCACGGCAGCGGTCGGCAAAGCTCCATAGCTTTAATGCCCAGACGCGCCGTTAATAACCCCGCGCCAATGCCCTGTGCGGCACGCGTTGATAAGCGGGCGGCTAAATCCTGCGACATCCAGTCCATCCCTACTTCCCGCACCAGCTCACTGGCCCCGGCAAAAGCGATATTCAACAACACCAGGCGGAACAGGCGCAGACGGCTGTAATAACCAAGTTCAATGCCATACAGCGATGCAATGCGATTAATCAGGCGCAGATTGCGCCAGGCGATAAACGCCATATCCACCAGTGCCAGCGGGCTGACGGCAATCATCAGCGTGGACTCTGCCGCTGAACGACTGATCTCACGCCGGGCTTGCGCATCCAGCACCGGCTGCACCAGATGGGCATACAGGCTGACCACTTCGCGATCGTTCTGCGTTTCATGAATTGAGGCATACCAACGCTGTAGAGCCGGATGCGACTGATCGATACCCGCCTGCTGCGCCAGTTTTTCACAAAATGCACGACCTTTTCCGGTTCCATGGCTGTGGAGCAAGTCTCGCGCTTCATCACGTTCGTGCGCGCGCTGACGCAATCGCCACAATCTGCGCCACTCGGTCGCCACCGATCCGACACCTGCGCCGATAATCAATGCGCCTGCGGCACATCCTCCCAGCGCGACCCAGTCCTGAGTCTGCCAGGCGTTCATGGTCCACTGCACACCCTGAGCAACAACGCTCACGCCAAACAGCGCCAGCCCGCCCATCACCATCTTGCGCCACAGACTGCGTTTGGGGCGTAAGGCCGCATCAATGACGGCCTCCGCCTGACCTTCGTCTTCCAGGGGTTCATCCACTTTCGCCGGAGAAAAAGTCTGCGCCTCCGTTTCGTTGAACATTTGCTGCGCTTTAAACGCCGTGTTTTGTTCCACGTCCAGCGGACCTGAGAAGTCGATACGCGGTTTTAACGGCTCGCTCATCGCAATTTATCTCCTATTAAAAACTCCAGCGCGGCATCGAGGCGGATATGTGGTAAGGGTTTATCGACATCCATAACCTGCGGGCGAAATGCTTCAAACTGAAATCCCTGGCGGTCCCAGAACGACTGTCCTGGCAGTCGCGCGGGCACTTCACCAGGATAAACGGTCAGCGGTTCGCCATCGCTCAGACGATTACCACGCAGCGCCGGGATCTTTTCACCTTTCACATCGATCAAGCCGCTGGTGGTTGCCTGCACCGATGCCAGCCCCAGACAATCCATGCTGATACCTTCGAACGCCGCGTTTTGCCAGGCATCCTGGATCAACTGCTGTAAAAGCGACACCATATTGGCGTGCTGATCGACTGTGACGTGGTCAGCTTTGGTGGCGGCAAACAGCAGCTTGTCGATCACTGGAGAAAATAGCCGACGAAACAGCGTGCGCTGCCCGTAATGGAAGCTTTGCATCAACTGGGTAAGCGCCAGGCGCATGTCGTTGAACGCCTGTGGCCCGCTGTTGAGCGGCTGCAGGCAATCGACCAGCACAATCTGGCGGTCAAAGCGCAGGAAGTGATTCTTATAAAACCCTTTGACGACCTTTTCGCAGTAATAATTGAATCTTTCGCGCAACATGCCAGCGTTGGTGTGTTTGTCAGCCTGCGCCAGCTTTGATTCACCCCAGGCATCGACATCCGGCCACGGGAAGAATTGCAGCGCAGGCGCGCCCGCCATATCTCCGGGCAGGACAAAACGGCCCGGTTGAATAAAATGTAGGCCCTGCTGTTTACACTGATGCAGATACTCCGTCCAGGCGGCAGCAATTTCCGCCAGACGGTTTTCATCAGCAGGCGCCAACGGATCCAGCCCCTGGCATAACTGCCGCCATTTTGCCGACCATTCGCCCCGCTGCCCCTGCAATAATCCGGTCATTTGCCGCGACCAGCTCAGATAATCTTGGGCCAGCATCGGTAAATCGAGCAGCCACTCCCCCGGATAATCGACGATCTCCAGGTACAGCGTGGAGGTGTCTTTAAAGTGGCGCAGTAAAGAGTCATTGGATTTATAGCGCAGCGCCAGACGTATTTCACTCACGCCACGCGTAGGGGTCGGCCAGGTCGGCGGAGAACCGTACAGCTGTGCCAGTCCCTCATCATAGGTAAAGCGCGGAATGCCAAAATCGCGTTGAGGAACCCGTTTCACGCCAAGCAGACGCTCTTCGCGCACGCAACTGAGCAACGGCAAGCGCGCACCGGCATGAATATTGAGTAACTGGTTTACCATCGCGGTGATAAACGCCGTCTTACCGCTGCGGCTAAGTCCAGTAACAGCCAGGCGTAAATGCCGGTCTACCCCGCGATTAACCAGCGAATTGAGTTCATTTTTAAGTCGCTTCATCGCCATCCCGTTTTGCTGAAGGAACCGAAGAAATTATAACAAACAGGAAGTAAAGATAGGGGCCAATTCTTACTTATCAACTACCTGTGCTGTTTCAGGCGGCATTATTCTTACCGCCTGTAGCAGAATGAATGCGGGCGGTTTATTTATTCTCTACTTTAGGAAGCGCTATCTGATTGATGCCACCTTCATTCGTCACCTGCGTATAGCCCATTTCAGTTAACATATCCTTCGCCTGCCCCGATTGACGCCCGGAGTTGCAGTACAGCTTCACGGTGTCGTTCTTATCAGGCACTTCAGCTGCGATACGCGTCTTCATCTCTTTCAACGGAATGTTGACGGCCCCCTGAATATGCTGCTGTTGGTACTGTTCAGGAATGCGAACATCAATCCAGTGTTCAACTGCATAAACCGGCATGCCGATGACCAGTGCCAACGCTAATACGCCTTTTTTCAACATAATATCTTCCCGACTGATTGTTGGATTTAACCACCACACTATACGCCTGTTCTTAAGAAAATATTGCGACCGCATTATCACCGCCTGCAGGCGCGGACGATTGTTCCTCAGGTTACCCATGTTGCAGTTAGCCTTTTGATTTTTCTAACCGCATTCCGAGATTGTTGTCATTCGTCAATTAACTCCATAATATGTCCGCCATTGACTCTCGGACGGAGCTTGGGATCTATGTCTCCTACCATTTATGATATTGCACGAGCCGCTGGCGTATCAAAATCCACGGTATCGCGCGTGCTTAATAAGCAAACCAACATCTCGCCGGAAGCGCTTGAAAAGGTGCTGCGCGCAATTGATGAGTTACAGTATCAACCTAATAAACTTGCTCGCGCGCTGACCTCTTCCGGGTTTGATGCAATAATGGTGATATCTACCCGTTCTGCAAAAACAACTGCCGGTAATCCGTTTTTCTCTGAAGTGTTGCATGCAATTACTGCCAAGGCTGAAGAAGTCGGTTTTGATGTCATATTGCAGACGTCGCGAAGCACCGAAGATGATTTACAAAAATGTGAGAGCAAAATTAAGCAGAAGTTGATCAAAGGGATCATTATGCTGAGCTCTCCTGCCGATGAATCATTTTTTGCTAGTCTGGATAAATACAACGTACCGGTTGTGGTTATTGGGAAAGTTGAAGGTGACTACGCCAATGTCTATTCTGTAGACACCGATAATTATCGCGACAGTATTACGCTGACAAATGCGCTGATTGAGAGTGGCCACCGTAATATAGCCTGTTTGCATGCACCGCTTGACGTCCATGTTTCTATCGACCGCGTTAACGGTTATAAAGCCAGCCTTCAGGCACATAACATTAAAATGCGCGATGAGTGGGTTATTGACGGCGGGTATACTCATGAAACCGCCCTGCTTGCTTCTCGAAAATTACTGAGCCAGCAGCCGCTACCCGATGCCGTATTTGCGACAGACAGCTTAAAGTTAATGAGCTTATATCGCGTGGCGGCCGAGAAAAACATTGACATCCCACAACAACTTGCCGTTGTAGGCTATAGTAATGAGCTACTTTCTTTTATGCTCACACCAGTTCCTGGTGGAATTGATGTACCTACTCAGCAGTTGGGTGAACAAAGTTGTAATTTATTATTTAATCTGATTGCAGGTGAGAAAGGATTACAGAATATAACTGTAAGCACGCAAATATCTTTGGCCGACTCACTGGTGTAAAAACAGGGGCATAATAATGCCCCTGTTCTTTTTTAGAATGCGTAGTTCACGCCTATACCAGCATAATGGAACCTGTCGCTTTCGCCTTCGTCATGATCTTCCCATTCATAAGCATACTCCAGAGACATTGATAAACCGTTCTGGAAATCATACGCATACAGTAAACCGAGACGATTGAAATCATGGCCTTCGCGTTCAGGATCATCCTGCCAGTCCCAGTTTGACCAGCGATCAAGCCCCAGGCGGGTATACGGCGTCAGGGTTGTATTGCCGAAGGACAGAGGCAAATAAGCACGAATTTCCTGGGTTGAGAACTCACCATTATTACGCGAATCTGCCAGATTAAAGCCGCGTTCAAGGTAATAGTTCACAGTTAACCCTACTGTTTCGTTAAACGTATAATTCAACCCGCTCTCACTTTCGACGCGGCTATCAGAGTAGCCGGTGGTGCTCAAATCATTAACGAATTGATACATCGCAAACCAGCCGCTAAAGCGAAGGTCATCGCTAAGTTTAACATCCCAATCTGGCTGCACTTTCCAGCGCTGCATATTAGCTGTGTCTTTTCCGGGTTCATTCACATAGTGATAACCGTAATTACGGAAGCCACCTGTCAAGCCGAAATTAACATTCTCGCTTTCGAGGAATTGATAGCGGACTTCCAGTTCAGGTCGGTCAAACCACGTACCGCGCTTACCCTCGCTGTAATCAACCGGCCCTTCCTGGTAATAGGCCAGCGATATTTTCCACGGCCCATTGGACGCATTAAAATAGACGGACGGCTCAGCCAGTCCATCCATATCTTCGCCCTGACCTTCAACGTTTTCTATTTCGTACATAGCACCTATATTAAAGTGCCAGTCATTCTTTTCAGCAGCCTGCGCGCAGGCCATTCCTGCGCTCATAATCAGCGCAGTAGCGGACAGTAGGGTTTTCATTATTATTCCTTGTTAAAATACTCGCAAAAATGCCCCAAGGCGTGGGGGACTATTATCCCCCCGGAGTTTTATTGAATAGCTACTTCAGTTTCAGCATCAAAGAAATGGCATTTCGCCATATCAAAATGAATAGTGATATTTTCTCCTGCGTGATAATCATTCACTGCCCCAGCACGGACCACTAACTCATGCCCCCCAACAATGGTATAAAGCATAAATTCAGCGCCAGTTAATTCTGCAACGCTAATTTTTGCCGACACACTATTTTTATTATTAACCTGCGGATGTATATCTTCAGGACGAATTCCCAGCGTGACCGCCTGATGTTCATAACCCTGTAGTTTTAATTGTGCTAATTTATTTTCTGGAATCGTTAATTTCAGTGTTTCAGTAACAAACTTATCACCGTCAATCGCGCCACGAATAAAGTTCATGGCCGGTGAGCCAATAAATCCTGCGACAAACATATTTGCTGGGTGGTTATAAACTGTTTTCGGCGCACCAACCTGCTGAACAATGCCATCCTTCATAATCACAATACGCGTCGCCATGGTCATGGCTTCGGTTTGATCATGGGTAACATATATCATGGTGGTATTGAGTTTCTGATGCAGCTTGCTGATTTCTGCCCGCATCTGTACGCGAAGTTTGGCATCGAGGTTCGATAAGGGTTCATCCATCAGGAAGACCCCTGCCTCACGAACAATCGCACGCCCCAGTGCCACACGTTGACGCTGACCACCGGATAACGCCCCCGGTTTACGTTGCAGATAATCGCGCAGGCCAAGGATTTGCGCCGCCCAGTTGACACGCTCCTCAATCACGGCAGGGGGAATTTTCTGCATTTTCAGGCCAAACGCCATGTTGTCATAGACTGTCATGTGCGGGTACAACGCGTAGTTCTGAAAAACCATCGCAATGTTGCGCGATTTCGCCGGCACATCGTTCATCCGTTTACCGTCAATCAGCAGATCGCCGCCGCTGATCTCTTCCAGGCCGGCGATCATGCGCAACGTCGTTGACTTCCCGCAACCGGAAGGCCCAACAAAAACAATAAACTCTTTGTCTTCGATTTCCAGATTGAAGTCTTTAACGACGTGTACCTGGTTGTCGTAAATTTTTTGAATATGCTGCAACGAAAGCTGTGCCATGTTGAATCCTTTACTTGTCGTGTTGCCAGAGAGCCGATAAGCACGGCCACGTCAGAAATTCGGTTGAAGGAAGTTGCAGGCTTGCCCCGTTCAGCCCCGTACCGATGCCGACAGAAAGCATGCCGCAGGCGTTGATTGCATCAATTCCTGCTTGTGCATCTTCTATGCCAATGCACTGTTGCGGGTCAACGCCAAGCCCCGCACAGGCCGCCAGAAAAATCTCCGGATCCGGTTTTGAATGGGTAATCAGCGCCGCATCCGCACAAAAGTCAAAACAAGCGCTAAGATCAAGCGCCTGTAAAATAGTGGGCGCATTGAGCGACACGGAGGCCAGCCCCACTGGAATCCGCTCTTCCCGCAGCGTCATCAGCAGCTCACGTATTCCCGGCAGTACCGAGTTCACCGTCAACTGGCGCAAAGAATGGACATACAGCCTGTTTTTTCTCTCGGCCAATTGTGCGCAAACTTCAGGTGTAAATTCCCCCGCTTTCCCGCCATATTGCAAAATACGCTGTAGCGATTCGCCGCGACTAATCCCTTTCAGGCTGTCATTAAATGTTTCGTCAATCGCAATTCCTATTTCACCGGCTACCTGCCGCCAGGCGAGAAAATGCAGATGAGCAGTGTCGGTAATCACGCCATCTAAATCAAAAATGATGGCCTGTGGTTTGAAGATCATTCATCGCCCCTTCTAGTGGTAGCGGTCCCATGGGTGGGCGAAATAATGGCGTCATAGCAGATTACGGCCTCCCCCTGCACGGAGACTTTTTTGCCATTAATCCAAAGGATAATTTGCTCAGCACTGCGAATACGGATTTCGGCAGCGTTGATAGTTATCTGCATAGTGGAACCCTGCCAGCGCATTGGGAAAGACAGTGTTTGCCAATGTTCCGGTAATGCAGGGGCAAGATGTAACTCCCCATGGCGAATATTCACTCCGGCAAATCCCTGGATTGCGCCCAGCCAGATGGCCCCCGTCGCCGCTGCGTGAATACCGTCATCACAGCTATGTGGATCGTCTCCGAGATCGATAAGCGAACCTTCGCGCCAGAACCGATACCCCTGAGCCGAATCACCGCAACGCGCAGCTACAATCCCATGAATCGCCTTACTCAAAGAGGAGTCGTGAATCGTGCGTGGCTCGTAATAACGCAGGTTAGCCAGACATGTTTGCGGGCTAAATTGCTCCGGCAGCATGTAAGTCAGCATCACGACATCGGCCTGTTTGAGAATTTGCATCTCGTTGACTTCTGCACGGGAGTAATCGAGCAAAATCGTCTGCTTGCCCGCTTTTGCTTTGTAACTGGACAGATCGATAACCGGTTTGCTCAGGAAGGTGTCATCCTGAGGTAACACACCATCGGACAACGCTTCCGGACGCCAGAGATGGCGTAAAAAATGCTCAGCACGATGAATAAAGATCTCATCGTTACAGCCCAGGCGACGCGCAAAACCGAGCGCCTGCTCTACGTTGTACCAGGCCATGTAGTTGGTGAACGCATTGTTGTTCACATGCTCAGTGTATTCATCCGGACCAATCACATCGTGGATCTCTAAACGATCGTTGACCATGACAGCCCTGCTTATCCAGAACTTCGCTGTTTCCAGAAGCAGCGTTATACCTTCACGAGACATAAAGTTCATATCCCCGGAGGCATGCCAGTAATTGATCACCGCCCAGGCAATATCCGCCACGAGATGATGCTCAGCCTGGGCGGAGGCCACTTTCTGCCGCAGTCCGGTACGGATGTTGATCGCCGCGAATTCAGGCGTCTCCTCCTCACCGCTGCGCGCGCTCTCCCAGGGAAACAGCGCCCCCTGCCAACCGTTGCGGCGGGCTTTCTCACGCGCGCCCGACAAATTATGCCAACGGTAACGCAATAGACTTCTCGCGGTTTTCGGTTCGGTAAATAGGTGAAACGGTAACAAAAAGACCTCAGTATCCCAGAAGATGTGGCCTTTATACCCTTCGCCCGTCAGACCTTTGGCCGCAATACTGCTGCGCTCATCGTGATCTGGCGTCATTACACGCAAATGATAGAGCGCATAATCCAGCGCTCGCTGATCGCTCATATCATTACTGGTGACCTGAACACGATGGCTTTGCCACCAGGCATGCCAGTTAGCGGTCGATTCCGCCAGCAGCGCGTCATATCCCTGCTGGGCGCACGCTTCCAGATTACGCAGCGACTGGCGTCCCCAGGTTTCCAGCGACAGGCTGCGCTCGCTCGCCCAGTCGATCCAGCTAATTTTCGTCAGCGTAACGCGTTGTCCAGTTTTCGCCTGCACGCTATTGTGTTGTAACAACCGACGTTCTTTCGCGGTGAAGCAGCGCTGCGCCGTACCGTCTACGTCGCAAAACGTCGTGATCGCGATATCGTTGCGATTGTCCTGGGTGGTGTAAATGCCTTGCAGCAGATGCTGACCAAATACCCGGACCTGCGTTTCATCCAGATGCTGACGTCCATGATTGGTGATCGTGGCATCAATCCCGGTTGAGATGCCAATGCTCGCATCACCATCCAGCGGGGTAACGGCAACTTCCATAGCAAACAGCGGCAGTTTTTGCGCCGAGACAAACCGCCGACTCTCAATAGCGAAACGTGCGCCGCCGGGCGCTCGCCAGACCAGGGTACGGCGTAATTCTCCGCTGGCAAAATCCAGTTCACGATACCAGCGCTCAATCACGCCGCTGGTTAGTGAGAAAATCTCGCCATTAAGCGCGATCTCCACGCCCACCACATCAGGCAGATTAACCAGTTCATTAATTTCACCTTTCCCCGCCCGGTGATACAGTCCCGCCAGATACATGCCGCGAGTTTGTAAGGTGTAGGCTTCTTCGTGGCTGGCGCGAATCCCCATATAGCCGTTGCCAAGCGTCATCAGCGACGCATATTTGTTGAGGCTGTGTGGGCAAAAAGCCGGTTCGGTTAGCATTACTGGCTTCGTCATAAGTCTACATATGTTCCTGTTTCAGCCGATTCATACAGTGCGGCAACCAGTTGTTGAATAACGACGCCCTGCTCTGCGTCTGCAATAGCGACAGGCTCGCCCTGAACGTGATTCACGAAGGCCTCCATGCTGCGAAAATGACGATTGTCATCGGCTATTTCGCGCTGGAACAGCACATCCAGCGTCCCGTCACGATCGGTATAGACCTGCGCCGGAAATAAGGTCGCCCCGGCAAGATCGCCACAGAAATTGACGTTCATAATCGATTGTTCAGGAATATTCAGCGCGAAAGAGGTCTCAAGGCGCAGGATCCCGCCGTTATGAAATTCGATCGTGCCGAACAGAGAATCCTCAACGGTGTACGTCGCGGGATCCCATTCCCCAAACTGGCCGCTGTTCTTACGCGTACCAATACGTTGATAGCTATGCGCGTTAACGCGCTTTACCGCCGGGAAGCCCAACACATACATCGCGGCATCAAGCATATGGATACCGATATCAATCAGCGGCCCGCCGCCCTGCAGTTCCTTGTTGGTAAAAACACCCCAGCCGGGTACGCCGCAGCGGCGCAAGGCGCGGACATTAGTGACATAGATTTCACCCAACACGCCGCTCATTACCTGTTCGCGAAGCAGTTGTGTATCCAGTGCGAAACGATGATGAAAATCATAAGCCAGTACCTTCCCCATACGCCGCGCCGTTTGACACATCTCCAGCGCCTCGTCTGGCGTCATTGCCGGAGGCTTCTCGCACATCACATGACAGCCGGCGTTCAGCGCCAACATGGTGTGTTCGTAATGAAAACGATTGGGCGAACAGATGCTGACGATATCTGGCTTAGCCTCGCGTAACATCGTCTGAGGATCGTCCCAAACCTGCGGATTACCGTATTTCTCTGCCAGCACCTGCGCCTGTGACAGGCGGCTGTCACAGAAAGCCACCAGTTCCAGATCGTTGCGGGTGCAGTAGTACGAAGCATGAACTTTATCCGCTACCTGCCCGGCGCCGATAATGGCGACACGTAGCGGAGCGCTTGTCAGTGCACTTTTCACGGAAATCCTCTTAGCAGGTACGCAGCCAGGCCAGCGACTGACGGTATGCTTCCGGCAGGTTCTCCGCCCGTACGCGCCCTTCATACACTACATAGCCCTGATAATTATCTTCACGCAGTTGGTCAAAAAGCGCAGAGAAATCCAGCGTACCGCTCCCCGGCTGATAACGATGGTTATCCGCAATATGCACGTGTCCCAACAGATCGCGATTGTCATGCAGCGCCTGTGCCATATCATCTTCTTCGATATTCATATGGTAAAAATCACCAATGATTTGCACATGCTTCAGGTTGTTTTCCACGATATAGCGGCGAGCATCCGCCAGGGTGTTGATCATATGATCCTGATAGCGGTTGAGCGGCTCGAGATACACCACCGTCCCCGTACGCTCGGCAACTTTATCGAGATAAATCAATGAATCACTGACGGCTTTGCGATCGCCTTCCAGACTACGCGGAGAGGTCATCGGCGGTAGGCGGAAGGTAAACATACCCCAGGCGGCAGGGACAATAATGCCTTGCCCGCCTACTTCGGACAGCGCTTCGAGAATGCGGGTAATCTGCTGTAAACCATTCAAACGTCGTTCTTCGATAAAATCACCGATCCAACCGTCATACCCCCCGCAGGCGGTGGTAACAGGCAGACCCGTTTCTTTGATCGCCGCTTTCACTTCCTCAAGATTGTTGACCAGCAGTTTGCCGTCAATTTCAAAACCATCAAAACCCATCTCTTTGATGTAACGGAATTTCTCGAGAATATTTTCCGGGAAAAAAGCCTGATTCTGTGTTCCGATTTTCATTTTCTGTATTCCTTAATTAAAACGTCACGCCCATTTTGATGCTCTGTTCTGGATGGCGATCGACATACTGCATATAGCTTTCCGGGCTGCTGGCGAAGGTGACTACCGGATCGATAAGCTCTTCACAGTTCAGATAACCGTTCATCAACAGTTCCCAGCAGGTCTCCTCAATGCGCTTGCGGCTCCAGCGCGGATAATCTGGATTTGGTTCACTGCAGGCCCGGGAGAAGACTATTTTGGCGTTGTTGAAGTGCGCTTCACGGCCCAGGTTAAACCCTTCAGCAAAAGGTTTTGCGAAGGCGACATAGGAGATGGTTCCGCCATAAGCCAGACCGCGTAGCGCCGATTGCAGCGCATCCGCATAGCCGCTGGTTTCGATAATCACATCCGCGCCCTGTTTGCCGGTCAGCTTTTTAATTTCCATGCCCACGTCGGTGCCAATCGGATCCAGACAGAAATCAGCCCCATGGCGACGCGCGATATCACAACGATGGGCAATCGGATCCACGCCAATAACCACTGACGCACCCGCTTTCTTAGCCAGTTGTACGGCGATTTGGCCAATTGCCCCTAACCCGACGATGACAACAAAGTCGCCGACGCGCACATTGGCATCGCGCACACCGCTCATGGCGAACTGTGCTGGGTCATAGCACACGGCATTTTTCCACGAACTGCCTTCAGGCATTTTGCGCAGTTTGTAGTTGTTCACCGCATTAAAAATAACCGTCTCTGCCAGAGGACCGTAGCCGCAAACTGAATCGCCAACGGCGTATTCGGTCACATCGCTACCACATTCAATGACATCGCCCACTACCATGTTGCCAAGCTGGAACTTACCGAATTCGATCCCGCGCGGTGCCCCTTCCGGACGTGGCATGAACATTTGCCATTCACCGTTAAAATCTTCGTCAATAAACGGGCTGGCAGCGCGAAAATCGACCACTTCCGTGCCATGTTTCGGTGCGCCAAAACGTACGCGGACTTTCACTTCATTGGCGGATACCGCTCTGTCTTCATATTCCACCAGCGCTGCAACACGCGGTTCGGTGGCAACTAACTTCTTCATTTACAACTCCTTAATTAAACTGGCCGCTTAGCCTTTCACGCCGCCTGCGGTCAAACCACTTTTAATAAAACGTTCGGAAAGCGCATACATAATGACAACCGGCAATGCGGTGACTAACGACGCGGCCATCATGCGTCCCCAGATATAGTCAGGCGTACTGAACAGCGCGTTCAGACCGACCGGTAAGGTAAAATTGCTGGCGCTGGAGAGGAAAATCGAGGCGAACAGATAGTCATTCCACGCAACCATAAAGCAGTACACAAAGACTGAAACCAGACCGGACATGGCCAACGGCACGGTGATGCGAAAGATAATTTGCAGACGATTTAAACCATCCATCATCGCGGCCTCTTCTATCTCATCCGGAATGGTGTCGAAGTAGCTTTTCAGCATAAACACGGCTGTCGGCAGCGTTTGTGTCACCATGGTGATAATCAACGCCATTTCGGTGTCATAAATGCCGAGGGCCGTAATGATTTTGAAAAGCGGCACCACCAGCAAAATCCCCGAAAACATGTACACCGTGTAAAAACTGGCATTGATGGTCATCCGTCCCTTAAAACGCAGACGGGAAAGCGCATACGCCCCGAGCACGCCGAGAAACACCGCCACCACCGATGACGTGACCGATACCACCAGGCTATTACGGAAGTAGTCAACAAACGGGAAGATCATCGGGTTAAAAATGTCGATGTAATGTTCCAGCGTCCATTGCTGAGGTAACAGCGTGGGATGCAGCGAGATCGCCTCTTTTGCGCTTTTGAATGAGGTCATCAGCATCACAAAAAACGGAAATAACGTGATGCCCAGGAAGACAATTAATCCACAGTAAAAGCCGATGCGGCCAAGCGTGCGTTTATTTGTTGCCATTGAGGTTCACCCGTTTTCTGGTCAGCAGGATAACAGCGAAAATAATGACGAAGAGGACGACGGAAATTGCGGCCGCTTTGCCTAAGTCATTAAATGCAAACGCTGTTTTATAGAGATAGACCCCGAGAATATCGACTTTAGTGGTCAGCAGATAAACATCGGCGAACATATAGAACATCCAGATCGTACGCAGCGTGACTACGGTCGCCAGCACCGGCATGATCGCTGGCAGCGTGACGATACGAAACCGTTGCCAGGCGTTTGCGCCGTCCATTTCTGCCGCCTCATACAACGATTTATCAATGGTCTGTAAAATCGCCAGAAACGAGATAAAGGCATACGGGAAGTAGCGCCAGATGGCGAACAACACGACCAGCGCGAAGCTGCTACCGGGATTGTCGAACCACAACGGCGCCTGATCGTAGAGATGCAACAGATCCACGCCGAGGTAGTTCACAATGCCGTAGCCATTGTTGAACATGTATTTCCAGGCAAACACCAGCGAAATTGATGGCGTTACGTAAGAGAGGATGACCAGTGAGCGCGCCGTTTTCCGCAGACGAAACTCACGGTTAAAAAACATCGCCACTCCCAGCCCCAGTACCGTGCTCCCTGCTACAACCAGCGCGGTATACCAGACCGTCATCCACAGCGAATGCCAGAATCCGGGATCGGATAAGATACGGATATAGTTGCTCAGCCCGACAAACGTAGACTCAATTTGCGGATTAAGCGGCAGACGCATAAAGCTGATTTCGATGTTAGATATCATCGGCCATGCAACTAACCCCCCCAACAAGAGTAAGCTAGGCGCCAGCAGCAACATGGCAAATGGCATGTCCGATCGACCTGAAAAGAACTTATTCATCACGGCTTTCCATTTCCCCATTAGCGCTGTTCAACAAGGTCATCCAGTTTGGTCTGGCTGGCCTTCATCGTCGTTGAAAGGTCAGCTTTTCCTACCGTGACGTTGTGCACCATGGTGCTTATGACGCCGGAACCCGTAACGTCACCCATGCGGGTAAAGTTCTTATCACCGACGGCGCCAAAGACCTGAATATTTGGCAGTTCGGCAATCAGTTGATTGGGTAACTCACCCAGCGCTTTAATGACGGCGTTATCTTTCCACGTCGAAGTATTCACCACCGCTTTGTTGACCGGCAGCGCCGCCCCTGGCGACATCATGACCCAGTCCGCAATGTTGTCTGCCTGCTCCATAAAGGTGACAAATTTCTGTGCCGCTTCTGTTTCTTCGGTTTTTTGACCTGCGGTAATGGTTAGCGACGTCAGCATGCCGTAAACAGCGGAATCTTTTTCCGTCGGCACCATAAAGCCAACATTTTTAGGATCGCCCTCTTTGATCACCGCCGGGAGGATATAGGTGGAATAAATCGCCATTGGCGCCGTGCCGTTCATGAAAGCATCTTTGACTTCCATGATGTCGTTCGAGCCAGGCATGGTGTTCATGGCAAGTTGGCGGTAATACTGCAACGCCTGCGCCATTTCAGGTGTGTCGAGCGTAATCTTTCCCTGCGCATCAAAAACGTTGGCCTGGTTAGAGAGCGCGAACTGGGAGAATGACTGTTCGGTCAGAACGCTTTCTGCCGTAGGTAGCGCAATGCCGTATTTCTTACTGCCAGGATTGTTGAGCTTCTGCGCCACGTTCAGCAATTGCTGCCAGTCTTTTGGCTCTTCCAGTCCCGCTTTTGCCAGCACATCTTTGCGGTACCAGATCCCGCCAATCCAGGCGCTGACCGGAACCCCGGTCCATGCACTACCGTCTTCAGTGCGTACAATACGCAGGATGCCATCATAAAAAGTACCCTCACCTACGCCGTTGATGACCTGCGCTACCGCTTTACGGTCGATGAGGGACTCTTTGTCCATAACTTTCGCGTAGTCATGGCTGGTTTCAATGATTTCAGGCAGAGAACCACTGCGCGCCAGGGTGATGACCTTGGTGTTGTAAGCATCTTCTTCCACAGGGACCTGTTTGACGCTGATGCCCGGGTTTTCTTTTTCAAAACGCTCAATCAGTTTTGCGATAACCGCTTGCCGCTCCTGCTCAACAGAAGAGTGCATAAATTCAATCGCGACAGAGGACTTTTTATCATCCTTACACCCGGAAACCAGAGCGCAGGAAACCAGTGCTGAAATCAGCACAATTTTAGCTTTAAGCATGAAATGTTCCTTTTTATTACTTAACCCACATGACCTGCCAGGCGTACAACGTTAATTCCTTACCTGAAATAGTTTTACCGCTAATCAAATCAACTCCATTTTCAATGTCAATACGAATGGTTTGAGTATGACCGCTGACATTAAATAATCCGATAACTTGCTCACCTGTTTCCGCCATACGTTTAATTTGCATTACGGCCGGTGTAATACTGCTAATTTGAAAATCACTATCAGGATGAAATGCTTTATTATTGCGACGTATTACAATTAGTCGGGATAACTCATGATAAATAGCGTGACGCAAACTGGTTTCATCTTTCAGCTCCGTTTCTATTTGTCTTACCTGATATTTTTTGCGGTTAATCGCACGGTTATAACCGAACGTCTCAACACCTTTATAATCATTGCGTGACCCAAGGATGCTTTGAATGTAAACCGCCGGCACTCCTGGAAAACTCAGCAAAATGGCATGTGCGAGAATAAAGCGAGAAAACCGTTCGGCATCGCTACAATTACCAGGCGTTAGCGCATCCATATATGTCACGTTAATTTCATACGGACTGCGACTGCCATCAGGGTTATTTTTCCAGTTAACCAGCGCGCCTTCCTGTTGTAGTTCCGTCACCAGCCGCATGATCTCGTCTTCAGGCAACAAACCGCGTAATGGGTTGAGACCAATGCCGTCATGCGATGCGAGAAAATTAAACCAGGTCGTCTCACCAGACGGCAGCTGCAGTGATTGCGCCCACTGGCACAATGTCGACGTATCCTGGCGTTGTACCGCATGCAGCACCAGCGGCGGCAGCGAAAACTGGTACACCATATGCGCTTCATCATGGCCATTACCGTAGTAGGACACGTTATCCTTATGCGGGACGTTGGTTTCGGTAATAATCGCCGTACCAGGCGCCGCGCAGTCAGCAATAGCGCGTAATAGTTTGATAAGCTGATGCGTTTTTTCCAGATGAATACAGCTCGTTCCAGGCTCTTTCCACATAAAGCCAACCGCATCCAGGCGAACATAATCTGCGCCCTGCTCAAGATAACTTAGCAGCACATCAACCATCGCCAGTAATACCACCGGGTTGGCATAGTTGAGATCGATCTGGTCATCGCTGAACGTCGTCCATAAGTGACGCACGGTGTTATCTTTTAGCGTAAAAGGTGTCAGTAACGGTAATGCGCGTGGACGTGTGACGTTGCTCAGGTCCGTATCAGGATCCATTGCAATAAAGAAATTTTCATAACCGTCAAGCTGTTGCAAATAATTATTAAACCACTCGCTTTTAGCTGACATATGGTTACAAACAAAATCAAACATCAGTCGACTGGATTCACCTAATTCCTTAATATCATTCCAGTCACCGGTTTCTTTGGCAACCTGATGGTAATTAATCACGGAAAAACCATCATCCGATGACCACGGATAAAATGGCAGCAGATGCACATGAGAAAATGTCGACTTAAGCCATTCATTATAAAACTGATTAAACGTCGGTAGCGGTTTTTTACCAGCCCCGTGGAATTGATCGGCGTAGGTAATAAGCACCACATCGCCCTCGTCCCAATGCGCTTTACGGATTTTTTTAATTAATCCCTGTGATTTCTCTAAACGTGCAAACAGCGCTTCATAGTGGCATGAAGTAAATGTATGACCATAAACTTCTGTCAGGCATTTTTGGATTTTTTGGTTCACCTTCGATTCTCGTGGTAGCGGTCCCATGAATCAAGAGACTACTCTGCGGGAAATAAGCTGTCAATCAGCTAAGGTGGTCTTGAGGGGGGTAAAAAAAGAATTTTGGCAGCCAAAAATCGTATTTGTGAGCTGCCGCAAATTAACTGAGGGAATGTTGATTAATTGTTGCTTGCTTTTGCTGATTCAAATATCAGGGTTGATTACCTGAATAACGTTTCGACAATTTTGCCGCAGCCCGACTCAACACCGGTTCCAGAACCAACGCCAGCAGCATTTTTAGCGGGCGTCGGGCGACGGACTTCACCGCCCACCCTGCTACACCCGCCGGGCCGTAGCGCAGCGCGGTCAGAAGCACCAGCTTACCTGCTATTTTAAAGCCCGGCTTAACCCTTTGCCCGGCACGTTGCCAGCGATTGTTCATTTCTGTCCTCACAATTGACGGAAGCGACTACGTAAGGAAAAAGTATCGGACGTCACATAACGTTCCATTTCACGTAAACGCTTTTCACTTGCCGCCAGCTCGCGATCGACGGCATCCAACAGCTCACCGCTTGATGGCTGCTGCTCGCCGGAAACCACGTTGTCCGGCATCGGATCCAACACAAACGTCAGCACGATGTAGGCGACAAAGGTGAAAAAGGCCAGACCAAAAAAGATGGACAGTACCACCAGGATCCGCACCAGTTTCACAGGCACATCGAGATAATGCGCAATACCCGCGCAAACCCCTTTCACCATGCCCTGCTGCGGTATACGCCACAGTTTTTTATTCAGATTAACGCCTCCCATTAGCGGTCCCTCCAGTTTGGATGTTCAGCATCAAGAATGTCTTCCAGCGCCTGAATGCGCTCGCGCATCCGCTGTGCGTCATCGTTGAGTTCGACCAGACGTTGCTGTTCACTTTGCGACAGTTCACCACGACTGGAACGGTTGCTGTAATGCAGCCAGAGCCAAATCGGTAAAACGAACAACACAAAGATGGTTAACGGGATGGCCAGAAATAGCGCGCTCATGAGTACTCCTTACAGGTGATGAGCGGCGGCGCGTTCGGGCGCCGCCAGATGTTATTATTGCTTGTCTTGCTGCATTTTGGCTTTAAGTTGCGCCAGCTGCTCGCTGATTTCATCATCTGCTTTCAGGTCAGCAAATTGCTGATCCAGGGATTTCTGTTTACCGAAGTTATGGCTTTCAGCCTCGGCTTCCATCTGATCGATTCGACGCTCGAAAGATTCAAAACGCGCCATCGCTTCATCAAGTTTACCGCTGTCCAGTTGACGACGAACATCACGCGAAGAACTCGCTGCCTGATGACGCAGCATCAGCGCCTGCTGACGAGCACGGGTTTCACTGAGTTTATTTTCCAGCTCACCGATCTCTTTTTTCATACGCGCCAGCGTATCGTCAACCAGTGTCACCTCATGCTCCAGAGAGGCAATTAAATCGGTCAGTTTCTGCTTTTCAATTAACGCAGAACGCGCCAAATCTTCTTTCTCTTTACGCAGCGCCAGTTCAGCTTTTTCCTGCCACTCTGCCTGTTGCGCGCTGGCCTGTTCAATACGGCGAGATAATTGTTTCTTTTCTGCCAGCGCACGCGCTGAGTTGGAACGTACCTCAACCAGCGTGTCTTCCATTTCCTGGATCATCAACCGCACCAGCTTCTGCGGATCTTCAGCCTTTTCCAGCAACGCGTTAATGTTGGCGTTCACGATGTCGGCAAAACGAGAAAAAATACCCATAATGTAATCCTCACTTACTGTTCTGATATCGGGCAATGCCCTGCTGTTTTCGTAATGCACGGGGCGTGCCAACTTTTTATCTAATTGATTCTAATAATTATATCTAATTTTACCTGTTGCGAAAATTAGGGTAAATTGGTGAATAACACTAACAAATGGTGAATTTCATCATGGCAGGATACAAAGATAATCTTCTGGGCGAAGCGAACAGCTTTATTGAAGTGCTGGAGCAGGTTTCTCATCTCGCGCCGCTGGATAAACCAGTACTGGTTATAGGTGAGCGCGGGACCGGGAAAGAACTTATCGCCAACCGCCTGCACTACCTCTCCACCCGCTGGCAAGGCCCGTTTATTTCGCTTAACTGCGCGGCGCTAAACGAAAATTTGCTTGATTCCGAACTGTTTGGTCACGAAGCGGGTGCCTTTACCGGCGCGCAAAAACGCCATCCAGGACGTTTCGAACGCGCCGACGGCGGTACGCTGTTTCTCGATGAACTGGCAACTGCCCCGATGTTGGTACAGGAAAAATTGCTGCGCGTTATTGAATATGGCGAGCTGGAGCGCGTAGGTGGTAGCCAACCATTACAGGTTAACGTACGACTTGTTTGTGCGACCAATGCTGACTTACCTCGCATGGTTAGCGAAGGCACTTTCCGCGCGGACCTGCTGGATCGCCTGGCCTTTGACGTGGTGCAACTCCCACCGTTACGCGAGCGTCAAAGTGACATTATGTTAATGGCCGAACATTTTGCCATTCAGATGTGCCGCGAGATCGGATTACCTCTGTTTCCGGGTTTTAGTGCCGAGGCCAGAGAAACGCTCCTCCACTACCGTTGGCCGGGCAATATTCGTGAACTGAAAAACGTCGTGGAGCGATCCGTTTACCGGCATGGAACCAGTGATTACCCGCTGGATGAGATAATCATTGACCCCTTCCGCCGCCACACTACGCAGCCGCAGGCGCCGGAAACTAAACCGATGTCTGTAGGGTTACCGCTGGATCTGCGTGAATTCCAGCAGCAGCAAGAGAAAGACTTTCTACAAACCAGCTTACAGCAGGCAAAATTTAACCAGAAAAAAGCCGCTGAATTACTGGGGCTGACTTACCATCAGCTTCGCGCTTTGCTGAAAAAACACCAGATTTAACGCACATTTGCAGATGTCATATTGGCGGATTTGACGCATAACCCCATCAGGGTTTACCATGACGCCATTACTGTATAAAAAAACAGGTACAAATATGGCTCTGGCACTCGTTGGCGAAAAAATTGACAGAAACCGTTTCACCGGTGAGAAAATTGAAAATAGTACATTTTTTAACTGTGATTTTTCAGGTGCCGACCTGAGCGGCACTGAATTTATCGGCTGTCAGTTCTATGATCGTGAAAGCCAGAAAGGGTGCAATTTTAGTCGTGCGATGCTGAAAGATGCCATTTTTAAAAGCTGTGATTTATCCATGGCGGATTTTCGCAATGCCAGTGCGCTGGGCATTGAAATTCGCCACTGCCGCGCACAAGGCGCAGATTTCCGCGGCGCAAGCTTTATGAATATGATCACCACGCGCACCTGGTTTTGTAGCGCATATATCACGAATACCAATCTAAGCTACGCCAATTTTTCGAAAGTCGTGTTGGAAAAGTGTGAGCTGTGGGAAAACCGTTGGATGGGTGCCCAGGTACTGGGCGCGACGTTCAGTGGTTCAGATCTCTCCGGCGGCGAGTTTTCGACTTTCGACTGGCGAGCAGCGAACTTCACACATTGCGATCTGACCAATTCGGAGTTGGGTGACTTAGATATTCGGGGCGTTGATTTACAAGGCGTTAAGCTGGACAACTACCAGGCGTCGTTGCTCATGGAGCGGCTTGGCATCGCGGTGATTGGTTAGCATTCACGGAGCGGTAAGTACCGCTCCCGCCCTTATACAATAGTGTCCGCCCTTGCCTTAAAAGTCACTTTCGACGCACAGAGCGTAAACGTTAGAGGGTTCCGGTCCCCCCATCAGAACACCAGACCTGACCAGACGTATAGCTGTTCTCCCGAGCGGCCAGGGTGACATAAAGCGGCGCGATTTCCACCGGTTGACCAGGGCGTCCCAGCGGCGCATTTGCCCCAAATTTCTCCACCTTTTCCTGCGGTTGACCACCACAGCACTGCAGTACAGTCCAGTATGGACCCGGCGCGACGGCATTGACACGGATCCCTTTCGGGGCCAGCTGTTTCGCCAGCGATTTAGTAAATGCCACGATAGCTGCTTTAGTCTGAGCATAATCAAGCAAGATTTCACTTGGCTCATAAGCCTGTACGGAGGAGGTATTAATTATCACGCTGTCTGGTGAAAGATGGGGTATGGCCGCTTTGGTGATCCAAAACATAGCGTAAACATTGGTTTTGAATGTTGCGTCGAAGTCTTCTGTGGTGAGTTCCTCAATTGACTCACAAAATTGCTGACGACCCGCATTATTGACGAGGATATCCAACCCTCCCAGTCCTTTTACCGCCTGTGTTACCAGATGACCGCAAAAAGCCTCATCACGGATATCTCCGGGGATGGCCAAAACATTTCTGCCTGCTTTTTTTATCAGATCGACCACTTCACGTGCATCGTCTTCTTCTTCAGGTAAATAGTTAATCGCAACATCAGCGCCTTCACGAGCATAGGCAATAGCAACAGCACGACCAATCCCTGAATCCCCACCGGTAATTAATACCTTGCGCCCATTCAGGCGACCGCTTCCCTGATAGCTGTCTTCTCCATGATCGGGGCGCGGTTGCATTTTCCCCGCCAGCCCGGGAAAGGGCTGCTGCTGCTGTTGAAAAGGCGGCGCCGGAAAACGCGCAGAATTGCTTTTATTGATGGTCTTTTTTTCCTTGTTTAAGCCAGCCATTCAATTACCTCTCATTATTTATCACAAAGACTAATAAGCGTAGACCAAAATGAATGGCATGACCTATATTATCCAGCTACACTTAATTTTCTCGGAATATTACCCTCCCTACTTTCCTCTACCGTTGCGCTTATATCCACACCAACGTTAGATTTAATTTAAAAAATATTATTTGAGACTTATCCAGTTCGCAGTGTTAATAAATAGCAACCACACTTAACATCTCAATCTGGGCAAAAGGAGAACGTATGAAATTATCCATAACGCCATTATTATGTTGTTTTTTATTGTCGCCAGCGCTTGCTGATGATAATGGCGGGTTGAAAAATGATACAGCTCCACCGCCAGCCCACGCTCTGGATGAAGGTTATCGTGGGACTGAAGATGCAAGAATCATGACTGTCGAACAGGCCAAAACGATGCATGACGGTGCGACCATTTCTCTGCGAGGTAATCTCATCGAGGATCAAGACGGAGACAAATTTGTCTTTCGTGATAAAACCGGCAGTATCATGACTTTAATTCCACACGCGGTTTTCGATGGTCGAACGGTTAAACCCGATCAAATGATCAGTATTAACGGTAGCCTCGACGCTAAAATGCAACCACCAGTAGTACGCGTAAATAAGATCCAGAAGTAACGCAATAACCGGGAAGAAAGCCGCTCTTCCCGGTCGATTTTCTTTATTCCCACGATTTTGCGAATGCTCTCTTCTGCCCGTCATGGTCATTTCCTCCCTCTTTCCCCTCACATTTTTCTTTCTACCCGCGAATCACGCGTTTATAGCAAGTCAGATGGGCCATGAAAATGCTAAGATAGTTAACAGAGTAGATTCAAAGTGGATAGCGGGTATAAATTTTGACCATGTCGCGGTGTTGAACTCGCGCTTATCGAGCCTGTTACTCCCCAAAAACAAACGGTAATGGCAAATGTCATTAAGTATTAGTAAGATAGCCTCTTTATATAATCCATTAAAATTATGCGCCTGGTTTTATCATCTCTGATCGTGATGGCTGGATTTCTGAGTGGTCAGGCTGCTGCTGCGCCTGAGCAACCTCCGCACGCTGATATTCGTGACAGTGGGTTTGTCTATTGCGTCAGCGGGCAGGTCAATACGTTCAACCCACAAAAAACGAGCAGCGGTCTCATCGTCGACACGTTAGCGGCCCAATTGTATGACCGACTGCTTGATGTAGATCCCTACACCTATCGGCTGGTGCCTGAGCTGGCTGAAAGCTGGGAGGTGCTTGATAACGGCGCAACCTACCGCTTCCATCTGCGTCGTGACGTTCAGTTTCAGAAGACTGCCTGGTTCACCCCCACCCGCAAACTAAATGCAGACGATGTGGTGTTTACCTTCCAGCGCATCTTTGATCGCCACCATCCGTGGCACAATGTGAACGGCAGCAGTTTCCCCTACTTCGACAGCCTGCAGTTTGCCGATAACGTCCAAAGTGTGCGCAAACTGGACAACAACACCGTTGAATTCCGCTTAACGCAACCGGATGCCTCCTTTATGTGGCACCTTGCCACACACTATGCCTCCGTAATGTCGGCCGAATATGCCGCTAACCTGGCAAAACAGGATCGCCAGGAGTTGCTCGACAGACAACCCGTCGGCACAGGCCCGTACCAGCTTTCGGAGAATCGTGCTGGCCAATATATTCGGTTGCAGCGACATGAAAAATTCTGGCGTGGTACCCCCCTGATGCCGCAGGTCGTAGTGGATCTCGGCTCTGGTGGAACCGGACGATTATCTAAATTACTCACTGGCGAGTGCGACGTCCTGGCCTGGCCTGCCGCCAGCCAGCTCAGCATATTGCGTGATGACCCTCGCCTGCGTCTGACGCTGCGCCCGGGGATGAACATTGCCTATCTGGCGTTCAACACCAATAAACCGCCGTTGAATAATCCTGCCGTGCGGCATGCGCTGGCGCTAGCGATCAACAACCAGCGCTTAATGCAGTCTATCTACTACGGGACGGCAGAAACCGCGGCATCTATTTTGCCTCGCGCCTCGTGGGCTTATGATAACGAAGCTAAAATTACAGAATACAACCCGGCAAAATCGCGCGAGCAGCTAAAAGCGCTGGGTTTGGAGAATCTGACGTTACAACTTTGGGTCCCTACCAGCTCTCAGGCCTGGAACCCCAGTCCGCTGAAAACTGCCGAGCTGATTCAGGCAGATATGGCTCAGGTGGGTGTGAAAGTGAAGATCATCCCGGTAGAAGGTCGTTTTCAGGAGGCGAGATTAATGGATATGAACCATGATCTGACGTTATCCGGCTGGGCGACGGACAGTAACGATCCTGACAGTTTTTTCCGGCCGTTGCTCAGCTGTGCCGCCATCAATTCGCAGACCAACTTTGCCCACTGGTGTAATCCGCAGTTTGACAGCATTCTTCGCAAGGCCCTCTCTTCACAGCAGCTTTCATCGCGAATTGATGCCTATGACGAAGCGCAAAATATTCTTGCACAAGAGTTACCGATTCTGCCGTTGGCCTCTTCACTACGTCTGCAGGCTTATCGTTACGACATCAAAGGGTTGGTGCTCAGCCCATTCGGTAATGCCTCTTTTGCCGGCGTTTCCAGGGAAAAGAAAGATGAGGTGAAAAAACCATGATTATCTTCACCTTGCGTCGATTTTTATTGCTATTGGTAACCCTGTTCTTCCTGACCTTTATTGGCTTCAGCCTGAGCTACTTCACGCCTCATGCGCCGTTACAGGGTGCATCGCTGTGGAACGCCTGGGTATTCTGGTTCAATGGTCTCATTCACTGGGATTTCGGCGTATCCAGTATCAACGGTCAGTTAATCTCAGAGCAGTTGAAAGAGGTGTTCCCGGCCACAATGGAACTGTGCATTCTTGCCTTTGGTTTTGCACTAATGGTTGGGATCCCCGTTGGTATGCTGGCCGGTATCACGCGGAACAAATGGCAGGACCGCTGCATCAGCGCATTGGCTCTGATGGGATTTTCTATCCCCGTTTTTTGGCTGGCGCTGCTGCTGACATTGCTCTTCTCGCTGACCCTCGGCTGGTTACCCGTTTCCGGGCGTTTTGATCTTCTCTACGAGGTGAAACCCGTTACCGGTTTTGCCATTATTGATGCGTGGATCTCCGACTCGCCCTGGCGCGATGAAATGCTGGTCAGCGCTATCCGTCATATGGTGCTCCCGGTGCTGACACTCTCCGTTGCGCCCACCACCGAAGTCATCCGCCTGATGCGTATCAGCACCATTGAGGTCTTTGATCAGAACTACGTCAAAGCGGCGGCCACGCGCGGTTTGTCACGATTAACAATTCTGCGTCGTCACGTCCTGCACAATGCCCTTCCGCCGGTGATCCCGCGTCTGGGCTTACAGTTTTCCACCATGCTGACATTGGCGATGATCACCGAGATGGTCTTTAGCTGGCCAGGTCTTGGTCGTTGGCTGATTAACGCGATTCGCCAGCAGGATTACGCGGCGATTTCAGCGGGCGTGATGGTGATTGGTTCACTGGTTATCATCGTTAACGTCATCTCTGATATTCTGGGTGCTATGGCTAACCCTCTGAAACATAAGGAATGGTATGCCTTACGATAGCGTCTATAGCGAAAAACGCCCGCCAGGTACGTTGCGCACCGCATGGCGCAATTTCTATGGTGATGCGACTGCGATGATTGGCCTGTACGGCTGTGCGGGACTGGCTATTCTGTGTATTTTTGGTGGTTGGTTTGCCCCTTACGGCATCGATCAGCAATTTCTCGGCTATCAGCTTTTACCGCCGTCATGGTCGCGCTATGGCGAAGTCTCATTCTTCCTCGGGACTGACGATCTGGGACGTGACGTTTTAAGTCGTCTGCTCAGCGGCGCGGCCCCGACCGTTGGCGGCGCGTTTGTCGTTACTCTTGCCGCCACGCTGTGTGGCCTGGTATTGGGCGTAGTTGCCGGTGCGACGCACGGCTTGCGCTCTGCGGTGCTGAACCACATTCTGGACACCCTGCTGTCGATCCCTTCTCTGCTGCTGGCGATTATTGTGGTGGCCTTTGCCGGGCCGCATCTGACACACGCCATGTTTGCCGTCTGGCTGGCGCTGCTGCCGCGCATGGTGCGCTCCGTTTACAGCATGGTGCATGACGAGCTGGAGAAAGAGTACGTCATTGCCGCTCGCCTGGACGGTGCAACCACACTGAATATTCTGTGGTTCGCCGTTCTGCCCAATATTACCGCTGGCCTTATTACTGAAATCACCCGCGCACTGTCGATGGCGATTCTGGATATCGCCGCGCTGGGTTTTCTCGACCTTGGCGCACAGCTGCCGTCCCCGGAATGGGGAGCCATGCTCGGCGACGCGCTGGAGCTGATTTATGTCGCACCGTGGACGGTGATGCTGCCAGGCGCGGCAATTATGATAAGCGTGTTGCTGGTTAACCTACTGGGTGACGGCGTGCGCCGCGCAATTATTGCGGGGGTGGAGTAATGCCATTACTGGATATCCGCAACCTGACCATTGAATTCAGAACCGGTGACGACTGGGTTAAGGCTGTTGATCGTGTCAGCATGACCTTGAATGAGGGTGAAATCCGCGGGCTGGTCGGTGAATCTGGATCAGGCAAAAGTCTGATCGCTAAGGCCATTTGCGGGGTTGCTAAAGATAACTGGCGCGTAACCGCAGACCGTATGCGTTTTGATGATATCGATCTGCTACGCCTTTCGGCGCGTGAACGACGCAAATTGGTCGGTCATAACGTCTCCATGATCTTTCAGGAGCCGCAGTCATGTCTCGATCCGTCCGAGCGTATCGGACGTCAACTGATGCAAAATATTCCGGCATGGACCTACAAAGGTCGCTGGTGGCAGCGCATCGGTTGGCGCAAACGCCGTGCGATTGAACTCTTGCACCGCGTCGGGATAAAAGACCATAAAGACGCCATGCGCAGCTTTCCATATGAGCTGACCGATGGCGAATGTCAGAAGGTCATGATCGCTATCGCATTAGCGAATCAGCCGCGTTTGCTGATTGCCGATGAACCAACGAACGCGATGGAGCCAACCACCCAGGCGCAAATTTTCCGTCTGCTAACCCGTCTGAATCAAAACAGTAATACTACCATTTTGTTGATTAGCCATGACCTGCAAATGCTCAGCCAGTGGGCTGACAAAATCAACGTGATGTACTGCGGACAAACGGTCGAAACCGCGCCAAGTAAAGATTTGGTGACAATTCCGCATCATCCTTATACTCAAGCGTTGATTCGCGCTATTCCGGATTTTGGTAGCGCAATGCCGCACAAAAGCCGCCTGAATACCATGCCAGGAGCTATTCCATTGCTGGAGCAATTACCCATCGGCTGCCGTCTGGGGCCACGCTGTCCTTATGCACAACGCGAATGTATTGAAACCCCAAGACTGACCGGAGCAAAAAATCATCTCTACGCCTGTCATTTCCCGCTGAACATGGAGAGAGAGTGAGATGGTAGAAACCCTGCTCGAAGTTCGTAATCTGAGCAAAACCTTTCGCTACCGGACAGGTTTATTTCGCCGCCAGACCGTTGAGGCCGTTAAGCCCCTGAGTTTCACCCTGCGTGAACGTCAGACGCTCGCCGTCATTGGTGAAAACGGTTCGGGGAAATCTACGCTGGCTAAAATGTTGGCGGGTATGATTGAACCCACCAGCGGTGAGCTGCTGATTGACGATCATCCGTTAAAATATGGCGATTATTCATTTCGTAGTCAGCGGATCCGTATGATTTTCCAGGATCCGTCAACATCGCTTAATCCGCGGCAACGTATCTCGCAAATCCTCGATTTTCCGCTACGTCTGAATACCGACCTCGAGCCTGAGCAGCGTCGTAAACAGATCGTGGAGACCATGCGCATGGTCGGGCTGCTGCCCGATCACGTAAGCTATTACCCACATATGTTGGCCCCAGGGCAAAAACAGCGTCTGGGCCTTGCCCGTGCGCTCATTTTACGCCCCAAAGTCATTATCGCCGACGAAGCCCTGGCCTCTCTGGACATGTCGATGCGTTCGCAGCTCATCAATCTGATGCTGGAATTGCAGGAAAAACAGGGGATTTCGTATATCTATGTGACCCAACATATTGGCATGATGAAGCACATCAGCGATCAGGTATTAGTCATGCACCAGGGCGAAGTGGTAGAACGCGGCAGTACAGCGGATGTTCTGGCGTCCCCGCTTCATGAGCTTACCCGCCGCCTGATTGCAGGTCATTTCGGCGAAGCGCTTACCGCTGATGCCTGGCGAAAAGATCGTTAGCAAACGGCTGCCCTCCTCAACCGGGGGGCAATCTGCCATCAGTGACACAACGTAGGTAAGAGCAGCGTATCAACTTCAGTAAACGCGACTGACGGGTAAAGGGCACCACCCTGCATTGCCCAGACACCTGCGGTACTGGCCTCGTCGATAAGTCGTACTGTTTCTACTCCCTTCACCACAACACGGTCGCAATATTCCCTGATATTTTTGATCAGCACCGGGAACATCGGTTTTTCTACCTGTTCCAGGAAGAAACCGCGATCCAGTTTCACAACGTCAAAATGACCGCAAACCAGCGGACTGGCCCCTACGCTGCCGGAGCCAAGATCGCCCAACCACAATGCGTTTGGGCCGTCGCGAAGTGAATTAATCAGCAAATTATTCAGGCACACGGTATTCGACAGAAAACGTTCTGAAAGTTCCAGTGCAATAAATGGTAGAGCATGTAAGGCTGACTTAATGGCTGGATCACCAATCGCCAGCAGTGCCATTTCGTCAATGAGGTTCAGGGTGCAAATAAGGCTGTTGCGCTCAAACCAGTCACGCTTTTCGGCAATTAGTCGAATTTGCTCGAGCATGAAATTACGCTTTTGTTCGCTATCCCACGCTGAAATGATGAAATCTGGATGCAACGGGTGAACCGTATCTGAAGTAAACCGGGCATTAATCTCTACACCCAGTAATTTATCTGTTGTGTCTCTCATCGGTTCCGCGATGAAATGATAGTGCATAAGACCACTCCAATTGATCATAACATCCTGATAATGCACTTCTAATCACAATCAATCAATAATATCGATCAATGAATCGATATTGATCGATAAAAACAATATATCATAACAAGCTGAATATTGTCATATTTTTTGTTTTAAGAAAGTTCCTACCTTGCTATGTTTATTAACATCAGCTAGCAATGAAATAATACCATTTCAATGCCTTTGAAACCTCGTATTTTCTCTGATTCACCGACGTTAGATGCCTGAACGAAGCATAAGCGGAGGGGGATGATATACTCCTCACATGTAATGAAGTGACAGGTCACGTGAGGCGGATAACCATTCTCCAGGGAAAAAGCGTGGGATATAATTTCAGGCCAATTTCGAGTGTGTTTAATGTGTCAATCATAACTCATTGATTGATAAAAGATAAGTGTTAACCAAAAGGATTAAAGCCATGGGTTTTTTATCAGGTAAGCGCATTCTGGTGACAGGCCTTGCCAGTAAATTGTCTATCGCATGGGGAATCGCTCAGGCGATGCATCGCGAAGGTGCCGAACTGGCGTTCACCTACCAGAACGACAAGCTGAAAGGTCGTGTGGAAGAATTTGCAGCGCAGTTAGGCTCCAACATTGTTTTGCAGTGTGATGTAGCTGAAGATGCCAGCATTGACGCCATGTTTGCTGAACTGAGCAAAGCCTGGCCGAAATTCGACGGTTTCGTACACTCCATCGGCTTCGCACCTGCTGACCAACTGGATGGCGATTATGTGAACGCAGTTACCCGCGAAGGATTTAAAATTGCGCATGACATTAGCGCTTATAGCTTTGTTGCAATGGCAAAAGCATGTCGTTCCATGCTAAACCCTGGTTCTGCACTACTGACGTTGTCCTATCTGGGCGCAGAGCGTGCAATCCCTAACTATAACGTGATGGGCCTGGCGAAAGCCTCATTGGAAGCAAACGTCCGTTATATGGCTAACGCAATGGGGCCTGAAGGCGTACGCGTAAACGCAATTTCCGCAGGTCCAATCCGCACCCTCGCCGCTTCCGGTATCAAAGATTTCCGTAAAATGCTGGCCCATTGCGAAGCTGTTACGCCGATTCGCCGCACTGTTACCATTGAAGATGTGGGCAACTCTGCGGCATTCCTGTGTTCCGATCTTTCTGCCGGTATCTCTGGTGAAGTCGTACACGTTGACGGTGGTTTCAGCATCGCTGCAATGAATGAACTAGAACTGAAATAATCTTCCACTCTTTCTGGGCGGCCCACTGTCGCCCATGATGCTCGTTTTTAATTCCCCTCTACCCTGTCCCATATATGCTTTTCTGATATTTATTATCACGTAACAATCTTTCATCCCCTCTTCTGCTTACGTCAGGATATTGCAGCGCAAACGATCCGGCGTAGTGGTATGACGACGTGTCCGGGTCGCCACTTTTTAGACCAAGGACCGCCCATGGAACAACGCCGAATTGAAGGCAAAAGCCACTGGTATCATGAGACGCAATCCAGCATGTATCCACAAGATGTTCTGCCGCTGGTGCCGGAAGCCGCTCATGTCGACGACTGCTTTTTACTGGATCTGGCGATATCTGATGACGCCCTTTTACCTTTTCAATCTTGGTTAATCCCTGCCCGTAAACTTGCACAGATCCTCTTCCCGACCCACGTAAATCTGAGTCAGATGCACACATTCAGTGCCTATGAACGGATGAGTACGGCGTTAACCGTCGCTCAGGTATATGGCGTCCAGCGATTATGTAATCACTATGCCGCGCGTCTAACACCGCTTCCTGGGCCGGACTCCTCGCGGGAAAGTAACCATCGACTGGCGCAAATCACCCAATATGCTCGTCAACTTGCCAGCTCTCCAGCCGTGATAGGCGCGCGCGATCGCCAGCATCTGGATGCAGTCGGGCTAACCACCAGCGATAGCATTCTGATGAATCAAATTATCGGATTCGTCGGTTTTCAGGCCCGTATCGTGGCCCTGTTTCAGGCCTGGTGTGGACATCCGGTGCGCCGAATTCCGGGTCTCGATATACAACAATTCGCTCACGCTGCGCCATTTAATGCAACAAACACAACCTGGCACGCTGCGCCATTCCCGATAGAAAAACATCTTAATCATGATGAGTCGATAGACAGACGTTATCCCGAGGAACTGCAAGCGTTACTGCCATTACTGATACATTCCCCCGTCATTTTGGATTTACTCGGGTCACTCATTTCCAGCACGCAACATAGCGGAATACCAGTGCAGGCATTTTCATTGGCGACGCTGATGACTTCACGGATTAATGGCAGCGTGGCCTGTTTTAATGAACATGCGTATTCAGCTCATGAATTAACCGAGGCCATTACCTTTCTTCGTCAGGATGAACGTGAATTACAACGTTGGGAACAACGACATCCGGTTGAGCGCGTCACCCTACAGGCGGTACAATGGCTGACCCGGGCGCCCGACCGCTTTAGCACCGCACTGTTAACGCCTTTGTTCGATCAGGGAATCTCTTCAGAGCAGGCCATTAACCTGCTAGCCTGGAGTGGATTGTGCGGATGGTTGAATCGCTTGAAAATCGCGCTGGGCGACACTGATTAACCGATCCACTTACTGAAAGAGCGCTTGCTGCCACTGGCAGAATCGCGTAAAACTGTCAGCCGCTCTTTTAGCCACGAAAATAGACAATTATGCTTCAGGACAACCCGCTGCTAGCGCAGCTTAAACAGCAACTACATTCCCAGACGCCACGTGCTGAAGGGGTGGTAAAAGCCACGGAAAAAGGCTTTGGCTTCCTGGAAGTCGATGCACAAAAAAGCTATTTCATTCCACCGCCGCAGATGAAAAAAGTGATGCATGGCGACCGTATTGTTGCGGTTATCCATACAGAAAAAGATCGTGAGTCTGCTGAGCCGGAAGAACTGATCGAACCCTTCCTGACGCGCTTCGTGGGTAAAGTTCAGGGCAAAAATGACCGTCTGTCCATTGTGCCGGATCATCCGTTACTGAAAGATGCTATTCCTTGTCGTGCAGCCCGCGGCGTTGAACATGAATTTAAAGAAGGCGACTGGGCTGTTGCAGAAATGCGCCGCCATCCGCTGAAAGGCGATCGCACCTTCTACGCCGAGTTAACTCAATTTATCACTTTTGCTGATGACCACTTTGTCCCGTGGTGGGTCACACTGGCACGCCATAATCTGGAAAAAGAAGCCCCAGACGGTGTAGCAACCGAAATGCTGGACGAAGGCCTGGTTCGTGAAGATTTAACCGCCCTCAATTTCGTCACAATCGACAGCGCCAGCACCGAAGATATGGACGATGCGCTGTATGCTGAAGAACAAGCTGACGGCACGCTACAATTAACCGTCGCCATTGCCGACCCAACAGCCTGGATTGCAGAAGGCAGCAAGCTGGATAAAACGGCAAAAATTCGCGCGTTCACCAATTATTTACCGGGGTTCAATATCCCGATGTTACCACGTGAATTGTCTGACGATCTCTGCTCTCTGCGCGCGAACGAAGTGCGCCCGGTTTTAGCTTGTCGTATGAGCATTACCGCCGATGGCACGATTGAAGACAACATCACCTTCTTCGCCGCAACCATCGAGTCTAAAGCGAAGCTGGCCTATGACAATGTTTCCGACTGGCTGGAAGGTACTGGCGAGTGGCAACCAGAAAACGACGCGATTGCGGAACAAATCCGTCTGCTACACCGTATTTGCCTGAGCCGAGGAGAGTGGCGTCATAACCACGCGCTGGTCTTTAAAGATCGCCCGGATTACCGTTTCGTTCTCGGTGAAAAAGGTGAAGTACTGGACATCGTCGCTGAGCCACGCCGCATCGCAAACCGTATCGTGGAAGAATCCATGATTGCGGCAAATATTTGCGCCGCCCGTGTGCTTCGCGACAAGCTGGGCTTCGGTATTTATAACGTCCATATGGGATTCGACCCGGCCAACGCCGACGCTCTGGCCTCGCTGCTGAAAACCCACGGTATGCACGTCGATGCCGAAGAAGTACTAACACTGGAAGGTTTCTGCAAACTGCGCCGCGAACTAGATGCTCAGCCATCCGGTTTCCTCGACAGCCGAATTCGCCGCTTCCAGTCTTACGCTGAAATTAGTATTGAGCCAGGTCCACACTTTGGGCTGGGTCTGGAGGCATATGCCACCTGGACTTCCCCAATCCGTAAGTACGGCGATATGATCAACCACCGTCTGCTTAAGGCTGTCATCAAAGGCGAAACCGTCGCTCGACCTCAGGATGATACCACTGTGCAAATGGCGGAACGTCGTCGCCTGAACCGGATGGCTGAGCGTGACGTGGGTGACTGGCTATACGCCCGTTTTCTGAGTGATAAAGCCGGAACCGACACCCGCTTTGCGGCCGAGATCATCGACGTCAGCCGCGGCGGCATGCGCGTACGTTTGGTTGATAATGGCGCTGTTGCCTTTATTCCTGCCCCCTTCCTGCACGCCGTGCGTGACGAACTGGTCTGCAGCCAGGAAAGTGGTACCGTACAAATCAAAGGTGAAGTGGTTTACAAAGTCACAGATGTGATTGACGTAACTATCGCCGAAGTTCGCATGGAAACCCGCAGCGTTATCGCACGTCCCGCTATGTAAAATGTCGTAACCCAGCGACCTTTCTCATTTTGTGAAAGGTCGTTTTCTTTTTTCCGCCCAAATTCCCACCAGGCACTACACTTCTTTCAATCGGTCAAAATTATTTTTTTACTATTTTCAGTTCCGTTTGCTTTGCTTTTTACGGATTCTGGATTACACATAAATATATAAAAAAAACAATACGTTCAGCCATAATCACCCTGAATGAATCATGGTTACCCTTACTTTTGAGGCTCTATGCGCTTTAAACGGGATAGTACACATCATGAAAGACGTCCGGGAGCTGGTTACGTTGTATAGCTATGTGGGCACTCATAACCCCTACTGGCGTTTGTCAGAGGATTGCAACATCCTGCATTTCTCTATTGATGAAACAGCAGAAGCTGAGCAGACCATCGAATTATCACCCGAGCAGGCCGACCGCATTCGCGAGATGACGGTGATTACGTCAAGTCTGTTAATGACGTTACCCATTGAAGATGACGACATATCTGTGCATCTGGTCGGTCGAAAAATCAATAAACGCGAATGGGCCGGTAGCGCATCCGCCTGGGATGACACCCCTTCCGTCGCCCGCGACCTGGCTCACGGGCTCTCTTTTGCCGAACAGGTAGTTTCTGAAGCCAATTCCGTTATTGTCATTCTTGACCGCATGGGCAACATTCAGCGTTTTAATCGCCTGTGTGAAGAGTACACCGGCCTCAAAGAACGTGAAGTTATTGGCCAAAGTGTATTCACATTATTTATGAGTCGACGTGAAGCCGCAGCCTCCAGACGCAACATCGAGGTCTTTTTTCGCGAAGGTAACTCATATGAGGTCGAACGATGGGTGAAGACCTGCAAAGGTCAGCGCCTGTTTCTTTTTCGCAATAAGTTTGTACATAACGGTAGCGGCAAGAACGAAATATTTCTGATCTGTTCCGGCACCGATATCACTGAAGAACGTCGCGCGCAGGAACGCCTGCGGATGTTGGCTAATACCGACTCCATCACCGGATTACCGAACCGCAACGCCATTCATGAGCTGATAAGCGATGCGATTGAGAACGCAGGTGATACTCAGGTTGGGATTGTATATCTCGATCTGGATAACTTCAAAAAGGTGAACGATGCCTACGGGCACATGTTTGGCGATCAGCTGTTGCAGAGCGTGTCGCTGGCAATTCTCAGTTGTCTTGACGACAACCAGCTATTGGCTCGGTTTGGCGGTGATGAATTTATCGTCCTTGCCACCGAAACGTCCCAGAGCACTCTGGAAGCTACCGCATCGCGCATTCTGACACGCCTGCGTCAACCCTTTCGCATTGGCCTGATTGAAGTCTATACCGGCTGCTCTATTGGTATTTCCCTCGCTCCACAGCATGGTCAGGACTGCGAGAGCGTCATTCGTAACGCCGATACGGCCATGTACACCGCGAAAGAAGGCGGCCGCGGACAGTTTTGTGTTTTCTCTCCGGAAATGAATCAGCGGGTATTTGAATACCTGTGGCTGGATACTAACCTGCGCAAGGCGCTGGAAAACGATCAACTGGTTATCCATTATCAGCCAAAGATAACCTGGCGAGGCGAAGTGCGCAGCCTGGAGGCGCTGGTACGCTGGCAGTCTCCGGAACGCGGCCTCATTCCACCACTGGAATTTATCTCCTACGCCGAAGAATCAGGGCTTATTGTTCCGCTGGGTCGCTGGGTTATTCTGGACGTTGTGCGTCAGGTCGCAAAATGGCGCGCCAAGGGAATCAATCTGCGCGTGGCGGTAAACGTTTCTGCCCGCCAGCTCGCCGATCAGACACTATTTACCGATCTCAAACAGGTGCTTCATGAACTCGACTTTGAATATTGCCCCATTGATGTCGAGTTAACGGAAAGCAGTTTGATTGAAAATGAGCAGTTGGCACTGTCCGTCATTCAGCAGTTTAGCCAGTTGGGGGCGCAAATCCATTTGGATGATTTTGGTACTGGATATTCGTCACTGTCTCAACTGGCCCGCTTCCCGCTTGATGCAATTAAATTGGATCAAACCTTTGTCAGGGATGTACACAAACAACCTATTTCGCAGTCGCTGGTACGTGCCATTGTTGCGGTCGCACAAGCACTCAATCTGCAGGTCATCGCCGAAGGTGTTGAAAGCGCGAAAGAGGATGCCTTTTTAACCAAAAATGGCGTCAACGAACGTCAGGGTTTTTTGTTTGCCAAACCAATGCCAGCGGCTGCATTTGAACGTTGGTATCGACGACATCTGAATAAAAAAACGCGCTAACGCAGTGGGATCAAACGTCGTTAATAGCCATAAATGGACATAACGTAACGATCCTATCTGCATGTAATCACGGAATATATAATATTCTTCTATCATTGATAGTTAATACTATTTTTCCCTTCTCTTTTGCCATGAAATTCTGCATCATGAAATTCAAACTCGATTGCCATTAGGATGATAACCATGTCTGATATCGACGCTCAGCGTCTGGCCGAACGCATTGATACCGTGCTGGATATCCTCGTTGCAGGTGATTACCACTCAGCCATCCACAATCTCGAAATTCTGAAGGCTGAGCTGCTAGACACGGCCAAAGAAGATGCCGAGTCTTTGCCCAAAAAGCACAAGGCTCCCTGGGAGATCTGATGACATTAACCCTTTAATGTCGCTGCTATCAGCAAACTGCATATGAGGCAGTTTCCGTTTAATTTCCGATACGATATCGCAATAAAATTAATATTATGAATTCCCGACAACAATCTATTTTGCAGATGGTGACTGATAAAGGTCAGATGAGCGTTGCCGAACTGGCAAAAATCACCGGTGTCTCAGAAGTGACGATTCGACAGGATCTGAACACACTGGAGAAACAGAGCTATTTACGCCGTGCGCACGGTTTTGCTGTTTCATTGAACAGTGATGATGTGGAAACGCGCATGATGACTAATTTTACGCTGAAGCGTGAGCTGGCCGAATTTGCCGCATCTTTGGTAAGCCCTGGCGAGTCCGTATTCATTGAAAACGGCAGCAGCAATGCGCTCTTGGCCAGAACGCTGGCGGAGCAAAAAGATGTCACCATCATTACCGTCAGCAGCTATATAGCCCATCTGCTGAAAGAAACCTCCTGCGAAGTGATTCTCCTTGGCGGCATCTATCAGAAAAAAAGCGAAAGCATGGTGGGGCCCTTAACTCGCCAGTTCATCCAGCAGGTACACTTCAGCAAGGCCTTTATCGGCATTGATGGCTGGCAGGCTGACACCGGCTTCACCGGACGCGACATGATGCGTTCTGATGTGGTTAACGCGGTGCTGGAAAAAGGTGCAGAAGTTATTGTACTTACTGACAGCTCAAAATTCGAAGCCATTCACCCTTACACACTGGGTCCATTAGAGCGATTCAGCCGCGTAGTCACGGATTCCAGACTCAGCGCCAGCGTACAAATGCAGCTCGAGCATTCAGGATTAACCGTCAATATCATTGATGCGCACGCATAAAATCTTCAGCAGATGATTTGTCAGTCGGCAAATCATCTCCTCTCTGAGAGTTATCTGACAGTCCAATTAAGACTTTTTACCTGTCGTTAACAGGATTAAGTCGTAAAATTAATGTTAGCGATATAACAGGAACGAACCTCCAATCTCAGGATAGTGTTTGTCATGCCTTCGCTAAACGGTTTCACGGAAATATCTTCGTTA
Source organism: Citrobacter sp. Cpo040 (assembly GCF_030332915.1). Classification (NCBI taxonomy): domain Bacteria; kingdom Pseudomonadati; phylum Pseudomonadota; class Gammaproteobacteria; order Enterobacterales; family Enterobacteriaceae; genus Citrobacter; species Citrobacter sp. Cpo040. The sequence goes on from NZ_JAOWGX010000034.1 coordinate 773,031, forward strand.
GCCTAAATTTAGCGCTATTCTTAAAGAAAACTGGATTCCGTGAATCAATAATTCAGGAGAAAGTATTATGTTAGTAACGAGCAAAAAAATGACCGCTGCCATTTTGGCGATTACTCTGGCAATGTCGCTGAGTGCCTGCTCTAACTGGTCCAAACGTGACCGTAACACCGCAATTGGTGCTGGTGCTGGTGCAATCGGTGGTGCAGTCCTGACTGACGGCAGCACGCTGGGCACGCTGGGTGGTGCTGCAGTAGGTGGTATTATTGGCCACCAGGTGGGTAAATAATTTACGGTTAAACGGCTCGATATAATAATACGTTTACTTTTTCAGGTCTGTATTATTAAAAAGCCACGGAAAATTCCGTGGCTTTTTTTATTAACCGCCAGCCAATTTAACTTTCATTCCTTTGGCTTCCAGCAGCGATTTAATCAGATCGCGTTTATCACCCTGTATCTCAATCACGCCATCCTTCACTGCCCCGCCGCAACCACATTTTTTCTTCAGTTCCGCAGCTAATTTGGTCAGTTCAGCATCGTCCTGATCTATTCCAGTAATCAGGCACACGCCCTTACCTTTGCGGCCACTGGTCTGTCGCTGGATACGGACAATGCCGTCGCCTTTGGGACGCTCTGGGACGGCTTTCGGTTCATCAATACGCCCGGTGTCAGTTGAGTAGACCAGACGAGAATTTGAGTCGTTCATTTACGCACCTCGTTTCAGGGAGGCATTGATCATCTTCAGCGTCTGCGCCGGATCTGCCGACTGCGTAACTGGACGACCAATAACCATATAATCCACGCCAGCTGACTGTGCCTGTTCCGGCGTCATAATGCGACGCTGGTCGCCTGCCTCGCTACCTTCAGGGCGAATACCCGGCGTTACCAGTTTAAATGCCTGGCCAAATGCCTGCTTGAATCGCACTGCTTCCTGCGCGGAGCATACGACGCCATCCAAACCACAATGTTGGGTTAAGCGCGCCAGCCTTTCCGCATGCTCCGCAGGTGACAACGTCACGCCAAGGTCGGCAAGATCGCTGGCTTCCATACTGGTCAGAACTGTTACTGCAATCAGCAGCGGCGCATCCTTACCAAAAGGCACCAGGGCTTCACGTGCAGCGGTCATCATACGCGCCCCACCTGAAGCATGAACGTTAACCATCCACACGCCAAGCTCGGCAGCTGCCGCAACGGCATGCGCGGTAGTGTTGGGAATATCATGAAATTTCAAATCAAGAAAGACGTCAAAGCCACGCTGTTGTAGATCGCGAACCAACTGAGGTCCAAAAAGCGTGAACATCTCTTTGCCCACTTTCAAACGGCAATCACGAGGATCAATTCTGTCGACAAAAGCTAATGCTTTATCACGATTGGAATAATCGAGAGCGACAACGACAGGAGAATCAGTAACAGCACGAGAAGAAGATGAAGCAGTAAACGTCATGACCAGACCTTCCTGAGGATGGGCGCCATCAGCGGCGCAAAATGGGTAAACGGCGTGCATTCTACCTGCGGCAATAGAAAATTAACAGGCGCGATTACATTTCTGCCAGGCGAATTTGGCAACGGAGGTTGAGGATGGATTGGTTACACATCATTAGTATGTTGTAACTAAAGTGAAGTTTTTTTAAAAATTACAGCCCATCAAGTCCGCGAATAGGCTTAATGGTTGACCATGAGCGACAGGATGGGCAGTGCCAGTACAGTGTATATGCGGTAAATCCGCACTTCTGGCAACGGTAGCGCGGCTTGCTGCGCACCTGCTCCCCAACCATATCGCGCAGAACCATCAGGCTCTCTTTCGCGCGCCCTTCTTCTGCTTCGTTAAGATGGTAATCCATCAACTTGTGGAACACGCGCATCGTAGGATGGCGTTGTAGCTGGCGGGTAATATAAACCTGAGCGGTATCAGTCCCCTCACGCGCTTCAAGAATATCGGCCAGCATCAGCTCGGCGGCGGCGCCAGTATTCTCCTCAACAGCCCGACGTAAAAACTCGGCCCACTCATCGTTTTTCCCAAGATGCTGGTAACAGCTTTGCAGCATTTCCAGCGTTTCGCTGACCAGTTCTTTATCCTGAGAAATCACGCGTTGTAGACATTCAACGGCCTTCGCATAATCGCCTTTCACCATGTACACCCGACCCATCATGATGGAAACCCGTGCACTATTTTTGTCTGCCGCAGCCCCTTTTTTCAACAGCGTCATGGCGCGATCCATATCGTCGCTGCCCATCTGCTGTAAGGCCAGTTCGCAGTAGAAGTGGGCGATCTCAATACGCTGTTTATCTTTACCGAGCTTCACCAGGCGTTCTGCGACATCAATCGCTTTCTGCCATTCGCTGGTCGCCTGATAAATTTGCAGCAGTTGCTGTAATGCACCGACGCGAAAATCTGTTTCATCGGTAAGCTGATTAAACATGTCTTCCGCGCGGTCGTACAGACCTGCGGCCATGTAGTCGCGCCCCAGCTGTTGTACGGCCAACAAACGCTGCTCGTAGGTCAGCGAAGCACTTTCCATTAACGTTTGATGGATGCGGATTGCGCGGTCGACTTCACCGCGCGAGCGAAACAGGTTTCCGAGGGTGAGATGAGCCTCAACGGTGCCCGTATCCTCTTTTAGCATATCGAGGAACAGATCCACCGCTTTGTCTTGTTGGTTGCTCAGGAGGAAGTTAACCCCGGCGACATAGTCACGGGAAAGACGGTTAGCTTCATCCTGCTTGGTTTGTTGCGCACTTCTGCGACCCATATACCACCCATAGGCAGCGGCTACAGGCAAAAGCAGAAACAACAACTCCAACATAAATAATTATTCCTTCACAACCGACGAATCGGCAGAAACCGCAACGTCGGTCGCAGGCGTAAGCTGGTTTTCCAGTCGTTTGATTTTACGTTCGGCACGCGCAAGAGACACACGAACCTTCAGCCAGAAAAGGCCGCAAATTAACCAACCAATCGCAAAACCTGCGGCAAACAATACAGCAAGCAGCGTAGAGATACGATACTCACCCTGAGCCAGCAGGTAATTAAACGTAACCTGTTGATCGTTTTGCGCACCTAATGTCACCGAAATAACAAAAATCGCCAACACCAGTAAGAAAATGAGTAAATATTTCACATTACTTCCCGTTATGTGGTTTGAGCGAATAAATCGTGTACAACTTACCGCGTTGAGCCCTTTAAATTACCATTTTCACAACGAGTGCGAAACGGAAAAGCGCTTTCCCCTTTCTGATTTAAGGGCAAAATTCGAAAAATCAATCATGGCTAACTTTCTTGTTCACGCTGAGCGATTTCTTTTTCCTCCTGCACAGGCGGCGTTAATGGTCCGCATACCCGCTGCGCAAGCCATGTCGCCAGCGTTACCAGCAACCATGAAATCAGCGTTGCAACAACCAAATCACGGGGCCAGTGCATGCCTAATAGCAAGCGACTGCCCATAACGCCCGTAGCCCAGATAAGTAAAAACACAATTGTCAGCGTACGTCGGCGTGGCCATAACAGCCCTACGGCCAGTAAAGCCCAACTGGCGGCAAACATCGTATGCCCTGACGGAAAGGCAAACCCTGTTTCTTTTTGCCAGTGCTTACGTAGAAACGTCGGAATATCCTGTTGTTCGGCCAATTGCTCTTTAACTAAGTGACCACGTTCTTTACGTTTTAAAGTGTAGAACTCATCAACCGGAATATGGTGCGTTTTTTCCAGCCACACGACAAAGGGCCGAGGTTCCTGCACCCTGTCTTTAACCCAGGACTTCACGCCCTGACCGACTAAAATGGCCGCAGCCAGGATCGCAAACAGCATTACCGCAGCATTCAGACGAAAACGCAGACACCACAGAAACCATGCACAGAGAACAACGTGAGTGATAATGCCCCACGGCTGCGTCACCGTTTCCGTTATCCAGTACAGAGATTTTAGCCACCAAACGTTATGTCCCGGCTGCCAGCTCCAGCCCGATACCCATACGGCAACCGGCATAATAAGTAGCAGCCCGGCCCCGACCGCAGTGCGCTTTGCAATTGACAGCATTGCCTCTCCTTTCGTCGATAAGTCTCACAATCATAACTGAAAAAAGCGCATGCCGGGGAAATTGACAATTTTGTGCCATTCCAAAAGCGAATCCGTTGTCGCGACTAGGTGAACATCGTTGCCTTATGGCAAAATAGTGCAATATAGAACAGAAGCCAACAGGCGACGGCACGACAGTGCCAGCATAATCTGGAGAATTACATGCAGCTTAAACGTGTGGCAGAAGCCAAACTGCCAACCCCCTGGGGTGATTTCCTGATGGTGGGATTTGAAGAACTGGCAACCGGACACGATCACGTCGCACTGGTTTTTGGCGATATCACAGGCCAAACGCCTGTCCTGGCCCGTGTCCACTCCGAATGTCTGACTGGCGATGCATTGTTTAGCCTGCGTTGCGATTGCGGTTTCCAGCTCGAAGCGGCTCTCACCCATATTGCTGAAGAAGGGCGCGGTATCCTGCTTTATCATCGTCAGGAAGGACGCAATATCGGCCTGCTCAATAAAATCCGCGCCTACGCGTTGCAGGACCAGGGTTATGATACCGTTGAAGCTAACCATCAGTTGGGCTTTGCGGCAGATGAGCGTGATTTCACGCTGTGTGCGGATATGTTCAAGCTGCTTGGTGTGGACGAAGTTCGTTTGCTGACCAATAACCCGAAAAAAGTGGAAATTCTGACCGAAGCGGGAATCAATATTGTTGAACGCGTGCCGCTGATTGTGGGTCGTAACCCGAACAATGAACATTACCTGGACACCAAAGCCGCCAAGATGGGACATTTGCTGGGCAAGTAATAGTTGTTACCGCCGATAATAAAGCCTGCTCTCGCAGGCTTTTTACATTCTAGCTCAACATATTACGAATCACGTAGTGCAGAATGCCATCGTTTTGGTAGTACGTTAGCTCCGTCGCGGTATCGATACGGCAGCGGCATAAAACAACTTCTTTACGTCCATCCGAGCGAACCATACTCACCGGCACTGTTGCACCCGGTTTGATGTTTTGCAGATCCGTAATATCGATCGCTTCCTCACCGGTTAGTCCCAGCGTTTTACGCGTGACGCCCTGTGGGAATTCCAGCGGCAAAATCCCCATACCAATCAGGTTAGAACGGTGAATTCGCTCAAAGGATTCAGCGATAACCACGCGAATCCCCAGCAAGCGCGGGCCTTTTGCCGCCCAGTCGCGACTGGAGCCAGAGCCATACTCTTTCCCGGCAATAACCGCCAAGGGAATATTCTCCTGTTGATATTGCATAGCCGCATCATAGATAGCCACTACCTCAGTTCCCGGCAAATGACGCGTCATCCCACCTTCCACGCCGGGCACCATCTCATTGCGAATACGAATATTGGCAAAGGTACCGCGCATCATTACTTCATGATTCCCGCGCCGCGAACCGTAGGAGTTAAAATCTTTACGCTCTACGCCGTGGCTTTGCAGATAACGCCCCGCCGGGCTGTCCGGCTTAATACTACCTGCAGGAGAAATATGGTCGGTGGTGACGGAATCTCCAAGCATTGCAAGGATACGCGCACCATGAATGTCCTGGACCGGATCCGGCGTCGCCTGCATACCATCGAAGAACGGCGACAAGCGGATATAGGTTGAGTCAGACTGCCAGCCATAGGTATCAGCCCGATCTACCTGGATTGCTTTCCATTCTGGCGTGCCTTCAAACACTTCAGCATACTCTTTATGGAACATGGCGGTAGAAACCTGCTCCACGGCACGGGCAATTTCCTGAGCCGTCGGCCAGATATCTTTCAGATATACGGGATCGCCCTTTCTGTCATGCCCTAACGGATCTTTAGTCAGATTGATATTCATATTCCCCGCCAGCGCATAGGCCACCACCAGCGGCGGAGACGCCAACCAGTTGGTCTTCACGAGCGGATGGATACGCCCCTCAAAGTTTCGGTTGCCGGAAAGCACAGCACCAACGGTGAGGTCGCCTTTTTTGATAGCAGTCTCGATAGGATCGGGTAACGGACCCGAGTTACCGATACAGGTGGTACAGCCATAACCTACAAGGTTAAATCCCAGCTCATCAAGGTACGGCGTGAACCCTGCCTGCGCCAGATAATCAGACACCACCTTCGATCCTGGCGCCAGCGAGGCTTTCACCCATGGCTGACGTTTCAGACCAAGCGTCACTGCTTTTTTCGCCAGCAGCCCCGCCGCCATCAATACGCTTGGGTTAGAGGTGTTGGTACAGGAAGTGATCGCTGCAATAACCACAGCACCATCCGGCAGCTGGTACTGGTGACCGTTCATTGTATAGTCCACTGGTTGGCGATCTTTCAGCGAGCTATTCACTTCGAGTTCATTACTCGCCGAAAACGCTTTCGGGACATCAGCCAGTGCCACCCGATCCTGCGGACGCTTCGGTCCGGCAAGGCTAGCTTCTACACTGCCCATATCCAGCTCCAGTGAACTGGTAAATACGGGTTCATCCCCAGGATTACGCCACATTCCCTGCGCTTTGGCATAGGCGCTGACCAGCTCAACCTGCTCCTCACTGCGCCCACTCAGACGCATATATTCAAGAGTGATGCTATCGATCGGGAAGAAACCGCAGGTTGCGCCGTATTCCGGTGACATGTTCGCAATGGTTGCCCGATCGGCCAGCGGTAAGGTGTCCAGCCCATCACCGTAGAATTCAACGAATTTACCGACCACGCCGTGCTTACGCAGCATCTGGGTGACGGTTAAAACCAGGTCAGTAGCGGTGATGCCTTCCCGCAGTTTTCCCACCAGTTTGAAGCCCACAACATCCGGGATAAGCATAGAGACCGGTTGACCCAGCATTGCTGCTTCGGCCTCAATGCCTCCAACGCCCCATCCCAGCACACCGAGACCATTAATCATTGTCGTATGGGAATCGGTTCCGACCAACGTGTCAGGGTAAGCCACCCACTCACCGTCCTGTAACTCGCTCCAGACGGCTTTGCCGAGGTATTCAAGGTTAACCTGGTGGCAAATCCCCGTTCCTGGTGGTACAACGCTGAAGCGACTAAATGCCTGCTGTCCCCATTTCAGGAACACATAACGCTCATGGTTACGTTCCATTTCCAGGCGTACGTTTTCTTCGAAAGCATCATCATCACCAAAACGGTCCACCGTTACCGAGTGGTCAATGACAAGGTCCACTGGCGAAAGCGGATTCACCTTTGCTGTATCTCCGCCCAAACGTTTCACCGCTTCGCGCATGGCGGCCAGATCGACCACCGCCGGCACGCCGGTAAAATCCTGCATCAGAACTCGAGCGGGTCGATAGGCAATTTCACGATCGGCATGGGCAGTCTTCAGCCAATGCGCGAGCGCATGAATATCATCTTCGGTTACGGAATTACCATCCTGCCAACGAAGCAGGTTTTCCAGTAACACTTTCAGCGATTTGGGTAGTCGGGTGATATCACCCAGTGATTTAGCGGCCAGAGGTAAACTGTAGTAGCGGTAGGTTTTATCTTTAACCTGCAATGTGTCCTTACTGGCTTCTCGTAGGGTCGACGACATAGCTCCTCCTTAAATGACAGGGTTGGATCCCCTGATTTCCTCAGGGTTAGTATTAAAGATAACACAAACAAAATGTAACGCTTTGATAACAACTCAAATTGATAAAAGTAGCGCGCGATACAAAAGCGCGAAGTGAGGTCAATGGTAGGGAGTAAGGTCTAGCCGTGTAGATGAATAGGATGAATATTCAGCAGGCAATAGCGCAATCGATAATACGTTGATTAGGTGGCTGATGGTGAATACATGGGATAAACGATTCGATATTTAAGGCCACGAGGTAATCGTTATTATTATAAAATACGTACGAATTATTGTTTCTGTTTATCATCATCGGTTAACAGATCAATAAACGCCCGTTGTTCAGGAGAAAGATTCCAGGATTCGGGTATCTTTGGATCTTTCTCGGCTACGGTTTTGCTCTCTTGCTCATGGTCATGAGACGCTGGCGTCACGGTAGAGTGCTGCTCCGGTGCGGACATACTTACCCCCACACGTTCCAGGCCACGAGTGCGACAATAATCCAGAATATCGCAGAGCCAAGAAACACGGCGAACCAGGCTTTACGTTTCATCGCGGGATCCCGGCGTGCAGGCTGGTTTCCTGAAGGCATCGCTAACCTCATACTATCGAAATCACTTATCATTTAGGCACCAAACAATTGGTACAATTAATCATCAGATAGGAGGAATCCTAATAAAAAAGGCGAAAAAAAGCCAGTTAATTTTCGGACTCGATCTGATAAATAAATCAATTGTTTGATCAATTATGAATATTTGAGAGTGATTTTTGGCAAGCTGACTAATTTGAAACTACTTTAGAGAACTTTTTCCATAAATAATATATGGTTAATATATAGGAGGAGAAATAATGAATAAATTAAGACTCTCCCGTCGGTATCACTTTATGCTTACGGCTTACGGATACCGACAAGGTAACAACCGTTATTATTTCTCAGGCAATTTAATATCTTTAAACATGGCTTCAATATCATCGTTGGAACGTAGAGCCACCGCCGTGTCCACCACATCACGCGTCAGATGCGGCGCGAAACGTTGAATGAAATCATACATGTAACTGCGTAAGAAGGTGCTGCGACGAAAACCAATTTTGGTGGTGCTATGGCTGAAGATATCGTGCGCATCCACACGTACCAGGTCAGGATCGGAAACAGGATCAACCGCCATACTGGCAATTACACCCACGCCGAGCCCCAGACGGACATAGGTTTTAATAACATCGGCATCGGTCGCGGTAAAAACAATACGCGGCTCCAGACCCGCACGGTTAAACGCGGTGTCCAGCTCCGAACGCCCGGTAAATCCAAAGGTGTAGGTTACCAGTGGATACTGTGCCAGTTCCTCAATAGAAACCGAGGATTTTCCCGCCAGCGGATGATCCGGCGTGACGACAATCGAACGGTTCCAGTGGTAGCAAGGTAACATCACCAGATCGTCATACAGATGCAGGGCTTCCGTCGCGATGGCAAAATCCGCATTCCCTTTCGAGACGGCTTCGGCAATTTGCGTCGGCGATCCCTGATGCATATGCAATGAAACACGAGGATATCGCTCAATAAAACCTTTAATCACGTTCGGCAAAGCGTAACGTGCCTGGGTGTGCGTGGTGGCGATATACAGCGAGCCTTTATCCGGCCAGGTATGTTCGCCAGCAACGGACTTAATAGCATCTACCTTAGACAGTACTTCGCGCGCAATACGGATAACTTCCTGCCCCGCAGGCGTAACCTGGGTCAGATGCTTACCGCTACGGGCGAAAATCTGGATGCCAAGTTCATCTTCCAGCATACGAACTTGCTTACTGATACCGGGCTGAGAGGTATAAAGCCCTTCCGCCGTTGAGGAGACATTAAGGTTGTGGTTCACCACCTCAACAATGTAGCGAAGCTGCTGTAATTTCATGTTATGCCATCCCGATTCGCGCCATCAAGTCATCGTTTCAGTGCAGGCTCGTGGGCGCTGCTAATACGATTTAATAATAAAAAGTCTGTTAACTATAACCACTATATCATTTATATGTACGCTGTATAGGTATGACAAAAAATAATATGCCAGAAACAAAAAGGGCCGCTTACGCGACCCTTTGAGGAGAAATTCAGCCGAAACGCTGTTATTTCTTCCCTTCTACCCATTTACCGTCAACGAAGAACGCGGACCAGCCAGTCGCCTTACCGTCTTTCTCAGCGGTAACGTATTGCTGCTTGGTTTTACGGCTGAAACGAACCATAGACTTGTTACCATCCGGGTCAGTTTGCGGCGCATCTGCCAGATAACGCAGTTTTTCCGGCAGGCGATCGCGGAAGCGGTACAACTCTTCCACCAACGGCGCACGAGTCTCACGTGATTTCGGGAACGTATTGGCCGCCAGGAAGATACCTGCAGCACCATCACGTAACACGAAATACGCGTCAGATTTTTCACACGGCAGTTCCGGTAGCGGAACCGGATCTTCTTTCGGCGGAGCAACTTCACCGTTACGCAGGATCTTACGGGTATTTTTACACTCGTCGTTGGTACACGCCATGTATTTGCCGAAACGTCCCATTTTCAGGTGCATTTCAGAACCACATTTTTCGCACTCTACGATAGGACCGTCATAACCCTTGATACGGAATTCACCCTCTTCGATCTCGTAGCCGTCGCAGGTTGGGTTATTACCACACACATGCAATTTACGCTTAGGATCGATGAGATAACTGTCCATTGCCGTACCGCACTTCTGGCAGCGGCGTTTGGCGCGCAATGCGTTCGTTTCCGCGTCATCGCCTTCCAGCACGTTCAATACTTCGTTTTCCGGCACCAGGTTAATGGTGGTTTTGCAACGCTCTTTCGGGGAAAGTGCGTAGCCGGAGCAACCAAGGAAAACGCCGGTACTGGCGGTACGAATACCCATCTTGCGTCCGCAGGTCGGGCAATCAATGCTGGTCAGCACCATCTGGTTCGGACGCATACCGCCTTCTTCAGGATCTTTCTCGGCTTTATCTAACTGCTGAGTAAAATCAGTGAAGAAGTTGTCGAGTACGCCCTTCCATTCGGCTTCGTGATTCGCCACCTGGTCGAGGCTGTCTTCCATCTGCGCGGTAAAATCGTAGTTCATCAGCTCGCGGAAGTTTTCTTCCAGACGATCGGTGACGATTTCACCCATTTTTTCAGCGTAGAAGCGACGGTTTTCAACGCGAACATAACCGCGATCCTGAATCGTAGAGATGATCGACGCATAGGTGGATGGACGACCAATGCCACGCTTTTCAAGCTCTTTAACCAGCGAAGCTTCACTGAAGCGTGCAGGCGGCTTGGTGAAGTGCTGCGCAGGTGTCAGCTCGATAAGCGTCAAGGTATCGCCTTTGTCCACCGCCGGTAAGATGCGATCTTCATCGCCCTTACGCAGTGCTGGCATCACTTTGGTCCAACCATCGAAGCGCAGAATACGACCACGCGCTTTCAGACGGAAATCACCCGCACCCACGGTCAGGGTGGTAGAGTCATATTTCGCTGGCGTCATCTGACAAGCTACAAACTGGCGCCAGATCAGCTGATACAGTTTTTGCGCATCGGCTTCCATATCTTTCAGCGACTCCGCCAGTACGGCGACATCGGAAGGACGGATAGCTTCGTGTGCTTCCTGCGAGTTCTCTTTGCTGGCGTACTGGTTCGCGCTCTCCGGCAAATATTTTTTGCCAAAATTATCACTGATGTAATCGCGAACCATGGTGACAGCATCCTGGCTCAGGTTGGTTGAGTCAGTACGCATGTAAGTGATGTAACCCGCTTCATACAAGCGCTGCGCCATCATCATGGTTTTCTTCACACCAAAGCCCAGACGCGTGCTCGCAGCCTGCTGTAGCGTGGAGGTAATGAACGGTGCGCTCGGCTTGCTGCTTGTCGGTTTATCTTCACGTTCCAGGACGCTATAGCGCGCTTTTTCCAACAGGCTAACGGCGGCAAGCGTTTGTTCCCGATTTACAGGGCGGAACGGTTTGTCATTTTGATGCGTCACCTCAAGCGGCAACGCGTCGCCGCCCGGCGTGGTCGTGTTAGCATCAATTTCCCAGAACTCTTCTGGAACAAATGCTTTGATTTCGCGTTCACGCTCAACCACCAGACGCACAGCCACAGACTGTACGCGACCGGCAGACAGACCACGCGCAATTTTTTTCCACAGCAGTGGCGACACCATATAGCCCACAACACGGTCCATAAAGCGGCGCGCCTGTTGCGCATTAACACGATCGATGTTCAACTCGCCCGGTTTTTCAAACGCCTGGCGAATAGCATTTTTGGTAATTTCGTTAAACACCACGCGGCTGTAGCGGGTGTCGTCGCCACCGATGACTTCCCGCAGGTGCCATGCAATGGCTTCCCCTTCGCGGTCAAGGTCGGTTGCGAGATAGATGTGGTCGGCTTTTTCAGCCAGTTGCTTCAGTTCAGAAACAACTTTCTCTTTACCAGGCAGCACTTCATAGCGCGCATCCCAGTTGTGCCACGGGTCAACACCCATACGGTTGACGAGAGCGCCACGTTCATCCTTTTTGGGCTTTTTAGCCGTTTTGGTGGAGGTTGAGTCGGCGCTCTTTTTAGTTGCTGAGCCACTGGTCGGCAAATCACGGATATGACCGACGCTGGATTTCACCACGTAGTCATTACCCAGATACTTGTTGATCGTTTTGGCTTTTGCCGGGGACTCAACGATGACAAGAGCTTTACCCATATTCACCTTTACCTAATTTGATTCTTCCAGAATGCGTCGCACGTTGATTCACCTTCCACTGGCGACGAGACATCGATATGGTCTCTGCGTCGGCGGATATCAACCCCTTAAACTGTTTCGCGCTTGTAATGTAACTCTCATGTGACTGAGTTAACAGGCTTTTTTTCTCACAAACGCTCTAGCACGACGAAGTATTGGTCGAATGTCAAGCAAATCTGTTGCCAGATTGACGAAAGCGTCACACTGTACCTGATAAAATGCGTTACGCAACTTTATTAGCATGCAAAAACAAATCTCGCCAGTTGTAACACTGTCGTAAAACCTTCATTTATGTCAGGGAATATTTGCCCATAAGGCGGGCTCAGCGTAGACTAATGTCCTTGTTTAAGGAGTAAATCATGCATAAAGACACTCAACCCATCGATCGCGAAACACTGCTGATTGAAGCCAACAAAATCATTCGTGAGCATGAGGACACGCTGGCGGGGATTGTCGCCACCGGCGTTACGCAGCGAAACGGCGTGCTGGTTTTCAGCGGAGATTACTTTTTAGACGAGCAAGGGCTACCAACGCCCAAAAGTACGGCTGTGTTTAATATGTTTAAACACCTGGCGCACGTACTTTCTGAAAAGTATCACTTGATCGATTAACTCGAGGAATAATTTGCCGGATGGCGGCAACGCCTTATCCAGCCTACATTGATGCATATTTGTAGGCCGGATAGGATATGTGAGCATCGCTATCCGGCAATGACAATTTTACATCAGTGGCTTCTGTCCCCGCTGCCACCAGCGCATCAGCAAACGATCGGCGCTCTCCGCCGCACTACCGGTAAAACGATCCATCAGCTTTTTACGCTGCAGATAGCGAACGTTCAACACTTCACGACCTTCCATCAGCCCGAGGATCACCTCATCGCTGGTATTGATCTCATCCACCAGCCCATTTGCCAGCGCCTGTTGACCAAACCAGTGTTCACCCGTGGCAACCTGCTCAATGTCCAGAGTCGGGCGCATACGATGGACAAAATCTTTAAACAAATGATGTGTTTCGTTCAGATCTTCACGGAATTTCTGCCGCCCTTCTTCCGTGTTCTCGCCAAGCAACGTCAGCGTACGCTTGTACTGTCCGGCGGTGTGCAGTTCGATATCAATATCTTTCCCTTTCAGGAAGCGGTTAAAGTTCGGGATCTGCGCCACCACGCCAATTGAGCCGACGATAGCAAACGGCGCCGAAACAATTTTATCTGCCACGCAGGCCATCATATATCCGCCGCTCGCAGCGACTTTATCTACCGTGACGGTCAGTGGGATCTGCTTATCGCGCAGGCGTTGTAACTGGGACGCAGCCAGGCCATAACCATGTACCACACCGCCCGGGCTTTCCAGACGAACCACCACCTGATCCTGAGGTTTAACAACCGCCAGCACCGCCGTCACCTCTTCGCGTAATGCGCTGACCTCATGGGCATCCATACTGCCTTTAAAATCCAGCACCCATACACGAGGTTTATCTGATGACGTACTGTCACCCAGTTTCGCTTTTGCCTTGGCGGCCTTCGCCTCCAGCTTCTGTTTCTTTTTCTGCGCCTTATGCCAGAATTTTTGCTGATGCCCATCCAATAAGGCCAGCGACAGATCTTCCTTCATCTCTTTATATTGATCGCTGAGGTTAATAACCCGCAATTCCCCACGCTGACGTTTGCGTTGTGTCGCGTTTACGATCAGCATCACCACCACTGCAATAGCCACCACGACAGTGACAATTTTTGCCAAAAACAGCCCATATTCAGACAACAATTCCACAAGACCCACCTTGGTTAAACAACGCGACTTCCGCTCAGTGTACAACAGGTGTGTCACCTCGTCTTGCTTCATACATCCAGTGCTGAATCAGTAAAAAGCATGACAAAGCGTTCATTTTGCGGTGTTATTGCCTTTGGCTGATTGAAAAAGAACAGGGTTTAAGGCATAAAGCCCAAAAGTTATTGCGAACGAGATGGCCAGGGCGTCGCCGAGGAGTAGCCGTGCATTACCAACCTAAACAAGACCTTTTACAGGGCCGCATTATTCTTGTCACCGGTGCCAGCGATGGTATCGGACGCGAAGCCACGCAGACCTATGCACGCTATGGCGCGACCGTTATCCTGCTTGGGCGTAACGAAGAAAAACTGCGTCAGGTTGCCCGCACTATCGCCGATGAAAACGGAACACAACCACAGTGGTTTACACTGGATTTACTGACCTGTACCTCTGAAGAATGTCACCAGCTTGCGCAACGCATTGCCGCACATTTCCCGCGTCTGGATGGCGTACTGCATAACGCCGGATTACTCGGCGATATTTGCCCAATGAGTGAACAAAACCCGCTGGTCTGGCAGGATGTGATGCAGGTAAATGTGAATGCCACTTTTATGCTGACTCAGGCATTGCTGCCGTTGTTACTCAAATCCGATGCCGGATCGCTGGTCTTTACCTCTTCCAGCGTTGGCCGCCAGGGACGCGCCAATTGGGGTGCATATGCCACCTCAAAATTTGCAACCGAAGGGATGATGCAGGTTCTGGCTGATGAGTATCAAAACCGTCATCTGCGCGTAAACTGTATCAATCCTGGTGGAACACGAACAGGTATGCGAGCCAGTGCATTCCCCACGGAAGATCCACAAAAATTGAAAACTCCCGCCGATATTATGCCGCTCTACCTGTGGCTGATGGGCGATGACAGCCGCCGTAAAACCGGTATGACTTTTGACGCCCAGCCGGGCCGTAAACCAGGAATTGCCCAATGAGTGAAGAACGCTATCAGCAACGTCAACAGCGCGTAAAAGATCGGGTTGACGCACGCGTTGCCGCCGCTACGGACGAGCGCGGGATCATCATCGTATTCACCGGAAATGGTAAGGGTAAAACCACCGCCGCATTCGGTACCGCCACGCGCGCGGTGGGCCACGGTAAAAAAGTCGGCGTCGTACAATTTATTAAAGGTACGTGGCCAAATGGAGAACGTAACTTACTTGAACCCCACGGCGTAGAGTTTCAGGTTATGGCGACAGGATTTACCTGGGAAACGCAAAACCGTGAGTCCGACACCGCGGCCTGTATGGCCGTGTGGGAACACGGCAAGCGGATGCTAGCCGACGATGAACTGGATATGGTGGTGCTGGACGAGCTGACCTATATGGTGGCATACGACTATCTGCCGCTTGAAGAGGTCATCACTGCCCTAAACGCGCGCCCTGCCCATCAAACGGTGATTATCACCGGCCGTGGATGTCATCGCGATATTCTGGAGTTAGCGGATACAGTCAGCGAGCTGCGCCCGGTCAAGCATGCGTTTGAAGCGGGCGTGAAGGCCCAGATAGGGATTGATTACTGACAGTAGGCCGGATAAGGCGCTTGCGCCGCATCCGGCTCCACGCTAACGCCTGATGGCGCTTTGCTTATCAGGCCTACTCATAATTAACCGTTGTTGCTACGACCACCCGGACGACGGCTGCTACCGACCTGTGAGTGGCGCTTCACCGCACGACGGATCTGATTTGCCTTCATGCGACGACGATCTTTCTCGACGGCAACTTTAGAGGTCGTTTCCGGCTTCAGTTCCACCAGTTCACGCAGATAGTTGGTCTGCGCGAGGTCAAGCTCGGTCCAGCCACCACGCGGCAGGCCTTTCGGCAGCGGGATATCACCGTAACGAACACGAATAAGACGGCTTACCTGTACACCTACAGCTTCCCACAGGCGACGGACTTCACGGTTACGCCCTTCGGTCAGCGTGACGTTATACCACTGGTTGATCCCTTCACCACCGCTGAACTTGATCGTTTTAAATGCCGCCGGACCATCTTCCAGCTGTACACCACGACTCAGATCGCGCAGTTTTGCATCATCAACCTGACCAAACACACGTACCGCATATTCACGTTCAACTTCACGGCTTGGGTGCATCAGACGGTTAGCCAGTTCACCATCGGTGGTAAACAGCAGTAAACCGCAGGTATTCACGTCCAGACGCCCTACGGCAATCCAGCGCGCATCACGCAGTTTTGGCAAACGATCGAACACGGTCGGACGACCTTCCGGGTCGTTGCGGGTACACAGTTCACCCTCTGGTTTGTAATAGGCCAGAACGCGGCAGATTTGCTCTGCAGACTCTTTAACCGAAATCAGATGACCGTCGATACGGATTTTCAGACCCGGAGTGACTTCAACGCGATCGCCGAGCGTGGCAATTTTGCCATCAACGCTCACGCGACCCGCGGCAATAATAGATTCGATTTCACGGCGAGAACCGTGGCCAGCGCGTGCCAGCACTTTTTGTAACTTTTCGCTCATAGAGCTTCCTTTAGATGTCGCCTTCACAGGCGTCGAACAGGAGAATCAACGGCGCCAGTCAGCGCCATTTTAAGGCCGCGTAGTATAGCGGTTCGCGCCCTTATAAGAAAGGTTTAACGTCGCCGACGCCTTCACGCAACACCACCGGGGAATCGTCGGTTAAATCGATGACCGTGGTCGGCTGCTGACCGAGATAGCCACCGTGGATAATCAAATCCACCAGTTTTTCCAGACGATCTTTAATCTCTTCCGGGTCTGACTCAGTAAATTCACTGCCCGGCAGCATCAGCGATGTAGACAGCATCGGCTCGCCCAGTGCTTCCAGCAGCGCCAGCGCAATCGGATTCGATGGCACACGCAGGCCGATGGTCTTACGTTTTTCCTGCAACAAACGGCGCGGAACTTCTTTCGTCCCTTTCAGGATGAAGGTGTAGTTACCCGGCGTGTTGTTTTTAATTAAACGGAATGCCACGTTGTCGACAAACGAATAGGTCGACAGTTCGGACAGGTCACGACACATCAGCGTAAAGTTGTGCCCGTCCGGCAGATGACGGATGCGGCAAATGCGCTCCATGGCGCCTTTATCTTCAATTTTGCAGCCCAACGCATAGCCGGAATCGGTTGGATAGACGATCACCCCACCTTTACGCACGATTTCAACGGCCTGATTGATCAGTCGCTGCTGCGGGTTTTCGGGATGAATATAAAAAAACTGACTCATACTTTCCTCTCTGTGATCTCGGGCTGCTCCCAAAGTTGCCAGACGCCTTCTACGCCTGCGGGCAACCAAAGTTTACGACCCAACTCAATCCATGGGCAGGGTAGATGAAAATCAGACCCTTGCGATGCCCACAGTTGATGCGAACGCGCAAGCGTCGCCAGATGGGTGCGTTCATTGGGCGACTGCTGGCACTGTGCTACTTCCATCGCGTCGCCGCGATGTTCAGCAAAATGCGCAACCAGTCTTTTCAGCCACTTAGCGCTAAGATCGTACCGCCCAGGATGAGCCAGAACAGCCTTACCGCCAGAATGATGAATGACATCAATAGCTTGTTCTATTGTACACCACTGTGGCGGAACGTAACCGGTTTTCCCACGGGCAAGATATTTTTTAAAGACATCCGCCATGGTTGTGGCTTTTCCGCATTCCATCAGGAAACGCGCAAAATGGCCCCGCGTAACCGCCCCGCCATCAGCCAGGCGTAACGCCCCTTCCCACGCGCCGGGGATATGCGCTTTGTCGAGTCGTTCGGCAATCAGGCGCGCACGCTGCTGACGACGTTCCGTTTGTTGCGCCAGAAACTCACACATCATGGGATGGGCGATATCAATGTTCAGACCCACTATATGGATCTCATGGTTTTCCCAGACCGTTGATATCTCTACGCCAGGGATCAAATTTAAGGCTAAACCTGAACGTGAAATTTCTTCTCTTGCCGCCGCAATGCCGGCCGTGGTGTCATGATCGGTGATCGCCAGTGTACCGACTCGCATCTCTACCGCACGGTGTACTAAGGCTTCTGGCGTTAACCGCCCATCGGAGGCTGTAGTATGACTGTGCAGGTCATAAATCACTGCGTAATTCGTGTCGCTCAAGGCGGCTCCCGTTTCAATAAATGTCGTATCACGCCCATCATAGCGGTTTCGACAAATATACTGAAATCAGGTGTTGACTTTATTCCATCGAACTAGTTAACTAGTACGCAAGTTCACATGAAGAAGGTATCTGAGATGAAAGCAACATTTGTTCTGCACGGTTGGTGGCGCACTTCCTGATTTCGGGCAGTGTCTTACGTCTGCAATATGCAACCAGATACCCGGCCCGCCAAATGAGCGGGCTTTTTTTTGAACAAAATTAATGAGAATAACGATGCAAACTCAAAAACCGACACTCGAACTGCTTGCCTGCGATGCCGCCTACCGTGAGAATCCGACGGCGTTGTTTCATCAGGTGTGTGGCGCACGTCCAGCAACACTGCTGCTGGAATCTGCAGACATCGACAGCAAAGACGATCTGAAGAGCCTGCTGCTGGTTGACAGCGCATTACGCATTACCGCTCTCGGTGACACTGTCACTATTCAGGCTTTGTCCGCAAACGGCGCATCGCTGCTGCCCCTGCTGGATGCTGCCCTGCCCGCTGGCGTTGAGAACGAACAACAGCCGAATGGTCGTCATCTGCGATTCCCTGTCGTCAGCCCACTGCTCGATGAAGACGCCCGCTTATGCTCCCTGTCCGTATTTGATGCATTCCGTTTATTGCAGGAGCTGGTGAATGTTCCTGTGCAAGAACGTGAAGCGATGTTCTTCGGCGGTCTTTTTTCCTACGACCTGGTTGCCGGTTTTGAAGATTTACCTCAGCTTGAAGCGGGCAACCGTTGTCCTGACTACTGCTTCTATCTGGCAGAAACGCTGATGGTTATCGACCACCAGAAAAAAAGCACCCGTATTCAGTCCAGTATTTTTACCCCCAATGATGCGGAAAAACAGCGTCTTAACGCTCGGCTGGCGCAGTTGAGCCAGCAGCTTACCGAGCCTGCGCCGCCGTTGCCGGTCACTGAAGTCCCGCAGATGCGCTGCGAGTGCAATCAGAGCGATGAAGAGTTTGGCGCCGTAGTTCGTGGCATGCAAAAAGCGATTCGCGCGGGCGAAATTTTCCAGGTGGTGCCATCCCGCCGTTTCTCGCTGCCCTGCCCATCTCCGCTGGCGGCCTACTATGTGCTGAAGAAAAGTAACCCCAGCCCATACATGTTTTTCATGCAGGACAACGATTTCACGCTGTTTGGCGCCTCCCCGGAAAGCTCGCTGAAATATGATGCCACCAGCCGCCAGATAGAGATCTACCCGATTGCTGGTACTCGCCCGCGCGGTCGTCGTGCGGACGGTTCGCTTGATCGCGATCTCGACAGCCGTATCGAGCTGGAGATGCGTACCGACCATAAAGAGCTTTCTGAGCACCTGATGCTGGTTGACCTTGCGCGTAACGACCTGGCGCGCATCTGTACGCCTGGCAGCCGCTATGTTGCTGACCTCACAAAAGTCGATCGTTACTCCTTCGTTATGCACCTGGTTTCGCGCGTGGTCGGCGAATTGCGTAGCGATCTGGATGTTCTGCATGCTTACCGCGCCTGTATGAATATGGGCACGTTAAGCGGAGCGCCAAAAGTTCGCGCCATGCAGCTTATCGCCGAGGCAGAGGGTCGTCGCCGTGGCAGCTACGGCGGTGCGGTAGGTTACTTCACGGCGCATGGCGATCTGGATACCTGTATTGTCATTCGCTCCGCCCTCGTGGAAGACGGTATTGCCACCGTACAAGCCGGTGCCGGGATTGTTCTGGATTCGGTACCGCAGTCTGAAGCCGATGAAACCCGTAATAAAGCGCGCGCGGTTCTGCGTGCTATCGCTACCGCGCACCACGCACAGGAGACCTTCTAATGGCTGACATTCTGCTGCTTGATAACATCGATTCTTTTACCTACAACCTGGCGGATCAGCTGCGTACTAATGGTCACAACGTGGTGATTTACCGCAACCATATTCCGGCCCAGACGTTGATTGATCGCTTAGCAACCATGAAAAATCCGGTGCTGATGCTTTCTCCAGGACCAGGTGCGCCAAGCGAGGCAGGTTGCATGCCGGAGCTGTTAACCCGTTTGCGCGGCAAGCTGCCAATCATCGGTATTTGTCTGGGACACCAGGCCATTGTTGAAGCCTATGGTGGATATGTGGGCCAGGCAGGAGAGATCCTGCACGGCAAAGCGTCCAGCATTGAACACGACGGTCAGGCGATGTTTGCTGGTCTGGCGAATCCGCTGCCGGTGGCACGCTATCATTCGCTGGTTGGCAGCAACGTACCTGCTGGATTGACCATTAACGCCCACTTTAACGGCATGGTGATGGCGGTGCGTCACGATACCGATCGTGTCTGCGGCTTCCAGTTCCATCCGGAATCAATTCTGACCACCCAAGGCGCGCGTTTGCTGGAACAAACGCTGGCCTGGGCGCAACAGAAGCTTGAACAAACTAATACGCTGCAACCCATTCTGGAGAAACTGTATCAGGCCCAGACGCTGTCCCAGCAGGAAAGCCACCAGCTGTTTTCCGCAGTCGTTCGCGGTGAACTGAAGCCGGAACAACTGGCTGCGGCGCTGGTGAGCATGAAAATTCGTGGCGAACACCCGAATGAAATTGCCGGTGCGGCAACCGCGCTGCTGGAAAACGCCGCCCCGTTCCCGCGCCCTGATTATCTGTTTGCCGATATTGTCGGTACCGGCGGCGACGGCAGCAACAGCATCAATATTTCTACCGCCAGCGCCTTTGTTGCAGCGGCTTGCGGACTGAAAGTTGCCAAACACGGCAACCGCAGCGTCTCCAGCAAGTCTGGCTCTTCGGATCTGTTAGCGGCATTTGGCATCAATCTGGATATGAACGCTGATAAATCCCGTCAGGCTCTAGATGACCTCGGGGTGTGCTTCCTGTTTGCGCCGAAATATCACACCGGTTTTCGCCATGCCATGCCGGTACGCCAGCAGTTGAAAACCCGCACGCTGTTTAACGTGCTCGGCCCGTTGATTAACCCGGCACATCCGCCGCTGGCGCTGATCGGCGTTTACAGCCCGGAACTGGTGCTACCGATTGCTGAAACGCTGCGTGTGCTGGGATATCAACGAGCAGCCGTGGTGCACAGTGGTGGCATGGACGAAGTTTCGCTGCATGCGCCGACCATTGTGGCAGAGCTGCACGATGGGGAAATCAAGAGTTATCAACTGACGGCAGAAGACTTTGGTTTGACGCCTTACCACCAGGAACAGCTGGCTGGCGGCACGCCGGAAGAAAACCGTGACATTCTTAGTCGCTTGTTACAAGGTAAAGGTGAAGCCGCTCATGAAGCTGCTGTTGCCGCGAATGTCGCCATGTTAATGCGCCTGCACGGTGAAGAAGATTTAAAAGCCAATGCGCAAACCGTGATTAATGTACTGCGTAGCGGTGCGGCCTATGACCGCGTCACTGCACTGGCAGCAAGAGGGTAAATGATGCAAACCGTTTTAGCGAAAATTGTCGCAGACAAGGCGATTTGGGTAGAAGCCCGCAAACAGCAACAACCGCTGGCCAGCTTTCAAAATGATGTTCAGCCTGGCTCACGTGATTTCTACGATGCGCTGCAAGGTGCACGCACCGCCTTTATTCTGGAATGCAAAAAAGCATCTCCATCAAAAGGCGTGATCCGTGATGACTTCGATCCGGCACAGATTGCGAGCATCTATAAACATTATGCTTCCGCGATCTCCGTACTGACCGATGAGAAGTATTTCCAGGGGAGCTTTGATTTCCTGCCTATCGTCAGCCGCATCGCACCGCAGCCGATTCTGTGCAAGGACTTTATTATCGATCCTTACCAGATTTACCTGGCGCGTTTCTACCAGGCGGACGCCTGTTTGCTGATGCTGTCGGTGCTCGATGATGAGCAATATCGTCAACTCGCCGCCGTCGCCCACAGCCTGAAAATGGGCGTACTGACCGAAGTCAGTAACGAAGAAGAGCTGGAGCGTGCTATCGCACTGGGCGCCAAAGTCGTTGGTATCAACAACCGTGATTTACGCGACCTGTCGATTGATCTGAATCGCACTCGTCAACTGGCACCGCGACTGGGTCACGGTGTGACCGTCATCAGCGAGTCCGGCATCAATACTTACGGTCAGGTGCGCGAGCTCAGCCACTTCGCCAACGGTTTTCTGATTGGCTCTGCGCTGATGTCGCATGACGATCTGCACGCCGCCGTGCGTCGCGTACTGCTCGGTGAGAATAAAGTTTGCGGTTTAACCCGGGCTCAGGATGCAAATGCGGCATACGAAGCGGGCGCCATTTACGGCGGCTTGATTTTTGTCCCCACATCACCGCGCGCGGTCAACGTTGCACAGGCGCGAGAGGCCATGACCGGCGCGCCGCTGCAATACGTCGGGGTGTTTCGCAACTCAGATATTGCCGACGTGAGCGCAACAGCGGCGGAGCTGGGACTAACTGCCGTGCAACTGCACGGTAACGAAGACCAGTCCTATGTTGACGCCCTGCGCGACTTACTGCCCGCACAGGTGCAAATCTGGAAGGCACTCAGCGTCAGCGAGACGTTGCCAGCCCGTGATTATCAGCATGTCGATAAATACGTCTTCGACAACGGCCAGGGCGGCAGCGGTCAACGCTTCGACTGGTCACTTTTAGGCGGACAATCGCTGGATAACGTTTTACTGGCTGGCGGACTCGGCGCAGATAACTGCGTTGACGCGGCAAAAACCGGCTGTGCCGGTCTCGATTTCAATTCTGGCGTAGAGTCACAGCCGGGCATCAAAGATGCACGTCTTCTGGCTTCGGTCTTTCAGACGCTGCGCGCATATTAAGGAAAAGGACATGACAACATTACTCAATCCGTACTTTGGTGAATTTGGCGGTATGTATGTGCCACAGATTCTGATGCCTGCCCTGCGCCAGCTGGAAGAAGCTTTTGTCAGCGCACAAAAGGATCCTGAATTTCAGGCGCAGTTTACAGATCTGCTGAAAAACTATGCGGGTCGCCCAACCGCACTGACCAAGTGCCAGAACATTACTCAAGGCACCAACACAACGCTGTATCTCAAGCGTGAAGACTTACTGCACGGCGGCGCGCACAAAACCAACCAGGTGCTGGGTCAGGCGTTGCTGGCGAAGCGCATGGGTAAAACGGAAATCATCGCCGAAACCGGCGCGGGTCAGCACGGTGTTGCATCTGCTCTCGCCAGCGCACTGCTGGGGTTGAAATGCCGTATTTATATGGGCGCAAAAGATGTTGAACGTCAGTCGCCTAACGTTTTCCGTATGCGTTTGATGGGCGCTGAAGTTATCCCCGTTCACAGCGGTTCCGCAACGCTGAAAGATGCCTGTAACGAAGCGCTTCGCGACTGGTCTGGCAGCTACGATACCGCGCACTACATGCTCGGTACGGCGGCTGGTCCGCACCCCTTCCCGACCATTGTGCGTGAGTTCCAGCGCATGATCGGTGAAGAAACCAAGGCGCAGATTCTGGAAAAAGAAGGTCGTCTGCCGGACGCCGTTATCGCCTGCGTGGGTGGCGGTTCTAACGCCATCGGTATGTTCGCCGACTTTATTAATGAAACCAGCGTCGGTCTGATTGGCGTAGAGCCAGGCGGTCATGGGATTGAGTCTGGAGAACACGGCGCGCCGTTGAAGCATGGTCGTGTCGGGATTTACTTCGGCATGAAGTCCCCGATGATGCAGACCGAAGAAGGACAGATTGAAGAGTCTTACTCTATTTCTGCAGGACTGGACTTCCCGTCAGTTGGGCCACAGCATGCGTACCTGAACAGCATTGGTCGCGCTGATTATGTTTCAATCACCGATGATGAAGCACTGGAAGCCTTCAAAACGCTGTGTCTGCACGAGGGAATTATTCCGGCACTGGAGTCCTCCCATGCCCTGGCGCACGCGTTGAAAATGATGCGTGAGAATCCGGAAAAAGAGCAGTTACTGGTGGTTAATCTCTCCGGTCGCGGAGACAAAGACATTTTCACCGTACACGATATTCTGAAAGCGCGAGGGGAAATCTGATGGAACGTTACGAAAACCTGTTTGCACAGCTGAAGGACCGCAAAGAAGGCGCTTTTGTCCCCTTCGTAACCCTGGGCGATCCGTCTGTTGAGCAGTCACTGAAAATCATTGATACGCTGATTGAAGCCGGTGCCGACGCGCTTGAGCTCGGCATTCCGTTCTCCGATCCGCTGGCAGACGGTCCGACCATACAGGAAGCCACCCTGCGAGCGTTTGCCGCCGGCGTTACACCGTCGCAATGCTTTGAAATGCTGGCGCTGATTCGCCAGAAGCATCCGACGATTCCCATTGGGTTGCTGATGTATGCCAACCTGGTCTTTAGTAAGGGCATTGATGAATTTTACGCCCATTGTGAGAAAGTCGGTGTGGATTCTGTGTTGGTAGCCGATGTGCCGGTTGAGGAGTCAGCTCCGTTCAGAACTGCAGCGCTGCGCCACAACATCGCGCCGATTTTCATCTGCCCGCCGAACGCTGATGAAGAACTGCTACGCCAGATTGCCTCTTATGGTCGTGGCTACACTTATCTGCTTTCACGTGCAGGTGTGACCGGTGCCGAAAATCGTGCGGCATTACCGCTGCATCATCTGGTCGAAAAGCTGAAAGAATATGGTGCGCCACCTTCTTTACAGGGCTTTGGTATTTCTGCGCCTGAACAGGTCGCTGGTGCTATTGAAGCCGGTGCCGCCGGTGCAATTTCCGGCTCGGCAATTGTGAAAATCATTGAGAAAAATGTTGCGGCACCGGAACAGATGCTGGCTGAGCTGAAAGCGTTTGTCAGCGCGATGAAAGCCGCCACCCACCAGTAAGTTAAATCAACCGCCAGAGACAGCTGGCGGTTTCACCCTTCTTTCGTGTGCTTCATTCTATACATAGCGCTATCCGCATTCTGAATGGCCACATCCAGTTCATCGTTCACCTCTGCAATTCCCCACGATACTGACAATGGCACGGTATGGCCGTCCACCACAAACACATGACTGGTCACCTGCCCGCTAATACGTTGCGCAATTGCTATGGCGTCAGTTGCCTGCGATCGAAACAGCAGGATCATAAATTCATCCCCGCCGGTACGAATCACAATATCGTGGCTGGTACGGGTGTTTGACAGCATCCTGTTGGCGATAATTTGCAGCGCGCGATCTCCTGCCGCGTGGCCCCAGGTATCATTGACGGCCTTGAATTTATTGCAATCCAGTAGCACCACCGAACAGTGTGATAAATCCCGACGCTTGATAATGTCGAGTATTCGGCGGTTAAAACAGCCGGTCAGAGTATCGATATAAACCTTGAGGTCGCTTTCATTCAGCCATGATTTGAGTGAGAAACTGATCATGATGAAAAAGAACGGCGCCAGCAGAATCACGATCCCAGCATGAGTATCGCGTACCATAAAACGACCTAATGATAGCGAATAGTGCAGCGCATATTTCTCCGAAAAATTGCGCACGATAAAGCGGGATTGACTTGTACATTTGCCGGATAAACACAGACTCTCATGGTTTGTTAAATTCACCAACTCCACATTCAGCTCCGGTGGAATTTGGTTGTCAAATGCCTGGGCTAACGCCTCTTGCAATTCGGGCTTTGAATGGTCATAGACCAGATAGGCTACGATTTGGTCTGATATCTCTTTGCCAGACAGATCGTAGATATAACTCACCACGCTGTAAGCTTTTTCACCGGTAATTTTATCGGTATAAAAATTCGTCGAACTAAGGGCTTTGTTTTTGACGTTTTTTTGCAGTAATCGGGTATAGAAATCGACGGGCGGGTAGAAAAATTGAGTGATATCCCGTGCCATTTCAGAATTAGAGAAACTGAAATTGCGCGAATCGGAAGCCATAAACCAGTAAAAATAATCTGAATTTTTGGCGATGATATAACGATGTGCATCGAAGCTGCCGGGGTTTAGCTCATTGACCATACCACGAATAAATTCAGCCGCTGTATACATACACAGCGCTTCGTGGCTGGTTTGCTGGGCAACCATTGTCCCGGTCGCCGAATGCAGCCGCTTTGGGTCGGCGTTAATTCCCCATTCATCCTCATCCCGGAGAACAAATTTTGAAATATCGCCGCATTGTTCCCCCGTTTTGATATGGTGATAGCGCTCGCCAATCGCATCGGCGATCAGCTCGTTATCGTTAAAAATGTCCATCATGCGCGCTTGCAGGCGGTTGACACCTTCGCTGGCAGCGGCCATTCGCTGTTCATAAATAATAAACAGAAACAACGACGTAAATACCAACGTAATGAGCCCTGATACCAGCAGTGCCTGCCTGTTTCTGAGCTTATCCTGCACAATCTTCACGAGTCCACCCTGATAGTTAACAGTATTGCCAAATCGGTTACCCGTTTATGTTGTTGCATAACAGCGTTGTACGTTGATAGAGAATGTTCGCCACCCCGAAGCAGGTAAGTTGATGTAGCCCACAGCCGCGCGCTTAGGTTACAGTTTTATACAATAAAAGCACATATTTGTTAACATAATCGCAAACTAATCATCACCTACAATAGGATACCCTGCCCGTCGAATGGCCTCGCGGCAGTCGTTTACGCCTGCGGCATAGCCCGCCTCAATCTCACAAACCGGACTGGCGCTGCAATAAGGTAGTGTAACCGGAGTCGCAATAAGTTTCTCCAGCGCCTCAATTTTATCCATGTAAAGCAATAACTCACGTGCAGCACTCACGGCAAACGCTGCCGTTTGATCTTCGGAGAACGGTTCCAGAAGTGTGATTTTTTGCTGTAGCAGATGGCGGGTCAACATCATCAGCAATACCCTCAATGTTGTTTTGCTTAAAGAGTAGCACTACATCAAAGGGAGAAAGGTAGGATGGGATTGTTTAAACGATGGGTCGAGGTAAGGATATTGTCTGAAAACGGTAACAGACAGCTCCGTGCTAATCTCTGGCGAAGATCAGATAATTTAGTTGATGACGATGGAAAATATCCGAGTTTGTAATACTAGTACACTCATTGTTTCCATACTGCCTGAGCCTGTCAATCATTGGACTATTCTGAGCAAGAAGCGGACCACATTATCTAATGAAAAGCTTCACTGATAATGTCGGGACAGTGATGAGTGAGAAACTCACGTTGTGCTTACACCAGGATTATCTGGAATGATGGAGTTAACATCTCAATTGTTCATAGCGGCGCTGAGTAGATGCAGGATATCGCGGGGCATATTGGACGTATAACGTTTATCGCGTACCTAATAAGTTAAGACCATAGGTTTTAATTATTACATTTTTTAAGATAGTGGTTTTTATCTGTTTTTTAGAATTGCCATGCCTGGCTAGACATTCTTATTCATAACAACTTTATGAGTTAAAAAAATCTGCCATAATGACAGATTCTTTTAATCTATCATTAGAGATTAGCAACGTTATGATATACTTTTTGAACATCATCGTCATCTTCAAGGGCATCAACAAGCCCTGCAAAGACTTCTAAATCTTCTGGTGAAAGTTCAATTTCTGATTGAGCAATCATCTCTAATTCTGTGGTAGAGAATTCAGTAATCCCTGCGGCTTTTAAAGCTGCAATGCCTTTGTGAAGATCTGTAGATTCTGTATAAATAACGATGTTTCCTTCTTCTTCGGTTACATCACGAACATCTACTTCAGCATTAAGCAAAATTTCAAAAATGTGGTCAGGATCTGTCCCTTCAAATACAATCACTCCGGTATTATCAAACATATAGCTGACAGAACCAGCCGCTCCGATATTCCCGCCTTTTTTATTAAAAATTGAGCGGACATTAGCAATCGTACGGTTAACATTTGAAGTCAATGTTTCAGCGATAATCAGTGAGCCACTGGGACCAAAACCTTCATAACGCCCTTGCACGAACGTTTCATCGCTGCCGCCTTTGGCTTTATCAATGGCTTTATCAATAACGTGTTTTGGAACCTGCGCTTGTTTAGCACGTTCAATAACGAATTTTAAAGATGTATTTAATTCTGGGTCTGGTTCGCCTTGTTTAGCAGCAGCATAAATTTCGACACCAAATTTTGCATATACATTAGACGTTGCACCGTCTTTAGCTGTTTTTTTAGCAACAATATTTGCCCACTTACGTCCCACTGGAATGATCTCCTCAAAAATTCATTTACATAGCCGACAGGTATATAACCTAGCATTACATTATATCATGACGTATAAATCCTCGTCTATTAAAAATGAAAATATTAGAATTTTACGATATGTTACTTTAATTTTATCAATAGTTAACATTGTTGATAAATTATCCTCTGGTTCTTTTTTGTTCTTAATAAATGGTCCGCAGCAATAATGCATAAGAGAAGAGAAACAAAAGTAATATTCCAGACAAACACTTCTACTATTAAAGTTGCTGCTGCACTGCTTATAGCGAGGTATCGACACACAAATTTTGTCAGGCCAGAGGCGCAAAATAATGGCCGATCAAGACAACGACACGCGCGGAAAAGAATGAAAAAAACTGGTCATTTGATGACCAGTTTTGCAGAAAGGTTTTGCAGGGGTTTTGCAGAAGAACTTAAAAACGATAACCCGCAGAGAACATAAACACCCACGGGTCAAGGCGTACGCTGTCTCGCTGCTGGACGCCACCCATTTTATAGCTTGCGGTGGTGTCTATATCCATGTACCAGACCGACATGTTAATCAGCCAGTCGCGGTTAATCAGATAGTCCATACCGACTTGCCCTGCTGCACCCCAGGAATCTTTCAGGCTCAGATCCGATAACCCCGTTTCTTTACCGTTATCGTTAAAGCCTTCATCGAAGAAGGTCGTGTAGTTCACCCCAACACCTACGTACGGACGCAGTTTACTGCTGGAGTCACCGAAGTACCACTGCGCCATTAACGTCGGCGGTAGATGATGTACGGTGGCAATATCACCCGTTGCAGCAGTGCCGATTTTATGGCGGAACGGCGTAGCTGCCAGTAATTCAACACCGATATTGTCGGTTGCCATGTAGGTAAATGTCAGACCTAACTGCGTGTTATTGCTGACATCAAAGCCACCTAAGCTGCCCAGCGTACCACCTGCACCTTCCGTCGGCCTGACGGTGGCTGAACCTGCACGAATAAAGAATTCTCCAGCTTCATGCGCAAATGCGTTACCAGAGAGAAGAGTTGTTAAAGCCAATGCTGCAACTGTTAATTTTTTCATGTCCGCTCCATCGTTATGGTTATAAAAGCGGAACGAATATACCCACATTGGAGTAATAAGTGATCTAACATGGATCACATTGACTTTGATAATTTAACATTTATTGATCCAGATTAAGTTAGAACTTGCATTCAAAATCCAGGTTAAATTAATTCAGATCAATTTTGATATATTTTCAATGTGCAAGTACCTCCAGCTCATTGCTGATGGGTGATGGATATCTGCGCGTGATGCGCAGATAACAAACAGCGTTCATGCACGACGCTGAAGTCGTAGCCAAAAATTACTGCAGCTTTACAAAGATATGCTTTTCCATACATCGCGCGATGCTGCCACTGTAGAGTTATCCAGGGTACAATTGCCCGCAAATGAACACCTGCAAAACTCAAGGAGAGTGCATGTCTATCACGGCGAAATCCGTTTACCGTGACACGGGAAACTTTTTCCGTAATCAATTCATTACCATCTTGCTGGTATCGTTGTTGTGCGCGTTTATCACAGTGGTGTTAGGGCATGCCTTTTCCCCCACTGACGCACAAATTGCGCAACTCAGTGAAGGCGATCAGTTAACCAGCAGCGTGGGGCTGTTCGATCTGGTGCAAAACATGACCCCGGAGCAACAGCAAATTTTGCTACGCGCTTCCGCGGCGTCGACGTTTTCCGGTCTGATTGGTAATGCCATCCTCGCCGGGGGCGTCATCCTGATGATTCAGCTGATTTCAGCAGGTCATCGCGTCAGCGCATTACGTGCTATCGGCGCCAGTGCGCCAGTGTTACCGAAGCTGTTTATTCTGATTTTTTTGACTACTCTGCTAGTGCAAATCGGTATTATGCTGGTTGTTGTTCCCGGTATTCTGCTGGCGATCCTGCTGGCACTCGCACCGGTGATGTTGGTACAGGACAAAATGGGTGTCTTTGCCGCGATGCGCAACAGTATGCGTCTGGCGTGGTCGAATATGCGACTGGTTGCGCCGGCAGTGATCGGTTGGTTGCTGGCAAAAACGCTGCTGTTGCTTTTTGCGCCAAGTTTTGCAGTACTTACGCCGAATGTAGGCGCGGTATTGGCGAATACGCTGAGCAATATGATCTCCGCCGTGTTGCTGATCTATTTGTTCCGCCTGTACATGCTGATTCGCCAATAAACCCTGAACGCATTCCGGGCTTGTACCCGGTGCTTTTGATTACGGAATCGAAGAATGAAGCAGTTTCTTGATTTTTTACCGCTGGTTGTCTTTTTTGCTTTTTATAAGCTTTACGACATCTATGCGGCGACCTCGGCGCTGATTGTCGCGACGGCTGTGGTGTTGATTTACAGCTGGGTTCGCTATCGCAAGGTCGAGAAGATGGCGTTAATCACCTTTGTCCTGGTGGCCGTATTTGGTGGTTTGACTATTTTTTTCCACAACGATGAATTCATTAAGTGGAAAGTAACGGTGATTTATGGGCTGTTTGCTGGTGCTCTGCTGGTTAGCCAGTGGGTGATGAAAAAGCCGCTGATTCAACGCATGTTAGGTAAAGAGCTGACCCTGCCGCAGCCGGTGTGGTCGAAACTTAATCTAGCCTGGGCCGTCTTTTTCATCCTGTGTGGCCTGGCGAATATCTATATTGCATTTTGGCTACCGCAGAACATTTGGGTCAACTTCAAAGTGTTCGGTCTGACCGCCCTGACTTTATTCTTTACGCTGCTGAGTGGGGTCTATATTTACCGTCATCTGCCGCATGAAGATAAATCGTAATACATGCTCGCCAGATCTGCGGATCTGGCGAATTTTTATCCCTTCGCGTTCCATAGAGCTGACAACCTGACTTACATCTGCTCTGCACGCCGCATCACCTCTGTTCTCAACGCACAAATTCTAGTAGCATCGCGCCTGTAATCTTTCTCTATAGTCGGTTCTACAATGACAACAACGAATAACACTCCCCAGGGTGAACTGGTTTTACGCACTCTGGCCATGCCTGCCGATACCAACGCGAACGGTGATATTTTTGGCGGCTGGCTGATGTCACAAATGGATATAGGTGGCGCGATTCAGGCCAAA
This sequence comes from Citrobacter sp. Cpo040, assembly GCF_030332915.1. NCBI lineage: Bacteria > Pseudomonadati > Pseudomonadota > Gammaproteobacteria > Enterobacterales > Enterobacteriaceae > Citrobacter > Citrobacter sp. Cpo040. The sequence goes on from NZ_JAOWGX010000034.1 coordinate 804,437, forward strand.
GAGATCGCACATGGTCGTGTGGTAACGGTGCGAGTGGAAGGGATGAGCTTTTTGCGCCCGGTCGCCGTAGGTGATGTGGTGTGTTGCTATGCGCGCTGTGTGAAACGCGGGACAACCTCGATCAGCATCAATATTGAAGTTTGGGTGAAGAAGGTCGCTTCTGAACCTATTGGGCAGCGCTATAAGGCCACCGAAGCTCTGTTTATCTACGTTGCCGTTGATAAAGACGGGAAACCGCGTCCAATTCCCACGTTGGTCTGATAGCACACGTCAGTACTGCTATCCGGCAATCATCACTCTTGATCATTGCCGGACGGCCTGATGCTTACTCGATCTGCGTTGTGCCGTTTAATTTGAAAACAATATTCACCACAAGTCCGGAACCGGGTTTACCAGCTTCATAACGCCATCTACGCATCGCGTTTTTCACTTCACGTTCAAACATATTGGCAGGCTGTGCAGACAGGATTTCCACATTTTCAACCCGGCCATCCGGCGTTACGTTAAATTTGACCTTTACCCGGCCTTCAATGCGCAACGCCTGAGCTCGCGCCGGATACTGAGGCTGATTACGGCTTAAAGCACGTGGACCCGATGGCGCACTGACCACCGGTTTGCTGGTAGTTGCCGGCGCGGTATTGGTCATTGTGCGCGTAGGTGCCGTATTTTCCAGTGGGGAGGCCGGGCGCGGTTCTGCTGGTTTAACATCGCGTTTCGGTTGCTCTTCCACCTTTTTCACCGGTTTTGGCTTCGGTTTAGGCTTGGGCTTCGGTTTTTCAATCACCACCGGCGCCTCTTTTGGTGGCTCTGGAATCGGTTCAGGTTCCGGTTCAGGCTCGACAACGGGTTCCGGCGGCGGCTGAACGGCCTGAGGCGGTTCGAGATCGGCAGGCGCGACCATCGTGACAGAGATCGGCTGCGCTGGCGCAGGTAGTTCAATAACCTGATGTACCGAGGTATACAGCAAACCAGCCACTACGGCACCATGAATGCCGACAGACAGTAACGTTGGCCAGGGAAAGCGACGAGGTAAATCAAGGGTCATTGAAGTCATAATCGTTTCAGTAAAAAAACCAGGCCCTGATTTTAAATGCAAATAGCAATCATATTCAATAAGCCCGTGGTGCTAACTGACATTTAAAACGCGATTTTATGATAAAAAACCACTTTCAGAGTATGGCCTTAACATATCAGTTATCTTTCCGTTGCAGTTGTTAGGCCTTTCCAATAACGTTATTAACGACTTTTACCGTTCAAGGAGCTCTACCCGTGCTGTATGTTATTTACGCTCAAGATATCGCAGACTCTCTCGAAAAACGTCTTTCCGTGCGCCCTGCTCATCTGGCTCGCCTGCAACTCCTTCATGACGAAGGTCGTTTGCTCACGGCGGGCCCTATGCCAGCGGTCGACAGTAACGATCCTGGTGCGGCGGGTTTTACCGGCTCGACGGTGATTGCCGAATTTGAATCTTTGGAGGCGGCACAGGCTTGGGCAGAAGCCGATCCGTATGTTGCGGCGGGCGTATATGCGCAGGTTTCAGTAAAACCTTACAAGAAAGTATTTTGACAAAACAAAAGGCCATTTTCATTTATAAAAATACTGAACTGTAAGCAAAATACATAGCCATTGAGGGCGCATTTAGGTGCACATTAGTCTAAACGCCCTCACTTCTCGTCTCTATGCATTAATTCAGCATATCAAAGCAATGATAAGTACCCTTATAAAAGGTAGCAACGACCGTTTATTAGCGTGTCATTGATTGTTTCTTACTCAACCTCAGTGTATTTTATTATCTGTCGAGATTAATTTGTCACAATGCAGACAGGCTGCGTTGTTACGCTATACGGGATTTTAGTCAATTATGGCTTTTGATTCGTTCCGTCCCGCCTCTCCCTCTCCTAAAGCATTCCGCCATGATATCAATGGCCTGCGAGCATGGGCTGTATTAGCGGTCGTATTTTATCACTTTGGCGTACCCGGATTTAGCGGTGGCTTTATCGGCGTTGATGTTTTTTTTGTTATATCAGGTTTCCTGATGACCGCCATCATCGTGAACGGCCTTGAACGTGGCAATTTTTCATTATGGAGTTTCTATCTGGCACGTGCCAGACGAATTATTCCTGCCTTAATTGTATTATGTAGCACATTACTTTTCTTGGGTTGGTTTTGGTTGCCCACCGCTGATTATCATGTGCTGGCACTCAATGCGATCACAGCGCTTACTTTTGTTTCCAATCTCAAGTTTTGGCGTGAAGCGGGTTATTTCGATATCACTTCCAGAGAAAACTGGTTGCTGCACACATGGTCTCTTTCGGTGGAGTGGCAATTTTACATTTTGTTGCCTGTTGGCTGCATTTTACTCTGGCGCTGGTTTGGCCTGCAGGGTGTTAAGTTTGCACTTATCGCCGCAGGCGTACTGTCATTAGCTCTATCAATTTACGTGAGCCCTCGACTCCCAGGTAGTGCGTTTTACCTACTCCCCACCCGCATTTGGGAATTATTAGCTGGAGGAGCTGTATGGTTGCTAACTCGTCGGCATTCTATGTCGCAACGCCCAGCCCGGACACTAGAGTTGGTGGGTTTTATTTTAATTGCCCTGTCAGTCACACTCCTGGATGCGACACGACCATGGCCGGGAAGTTATGCCGTGGTTCCTGTGTTGGGGACCGTGCTGGTTCTTGCGGCTAATCGCCAGCGATCATTTTTTACTTCTACGGCAATTTTTCGCCAGATAGGTGCCAGTTCTTATTCAATTTATCTGTGGCACTGGCCGCTGGCGGTGCTGCTCAGTTATGCCGACAAACAGCACAATCCCTGGTGGATTGCTACTGGCATCGTAATGAGTTTGCTATTGGGAAAGACCTCTTTATTGCTCGTAGAGATTCCGACACGCAAACAGCTTGCGCTAACCCCTGCACGCAAACAGAGCTGGGTACTATTACTGTTAATTTTGAGCACTGGTGGATTGGCCGCAGGGGCTCGTTATCAGCAAGTCGACGGCAGAATTAACCCGGCAATTGAATTAGCGATGATCCCGAAACTTGATTACGCAGTCCGATTTGAAAAATGTCTGCTCGCGCCGGGTAAAGGAAGCGAGTCTCCTATGTGCAGATATGGCAAAGGAGAGTTAACGGCCATTGTCCTTGGAGACAGTCATGCAAGCATGCTGGTTTCAGCTGTCGCAGAGGCTGCACCCGGTGCGGTTGTTGAGATGACCTATGCGAGCTGTCCGACAGTGTTAGGCATGAAACGAAGAGAGGATATTAATGATGACTGTAAACTATTTAATGATCGAGCTATTAATTTACTAAATAATGAATATAAAAATAAACTCGTCTTTATCGCCAACAGAAGCAGCCTCGCTATCCTGGGACAAAATGAAAAGGACGATTTTTTTAATATTCCTATGGGATTTTTTGATACGCCGAATGAACACCCCAATCAGAATTTAACACAGCAGTTTAGCCAGCAACTCGTAAAAACTCTGTGTTCCATAGAGAATAGTCAGAGGGTATTTCTGGTCCGCCCTATTCCTGAAATGGCAGTCGATGTGCCTAATACAATGGCCAGGGCACTGATGTTTGGTAAGTCAGACAGTACAGTATCTATTTCTCTCGATAAATATTACCAGCGACAAACAGCCATTTGGGCAGCACAAGATGAGGCGGCCCTGCGCTGCGGCGTCAATATTCTCAATCCGTTACCCTATCTTTGCAAGGATGGGCGGTGTTGGGGAGATGCTGGTGGACGTCCACTTTACTCAGACAGTAACCACCTAAGTGCATTTGGCAGTAGGCTTTTACTCCCCATGTTTCAACGCGCATTTAAACAAGCAGAACATACCGAGGCAACTAACGCCCTGCAACTTTGACGCTTGACCAGAACTATGGGAATCATATCCATTCGGATACTAATATTCACTCAAGTAAAAAAGCCGCAGATAGCGGCTTTGGTTGTTACTTTTTCTCGTCAGTGTAGCGACGAGCGTTGTCAAAAAGATTTGTACACATAATGACTTCCCTCAAAAGACAATAAACTAACAGAATCGGATAACGGGTAATACCTGACCACACTATTATGAACCACTAGCCCCAGAATGTAGAATCATCGTATTGATAATAAAAATAAAAGTATAATCAGCGAGAAATTTACGCTGCCGTTTTTTCAACAGTTCTTTCTTGAAACAACGGTGCTTTATTCATTACGTCTGGGATGCACCCGGTTTTAACAATCACGCCAGGATTACCAACAACGACAGAAAAAGGCGGGATACTTTCGGTCACAAACGCCCCGGCAGCAATTTTACTCCCCTGCCCAATGATGACCCCGCCGACGATGACAGCATTTGGACCAATCCAAACTTCATCCTCAATAATGGGGTAACCCGTGATGCGGGTTCCTGCTCCCCGAATAGTATCTCGCTGACCGATGGTTACACCATGAAATAAGGTAACGTTCTTTCCAATTCTTGCACTCGGCGATATCACTATCCCCCAGCCATGAGTGATAGCCAACCCGGCACCAACCTGCGTGCTCGATGGAAAATCCATCGAGCCCATGTGAGCAGCACACCGATGCAAGATCTTAAATGGATAGAGCATGATACGCAGCGGTGTGCGCGAAACCGCACAGTATTGGCATAAACGCATCATCACAATGATACGGAATGTTCTGCTAATTACTGTACCAATTATTAGTTTACTCCATGAGAAATAACCAAATTCACGGTGGGTATCGGCTTTAATTTTGTCGAATGCCATCATACTGTCTCGTTGTTTAATCGTTAAAATGTATCAGTTCTCACTGAAATAAAAACATATTTTCTTGTCACCAGCATTCTTTTTTTCGAGTAGATACGGCACCTGAAAGATGACAATAATATAAATAATGAAATGGCTATCTCTTACCTGGACCAAAACAATAATGGCAGCCAGGAAAGTATTTAAGAATCAATACGGGAAAACAGACATTGGGCACCGCCAGCGGTGCCCTTTTGGGATCAGATGCTGTGGATCGCAAACAACAACGAGTTACGCTGGTGGTTGAGAACGCACTTCCTGATGGTATGGATACGCATATTACGACGCGATTGTCCTTCAAGCCAACGTGCTTTACGGCGGCTAGCCTGACGCAGCATCCGCCAGCGTCCCACTTCCGTTCTACTACGCTTCATGTTAACTACTCTTCCAGTCACTGAGCGGCCATTATAACGCCAGACCGAATGCAGACCAGTGGTTTTCCCGTGTTTTTATTTGCCAGATTAATCCTGATGCGTAAACTCTTAACAATACGCTTTCAAAAGGATTTTTAAATTTATGACAACCTTCTACACCGTGGTGAGTTGGCTGGTCATTCTGGGTTACTGGGTACTCATTGCTGGCGTAACGTTACGCATTCTGATGAAGCGACGCGCAGTGCCCTCCGCAATGGCCTGGCTGTTGATCATCTACATTCTGCCATTGGTAGGAATTATTGCTTATCTGTCTTTTGGTGAACTTCACCTGGGTAAGCGACGTGCCGAACGCGCCCGGGCGATGTGGCCTTCAACAGCCAAATGGCTGAACGACCTCAAGGCCTGCAAGCATATTTTTGCCCAGGAAAACAGCAGCGTCGCCTCTTCGTTGTTTAAACTGTGCGAGCGTCGTCAGGGAATAGCCGGCGTAAAGGGAAACCAGCTGCAGTTGCTCACCAGTTCAGATGACGTGATGCAGGCGCTGATCCGTGATATTCAACTGGCGCGCCACAACATCGAAATGGTGTTCTACATATGGCAGCCAGGCGGTATGGCCGATCAGGTAGCCGAGTCGTTAATGGCTGCCGCGAGGCGTGGCATTCACTGTCGCCTGATGTTGGACTCCGCCGGCAGCGTGGCGTTCTTCCGCAGCCCTTGGGCGGCGATGATGCGTAACGCAGGTATTGAGGTTGTAGAAGCGCTGAAGGTGAACCTGATGCGTGTATTTTTACGCCGTATGGACCTGCGTCAGCACCGCAAAATGATCATGATCGATAACTACATTGCTTATACCGGCAGCATGAACATGGTCGACCCGCGTTTCTTCAAACAAGATGCGGGCGTCGGGCAATGGGTTGATTTAATGGCGAGAATGGAAGGTCCTGTCGCCACTGCTATGGGCATTGTCTATTCCTGCGACTGGGAAATTGAGACCGGAAAGCGCATTTTGCCTCCGCCACCGGACGTCAATATCATGCCGTTTGAGCAGGCCAGCGGCCACACCATTCACACTATCGCCTCGGGTCCTGGTTTCCCTGAAGATTTGATTCATCAGGCGCTGCTAACCGCTGCTTATTCAGCGCGTGAATATTTAATTATGACCACCCCCTACTTCGTCCCCAGCGACGACCTGTTGCACGCGATTTGCACGGCGGCGCAGCGTGGGGTTGACGTCAGTATCATTCTTCCACGTAAAAATGACTCCCTGCTGGTTGGCTGGGCAAGCCGGGCCTTTTTCACCGAGCTGCTGGCGGCTGGCGTTAAAATTTATCAGTTCGAAGGTGGCTTGCTGCACACCAAGAGCGTACTGGTCGATGGCGAGCTGAGCCTGGTCGGTACGGTTAACCTGGATATGCGCAGTCTGTGGCTCAATTTTGAAATCACGCTGGTCATTGATGATGCCGGATTCGGTGGCGATCTCGCGGCAGTGCAGGATGATTATATTTCGCGTTCCCGCCTGCTTGATGCCCGTTTGTGGGTAAAACGACCACTCTGGCAGCGGATAGCAGAGCGACTGTTTTACTTCTTTAGTCCGTTGCTGTAAAACGTGCCCATCAGACAGTAAACAGGTAGTCATTATGGATATGGATTTGAACAATCGCCTGACCGAAGACGAAACGCTTGAGCAGGCTTACGACATTTTTCTCGAACTGGCTGCGGACAATCTGGATCCAGCCGACATCATTCTGTTCAATTTGCAGTTTGAAGAGCGTGGCGGTGCCGAGTTGTTCGATCCGGCAGAAGACTGGCAGGAGCATGTTGATTTTGACCTGAACCCTGACTTCTTTGCCGAGGTCGTGATTGGTCTGGCAGATACAGAAGACGGCGAGATTAACGATATTTTCGCGCGCGTTTTATTATGTCGCGAAAAAGATCATAAGCTCTGCCATATTCTCTGGCGCGAATAATCAAACAAAAAAGCTGCTCTCGCAGCTTTTTTCATTTTTAACCCGGCAGTTTACTTCCACAGCGGTTACAAAATTGCGCACTATGTTCGTGCTGCGTCTGCTGGCACTGCGGACATTTTCGTTGGTGCCCGCGCTGCTGGAACGCACTGCTCATGTGCGTGGTAATCAATCCCGTCGGTATCGCAATCACCGAGTAACCAATCAGGATAAGCACGGACGCCACCATGCGCCCCAACGGGGTGTGCGGCGTGATATCGCCATAGCCGACGGTGGTTACAGTAACAATCGCCCAATACACCGACGCATTCAGCGTAGTAAACCCATATTTTGGCCCTTCAATCAGATACATCATCGCGCCAAAAACCACCATCAGGATGGCAATAAAGGAATAGAACAGCATCAGCTGATGTCGGGCGCTTTTTAACGCATTCCAGAACACCCGCAGAGAAGGCATAAAGCGCAGCAGCTTGAGAATACGCAGGACGCGCAGGACACGCATCGCTCGCCAGGCGAAAACATAGCTCAGACTGATTTCCGGCCATAGCCACATCACATACAGCGGCAGAATGGTGGCAAGGTCAATTATCCCCCAGAAGCTGAACACATATTTAGCGGGGTTAGCCCAGCAACATAAGCGCAGAAGATATTCGAGGGTGAAGACCAGAGTAATGAAGATCTCCAGCCAGACAAAAACGCGCCATTCCTCAAAGGTTAAATGGTATTGCGTCCCTACTCCGGACTCAATGAAGATAACGATAACGCTGAGCAAGGCAAATAGCGCGCACATACCTTCAAAGCGACGCCCTGAACGGGTATTTAAATCAAATAATTTGCGATAGAGCGCACGGCGGACAGAAGAGACTAAACCTGGCACAGATACCTCACCAAAAAAAGGGCTGACCTTTGTCAGCCCTCAGGATTATAGCGGGTCTACTTTCAGGCAGGAAACTGCATGTCGGAAACTTCCTTCCAGAACCGGGCGCGTTTTTGCGCATTCCGGTCCAGCAATCGGACAGCGCGTACGGAACACGCAACCGGAAGGAGGATTAATCGGGGACGGTAACTCGCCTTCCAGCAACTGAATAACCTTATTCCTTTCCTGATCCGGATCGGGGATTGGCACCGCAGACATCAGCGCTTTGGTATAAGGATGCAGCGGGTTATGGTACACCTCGTCATAAGTCCCTAATTCCACCGCATGTCCGAGATACATAACCAGCACACGGTCGGAGATGTGTTTAACCACCGCGAGGTCGTGGGCAATGAAGATTAACGATAATCCCATTTCGCGCTGAAGCTGTTGCAGCAGGTTAACCACCTGGGCCTGGATTGATACATCCAGCGCTGAAACCGGTTCATCGCAGATAATCAACTTCGGTTCGAGGATCAGCGCGCGGGCAATACCAATACGCTGACACTGGCCACCGGAAAACTCATGTGGGTAGCGGTTAATCAGGTTAGGTAGTAGTCCAACCTTCATCATCATCGCCTTCACACGGTCGCGGACTTCCTGACCCGGAAGATTCGGATGATAAGTTCGCAGCGGTTCGGCAATGATTTCACCAATGGTCATGCGCGGGTTTAACGATGCCAGCGGATCCTGGAAAATCATCTGGATATCGCTGCGCACTTCCCGCCACTCATCGGGTTTCATACCCAGTAAATCTTTACCCAGCCAGGCAACCTTTCCATCGGTGGCCTTCACCAGGCCGATAATCGCACGGGCAAAGGTCGATTTCCCGCAGCCTGATTCACCGACCACGCCCAGGGTTTCGCCCTCATACAGTCGCAGGGTTACGCCATCAACCGCCTTCAGGGTTTTAGACGGTTGCCAGAACCACTGTTTGCCATCTTTAATATCGAAATGGACTTTAAGGTCGGCAATCTCAAGGAGCACTTTACGTTGTTCGGTCACCGTATTCATACCAGTTCCTCCACCGGCTTAAAGCAGGCACGCAGACGGCCTGGGCTAAATTCCTCCAGTGGCGGAGCACTGCTACAGATTTCCATCGCATGAGGGCAACGCGGCTGGAATGGACAACCTTTTGGTAGACGCAGTAAGTTCGGTGGGTTGCCAGGGATAGTGAGCATCTCTTCCCCTTCGGCATCCAGACGAGGTACGGCATTTAGCAAACCAATCGAATACGGATGAACGGGTTTATAAAAGACATCCCGCGCACTGCCGTATTCCATAGTACGTCCGGCGTACATCACCAGGACTTTATCGCAAATACCGGCAACAACCCCCAGATCGTGGGTGATCATGATAATCGCGGTGTTGAATTCACTTTTCAGTTCATTCAGCAGCGTCATAATTTGCGCCTGTACCGTCACATCGAGCGCAGTGGTTGGTTCATCGGCAATCAGTAATTTGGGCCTGCACAGCAGCGCCATGGCGATCATTACGCGCTGACGCATACCACCGGAGAATTCATGCGGATACATTTTCATACGCTTACGCGCTTCCGGCATCTTCACCGCATCCAGCATTCTGACCGACTCTTCAAAAGCTTCCGCTTTGCTCATGCCTTTATGCAGCATCAGAACTTCCATCAACTGCTCCCCGACCCGCATGTATGGATTGAGGGACGTCATCGGGTCCTGGAAAATCATCGAGATTTGCTCGGCGCGCAGTTTGTTCAGCTCACGTTCCGGTAAATTCAGAATTTCACGCCCGTTGAACGTTGCGGAGCCCCCGATACGACCATTCGCCGCCAGCAGCCCCATCAGGGCAAAGGCCGTTTGCGATTTACCCGAACCGGATTCACCGACAATACCCAACGTTTCTCCGGCCCGCAGAGAAAAGTTTAAATCGTTGACCGCAGTTACATCGCCGTCGGGGGTAGCAAACGTCACGCGCAGATCTTTTACGTTCAGCAGTGCGTTAGCCTGTTGTTGCGCGAGCGGCGCGGTTGAGGTTTCAATTACGCTCATGGCTGCACTCCTTAACGGTCTTTCGGGTCGAGGGCATCACGCAGGCCATCGCCAATAAAGTTAAAACAGAACAAAGTGACCACCAGGAAACCTGCCGGGAACAGCAGCAGCCATGGTGAGACTTCCATAGAGTTGGCACCATCACTGAGCAGCGCGCCCCAGCTACTTAACGGTTCCTGCGTACCTAGTCCCAAAAAGCTCAGGAAGGATTCAAACAGGATCATGCTAGGCACCAGCAATGAAGCGTAAACCACCACCACACCCAACACGTTCGGCACAATATGGCGGATAACGATACGCACGGTAGACACCCCACCGACTTGCGCCGCTTCAATAAACTCTTTGCGCTTCAGGCTCAGCGTTTGTCCACGCACGATACGCGCCATATCCAGCCAGGAGACCATTCCGATAGCGACAAAAATCAGCAGGATATTTTGTCCAAAGAAGGTCACTAGCAGAATCACGAAGAACATGAACGGGAAGGAGTTGAGGATTTCCAGCAGACGCATCATCACCGAGTCGATTTTACCGCCGAGATAGCCCGACAGAGAGCCGTACAGCGTACCGACTACTACCGCGACCAGCGCCGCGGCAATGCCGACCATCAGCGAGATACGCCCGCCAATCGCCACGCGCACCAACAGGTCGCGTCCCGACGAGTCAGTACCGAAATAGTGGCCTGATTCTGTATCCGGCGCGCTGGACATCATGCCCCAGTCGGTATCAAAGTAGGTAAACTGCGACAGCATTGGCGCCAGCGTCACGAACAGCGCAATAATTACCAGCACCACCAGGCTTGCTACCGCCGCGCGGTTATGCATAAAGCGTCGACGCGCGTCCTGCCACAGGCTGCGGCCTTCGACCTCCAGCTTTTCACTGAAATTCTCCAGCGCCTCGCTGTTTTTCTTACTTAACATCATAGCGAGCTCCAGTATCAGTAACGAATTTTCGGGTCGATAACGGCATACAGCACATCGACAATCGCGTTAAACACGATGGTCAGCGTACCCACCAGTATGGTCAGGCTAAGAACCAGCGAATAGTCGCGGTTTAACGCCCCATTGACGAACAACTGGCCAATACCCGGCAAACCATAAATGGTTTCAATAACCATCGAACCGGTGATAATGCCGACAAATGCCGGTCCCATATAGGACAACACTGGCAACAGCGCAGGTTTCAACGCATGGCGGAAAATAATCCGCCGCATCGGCAGCCCTTTAGCGCGTGCGGTACGAATAAAGTTAGAGTGCAGTACTTCAATCATCGAACCGCGAGTAATACGGGCAATACTGGCGATGTAGGCCAGTGACAAGGCCACCATCGGCAGGATCATAAATTTCAGCGCCCCGCCGTTCCAGCCCCCGCCGGGTAGCCATTTCAAGGTTATGGCAAATATCATGACCAATAAGGGAGCGACCACGAAACTGGGGATAACCACCCCGGTCATTGCCACCCCCATCACCGTATAGTCCCAACGTGTATTTTGCTTCAGCGCGGCTATCACTCCGGCGCTAACACCGACGAGTACCGCCAGAATAAAGGCTGCCGCACCCAGCTTCGCAGAAACCGGGAAGCTCGAGGCAACGAGGTCGTTAACCGTGTAGTCTTTATATTTAAAGGATGGTCCAAAATCGCCGTGCGCCAGCTGTTTCAGATAGCTGAAGTACTGCGTCGAGATGGGATCGTTAAGATGATATTTCGCTTCAATATTCGCCAGCACCTCTGGCGGTAACGCGCGTTCCCCGGTGAATGGGCTTCCGGGCGCAAGGCGCATCATAAAGAATGAAATCGTAATAAGAATAAACAGCGTCGGAATCGCTTCCAGACAGCGACGTAATATAAATTTTAACATTGCCCGTACCTTCTGGCGTGTGCCTTTATACCCGTCATACTTCAAGCTGCAAGTGCGTTGGCTTTACTCGCTCACGCCAGTCACTTACTTAAGTAAGTGACTGGCGATTCGCTGCGTTGCCGCCTTCCTGCAACGTGAATTATTTAGGGTATACCTCTCTTTGTCTAAAGAGGTATATATAGTTCGAAGAAAAAGACACTGTGGGGCAACATGATTGCCCCACGTCTTGCCATTAATGCTTGATAATATACAAGTCTTTAATGTGGATATTATCCATCGGGTCTTTACCGGAGTATCCGCCAACCCATGGTTTCACCAGGCGGGCGTTAACATAGTAATAAACCGGTACAATCGCAGAATCTTTATCCAGCTGCTGTTCCGCTTTCGAATACAGTTCGCTGCGCTGCGCTTCATCCGTCACTTTCAGCGTATCCGCAATCAGCTTATCAAATGCCGGGCTCTTATAGTGGACGGTATTATTGGAGCTGTCGGACAGCACCATATTCAGGAAGGACGTCGGTTCGTTATAGTCCGCACACCAGCCCGCACGTGAAACATCATAGTTGCCCTGATGGCGCGTATCGAGGAACGTTTTCCATTCCTGGTTTTCCAGCTTCACATTAGCACCCAGATTTTTCTTCCAGATAGATGCCGCGGCAATAGCCAGCTTCTTATGCAGGTCTGAGGTGTTATACAGCAGATCAAAGGTCAGCGGTTTCTCAGCGGTATATCCGGCCTCAGCCAGCAGTTTCTTCGCTTCTTCATTACGTTTTTCCTGAGACCACTTGAACCACTCTGGCTCAACCAGTTTCGCACCATCGGTGTATGGAGGAGTAAAGCTATATGCTGGCAGGTCACCCTGGTTTTTCACTTTATTGACGATAATGTCACGATCCAACGCCAGCTTCAGGGCGGTACGAACACGAACATCGTTGAACGGTGCTTTCTGGTTGTTGATTTCGTAATAATAGGTGCACAGATACGGGTCAACGTGGACTTCGTTCGGGATCTCTTTTTTCAGTTTCTGGAATAACTCAATCGGCATGTTGTTATAGGTCATGTCGATTTCACCGCTGCGATAGCGGTTAACGTCAGTCACTTCAGAAGAAATAGGCAGGTAGGTTACCTGGTTAATAACCGTTTTGGCGTTGTCCCAATAGTTGGTATTACGCTCAAGCACAATGCGCTCGTTCACAACCCAGTCTTTCAGTTTATACGCACCGTTAGTAACGATGTTAGCGGGCTGGGTCCACTTCTCGCCGAATTTTTCAACAGCAGCTCTGGGAACCGGTGAAACGGAAGAGTGCACTAGCAGTTTGTAGAAATAAGGAACTGGTTCGCTGAGGGTAACTTCAAAAGTATGATCGTCGAGAGCTTTTACGCCCAGATCGGTGACCGGCTTTTTACCGGCGATAATATCATCAATGTTGACAATATGACCGTACTGCAAATAACTGGCATACGGTGATGCAGTATTTGGATTAGCCAAACGTTGCCAGCTATACACGAAATCTTGCGCGGTAACAGGCGTGCCGTCAGACCACTTAGCATCTTTACGCAGATGGAATGTCCAGACTTTAAAATCTTTATTTTCCCATTTTTCAGCCACGCCAGGCGATGGTTTGCCATCGACATCACTGATTAATAAACCTTCAAACAGGTCACGGTTAATGTTGGATTCAGGTACACCTTCGATTTTGTGGGGATCGAGTGATTGCACTTCCGAACCGTTATTACGCACCAGAGTCTGCTTTTCAGCAAGCTGCACACCCGCTGGCACTACTGCCGCCGTGGCAACATTTCCAGCGACTAGCGCAGTTAAGATCCCCGCAGCTACTAAACTTTTTTTAGTGATGTTAGTCATTGTGTTGTACTCCCTCATTATTATGGCTGGTTTTTTAACCAGACTGTTAATCCTGTCAGGATCCCTGTACGGCACCGGAGATTTTCTGCCGTCAGGTGGTTTATTGTTTTACTGCTTGCTATCACCGACTTTATTTATTCTGGCGATTCGTATGACCGCCTTGCGTCGATTCTCTACGTGCCTCCCCTGCCGGAAACACGCTATTACCCTGTTGAGAGAAACTAACTGCAAATGATTCTCATCAACGTGAATTCTTCTGCATAATACTTGGCCGGAAAGTATCAAATGCGTTTCTTAACCGCCAATACATTTTACAAATTTGTTAACCAATTCTCTTTTATTGGAAATAAATCTCACTTAAAAAGTCTTACGAATGAAGAATTATTATGAAAAGTTCACAAAAATCAATGCATTATGTCGACTATGGTGTTAACCATCTTGTCCGAAGTCAACGCCATGTCAAAATGCACATAAATTTAACAATTGGTTATTAATTAGCACATTCATCTGAAATAAAGGCTGAAATAACTAATAACATTTCGATAATCCTTCAGCAAGCCCCAGAGTATGATGTTAATAAAATAACAGCAGTATCGGTCTTCGCCGGCCGTACTGGGACGTGTTATATCTTTAGAATCAATGGCTAACAGGAGAGTTAATCATCAGCATTTTTTATTATTGCTCTGCTGATTTTCAACTTTAGTGAGAAGTTTTACTGATAATGAAAGGAAAGGGAGCCGGACACGACTCCGTTTGCACAGAAGAGAGGTTTCAGGCCAGCAAACCAGGGAAAATGGATTTGATGCCTGTAACGATAAATTCGATACCCAAAGCCATTAACAGCAGTCCCATAATACGCGTAATGACGTTGATACCGGTTTGGCCCAACAGACGCACTAACCATGGTGCCATGCGGAACAGCCCCCAGCAGCACAGGGCAAACAACGCAATCGCTACAAAAAAGCCAAACAGGTTAATCGCGCTATGATATCGCGTACCCCAAACAATAGTTGAGCTTATCGCCCCCGGCCCCGCCATCAACGGCAATGCCAACGGCACAACGCCGATACTTTCACGGATTGCGGTTTCTGATTTTTCCTGTTTGTTTTGTTTATCTTCCCCTAGTTTTCCGCTAATCATTGACATCGCGATAGTCACAACCAGAATGCCGCCAGCGATCCTGAACGAGTCAATTGAGATGCCGAAGAGTTGCAGAATACCATCACCAAGAAACAGCGAAGTCCACAGGATGATTGCGACCGATAGGTTTGCCGTGAGGTTGGTTTTGTTTCGTGCTGCGGCAGTTTGATAGCTGGTCATACTGATAAAGACGGGGATGATCCCTACCGGGTTGACCAACGCAAATAACCCAATGAAAAATTTAAAATAGACAGGAAAATCAAATAGCGTTTGGATCACGGTTAGCTCCGAAGCGTTAGCCGGATAAAATGAGTCATAAAAATTGATAAAATCCGCGCTGAAGATACGCCTTTTGTCAGCATACTTCACCTTCTATCTGCGTATATCAATGTAAATACGCTACCAACACTCAGCGTTATTAATATGTATTAAATATGCTAATGTTATTAGCATTCATTACGTCAATTTATTAACACTTAACGAGAAACGCTAAAAGGGTCTGCTGAAAGGTGTCAGCTTTGCGAATTTTTGATCCAGATCACGCAATTACTACTCAGAAGTGAGTAATCTTGCTTACGCCACCTGGAGGTAACGCGTTAGAGTTAACAGGCGCTAGCGTATAAGCTCTTTTAGTAAATCAAAGTAAAGTGGACGTTAATTAACCGTTTGATTTTCAAACCATTACACAAATTTTCGTCGGTCTGTCTATACTCTCGTATCGAGCAGATGATTTACTAAAAAAGTTTAACATTATCAGGAGAGCATCATGGCTGTTACTAATGTCGCTGAACTTAACGCACTTGTAGAGCGCGTAAAAAAAGCCCAGCGTGAATATGCCAGTTTCACTCAAGAACAGGTTGACAAAATCTTCCGTGCCGCCGCTCTGGCTGCCGCAGACGCTCGAATTCCTCTCGCGAAAATGGCCGTTGCCGAATCCGGCATGGGTATTGTCGAAGATAAAGTGATTAAAAACCACTTCGCTTCTGAATACATTTACAACGCTTACAAAGATGAAAAAACCTGTGGTGTGCTGTCTGAAGACGACACTTTTGGTACCATTACCATTGCTGAACCGATTGGTATCATCTGCGGTATCGTTCCAACCACTAACCCGACTTCTACTGCAATCTTCAAATCACTGATCAGCCTGAAGACCCGTAACGCCATCATCTTCTCTCCGCATCCGCGCGCAAAAGATGCAACTAACAAAGCAGCTGACATCGTTCTGCAAGCAGCAATCGCTGCTGGCGCACCGAAAGATCTGATCGGCTGGATCGATCAACCTTCCGTTGAACTGTCTAACGCGCTGATGCACCACCCGGACATCAACCTGATCCTTGCGACCGGTGGTCCAGGCATGGTTAAAGCGGCATACAGCTCCGGTAAACCAGCTATCGGCGTAGGCGCAGGTAACACCCCTGTGGTTATCGACGAAACCGCTGATATCAAACGTGCTGTTGCATCTGTTCTGATGTCTAAAACCTTCGATAACGGCGTAATCTGTGCTTCTGAGCAGTCTGTCGTCGTGGTTGACTCCGTATATGATGCAGTACGTGAGCGTTTTGCGACTCACGGCGGCTACATGCTGCAGGGCAAAGAGTTGAAAGCAGTTCAGGACGTTATCCTGAAAAATGGCGCGCTGAACGCAGCTATCGTTGGTCAGCCGGCATACAAGATTGCTGAACTGGCAGGCTTCTCCGTACCAGAAACCACCAAGATCCTGATCGGTGAAGTGAAGGTTGTTGACGAAAGCGAACCGTTTGCTCACGAGAAACTGTCTCCAACGCTGGCAATGTACCGTGCGAAGGACTTCGAAGACGCAGTTATCAAAGCTGAAAAACTGGTTGCGATGGGCGGTATCGGTCATACCTCTTGCCTGTACACTGACCAGGACAACCAGCCAGAGCGTGTTGCTTACTTCGGTCAGATGATGAAAACCGCACGAATCCTGATCAACACCCCTGCTTCTCAGGGTGGTATCGGTGACCTGTACAACTTCAAACTCGCACCTTCCCTGACACTGGGTTGTGGTTCCTGGGGTGGTAACTCCATCTCTGAAAACGTTGGTCCTAAGCACCTGATCAACAAGAAAACCGTTGCTAAGCGAGCTGAAAACATGTTGTGGCACAAACTTCCGAAATCTATCTACTTCCGTCGTGGCTCTCTGCCAATCGCACTGGATGAAGTGATTACCGATGGTCACAAACGTGCGCTGATCGTGACCGACCGCTTCCTGTTCAACAACGGTTATGCAGACCAGATCACCTCCGTTCTGAAAGCTGCTGGCGTTGAAACCGAAGTGTTCTTTGAAGTTGAAGCTGACCCGACTCTGACCGTTGTTCGCAAAGGTGCTGAGCTGGCTAACTCCTTCAAACCAGACGTAATCATCGCACTGGGTGGTGGTTCCCCGATGGACGCCGCGAAAATCATGTGGGTTATGTACGAGCACCCGGAAACTCACTTCGAAGAACTGGCACTGCGCTTTATGGACATCCGTAAACGTATCTACAAGTTCCCGAAAATGGGCGTAAAAGCGAAGATGGTTGCAGTTACCACCACTTCCGGTACCGGTTCTGAAGTGACTCCGTTTGCGGTCGTTACCGACGATGCAACTGGGCAGAAATACCCGCTGGCAGACTATGCGCTGACTCCGGATATGGCGATTGTTGACGCCAACCTGGTTATGGATATGCCGAAGTCACTGTGTGCGTTCGGTGGTCTGGATGCGGTCACTCACGCTCTGGAAGCTTACGTTTCAGTACTGGCGTCTGAGTTCTCTGACGGTCAGGCTCTGCAAGCGTTGAAATTGCTGAAAGAAAACCTGCCAGCGTCTTACCATGAAGGTTCTAAGAACCCGGTAGCGCGTGAGCGTGTACACAGTGCAGCAACTATCGCCGGTATCGCGTTTGCTAACGCCTTCCTGGGTGTATGTCACTCAATGGCGCACAAACTGGGTTCTCAGTTCCACATTCCTCACGGTCTGGCGAACGCCCTGCTGATCAGCAACGTTATTCGTTATAACGCGAACGACAACCCGACTAAACAGACTGCATTCAGCCAGTACGACCGTCCGCAGGCACGCCGTCGCTACGCTGAAATCGCAGACCATCTGGGTCTGAGCGCACCGGGTGACCGTACTGCCGCGAAAATCCAGAAACTGCTGGGCTGGCTGGAAGAAATCAAAGCTGAACTGGGTATTCCTAAGTCTATCCGTGAAGCTGGTGTTCAGGAAGCTGACTTCCTGGCACACGTGGACAAACTGTCTGAAGATGCGTTTGACGACCAGTGTACTGGTGCTAACCCACGTTACCCGCTGATTTCTGAACTGAAACAGATCCTGCTGGATACCTACTACGGTCGTGAGTATAGCGAAGGTCAGACCGCCGCTAAGACTGAAGCAGTAGCTGCACCGAAAGCAGAAAAGAAAGCGAAGAAATCCGCTTAATTTGCTCAGATAAGTTTTAGTTTCATCATAAACGGTCCCAATTGGGGCCGTTTTTTTTCGTCTTGTGTTATGAAAATCGGGGAATACACAATTTAACCATGTGAATAGAATGGCAGTGTAAGAGATGTAATCAGGAAGATGTGAGACTAGCCGTTAGAAGAGAGTCTGACAGGGTAGAGAACATTGACGAAGGTTCCGGCCTACCCTTTGTTTAAAAGCGCTCAGAAGCGTACAGGGTTAATCGTGGCTGTGTCGTTCTTGTATCGCCGTCAGAGAGCCCTCAGACTGCGCTTGTTTGTAGTGTTTACGACATACCGACACATAGCGTTCATTCCCGCCGATAACCACCTGCTCGCCCTCGTTATAAGGTCTTCCAGCCTGATCAAGGCGTAATACCATGCTGGCCTTACGGCCACAGAAACAAATGGTCTTTAATTCAACCAGTTTATCTGACCACGCAAGCAGGTATTCGCTGCCACCAAATAACTCACCACGAAAATCAGTGCGTAAGCCGTAACACAAAACAGGAATATCCAGTTGATCGACAACTTCAGATAATTCATAAACCTGTTGTCGGGTCAGAAACTGAGACTCATCGACCAGTACACAGTGAATTCTTTGCTGCGCATTCTCGGCGCGAATCTCTTCGAACAATGATGAATTTTGGTTAAACAATTTTGCAGGTGACGACAGACCTATACGCGAACTTACTTTTCCAGCACCAAAACGGTCATCAATTTCCGCTGTATATACAACGGCACGCATCCCACGTTCCTGATAATTGTACGAAGATTGCAACAATGCAGTCGACTTACCTGCGTTCATTGCAGAATAGTAAAAATATAGTTGTGCCATTGACCGAAGGCCCTCACCCGGGGAAATAAATATGGGCTGGATTGTATCATATTTCACGAACATGTCGGTGTAGCGTTGGTCGCAAAGGCGTATAAATGAGCGGGCAAGCTCGCACAGTGCCGCCTGAATTTAAGTAACGGATAGTGAGAGAGCATACAACCATCGACCAAACAGCCTGTGCTCGGACGCGTATATACACACTCTTTCACAAATAGTGCTCATGAAATTTATCAATGTCACTTATCATCATACGGCAATAAAGAAACCCTTCCCATATTGTTATTGAATCTACCCACTGTCGCCATGTATTAGCGAATTCACGTAAGCAAAACTAATACAAAAGGTTGAAATCACTGCAAAGAGATACTATTTGTACACCATAAAATGTGACCTGAATCTTGAATTTTTACTCTCAGCCGCTGAGAAGCCCCCTCGCCAATAAGCCTTTTTTATGCCCAACATCATGGGGAATTTAAGACAGGAGAATTAATTCTGATAGTAAATAAAGCGCAATTTTGAATTCCTTACATTCCTGGCTATTGCACAACTGAATTTATCGCTCTATTATTAGCTCAACAAACCACCCCAATATAAGTTTGAGATTACTACAATGAGCGAAGCACTTAAAATTCTGAACAACATCCGTACTCTTCGTGCGCAGGCAAGAGAATGCACTCTGGAAACGCTTGAAGAAATGCTGGAAAAATTAGAAGTTGTAGTTAGCGAGCGTCGCGAAGAAGAAAGCGCTGCTGCTGCTGAAGTTGAAGAACGTACTCGTAAACTGCAACAATATCGTGAAATGCTGATCGCTGACGGCATTGATCCGAACGAATTGCTGAATAGCATGGCTGCTGTTAAATCTGGCACCAAAGCTAAGCGCGCTGCCCGTCCGGCTAAATATAGCTATGTTGACGAAAACGGTGAAACTAAAACCTGGACTGGCCAGGGTCGTACACCGGCAGTGATCAAAAAAGCGATGGAAGAACAAGGTAAACAACTGGACGATTTCCTGATCAAGGAATAATTCAGAAATAGTTTGCTTAAAATCCCGCCAGTGGCGGGATTTTTTTTACCGGTACTTCGCTCAACCCTACCCGGATTAGGTATAAAAAAACGGCGCTGTTAATACAGCGCCGTTCTGACCAGATAATACCAGAAGGTTACTTCTTAATACCCATCTCGTCTTCCAGCCAGGCTTTAAATTCGGCGCCGAGAGTATTATGGCGAATACCATATTCAACGAACGCCTGCATATAGCCCAGTTTATTACCACAGTCATGGCTTTTGCCCTTCATGTGATAAGCTTCAACCGTCTCTTTTTCAATCAGCATATCGATAGCATCTGTCAGCTGAATTTCATCACCCGCTCCCGGAGGGGTTTTAGCCAGCAGAGGCCAGATATCGGCACTAAGAACGTAACGACCCACAACGGCCAGATTAGAAGGCGCAACATCAGCTTTTGGTTTTTCAACCACGCCAACCATCGGGACGCTTTCGCCCGGTGATAATTCAACGCCTTTACAATCAACAACGCCATAAGCCGTAACATCTTCTACCGGTTCAACCATAATCTGGCTGCTACCTGTTTCATCAAAACGATGAATCATTTCGGCAAGGTTGTCGCGGGATAAATCAGATTCGTATTCGTCAAGAATTACGTCCGGCAGGATTACAGCTACCGGTTCATCGCCAACCACAGGGTGCGCGCACAATACCGCGTGGCCCAGACCTTTAGCCAGCCCCTGACGCACCTGCATAATAGTCACATGTGGCGGGCAAATAGATTGCACTTCTTCCAGAAGCTGGCGTTTTACACGTTTTTCCAGCATCGCTTCAAGTTCAAAGCTGGTATCAAAGTGGTTTTCAATAGAATTTTTAGACGAGTGAGTTACAAGTACAATTTCAGTGATGCCCGCAGCAATACATTCGTTTACGACGTACTGAATTAATGGCTTATCAACCAACGGTAGCATCTCTTTCGGGATTGCTTTCGTAGCCGGTAACATCCTGGTTCCTAATCCCGCAACCGGGATAACGGCTTTTTTGACTTTTGAATTAAGGGCAGCCATTTAAAACTCTCCTGGACTGTTCATGTATTGAACGTGTTCATCATTCTGTATCGCATCCGAGTATATCAGTACAGCGACAAGCTTCTGGTCTGAAAAGGACGCGCGTCGGTATAATTAAGATAAATACGAATAAAACTGGCGCTGATAGTAGCACTCACAGCATGGGGAGGGTGAACCAATTTCATTTACACGCCTCTCAATTGTTCATTCTGCAGACAACATCAAGCGCAGGCGACCTCCCGCCCCCCAAATTTGGCATTGCCATGACTCACAATGTTGGCTCAGCTGATTAAGATACGTATTACCTAAGGTACCCAGCGGAACGCCATTGCTAATTTGCACTTGGTGGGAACCTGTATTTAATGTCGCATTCAGCCCTGCCGATACCAGAATCAGATTTTTTAATCCGCTGTGGTAATACCCCACCAGCAAGGGAAACTGCCCTGGTAAATTGGCTTGCCGCAACAGATGATTTACCTGTTTCAATAACGTACCTAGCTCTGGCAGTCGCTGATTTTGTTGTGTCAGTTGCTCCTGCAGTAAACCATTAAATAGCGCCCTCAGTAATAATGCAGCCAGGACGCCATTATCCCCTGCCCGCGTCACATCAAGGCAATAGAATGCAAGGTCATGATCAGACAGCGGAGCAATATCCAACACCAGCCCCGGTTGGTCGGCTGCCACCAATTGTCGATAGTTAATGCGACAGTGCGAGATCACTTGCGACACTGGAGGCTGTAATTCTTTTAGCAACTTCGCAGCTGCAGCAGGATCGTCCACCATCGCATCCCAGTCGCGAAACAGCCGTTCTTCTTCTTCCACGCGTGAATTAAACATGTTGGGATAAAGACATGCAAAGACGGTTTCTCGCAAGCGATTAAGATCTTTCACCGGCTTCAACAGGACGTCATCCACACCGAGTCGTAGCGCTTTGGCTATGTCGGACATGTTTTCCGTCGCAGAAATCACCAGTATTGGGGTCTGATCGCCACGATTGCGTAAATACTCAACCAGTTTGAGACCGTTCATTCTTGGCATAGCCAGGTCGCAGATCATCAGGTCGGGTTTAAAATGCCCAAGCAAGTCCAGTGCTTCAAGTCCGTCACCAGCTACCGCCGTTGTCGCTCCCAAAGAGGAAAACCATGAGTCCATGAGTGAGCGAAATACCGGCTCATCCTCAACGATAAGAATCTGTTTTCCGACCAATGGCTGCGTCATATTCTCCCCCCTGACTGGCTTTAATAAATAGTGGCATGCTATTGCCACTCACGCCTGTCAGAATTAGCTTAAGTGTTGATAAAAAATGCGTTAGACGTTGGTTTTCACCAGGGGTAGAAGCTCATCCATTTTCTTCTCGACCGCTAACTGTCCGGCAGCAATTGCCGCACTGGCGCGGTGAAAATCCAGCGTGGATATTTGTGGACAAAACGGCTGAATCAGAATGTCTGGAGGGTCACCGGCCATGCGGTTACGTTTCAGTCGGTTTTCCAGAACCTGAATAGACGTCGTCATAATCTCCATCGCCGTGGGCGCAGTTACTGCACGCCTGGCAGTAATGTTGCTCAAGCGTTCTTTCAGACGGGCATGCCATGAGAGTTCGTCAGCATCATCACCCGATTCGGCATCGCTATTGACGTTGAAGGAGAGTAAATCTTGTTGCATGAGATGCGCATCGTGTTGCAGGTCGACCGCAATAACAATATCGGCCCCCAACGCGCGAGTCAGGGAGACAGGGACAGGATTCACCACCGCACCATCGACCAGCCAGTAACCATTGTGCGCCACAGGTGACATCAGGCCAGGAATACTGCAGGAGGCCCGGACAGCCAGATGTAAATCACCTTCGGTGAACCAAAGTTCCCGACCCGTACTCAGATTGGTGGCCACTGTTGCGAAACGGCGAGTACATTGCTCAATTGCTTCTACCGGCATCACATTACGGTACTGATTGAATACCCGTTCACCGCGCAGTAAACCTCCCCTGCGCCACGAGAGATCCATCAGCCGTAAAACATCCCAATAGCTGAAAGAACAGACCCACTTTTCGAGAGCAGGCAGCTTATTGCAGGCGTAGGCAGCGCCAACCAACGAACCGATGGAGCACCCTGCCACGATATCAACATCAATGCCCATATGCTTAAGGGCTTTAATAACGCCAATATGCGACCAACCTCGCGCTGCGCCGGAACCTAGCGCCAGCCCAATTTTTATTTTTCTCATTATACGTACAAACTTCCCCTGGCTTGCAGACGTAGCAACATCGCTACCGCTCAGTTAACATAGTGCCACTCTGGCGTTTTTACGCCGTTTTTATATTCCAGGGAGTACTTTGTGTCTCAGCTTTGTCCCTGTGGTAGCGCAGTCGAGTATAGCCTATGTTGCTACCGTTATGTGTCCGGCGCGCAAGTAGCACCTACGCCGTCACACCTCATGCGTTCTCGTTACTGTGCTTTTGTGATGAAAGACGCAGATTACCTTATCAGGACCTGGCATCCGGATTGTCATGCGGCCGAGTTTCGCGACGACATTATCGCAGGATTTACTCATACCGAATGGCTTGGACTGACCGTTTTTGAACAAGAGACGGCAGACACAGAAAATATCGGCTATGTCAGTTTTGTCGCACGGTTTTCTGAACAAGGTAAAACAGGTGCAATTATCGAGCGCTCTCGTTTTTTAAAAGAAAACGGTCAGTGGTACTATATAGATGGTACACGCCCTCAAATTGGACGAAACGATACCTGCCCTTGTGGCTCCGGTAAAAAATTTAAAAAGTGCTGCGGCTAATCAACGCCCGACAGTATCAATTTTGCAAACATTCTCAACAGGATCACCGCTGCAAATGCATTCATTACAACGAAAAGTGCTGCGTACTATTTGCCCGGACCAAAAAGGTCTGATCGCGCGCATTACAAATATCTGTTACAAGCATGAACTGAACATCGTGCAGAACAATGAGTTTGTGGACCACCGTACCGGACGCTTTTTTATGCGCACCGAACTGGAGGGCATTTTTAACGACGTCACGCTGCTTGCCGATCTGGACAGCGCCTTACCTGAAGGCTCGATTCGTGAATTAACCCCAGCAGGCCGCCGCCGCATCGTCATTTTGGTCACCAAGGAAGCGCATTGCCTGGGCGATTTATTAATGAAGGCCAACTATGGCGGGCTGGATGTTGAAATCGCAGCGGTGATCGGCAATCACGAGACCTTGCGTCCTCTGGTTGAACGGTTTGATATTCCGTTTGAGCTGGTGAGCCATGAAGGTTTAACACGTGACGAACATGATGAGAAAATGGCTGATGCTATCGACGCCCACCAGCCGGATTATGTCGTGCTGGCTAAATACATGCGCGTTCTGACCCCGACATTTGTTTCACGCTTTCCGAATAAAATTATCAATATTCACCATTCATTCCTGCCAGCATTCATTGGTGCTCGTCCGTACCATCAGGCTTATGAGCGTGGTGTGAAGATCATCGGCGCGACGGCCCACTACGTGAATGATAACCTCGATGAAGGCCCAATCATTATGCAGGACGTGATCCATGTAGATCACACCTACACTGCCGAAGATATGATGCGCGCGGGTCGCGACGTTGAAAAAAATGTATTAAGCCGTGCGCTATATCAGGTTCTGGCTCAACGCGTCTTTGTTTACGGTAACCGAACGATTATTCTGTAATCGATTGATAAGTTAATTGGTTACCTTTACATCTTTACGTGTAAAAATCAGGCAACCAGTTCTTTTTTATCAACGGAATGCTTTACAGGGGCGCATCATTTGATATGATGCGCCCCGCTTCCAACGGAAGCAGGCCAGTAATTAGCATTACCCCGTGGTGGGGTTCCCGAGCGGCCAAAGGGAGCAGACTGTAAATCTGCCGTCATCGACTTCGAAGGTTCGAATCCTTCCCCCACCACCATTCATTCCTGTAGATTCATAAAATTAGTATACCCCTGGTGGGGTTCCCGAGCGGCCAAAGGGAGCAGACTGTAAATCTGCCGTCATCGACTTCGAAGGTTCGAATCCTTCCCCCACCACCATCACTTCATAAAGCACCAACAGCAAATCAATCTCTAATGCCCCATATTCTGCCCATGTGGGAAGGATGAGAAGCTTCGACTAAGGTTCGATTCGAGCGTAGCGAGAAAGCGTTGCCGCAGGCAACGACCCGAAGGGCGAAGCGCGTAGCGCTGAGTAATCCTTCCCCCACCACCATCACTTCATAAAGCAACACACTCAATTCCTCAGCAATGCCTTTTATTTGCCTGATGCGCTATGCTTATCAGGCCTACTAACTCGACACGTGCCCGTAATTTGTCTGCTGCGCTGCGCTTATCAGGCCTACAGCGCTCGCTGATACCTTCGTAGGCCGGATAAGGCGCTTGCGCCGCCATCCGGCAAACAGGCATAAAAAAACCCCGCCGAAGCAGGGTTTTGTCATTCTCAAATATACGATTAGTGACGCGCGCGAACAATCTGGTATTTGCGTGTCAGATATTCGACCGGGACGCTCCAGATGTGTACCAGACGAGAGAATGGGAACAACAGGAACAGCGTCATACCCAGCACCAGGTGCATACGGAAAATGAACGCAACACCATCGAGATACTGAGACGCTCCGCCCTGGAAGGTCACCACTGTCTGCGCCCAGTTCACCAGCTTCATCATCTCGCTACCGTCCATATGCTGGGCGGAAAACGGAATGGTCAGCAGGCCCAGCGCACACTGGATCACCAGCAGTGAGAGGATCAGAATATCCGCTCCGGTGGTGGTGGCCCGCACGCGTGGGCTGAACAGACGACGTTTCAGCAGCAGTACGCCACCAATCAGACACATCAGGCCACTGGCACCGCCCGCAAACATTGCCATCTTTTGTTTCACTTCAAGCGGTAGCCAGGCTTCATACATCCAGTGCGGCGTCAACATGCCAAGGAAGTGCCCAGCAAAGATACCCAGGATCCCGATGTGAAACAGGTTTGACGCCAGGTTCATCCCTTTGCGATCCAGCATCTGACTGGAAGCCGCACGCCATGTATATTGCCCATAGTCATAACGCAGCCAACTGCCGATCAGAAAGACAGAACCCGCGATGTACGGATAGATGTCAAAGAAGAACGTATTCAGGAAGTGCATTAGTGCTGTCCTCCGGTGGTGATATTCAGATACTGCGGCGCAACGGCCCCGGCAAAACGACGCTGGTGAGCGGAGATTTCCGACTCGCCACACCCCTGATCGGCGAAGAATTTCACCTGCTCTTCTTCCCAGACCGCATCAAGCGCTTGTGGAGTATCGTCACGGGCTTCATCCGCAATTTTTTCAGCCACTTTATCGCTGTCGATAACGGTATTCGCCAGTTTTAACAGCAGATCGAACAGCACCGCATAACGGCTTTCACGTTGTTGCAAACGAGCGCTGAGCAGCGCCAGAATCGGCGCAATATCCTGTAAGCCACCTAGCGCTTCGCTTTTCGGCAATTGCGCAAGGTATTCCAGATACAGCGGCAGATGATCGGGAAGTTCGCGGCTGTCGAGCTGCAAACCGTGCTGCTCATACTGTGCCATCAGGTCAACCATAGCCTGACCGCGATCGCGGGATTCACCGTGAACATGTTCAAACAGCAGCAGCGATGTCGCGCGGCCACGGTCAAACAGTTCGCTGTAGGCGGCCTGCACATCCAGCATGTCCTGCGCGGTTAGATCGCGCAGGAAAACGCCCAGAGTCTGGGCATCCTCTTTATCCAGGTTCTCAGATGACGCGAGTGCATCGAAAAGTTCCTGCTGATGCTGCCACAAGGCAGCATCCGGGTACTCGAGCAGACGCGAAACAATGACGAGTTCAATCATTGGTGCGGCTCCGTTTTGCTGGTCACATCGACAGCGTCGATGCGGCGGCTGTTGAACAGATTGAATTTAGTATCAGAACCGTGGCAACCGTCGCCGAAGGTAAAGCCACAACCGCTTTTCTCCGGGAACGCGTCACGCGCCAGTTCACGATGGCTGCTCGGTACCACGAAACGATCTTCGTAGTTCGCGATTGCCAGGTAACGATACATTTCCTGTGCCTGTGCTTCGCTTAAGCCCACCTCTTCCAGCGCACGGGTATCAACTTTACCGTCAACTGTTTCCGCACGTTTGTAGTGACGCATCGCCAGCATACGTTTCAGGGCCAACAGTACCGGCTGGGTGTCGCCAGCGGTCAGCAGGTTCGCCAGGTACTGAACCGGAATACGCAGGCTGTCAACATCCGGCAGAATACCGTTGCTGCCCAGCTCGCCCGCGTCGGCGGCAGACTGAATCGGTGACAATGGCGGCACGTACCAGACCATCGGCAGTGTGCGGTATTCCGGATGCAGCGGCAGCGCCAGCTTCCAGTCCATCGCCATTTTGTAAACCGGAGACTGCTGTGCGGCATCAATGACGCTCAGCGGAATACCATCTTTCAGCGCCTGTTCAATAACCGCCGGATCGTTCGGATCGAGGAACACGTCCAGCTGACGCTGGTACAGATCTTTCTCGTGCTCGGTGCTGGCCGCGCTTTCGATCACATCTGCGTCATACAGCAGTACGCCGAGGTAACGGATACGACCTACACAGGTTTCGGAGCAAACGGTCGGCTGACCAGCTTCGATACGCGGGTAGCAGAAAATGCACTTCTCAGATTTCCCGCTCTTCCAGTTGAAGTAGATCTTCTTGTACGGGCAGCCGGTGATACACATACGCCAGCCGCGGCACTTGTCCTGGTCGATCAGCACGATGCCATCTTCTTCACGCTTGTAGATAGCTCCGCTCGGACAGGTCGCCACACACGCCGGATTAAGGCAGTGCTCACACAGACGCGGCAGGTACATCATGAAGGTGTTTTCGAACTGACCGTACATCGCCTTCTGCATGTTTTCGAAGTTCTGGTCTTTGGCGCGTTTTTCAAACTCGCCGCCGAGAATTTCTTCCCAGTTCGGACCGCTGGTGATTTTGTCCATTCGCTGACCGGTGATCAGCGAGCGTGGACGAGCAATCGGCTGCGCTTTGCTGTCTGCCGGGGCGTTATGCAACGTCTGGTAGTCAAAATCAAACGGCTCGTAGTAATCATCCATGCCCGGCAGATGCGGGTTAGCAAAGATTTTACCCAACAGCAGCGCTTTGTTACCCATGCGCGGCTGCAGTTTGCCGTTGATTTTACGGATCCAACCGCCCTTCCATTTTTCCTGGTTTTCCCAGTCGTTCGGGAAGCCAACGCCAGGCTTACTTTCGACGTTGTTGAACCAGGCGTACTCCATACCTTCACGGCTGGTCCAGACGTTTTTACAGGTCACTGAACAGGTGTGGCAGCCGATGCACTTATCGAGATTCAGCACCATGCCGACTTGTGAACGAATTTTCATTTTACGCTCTCCTGTACCTGGTCATTGCCTTCGCCATCCAACCAGTTAATGTTCTTCATCTTACGTACAACTACGAACTCATCACGGTTTGAACCGACGGTGCCGTAGTAGTTAAAGCCGTAGGCCAGCTGCGCATAGCCGCCGATCATATGGGTCGGTTTCGGCGTAATACGGGTCACCGAGTTGTGGATCCCACCGCGCTGCTGGGTGATTTCTGAACCCGGCAGGTTTACGATACGTTCCTGCGCGTGGTACATCATGGTCATCCCGGCCGGTACACGCTGGCTGACAACTGCACGTGCCGTCAGCGCACCGTTGCTGTTGAAGACTTCGATCCAGTCGTTATCTTCGATTCCCAGATCCTTCGCATCGACTTCGCTCATCCACACAATCGGGCCACCGCGTGACAGCGTCAGCATCAGCAAGTTGTCGCTGTAAGTGGAGTGGATACCCCATTTCTGGTGCGGCGTCAGGAAGTTGAGCGCTTTTTCCGGGTTACCGTTAGATTTCTCGCCGATCACCGCTTTCACCGAACGGGTGTCGATTGGCGGACGGTAAACCAGCAGGCTTTCACCAAAGTCACGCATCCACTGATGATCCTGATACAACTGCTGGCGACCAGACAGTGTACGCCATGGGATCAGCTCGTGAACGTTGGTATAGCCGGCGTTATAAGACACGTGTTCATCTTCCAGTCCTGACCAGGTCGGGCTGGAGATAATTTTGCGCGGCTGCGCCTGAATATCGCGGAAGCGAATTTTTTCGTCTTCTTTATTCAGCGCCAGATGCGTATGGTCACGACCGGTAAATTCACTCAGCGCAGCCCAGGCTTTAACGGCTACCTGACCGTTAGTTTCCGGCGCCAGCGTCAGGATCATCTCGGCTGCATCAATTGCGGTATTAAGCCAAGGCTGGCCTTTTGCCGGACCTTCAGCCTTGGTGTAATTGAGCTTACGCAGCAGATCCATTTCGCTCTGGGTATTCCAGGCAATCCCTTTACCGCCGTTACCGATTTTTTCCATCAGCGGGCCGATGGAGGTGAAACGCTCGTAGGTTGCCGGATAATCACGCTCAACGGTCATGATGTGCGGTGCGGTAACACCAGGAATCAGGTCACATTCACCTTTTTTCCAGTCCTTCACGTCCAGCGGTTGTGCCAGTTCTGCGGCAGAGTCGTGCTGAATTGGCAGCGTAACGACGTCGGTTTCTTTACCGAGATGACCCACGCAAACTTCAGAGAATTTCTTGGCGATGGCTTTGTAGATTTCCCAGTCGCTCTTCGATTCCCAGGCCGGGTCAACCGCCGCAGACAGAGGATGAATAAACGGATGCATGTCCGAGGTATTCATATCGTCTTTTTCATACCATGTTGCGGTCGGCAGCACGATGTCGGAATACAGACAGGTGCTCGACAGACGGAAGTCCAGCGTGACAACCAGATCCAGTTTGCCGTCCAGGCCGTTATCCTGCCATTCCACTTCTTCAGGCTTCACGCCGCTCTGCTGGCCGAGATCTTTGCCCTGAATACCATGTTCAGTACCCAGCAGATACTTCAGCATGTACTCGTGGCCTTTACCGGAAGAACCGAGCAGGTTAGAACGCCAGATAAACAGGTTGCGCGGATGGTTTTTACCGTTTTCCGGCTGCTCTGCCGCAAAACGAATAGAACCTTCTTTCAGGGATTTAACGGTGTAATCCACCGGCGTCATACCTGCTTTCTGCGCTTCTTCGGCGATACGCAGTGGGTTAGTCCCTAACTGCGGCGCAGATGGCAACCAGCCCATACGTTCAGCGCGAACGTTAAAATCAATCAAATGACCGCTGTAGCGGGATTTGTCTGCCATCGGGGAAAGCAGTTCCTGCGCAGTAACCGTCTCATAGCGCCATTGGCTGGAGTGGTTATAGAAGTAGGAAGTGCTGTTCATATGACGAGGCGGACGCTGCCAGTCAAGAGCAAACGCCAGCGGCTGCCAGCCGGTTTGCGGACGCAGTTTTTCCTGGCCGACGTAGTGGGCCCAACCGCCGCCGCTCTGACCGATACAACCGCAGAACACCAGCATATTGATCAGGCCACGATAGTTCATATCGAGGTGGTACCAGTGGTTCAGGCCCGCACCGACGATGATCATCGAACGACCGTGTGTTTTATCGGCGTTATCCGCAAATTCACGGGCAATGCGCACGATCTGAGAACGTGATACGCCAGTGATTTTTTCTGCCCATGCCGGCGTGTACGCTTTCACGTCATCGTAGCTGGTCGCGCAGTTTTCGTCGTTCAGACCACGTTCCAGGCCATAGTTAGCCATGGTCAGGTCGTAAACGGTGGTCACCAGCGCGGTAGAGCCATCGGCCAACTGCAGGCGTTTAACCGGCAGTTTGTGCAGCAGAATATTTTCCAGCTCTACTTTACTGAAGTGCTCGGTACCTTCGCCGCCAAAGTACGGGAAGCCCACTTCAGCGATATCGTCCTGGCTACCCAGCAGGCTGAGTTGCAGTTCGGTTTCATCACCGGACGTACCGTCGCGTTGCTCAAGGTTCCATTTGCCCTTTTCGCCCCAACGGAAACCAATTGAACCGTTTGGCGCAACCATTTCGCCGTTGTTGTTGATAGCGACGGTTTTCCATTCCGGATTATTTTCCTGGCCCAGAGAGTCGACCAGATCCGCCGCACGCAGCATACGACCAGCAGCATAGTAGCCGTCACGCTCTTCGAGCATCACCAGCATTGGCATGTCGGTATAACGACGAACGTAGTCGGTGAAGTACTGGCTCGGGTTATCGAGGTGGAACTCGCGCAACATGACATGGCCCATCGCCATTGCCATCGCCGCATCGGTTCCCTGCTTCGGTGCCAGCCACAGGTCGCAAAGTTTGGCAATTTCTGCGTAGTCCGGAGTAATCGCTACCGTTTTGGTGCCTTTATAGCGAACTTCAGTAAAGAAGTGCGCATCCGGAGTACGGGTCTGCGGTACGTTAGAGCCCCATGCAAGAATGTAGCTGGAGTTATACCAGTCGGCAGATTCCGGTACGTCGGTTTGCTCGCCCCAGGTTTGCGGGGAAGCCGGCGGCAGGTCACAGTACCAGTCGTAGAAGCTCAGGCAGGTACCGCCAATCAGCGACATATAGCGTGCGCCGGAAGCATAAGAAACCATCGACATCGCCGGAATCGGAGAGAAGCCTGCAACGCGGTCAGGGCCATAGGTTTTGATGGTGTAAACGTTAGATGCAGCAATCAGTTCATTCACTTCCTGCCAGGAAGAACGAACAAACCCACCACGACCACGCGCTTGTTTGAAGCTTTTTGCTTTGTCGGCGTCTTCGATGATGGATGCCCATGCGTCTACCGGATCGCTGTGCAGTCTTTTTGCTTCACGCCACATCTTCATCAGACGTTTGCGCATCAGCGGGTATTTCAGACGGTTAGCGCTGTAGAGATACCAGGAATAGCTTGCACCACGTGGGCAGCCGCGAGGCTCGTGGTTAGGCATATCTGGACGCGTGCGTGGGTAGTCAGTTTGCTGGGTCTCCCAGGTCACCAGACCATTTTTCACATAGATTTTCCAGCTGCATGAGCCGGTGCAGTTTACCCCGTGGGTTGAACGCACGATTTTGTCATGCTGCCAACGCTGGCGGTATCCGTCCTCCCAGTCCCTGTTGGTATTGAGAAGCTGGCCATGCCCATCGGCAAAGGTTTCGCCCTTCTGCTTGAAGTAGCGAAACCGGTCCAGGAATTTACTCATCGGTTTTCTCCTGTAGGAGCCTGACGGCTCTCTGATAAATCGACATTGCTTGATTGAGAGCGAAGGTAACGCTCTGAAAGGGCGTGAGAATTGATAACGATCAAGGCATGCAGGGATGAAAACAGAGGGTCGATTTTCACATACCCCCTTAGTGGGATATCAATAAAACACTCAACATATTGAATTTAAATGATTTTATTAAAATCACTTATCATACAAATGTTAAATTCTTTATAAGTGGGTATTAAGGGGTATCCCCCCTGCCAGGCATATTACCAGCACCGTTTTCGCAGACTTTCGTCATGAGCTCACATATAAGTATGTTGTAACTAATTTAGAGCAAAAAAAAGCGCGGTCTAACACCGCGCAATGGATAATCAACTGCTACTACTTTTTTACTTTTTAGAATGACGTCCGTATACCGCCCAGGTGATAACCACACAAGCGACATAGAAGATCAGAAATACTTTCATCGCATCGACCGGCGAACCAGTTAACGCCAGAGACGTACCAAATGCTTTCGGGATAAAGAAGCCGCCAATCGCACCAATGGCTGAGATAAAGCCCAACGCTGCCGCAGTGTCGGTTGCTGCTTCGCGCATTGCTTTCTCTTCTGATCCGCCTTCAGCTTTCACTCTGTCCATCGTCAGCTTGCGGAAGATAACGGAGATCATCTGGAAGGTTGAACCACTCCCCAGACCAGCCGTCAGGAATAATGCCAGGAACACCGCGAAGAAGGCGATAAAGTTGCCGCCAACGCCGTTTGATGGCAGCGTCAGGAACAGTAAGGCACTGAAAATTGCCATCAGCACGAAGTTCACCAGCGTTACACGGGTTCCGCCCAGACGGTCAGAGATTGCGCCGCCCGCTGAACGAGCCAGCGCGCCAATCAACGGTCCAAAGAAGGCATAATGCAGGATCTGTACCTCAGGAAACTGCGTTTTTGACAACATGGCAAAACCGGCAGAGAAACCGATGAATGAACCGAAGGTTGCCAGATACAGCAGGCTCATAATCCACAGATGCCCACGTTTCAGCACCGGCAATTGCTCTTTCAGCGACGCTTTTGAGGTTGCCAGTTCATTCATACCAAACCATGCAGCCAGCGTTAACACCGCCAGAAACGGTACCCAAATCCATGCGGCGTTTGCCAGATACAGCTGCGTACCATCCGGTTGTTCAACCCCGTGGCTACCAAATGCGGCAAAGATTGACAGTGAAACCACCAGCGGCGCAACCAACTGCATCACGCTGACGCCCATGTTGCCCAGGCCACCGTTCAGACCCAGCGCACCACCCTGTTTCTGTTTTGGAAAGAAGAAACTGATGTTTGCCATGCTGGACGCAAAGTTCGCACCGGCGAAACCGCACAACAGAGAGATAATAATAAAGGTACTAAACGGCGTGGAGGTATCCTGCACCGCAAAACCTAACCATACGCAAGGAATGATCAGGATACCGGTGCTAAACGCTGTCCAGCGACGTCCACCAAACAGGGGAACCATAAAGGAGTACGGAACACGCAGCAGTGCGCCGGACACCGAAGGTAATGCCGTCAGCATGAACAGCTGTTCAGTGGTGAAATCAAAACCGACTTTCGGTAAGTTCACCGCCACGGCGCTAAATAACATCCACACGCAAAACGCCAGCAGCAAGCAAGGGACTGAAATCCACAGGTTACGGCTGGCGATTCGTTGACCACGCTGCTGCCAGAAGGCGGGATCTTCCGGCCGCCATTCGGTAATTACAGCTCCAGATGCCCTTTCCGGGGCAGATGAGTGACTCATAGACACCTCTGATACTTGTTTCGATGCCTGCAACATTAGGGTTTACAGCTGGAGGTAAGTTGATATAAATCAAAGGAAAAGGTGTCATTATTCATGCCTAAAATTTATCATTACCCTAAATGAGTACATAACTTCGGTAAAAAAGATGTGGTTTTTCACGCTTCTGTCGCCCCCTACTCCCCCTCGCCCAGGATCTCTCCCTCCGCTGGCAATTAAGAGGTAGCCCGTTTGAGGTATGGGTATACTCCAGTGTATCGCCGAGAATAACGCCACTGCCTGCAGCAGAATCGTCATTCAATAAGGTTTTCTGTTCGACGAAAACCCGAAGGAACAAGTCACCATGTTTAAACGTTGTCTCTCCCCGCTTACGCTGGTCAACCAGGTGGCGCTGATTGTTTTATTGTCCACAGCCATCGGCGTGGCGGGTATGGCTGTCTCCGGCTGGCTGGTTCAGGGCGTTCAGGGTAGCGCCCATGCAATCAACAAAGCGGGATCGCTGCGCATGCAGAGTTATCGCCTGCTGGCAGCCGTACCGCTGGACGCTAGCGATCAACCGCTTCTGGATGAAATGGAGAAAACGGCGTTTAGCCCGGAGTTGACGCGTGCCGCAAAGCGAGACGGACAACAGGCGCAGTTAAAAGCACTACAGGATTACTGGCACACTGAACTGGCGCCGGGGCTTGCGCATGCGCAAACGCCTGATGCGGTAGCGCAGGATGTGACGCGCTTTGTAGGCGGTCTGGATAAGCTGGTTACCGCCTTTGACCATACCACCGAATTACGCATTGAACGCGTCGTCCTGCTGCATCGCCTGATGGCCATATTTATGGCATTGCTGCTGGTTTTCACCATTATCTGGCTGCGCGTGCGCCTGTTAGAGCCGTGGAAACAGCTGCTGGCGATGGCGCGAGCCGTCAGCCAACGTGATTTTACCCAACGCGCGCGTATCAGCGGGCGTAATGAGATGGCCGCTCTGGGTTCGGCACTGAATAATATGTCCGAAGAGCTGGCTGAGAGTTATGCCGTGCTGGAACAGCGGGTGCAGGAAAAAACGGCGGGACTGGAGCACAAAAATCAGATCCTTTCTTTTCTGTGGCAAGCCAACCGCCGCCTGCACTCTCAGGTGCCGTTGTGCGAACGCCTCTCTCCGGTGCTGAACGGTCTGCAAAATTTGACCTTGCTACATGATATTGAACTCCGGGTTTACGACCTGGAAGATGAAGACAATCATCAGGAATTTACCTGTCAGTCCAATGCCAGCTGTGATGAAAAAGGTTGCCATCTGTGTCCTCGCGGCACGCTGCCCGCGATTGACGGCGGGATCACATTGAAATGGCGGCTGACCGATGCGCATACCCAATATGGTATTCTGCTCGCCACCTTGCCGAACGGACGCCATCTCAGCCACGATCAGCAACAGCTGGTTGATACCCTGGTTGAGCAACTGACCGCAACGCTCGCGCTCGACAGACATCAGGAGCGTCAACAGCAGTTGATCGTGATGGAAGAGCGTGCCACCATTGCACGCGAACTTCATGATTCTATTGCACAATCGCTCTCTTGTATGAAGATGCAGGTTAGCTGTTTGCAGATGCAGGGCGATGCGCTTTCAGATAACTGTCGCGAGTTGCTCAGCCAGATACGTAACGAGCTGAATGCTTCATGGGCACAACTGCGTGAGCTGTTAACCACCTTCCGTTTACAGCTCACGGAACCTGGATTACGACCGGCGCTTGAAGCCAGCTGTCAGGAGTACAGCGCCCGTTTTGGATTTACGGTTAAGCTGGATTATCAGCTACCGCCACGCCTGGTCCCTTCGCATCAGGCGATTCACCTGCTACAAATTGCGCGCGAAGCCCTGAGTAATGCACTTAAACACTCTCAGGCCAATGAAGTGGTCGTGACGGTGGTGCAAAATGGCAAGCAGGTCAAACTAACAGTGCAAGATAACGGCTGCGGCGTACCGGAAAACGCCGAACGCAGTAACCACTACGGCATGATTATAATGCGCGACCGTGCGCAGAGCTTGCGCGGCGATTGCCGCGTACGCCGTCGCGAGACGGGCGGTACTGAAGTTGCTGTCACTTTTATTCCCGAAACAAACTTCACAGAAGTCCAAGGAGATACCCATGAGTAATCTGGAACCGGCAACCATCCTGTTGATCGACGATCATCCGATGCTGCGAACCGGTGTAAAACAGCTTGTCAGCATGGCGCCCGATATTACCGTTGTCGGCGAAGCCAGCAATGGTGAGCAGGGTATCGAGCTGGCTGAATCCCTTGATCCCGATCTGATCCTGCTTGATCTCAACATGCCCGGCATGAACGGCCTGGAAACTCTCGATAAGCTGCGTGAAAAGTCACTGTCGGGCCGTATCGTTGTGTTTAGCGTATCCAATCATGAAGAAGACGTAGTTACCGCACTGAAACGCGGCGCTGACGGTTATCTGCTGAAAGATATGGAGCCTGAAGATTTACTCAAAGCCTTACAGCAGTCAGCGGCCGGTGAAATGGTGCTGAGTGAGGCCTTAACGCCGGTTCTGGCCGCCAGCCTGCGTGCTAATCGTGCAACGTCGGACCGTGATGTTACCCAACTGACACCGCGTGAGCGCGACATTCTCAAGCTCATTGCCCAGGGGCTGCCGAACAAGATGATCGCCCGTCGTCTGGACATCACTGAAAGTACGGTAAAAGTCCATGTGAAGCATATGTTGAAGAAAATGAAGCTCAAATCACGCGTCGAAGCCGCGGTATGGGTACATCAGGAACGCATTTTCTGATAACGCGTTGATGCTTCATTGCTAACGAGGATCATTTTCCGAAACGGTAATAAACGGTTCGGTCAGTGATAGCGTGATCTCATTGGAAGAGACACGCTGACCCTGCTCATCTTCTACCACCACAGACAACCGCCAGCGGTTTGTCGCGCCTTCGCTGCTGTCCCACTTAGGCATAATAATCGTCCAGCCTTGCGCGCTTCGGTTATCGCTACCCGCCGTTAAACTCAACGCCTGGGTATCACCCTGCCAGGTCAAATGGCGGATCCCATGCAAACTACGCACCTGCAGCTTCAGCGCCACCGTCTCACCAGACTTGAGATCCCAGGGCGGCGTGGCCAAAAATACCGACAATGTTTTACGCTGGCGATATTCCAGCGTCGGCAGATTGTTACGCTGCGGATCGTCATAACGACTGCCGCGCAGCGATCGGCTGTTTGCCACCTCGCTGACCATCAGCTGTTTTTTTAGCGGCACGCCAAAGCGGTAATTCAGCGTTAAGCCGAGGTTATTCTGGCTGACTCCGCTTTCGCCCTGCTTATGTTGTGCCGTCACGGTAATCAACGGCACCGGCGTATAGCTCAATCCCAGATTCACCGCCACAGGATTGTGGTACCCGGTTCCGGAATGAAACAGATCCACCCGGTCGCCAAAATACTGTTCCACGCTGACGCTGGTATTGAGGTGTTGATAGAACGGCATGCGCATTTGCGCAGTCAGGTCGTAGCCGCGGGCCATCCGTTGTTCCTGGGTTGCGGAACGCTCCTGCCAGGAGGACAGCGGTTGGTAATAGTTAGCGGATAAGCGCAAGTATTCACCCCACGCCTCGGCGCCAAGGCCTCCCCGGGGCAGATTTTCATCCAACAGGTTGTCATAAAAGGTGTTGTAACCCAGAAACCAGCCGTCGCGTACCCAGCGCTGCCCAATCCCCGCATTGCTGACTAAACCTTCGTCCTGTTGCGTCAGCCCCAACTGGCTCCAGGTTAAATATCGTTGATTGTCCTGCCATGGGATAAACCAGCTTCCCCGACTTCCGGTAAAGCTGCCTTCGTTATCCATCTGCAATCCAACGCTGGCGTTTCCCCAGGGAGAGAGCCAGGATTCCAGTTGCTGATTAACCTGTTCGCTGACCGTGTCACGCACCTGACCAAATGCGAACTGCTTCGCCTGTTCACCCGTATCAAGCCCGTTATCGGTCATGCTGGCTTCACCAAACGCTTTGACCATTTCAGCAAAGTGCTTTTCGCCTGCCCGCGACTCCGGCGCCATACCGAGATCGGGTAAGCCATCACTATTGTTATCGAAAGGGTTTTCAGCCTGGTGAATAAAAGATGTCCGTGCGTTGGCAATACCGCCTGCCAATGGCAAGAGTGAGAATACAGCGAGAGAAAAATAAATATTACGGCTCAAATCGTCAGTTGTCTCTTACATCAATTAATTAGACACACTTAACCTAAACCATAACGTCTTCGGCTGTTAATTGCAGCCTTTATCCCCGTTTTCGGGATTTTCTGACATGGATAATTAGAGGTACCCACTCCTGCAACCATGCTTTCTTTCCCACATCAGGAACAGGGAGTAACATACACGCCAGGAATTATCCCTTCCATCTGACAACAGGAGTAATAATGCAAAAGATAGTGATCGTCGCGAACGGTGCAGCCTATGGAAGCGAATCGTTATTTAATAGCCTGCGTCTGGCCATCGCCCTGCGCGAACAGGAAGCGGATCTCGACCTGCGTCTGTTTTTAATGTCGGACGCGGTAACGGCGGGGCTTAGCGGTCAAAAACCTGCGGAAGGATACAATATTCAGCAAATGCTGGAGATCCTGACGGCGCAAAATGTGCCGGTCAAACTGTGCAAAACCTGCACCGATGGCCGTGGGATCACGACGCTGCCGTTAATTGACGGAGTAGCCGTCGGCACGCTGGTTGAACTGGCTCAATGGACGCTGGCTGCAGATAAAGTGCTGACCTTCTGACAGCGCTTGCAGGCACGCGCACTGAAAGTGCCGGAAATTTCCGGATTTAATCTTAGATGGGCGCGGTTTCGTTGAACGTTAGCACGCCTTTTCAACCCTTTTGAGGAATTTTGTCACTTTTGTTTAATCGTTATGCCATTTTTTGATCAAAATCAGCATCCTGTTGCCCCCCCTTTGGTGTTATGCAATGAGTGAAATGTGAACAACATCACGCAGCACTTTCGACAGAAAGTACGTTGTTTTCAAGAACGGGGTGAAAAATGGCATTAGTGAAGGCGAGTTTAAAGTTATTTGGTGGTGATACGGTAGTCGTGCGCTGTTCTGAGCGTTGCCACATCCACCTGATGAGCGAGAAAAATCACGTCAAAGACACGCAGTCCGACATCTTAAGCGTGCAGGATCGTGATAACGCATGGTTAACCGTACCGTATACCGGCGTCTGGAATGTGCTGATCGACAGCCATAGCCAGTCGCTTGAGCATTCGATAAGTTTTATTGCAGCCTAAGCGTTAAACGCCCGATAAGCACCTGGCTTATCGGGCATACAACATCGGGCGATATTAGGCAAATCCTGGACGCATAACACCTTCCGGCAGATTCTCTCCCAACAATCGTTTGACCGTGATCACCAGATCGTTAAGACAATCATCCTGCATCCCCAACTTGACCAGCTCCTGTTCCAGTGAGAACAGATACTGGGCGTTGGTGCCTAAAGGTCCGCTCGCCGCGGCGATAAGCGGCGCAATAACCTGCGCGCGCGTGTCTGACTCAAACAGCGGATGACGCGGATCCATAATAAAGACCAGTGCGTTCACCGTCCTGCCGTCATCAAGCGCCAACTGACACCAGGTCGGCAGATAACAGCCGGTGATCATTTCTCGCTTCCACAGCAGTGAAAGCTCTTGTTCCAGGGACGCGTCCGGCAAACGGTAGGCCACTCCGGTGGTGCGTCCGCCCTCTTTCAGGGCCAGCATACGTCCTGGCTGACACGCCGTTCCTCGCCCCGCCGTCAGACGCAGGCAAAAGGCACGGTGCCAGCCGACTAACGTCCCGGTACAGGACTCTTCAAATTCTAAGGCCGGGTTCCACATCAATGATCCATAACCGAAGATCCACACCGGTCCATCATCTGGTCGGCATGCAAGCGTGGCAGCAAGTGAGGCTGCACGTTGTTCCGCTGACCAGAGTAGTGATTCTTCAATAGCACCAAATGCCGTCTTGCAGTCGGCATTCAATAAAAAATCACGCGTTAACACCTTACACCTCCGCCACTGCTGCTTCCCTGCGACAACTTTTTTGACGCCTTCCGGGCTTTTTAACTGCTCATTTTGAAACCAATAGCTGGACAATAGGCAATTCACCGCTCGCTTGCAAGCCAGCAACGGCGCGGCGTAGCACGATTCGCTAACGCCTGATGCAAGCTAGTTCATAAAGGCATTATAATTGATACTGTTACGCCTTTTTATGCCATTTATCATCATCACCTTTTTGATAATCATTTTTGACCGCGGCCCACGCCACCTTGTGTGCTGTCTCTTCACGGGTAGCATCATCACGACGGTCAGATTTATCTTTATATTGTTCCCAGGCGCTGTTGAAAGCTTCTTTGTAGATGTCCTGAGCATGGGCTGGCAGAACATGCTGCACGCTTTCAGGCAGATCGCTTTTGGATTTATATGGCATTGTGAACTCCTCTTTTTAGGCTAAACCTTAAGTGTGGTTAACAATGCGGTGATGCGCCAATAATGGGCATTTATAGAAAATTTCTTCATCTAACCTTCTGTTAATTAAACAGTCTATAAACTAGAACTTTGTTTTTGACCGCTTTGAGAGGAAAAATAAGCGATGTAGTAAAATTTCGTAAAATGTCACCTACAAAACCAAGTTTTCTGTTATTTTTTACATTCTTTAATACTTTTTATAATTATATACCCTAAATAATTCGAGTTGCTTAAAGGCGGCAAGGGAGTGAATCCCCAGGAGCATAGATAACTATGTGACTGGGGTGAGCGAGCGTAGCCAACACATAAGCAACTTGAAGTATGACGGGTATAAATACCTGCAGAGACGGAGAATTAATTCAATGACACACGTACATGAGGCGGTAAAAACCCGCCACAAGGAGACCTCTCTCGTCTTCCCGATTTTGGCACTGGTAGTACTGTTCTTATGGGGGAGCAGTCAGTCACTACCAGTGGTCATCGGCATTAATGCGCTGGCCCTTATTGGTATATTAAGCAGTGCATTCAGTGTTGTCCGTCATGCGGATGTATTAGCACATCGACTTGGCGAACCCTACGGGTCGCTGATCCTCAGCCTGTCCGTTGTTATTCTTGAAGTCAGCTTAATCT
Organism: Citrobacter sp. Cpo040; assembly: GCF_030332915.1. Classification (NCBI taxonomy): domain Bacteria; kingdom Pseudomonadati; phylum Pseudomonadota; class Gammaproteobacteria; order Enterobacterales; family Enterobacteriaceae; genus Citrobacter; species Citrobacter sp. Cpo040. Next base: position 845,761 of record NZ_JAOWGX010000034.1, read on the forward strand.
CCGCATTAATGGCGACCGGCGATGCAGCGCCTACGCTCATGCGCGATACGCTATATTCAATCATTATGATCGTAACCGGCGGTCTGGTCGGTTTTTCATTACTGTTAGGTGGCCGTAAATTTGCCACTCAGTATATGAATCTGTTTGGTATTAAGCAGTATTTAATTGCTCTGTTCCCACTGGCCATTATTGTACTGGTGTTCCCGATGGCTTTACCGGGTGCGAATTTCACTACCGCACAAGCGCTGTTGGTGGCGTTAATTTCTGCGGCAATGTACGGTGTATTTTTGCTGATCCAAACTAAAACGCACCAGAGTCTGTTCATTTACGAGCATGAAGACGAGGGTGACGACGACGACCCGCATCACGGTAAACCGTCAGCACATAGCAATTTATGGCACGCTGCCTGGCTTATCATTCATCTGATCGCCGTTATTGCTGTGACCAAGATGAACGCCAGCCCGCTGGAGACATTGCTGACTGAACTGAATGCGCCGGTCGCCTTTACCGGTTTCCTGGTAGCGTTACTGATCCTCTCTCCTGAAGGGCTGGGTGCGCTGAAAGCGGTTCTGAGCAACCAGGTACAGCGGGCGATGAATTTGTTTTTCGGTTCAGTATTAGCCACCATTTCACTGACCGTTCCGGTAGTGACCCTGATCGCATGGGCAACCGGGAATGATTTGGTCTTTGCGCTGGGCGCGCCAGAGATGATTGTGATGGTTTCATCACTGGTACTGTGCCACATCTCTTTCTCCACCGGACGCACCAACGTGCTTAACGGTGCGGCGCATCTGGCGCTGTTTATCGCCTATCTGATGACGATATTTGCCTGATGAGTTTTTCTGGTAGAACCCACGGCCCTTCTCAGGGCCGTTTTCTTTTACCGCTCACAGCTCCGGATAAACCTGTTGACCATCGACAAACGTTAATAACGACTCCGTTTGGTGCAATTTGTCTGCCGGAATAGCCATAATATCCTGATTAAGCACCGCAAAATCGGCGAACTTACCTTCCCGCAAACTACCCCTCTGCTGTTCTGCAAAAGCCAGCCAGGCGGCATTTCGGGTATACATTTTTAACGCATCTTCCCGACTTAACTGGCGGGTGTCATGGCGTACTGAGCCGTCGAGTGCTTTACCTGTGACATGATACTCAATGGCATGCCACACTCCCGCAACGCCAATCCGCGTCGCATCTGTACCGCCGGCAACGATTACCCCCTGCTCTAACGCGGGTTGAACTGGTGATGAGAGTGCCGCCACCGTTTTACCATTTGCGCGTCCAATGGCGGGAGATTCAAAATATGGCCCCATCTGGACAGAATAGGCCAAGCCGAGTTTCTTCATGCGGGTAATTGTTTCTGGCGTACCGGTATTGAGATGCGCAATAGACCAGCGTAACGGAGCAATGTCATACGATTTAGCCACCTCGCTAATGAGATCTAAAATCGCATCCGCACTGTCATCGGTATAGGCATGTATTTCTACGGCGACCCCTTCCTGGGCGGCAAGCTGGAGCACCTTAAATTGTTCTTGTTGGGATTGTGCAGAAGACTTAAATCCAGATGACATCCGTACGCCGTCATTCATTGCCATCACCAGGCTTTCACCGAAGCCCAGAAAGGCTATTCTGCCGTCATCGTGTATTGCCGGGCGAAATGCCAGACGTTGTTTAAACCATTCCGTTTCATTACCAGGCGGTGCGGATAAACGATATCCAACACGTATCCTGAGAGGTTGCTGCTGCTGAAGTTTAAAGAAATCACGATAAGCTTGCTCATGCCCGGCAGAAGGATCGATAAACCCGACCACGCCGCGTTTATTTAAATAACGAACAAAGGCGTTAAGGTTCTTTTCAACATCGGAAGTCTGGCTAATCTGGGCGAAAAGCTGGTTAAAACTGCCAATGGTCCCGCGCAATTTCCCCGTTGCCAGCCCTTTGTCATCGCGTTCTATCACGATCCCTGCCGGAACATCCGGCTGTGGACTATTAAGTTTTAGGGTCTCGATAGCCTTTTGATTTAACAGGGCATAGTCATAAAGGCTTTGTATATACGCAGGATGCTGAGGCACCGCCTGATTCAGTTCCTGAACCGTCGGATCCCGTTTTTCAGCAAATTGTTCAGGTATCCATGAGCCAGCCACCGCCACCCATTGCGCAGTATTTTTCTGTGCCGCAGATTGCGACAATTTATTTAACGCATCGGGTAAATTTTTAGTATCAAACCAGTAGGTTTCAAATAAAAACGTCCTCCCACCCCGAATGCCATGCAGATGCGCATCAATTAATCCCGGAATAACGGTTTGCCCCGTAAGATTGATTTCCTTCGTGTTCGGTCCGGACCATTTTTTCACCGTTTCATTATTACCCACCGCAATAATATGCCGCCCTTTTACCGCCAGCGCCTGCGCGTTGGGTTGTTGTTCATCCATGGTAATCAGCTTGCCGTTATACAAAATAACATCGGCCTTGTCCTGAGAATGCGCCAGAAATGAAGTTCCGATCAGAATTGCGGCCAACGTTGCTTTGCGAATAGCCGGAGGGGGAGTATTAAAGCGAAGTCCCAGTTTACCCATCATATTTATCTACCTTTTCACGTGATGAAAATCAGGAAAGCTGATGCCGCACCGCTACGCTAGCGATTCGCGCGCTGGCTAGCAGACGTTCGAACGAATGCCCGCAACGCGCTTTTCCCGACAGGCCAAGCATTGTGGTACTGATGTAATCAGTCAGGCTGTCAGCCTCTTTAGGATGCCGCTGTGCGATAAAGTCGTGAATTTTATGTTCGGCAGCCGAGTAGAAATTCCGCGCGACCTTCCGCGCTTGCGGATCGTTACTGTGCGTGCCCTCCAGGACCAAACATCCCGGCGTATGCGGATCTGCGGCATAACGTCGCGCCGCCTCTTCAAGCAGATCGGTAAGACATTCAGAAACGGGTTTGTCGGGGCGCAAAATATCATCAAACGGAATCGCCTCAGTTTGTACGTAGCGGTCAAGAACACGTTCATAAAGACCGATTTTGTTCCCAAAAGCAGCATAGAAACTGGGGGGCTTGATCGACAACGCCGCGGTGACATCCGCCACGCTAACGGCGTCATAGCCATGTGCGTGAAACAAGGGTTGTACTTTGGCAACGGCCATTTCTGGATCAAAATTACGTGGGCGTCCAGGTGCTCGAGTGCATTTTGTAGTGTTCATTACAAATCCATTGACAGAAAACTGTGCACCTATTATATATCGATCACTACATAATTGTTCAAGGAGTACCTCATGTCTTCTTTTAATGGCAAGTCAGTTCTGGTTCTTGGCGGCAGTCGTGGGATTGGCGCGGCTATCGTGCGCCGTTTTGCCGCGGATGGCGCATCGGTTACCTTTACCTATTCAGGCTCCCCTGACGCTGCCAAAGCGCTTGCTGATGAGACGGGTACCCAGACAGCGCAAACCGATAGCGCCGATCGTAACGCCGTCATCAACCGGGTACGCGAAAGCGGCCCGCTGGACGTGCTGGTAGTTAATGCAGGCATTATTCTGTTTGGTGATGCGCTGGAGCAGGATCCGGATGACGTGGAGCGCCTGTTCCGGATTAACATTCACTCCCCATACTATGCGGCCGTGGAAGCGGCACGACAGATGCCTGACGGCGGACGCATTATCATTATTGGTTCTGTGAATGGCGACCGTATTCCTCTTGCTGGCCTGGCCTCTTATGCGGCGAGTAAATCAGCGCTGCAAGGGCTGGCCCGGGGGCTGGCACGTGATTTTGGACCGCGGGGCATTACGGTAAACGTGGTTCAACCGGGTCCTATTGATACCGATGCCAACCCGGAAGATGGCCCACTGAAAGAGGTGATGCACAGTTTTATGGCGCTAAAACGACATGGCCGTCCAGAGGAAGTTGCGGGAATGGTTGCCTGGCTTGCAGGCCCTGAGGCTGGATTTGTGACGGGGGCAATGCATACAATTGACGGTGCGTTTGGCGCCTGACGGCCACCCTTAACACTTTTCTCAAACAGCAGTCCGAAGAGATATCTCTCCGGACTGCATTACTTTCTTAGTTCTCAGTATCCAGCTCGTCGAAGCTTTTAACCAGGTCATCAATCGCTTTAATCTGAGTCAGGAACTGTTCCAGTTTCGCCAGCGGCAGCGCGGATGGACCGTCGCATTTCGCATTGACTGGATCAGGATGCGCTTCAATAAACAGACCGGCCAGACCTACCGCCATACCTGCGCGCGCCAGTTCAGTAACCTGCGCACGACGACCGCCGCTTGCTGCGCCAAACGGGTCACGGCATTGCAGCGCATGGGTAACGTCAAAAATCACCGGCGAGTTGCCAGAAACTTTCTTCATCACGCTGAAGCCCAGCATATCCACAACCAGGTTGTCATAACCAAAGTTCGCGCCACGGTCGCACAGAATTACTTTGTCGTTGCCGCCTTCATGGAATTTATCCACGATATTGCCCATCTGGCCCGGGCTTACGAACTGCGGTTTTTTCACGTTGATAACAGCACCGGTTTTCGCCATCGCTTCCACCAGATCGGTCTGACGAGCGAGGAAGGCCGGCAGCTGAATCACATCCACCACGTCAGCAACAGGCTGAGCCTGGCTGGCTTCGTGAACGTCGGTGATCACTTTTACGCCAAAAGTCTGCTTCAGTTCCTGGAAGATTTTCATCCCTTCTTCAAGGCCCGGCCCACGGTAAGAGTGGATGGAAGAACGGTTGGCTTTATCAAAGGAGGCTTTGAACACGTAAGGGATACCCAGCTTTTGAGTAACGGTTACGTAGTGCTCACAAATGCGCATCGCCAGATCGCGGGATTCCAGCACGTTCATTCCGCCAAACAGCACGAACGGCAGGTCATTTGCCACGTTGATGTCGCCAATGCTAACCACTTTTTGTTTCATAGGATCGCCTTAAACGGTAGGTAAAGTGTCATTAATCAATGCAATACAATTTGCTTGTGCGAAATAGTATTAATCTGCGCACGAATCATTTCGCTGATCGGGTCTTCCGGACACTGTTCAACGAAATAACTTAAATCGGTCAGCGCAACATGTTCACACTCCAGCTGCGCGTAAATTAATCCACGATCGCGTATTTCATACGGATCTTCAGGATTAAACTGTAATAGTGCTTCGCTGGCACGCAGCGCCAGCTCCATTTGCCGCTCTTCCATCAGCGATGATTTCAGCGTGTCGAGCAGCTTACGAATTACTTCTGCATTATCCGCCTCATCCAGGTCTTCGTTAAACAGCTCCGCGACCGGGCTGATATTCCCCTTCAGCCACACTTCCAGCGTGTGCTCATTTAACGTTTCGCCATTGAACGGATTGATTAGCCACATTTCGCCATCGAGCGATTCAATACGCAGGATGAGTTGTGTCGGGAAAATCACCGGCACCAGTGGCAGCTCCAGTCGGTTGGCAATCCACAATAAGATCGCACCCAGGGATACGGCACTGCCCTGACGATTTTTCAGTACCTGATCAAGCCATAGTGCATCAGAAAGGCGATAGACGCCGTGGGTATCCGTAAAACCCCATTCGCCGTAAAAAAGTGCCAGCAGTTTTTCCAGTTGCTCATCCTGAGACAGGAGCTGGCTAATTTCTTCTTGCGCCAGACTGACCAGACGTTCCAGTTCGTCATAGACAGTTTGTGTTGGAAAATCCAGACGGATAGACTCCGACGCCAGGATCATCCCATCACACAATGGCGCTTTATTAAATTCGAAATCAGCTAACGACCTCATGCTTACCCCAGTAACGGTATTTTTGTGGTGGCGAGTTTAATGATGATGTACAGCACCACCAGCGCCAGCGGAAAAGCGATTAATCGCGCCTGCTGACTGCGCGCCCGACGATAATCGAGCGCAATAAAACCCAAAACGATGTAAATGATAACCCCAAACAGCTTTTCAGTCAGCCATGTCCCGTGCTCAGTGAATGGCAGGATGTGCGCTTTAACCATTAACGCTACGCCGCTGAGTAATAAAACGGTATCGACAACCGGCGGCACGATGCGCGTCCAGCGCGCGCAGGCAAGGCACGAGTCGGTGTAACGCCACCAAAATCGCAGCGTCAGCAAACCAACCGAAAGCGCAATGCTGATGAGATGGACGTTGAGTAACACACCGAAGGTACTCATGATGGGATGCGTCCAAGCGTAATTCGCTCGTTGCCGCCATAGTCACGACAGGTTTCAACCGCCAGGTAACCCGCACGAGTAAAGGCATCACGGACGGCCTCGCCCTGCTGCCAACCATGTTCCAGCAACAGATAGCCGCCGGGGGTTAACATGCGCTGAGACTGGTCGATGATATGCACGATATCCGCCAGCCCCTGATCGCCCGCCACCAGCGCCGACAGCGGTTCAAAGCGAACGTCGCCTTGCGCCAGGTGCGGATCCTGTTCGTCGATATACGGCGGATTGCTGACAATCATGTCAAACTGCTGTCCCTGCAATGCGCTGAACCAGTTACTTTGCAGCACGCAAACATTGTCGATGCCCAGTTGCTGCTTGTTGCGAATGGCCAGTGCCACGGCATCAGGCATGCGGTCTACAGCTGTCACTGCACAATCCGGACGCTCGGTTGCCAGCGCCAGCGCAATGGCACCCGTGCCGGTTCCCAAATCGAGAATACGACACGCTGAGGCCGGCAGGCGAGCCAGCGCCTGCTCCACCAGACACTCGGTATCCGGACGCGGAATAAGCGTGGCTGGAGACACAAACAGCGGCAACGACCAGAACTCACGCACGCCGGTTAAGTGCGCCACCGGCTCTCCCCGCTGACGCCGCTCCAGTAGCGTATCAAGCTGTTGACGCTGCGCCTCGGTTAACTCCGTTTCGCCGAAAGCCAGAATAAAGGTGCGCCCTTTGCCAGTAACGAACTCGAGTAAAATCTCGGCGTCACGGCGCGGGCTTTCGCTTGCCTGTAATTGGCTTATCGCTTCACGCAGCCAGTGCTGATAATCCATTAATCCTGCTCGGACAATGCCGCCAGTTGATCGGCCTGGTATTCCTGGACAATCGGCTCAATGAGCATATCCAGTTTGCCTTCCATCGCTTCATCCAGACGGTAGAGCGTCAGGTTAATGCGGTGATCGGTCACACGACCCTGCGGGAAGTTATAGGTACGGTTACGATCGCTGCGATCGCCACTGCCCAACAGGTTGCGGCGTTCAGAGGCTTCCGCCTGTTGACGTCTTGCCACTTCTGCGGCACGAATTCGCGCCCCCAGCACCGACATCGCTTTAGCTTTGTTTTTATGCTGTGAACGTTCGTCCTGGCATTCCACTACGATACCGGTCGGTAAGTGGGTAATACGGATTGCGGAGTCGGTGGTGTTAACGTGCTGACCGCCCGCACCTGATGAACGGAAGGTGTCAATACGCAGATCGGCCGGGTTGATGTCCGGCAGTTCGGCATCCGGCAGTTCCGGCATAACCGCGACCGTACAGGCAGAGGTATGAATACGCCCCTGTGATTCAGTCGCAGGTACGCGCTGCACGCGATGGCCGCCAGACTCAAACTTCAGTCGCCCGTAAACGCCTTCGCCGCTAATCTTGGCAATGACTTCTTTAAACCCGCCATGCTCGCCTTCGCTGGCGCTCATGATCTCAACCCGCCAGCGACGCGATTCTGCGTAACGGCTGTACATGCGGAACAGATCGCCGGCAAACAGCGCCGCTTCATCACCACCGGTTCCCGCGCGCACTTCGAGGAAGGCGTTACGTTCGTCATCGGGATCTTTAGGTAATAGCAGGACCTGCAGATGCTGTTCCAGCTGCTCACATTTCTCTTTTGCTTCGCGCAGTTCATCCTGCGCCATTTCACGCATTTCAGGATCGTCGAGCATCATCTGAGCCGTCTCGATATCTTCCTGAACCTGTTGCCAGTCCGTAAAACAGCGAGATACATCGCTTAATTGCGCATATTCGCGCGACAGCGCACGAAAGCGATCCTGGTCTGCGATAGTACCCGCATCACCGAGCAGCGCCTGAACTTCTTCATGGCGTTCATGCAGGGCTTCCAGTTTGGCAACGATAGAAGGCTTCATAGGCGTAAATGCACCCTGTAAAAAATAAGATTGGTGTGCTGCTACTCCAGCCCGAGGCTGTCGCGCAGAATATTCAGGCGTTCACTATCCCCGTCACGGGCGGCCTGTTGAAGTGATTTGGTTGGTGCATGAATCAGGCGATTGGTCAGTTTCCAGGCCAGATCCTGCATAATGGCTTGCGCATCACCGCCCTGTTGAAGAGCGGCCAACGCTTTGGCGGTCAGTTCATCACGGATCTGTTCTGACTGACTGCGATACTCGCGGATAGTGTCGCTTGCGCCCTGGGCGCGTAGCCAGGCCATAAACTCGCTGGCTTCCTGCTCCACTATCGTTTCGGCTTCCACCGCCGCCGCTTTGCGCTGGGCCAGGTTATGCGAAATGATGCTTTGCAGGTCATCAACGCTGTACAGATAGGCGTTAGACAATTTACCCACTTCCGGCTCGACATCGCGCGGTACGGCGATATCCACCAGCAACATAGGCTGATTACGGCGGTTTTTAAGCGCACGTTCCACCATTCCTTTGCCGATAATCGGCAGCGGACTGGCGGTAGAACTGATAATGATATCGGCATCCTGTAAACGCGCGTCTATATCACTCAGTGAAATCACCTCGGCGCCGACTTCATCCGCCAGCACCTGCGCACGCTCGCGAGTGCGGTTGGCGATGATCATCTTCTTCACTTTGTGTTCGCGCAAATGACGCGCCACCAGCTCGATGGTCTCGCCTGCACCGACTAACAGCACGGTTACCGTGGAGAGCGATTCAAATATCTGCCGCGCCAGCGTACAGGCGGCAAAAGCCACGGAAACAGCGCTGGCGCCGATGTCAGTTTCTGTACGTACACGTTTTGCGACAGAGAATGATTTCTGGAACATGCGTTCCAGCGCACTGGCGTTCAGGTGACCTTTTTGCGAATCCGCAAACGCTTTTTTCACCTGCCCCAGAATTTGCGGTTCACCGAGCACCAGTGAATCCAGACCGCTGGCAACACGCATCAAATGACTGACCGCGTCGTTGTCCTGGTGCCAGTACAAGCTGTTGCGCAGATCTTCTTCATTGAGGTTATGGTATTCACACAGCCAGCGAACCAGCGCTTCTTGCAGGTTATCCTGCTCTTCAACGCTGAGATACAGCTCCGTGCGGTTACACGTCGACAGCACTACCCCGCCCTGCACCATTGGCTGCGCGAGCAGGCTGTCCAGCGCCTGATCGAGCGTATCCGGCGAAAACGTTACGCGTTCTCGCAGCGATACAGGTGCCGTTTTATGGTTAATACCAAGCGCTAAAAGGGTCATGTGTGCGGGAATAGTACCAGCGTTGATAAGGTTAGACTGGGTGCATCATACAGGATGCGTGCGGTCAATAAAAGAGACTGACCCCTTTTGGAGTAATAGCTTAGTGCACAAATTTAAGCGATTTAAGATAACTTGAACGTAGACGATGTCTGATGGCGGCGCTAGCATTAAGAGTTATAACTGCAACGTATCTCAAGGATTTGTCATCATTATGACCCTGCCTGATTTTCGCCTGATTCGCCTGCTGCCGCTGGCGGCCCTGGTTCTTACTGCCTGTACGCTCAACGCGCCTAAAGGTCCCGGTAAAAGCCCCGATTCTCCGCAGTGGCGCCAGCACCAACAGGAAGTTCGCGCCCTGAACCAGTATCAGACGCGTGGTGCGTTTGCCTATATTTCCGATCAACAGAAAGTGTATGCCCGCTTTTTCTGGCAGCAAACCGGTCAGGATCGCTATCGTCTCCTGCTGACCAACCCTCTGGGCAGCACTGAACTGGAACTTAATGCGCAGCCGGGCAACGTCGAACTGGTCGATAACAAAGGCAAGCATTACACCGCCGACGACGCTGAAGAGATGATCGGCAAACTGACCGGCATGCCTATCCCATTAAACAGCCTGCGCCAGTGGATCCTTGGACTGCCAGGTGACGCCACCGATTATAAGCTCGACGACCAATATCGTCTGAGTGAAGTGAACTACAGCAAAGACGGTAAAAACTGGAAAGTGGTCTATAGCGCCTACGACAGCAAAACCCAGCCAGCGATGCCAGCAAACATGGAGCTGTCCGACGGCTCCCAGCGTATTAAGCTGAAAATGGATAACTGGATTGTGAAATGATGACCCATTGGCCCTCTCCGGCAAAACTGAATTTGTTTTTATACATCACCGGACAGCGTGCGGACGGTTACCACACGCTGCAGACCTTATTTCAGTTTCTTGATTATGGCGACACGATAGATATTACGCCGCGTAGCGACGGCGAAATTCACCTGTTAACCCCAGTGGAAGGCGTTGCGCATGAAGACAATCTGATCGTCCGTGCGGCACGTTCGCTGATGAAAGCGGCATCTGAAAGCAATTGCCTTCCCAAAGGGAGCGGTGCGGACATCAGTATCGACAAACGCCTGCCGATGGGCGGCGGTCTTGGCGGAGGTTCGTCTAATGCGGCAACCGTTCTGGTGGCGTTGAACCATCTCTGGCAGTGCGGACTTTCGGTTGATGAACTGGCGGCACTCGGCTTAACGCTGGGGGCGGATGTTCCCGTATTCGTGCGCGGCCATGCGGCCTTTGCCGAAGGCGTTGGCGAAATTCTGACGCCGGTCGAGCCTGAGGAAAAGTGGTATCTGGTTGCTCATCCGGGAGTCAGTATTCCGACACCGGTGATTTTTAACGATCCCGACCTCCCGCGCAACACGCCAAAAAGGTCAATAAAAACGTTACTAAAATGTGAATTCGGCAATGATTGCGAGGTTATCGCAAGAAAACGTTTTCGCGAGGTTGATGCGGCGCTTTCCTGGCTGTTAGAATACGCGCCGTCGCGCCTGACTGGTACAGGGGCTTGTGTCTTTGCTGAATTTGACACTGAGTCTCGTGCTCGCCAGGTGCTTGAGCAAGCCCCGGAATGGCTCAAAGGCTTTGTGGCGAAAGGCGTCAACCTCTCCCCATTGCACAGAGCGTTACTCTAAATCCTTCGGATTTCAGGAAGATGGCGAAATGACGAATCGCCAGGTGCATACAACTTCAGTATGTAACTGGTGTGAGGAATTGATGCCAGCGCAAATGAAACGCGAAAGATAAAGAGTAAGCCGGGCAAGCTGAGTTGCGGTGACAACGTCACCCTGTTCCAGACGTTGCATCGCGCTCTTTAATACACCGCATGGAGAGGATACTGCCTGGCCCGCACAGTTTTCGGCAGATTCTTTCCACCAATGGACGCATGCCTGAGGTTCTTCTCGTGCCTGATATGAAGCTTTTTGCTGGTAACGCCACCCCGGAACTAGCACAACGTATTGCCAACCGCCTGTACACTTCACTCGGCGACGCCGCTGTAGGTCGCTTTAGCGACGGCGAAGTCAGCGTACAAATTAATGAAAATGTACGCGGTGGTGATATTTTCATCATCCAGTCCACTTGTGCCCCTACTAACGACAACCTGATGGAATTGGTCGTTATGGTTGATGCGCTGCGCCGTGCTTCCGCAGGCCGTATCACCGCCGTTATTCCTTACTTCGGCTATGCACGTCAGGATCGTCGCGTACGTTCCGCTCGTGTACCGATTACCGCTAAAGTCGTCGCTGATTTCCTGTCCAGCGTTGGCGTTGACCGCGTCCTCACCGTTGACCTGCATGCTGAACAGATCCAGGGCTTCTTTGACGTACCGGTTGATAACGTATTCGGTAGCCCGATCCTGTTAGAAGACATGCTGCAGCTGAACCTGGACAACCCGATTGTGGTTTCTCCGGATATCGGTGGCGTCGTGCGTGCCCGCGCTATCGCTAAACTGCTGAACGATACCGACATGGCTATCATCGACAAACGTCGCCCGCGTGCGAACGTTTCTCAGGTGATGCACATTATTGGTGACGTTGCAGGTCGTGACTGTGTTCTGGTTGATGACATGATCGATACCGGCGGTACGCTGTGCAAAGCAGCAGAAGCACTGAAAGAACGTGGTGCTAAACGCGTATTTGCGTACGCCACTCACCCGATCTTCTCAGGTAATGCGGCAAACAACCTGCGCAACTCAGTGATTGATGAAGTCGTTGTCTGTGACACTATTCCACTGACTGACGAAATCAAAGCGCTGCCAAACGTGCGTACATTGACCCTGTCGGGTATGCTGGCCGAAGCGATTCGTCGTATCAGCAACGAAGAATCCATCTCTGCTATGTTCGAGCATTAATCGAGCCCGGCTCAAAAACCCGCTGCGGCGGGTTTTTTTATCTGCAATACTTATTTGTATGACTTATGCCTCCTTCACCTGCCATTTAGTTGACAGATGATGCGCTCATGGATGAAACATTATTGTGAACAGATTATTTTCCTCACATGTGATGCCTTTCCGCGCCCTCATCGACGCTTGTTGGAAAGAAAAATATACTGCCTCTCGCTTTACCCGTGACCTGATCGCCGGGATAACCGTTGGGATCATCGCCATTCCGCTGGCAATGGCCCTGGCAATAGGCAGTGGCGTTGCGCCGCAGTACGGCCTGTATACCTCAGCCGTCGCTGGGATTGTTATCGCCCTTACCGGGGGATCGCGCTTTAGCGTATCTGGCCCAACCGCCGCCTTCGTGGTGATTCTGTATCCGGTGTCGCAACAGTTTGGGCTGGCAGGCCTGCTGGTTGCCACGCTCATGTCCGGGATATTCCTGATCCTTTTCGGCCTCGCTCGTTTTGGCCGCCTGATCGAATATATCCCCGTGTCGGTAACGTTAGGTTTTACATCGGGTATTGGTATCACCATCGGTACCATGCAGATTAAAGATTTTCTTGGCCTGCAGATGGCCCATGTCCCGGAGCACTATCTGCAGAAGGTTGGTGCGCTGTTTATGGCCTTGCCGACCATCAATTTCGGCGATGCCGCCATTGGCGTAGTGACGCTGGGGATCCTGATTTTCTGGCCGCGCCTGGGGATCCGACTGCCGGGTCACCTTCCCGCACTGCTGGCAGGCTGTGCGGTAATGGGTATCGTGAACCTGACCGGCGGCCATGTCGCCACCATTGGTTCTCAGTTCCACTACATTCTGGCTGACGGCTCACAGGGTAATGGTATCCCGCAGTTGCTGCCGCAGCTGGTCCTGCCGTGGAATATGCCGGAATCAAACTTTACCCTGAGCTGGAGCTCGTTACAGGCGCTGTTACCGGCAGCCTTCTCGATGGCGATGCTGGGGGCAATTGAATCTCTGCTGTGCGCCGTCGTACTCGATGGGATGACCGGCACCAAGCATAAAGCTAACAGCGAGTTGATTGGCCAGGGGCTGGGTAACATCGTGGCACCGTTCTTTGGCGGTATCACCGCCACAGCGGCAATTGCCCGCTCTGCGGCAAACGTCCGCGCCGGGGCGACCTCGCCAATCTCTGCGGTTATCCACGCGATTCTGGTGATCCTTGCCCTGCTGGTACTTGCACCGCTGCTTTCCTGGTTACCGCTTTCCGCCATGGCCGCCCTGCTGCTGATGGTGGCATGGAACATGAGTGAAGCGCATAAAGTGGTGGATTTGCTGCGCCATGCACCGAAAGACGACATCATTGTCATGCTGATGTGTATGTCGCTGACGGTACTGTTCGACATGGTTATTGCCATCAGCGTCGGTATCGTTCTCGCCTCTCTGCTGTTTATGCGTCGTATTGCGCGCATGACTCGCCTGGCGCCGGTCAACGTAGACGTACCGGACGATGTGCTGGTGCTGCGCGTTATTGGTCCGCTGTTCTTTGCCGCGGCGGAAGGATTATTTACCGATCTTGAGTCGCGTATTGAAGGTAAACGCATCGTAGTCTTGAAGTGGGACGCGGTCCCGGTACTGGATGCCGGTGGTCTGGACGCTTTCCAGCGCTTTGTAAAACGTCTGCCGGAAGGTTGTGAATTACGCATCAGTAATCTGGAATTCCAGCCGCTACGAACCATGGCGCGCGCGGGTATTCAGCCGATTGCCGGGCGCCTGACGTTCTTCCCGAATAAAGATGCTGCGCTAGCAGATATCCGCTAACGTGTAGCCCGGCCAGGCGAAACGCCGCCGGATTGCAAATGACAGACAAAAAAATGGCTCCCTTACCTGGGAGCCATTTTTATAACAAGCTTATTGCTTACGCGTTCAACAGTTGCTCAGCCGTTGCCTTCACGCTTGCCAGCAGGACTTTAACATCCTCCAGACATACCGTCGGATTGAGCAGCGTTAGCTTCAGGCAGGTGACACCATCTGCTTCGGTCACGCCGACGTTGGCGCTACCAGAAGCCAGCAGAACGTCACCAATACGCTGGTTCAGCAGCGCGACAAACGCCATGTCGTCACTTTGCGGGCGGAAGCGGAACAGCACGCTTGCCAGCTGCGGCTCCATCACCAGTTCAAGATGTGGCTGGGTTTTGACAAACTCAGCAACATCACGCGCCAGCGTCACACCGTTATCAATGATCTCGGCATACTGCTTTTTGCCCAGCGCTTCGAGGCCCATCCACAGCTTCAGCGCATCGAAACGGCGCGTGGTCTGCAGCGACTTCGATACCAAGTTTGGTACGCCAGCCTCTTCATCGAAATCAGAGTTCAGGTACGCCGCCTGGTAACGCATCAGCTCGTAGTGGCGCGCATCTTTTAACAGGAACGCACCGCAACTTATGGTCTGGAAGAACTGCTTGTGGAAATCCAGCGTCACGGAATCTGCCAGTTCAAGGCCGTTCAGGAAGTCACGGTACTTCTCAGAAAGCAGTAACGCCCCGCCCCATGCCGCATCCACGTGCATCCAGATCTGATGTTCTGCAGCCAGCGCTGCAATATCCGCTAACGGATCGATTGCGCCCGCATCGGTAGTACCGGCAGTGGCGACGATTGCCATCACCTGCTCACCGTTGGCTTTCGCCTGGGCCAGCTTGTCTTTCAGGTCAGCCAGATCCATGCGTGAAAACGCATCGGTCTTCACCTGGGTGACGGAACGGTAGCCCAGCCCCATCAGCGCCATGTTCTTCTGCACGGAGAAGTGCGCGCTTTCAGAGCAGAACACTTTGATTTTACTCAGATCACCGGTCAGACCATCCTGCTGAATGGAGTGCCCCTGGCGAGCGAAAAAAGCATCACGCGCCAGCATCAGGCCCATCAGGTTACTCTGCGTACCGCCGCTGGTGAATACGCCCGCATCGCCTGCCGGGTATCCAACCTGCTCACGCAACCACTCGATCAGCTTGATCTCAATGATGGTGGCCGACGGGCTCTGGTCCCAGGAGTCCATACTCTGGTTGGTGGCGTTGATCAGCACTTCCGCCGCCTGGCTAATCACCAGGCTCGGGCAGTGCAGATGCGCCACGCACTGCGCATGGTGAACCAACAAGCTGTCTTTGAGAAAGTATTCAACCGCACGCTCAATAGCGGCCTGGTTGCCCAGGCCCTGAGACGTAAAACTCAGGTTGATACGTTCACGCAGTTGCTCAACGGTTTTACCCTGATACATCTCAGGCTGCTTTAACCATTCAACGACCGCTTGCGTACTCTGCTCGATAGCGTCCTGATAAGCTGCAATGCTTTGCGCCGAGCCGGACAGAATCGGATTTACGTCTGACATTCGATCCAACTCCGTTTAAACCGGCTTCACGCCAGCGCCCAGCAGGGCGTTTTCGAATTTATCGAGGAAGATTTCCAGCTCAGCGTTGGTGATCAGCAGTGACGGCAACAGGCGCAGCACGCAACCATTGCGGCCACCACGCTCCAGAATCAGCCCATTTTCGAAGCATTTTTTCTGCAGCAACGCGGACAGCTCGCCATCGGCCGGGTAGCAGCCCATGTGATCCTGCGCTTCGTTCGGCTTCACGATTTCCAGGCCGATCATCAGACCCAGACCGCGCACCTGGCCGATAACCGGGTAGCGTTTCTGCAGGTCAGCCAGTTTGCCTTTCAGCCACTCGCCCTGGGCAGCAACTTTATCGGCAATCTTGTCGTCTTTGAGGATCTTCAGCGTTGTCAGACCGGTCGCCATCGCCAACTGGTTGCCGCGGAAAGTACCAGTGTGGTGGCCCGGAGCCCACGCATCGAACTGCTTTTTAATGCCCAGCACCGCCAGTGGCAGACCGCCGCCAACCGCTTTGGACATCACGATGATATCTGGCTCAATACCGGCGTGTTCGAAGGCGAACAGTTTACCGGTACGTGCAAAGCCCGCCTGAACTTCATCGATGATCAGCAGAATGCCGTGTTCCTGCGTCACTTTACGAATGCGTTGCAGCCACTCGACCGGAGCCGGATTCACGCCACCTTCACCCTGCACCGCTTCGAGGATCACGGCAGCCGGTTTACGCACGCCGCTTTCAACGTCGTTGATCAGGTTTTCGAAGTAGTAGGTTAATGCTTTAACGCCAGCGTCGCCGCCGATACCCAGCGGACAACGGTATTGATGCGGATACGGCATAAACTGCACTTCCGCCATCATGTTGCTGACCGCTTCTTTCGGCGACAGGTTGCCGGTCACGGACAGCGCGCCGTGGGTCATCCCGTGGTAGCCACCGGAGAAACTGATGATGCTGGAACGGCCGGTGACTTTCTTCGCCAGCTTCAGCGCCGCTTCAACAGCATCTGCGCCGGACGGACCGGTGAACTGCAGGCAATATTCTTTGCCCTGACCCGGTAATAAAGAAAGTAAATAAGATGAGAATTCATCTTTTAACGGCGTGGTAAGGTCAAGCGTATGTAACGGTAAGCCGCTTGTGATGACACTTTGAATGCTCTGCAGCACTTCAGGATGGTTATGACCAAGCGCCAGGGTTCCGGCACCTGCCAGGCAATCAAGATATTGATTATTTTCTACATCAGTAATCCAGACGCCCTGCGCTTTAGCGATCGCTAATGGCAGTTTACGTGGATAGCTGCGGACATTAGATTCAAACTCAGCCTGTCTTGCTAAAAAGGTATCATTGCTCTGCGGTAATGAATTAGCACTTAAAGTATCAATACGGACTTTATCCGTCATCATATCACTCCTACAACCAGGTGTAGATTAACGCCTGATTGAATAAATGGTTATAAGGATTACCTGTAAAAAAGCGCGGCTAATATATGTTGTTTTAGCTTAGGACTCAATCATTTATTTTTCGGCATTAAAAATAACAACTTTCCCCTTTAAATTCAAAGTGTAACAACCATTTACCATTACTAAATCCTAAAGAAATATATCTATTTAATTAACAATGTTGTAGCTAATTGCAACGCAGACAATCTAATAAAAACCATGGAATTTTCGTGTTTTTATTATTTTTTTACACGTTTTTACCATTAATGATGCTCGCAATATCTTGTGATGACATGATTTTTCACTTATTTGTCGATAAATCGAATAAAAAAGTCGATCCCTCAATATAAATCACTTAGTATGGCGCGCTTATTTGCAGGCTATGTAGATAAAATTAATGCGCAGCACCCGATAACGCGTACAGGCGACACGCGTTATCGACAACAGGTATTCCCTGGGTTGTCAGCAGAAATGTTCGCGGGCGGACATTTCGTAAGGCGAACTTCGTTCCCTTATGCCGAGAATGAAAATTTTCTAGCCATACTTTTATGGCGCCCTGATATGAGATTGTTATGACTCGCATTTATCCACCATCCGTCGTTGCCAAATTTGGCGGCACCAGCGTCGCTGATTTTGATGCGATGAACCGCAGCGCCAGCATTGTCCTTGCTGATCAAGATGTCCGTTTAGTCGTTTTGTCTGCTTCAGCAGGCGTGACAAACTTACTGGTTGAGCTTTCTGAAGGTCTGGAAACACATCAACAATTAGATAAGATTGAGACTTTACGCGCCATCCAATACAACATTATTTCCCGCCTGAAGCAGCCGTCCGTTATCAGCACGGAAATCGATAATCTTCTAAACAATATCCGTCGTCTTGCACAAACGGCGATGGTTTCGCCGTCTGATGCGTTAAGCGATGAATTAGTCAGCCATGGCGAGCTGATGTCCTCGCTACTGTTTACTGAAGTCTTACGTGAACGGCATGCTGAGGCCGGGTGGTTTGACGCCCGTAGCGTGATGCGTACTAACTCGAACTTCGGCTGTGCCGAACCCGAGCTTGGCACACTGCACCACCAGGTGGAGACTCACCTGCGCCCTCGTCTTGAACAAGCGATTATGGTGACTCAGGGATTTATCGGGCGTGATGCCGCAGGGCACACCACAACGCTTGGACGCGGCGGTAGTGATTACACGGCTACGCTTCTCGGTGAGGCGCTTCACGCCACACGCGTTGACATCTGGACCGACGTCGCAGGGATCTACACCACCGACCCACGCATTGCGCCGCGGGCCAAACGAATCGACCATATCTCATTTTCCGAGGCCAGCGATATGGCCGCCTACGGTGCGAAGGTCCTCCACCCGGCGACACTGCTCCCGGCAATGCGTAAAAGCATTCCGGTCTTTGTTGGCTCAAGTAAGGATACTGCCGCCGGAGGTACGCTGGTGCACAACACCACCGATAATCCACCTCGCTATCGCGCGCTCGCCGTGCGTCGTAAACAGACGCTTTTGCGGTTACACAGTCTGGAGAAACAACCTTCCTGTTCTTTCCTGGCGCAGTCCTTCGCCATTTTAGCTCGCCATGCGGTCACGGTGGATTTGGTTACAACCTCAGAGAATAGTATTGCGCTGGCGCTGGACGCCACTCATGCAACCTCAGGTGAAGACCATGTGTTGACCACCGCATTGTTTACCGCATTGTCCTCCCACTGTCGGGTGGAAGTGGAAACCGGGCTGGCGTTGGTCACTTTGGTAGGGAATCAACTCACACAGGCTGCGGGAGTTTGCAAAGACGTTTTTGCCTGGCTTGAAGAGCATACGGTACGAATGATTTGCCATGGGGCGTCAAACGACAACCTGAGCATCCTGTTGCCGGCTGACAATGCAGACAGCGCGATCAAAGCGTTACATTATCGGTTATTCGAATAACGCTTCTTTGTAGTATGCCACCAAGGGTAGAAGTCGTTTAACCCAGTACTGACGAACAAGCAGAGCCCTGGTTTTTAAACCAGGACTTTGTGTTCAAACAACTGCACTCCGAGTTGGGAGAGCTATTTAGTTATGCCGATGATTGGTATCACCGCGACGGCAGCGTTTGTCATAATGGCGCACCCACCAGTAACGATCGCTGATTTGTTCGTGCCCCCCCACTCTGGCACCCGCCAACCAGAGGACACCACCAACAAAAATACTGAGCACGGCACCATGTGCGAAAAACTGTGGCAGATTAAATTGCGGCAGTTGGTTTAAAATAGAGTAACCAACACCACCCACCATCACCACCAACCCTAAAGCCATGAGCACGTTACCGAGTAACGAAGCGTTTTTGCGTTTCATGTGTCACCTCCGGAACTTTGGGTTGTTACAGGGAATACCCCTAATCCTTATGTGTAAAGTATAGACAACACTGCCGTTCGCAAGTGCGGGAGCGATCACAATTACAAACACTCATGCAACAAAACTTTACAAATAAGCTACTGAACATACTCATTTTCTAATAGTCCATTTGTGCAATTATTCAGCTTTTGGCGATAAGCACGCAGTTTTTTGTCAACAGCAACGTCAGACAGTAAACTACACGTCGTTTATCGAAACACTCAGGACAAAACACGTGGCGATTAAATTGATTGTCGGCCTGGCGAACCCCGGCGCAGAGTATGCGGCAACGCGACATAATGCAGGCGCATGGTATGTCGATCTGCTGGCAGAAAGATTACGCGCTCCCCTGCGCGATGAGCCGAAATTCTTCGGCTACACCTCCAGAGTTACGCTTGAAGGTGAAGACGTCCGTCTGCTGGTGCCAACCACATTTATGAATCTGAGCGGCAAGGCTGTCGGTGCGATGGCCAGTTTTTATCGTATCAACCCCGATGAAATTTTGGTCGCACACGATGAGTTAGACCTGCCGCCAGGCGTTGCCAAATTTAAGCTTGGCGGCGGCCATGGCGGACATAATGGCCTGAAAGATATCATTAGCAAGTTAGGTAATAACCCCAACTTTCATCGTTTACGCGTTGGAATTGGCCATCCGGGCGATAAAAACAAAGTTGTCGGATTTGTTTTAGGCAAACCACCTGTTTCAGAACAGAAGTTAATTGATGAAGCAATTGACGAAGCGGTACGTTGTACCGAGATTTTGTTCAAAGATGGCCTGACCAAAGCAACGAGCCGGTTACACACCTTTAAAGCGCATTAAGTAGCGATGTGGGGCATTTTTCTCGCGTGCTGTGTATAATAGGCAAAGTTATTTACATTTCTACAATCTGTTTTCCATAACAGGTTGAATATCAAAAGATTAAGGTGATTTAAACATGGGATTCAAATGCGGTATCGTCGGTTTGCCAAACGTAGGCAAATCCACCCTGTTCAACGCGCTCACAAAAGCGGGTATTGAAGCGGCAAACTTCCCGTTCTGTACTATCGAGCCGAACACCGGTGTTGTCCCGATGCCCGATCCGCGTCTGGATCAGCTGGCTGAAATCGTCAAACCGCAGCGTATCCTGCCAACAACGATGGAATTCGTCGACATTGCCGGTCTGGTAAAAGGTGCGTCCAAAGGTGAAGGTCTGGGTAACCAGTTCCTGACCAACATCCGTGAAACCGAAGCTATCGGCCACGTGGTGCGTTGCTTTGAAAACGACAACATCATCCACGTTAATAACAAAGTGGATCCGGCTGACGACATTGAAGTTATCAATACCGAGCTGGCGTTGTCCGACCTCGACACCTGTGAGCGCGCTATCCATCGCGTGCAGAAGAAGGCTAAAGGCGGCGACAAAGACGCTAAAGCAGAACTGGCTGCGCTGGAAAAATGCCTGCCACAGCTGGAAAACGCTGGCATGCTGCGCGCACTGAAAACGCTGACTGACGAAGACAAAGCGGCCATCAAATACCTGAGCTTCCTGACGCTGAAGCCAACAATGTACATCGCCAACGTCAACGAAGACGGTTTTGAAAATAACCCGTACCTCGATAAAGTGCGCGAAATCGCGGCTGCCGAAGGTTCTGTTGTGGTTGCCGTTTGCGCAGCCGTTGAAGCTGACATCGCAGAACTCGATGATGCTGACCGTGAAGAATTCATGGCTGAAATGGGTCTGGAAGAGCCGGGTCTGAACCGCGTTATCCGTGCTGGATACGAATTGCTGAACCTGCAGACCTACTTCACCGCTGGCGTGAAAGAAGTCCGTGCATGGACCATTCCTGTCGGTGCCACGGCTCCGCAGGCAGCCGGTAAAATCCATACCGACTTCGAGAAAGGCTTTATCCGCGCACAAACCATCGCGTTTGAAGATTTCATCACCTATAAAGGTGAGCAAGGTGCGAAAGAAGCTGGGAAAATGCGTGCCGAAGGTAAGGACTATATCGTCAAAGATGGCGATATCATGAACTTCCTGTTCAACGTCTAAATAAAATGTGTTGTCTCATGAGGTTGCAACGAATCTCATGAAAATCGCAAAACCCTATAAAATCCACGCAATTGCGTGGATTTTTGTTTTCACAGCATCTCAACTCATCTCGTCACAGCACCGTCAAAAATGAGTACATATTGACGCTGACCCCTTCGTGAAGCACACCGCCCTACAGTTTCTCCAGAATTAAACACGCTTCACGATTAAGCGTAATGAACTCCTGCCAGCTATATTGCTGTTGGTAGTTAAGCTGATACTGCTTTTCTACCTGGCAAATAAGCGGACGTGTTTCATAAATCGCGCACAGCTTTGTCTCCATCTGATAGTGACGACAAATGCCGTCACCGCGATCAAGAAATTGCGTTTCACTGGCGCGATCGACGTGGCGACAACAAGCGCCACACTGGTTACAGGGAAACGCGGGCGTGAGCGTCATAGCTTACTTAACCAGCTACGTACAGAGCGGGTATTCCCTGCTTCAAACGGTAGCGCAATATTTCGGCGCTCAACCTCTGCACGCAGCAACAAACCACGCTCAATTTCATTGTTCACCGCGTTAAGATGCAGCGAGAAACGCGATAACGCTGACGTATCAATAGCAAACTCTAACGCCGAAAGCTCCAGTAGATAACGATCGAGTTCAGCATTCACCTGTTGATAATACTCTAGTGCTTTCTGATACTTATCTTTAAACGTATCCAGAAACGCCCAGACCTTTTTCATCAATGCGCTGTGTTCCAGGAAGTAGTTCATTACCAGCGTCAGAATACCTGTCGCCAGCGCACCGCAGAAAGCGGCCAGTTCCGGACCAAAAGGAAAGACGAGCATCTTGGCTAAAGCTTCGTTAACCACCACACCAGCAGCCACGGCCACACCCGCAGCCACCAGCTTGCTTACCGCTTTAGCGAGCTGCCCCGGCGCTAAGCCTTCAGGGTTAAAGACCATAACTTTAAAGGCCTGTACCAAATTGTTCCACATCTCACGAATCAGGCGCACCATCATCTTCTTAGTCGTAAAGAAGATATTGAAGAGCGTCGTCGTAATGCTGGAGAGCACGCCACCGATGGCACCGTCTTTAAAGGACGTCAGGAAAGTGCTGAATTTACCCTGCACTCGCTGCCAGACTGCGCGTAATGCCTCCGCCGCATCTTGCAGGAAGTCTCCGGCATCGAATGAATGACGATGCTTCTCAAACATCACGGGAATACGCTCGCGGAACTCAAACCAGGTCTCTGCCAGAATCAGTCCCAACATCTGCCGCGTTCCCATGCGAAACGCATTGTTCATTGTGGCGGTGGCGACATTCTTCGCAAACTTACTGCTGGTATAATATTCCTGATTGATTGTACTGTTGTATTTTGCCCGCGCCTTTTTGTCGGCCTCTTTCATCCGTTCAAAATCGGCGGCGGCTTTATTTTCCAGCTTATTCAGCTGTTTTTGCTCTTGCTCGGAAAGCGTTGGTTGGCTGCGTAAACGGGCAATTTCCTGCGTGGTCACAGCATGCTGTTCTTGTAGCGTTTGCACGAAGGCATCCATCGTTTTCGCCTTCTTCGCCTTATTCAGCGACTCATTCGTGAAGGTCAGATTTGATGAATCATTAGCCAGATCGGCACCATCGCATTCGGCAAGGATACGCCCAGGATCGTTGTGAATTTCATGGGCGGCAATAATATGGTCGAGGTTCTTTTTATCATTAGCCGCAAATTTCTCACCGGTGTAGGTATCGGTCAACTTACCGGCCTCGTGCGCCTTTTTTCCCGCCCGGTTGGTGGCAATGTAGTTTTCGTGGCTATGGTAATGATGAGAATCATACCCTTCACGTTGCTCGTACCGTTGACGCTCGGCATCGGTGGCATACACTCCCTCGCGAGCGTTATGAATGGTATTCACATCGCCGCCGTGTTTATCCTCCAGCAAGAGAAAATCCAACCCAAAAGAGGTGGTCAGACTCTTAACCACCGTCTGATGTAACTCTTCACCCCAGTCAAACCTGGCTGTGTTCATTGTGCTCGCCCATAGCAATGCCGGGCAGATTCGCCCGGCGCGTCGATTAAATACGAGAAGAAAATGCGTCAAACTCAGAAGCAGAAACCGCCAGTTTTTCGTCCAGAATCTCTTTGTTCAGCAGGTTCATACCGTTGCTGTCGGTCTGCAGTTGGATCACGCCATCTTCGATAACGGCTTCACCGTTTTCCTGCGTCACCGGCTTGAACAGCGGCGTGGTGATCACGTCGGTCATGATGGCGGCTAATTCATAACCATGGTCGATAATCGCCATGATCTCTTCCGACTCACTAATCTCGGTGGTTATATTCTTCTCATGACGTTCAACAATGATGGCATGCATCGCTTTCAGCGGTTCAAAGTAGTGTTGAACAAAGACGCTATGCATACGGGTTATTGATTCATAAATGCTATTTACATACTGCTGCACCTTCGTCAGCTGCGCTTCAGCCGCATTCATTTTTTCCACCGCAGCTGTCACTTCACGAGAGCTTTGATAAGCATTGTTAAGCGCCTTTTCGGCATGGCTATCGTAAGCCCAGCCTGCGATAGCAATCAACGGAGCCACTACCGCGCCGCCAAGTACCATCGCACCGCCCGCCATTCCCCAGCCGCCTGCGGCCAGAGAACCGCCGCCAATAGCCGCCATTGTGGCGTTATACGCCGCCGCACCAGACAGGGCGGCAATCGGCGTACCGGTAGACGCTGCGGCAAACGCCATCACGCCGCTGTACACGGCAAAACCAGCGGCAGCACCGGACACCCCGGCACCGACGACCGTCGTCAGGTATTCCGTGGCGGAAATCGCCAGACTCTGAATTTTATTGATGTTGTGCTGCGGTACCTTCAGACGAAGATCTTTATGTCCATCCTTAGCCATACGCGCCAACAGATCGTCGGCAATCGTTTTAAATTCATTGAAATCTTTACCGATCTTCAGTTCTTTTTCACCCAGCTCGGCCAGTTTTTTCGACGTTGTTTCATTCGCCAGATCAAAGCTCTCTTTATGCTTATCAAAGCGACGCTGCGCGCGATCTAAAACATCGTCGGCTTCAGATTTTTTCTGGTAGCCATCATAAGCTTTTTTGCCACCAAACGCCGTTGCCGCTGCCGCGACGCCCAGAATAATGAAAGGTAATGCCATAAATAAAAATCTCCTGTGCAATAAGTCGTTGTTACCCGCTACGCATCACATTCCAGAACAGGAACAGAGTCGCGATCGCCAGTGATGTAGTTATGCAGTATGTTGATGACCGTTGTTTTCAACCATTCAGGTTCCAGAATTTCTATATTCGGTAACCAGAATAGAATTAATGGAATAATTTGATTCTGATGTGCTGCCTTGCAAAGCAAAGTCACGCCATCATTCTCTTCACGCACTAATTCTTGCTGAGGCAGTAAATCTCGTCTTGCGAAGTAGCCAGCAATGCTGTGTTTAATACGCACCCGCACCTCAAACGTCTCTTCACTTACCCAAGGATCGCGATGCTCATCAATTAATGACAGTGTGGGTGTATCGACCGTAAAATGCTCTTTCCGGATATCCAACCACCGAATTTTACTTAACGAAAAAGACTTTAGCTTTCCGTCCTCGGTCGCCTGCAGATACCAAATATTTTTCTGGTTAACTAATTTATAAGGGTGAACGGTGCGCGTTTTGTCTTTATATAAAATATGACAGACACTGTTTTTCTGAATCGCTTTTTCTAATAAGTTAAAATACTTTCGCAAATCATTTCTGACTGAATGTTCAGGGCGACCAAACTGAACTCTAACATGCTGTTCTACCGCTCGTTTTTCTAAGCTAAGCCAAAAATCCTCATCTCTATCAGGAAAAACCGCGTCGGCGTCCAGCAGCTTTGCCAGTGGGTCATGAAGGGCATAGGCGCTATTATTCTGCGCGCGAATCGGTATCAATCGATACTCTCCTCCACCACACCCCTCAATAAAGGAGGAAAGCATATTAAGATCACGATAGACCGTTCGTTCAGTGATATTAAATTTCTTCATCAACTGATAGCGATTCACAACGCCACAAGTTTGCAGCTCTATTAGGATATCGACTAAACGTTCTGCTGAGCAACTCCTTGCTGAATCAGCCATAAGCACCTACTTTTCTGTTTTCCTGACATGAATTATATATAAAATGCTGACATATCCTGTCAGTGTATCGGCACGCTGATCATTTTTTTTAGAGAAATCGACAATTTATTTGACCATTAGTCGCATTGGACAATTTTTAGGGACAAAAAGCGCTCCTCATCAGGAGTAAATGCCAGAGACATGGCGGCCAAAAGACCACCTACATACATCCTCATCAAACTGGCTAACGGCTATCTCTTCCACTAAGCCAAATTCAACGTTGAGTTTGCAAAGGTGGATTGTCAGGAGAGTTTCTTAATGATGGCCAGTATCGTGGTATGAACGCCGGTATTTGGTTTCTTCACGCTGAGTAAAAAAACATCATCTGCAGAAGGATGTGGGCGCGCTGGCAGCTGTTAGTGCTGCTGACTGAGTCGTTGAAACACGAGCTAATTCGTTGTACAACCGGGCTTACCCATTGATTTCATAGTGACAAGGGGCTAATTTGTATCTCATTAAACATGATTATGACCCTCATTAAAGCCAGACTATGAACATCAGCGAAAAAACATATCATCAATTGAAGGCCAAAATCATCGCCAATGAGTTGGTGGGGGCTATCTCAGAAAATGAGCTATGTCAGGAACTTAATGTCAGCCGTACGCCGCTGCGCGAAGCTTTGTTTCGCCTGATGACTGAAGGCTGGATTGAGCCTTCCAAAAATAAAACGAAAACCATTAAACCCATTACGCTCAGTGAAATACGTGATATTTTCCAGATCCGAAAAGACATTGAAATTATGGTATTGAATTTGTCATGGGAGAACCAGGACCCGCAACGCTACCAGACAATTAAAGATAAAATTGAAGTCGGTTTTCATGATTCGAATGTGTCTTTATTACTCGAAGCTGATAACGAGCTACATGAACAAATGCTATCCGATTGCCACAACGCTATTGTGACTAAAACGCTGACCTTCATGTATGACCGGTTACGCATGCTGCGTTCAGACAAAATGAAAAATGATTCAATTATTGATTCATCCAAAGAACATTTGAAAATTTGCGCCGGTATTATTGCCCGCGATATAGAACAAACCCGTGAGGCCATTGTCCATCACGTCAACAACTCCTACAACCGCCTGTTCTCCAGCTTTAAATAGGCTATGCATATAACATGACCGGTATTTCTACCGGTCATGTGGAAAGTTAAAAATTAGTAGAGTTGTCGGTACAACGCCTTAATCTCTTCAATACAAGTATCTCGAGGGTTTCCACCTGTACAGACGTCCGCCATTGCCGCGGCTGCCAGAGCATCGATATCTTCATATTTCATGCCGATATCGCGCAGTCGGGCGGGAATATTTACGTCGCGGTTAAGCTGTGCCACGGCTTCAACGGCCGCCTGACGCGCCTCTTCGATCGGCATCACCATGGCCTGAGTATTGCCCAAAGCCTGTGCAATTTGGCGATATTTGTCTCCTGTAAACTCGGCGTTGTATGCCATGATATGCGGCAATAGCACTGCATTGGCGACGCCGTGTGGCGTACCATAGAATGCACCCAGAGGATGGGCCATCCCATGCACCAGGCCCAATCCGACATTAGAAAAGCCCATCCCGGCAATATACTGCCCCACCGCCATGCCTTCAGCGTCCTGGGCGACTCCCTGTATCGAACCGCGTAGCGAACGCCCTATCATCTCAATCGCCTTTAAATGAAGCGTATCGGTTAATTCCCATGCCCCTTTCGTAATATATCCTTCGATTGCATGAGTCAGTGCGTCAACACCGGTTGCCGCTTTTAAACTGGGCGGCATGCTGGCCATCATGTCAGCATCAATAATGGCAACGACCGGAATAGCATGAGGATCGTAGCAAACGAACTTACGTCGGTTCTCTACATCGGTAATCACATAGTTAATAGTCACCTCAGCTGCCGTACCCGCGGTCGTTGGAATGGCAATCATCGGTACAGCGGCATTTTTAGTGTCAGCCCCACCTTCGAGGCTGCGGACATCGGCAAACTCAGGGTTGTTAATGATTATCCCTACCGCTTTGCACGTATCCTGCGGTGAACCGCCACCAATAGCGACCAGGTAATCTGCCCCCGCCTGACGAAATGCCTCAACACCTTGCTGCACGACGTCAATCGTAGGGTTAGGTATGACCTTATCAAAAATTTGGTAAGGCAACCCTGCGCTATCAAGAATATCAAGTACCTTGGTCGCTACATTAAACTGGATAAGATCGTGGTCAGTAACTACCAGCGCTTTTTTAAAACCTCGCTTTTTAACTTCATCAACGATAGCGTTAATTGAACCCACGCCAAAATATGAGGTTTCATTTAATATCATTCTATAAGACATATTCTATACCTTATAACAGAGAGGTATAACAGCAATACAGCATTGCCGTAGCATAATGTATGCTGTTATTGATTTTTGATTATTGGATACTGAACATTATGTCAATCTGTTGCGATTCCTGACGAGTTAGTTCCCCCGCAAAGCTTCTTGATTTCTCTCCAGAATACTGAAACTTATGAGCCACCGCGGTTTTAATTGTAGTAACAAAATCATTACCAATATTATAAATAGCAGAAAGTCGGCTTATCTCACGCTGTATGCCAGTAAGCTGGGTAAGATCATTTTCATCCCAGGCTTTAATTGCCCGCACAAAAAGTTCGGGACAAATATTATTTAATCCTGAAATAACTCCCGCGCCACCCGCGAGAAGATTTGGGATAAGATATTCATCATAACCGGACAGAACAACAAAATCGTCTCTAACGGACGCGACTTTCTGAATAATTTCGCGAGTATGAGAGAGACAATCAACAGTATCTTTAACACCCACAAAATTGGGAAATTCTGCCGCTAATTGCGCTACCAGTACCGCGTCCAGGTCGCATCCAGTTCGGGCAGGAAAGTTGTATGCGAACCATTTTCCATTCAGGCGCTGCCCCAGACCGCGGTAGTATGCCAATAGTTGGGCCGGCGTTTGTTGAAAATAGTAGTGAGGTAGAATCATCACTGCTTGATACCCGCAATGCCAGGCCTCTTCTGACAGACGTATCATATCCGCCATACAGGTAGCTGAGATATTTGCCACCAGCGGCAGCGATGACATTTTCCGTGCCTCACGGATAAGCATCAGTCGTTCATCCAGCGTTAATGCGGTGAACTCCCCAATACTTCCCATTAGCAATACGACATGAGTCCCAGCCTCTTCCAAACGTCGCAAATGCTGCTGCAGTGCCGATAAATCAATATTTCCTTGTTGATCAAAAGGCGTAATTGATGGGCACCATGCACCGTGAAATTGAACATGATTTTCAGACATAATATATTCCTGAGAACATAAAAATTGTTTTATTCAATGACATGGTAAACAACAGTATCAGCCTGTATTTTCTGCCAGTCCCACTGAATACCCAAACCAGGTTCTTCTGGTGGGAAAGCATATCCTTCGCGAATATTCACTTTATTCAGAGTAACACTATCGAGCTGTGGAATATATTCCAACCAACGGCTATTAGTAATGGCGCAACATAATGATATATGCAATTCCATCAAGAAATGCGGACAGACAATTTTATTAAAGCATTCCGCCATATGTGCAACTTTAAGCCATGGTGTAATACCACCAATACGAGCCACATCAACCTGAATAATATCTGCGGCATTATTC
This sequence comes from Citrobacter sp. Cpo040, assembly GCF_030332915.1. Lineage (NCBI taxonomy): Bacteria > Pseudomonadati > Pseudomonadota > Gammaproteobacteria > Enterobacterales > Enterobacteriaceae > Citrobacter > Citrobacter sp. Cpo040. The sequence goes on from NZ_JAOWGX010000034.1 coordinate 875,013, forward strand.
TGTAAATACTCTTTGAAGTGCTGGATAGAATAAATGGACTCACCCACCGCGACAGGAATGGTGGTTGACTCACACAATTTTTGATGAGAATCAACATCATGCGCCAGAAACGGCTCTTCAATCCATGAAAGATTAATATGCTCCAACAACGCTGCGCGCTGTTTGGCTTCCGAGAATTTAAACGCCTGGTTGCAATCAGTCATGATCACGTACTCATCACCCACCGCTTCACGTACAGCAGTCAAACGCTCGATATCACGCACCGGACTTTCAGAACCAATTTTGATTTTAGAACCGCAGAATCCCTGCGCCTTAACAGCCAGCGCATCATCAACTAATTCCTGAGTGCTTAAATGCAGCCAGCCCCCTTCGGTGGTGTATAACTTCATGCGCGACTTCGCACCACCTGCGACTTTATACAGCGGCAAATTCATGCGCTTACACTTCAAATCCCATAATGCGGTATCAATGGCTGCCAGTGCCAGAGACGTAATGGCGCCAACCGAGGTCGCGTGAGTTGAGAACAGCAATGATTCCCAGATGCCCTCAATCATCGTCGCATCCTGACCAATCAATTTCGGTAACAGGTGATCTCGTAACAGCGCAACCACAGATGAGCCGCCGGTGCCAATTGTGTAGGTATAGCCCTCACCAATTTCTCCACTCGATGTTGTTAAACGAATAATCGGCGTCTCTTGTGAGACAAAAGACTGAATCGCATCGACACGTTTTACTTTAGGTTTCAAATCAACCATAAAGATTTCGGCTTTAACTATTTTCATTACATCCTCAATATCTGTTAATTTTTTCGCAAAGTTACAAATGATGCTTACTGAATACCAATGCTGGCCAGTTCATCCCACAATTCCTGCGGAATATCCCAGTTAGCCCAGGCAAAATTAGTCAACGCTTGTTCTACGGATTGAACGCCGCAGGTTACGGTGACCACATTTTGGTTTCTTAATGGGAATTGCAGCGCCGCAGCACCAATTGGCACGGCATGTTTTGCACATAGCGCTTCTATCGCATTTACTTTTTCAATAACCTGCGCTGGAGCGGAACCGTATTCATACAACGCCTTCGATTTATCTTTCGCGACTAAAACTCCGGTAGCGAAAGGTGCAGCAACAGCCACCGAAACATTGTTGCTTTCACATTTGGCAAAGAACGCCTGGCGGTCTGTTTCCAGCAGGTTGTAGCGGTTGGCGAGCATTAAGATATCCGGGGCAGCGTTATCCATCACCTCCATCAGGATTGCCTCTTCATTCGCGCCTGCGCCCCAGGCTTTGATATCGCCATTGCGCTTAAGCTCTTCTAGTGCTTTCTGCCCTGACTCACAGAAGGTTTTAAAATGTTGGCGTTCCAGTTCCGTATTGCCGTAGGTATAAGTGCCGAGATCGTGTACATAGAGAATGTCGATATAACGGGTTCCCAGCCGCTGGATAGAGTTTTCGTATGAGCGCATGATGCCCTCATAGGAGTAATCAGCCTGTCGGTTAAAAGGGTTCTCATCATAAAAAAATTCTCCTGCTTCAAGGCCTGGCTCTTGTTTCCGGGATTGCAGCAGACGACCAACCTTGGTGGACAAAACATATTCGCTACGCTCCAGTCCACGTAATCCCAGACCTAAACGCAACTCAGAAAGTCCGCTGCCATAATGTGGTGCAGTATCAAAGTAGCGCCAGCCAACCTGAATGGCCTTATCAACAATGTCCATGGCTTCGTTATTGCTCAGCGTTCTGAATAAATTAGCCAGGCTGGCTGCGCCGAAGGTTAAAGAAGGTACACTAAGCCCTACACTTTTAATTGTATTCTGAGTGATCATAATATTCCCCTGATGTTTATCAGTATTCTTAGTCAACTTTGTTTGTAGTTAATGAGGTCGCTGCTGTTGATTTATTATTAATATTAAAAATCAACTTCAGCACATAAATAATAATCCCGGTCACTACGATAGAAAAAAGACACAAGAGCGCAGGATTCATTCCTTTTAACAGCTCGAACATTTTGTAGAAGATATAAGATATAGCGTGTGAGCCACCATCGATTGATGAGGCCATCATCTCTTTTGGCACATTCAGTTGTGCCTTTTCGGCCAAAGCCTGCGACACTACAGCGAGATCCGAACCAAACCACAAGATCCCACACACGATGACAATGCCATTAATTAATCCACGGAACATGTTTCCGTTGCATGCAACCGTGCCAAAGACAACAAATATCGGCAGATAAGGAATATCGGCGAATGGCATCATGGTATTAAAAGGCAAAATAGTACTAATCAGGATCGTGAGTGGCACCATCAAAATACCTACAGACAATACCGCAGGGTTTTTAAAAGCAATTTCACCGCTGATACCAAAATAAAGTGACTTTGTAGGAAAACGTTTCTTTACCCATTCAGAAGCAATTTCAGTAATCGGTACCAGACCACTGACCAGCACTCCCGCCATCGTCGGTAATAACACCATGACCGCAGCAAAATTCATTCCACTCTTAATAATATCGCTGAACGGTAGCGCGCCAAGCATACCGATGATCACCCCCAGAATGGCCCCCATCGCTAACGGACTACCAAAAAACCCTAGTTTGGCTTCAATTTTGCTGAGATTAAGGTCAATTTTGTTAATCAAAGGAATGCGATCAATTACACGGTCCATTAAAAATGCCAGCGGGGCCCATGCGACGATCTCCGCCTGAGTAATGGTCACGTTTGGCGTGTCACAGAATTTCTGCACATGTGGGGCAATGTAATCGGCGATTTTTAGCGTAATAATAAATGTGATCCAACTTGCAAAAATCCCCATCCAAAATGAACCCGTCACCTGTTCAACGATGATTCCGGCAAATACAAAGTGCCAGTAATTCCAAAAATCAACGTTAAGGGTTTTGGTGGTATTGGTTGAAATCATCAACAAATTAGTGGCAAAACATAACGCATAAACAATCGGCAGAGAAAGCGCAGCCAGACTGAAGGCGCTAATTAACGGCCAGCCCAGATCCAATACTTCATAATGAAGATTGAGGTTTTTTACCATCGCTTCTGTCGAGCTGCTGAGTGATGTCACCATAAAACCAATCAGCAACGAAAGACCGAGAAACCCAATACCTACCGTCATTGCATTTTTTGCCGCATCGGCAAGTTTCGCGCCAAATAGCACGGCAAATAAAAACATAATCATTGGAATGACCACTGCCGGGCCAAATCCGAGGATATATTGAACGACTTCCATAAGTGCCCCCCTGTTACTTTAATGAGTAAACCTTCTCTGCCACGCGATAAAAAAAGTTATCACTGGAAAGAGCCTGGTGAGATTGCAGGTAGTTCTGGTAAAGCCCTAAAGTGTCGGCGTACGGTAATGCCAGTAGAGAAACAGGCCAGTCGGAGCCATACATCACTCGCTCATCACCAAATGCGGCAAAAACCGAGCTAAAATAAGGTTCCAGCTCCTGGCTCGCCTGCTCAGGTCCCGTCCAGCGGGCATAATCTGCTTCCGTGACCAGGCCTGATAGTTTGCAAAAAACATTGCTGTAAGCCTCACCAATCAACATTAACTGTTCACGCCAGCGGGTAATTTCCCCATCGCGAACTGCGGGTTTTGCCGCATGCTCGATAACAAAGGTCACTTCCGGACAAGCAGAGATAAGCTGGCTTGCCGCCTCCAGCTGTTGGTGCGTAACCAGCAGTTCATACACCAGCCCCTGCTCTCCAACGCAACGTACCCCCTGGATAAATTGCGGGGTCACTAAATGGCTCTCAGGCAAGCCCTGAGACATATAGCGGATCCCTTTCAGATAGCGGGATTTTCTCTGCAGTCTCTGCAAATCCTCTGCGATCCCAGCCCCGCGGTTTATATCCACCCATCCCACAACACCTTTTACTTCATCGTGATGCTCAGCTATTTCCAGCAGCCATTCGGTCTCCTCAATTGAAGGGATGGCTTGTACTAAAATGGCGCCTTCGATGTGGTTTTCAGCCAATACGGCCTGCAAATCGTCAATAAGAAAATCACGGCGAATTGCCGCCAGATCGTCTGTGATCCAGGCAAAATGCTCTCCCTGGCAATGCCAAACATGGTTATGGGTATCAATCACTTTCATACTCACCTTCCTGTATTTTAATTGTATACAATGAGAATACAATAAAAGTCTGTGGTTAAAAGGCAACCACGGAATGCACTATCTGAGTACGGGATCACAATTTTCACGGTTTATCTGTAGGCTAAAAAAGGAACGTAAAAGCCTATAACCGCCGTAGAATCCGATGTCACTGAGCTGAACTATTGCATGTGGTTAATGTGGTGGACGCTTGTGCGTCCCGCTGAAGTTAGAGAAGCAGAATGAGCAGAGAAGAGCGATAGATGGGTAAGTACGAACTAAAATCTAAACGTTTCGTAAGTTACGATGTATTGATACGTTAACATTAATAAATAACGGTTATTTTATTGAAACCCTAAATTACGACGAGAGTTTAATACACGCCCCAACTTTGAGCCTTGCGCGCTAAACCGTGACTTAGCAGTACCCCCACGTTTCAGTTTTGTAACATCCACCAGCAAATTAGCGATACCCCCCACATAATTCACACATCCCTCCAGTTGATGAAACGAAGCAGTTAGGTTAATCATATTGAGGCGCGCGGAAGCCAGGGGCTGTCTACCCGCACGGTATCCCGGTGATCGAGCCCCTGGATAAGATGCAGCGCGCTAAGACGACCGATTTCATAGTGCGGCAGCTGTACCGTTGAGAGCGGCGGCAAAAATAGCTCGCCGGTGCCCACCATATTGTCATAGCCCAGCACAGCGGCGTCCTGCGGAATGCGCAGCCCTCGCCCCAGCAAGAGCTGGTAGATAACAAAAGCCACGCGGTCGTTACCGCACACCACCGCATCGAACATCGGGCGCGCGCCGCTCAGGTAATGCCCGGCAATCTCCGCCGCATCAATATGGTGGCGCTCGCCCGGCGGAAGATAGTGGTGGAACATTGCATCAGGGTCGACACCCGCTTCACGACAAGCCCTCTCCATTCCCGCCCGACGGCGATCGGTCGCCACAATTCCTTTCGGTAGGTGGATACACAGCAGTCGGCGATAGCCTGCGGCCAACAGCGCTTTCACGCCAAGATATTGCCCTTGTTCATCATCGGGAATATAGGTGGGGAAAGGGCCGCTTGTGCTTTCACAGTTCGCCAGCACGCAGCGATACTTATGCAGCTTTTCCGGTACCGGTACCTGGCGCAGTCCCATCGCGGTGTAGATAATACCGTCCGGGCGATGCGCCAACAGCAGATCAACCATTTTCTCTGGCTTGTCATTGCTGAACATATTCACTACAAAGCTATTCCAACCGTGCGCCCGCGCGGTCTCTTCGATAGAGAGCGTTATCTCCACGGAAAATGGCGTAGTCATGGTGTCCAACGCCAGCACCCCAATCGTGTTAGCTGTGGTTTTCGCACCACGAATTTTTTTAGCGGAGAGATCGGAGACATACCCCAGCGCATCTACCGCTTCCATCACCTTTTTATAGGTTTCAGGCCGTAGTCGTTCGGGCTCGTTAATCGCCCGCGATACGGTCATTAACGAGACGTTAGCCCGCTGCGCCACATCCTTTAAAGATGCCATACCCTCTCCTTCGCCGATGTTCACTTTGCCGGGGTCTGATAATGCGATCTCGATAACGCCCGTAAAATGTTAACGTTAACTTTTGTGATTAACATCGATATTACCATCAAATCTGCGAGAAAACCGAGAATGTTAACGTTATCTTTTGATCAATTCACTTACAGGGACAAGCAAATGACGTCACTACTTTCCAAAGCCAACGAAGCCTTAAGCCAGCAGAAAGACCTTGTAAACCCGCGCTGGTATCCACGCTATCACCTGGCGCCACCAACGGGTTGGATGAACGATCCCAACGGTCTGTCCTGGTTCGATGGTTACTACCATGCGTTCTATCAGCACTATCCGTGGCAGCCGGTCTGGGGACCAATGCACTGGGGCTATGCGCGCAGCCGCGATATGGTGAACTGGGAGCACTTACCCATCGCGCTGGCACCAGAAGGGCCGGAAGATAAAGACGGCTGTTTTTCCGGTTCAGCGGTGGTTGAAGGCAATAAGCTGGCTCTGATCTACACCGGACATAAGTTTGACGGCGAGGCGAAAGAGGAAAACTTGTATCAGGTACAGTGCCTGGCCACCAGCACCGACGGGATCCACTTTGAACGCCAGGGCATGATTCTGGATACCCCGCGAGGCGTACACCATTTTCGCGATCCGAAAGTCTGGCAAGAGGGAGACAGCTGGTACATGGTGGTGGGTGCCCGGGTCGATGACGTGGGCGAAGTGCAGCTCTATCGCTCGCAGGATCTACAGCACTGGCAGTTTGCCAGCACGCTCGGCAGGGCCGATGACGGCATGGGCTACATGTGGGAGTGCCCGGACCTCTTCCCACTGAACGATAAGCTCGTCTTCATGTTCTCGCCGCAGGGCATCGCTGCAGACGGATACGATTACCGTAACCTGTTCCAGAGCGGCTATTTGGTCGGCGAATGGCAGGATAATCTCCATTTTCACGTCACCCGCGCCTTCCAGGAGATGGATCACGGGCATGATTTTTACGCTCCCCAGTCATTTACCACCCCGGATGGGCGCCGCATTGTGATTGGCTGGCTGTCGATGTGGGAATCGCCAATGCCAGAGCAGGCCGACGGCTGGGCGGGCATGCTTACCCTCCCCCGCGAGGTGACGCTCGACGCGGAGCAACGGCTGCGTATGAACCCGGTGAAAGAGCTGGAATCATTACGTGGTGAGCTTCATGTCTGGCTGGTCAGCGAACTGCACAATCGCACCCTGATGGTAGAGGAGCAGGCGCACGCTATTGAAGTCGATCTTAGCCTCGATATTACCCGCAGCAGTGCTGAAGAATATGGTATCGCGCTGGGTGACGGACTACGGGTCTACGTCGATGCTCAGGCACAGCGTCTGGTGCTGGATCGTCGCTACCCGCAGCATGGTCTCTCTGGTTATCGCAGCGTGCCGCTGCCAGTTGGTGACCTGCTGGATCTGCGCTTATTTATCGACAGCTCCTCGGTAGAGGTATTTGTCAATCACGGTGAATATACCCTTAGCAGTCGTATTTATCCTGAACCGGACGATCGCCAGCTGACCTTATTCAGCCAGAACGGACACGCCATTTTTAATCAAGGGCAGGCCTGGCCGCTCAGCGCCAAATAAACACCCGTCTTACTGCTTTGGGGAAAAATAATGACTATCTGGACGCTCGGAGACGCCGTGGTGGATTTATTGCCACGCGACAATATGCAGTTTGAAGCCTGTGCGGGAGGCGCTCCCTTCAATGTGGCAATCGGTGTCGCTCGCCTTGGCCGCGCCAGCGGTTTTATTGGCCGTGTGGGCAATGACACTTTTGGTCGATTTCTGCATCAGACGCTGGAAACAGCGCAGGTGGATACAGGAAGTCTGGAGTTTGATGCACATCAGCACACCAGTACCGTACTGGTTTCACTGGCTCCCAACGGCGAGCGGCAGTTTGAGTTTTTGGTCAATCCGTCTGCCGATCAATTTCTCAGCCCGGCGAGACTGCCCGACTTTGGCGCCGATATTCTGCACTTCTGTTCGCTGGCGCTGGTTGCCCCTGACTGCCGCGCCACCCTCGCCCAGGCTATGGCCGCATTGCGACAGACCGGCGGTACTCTGAGCTTTGACATCAATCTGCGTCCGCAGATGTGGAGCAACGAGATGCAGATGTTTGACCTTGTCTACGAGTTTGCCCGGCGGAGCGACATTCTGAAGATGTCGGAAGAAGAGCTGCTGTGGCTAACACAGACCAACTGTCTCAGTAGCGCCTGCGAACGTCTGGTTGATTTTCCTGCACGCCTGAAAATCGTCACCCGCGGTGCCGACGGCGCTATCGCTTTCTGGCAAAACAGCAGGCTAACTTTAAGCGGCTATAACGTCGAAAGTATCGATACTACCGGCGCCGGTGACGCCTTTATGGCCGGGCTGCTGGCGGCACTCGCCGAGGAAGGCTGGCCCACATCGACGTCAACGCTACTTCCACTTATCGAGCAGGCCAGCGCTTGTGGTGCTCTGGCGACCACCCGGCGTGGCGCGCTAAGCGCGTTTCCCGACAGCCAACACCTGAGCAGCTTTATTCAGTCACAACCGTCGCTACGGAGAACGATTACCCCGTAATAAAGCGCACTCGTTACGTCGTATCAGAAAGACCTTACAATGACCTGATCTGGATTGGAAAAATCATGAAGATAAATATGCCGTTCAGTAATGACAAATATCGATACTCATCCGGGTATCTGCTCTTTTTCTTTGCCGCCTGGTCGTTGTGGTGGTCTTTTTATGCGATATGGCTAAAAAATAAACTTGGCCTGTCCGGAACGGAGCTGGGAATGCTGTATGCCGTAAACCAGTTCTTTAGCATGCTGTTTATGCTGGTCTACGGTTTTCTGCAGGATAAGCTCGGCACCCGTAAACACCTTATCTGGCTGATGGGGATAGTCATCACGCTCAGCGGCCCGTTCCTGATTTATGTTTACGAACCGCTGCTGACCTCCAACTTCAAGCTTGGTATGGCGCTGGGAGCTATTTTCTTTGGCCTTGGCTACCTCGCGGGTTGTGGTCTGGTTGAAAGCTTCGTCGAAAAAGTGAGCCGCAAATTCAACTTTGAATTTGGCACCGCCCGCTTGTGGGGATCGCTTGGCTACGCCGCAGGGACTTTTGTTGGCGGTATCTTCTTCAGCATCAACCCACACATTAACTTCTGGTGCGTATCGGTAATGGGGGTGTTATTCCTGTTGATTAACGTGTTGTTCAAAACCAACTCACCCGCCCCATCTTCTGTAAAAACGCGCTCTCCTGAACCTGACGCGCTGACCCGAAATGATTTTCTCACTATCTTCAAAAATACGCAGTTCTGGTTTTTCGTTATCTTTGTCGTCGGCACCTGGTCGTTCTATAGCATCTACGATCAGCAGATGTTCCCTGTGTTTTACGCCAGCTTATTTGACGATCCCGAACTGGCACCACGCGTATACGGCTACCTCAACTCGGTACAGGTCTTTATGGAAGCCGTCGGTATGGCGCTGGTTCCATTCCTGATTAACCGCATCGGGCCTAAATCCGCATTGCTGCTGGGTGGCACAATCATGACCTGTCGAATCCTGGGTTCAGCACTGTTCACCGATATCTATATTATCTCCTTGATTAAAATGCTTCATGCGCTGGAAGTCCCACTGTTTGTTATTTCAGTGTTTAAATTCAGCGTAGCGAATTTTGACAAACGCCTGTCATCAACGATATATCTCATTGGCTTCAATATCGCCAGTTCCATTGGCATTATCGTGCTGTCACTGCCTGTCGGTAAGTTGTTTGATAAAGTGGGCTATCAGGAAATCTTCCTGATTATGGCCAGCATTGTGGTAATAACGCTAATATTTGGCTATTTCTCGTTGAGCAAAAAGCATCATCAGCAGAAGATGGGAAATGAACTGGTGACAGAGTAGCGAAGTTTAAAATATATCGGACAGGGCCATTGGCCCTGTCGTATCCCCCAACAGTAAGTACGAACTGTCGATTTACTCAGGCATGTTCCAGCCAGTTGCGGAATATTTTCGCTCGCAGTATTCCCTGAAAATCAATCAGCCCAGAACAACCAAGCTTCTTGATCAGATTCTGCCTAGCCTGGTAAATCGTTTTTAAATGTAGATTTAACAAAGCGGATATCTCAAAAATAGTTCGCCCCTCCCCTAACTGCGTTAAAATATATTTATCTCGCGCAGTCAGAGAAATATTTAGTTCCGACTGATTGTCGTGTATACCGCCAGAACGAGTAATATCAATAATAAATTTTTTGAATGTGGCAACGCTAACATCTATTGGCAGTCTGTAAAGTGATAAATCATTGAGATATCTGTACAGATGACCATCAATCAGCAGTACCAGACGATGCGTTTTCAGATCGTAATTTTGCCTTTTTACCGCCTCAAAGTGATTGGCGGTGAAAAAAACCAGATGCGTCTTATCATCTTCGAAAACAATATCTGCAAGAATATTCTTTAGCCCTTGCCTGATAAAAATATCATCAATCCATAACTCTGCGTTTCCAGTGTGTTCCTGAACGATGTTCATCATTATGGCCTCAATGAAAAATCACAATTGTTCTAGAAAGGGTGCTATGTATAGTCTTAATCAAAAAAATGCTCAGCATGAGTGCTTTCAGCATATAACAAAGGTACTGTACATATTATATTAATATGAAGACTTTTTAGACGTCGTCAGCTGTGTAGCGCAGCACTATTTCCAGGGTTTTTCTGATAACATCTGCCTGGACAACGTCAACTGTTGATTCCAGAGAACTAATCAGGCTTAAAATGATGTTTTTATTATTAACATTATCACCTGCCAGAATTACATTGGTTACCGCCTGACCCAATACCACAGACTCATCTGCTAATAGCTCACCTGCATTATGGAAGTAACTTGATAAAGCTTTATCCGTCATTACACTGTGGACATTAATTTCATGAAGCATGGTAACCTCGCTTGTATAGTCTGGAAGATTATCTTTAATGTAATTTAGGGTTTTTGCTGGCACTGAAAGCACTCTCATCTCTGGTTTTATCCGGTTTTCTACTTATCTTCCCCGGATTAATGTTTGTAAAATCATTGATAACGCTGTCAATTAATTGCTTGCGTGTGCCATCTATTTCACTGGCCTGCATAAGTCGCAATTGCTTAATCACTGCAGCTAACGAAACGTCTGTATGCATTCGCAAAATTTCTAGCACAGCCAAACCTGTAATTTCATGTTTCAGGCGTTCACTATCAGTTTTCTTCATAACTCCTTCACTACTTACCCCTATAAGTAAGGGGTTTATTTTATTCAAAAAGCAGGCCAATTAACGCATTGTAATGTTTCTGTTCTTTCTCCCCGGATGCTTTTTCAAGACGACACAGAAGCTTGGTGCAAAGTGATTTGCGGTTCAGATTTCGTCCATCCTTGAGTATCTCAGTGACGATTTCTCCCAATGTTTCCTGTTGAGTTGGCAGATGCGCCTTCGCAAAGTAACGAGAAATCGCGCTTGCAGTATCAGTGCGAACGGTATGCTGCTGCATGTCATGCTCCTGTAACAAAATGCTGGTGAATATTAAGTTTTATAACAGTAGCAAAGTTGTACCAAAAATGTGTACAACACGAACCATCAATTTTTATCAAAAAGTGCTAAATAAATACAATCAGAAAGTTAGATGAATACCAAACTACATAAAATCAAATTCAGTTGTACAATCCACTTCGTTTAACGAATGAATTCGATCTGTTTGAGGGTCTTTGTTTGTAAAAATAAAGTTAGAATAATGTATTAAAATCAGGACATAAGCTGGTTTGTTTGATACTGTCCATATCTCTTCCCTTCCCTTGATCCCGGATTGTCCATGCTCACGACCATTATTTACCGTAGCCATCTACGTGATGACGCCCCCCTCAGAGCGCTTGAGGATATGGTGACAGCCGCAAATCTAAAAAACCGGCGATCCGATGTTACGGGGATTTTACTCTTTAATGGCCGCCACTTTTTCCAACTGCTTGAAGGACCTGAGGAGCAGGTAAAAGAGATTTATCGTTGTATATGTAACGATCCACGGCACCACAATATCGTTGAGCTGATGTGCGATTACGCGCCTGCGAGAAGATTCGGAAAGGTGGGAATGGAGTTATTTGATTTACAAAAACATGAACGCAATGACGTCCTGCAAGCGGTACTTAACAAGGGAACATCAAAATTTCAGCTCACCTATGATGACCGGGCATTACAGTTTTTCCGCACATTTGTCCTTGCGACGGAAAAATCGAGTTATTTTGAAATACCTGCGCCTGATTACTGGAGTTTTATTGCCGACAACTCTTGTACTCTCCTGGATGAAAGCACACTCCCGTCCAATATCGATTTCAGCTTTGCTTTTCAACCCATTATCGATCCTATGTCGCAGCGCGTCATTGCTCTGGAAGCACTTATTCGTGGTAGAGACGGTGAAACGCCCGCAACTTATTTTGGCAACTTAAATCCTGAAGAACTGTATACCGCGGATCTGCAGAGCAAAAAGACTGCTTTTGCAATGGCAAGCGCGCTGGGACTTAACGACAAAATGCTGTCAGTCAATCTGCTCCCCATGACCCTGGTAAACAAACCCGATGCAGTCAGCTTTCTGATAAACGAAATCGCGGCGCACGGACTGGTGCCTGAACAAATCATTGTAGAGTTTACCGAAAGCGAAGTTATATCGCGCTTTGATACGTTCGCGCAGGCAGTAAAGTCACTCAAGGCTGCGGGGATCTGTGTGGCGATAGATCATTTTGGGGCAGGTTTTGCCGGGCTTCAGCTTCTGTCTCGTTTTCAACCCGACCGAATTAAGATAAGCCGCGAGCTGATCACGGATGTGCATAAAAGTGGACCAAGACAGGCCATCATTCAGGCAATTATCAAATGTTGCACTTCACTGGAAATCATGATTTCCGCAGTCGGCGTTGAAAAACCTGAAGAGTGGATGTGGCTTGAGTCCGCAGGTATTGAAATCTTCCAGGGTAACCTTTTTGCACAAGCCTGCCTGAATGGTATTCCGTCTGTTGCATGGCCAGAGAAAAATGATTTCTCAGCGTCAAAATAACTAACGCATTGTTATAAATAAACAATCACCACAACCGCCCTCATGCTGAACATAAAAATTCAGCATTTAATCCCTGCGTGATAGTAAAGTAAATCTTAATTTTGCTAGAATCCTCTGTATGTTTTGTACAATTTGATGCATGTTGTACAAAGTAACAGGAACCGCATATCGGTGACGGAGAATCAGGGGTGCCCGGGGGAACTATGGCTTATTACAGCATTGGGGATGTCGCAGAACGTTGCGGGATAAATCCTGTCACCCTTCGGGCATGGCAACGACGTTACGGTTTACTCAAACCTCAACGCAGTGAAGGCGGCCACCGACTCTTTGATGAAGAAGATATTCAGCGTATTGAAGAAATAAAACGTTGGATTAGCAATGGCATACCTGTTGGGAAAGTTAAGGCATTGCTGGAAACCAGTACCCGTCAAGCTGACGACGACTGGAATCAATTACAAGAAGAGATGATGAGCATTCTTCGCATGGCGCATCCACCGAAGCTGCGAGCTAAAATTACCGCACTCGGTCGCGTTCACCCCGTAGATGCGCTGATCGATCACGTTTATCTTCCCGTACGTCAACGGCTGATACTTGACCATAATACATCCCACATAATGAACAGCATGCTTGATGGCGCATTGATTGAATATGTTGCCACACTGCTGTCTGAAACGCGGCGCAAGTCAGGAAAGGATGCCCTCCTGATGGCCTGGGATGTTGAAGACAGAACCCGTCTGTGGCTCGAAGCCTGGCGCTTATCGCAATCTGGTTGGCATATTGCCGTTCTGGCTGAACCCATTGAATCGCCAAGACCTGAACTTTTCCCTGGGCAAACCCTTTTTGTCTGGACAGGTATTACGCCAACCCGCAGACAAAATGAACTGCTCCAACACTGGAATGAACAAGGTTATAAGGTCATTTTCCACAGCCCGTAACCTACACGTAATACGTGTAAGATAAATCATACAACTCTCATTTTTTGGGTGGTTATTTTGAGTACCATCCAAGGAATATGTTGCCCTCGATCCTCCTGACTTAACCCCGGCCATAGCATAAAAACAAAACAATATACTAACCCATTGGTATTATTTTTTTGCAGACGACATCACCTTTTTCCTAAGTAAAATTTATTAGAACAACTGGCGTACGTCTAATACTTATTCTAGGGTTAAATTATGTCTTCTTGTGCCACATTATTGTTTTTCTAAAGTAATAAATGTGGTTATTTGAAAAAGGTAAAGGATATGGCTCTAGTCTTAGACAAACGCTTAATTCTTTGTTGCTGCGCCTTTTCCATTATTTCTGTGGCAAATGCAGCAACCGTTAACGGAACATTTCAGGTGCTGATGACGATTCAAAAGGCCTGTACCGTGACTGCCGGTTCGGCTTCAAATATTACACTTGGTCCGGTGAATACCACGGCGACAAATACCAGTGCAAGCAACACTATTTCAATTAATTGCTCAAAAACCACGCCCTATTTTATCGGCCTGGCACCGTCGGCTGCCAATGGAGGGACGACAACGGGTTCTGGCGCCATGTCCTCCGTAGCTAACGCTGCCACCAATACCGATAAAGTGCCCTATCAGCTAAATCGTACGTCAGCAACAGGTCCGGTGTGGGGGAATACCGCCACCGACACCGCACCTGGAAATGGGGTAGCGGCGACGGGTACAGGTCTGGCGCAAACGTATACTGTTTATGCCACCGCACCGAGCGCCAACTTCACTCCTGACGACTATGCCGACACAGTAACGGTTAACGTTAACTACTAACTTCAGGAAGCCATATGAGAGTAAAACTGCCTGTAAAGCAGTGTGCCTGCGCATGCCTGCCAGGGATAGTTGCGAGCATCAACCTTGCCACCGCCAGTGGGCTGCAAATAGCCCCGGTCACGTTAACGTTGCAAGCGACGCAAAATGCCGATGGTATCTGGCTGAGTAACGCGGGTGAAAATGTGCTCAATGCCCAGGTTCGGGTTTTTCGCTGGAACCAAAGCGCTTATGACGACAAACTTTCCCCCTCTCAGGGGCTGGTGATTAGCCCGCCGATGTTGGCATTAGCCCCTGGAGAACGTCAGTTGATTCGTGTTATTCGCACAAACCCTCCCTCGGCACATGCCGAAGACGCTTATCGTTTATCGATAGATGAGTTACCGCCTGCAAAAGTAGAAAAAAACAAGCTTCAGTTTGTGCTGCATTATTCTGTTCCCGTTTTCATTCAACCAACATCAGCGGCACAAACGCAGGCAAAACTGCAATGGAAATTACAGCAACTGGATGGCAAAAAATTTATTGAAGTCAGTAATCAGGGAAATGGGCATGCACAGTTATCTGCTGCAACATTTATAAGCCCTGACGGTACTAAAAAAGTCATTACACCCGGACTATTAGGCTACGTTTTACCCGGATCAACAATGCGCTGGATAGTCTCCCCGTCAGCCAGGAATAATCATTACGGCGGGAAAGTTGAAGTCACAATCAATGGCCAAAAAACAGTACAAAATCTGTAACAGATCCTGGCTTCTGGTGAAATATTGCTTTCTCAATGGAGTATTAATATCGGGAATGGTTTGCGCACAAACGCTGAATAATAACCAGAACGAAAATGGTGTTATTAATAGCACCTCACAGATTACGGGAGTCGATTTGTATCTCGACGTCACCTTAAATGGGAATCCCGTTGGGCTGGTACATTTTGGCTACGATAATGGAAAGCTTTATGCAGGAGCAGATACTCTGCGTAAAATGGGCTTTCGCTTTGCTCCAGACGCCACTAACGCCGTCTGCCTGAACGATATCCCCCAGCTAACTATTGACTACAACGTTCAGTTGCAAACGCTCTCGCTTACTGCGCCACTCAGTTCACTCGATCTTGCGACCATGCAGCTTAACTCGCCCACCGAAACCGTGCCAACGGCAACAACATCACGCGGGGCGCTGCTCAATTATGATATCTATACGCAACAGGGGGATGAAAGCGCAATCAATACCTTCAGCGAAATTCGCGCCTTCAATGCGGCTGGCGTGCTCAGCACCACCCAGTTGACGCAGTACTCTACCGAGGAATATGCCGATAACAGCGTTGAGCGCCTTGATACCAGCTGGCGTACGTCATTTCCTGATTCGATGTTGGCGTTAACCGTTGGCGATACCCTGACTAGTTCACTCATCTGGTCCCGACCGACGCGAATCGGCGGCATTCAGATAGGCACCGATTTTGGGTTACAGCCCTATATGCCAACCACCCCGCTTCCAGCATATCTGGGATCCGCGACGTTACCGTCAAACATTGAGCTGTACGTCGACGGCGTCAGGTACTACAACGGAGAAGTCCCCGCAGGTAGCTTTCAGATCAACACAATGCCTAACATCAGCGGCGCGGGAACGGGTCAGGTGATGATGACAGATGCGTTGGGCAGAACGAGCGTACAAAATTTCTCGTTCTACAACGATCAGCAACTCCTGCGGGAAGGATTAACCGCCTGGTCGGCAGAATTAGGCACGGTACGCGAAAATTATGGTTACTCCTCTTTTGATTATGCCAGCGCACCGGTATTGAGCGCTACGTGGCGTCGCGGGTTTAGCAATACGTTCACCGCCGGGACTCACGCGGAAACCAGCGATGGACTGATTAACGCGGGCTTCAGTAACGACTGGATCCCAGGAACCCGCAGCGGCACGTTTTCGACCTCACTTGCCGCAAGTACCGACTCAGGAAAGAACGGGTTTTTGTACAGTTTTGGTTACCGTTGGTCCGGCGAACGGTTTAATTTCAGTACCAGTACCACGGCAACTTCCGGCGATTATCGCGATGTCGCCACCCATTACGGTGAGCCGCCCCCCACGCTTAACAGCAACACGGTTATTGGTTATTCGCTGGAAGCAGCTGGAAATGTCAGCCTGAGCTATTTGCAGTTTCGATATCCACACGAAAATGCGGTGCGCTACGCCAATGCCAGCTGGTTTAAATCTCTCACCGACAACATCTCACTGAATGCCGGATTCAACCAGAACATTGACGACAACCGCGATCGTAGCCTCTATCTGATGGTAACCATCACGACCGACAACAATCTGAGCGCCAGCAGCACCCTACAACGTACCAACGACGAAACCGGTTACCAGCTCAACGCTAGCCGGACGCCCCCTGCCGACGGCGGCTGGGGCTGGAATCTGGCTGCCAGTCAGCAGGCTTCCCGGCAAAGTGGCCAGGGCGAAGTGGGATATCTGGGACGTTATGGTAAAGCGTACGCGGGATTCAGCCGTTTACCGGATAACCATTACGGTTATGCAGGCGCAACCGGATCGCTGGTGACCATGGGAGGCGGCCTGTTTGCAGCAAGAGAAATCAATAATGGTTTTGCCGTCGTCTCAACTGACGGCGTGCCTGATGTTCCAGTCAAATTGCAAAATAACCTGATTGGCCGCAGCGATGACCAGGGACTACTGTTGGTCACCCCGTTGAACAGTTATCAAAAAAACCTGATCAGTATTGACCCGATGGATCTCCCTGCCAATATGCGGATCGCACGCGTTGAGACGAATGCCACGCCAGCCGATCGTTCCGGTACTTTGGTTAGCTTTGGCATCACCCCCGTCCGCGCTGCGCAGATTATCCTCGTCGACAATCAGGGTAAGCTAATTCCTGAAGGCAGCATGGCTTACGCCATCAACGGAAAAGGACAATCGTCTGTCGTTGGCTTTGATGGAATGACATGGTTCGACACCCTGGAGCAGCACAACACGCTGCGCGTTGATACGGACATCGGTAGTTGTCGCGTGCAATTTGACTATCCCGCGTCAGCAAAGGGGATTGTGCAAATAGGTCCACTGGTTTGTCGCCCACACTAACAGGAGTGCGCTCATGAGGTTAAGACATCTGCTACTCATCGCTGCCGTACTTTTTTGTCCGGCAATTAGCCATGCGGTAACCTGTTCGGTGAGCAATGTGCAAGCCATAAATTTAGGTTCGGTCAATCCACTGTCTGCGACAGGCGCAACGTCATCAATGACGTTCAGTTACACTTGCACCAAAGAGCTTGGTGACGTGCTGGCAGGGATCAATCTCTGTTTTAATATTGGCGCCTCGGCCGTCAGTGGCCAGGTGACACCGCGAAATATGTCGTTAAGCGGAAACCCCGCCAGAACGCTGGCATACCAGCTTTACCAGGATAGCGGGCGCACCAAAGTCTGGGGCAGCCAGTATCAGTCGGGAACCACTTTTCCCATGGTACAGCTTAACCTGCTGAATTTGACGCCAGTGACAGGTTCACTCACGGTATCGGCGCAGATCGTCACGCCACAAACTTCAGCCGTCCCCGGAAACTATCAGGATAACTATACGACGGCAACAGCCCTTGTCACCCTCAATCCCGGATTACTTTTCCCGCCGACCACCTGTGGTGATACCGTTGCCGCCAGGTTTCCTTTCACCGTCACAGCTGCTGTCAGCAAACAGTGTAATATCACCTCCGCGACTAACATCAGCTTTGCTCCCACCAGCGGAACGGGTCGTAATCTCACGGCGTCAAATAACGTAGGCGTAGCCTGTTCCAATAACACGCCTTATACCATCGGACTTCAACCCTCCAACGGCAATACGGCAGGCAGCGGCGTGATGGCAGGCACGGGGTCAAATACGGATAAAGTCCCCTACCAGCTTAGTTCGACACCAGGTCCTTCCGGTATGGTGTGGGGCAATACATCGCTCAATACCGTTGCTGGCAGCGGCACGGGGACAACGACTACCTACCCGGTTTACGCCACCGTTCCCAGCGCGAACTACACGCCAGACAACTATGCCGATACTGTCACCATCGCCGTGACCTACTGACGCCCAGCTTAACAGCAATAAATCAAACACATTTTATTATCATATTGTTTACTTTTAGAGGTGCGTCATAAATCTGACAAATTGCGATTTTTACAAGTTATGCATATTAAACTAAATAAACTGCAAAACAACTGCGATGACAGCAAGAATAAAGAATAACTATTCACCACCAAGCCAAAACCCACACTACTCATACCGATAATCCGTGTTAGCCAGGCAGGCTGTTCTATGAAAAAAATGTTAAATTTAGGTTTATATGGTGAGATTCACTGTATACCACGGCCAAATTAAGAACATATTACTTTTATAACTAAGGTTTATCATGGATAAGTTATCTTACGCTTCAGATAGCAGCACATCTGCCTGGAATACCTACCTGCAACAAATCGAGCGTGTGGCCCCTTACCTGGGCGAACTTTCCCATTGGGTGGACACCCTGCGCCACCCAAAACGCGCGCTGATTGTCGATATCCCGGTGCAGATGGATGACGGCACTATCCGTCATTTTGAAGGGTATCGCGTGCAACATAACCTTTCCCGCGGTCCGGGCAAAGGCGGTGTACGTTATCATCCTGATGTTGATCTTAATGAAGTGATGGCCCTGTCTGCATGGATGACCATCAAATGCGCAGCGTTGAATCTGCCGTACGGCGGAGCCAAAGGCGGTGTGCGCGTCGATCCGTTCTCACTTTCTGAAGGTGAACTGGAGCGTTTAACCCGCCGTTATACCAGCGAAATCGGCATTATCATTGGGCCGCAGAAAGACATTCCTGCGCCGGATGTAGGTACTAACGGAAAAGTCATGGCCTGGATGATGGATACCTACTCCATGAACCACGGCACCACCGTGACCAGTGTGGTCACCGGTAAACCTATTCACCTTGGCGGCTCGTTAGGCCGTGATAAAGCCACCGGTCGCGGCGTTTTCGTCAGCGGTCTGGAAGTAGCGCGTCGTGCGAACATTGAAGTTGAAGGCGCTCGCGTGGCGGTACAAGGTTTCGGTAACGTCGGCAGCGAAGCCGCCCGCCTGTTCGCCGCAGCGGGTGCGCGTGTCGTCGCTATTCAGGATCACACCGCAACGCTGTTTAACTCCACGGGTATCGACATGACCGCGCTGTCTGCCTGGCAGTTAGAGCACAAACAGATTGCCGGTTTCCCTGGCGCTGAAACCATCGCCAGCGAAGCCTTCTGGAGCGTGGAGATGGATATCCTGATCCCTGCCGCGCTGGAAGGACAGATTACCCGTCAGCGTGCAGAAATGCTGACCTGCAAACTGGTACTTGAGGGCGCTAACGGCCCGACTTACCCGGATGCCGATGATATGCTGGCAAGCCGCGGTATCATCGTGGTACCTGACGTCGTATGTAATGCAGGCGGCGTAACCGTCAGCTACTTCGAATGGGTCCAGGACATGGCAAGCTTCTTCTGGAGTGAAGAAGAGATCAACAATCGCATGGACAAAATCATGACTGATGCGATGGTGCACGTATGGGAAAAAGCAGCTGAGAAATCCTGCTCCCTGCGTACCGCAGCCTACATTGTTGCCTGCGAACGCATTCTGCTGGCACGTAAAGATCGCGGAATTTATCCGGGCTAATACGACGGCAGATACGCCAACGTTTTTGACCGACGATAAACGCCAGTCGTGAGTTACGCCAATAATGCTGCATTATTTGTGGCATTATTGGCGTGTAGTAGCCTGATTCATCTGCCCCGCTTTCTGCGTTTTACTTACCCAATATCTGCGCATTTTGTTAGCCAATAAACATTAAATTCCATCGCTGCAACCATAATTTGCGTTAAGAACCCATAGCAACGCATTATTGGTTGCAATGTCTACTACCAATATTACGCCCCCCATATATATTGACGAACTGATTAAAAATCCCGAATAATTGTCGAATTATGGCATTCTGGCTGCAGGGAAAGTTGCCTGACACAGTGCGATTAGATCGGGCCGGGAAAACTCAGCGAATAACCACGTGAGAATATAATGGTCGATCATTCATCTGCTTCTGAGCACAACGATTTTACTCGTTGCCTGTCTCTTTTCGACAGCGCATTTCCACAAATCTTATCCCTGCTGGGTATGCCAGCCCCCACGCAACTTTCGCCTGATACGTTTTATTATTCACTTGATAAAGCCCGAGAGAGATTGGGCAACTGGAGCAGTGTAGCGGCCCGGTTTAACTATAATGAGCAGGAAATGGCGAGCTTTCTTGCGGCATTACGCACCTTGAACAAATGGCTCGGCAGAAATACAGATGGCCAGCCTGCCGACAGAAATCTGACCATTGCCGCGTTGCGTTTTTTGTGGCAGCTCGAATATTTGCGAGAAAAACAGCCTCAATTAACTTATTCAACGACGCTGCATAACGAAGGCGAAGAAAAGCAGTTACGTAGTTTGCAGCAGGTACGAGCATTAGAGCTGACCATTCGTAGTTTAATTAATGAAGCGTACAATAACCAACAAGCCCTACTTGAGCACCTAAACAAACTATTTGGTCAGGAACGTGTAAAAAAATGGCTCAACGTTGCCGATCGTGATGACGTATTGAGCGGTACCCTTTTCAGTGAACTCGCCTCACTATTTATTGATAAAGACGAATATCCCATCCACTACTCTCCACTTTATCAATATACCCCTTTGCTCAGCTTTGTTAACGATAAACGTAGAACACTGAATACCTTTCTTGACGATATTCGCGTAATTCGCAACCGTCTGGCGCATCATAAGCGGGTAACCTCCGTCCAAACAACATTGATGAATTACTATTACCAAGAAATTACTGAGCCGGTACAGGAGGCCTTCGACGAAGGCCGGGTAAAAGTTAACCCTGATCGCTTTTTTGATGACAGCAATGCTGAGGTTGCTCACTATTTCGAACAGACAGCCCAAAAAATTGAAGATCTCGGCGGTGACGTTCAGGAAATAAAGGATGATCTGGTGGCTCAGGCTCAGGATATTGGAAAAATCAAAATTGATACGCGCATCATTCGCAATCGAGTAGCCTGGGTGCTGGGCGGTATCGTCGTCATTATTGTTGGCTCAGTACTGACTTTCGGAACCTCAACCAAGACGCTGGTGAATACGGAGTCCATCCGTAGCGATCTCGGGGAAGTGGGTAAAACGGTTGCTGGGGCGAAAAAAGAAACCAGTAACGATCCGCGTAAAGAACTGGCGAATATCGGCATTGCCTGGGATGAAAAAAATCTTCGCGCCGCTATCGATCGCGGTGATACCCAGGTTGTCAATCTGTTTCTTGCCGGAGGCATGCGCTGGAAACTGTATTATGCCGAAGCCGCATTACAGGAAGATCGCCAGGAAACGTTGAATGCCCTATTACAATCAGCGTCGTTGATGGATGAAAAAAACGGCTGCCTCAGAATGGCCGGTAAATTACGTCAGCAAGCGGACCACAATGGCACGCTGACCCCCATACAGATTCGTTATTTAAAAACATTCTGTTCTTCTGCCAAGGATGTTCAGGGTATTAAAGCGGAACTGGACAGAGCGCTTAATTTTGAGAAAGCCCAGAAGAAAGCTTACGATGAAGAAATGGCCAAAAATGAACCTGCAGGTCGCTGTGAGCGCCGTCTGATGGCCGATAATGCGCGTGAGCTACTGGCTGACGCGGCGCAATTTTCACTGCAAAGACCGACCACTTATTCACTCCATGATGTGTTATTGAAAGAACTGAATACGCGTCTGATGTTCGGCACACTCAACGAGGCAGAGTTAAAAAGCCTGGTTAAGAACTACTGCGTAAAACAAGAAAACCATGAACCCAATATTGCGATTGGCGATAACTGGAGTCGCTCACAACGGGTCATTTATAACGTAGTCAAATAATGAGCGATCCAACAACACATTCATCGAAAGAGAATTATATGTTCGCATTCAATAATGCATGGCCGCTGTTTACTTTCGAGTTCAATCCGTCGCAGCGTGATGCACCGGCAGGCAGTCTACTGATCGGATTGGGCGACGGCAATGATACGGAAAGCCAAAAGGGTATCGCGCTCAATAACAAAGGATACCGTGCAGGTCACTACAATTCGGTGAGTGAACTGGTGGCAAATGCCGACGATCGTCAATGGTCTATATGGCGCAGTAAACTCTCAAGTGTCCAGGGAATACAACGAATCGTTATCGAAGATTTCTCTCTGGATACCTGTTTTACGCTGTTGCTGTTTTTGAACCATCTCGATGCCGCTGGTTCGCTGTCGCTATCAACACATCCGTGGCTGGAATACGTCACCGCATGGGAAAGCGGTATTTATCTGGACGGTGATGATACAACTCGTTCTGCCGCTTGCTTGTTATCCGCACTCGCGCATAGCAGCCTGTGCGAGCAATCCATGGATGATACTGTCGTTGTTCGCCACAACATGCTGGCCTGCCTTCGCCTGTTGAGCGATATGATGATAGCCAACCCAGACCCCACCGCAGGCATTATGCCCATGCACACGCAATGTTATGCAAGTGCGGTCGCAAGTCTGGCGTATGAGCAACAGATTTACCAACACGTTATCAAGCGTTCGGTTACCTGCCAACTCCTGCTGGATCTCGGCACAGGCCAGCGGCAAACGGTGGTTGATGCACTGTTTATTACCGAAACGCTCCCCTCTGGTATGTTGAAAATTCTCGCGCGGTGCGATAAAGAACGCAGTTGGACGCACAATGGATTTGGGTTGCTGGCCATTTATCGACCGCGAGAAGTGGGTACGGGAAATGATATCGTTATTTCGCTCAACCCGATTCAGGGGACACGCCTTGATGCCCTGTGGTCCGCTCTGGAACAACGTGAAGATGTGGCCTGGCAAGGACTACGCCCGCACGATACTCCGCGTTTTCTCGAAAGCTATCGCCTGGCCGGAAGCGATAAATTGATCCCAGGCGCACCGAACCAACCCTGGTACGACGATCAAGGCAGAATGACGCTAATTGCGGCACCGAAGCAGCTTGCGCCCGGAGAGCCCGGCTCGAAACTGACCTGGCAAAAAGACGTTTTGCCCGCAATCTGGGAAAATTATTTTACCCGTTATCTTGATAACGCCATTGTGCCAATAGCTTTACCCGAACTTGATTGCCGCACAAAAGGTAAATGCATTCGTGTCTATCAGCATCGCATCCCGGAGGGTGGTGATATTACGATCGTCCCGCTGATGCGAATGATCGATACCCCCACCTTTCATGCCTGGCTGGCAGCACAGAGCGATAGCACGCGCGTCGTTAGGAGTCCTGCGGATCTCCCCCCCACCAGCGAGTACCACTGCCAATGGTACAGCAATATTCTGGTTATCGCTCACCGTCATGGCGTCACAATCTTCTGTCGCGAAGAAGAGGATAAACATCTGGCGATACTGATTAAAGCGGCCATTTCTGTAGCGGATGTAAGCCATGAGTATGAAAATTTTCTGGCGAACTCTGCCCAACAGATTGAACAGTGGCTCAAGGATCTGCTCGAGTCGCAGCAAAAACACAACCGAAAGGGAAAAATTCGTCGTCTATCTGACTGGTCCGAAATGATGCTGGAAACCAAAGCCCAGGCGCTAAAAGCCATGAATAAAGGTGCTTTAGTCGGCAACGATGCCCTACATAACCAGCTGAGTGAAGATCTCTCTCGGCAGTGGGGATTGTCTGAGCAACGTCAGGAGCTCATGACGCAGATAGAGCAATTGGATCAGCTCATGCGCCAGGCTATTAGTCAGCGTCAGGAAAAACGCCAACGTATTTACGGCGCACTGTTTTCTGCTTTAGCACTCGGCGCGGCGGCTAACCATATTTGGGAACCGATTAAAGAGATAAAAACAACAAACCTTTATGAATGGCAACTCATGCTATTCAAAGAGCAGCCAGCCCCGGCAATGGACAAGTTACAGACGATTGCTGCAGATGCCGCGCGATATGAAGTCTATACCCTAGCTATTCTGCTAATTTTTGGTTTTATTGGTTTTATCTTGTTCTGGTTTTTCGATTTTAATGGCAAAGAAGAGTAAGGAATAACGTTTTACTCATGATGCCGTCAGCATAAACTTTGCCGCATCTCTCACTTCCGCTGTTTTATGCACCACCACGTTTCAATATGGAACATTAAAAGATGCCAATGTTCCGTATTGAAACACCAATCACATCAATTTTCTTTTGACTACCCGTGTGCAAAATTACCTTATCGGCAGCGAGCGGTCGCCGTGACGTTGAACCAACCGATACCCTACATCAGATGCCTGCCCGAATTTGGCAGCCATCCAGGACTGTCTGCGGAGCATAAATAATGAAAAAATTGATCAACCGTGTTGAAGACGTATTGAATGAACAACTCGCCGGACTGGCGAAAGCGTATCCTTCCCTGGCACTGCATCGGGATCCGGTATATGTCACCCGCGCAGATGCGCCGGTGATGGGCAAAGTGGCACTGCTTTCCGGTGGCGGCAGCGGACACGAACCTATGCACTGCGGCTACATTGGTCAGGGCATGCTCTCTGGCGCCTGTCCAGGTGAGATTTTTACCTCGCCCACACCCGATAAAATGTTCGAATGCGCCATGCAAATTGACGGTGGCGAAGGCGTGCTGCTGATAATCAAAAATTACACCGGCGACATTCTTAATTTCGAAACCGCCACCGAGTTGCTGCACGAAAGCGGTGTCAAAGTCACCACCATGGTGGTGGATGACGACGTGGCGGTGAAAGACAGTTTGTATACCGCCGGTCGACGTGGCGTGGCGAATACCGTATTGATCGAAAAACTGGTCGGCGCGGCCGCCGAACGCGGTGATTCGCTGGAAGCCTGTGCGGCGTTGGGCCGTAAGCTGAATAACCTGGGCCACTCCATTGGCATAGCCATTGGCGCCTGTACGGTTCCAGCCGCCGGACAACCGTCGTTCACGTTGCAGGATAACGAGATGGAGTTTGGCGTAGGTATCCACGGGGAACCGGGCATTGACCGTCGCCCCTTCACCTCTCTCGATCAGACCGTTGATGAAATGTTCGATACCCTGCTGGAAAACGGTAACTACAGCCGAACACTCCGCCACTGGGACAACGTCCAGGGCGCGTGGCAGGAAGGTAAAGAAAGCAAGCGTGCGTTACAAAGTGGCGATCGCGTTATTGCGCTGGTCAATAATCTCGGTGCGACGCCGTTGTCTGAACTCTTCGGCGTGTATAACCGCCTGGAAAGCCGTTGTCAGGATGCAGGCATCGTCATTGAGCGCAACCTGATCGGCTCTTACTGTACCTCTCTGGATATGACCGGTTTCTCGATCACCCTGTTACAGGTAGATGACGAAACGCTGAGCTTATGGGATGCACCGGTTCACACCCCTGCTCTCAACTGGGGTAAATAAGGAGATTCATGATGTCCCTCAACAGAACGCAAATTGTTAACTGGCTCTATCGCTGCGGTGAAATATTCACCACCGAAAGTGATTTTCTCACCGGACTTGATCGGGAGATCGGCGATGCCGACCACGGTCTGAACATGCATCGTGGTTTCAGCAAAGTCGTTGAAAAGCTGCCGTCCATCGCAGACAAAGACATCGGCTTTATTTTGAAAAACACCGGAATGGTGCTGCTATCAAGCGTCGGCGGGGCCAGTGGACCGCTGTTTGGCACCTTTTTTATTCGAGCCGCCCAAGTGACTCAGGCTCATCAAAGCCTGACGCTTGAAGAGCTGTATCAAATGATGCGTGATGGCGCAGAAGGTGTGATTAGCCGCGGTAAGGCTGAACCTGGCGACAAAACCATGTGCGACGTCTGGTTACCGGTGGTCGAATCTTTACGTCAGTCCTGCGAGCAAAAGTTAAGCGTACAGGCAGCGCTGGAAGCGGCAAGCCAGCAAGCGGAAGCCGCAGCACAAAGCACCATCACCATGCAGGCTCGCAAAGGCCGTGCCAGCTATCTTGGTGAGCGCAGTATTGGGCATCAGGATCCCGGCGCAACGTCGGTCATGTTTATGATGCAAATGCTAGCTCAGGCGTCCAGAGAGTAAGGATAAAGCGATGGTAAACCTGGTTATTGTTTCTCACAGCGCCCAACTGGGCGAAGGCGTCGGGACGCTGGCCCGGCAGATGTTAATGGGCGGTGATTGCAAAATCGCCATTGCCGCAGGCATTGATGATCCTGAGAATCCGATTGGCACCGATCCGATCAAGGTGATGGAAGCCATCGAGTCCGTGGCCGATACGGACCACGTGCTGGTGATGATGGATATCGGTAGTGCATTACTGAGTGCGGAAACCGCGCTGGAACTGCTCGACCCTGGCATTTCCGCCAAAGTGCGTTTGTGCGCAGCACCACTGGTTGAAGGCACACTGGCCGCGACGGTTAGCGCCGCCGCGGGTGCTGATATCGATCGGGTCATCCGTGATGCCATGAACGCCCTCGACGCCAAATGTGAGCAACTGGGTTTACCTTCGCCATCCGCAGCGAAACCCGCATCTGCTGCACTGTCTCCCGATGCAGATGCCCGTTCTGTTGCCATTGTGGTGAAAAACCCTAACGGCATCCACGTTCGACCGGCTTCGCGACTGGTTTCCGCGTTGTCTGGTTTTAACGCCGACATGTGGCTGGAGAAAAACGGCAAATGTGTGGTTCCTGATAGCCTGAATCAGATAGCTCTGCTGCAGGTACGCTGTAATGACACGCTACGCCTGATTGCCAAAGGCGAACAGGCAGAGGATGCGCTGGCCGCATTTAAACAGCTGGCAGCAGAGAATTTTGGTGAATCGCTCGAGTCCGCTAATGCTGATAACAAGGCAACTCAGGCTCCCTCAAAAGTCACGGGGACGGCATTCTGTTACACGCCGTTCTCGCCCGAGGTAAACCCGCAGCCAGTCGCATCACTCCAGGCTGAGCAGCAGCGATTACAGAACGCCATCCAAAGTACGCTGAACGACCTGAGCGAACTCACTGCACTTGCTGAAGAACGATATTCCGCAGATATCGCCGCCATCTTCTCCGGTCACCACACGCTGTTGGACGATCCTGAACTGTTTGAAATGGCCTGCGATGTAATGCGCGAAAAGCAGTGCAGCGCCGCCTGGGCCTGGCATCAGGTGCTGAGCGATCTCAGCCAGCAGTATTTACAGCTCGATGATCCTTATCTGCAGGCGCGATACATTGATATTGAAGATTTGCTGTCTCGTTCACTGCAGCATTTGACGGGGGAGAGCGCGCAAATTCCCGCGTTCTTGCGCCCCACTATCCTGGTCGCTGATGTCATTTATCCGTCTACGGCACTGCAACTCGATCCGAAGGCTATCAAAGGTATCTGCCTGCGGGACGGCAGCGAAGCCTCGCATCCGGCGATTATCGCTCGTGAAATGGGTCTGTGCTGGATGTGTCAGCAAGGCGCGGCTCTCGATAGCATCAAGATGGGCGATACTCTGACCATTGACTGCGTCTCACAGCGGATAACTCGCGTAAACTGATACCGAAGCACCCCCTTTCCAACAAAGGGGGTGCTTCTTCTCTATTCGCGTCGGGAAATGTCTGTTTATTCGCAAAATGGGGAGCTGATCACGCGCAACGGTCATTCCTGAACTAAGGTTTTCTCATGGTAAATGCCGCTACTTCGGCACGCCGCTAAGGAGATTAACCGATGATAACGCCAGCAACTCGCCATCCTGGCCTGCTCTCTGTTGCAATAAAACTGACGCTCGCAAGCACCTTTTTTGCCCTTTCCTCTTTTACCGTCAACGCCGAGGACGCACCAGCCGCTACGCCTGCGCCGCCTGATATTCTGCTTGGCCCCCTGTTTAACGATGTACAAACAGCCAAACTGTTTCCTGACCAGAAAACCTTTGCGGACGCGGTGCCAAACAGCGATCCATTAATGATCCTTGCCGATTACCGGATGCAGAAAAACCAGTCCGGATTCGACTTACGCCATTTTGTGCAAGTAAATTTCACCTTGCCGAAAGACGGCGAGAAATACGTGCCCCCGGCCGGGCAATCATTACGCGAACATATCGATGGCCTGTGGCCGGTACTCACCCGTTCGACAACCAACGCTGAAAAATGGGATTCGCTGCTGCCGCTCCCGGAGCCGTATGTGGTACCTGGCGGGCGTTTTCGCGAAATATATTATTGGGACAGCTATTTCACCATGCTGGGGCTTGCCGAGAGCAATCACTGGGATAAGGTCTCGGACATGGTGGCAAACTTCGCTTACGAGATTGATTCCTGGGGACACATTCCTAACGGTAACCGCACCTACTACCTGAGCCGTTCGCAACCGCCGTTCTTTGCCTTTATGGTTGAACTGCTGGCGCAGCACGACGGAAATGATGCGCTGAAAAAATACCTCCCGCAGATGCTCAAAGAGTACAGCTACTGGATGGAAGGCGTCGAAACACTGCAGCCCGGTCAGCAAAATAAGCGCGTGGTTAAACTGGATGACGGCACCATTTTGAACCGCTACTGGGATGAGCGCGATTCGCCTCGGCCAGAGTCGTGGGTAGAGGATATCGCCACCGCTAAAAGCAACCCAAACCGCCCAGCCACAGAAATCTACCGCGACCTGCGTTCAGCTGCCGCGTCCGGCTGGGATTTTAGTTCCCGCTGGATGGACAATCCTAATCAGCTGGGCACTCTGCGCACCACCAGCATCGTTCCGGTCGATCTCAATGCGTTGATGTACAAAATGGAAAAAATGATCGCCCTCGCCAGCAAGGCTGCTGGTGATGATGCCAAAGCGGCGCAGTACGATGGCTACGCTAATGCCCGACAAAAAGGGATCGAGAAGTACCTGTGGAATGACAAGGAAGGCTGGTATGCCGACTACGATCTGAAAAGCCACAAAGTACGCAACCAGCTCACGGCTGCCGCCCTGTTCCCGCTGTATGTCAATGCAGCGGCAAAAGATCGCGCCAGTAAAGTCGCCACGGCCACCCAGGCACATCTGCTGCAACCGGGCGGCCTTGCTACCACGTCGGTGAAAAGCGGTCAGCAGTGGGATGCCCCCAATGGCTGGGCCCCGCTCCAGTGGGTCGCAGCATCCGGGTTACAGAATTACGGTCAGGATGCTGTCGCCATGGACGTGACCTGGCGATTCCTCACCAATGTTCAACACACCTACGATCGCGAGAAAAAGCTGGTTGAGAAGTATGACGTGAGCACCACTGGAACCGGCGGTGGCGGCGGTGAGTATCCGTTGCAGGATGGTTTCGGCTGGACCAACGGCGTAACGCTGAAAATGCTCGACCTGATTTGCGCCAAAGAAAAGCCCTGTGACAACGTACCCGCGTCGCGACCTACCCCGGCAAGTACAGCGCCAGTCGAGTCTAATAAACAGACTCAACCGACGCCATAACATCATAGCCTGAGCCGTTTTACTTCCTGAATCCGCGCTTCGTCGCGGATTTTTCTTTCTTATATTTCCCCCTTCCAGCTGTCTCTATGGCCTCTAGCCCTTATGGGGTATCCGGGGTTTTCATCCGTGAGAAATTGATTCTGAACATGTTTTTATTCGCTGTATATGTAAATATATAGCGATTTTGTAACCTTCAGGATAACAATAATGCCACTGACAAGACGGATGTTTGCCCAACTCGTGGCATCTGCACTGCTGCTACGCCATCTTCCCGCGTTTGCTCAAACCTCGCTGACTGTGGCCATTGGAGACTCTCCGAAGCCAGCAACGACCCAACGTGTGGTCAGTGCTGGCGCGCCTGCTGACATGCTGCTGCTGGCCGTTGCACCGGAAAAACTGGTGGGACTTTCCTCCTTTGATTTCTCTCGCCAGACCGCCATCCCGTTTAACGATAACATTCGGACTTTGCCGAAACTCGGCAGGCTGGCGGGGCGCGCCAGCACACTCTCGCTTGAAGCACTCCTGGCGCTTAAACCTGAACTGGTTATTGACTGCGGTAATGCCGATGAAACCTGGCTTTCTCAAGCCAGACAAGTGAGCGCACAAACACACATTCCTTGGCTGCTGATTAACGGCGAATTGCGCCATACCCCAGAACAGCTGCGCGCAGTCGGTGAAGTATTGGGCGTCGTCTCGCGAACCGCAATGCAGGCCGCTCTGGCCCGTCGATTTATCGATGATGCAATAGCTTTCTCGCATTCACCCGCGGCGAATCTGCGTTTTTATGCCGCGCGCGGTGCCAGAGGACTGGAGACTGGTTTACAAGGCTCTCTGCATACCGAAGCAGCAGAACTATTGGGGTTGCACAATGTGGCGCACATCCCCGGACGACAGGGGCTCACACAGGTCTCAATGGAAAATCTTCTCAGCTGGCAGCCGGATATTATCCTGGTGCAGGATGCGGTGACAGCGCAGTTCCTACGAGAAGATCCGGTCTGGCAAGGAGTCAAAGCGGTTGCTGACCGGCGCATTCTGTTTCTCAGCGGTCTGCCGTTTGGCTGGCTGGATGCACCTCCTGGCATCAACCGTTTACTGGGGTTACGCCGCCTGCATGCCTGGCTTGATCCTCAGGTTAACGCGAGCTTTAAAGCCGATATGAAGCGCTACAGTGAATTGTTCTGGCACACCACGCTAAGCGACGCACAGTATCAAAGGTTGGTGGCAGTCTGATGAAAACATCAACCCTCGGTTTTCTGATGATTGCTGCGGTGGTGCTTTGCGCGAGCGTTGCTGCGGTATCAGGCGCGTATCGCCTGGATGCACAGCAGGTTCTGAATCTCGTGGCCGGTACAGATGGCGTTCCAATGCAGGACAAAATCGTCTTCTGGCAAATCCGCCTGCCACGCATACTGGCTGCATTGCTGCTCGGCGCGGCGCTGGCGGGCGCAGGAACCACCTATCAGGGCATGTTCCGCAACCCACTGGTCTCGCCGGATATTCTCGGCGTGGCGGCGGGTGCGGGTTTAGGTGCCTGTTTAGCAATCCTGTTAGGTTTACCGATCCTGTTCATTCAGCTGTATGCGTTCATGGGCGGTTTATTCGTGGTCGCCGGTGTCTGGTTGATTACCCGGCGAGTCAAGCGTCACGACCCGGTGTTAACGCTGGTGCTGGTCGGGATTGCGCTGGGTACGGTATGCGGTGCGGGAATTTCGCTCATCAAAACGCTGGCCGACCCGTATACCCAACTCCCGTCTATCACCTTCTGGCTGCTTGGCGGTTTATCGACGATCACGCTGCACGATCTGTGGTTCTCGGCACCGCTGATCTTCGCAGGACTGATCCCGCTATTGCTGCTGCGCTGGCGCATGAACCTGCTCACCCTGTCGGATGATGAAGCACGATCGCTTGGGATCAATGTCTCGCGATTGCGGCTGGGACTGATCGTCTGCGCAACGTTAATCACCGCCTGTACCGTTGCCATCGCGGGCATTATCGGCTGGATTGGGCTGGTTGTACCGCACATCGGCAGACTCCTCAGTGGCAATAACCACCAGCAGTTGCTGCCAGTTTCCATGGGGATCGGCGCCATTTTGCTGCTGCTCACCGATACTCTTGCCCGCACGCTGAGCAGCACAGAAATCCCGCTGGGGATCCTGACGGCATTTATTGGCGCACCGTTCTTTTTGCTGCTTTTGCTTCGAGGAAATCGCCCATGACGCTTCTGACCCTCCACCATGCGTCGTTGGGATACCACAGTCACCAGCCCGTGTTACGCGATGTCTCATTTCAGGTTTCGCCCGGCTCCGTCTGTTGTCTGATTGGGGCCAACGGCAGTGGAAAAACCACTCTGATGCGCACCATTCTCGGCGTTCTTTCGCCTCTTCACGGTGACATTCTGCTTGATGGCGTCGCCATAAATCATCTCAGCGATCGGCAACGCGCCGCCGCTATCGCCTGGGTTCCTCAGGCACATGACGGCGCGTTTGCCTTCACTGCGCTGGACATGGTGATGATGGGGCTGGCCCCGCAATTGGCGGCATTTGCGGTTCCCGGCGCTAAAGAGCGTGAAAATGCGTACCAGCAGATGACGATGCTGGGAATTTCTCATCTGGCACCCCGGCGCTGGAACACGCTGAGTGGCGGAGAGCGGCAACTGGTGTTGATTGCCCGCGCGCTGGCGCAACGCCCGCGCCTTTTGTTGCTGGATGAACCCGCTTCCAGCCTGGATTTTGGGCATCAGATCCGTCTGCTCGACACACTGGTGACGCTGAAAAATTCAGGTATGGCCCTGCTAATGTCGACCCATCATCCGTTACACGCCCGGGCAATCGCCGACAGTGTGGTACGCGTTGAACCAAATGGCGAAGTGTCGCAGGGGCTTCCTGAACAGCAGCTCGCCACCGATCGTCTGGCTGCGCTGTATCGCGTTACACCGTCACAAATCGCTCATCATCTCTTTGGTTCACACAATTAAGGAATAAGAATGCTCATTGACGACATTGATTTTGCCGATCTTTACCGTAAACAGTTACAGCTGGCGAACAGAACCGAGAAAAAGCCGGAGCACTGGGATAAACGTGCGGAAAAAATGGCGGAAAATTGCGCCTCATTAACCGACAGCTATCTGCTGCAACTGCTGGGGAAAATCGACCTGAAAGGGGCGGAGTCGCTGTTTGACATGGGTTGCGGTCCCGGTACGGTCTCGCTGGCGCTGGCTAAAAAGATGCCAATAATTTACGGCGTAGATTACAGCCAGGGCATGCTTAGCGTAGCTGCCCGCCGCGCTGCGCAAATGAACGCCCGTCACGTGCAGTGGGTGCAGCGGGCCTGGGAGGAACACTGGGATGATTTACCCCAGTGCGATATTGCCGTCGCCTCGCGCTCTACGCTGGTTGCCGATATGCGCCAGGCGATGACCAAACTGAATAATCAGGCCCGACTGCGGGTTTACACCACTCATCTCGTCAGTTCATCTTTCGTTTCCCCCACCATTCAGCGTGCACTGGGCCGCGAAGTGATTGAGCTTCCCAACTATATCTATGCGCTTAATGTCCTGTATCAGATGGGGATCCACGCGCATGTTGATTTTATCCGCGGGCCCAACTGCCAGCAGGACAACAGCACCTGGACGCGTTTTCTGGAAAACGTGCGCTGGAGTATGGGTGAACTGAGCGCCGATGAGGTCGAACGTCTGGAAACCTGGTATCAACAGCAGGATCCACGCACGATTGCCCCCGCCAGCCGTGACTGGGCGCTTATCTGGTGGGACAGCGTGCCGCGGGAGGCGCTGCGATGATCTACTTTTCGCAGGCGCAAACCGACGCGCTGCTGCTGGAAGATATTCAGGGCGGCGATCTGACTACCCGCGCGTTGGGGATCGGCGCACAGCCGGGCGTTATGGCGTTTTATCATCGCCAGGGCGGATGCGTTAGCGGCACCGCCGTTGCCAGACAAATGCTCACCTCATTAGGGCTGACCGTCAGCGACATGGTGGCCGATGGTGAACAGGTAAGTGCAGGACAGCGATTGATTCGTGCACATGGGAATGCGGCGGCGCTGCACCAGGGCTGGAAAGCGGTACAAAATGTCCTGGAGTGGAGCTGTGGGGTTTCGGGCTATCTTGAGAGCATGTTGAGCCAACTGCGCCAACGCTATCCTGATGGGCAGATTGCCTGTACCCGCAAAGCCATTCCCGGCACGCGTTTGTTGACGACTCAGGCAATACTCGCCGCGGGAGGCATTATCCATCGCGGAGGATGCGCCGAAACGGTACTGCTGTTTGCTAATCACCGCCATTTTCTTACCAACCCAAACGACTGGTCAGGTGCGATTGCGCGCTTACGCCGCCATGCGCCAGAAAAAAAGATTGTGGTTGAGGCAGATACGCCAGATGAGGCATTAGCCGCGCTACGCGCCGCACCCGATGTCCTGCAACTCGACAAATTTACCCCTGAGCAAGCAACAGAAATTGTCCGCCAGGCCCCTTCTCTGGCCCCCCATTGCACGCTGGCGCTGACTGGCGGAATTACCCTCGCCTCACTGGCGAGTTATCTCGACTGTGGCATCAGACTTTTCATCACTTCCGCGCCATACTACGCTCCACCCGCGGATATCAAAGTTAGCCTGAGCCCGGACGCACGTGGCATATAACATTAATAAATGGACTAAAAATAATGAATTTCAACAAAAGTTGTCTTTACACAGCCCTGTCGTTTGCTTTCGCGCACAGTGCTTTTGCTGGGCAGGAAAGCGAAACCATGACCGTCTGGTCAAGTCCGGCCTCCGCCGCAACCACTACGGTTCTCGGTCAGGAAACGATGCAGCAACTGGATAAGCAAAACGTGGCGCAGGCACTGAGCGTTGTCCCCGGCGTCGTGCTGCAAAAGTCAGGCAACCGCAATGAACAGCAGGTGAAAGTTCGCGGTTTTGACAGCCGTCAGGTTCCCGTCTATTTTGACGGCGTGCCGGTATACATCCCCTATGATGGCAACCTCGATTTAGGCCGTTTTCTGACCTCAGATATCGCTTCGGTTGAAGTCTCCAAAGGCTACTCGTCGCTGTTACAAGGGCCGAACCAGATGGGCGGCGCCATCAATATCACCACCCAAAAGACTACCAAACCGATTGAAGGCAGCATTGGCTATCGCCAGGGCTGGAGTCGTAGCAAAGACAATGCCCACGATATGCACGCTTCATTTGGCGCCAGCAACGATCTCGGCTACATCCAGCTCAGCGGCAGTCAGTTGAAGCAGGATTTCCTTGGCTTACCGCACGGTGTGGACAACCCTATTGCGGGCAGCAACGGCAAGATGATTAACTCCTCCGCCGATGACAAACGCGGTATCGTGAAGCTGGGCTTTACCCCACGTGGTAATGACGAATATGTGCTGACCTATATTAATCAGGACGGTGAAAAAGATAACCCGCCGTACGCTGGAGCAAGCAGTCAGAAATCACGCTACTGGCAATGGCCACAGTACGATAAAGAAAGCTATTACTATCAGGGCACCACCCATCTGGGCGATCGTTTCACCCTGAAAAGCCGTCTGTATCGCGATACCTTTGAAAATACGCTGATGATGTACAACTCACTTGCCGATCTGAAAAACAAGAAAGGCAACTACAGTCATTATTCAGACTACAGCGATGGCGCTGGCCTGCAGCTCGCTGCGGAAATGCGAGAAAACGACCTGCTCTCTTTCGCCGTGAACTGGAAAGATGATGTTCACCGCGAGAAAGGCGCTCCGAATGCAGCTTACGACCGTTACGAAGACCGCACCTGGTCCGTTGCCAGCGAATACCAGTGGGCAGCGGCGGATAACGTCGATGTAGTAGCTGGAATAAGCTATGACTGGCGCGACAGTCTGGAAGGCATGAAGCACGAAAAAAATGGTAGCGTCACCCACTATGATGACAACAATCAGTCGGCCTTCAACTGGCAGATGATGACCAAATATCACTTTGAAAATTCAGACACATTAGCGCTGTCCTACTCTGACAGAACACGTTTCCCGACTTTGAAAGAGCGCTACACCACCTCGAAACCGGCCTATAACCAGGTGGCGCTGGTCAATCCGCAGCTTAAACCGGAACGCGCCCGCAGCGTGGATCTGACCTGGAATGGTTCACTTGGCAAAGACTGGGGATTCGAAGCCAGCGTCTATTACAACCGCATCAGCGATGCCATTCTTTCACACAATATTGATGCCGATACCATCCAGAATCAGAACAGCGGCCGGGTGGATTACACCGGTCTGGATGCAGGCGTTAAAGGTAAAGTCTTTGATATGCTGGATGTTGGGCTGAGCTATGGCCTGATTCATGCGGACGTCAAACGCAGCGACATCGGCAAAATAACCGATTTGCCGACGCAAACCCTCACCGCATGGATGACGCTGAAACCGTGGGATCCGCTGAGCATTACGCTGTCTGAAGAGGCCCGCTCATCGAGCTATAGCAATAGCGACGGCTCGCAGAAAGCCGCAGGTTTCGCCATTACCCATTTACGCGCCGACTACGCCATCGGTCACGGGTTCAGCGTCAACGCTTCGGTCAATAACCTGTTCGATACACGATACGTGTACAGCGAAGGATTTATCGAAGAAGGCCGTAATTACTGGGCTGGGATTGAGTATCAGTTCTGATTTAACGATGCAAAGAAACGGCCCCACTCGGAGTAATGCTCTTCAGTTAACGCCTTAGTTTCAGAAAGTATCGCCGGTGTGGGTAGAAGTTTTGAATATGCACTCTCAGAAAAAGGGTTCCGTTCACCTCCTGTTCATAGTTTCTCTGAAACGCCGATACCCGTGAACGTGTAAAGGGCGTTCTCCGTCACGCCCTTTACAATCCCGACTCCCGGCGGGAAAATTGTTGCTACGCAATACCCTCCGCTTATTCCTCCAGGCTACCGGGCCGGGCGCGAGGTAGCGTCCTTGCAAAGCGCGCCCTGAGCCAGCATCCATGCTGGCTCTCCCGGCCTGACGGAAACACGTCGGCAATTTTCAGCCGGACCAGCCCACACCTGACCATCTGCGTTTTTTGTTTAAACAGCAAAAAAGATTTAACTGGAAGTCAGTGCGTTGAAGCGATACCCCCGGTCCGGCTGAAAATCGATGAGGCGTTGACGGCTGACCGGTGCTGTCCGCAGGGATGCGGACAGAGGGGACGGCCTGCATGGACGCAGGCTCGGCCCCGACCTGACAGGCAGGCGGCATAAGACGAATGAATCGCGTAGCGACGATTTTCCCGCCGGGAGCCTGGGTTGCAAGGGAGGCGGCGGCGAGCCTCCCTTGCACGTTCACGGGTATCTGCGCTTCAGAGAAATGACACCGTTGAGGTGAACGGAGCCCTGAACAAGAATCACATGTTCACCGTACATGCTTAACTGAACGGCATTACCGCATGGAGGCCGTTCGATTAATCTCGCCGTACAAGCCGGAAGACACCCAGCACAACAATTGCGCCGACCACGGCCACCAAGAAGCTGTGGAGATTAAACCCGCTGACATCGCCGCCAATACCAAACATCGTTGCCAGCCATCCACCGACCACAGCACCGACGACACCCAGAATACAGGTCAGGATAAATCCACCGCCATCGCGCCCCGGCATAATCAGTTTGGCGATAACCCCCGCAATCAGACCAAAAATAATCCAGGCAATAATTCCCATTTTCAGGCCCTCTTTCCAGTGAACGCACGCGCAAGACATTCCTGCGCCAGCACTTAAAGTATAGGCAAGCCATCGCGACATGCTTTTATCACTCAGACTTAATTCATTGGGTTTGGTAAAAAATTTCATCCATTTGTATTAAGTTCCGTCGATTAATGCCGATAACCCAACGACAAACCAGGCATCCAGGAGTCATTAGGTGTGAGTAACTACAATGAGCAGTTCCTGAAGCAAAATCCGTTAGCGGTGTTAGGTGTACTTCGGGACTTAAAGTCGCAGCAGGTTCCACTGCGTATCTCCTGGTCAGGCGGCCAGTTCATCAGCAAAATTCTGACCGTCAGTCCCGATGAACTGATCATGGATTTTGGCAGCCAGGAATATGAAAACCAGGCCGTACAGCGGGCCAGCCAGATCTCAATTATCGCCGAAACGCAGGGAGCCAAAGTAGAATTCACCCTGCCACAGCTGAAAAAAGGCGAGTATCAGCAACTGCCGGCCTTTATTTCATCGTTGCCACCTTCTCTGTGGTTTGTGCAGCGTCGGGAATATTTCCGCATCGGCGCTCCGCTGCACCCTCCCTATCGCTGCACGGCAAAAATGCCGGACAACAGCACGCTGTGTTTTCGCTTATTCGATTTGTCGCTAGGCGGTATGGGCGGGCTGTTAGAAACGGCAAAACCAGAGGGGTTGGCAGAAGGTATGCGCTTCGCGCAGGTTGAACTAAATATGGAGCAATGGGGGGTGTATCACGTTGACGCCCAGCTTATTTCCATTAGTGAGCGCAAGGTTATCGATGGGAAAAACGAAACGATTACCACTCCCCGCCTGAGCTTTAGTTTTCTCAACGTCGGCCCGGCGGTGGAGCGGAACTTACAGCGGATTATTTTTTCCCTTGAACGCGAGGCCCGGGAAAAGTCGAATAAGGTGCGCGAATAAACTCACACGAACTACATCACATCCAGCGCTTGTTGAAGCTTCCAGATATAGCGCGGGGCCTGCGGCGCCGGATGATTGTCCGCAACATGTTCAATAAATTCATCCGGGCTGAGGTCGTTGATTTTATTGATCGCTTTTTTCCTGTCGGAGGAGAACGTGCGTAGCAGTGCGCCCGCACCGTTGGCGTACGATACTACCAGCGCATACTGCATCACCTGCGGATCTTCAATCCCGGCCAGCGGCCCGGTTTCGAGAATACTCAGATATGCGGCCCCCATGGAGATATTGCGCTCGGGGTTTTTCAACTCACTGGTCGACGGCTCTCCGCTCCAGCCCATGCGGCGATAAACATCGCGTCCTGAAGTTGAGGCTTTCAACTGCATCAGACCAATCGCATTGGACTTACTGACCGCATTCGGATTTCCGCCTGATTCAATGGCGATAATAGCGGTAATCAATTGTGGACTGACACCCCAGGCCGCACCGGCTTTTTCACTGATCGGCATCCATTGCATTGCGCGTTTAACCGGAACTTCAGCATTCCACGGCGGGTTTTTGTAATCATGTTTTGAACTACAGCCCGCAAGTAATACAACCAAAAAAGCAAACCATCTCAATTTCACGTCATCTATCCTTATAGCCGGAACCTGTCGCTGAGGTGACAACGACATACCTACGCGGCATGATATACATTTGGTTTTAGTTGTAGCAAGGAAATGCCATGTCCCGGTTTCACTTAATTGCCCCGTCGGGCTACTGTATCAATCAGCAGGCAGCCTTACGTGGGCTTGCGCGTCTTACTGAGGCCGGTCATCAGGTCGACAATTCAGCGGTCATTGCACGCCGCTGCCAGCGTTTTGCGGGGACAGAGGCAGAAAGGCTTGCTGATGTGAACTCGCTCGTTAATCTGAAAACCCCCGATACCATTGTGATGGCGGTACGCGGCGGCTATGGCGCGAGCCGTTTACTGGAAGAAATTGACTGGCAGGGGCTGGCAGCTCGCCAGCAACAAGATCCGCTACTGCTGTGCGGACACAGCGATTTTACGGCGATCCAGTGTGGTCTGCTGGCACAGGGGAATGTGATTAGCTTCAGCGGCCCGATGCTGGCAGCGAACTTCGGCGCCGAAGAAATGAACGCATTCACCGAGCACCATTTCTGGCAGGCATTGCGTAATGTCCAATTTACCCTCGAATGGCAGGGTGACGGTCCGCAGTGCGCGACTGAAGGTACTCTGTGGGGCGGAAATCTGGCGATGATCATTTCGCTGATGGGTACGCCGTGGATGCCGGCTATCAAAAACGGCATTTTGGTGCTGGAAGACATTAACGAGCATCCATTCCGTATCGAGCGCATGCTGCTGCAGCTGTACCACGCCGGAATACTGGCCCAGCAAAACGCCATTATCCTCGGCAGTTTTAGCGGCAGTGCGCCGAATGATTACGACGCGGGTTACAATCTTGATTCAGTTTGTGATTTTCTGCGCGCCAGACTGTCCGTTCCGTTGATCGGCGGCCTCGATTTTGGCCATGAACAACGTACCGTCACCCTGCCGTTGGGAGCCAGTGCGGTGCTGAAAAATGATAAAAACGGCACTCAGCTCACCTTAAGTGGGCATCCGGTACTAAAATCGTAAAAAAAGCGGCTAATAGGGCTAAGTAAAACGCTGTTTCTGTCGTTATTATGGTAGGGTTTATTAATACGAAACAGCGTAATTCAGGAGTAACCGAACGTTGGATGCCGCAGCAATTATTAGCCTTTTTATTTTGGGTTCCGTTCTCGTCACCTGCAGTATCTTACTCAGTTCATTCTCATCACGTCTCGGTATCCCAATTCTGGTGATATTTCTCGCTATCGGTATGTTAGCGGGCGTGGATGGTATAGGCGGCATACCTTTCGATAACTATCCTTTCGCCTACATGGTGAGTAACCTGGCACTGGCGGTTATCCTGCTCGACGGTGGGATGCGCACCCAGGCCAGCTCTTTTCGCGTTGCGTTAGGCCCGGCGCTATCGTTGGCGACGGTCGGTGTGCTGATTACTTCCGGACTCACTGGCATGATGGCCGCCTGGCTGTTTCATCTGGATCTTATCGAAGGACTCCTGATTGGCGCGATTGTTGGTTCAACCGACGCCGCGGCGGTCTTTTCCCTGCTTGGCGGTAAGGGGCTTAACGAACGCGTTGGCTCTACGCTGGAAATTGAATCCGGTAGTAATGACCCGATGGCCGTGTTTTTGACCATCACGCTCATCGCCATGATCCAAAACCACGAAACCGGTTTAAGCTGGATGTTCGCGGTGCACATTATCCAGCAGTTTGGCTTAGGCATCGCTATCGGTCTGGGCGGTGGATATATGCTCCAGCAGATGATTAACCGCATTTCTCTGCCTGCCGGACTGTATCCGCTACTGGCGTTAAGCGGTGGGATCCTGATTTTTGCCCTGACCACTGCGCTGGAAGGCAGCGGTATTCTGGCGGTTTATCTGTGTGGTTTCTTGCTGGGTAATCGCCCCATCCGCAACCGGTTTGGCATTCTGCAAAACTTCGACGGTCTGGCCTGGCTGGCGCAAATCGCCATGTTCCTGGTGCTCGGACTGCTGGTTACGCCGTCCGACCTGCTACCTATCGTGGTTCCTGCGCTGATTTTGTCTGCGTGGATGATTTTCATTGCCCGTCCACTTTCGGTTTTCGCCGGACTGCTGCCGTTTCGCGGCTTCAATCTGCGCGAGCGCATTTTCATCAGTTGGGTGGGTCTGCGCGGTGCGGTACCCATCATCCTCGCCGTCTTCCCAATGATGGCGGGTCTGGAGAACGCGCGCCTGTTCTTTAACGTCGCGTTCTTCGTGGTACTGATCTCGTTGCTGTTTCAGGGAACCTCTCTTTCATGGGCCGCTAAAAAAGCCAAAGTGGTGGTCCCTCCCGTCGGCTGGCCCGTATCGCGCATTGGCCTGGATATTCATCCGGATAACCCGTGGGAGCAGTTTGTTTATCAGCTCAGCGCAGATAAGTGGTGTGTGGGCGCCGCGCTGCGCGACCTGCATATGCCGGAAGAAACGCGAATAGCCGCCCTGTTTCGTGACAACGTGCTGTTTCATCCCTCCGGCAGTACGCGTCTGCGCGAAGGCGATGTATTGTGTGTTATTGGCCGCGAGCGCGATCTCCCGGCTCTTGGCAAGCTGTTCAGCCAGTCGCCACCTGTGTCGTTAGACCAGCGCTTCTTCGGTGATTTTATTCTTGAAGCCAGCGCAAAATATGCCGATGTGGCGCTGATTTATGGCCTGGAAGATGGCACCGAGTATCGTGATAAGCAGCAAACGTTGGGTGAAATTGTCCAGCATCTGCTTGGTGCCGCGCCGGTCGTCGGTGACCAGGTGGAATTCGCGGGTATGATCTGGACTGTGGCCGAGAAGGAAGATAATGCGGTGCTGAAGGTCGGTGTTCGCGTTGCTGAAGATGAGGATGAGTAAAGCGGATGTTTTTGCCGGGTGGCGGCTGCGCCTAACCCGGCCTACAAAATGCACTGACTCTGAAGACCTGATAAACGCAGCAGCATCAGGCAATGCTATATAAAGTTACACCGTCACAACTGGCACGCGCAGCGCCAGAGAACACATTAACTCGTAGCCTACCGTACCTGCGGCGGTGGCCACATCGTCAATTTTAATCTCTTTGCCCCACAGCTCTACCGGCGTCCCGATCCCTGCCTGCGGGCACGGTGTCAGATCTACCGCCAACATATCCATTGAGACTGTCCCCACCGTCCCGGTACGTACACCATCCACCAGCACAGGCGTTCCGCTTGGCGCATGGCGTGGATAACCGTCGGCATAGCCGGTCGCTACAATGCCAATGCGCTGCTCACCGCTGGCAGTGTAACGTCCACCGTAGCCCACCCGATCGCCAGCTTTCAGCGTTTGTATGCCGATGATCTCACTGCTCAGCGTCATCACTGGCTTCAGGCCGGTATTGGCGATGTCCCGCCATTGTCCCGAAGGCGACGCACCATACAAAATAATGCCCGGACGAACCCAGTCATAATGCGCTTCAGGGTGCCACAGTGTGGCGGCCGAATTCGATAGTGACCGTCTGCACTCCAGCCCTTCAGTCGCCTGCGCAATACGCGCCATAGCATCCTGGATACCTTCCGGGTGCTCTGCATCGGCAAAATGCGACATCAGCGTCATTTCGCCGACGTTGGGCATAGCCCGCAGCTGTTGCCAGACCGTGGGAACTCTTTCCGGTAAAAAACCAAGGCGGTTCATACCACTGTTCACCTTCAGGTAAACATCGAGCGGCGCCTTCAGGCGCGCATTCTGCAATGCTTTTAGCTGCCAGTTACTGTGTACACAGGTGGTGAGTCGATAATTGTCATATACCGTCAGGTCTTCGGCGTGGAAAAAACCCTCCAGCATGAGTATCGGGCCTTTCCATCCGCGCTCGCGCAGGGTTATCGCCTCTTCAAGATTGAGCATGGCAAAACCATCGGTTGTGCCTAGCGCATTCCAGACGCGTTCAATGCCGTGTCCGTACGCATTGGCTTTCACCAC
The DNA here is from genome assembly GCF_030332915.1 of Citrobacter sp. Cpo040. Classification (NCBI taxonomy): domain Bacteria; kingdom Pseudomonadati; phylum Pseudomonadota; class Gammaproteobacteria; order Enterobacterales; family Enterobacteriaceae; genus Citrobacter; species Citrobacter sp. Cpo040. The sequence continues at coordinate 918,013 of NZ_JAOWGX010000034.1, forward strand.
CGACCAGACGCGAGCGTCCGGCGCGGCCTGGCGGGTAATGGTCAGATTTTGTTTCAACGCCTGCAGGTCAATGCTGGCCAGTATCGGGCGGGTCATCTCACGTCCTTATCAGTTATGTGCGCCATGTAAATGCCGTGGACGGGAGGGGGTAAACCCCGGACTGTAACGCGCCACGCTCAGATCGTCATAAGGTATGGCTGGCGTGCGGCCAGAAAGGATATCGCTCAGCAGCTGACCGGAGCCGCAGGCCATGGTCCAACCCAGCGTGCCGTGGCCGGTATTGAGCAGCAGATTCTTAAAGCGGGTGCGCCCCACCACCGGCGTTCCGTCCGGCGTCATCGGACGCAGTCCGGTCCAGAAGGTTGCCTGCTCCACATGACCGCCGCGCGGGAAGAGATCGCGTACGACCATTTCCAGCGTTTCACGACGAGGTTGTAGCAGTTCTGTATTAAAGCCGACAATCTCCGCCATGCCGCCAACGCGAATACGATTGTCAAAGCGGGTAATAGCGATTTTGTAGGTTTCATCAAGGATAGTAGAAACCGGCGCACCGTCGTCTTGCGCCACCGGAATGGTCAACGAATAGCCTTTGAGCGGATAGACCGGGATATCAACGATCCCTTTCAGCATTGCCGTGGAGTACGAACCAAACGCCATCACATAGGCATCGGCTTTAACTATCTCTTCGCCGCACTGGACGCCATAAATCTGCTCACCATCGCTCAGCAGCTTATCGACCGGGGTATTAAAGCGAAACTTAACGCCTGCCTGCTCCGCCATCTGCGCCAGACGCTGGGTAAACAGCTGGCAGTCGCCGGTTTCATCATTCGGTAAACGCAGACCGCCGGTCAGCTTGTGCGCCACTTCTGCCAGTGCGGGTTCGACTTCCGCCAGACGGTTTGCTTCCAGCAGTTGATATGGCACGCCCGCATCTTCTAGCACGGCGATGTCGCGGGTAGCGTTCTCATACTGTTGAGCGGTACGGAAAAGTTGCAGGGTTCCGCCCTGGCGCCCCTCGTACTCGATACCGGTAGAGGCGCGCAGCGCTTTCAGGCAATCACGGCTGTATTCCGCCAGTCGCACCATGCGTCCTTTATTTTCCATGTAGTGGCTGGTGTCGCAGTTGCGCAGCATCTGCCACATCCATTTCAACTGGAACTGGGTTCCGTCAAGACGGACGGCCAGCGGAGCGTGGCGCTGAAACATCCACTTAATTGCTTTTAGCGGTACGCCTGGTGCCGCCCATGGTGCTGCATAACCTGGAGAGATTTGCCCCGCGTTCGCCGCACTGGTTTCCAGTGCCGGACCGGGCTCACGATCAATGACGGCGACATCGTGTCCAGCCTGACTTAAGTACCAGGCGCTGGTCACGCCAACGACACCACTTCCCAGTATGACAACTCGCATAGCCACTCCGTTAACAGTAAAAGAACAATCATCTAATTACATCTTGATAACTCAGTTGAAAATATTATTCAACATATGGCTTTTTTATGGTGACTTACCTCACATATAGCGGTGATGGCTGGGGACTCTCCGCTTTGGCATCTCCTGCTGTGCGTTATTTTTATCCAGCATAAAATTTTGCGGCCATGCCATTTTTCGACGCCTCGCTAACGTGAAATCGCAAAGAAAAAATTTCTGCCGCAGCACGTTTTTTAACACCATGATCTATGCTTGACATGAGGTACTCCAGACAGAGAGTGCCGCCAACAATGAGGGTGCGCGAATGGCTACGATTGATTCCATGAACAAGGACAGCACACGGTTAAGCGATGGACCCGACTGGACGTTTGATCTGCTGGATGTCTATCTGGCAGAGATAGACCGCGTGGCGAAACTCTACAGACTGGATACCTACCCGCACCAAATCGAGGTGATCACCTCCGAACAGATGATGGACGCTTATTCCAGCGTCGGGATGCCGATCAATTATCCTCACTGGTCGTTTGGTAAAAAGTTTATTGAAACCGAGCGCTTGTATAAGCATGGTCAGCAGGGGCTGGCCTATGAGATCGTTATCAACTCCAACCCATGCATCGCGTATCTGATGGAGGAGAACACCATCACTATGCAGGCGCTGGTGATGGCGCATGCCTGCTACGGACACAACTCCTTTTTCAAAAACAACTACCTGTTCCGAAGCTGGACGGATGCCAGTTCCATTGTCGATTACCTGATCTTCGCGCGAAACTATATTACCCAGTGTGAAGAGCGTTACGGCGTGGATGAAGTCGAAAAGCTGCTCGACTCCTGCCATGCGCTGATGAACTACGGCGTTGACCGTTACAAACGCCCGCAAAAAATTTCCCTACAGGAAGAGAAAGCCCGTCAGAAAAGCCGTGAAGAGTATCTGCAAAGCCAGGTGAATATGTTGTGGCGCACGCTGCCGAAGAAAGAGGAAGAGAAAACCGTGGCGGAAGCCCGGCGTTATCCCTCTGAGCCACAGGAGAACCTGCTGTACTTCATGGAGAAGAACGCCCCGCTGCTGGAGTCCTGGCAACGTGAAGTCCTGCGCATTGTACGCAAGGTCAGCCAGTATTTTTATCCGCAGAAACAGACGCAGGTGATGAACGAGGGCTGGGCCACTTTCTGGCATTACACCATCCTGAACCACCTTTATGATGAAGGTAAAGTCACCGAACGGTTTATGCTGGAGTTTCTGCATAGCCATACCAATGTGGTATTTCAGCCGCCCTACAACAGCCCGTGGTATAGCGGGATAAACCCTTATGCCCTGGGGTTTGCCATGTTCCAGGATATCAAACGTATTTGTCAGTCGCCGACCGAGGAGGACAAATACTGGTTCCCGGACATAGCGGGTTCTGACTGGCTGGAAACCCTGCATTTTGCGATGCGCGATTTCAAAGATGAGAGCTTTATCAGCCAGTTCCTGTCACCAAAGGTGATGCGTGATTTCCGTCTGTTCACCGTGCTGGATGACGATCGTCACAACTATCTGGAGATTTCAGCGATTCATAACGAGGAAGGATATCGTGAGATCCGCAACAGGTTGTCGTCGCAATACAACCTCAGCAACCTGGAGCCGAATATTCAAATCTGGAATGTCGATCTGCGTGGCGACCGTTCGCTCACCTTACGCTATATTCCGCATAACCGCGCACCGCTGGATAAAGGACGCAAAGAAGTGCTCAAGCACGTACACCGGCTTTGGGGTTTTGACGTGATGCTGGAGCAACAGAATGAAGATGGCAGCGTGGAGCTGTTGGAGCGTTGCCCGCCAAGGATGAACGGTCTGTAAATCTTATTACCGGAGGCGGTGTAAACACCATATCCGGCCTACGAAGTGCACGTATTGTAGGCCGGATAAGACGCTTTGGCGTCGCCATCCGGCTTTGAACAATTAACGACCCTGAATCGCCAAATCGCCCGGCAGGCTCTTTTGCATGCGATGCCAAATTTCGCCACTGTCGTGACCATAGCGGCGCACCGTTTCATACACCTGCTCATGAGCGCCCTGCTCGCAGAGTTCTGACAGTTTACGGTAGAAGCTCAGCGCCAGCGCGCGCGCTTCCGGATTGGCAAAATAATGACGACCAATGCGGGTATATAATCCTTTCATACCGTTGAGGATCAAACCGTAAATCGGATTGCCGGAGGCAAATGCCAGGCCGCGGAAAATGTTATAGTCCAGATCGGCAAATGCGTCAGCGTGGTCGGCCACCTGATTTGCCGTCGCCAGAACCTCCTGTGCTTTATCAGGATGCTGGCGAAACGCAGTGCGAACAAAGATCGTCGAAATATTGGTACGCACGGACAGCAGATTATCAATCAACTGCGGGACACTCTCGTGATCGAGACGCGCCAGCGTTTCAAGAATATTCAGCCCGGAGGTTTCCCAGAAGTTATTCACCTTCGTCGGTTTGCCGTGTTGAATGGTCAACCAGCCATCTCGCGCCAACCGCTGCAATACTTCGCGTAGCGTGGTACGTGTCACCCCAATAAGTTCGGAGAGTTCACGTTCAGCGGGCAAAATAGTGCCAGGTGGGAAGCGGTTATTCCAGATACTTTCAATGATGTACTCTTCCGCGAACCCAGCCGGGCTTTGCGCCTTAATGACCATAGTAAAAATTCCATTACACAGCAAAACATAGTTACACACATCATACCAGATGGGTATCTTAGCTGATAGCTGACGCAATGAAGAAAAAGTGGATCAAGGCTTCATTTTCCAAATAACGCTACAGCACAGCCAAACTTGCCAGTCTCGTGAATAGCTTGCCTGTACTCCCTCCTCCCGCTAAGCTTTGCGGTCAAACATAAAAACATGATTTCATTTTTAAAGGTAGGGAAATCACCATGGAGCTATCATGGGGCCGCGCTATGTGGCGCAATTTTTTAGGTCAATCACCAGACTGGTACAAACTTGCACTGCTTGTCTTCTTAGTCGTTAACCCGATTATTTTTTTCATCAACCCTTTTATCGCCGGCTGGTTGCTGGTGGCCGAGTTCATTTTCACGCTGGCGATGGCGTTAAAATGTTACCCACTGCTGCCAGGCGGGCTGTTGGCTATTGAAGCTGTAATTATTGGCATGACCAGCGCCACGCATGTGCGTGAAGAGGTTGCCGCAAACCTTGAGGTGTTATTGCTGCTGATGTTTATGGTGGCAGGCATCTACTTTATGAAGCAGCTATTACTGTTTATTTTCACTCGTCTGCTGCTCACTATTCGCTCCAAGACGCTGCTGTCACTGTCTTTTTGTGTTGCAGCCGCTTTTCTCTCTGCGTTCCTCGATGCGTTGACCGTCGTGGCCGTGGTAATCAGCGTTGCGGTCGGTTTTTATGGTATCTACCATCGCGTTGCTTCTTCTCGCGCGGAAGACAACAACATGCTCGATGACAGCCATATCGATCAGCACAATAAGGTCGTTCTTGAGCAGTTCCGCGGTTTTCTGCGTAGCCTGATGATGCACGCGGGGGTCGGTACGGCGTTAGGCGGCGTGATGACCATGGTGGGTGAGCCACAAAACCTGATTATCGCCAAAGCGGCTGGCTGGCATTTTGGCGACTTCTTCCTGCGTATGTCGCCAGTTACCGTCCCGGTACTGATTTGCGGCCTGTTAACTTGTGTGCTGGTCGAGAAATTGCGCTGGTTTGGCTATGGCGAAACGCTGCCGGAGACCGTCCGTGATGTCCTGCAACAGTTTGACGATCAAAGCCGCCAACAACGTACCCGCCAGGACAAAATCAAACTGATTGTCCAGGCGATTATTGGCGTCTGGCTGGTCGTTGCTTTGGCACTGCATCTGGCAGAAGTCGGATTGATCGGTTTGTCGGTCATCATTCTGGCAACCTCGTTGACCGGCGTCACCGACGAACATGCGATAGGTAAAGCCTTTACCGAGTCGCTACCCTTCACCGCGCTGCTGACCGTGTTCTTCTCTATTGTCGCGGTGATTATCGATCAACAGCTCTTTTCGCCGATTATTCAGTTTGTTTTGCAGTCGTCTGAACATGCACAACTGACGCTGTTTTATCTCTTCAACGGCCTGCTGTCTTCGATCTCTGATAACGTTTTTGTTGGTACGATTTATATCAATGAAGCCAAAGCCGCGATGGAACATGGGACCATCAGCCTTAACCAATTTGAGCTGTTGGCGGTGGCGATCAATACCGGGACCAACCTGCCTTCGGTGGCCACGCCAAACGGCCAGGCTGCATTCCTGTTCCTGCTGACCTCTGCACTGGCGCCGTTGATTCGCCTCTCTTATGGTCGCATGGTGTGGATGGCTCTGCCTTATACTCTCGTCCTGACGCTCGTCGGCCTGCTTTGCGTCGAGTTCACGCTAGTTCCGGTGACCGAGTGGATGACTCAAACGGGCTGGTTAGCTACACTTTCATAACAATTAACCGGGCGAATCACTGCCCGGTTTGACTTTTTGCATGATAAATATCCGATTACGCAAATTTTCAATTCCCGCTAGTGGCGCATAAAGTGAATTGGTTTAAACTGCGGTCTCTACGCATGTTGCAGGGAAATGATTATGTTGCGATTTTTAAACCAGTGCTCCCGAGGTCGTGGAGCATGGTTATTGTTGGCGTTAACCGCCTTTGCGCTGGAGCTCGTCGCGCTGTGGTTCCAGCACGTCATGCTGCTAAAACCTTGCGTGTTGTGTATTTACGAACGTAGCGCATTATTTGGCGTGATGGGGGCAGGGCTGGTGGGTGCTATCGCACCAAAAACACCGCTGCGCTATGTGGCGATGATAATCTGGATTTACAGTGCCTGGCGCGGACTTCAGTTAGCGTATGAGCACACCATGATCCAGCTGCACCCATCCCCGTTTATAACCTGTGATTTTGCCGCACGCTTCCCAAGCTGGCTTCCACTGGACAAATGGCTGCCGCAGGTGTTTTTAGCGTCCGGTGACTGTGCTGAGCGCCAGTGGTCTTTTTTAACCCTGGAAATGCCGCAGTGGCTGTTGGGGATCTTCGCCGCCTACCTGGTGGTCGCCGTGCTGGTGGTGATAGCACAACCGTTCAAACCGAAAAAACGTGACCTCTTCGGTCGCTAACAGAGACGCTCCTTCGGGAGCGTTTTTTTTGCTTTAAATTCATTGCCTGCTGGCATCTATAAGATGTATATTAAATACATCTTATAGATGCCACACCAAGGAGATGTCTTATGTCCCATTTACGCATCCCGGCAAACTGGAAAGTTAAACGCTCTACTCCCTTCTTCACAAAAGACAACGTCCCAGCAGCACTGCTTTCTCACCATAACACTGCAGCAGGCGTTTTTGGCCAGCTTTGTGTGATGGAAGGTACGGTAACGTATTACGGCTTTGCCAATGAAGACGCAAAAGAGCCTGAAGTAAAAGTGGTGATTAATGCCGGTCAGTTTGCGACCAGTCCGCCGCAGTACTGGCATCGCGTTGAATTAAGCGATGACGCCCAATTCAACATCAATTTCTGGGTTGAAGATGACAACCATGGCGATGAGATGTATCAGGCGAAAAAGTCTTAAGCCTTAACGCCTGCTAATCGATGGGCGGCTTAGTCCGCCCATGAAGGTTTGTTCAAAATATGATCCTGCCAGTCACGCACTTCCGATTCTTTCACCGCAATATGACGTACTGAAATACGTTCACCGTGCATCGCCGCTTTTGATCCCGTCAGCAGTGGATGCCACTCCGGCAGCCCTTTACCTTCCGCTAGCAGACGATACGCACAGGTCATCGGCAGCCATTCAAAGGTAGGCAGATTATCGCGCGTCAGTTTGATACAGTCAGGCTCGTACTCGAATCGGCGTTCGTAATTACGGCACTGACAGGTTTTGATATTGAGCTGCTTACACGCGACGTTAGTAAAATAGATTTCGTCGGTGTCTTCATCCATCAGCTTATGCAGGCAGCATTGACCACACCCGTCACATAATGACTCCCACTCGGCATCGGTCATTTCATCCAGGGTTTTACTTTGCCAGAAAGGTATGTCGCTCATCAGGGTATCCGCTATTGCAATAAAGCTGCACCTTATAACCAGTCTGGCACGCTGATGCAAGTTTTGCCGCCCGAAAAGGCGGCAAGAAGAGATTACAGCACGCGTGTCGTCAGCGTTTGACCATGAAAACTGATAGCCAGCTCATCACCGCTGTTTAACGGCCCAACGCCCGCTGGCGTCCCCGTCAACACAACATCGCCCGCTTTGAGGGTAAAGAAACGACTCATGTAGGCAATCAAAGGAACGATGTGATGGATCATATCTGCCGTGGTGCCGTGCTGGCGCTGCTCACCGTTAACCGTTAACCCGAGCATCGTATCCTGAGGATCACCATTAAATTCCGCCATCGGAATAAACCCTGACAGCGGGCAAGAGTTATCAAAGCCCTTCGCTTTTTCCCACGGCTGCCCCGCCTTCTTCATTTTGCCCTGAATATCACGCAGGGTCAGATCCAACGCGACGCCATAGCCCGCGATGGCTTTGCGCACATGTTCTTCCGTCGCCTGACGTAGGGTCGCGCCAATTAGCACAGCCAGCTCAACTTCATGGTGAACCGAACCCATATCAGATGGGATCACCAGCGGCTGGCGTAAATCGCACAGCGCGGTTTCCGGTTTAATAAACAGCACCGGCTCTTCCGGGGTACTTCCGCCCATCTCTTTAATATGATTAGCATAGTTACTCCCTACGCAAACCACCTTACTCACCGGATAATCCAGCAGAGCACCATGCCAGTTATGATGTTGATACATTACTTTCCCCTAACGTAGTTATCAATTTCAGGTACTGCATCGATGGGGCGTGCTGCTGCCGGATGCAGTTTAACGTTTATCGTCTGGTGTATTTTGTTTCGTCGCGGCCAGATGCTGTTTAAGTAAATCTTCTGGCGGCGGTGGTATTTGTAAATAATAGCCCTGCTCGGTGAGTGCCTGTTTTACTTTTTCCAGATCGGCATTAACCAGCTTTTTACGGCCATCAAGCGGCAACATCATTGCCAGCGTCGGCTGACCAAATCCTTTCATCAGTTCTTCAGGAACTCGCGAGAAATCGTCTTTTTTTTCGACATATAAATAGGTCTGGTCACGTTTACTGCTTCGGTAGATCACACAAAACATATCTTTTACTCTGAATTCACGGAATGGTGGCTTGCCTCAATATAATACTGACTATAACATGCCTTATAGTCTTCGGAATATCACCCCGCGCTGGGGATGATAAATAGCAAATTGAGTAAGGCCAGGATGTCAAACACGCCAATCGAGCTTAAAGGCAGTAGCTTCACCTTATCAGTGGTTCATTTACATGAAGCAGAACCCGAGGTTATTCGTCAGGCGTTGGAAGACAAAATCGCGCAGGCACCTGCTTTTTTAAAACATGCTCCCGTAGTGGTTAACGTGAGTGGTCTTGAAAGCCCGGTAAACTGGTCAGCGCTGCAGAAGGTTGTCGCGTCTACCGGATTGCGCATTATCGGCGTTAGCGGATGCAAAGACGCCAGACTCAAGGCTGAAATCGACGAAATGGGTCTTCCTTTACTGACTGAAGGTAAAGAAAAAGCTATTCGTCCTGCGCCCGTTGAGGCCCCGGCTCCCGTCGCTCCGCCACAAAACGTTACTCCCATCACAAAAACACGATTAATAAATGTGCCGGTTCGTTCCGGTCAGCGCATTTATGCACCACAATGTGATCTGATTGTTACAAGCCACGTCAGTGCAGGCGCAGAGCTTATCGCTGATGGCAATATTCATGTTTATGGAATGATGAGAGGCCGTGCGTTGGCAGGCGCAAGCGGTGACCGGGAAGCGCAAATTTTTTGTACCCATCTGACGGCAGAACTGGTGTCTATCGCAGGTGTTTATTGGCTGAGTGATAAAATCCCAGCAGAATTTTATGGCAAAGCGGCACGTCTGCAATTAGCAGAAAACGCTTTGACAGTTCAACCGTTGAATTGATCCCTTTTTAACAAGGAATTTCTATGGCACGCATTATTGTTGTTACTTCGGGTAAAGGGGGCGTTGGCAAAACCACCTCCAGCGCGGCCATCGCTACAGGTTTGGCCCAGAAGGGAAAGAAAACTGTCGTTATTGATTTTGATATCGGCCTGCGTAATCTTGATCTGATTATGGGTTGTGAACGCCGCGTCGTTTACGACTTCGTCAACGTTATTCAGGGCGATGCGTCGTTAAATCAGGCGCTAATCAAAGATAAGCGTACCGAAAATCTCTTTATTCTTCCGGCCTCACAAACTCGCGATAAAGACGCGCTGACGCGTGAAGGCGTCGCGAAAGTTCTGGACGATCTGAAAACGATGGAATTCGACTTCATCGTCTGCGACTCTCCGGCGGGTATTGAAACCGGTGCGCTGATGGCCCTGTATTTTGCCGATGAAGCGATTATTACCACCAACCCGGAAGTCTCCTCTGTACGTGACTCTGACCGTATACTGGGTATTCTGGCGTCGAAATCTCGTCGCGCGGAAAACGGTGAAGATCCAATTAAAGAGCATTTGTTGCTGACGCGCTACAACCCTGGCCGCGTTAATAAAGGTGACATGCTGAGCATGGAAGACGTACTGGAAATTCTGCGAATCAAGCTGGTTGGCGTGATTCCTGAAGATCAGTCAGTCCTGCGCGCGTCTAACCAGGGTGAGCCGGTTATTCTCGACATCAATGCTGATGCCGGTAAAGCCTATGCTGATACCGTAGACCGTCTGTTGGGAGAAGAACGTCCTTTCCGCTTCATTGAAGAAGAGAAGAAAGGTTTCCTCAAACGCCTGTTCGGAGGATAAGTTATGGCATTACTGGATTTTTTTCTCTCGCGGAAAAAGAGCACAGCGAACATCGCTAAAGAGCGACTGCAGATTATTGTTGCGGAACGTCGTCGTAGTGACGCCGAGCCACATTATTTACCGCAGCTGCGTAAGGATATTCTCGACGTTATCTGTAAGTATGTACAAATTGATCCCGAAATGGTCACGGTACAACTTGAACAAAAAGACGGCGATATTTCGATCCTCGAACTTAACGTGACATTACCTGAAGCAGAAGAGTCTAAATAAGCTCTTTTGTCGCTAAATCATGGTTACGAAAAAGGCAGATTATTCTGCCTTTTTTATTTTCTGTCTCTGACTAACCTATTGAGCATTTATTCCAAAGTAAACTTTGGGTAGTTTTCGGCAAAATAGCGGCGCAAATACTCAACCGTAATACGGATTTTTGCCGACGTCGCCAGCCGGGAGACATAAACCGCCCATATATTGGCGGGTTGATAATACTCAGGCAATATATGCACCAGATGTCCGCTGGCAATGTTGTCGCAAACGTCCCACCACGAACGCAAAGCAATTCCCTGCCCATCCAGACACCATTGATGTACCACTTCACCATGGTTAGACGACAGCGGCCCCGTAACCTTTATTGAGTGTGCGCCCTCTTTATTACGCATTTGCCAGATACCAAACGGATGGTCGCGTTCTTTAATAACCAGGCAGGGAAAAGTAGAAAGATCGTTCAGTTGTTTCGGCACTCCATGCTGCGCCACAAACTCCGGCGAGGCGCACAGAATACGATAGTTAGTCGCCAGCTTGCGGGCAATCAGGTTCGGCGCGATATCATCCCCGATACGAATATCGAGATCGACGCCCTCATTGACCATATCTACCAGACGGTCTTCAACATCAAACCTCAGTTCTAACTGCGGGTACTCTTTTGCCAGCGCAGACAGCGCCGGAGCGACCACCCGGCGGCCAAAACCAAAGCTACTGATAATTCGTAGCATCCCCTGCGGGATCTGCCTGGCATCGGACAGCTCGTCCATCATCTGATCGACATCCTGCAGGATCCGCTGTGCCCATTCGTAGATCCGCTCCCCCTCTTCCGTGATGGTTACGCGCCGCGTTGTTCGGTGCAACAGCACCACGTTCAGCGTTTGCTCCAACAGGGCAACGCGCTTACTGATAAAAGCCGGAGATACGCCCAACTCTTCGGCAACGGCGGCAAATCCCGCACGACGTGCAACCAGCATAAAGACGCGTAAATCATTTAGCAGCGGCAGATTATTCATGATCTGTGTTTTATGTTTCACCAGTTAGGGGGATTAACTATTAATCAGTCAATTATAGGATACGGGGAAAGTCAATTTTGATGGCGTACAAGTGAGAGCTGCTATGAAGAAAACCTGTCGTATTGCCGCTATCCCCGGAGATGGCATTGGTAAAGAAGTCCTGCCTGAAGGCATTCAGGTGTTGCAGGCAGCCGCCGAGCGTTGGGGGTTGTCACTCAGCTTTGAGCAAATGGAATGGGCCAGCTGCGAGTACTACGCCCATCACGGAAAGATGATGCCGGATGACTGGCATGAGCAGTTACAATCCTTCGATGCTATCTATTTTGGTGCCGTTGGCTGGCCGGACACCGTGCCGGACCACATCTCATTATGGGGCTCGCTGCTTAAGTTTCGCCGCGAATTCGACCAGTATGTCAACCTGCGCCCGGTACGTCTGTTTCCAGGCGTACCTTGCCCGCTGGCTGGCAAGCAGCCTGGAGACATTGATTTCTATGTGGTGCGCGAGAACACCGAGGGAGAATACTCTTCACTCGGCGGACGCGTAAGCGAAGGTACAGAACACGAAGTGGTTATCCAGGAGTCGGTCTTCACCCGTCGCGGCGTCGATCGTATATTGCGTTACGCTTTCGAGCTGGCACAAAATCGCCCGCGTAAAACCCTGACCTCGGCGACCAAATCCAACGGCCTGGCCATCAGCATGCCGTACTGGGACGAGCGTGTAGAAGCAATGGCGGCTCACTATCCCGAGATCCGTTGGGATAAACAGCATATTGATATACTCTGCGCCCGCTTTGTGATGCAGCCGGAGCGTTTTGACGTGGTGGTTGCCTCCAACCTGTTTGGCGACATCCTTTCCGATCTGGGTCCAGCCTGTACCGGAACGATTGGCATTGCGCCTTCAGCCAACTTAAACCCGGAACGCACCTTCCCGTCTCTGTTCGAGCCAGTACACGGTTCGGCCCCCGATATCTACGGCAAGAACATCGCCAACCCTATAGCGACTATCTGGGCTGGCGCCATGATGCTCGACTTCCTTGGCAACGGTGATGCTAACTATAAAGCCGCACACGACGGTATTCTGGCTGCAATTGAGCAGGTTATTGCCAGCGGCCCGAAAACACCGGATATGAAAGGCACTGCCACCACCCAACAGGTTGGTGAGGCCATCTCTCGGGCATTGCGTTAGAGGTCAAACCACGGAATATGAGCCGCGTCACTGACGCGGCTTTTTTATGCTTTTTATGGCGCCAATAACCTGCGCCAATTCACCTTTTATTATTTCCGTTCCGTGTTTTATTGCTTCACGCATCGAGCAATTGTTTAATTCATGTAAAAAACAAATAATAAAATTGTTAAATACAAAATCACTGATTCCCTACAGCATGATAACAACGACAGGCTAATGCCATACGCGGGCAACTGTGCCCAGGAGATCCCATGTTGAGCAACGTTAAGAAAAAAGACATGCCGCTGATAGCCATCAGTCTGGTGGCTATTCTTTTCATCGCCGCCACACTTAGTCTCTTCCCTCAGCAGTCTGCACAAGTCGCAAATACCCTTTTTAACGGCGTTACCCGGATGCTGGGTTCCGCCGTGCAGATCCTCGTTCTGATGGCGATGGGTCTGGTCGTCTGGCTGGCCACCAGCAAATACGGCAATATTCGTCTGGGAGAAGGAAAAGCGGAATACAGCACGCTGTCCTGGCTGTTTATGTTTATTTGTGCCGGACTAGGTTCCTCCACGCTCTACTGGGGCGTTGCTGAGTGGGCCTATTATTACCAGACCCCGGGTCTGAATATCGCTCCGCACTCGCAAAAAGCGCTGGAATACAGCTTACCCTACTCTTTTTTCCATTGGGGAATCAGCGCCTGGGCGACCTATACGCTGGCTTCATTAACCATGGCCTACCACTTTCATGTGCGGAAAAACAAAGGGCTGAGCCTGTCCGGAATAATCGCCGCTATCACCGGCGTGCATCCGCAGGGCGTCTGGGGCCGGCTGGTTGATTTGATGTTCCTGATCGCCACAGTTGGCGCGTTAACCATCTCTCTGGTTGTCACCGCCGCCACCTTTACCCGTGGTTTATCTGCTCTCACGGGTTTACCGGATAACTTCACAGTACAGGCGTTTGTTATCCTGTTCTCTGGCGGCATTTTCTGTCTGAGCTCCTGGATTGGCATCAACAACGGCTTGCAACGTCTGAGCAAAATGGTCGGCTGGGGGGCGTTTTTACTGCCGCTGCTGGTGCTGATTGTCGGCCCGACCGAGTTCATCACCAACAACATCATTAACGCCATCGGTCTGACGACACAAAACTTTTTGCAGATGAGTCTGTTCACCGACCCGCTCGGCAACGGTGAGTTCACCCGCAACTGGACGGTGTTCTATTGGCTGTGGTGGATCTCCTACACCCCTGGCGTGGCAATGTTTGTCACTCGCGTATCCCGAGGTCGCAAAATCAAAGAGGTTATCTGGGCGTTAATCCTGGGTAGTACCGTTGGCTGCTGGTTCTTCTTTGGCGTGATGGAAAGCTACTCCATTCACCAATTTGTGAACGGTGTGATCGACGTACCGCAGGTTATGGCCACGTTAGGCGGCGAAACAGCCGTACAGCAAGTGTTGATGTCGTTGCCTGCCGGGAAACTGTTCCTGGTGGCGTATCTGGCGATCATGATTATTTTTCTCGCCTCGCATATGGATGCCGTCGCCTACACCATGGCGGCCACCAGCACGCGTAACCTGCAGGAAGGGGAAGATCCGCAACGTAGCTTACGTCTGTTCTGGTGCGTGGTCATCACCCTGATCCCATTATCGATTTTGTTCACCGGCGCGTCCCTGGAAACCATGAAGACCACGGTGGTTCTGACCGCACTTCCCTTCCTCGCCATTCTGTTGGTGAAGGTTGGCGGTTTTCTTCGTTGGGTACGGCAGGACTATGCCCACGTTCCTGCACATCAAATTGAAGGTCATCTCCCCGAAACGCCAGTGGACGTCCCCGTCGCACCACCGGCCGCGACATTACTCAAAGGCGACAATTAAGCGCCAGTAAAAAATCCTCTTACTCACAAATTAAAGGTATTCCAATGAGCAATCTGAGCCCTGAGTTTATTCTGCCGCAAAATTTCTGTGCCAACCCGCAGGACGCCTGGACTATCCCTGCCCGGTTCTATACCGACCATCAGGCCTTCGAGCACGAGCAGGAGAAAGTGTTCGCTAAGAGCTGGATTTGCGTCGCCCACAGTAGCGAACTGGCGAAACCCAATGACTATGTAACCCGGGAAGTGATTGGCGAGAACATTGTGCTGGTACGTGGTCGCGATAACGTGCTGCGCGCGTTCTACAACGTTTGCCCGCATCGTGGTCATCAACTGTTGAGCGGCGAAGGGAAAGCGAAAAATGTGATTACCTGCCCTTACCACGCCTGGGCATTCAAGCTTGACGGTAACCTGGCGCATGCACGTAACTGCGAAAACGTTGCCAACTTCGACAGTGAGAAAGCACATCTCACCCCGGTACGGCTGGAAGAATATGCCGGATTCGTGTTTATCAACATGGATCCGAACGCGGGCAGCGTAGAAGAACAACTCCCAGGTCTTGCAGACAAAGTTATCGAAGCCTGCCCTGATGTGCATGACCTGAAGCTGGCGGCGCGCTTTACGACCCGAACTCCAGCCAACTGGAAGAATATTGTCGATAACTATCTGGAGTGCTACCACTGCGGCCCGGCTCACCCTGGTTTTTCCGACTCGGTTCAGGTTGATCGTTACTGGCATACTATGCACGGCAACTGGACGCTACAATACGGTTTCGCCAAACCGTCAGAGCAGTCATTTAAGTTCGAAGAAGGTGTTGATGCCGCCTTCCACGGTTTCTGGCTGTGGCCGTGCACCATGCTCAACGTTACGCCAATCAAAGGCATGATGACCGTTATCTACGAATTTCCAGTGGATGCAGAAACTACGCTGCAAAACTATGACATCTACTTCACCAACGAAGATCTGACCGAAGAGCAGAAACAACTGATCGAATGGTATCGCAACGTCTTCCGCCCTGAAGATTTACGTCTGGTTGAAAGCGTCCAAAAAGGGTTGAAATCGCGCGGGTATCGCGGTCAGGGCCGCATTATGGCCGACACCAGCGGCAGCGGTATCTCCGAACATGGCATTGCCCATTTCCATAATCTGGTCGCGCAGGTGTTTCAGGAATAACCAGAGGCTGTAACGACAGGTTCCGGCGCATCGTCAAGCCGCGCCGGACAGATTTTTTAGGGAGTGCCGCAATGTCTGATTATCAAATGCAAGAAGTCCGGGTCAGCCGGATTGAGACGATTACCGCGCAGGTAAAACGCTTTACCTTAACGGCGACATCAGGCGAGCCGTTGCCCGCGTTTCAGGGTGGCAGCCATATTATCGTGCAGATGCGCGATGGCGAGAATCTGTACAGCAATGCTTACTCGCTGATGAGTTCACCCTTTGATACGAGCGCCTGGCAAATCGCCGTACGACTGGAGGAAGCATCCAAAGGCGGCTCACGATATCTGCATCAAAACGTGAAACCCGGCGACACGCTCACGATCTCCACACCAAACAATCTGTTCGCCCTCGCTCCTCAGGCACAACAACATCTGTTGATTGCTGGAGGTATCGGCATCACACCGTTTTTATCGCATATCCCGGAGCTGGAACATTCTAAGGCGCAATGGCAACTGCATTATTGCTCTCCCAATCAGGACAACTGCGCGTTTTATGACGAACTCCTGCAGCACCCCAGCGTCGATCGTATTCATCTGCATCTGTCAAGCGCAGGGACCCGCCTTGATTTATCTCGCCTGCTGGCCGATGTCGAACCCGGCACACATATTTACACCTGCGGGCCAGCAGTGCTCAACGATGCCGTCAGAGAAGCGACTTCCCTCCATAGACTGGACAGCAATACGCTACATTTCGAACAATTTGCGCTGGAAGATAAAAGCGGTGATGCCTTTACCCTGATTCTGGCGCGTTCAGGACGCGAGTTTGTGGTCCCGGAAGAGATGACCATTTTGCAGGTTATCGAAAATAACAAAGCCGCGCGCGTTGAGTGCCTGTGCCGGGAAGGTGTTTGCGGCACCTGTGAAACGACGATTCTTGAAGGGGAAGCGGATCACCGCGATCAGTATTTCAGCGACGACGAAAAAGCCAGCCAGCAAAGCATGCTTATTTGCTGCTCACGCGCCAAAGGTAAGCGCCTAGTGCTTGATTTGTAGCGTTGCGCAGGCCGGGTTAGCAATGGCGCAACCCGGCGAGCCTGGTGACTTACTGCGGATATTCCTGCAGCAGCGCGTTGAGACGATCGGACATCAGTTCGCCACGCCAACCGGAAACCAACTCCGGCAGGGTCTGCTGCGGCTTTAATTTCCAGTGCCAGTTGAGTAGCTGGTTGATTTGACGGCGTGAAGCCAGCAGTTCGACGCTAAGATTATGCTCAGTACTCACCTCGGCAACCAGCGCCTTAATAGCTTTAAACGCTTTGCGGTATCCAGGCATATCCATCAAATTCAGCAGCGGCTGTGGCAGTGATTCTTCCGGTAAAGCCTGCGCTTTTTCTACCAGAGAAATCAGCGTTTTGCCGTGGAAGCGAATTTCACTACCGGAAAGGCCGAGGCTGTCCAGTTCACCCAGACTCCCTGGCATATAACGAGCGACCGCCCACAGGTGTTCTTCACGCACCACAAAGTTCACCGCCAGATCGCGCTCACGCGCTTTACGCAGTCGCCAGTCGGCAAGCAGTTGCAGGCAGGCCAACTGACGAGTACGCAACTGCCAGGCGTTAGTGATATCGCGCCATGCGTCTTCAGGCGCCAGAACCTCCTGGCGACGCTGCTGCATTAAGCGACATTCGTCCAGTGCGGCTGGCAGCCAGCCGCTGGCTTCAGTTTCAACCATCAGTTTTGTGGTGATCGGTAATAGATACCAGACATCAGCCGCCGCGTACTCACACTGACGCTCGGTCAGCGGTCTGGCCAGCCAGTCGGTGCGGGATTCGCTTTTGTCCAGCGCCACCCCCGTAAACTCTTCCACCATCGCGGCAAACCCCCACGACAGCGGACGACCGCAAAAAGCAGCCAGAATTTGTGTATCAATCAACGGCTGCGGCAGTTCGCCAAAAGCGTTGAGAAACACTTCCAGATCTTCGCTACCTGCATGCAGGAATTTGGTGATGGCAGTATTACGCAGAATATCGCGCAGCGGCGACCAGTCGGTGATCCCCTGCGGATCAATCAGAGCAACGTGTTTGCCATCAAACAGCTGGATCAGCCCCAACTGCGGATAATAGGTACGCGTGCGAACAAATTCTGTATCCAGGGCTATCGCCGGAAATTCACGGACGGCTTCGCACAGCGTGGCCAACGCGTCGTCCGTGGTGATCATTTGATAATTCAAATCGTGCTCTCTTAGGTTTGCGCCAAAAAAAACGCCGGATTTCCCGGCGTTTTCTACTGGCTGACTTAACGCTCAGCCTTTATTGTCCACTTTGGCACGCGCTTCGTCACGTAATTCTCGTCGCAAAATTTTACCAACGTTAGATTTCGGCAACTCATCGCGAAACTCCACCAGCTTTGGTACTTTATAGCCCGTCAGGTGACGACGACAGAAAGTGACCAGCGCTTCATCGGTTAACGAGGCATCTTTCTTCACTACGAAAATTTTCACCGCTTCACCGCTGCTGCCGGACGGAACCCCAACCGCAGCCACTTCCTGCACGCCAGGGTGTTGCATAACCACGTCTTCAATTTCATTAGGGTAGACGTTAAAGCCGGACACCAGGATCATATCTTTCTTACGATCGACAATACGCAGGAAGCCTTCATCATCCATCACCGCAATATCGCCGGTGTGCAGCCAGCCGTCTTTGATGATTTCGTCAGTGGCGTCTGGTCGCTGCCAGTAGCCCAGCATCACCTGTGGACCTTTCACACACAGCTCACCCGGTTCTCCCGGCGGCACTTCGTTGTCGTCGTCGTCCACCAGCTTGACCTCAGTGGAGGGAACCGGTAAACCGATACTTCCGCTGTGGTAGTCAATATCGTGAGGGTTGACACTCACCAGCGGCGCGCACTCCGTCAGGCCATAACCTTCCAGAAGATACTGCCCCGTCAGCTTCACCCAACGTTCAGCTACCGCCTGTTGAACCGGCATTCCACCACCTGCTGAAAGGTGCAGTGACGAGAAGTCCAGTTGCTGAAACTCTTTGTTATTCAGCAGCGCGTTAAACAGCGTATTGACGCCGGTCATCGCGGTAAACGGATACTTCGCCAGTTCTTTGACCAGTCCTGGGATATCACGCGGGTTAGTAATCAGCAGGTTTTGACCACCCAACTCAATAAACAGCAGGCAGTTCATCGTCAGCGCAAAAATGTGATACAGCGGTAGAGCCGTTACCACCAGTTCTTTGCCTGGATGCAGCAACGGGCCGTAGGTGGCGTTAACCTGCTCCAGGTTAGCCAGCATGTTGCGGTGCGTGAGCATCGCGCCTTTCGCCACGCCGGTTGTCCCGCCGGTATATTGCAGGAACGCCAGATCTTCCGACACCACTTCGGGTTTCACATACTGCATGCGATAGCCGTTTTGCAGCGCACTGCGAAACGAGATGGCATCCGGCAGGTGATACTTCGGCACCAGGCGCTTGATGTACTTCACGACAAAGTTAACCAGCGTTCCTTTGGCGGTCGACAGCTGATCGCCCATACGCGTCAGGATCACGTGTTGCACCGACGTTTTGTCGACCACTTTTTCCAGCGTATGGGCAAAGTTGGACACGATGACAATCGCCGACGCGCCGCTATCGTTGAGCTGATGTTCCAGCTCGCGAGGCGTATACAACGGGTTCACGTTCACGACGATCATGCCGGCACGTAAAATCCCAAACAGTGCGACCGGATATTGCAGCAGATTCGGCATCATCAGCGCGACGCGATCGCCCTTTTTCAGCCCGAGCCCCTGTTGTAAATAAGCGGCAAACGCACGGCTACGCTCTTCAAGCTTGCGGAAGGTCATCACCTCCCCCATGTTTACAAACGCGGGCTGATCGGCATAGCGTCTTACTGAGTGTTCAAAGAGTTCCACCAGGGATTGATAACGGTCAGGATTGATCTCCGCAGGAACACCAGCGGGATAACGGTTAAGCCAAACCTTTTTCAATACATCACCTCTAAAATGCGTATTCGTCGTCATCACAACCCCAGGCAATAAACAAACTGTTAACATAATATTAACTCAGCGTACCAGTTTGTTTATTACACAACGACAAGGTTGCGAAGCACGTCACTATTTATTTTTCTTATATCCACGTTAATGCAGAAACAGCGGACGAGCCGCTGTTTCTTTTACCAATAAAACAAAGAGTTACTCTGTTACTATGGTCTGAACCTGTGCCGGGCCGGGATTGTACCAGCCCCATCCGCCGTAGCCGCCGTAAGGCCAGCCACGCGCACCGTAGAACCAAGGGTCGATAGGCTGAGGCGGCATGACAATCTGCTGAGTAATATGCCAACGTTTATAACCAGTTACCTGCATCAGCATGAATTTATACGGCGTATTACCGATTTTTCCGTCCACCGTACCGCTTATCGGGCCGACGACGGTGACCAACTGACCACGGAAATCTACCGGGTCGAGAAAGCCATTTACATCAGCATAAATCCGCCCACGAGAGGCTTCACCCAGCACGGGGCGTGCACCGCTATCGAGCGGAACGGTGGCAATTTCCAGACGGGATTTTCCCTGCTGGTTCTGAATATCCACCACTTTGCCACCGAAACGCGCTTCCTGTCCGACATACAGCTGCGGCGCATTCATCACCCGCACCAGATCCTGCTGCGGCATCGGGCTCGAACCTTTAATCGCATCCGGGATGGTGACGCAGCCGCTAAGCATTAACGCTAAGGCCCCCGCCAACACACCTTTCAATAACTGCTTTTGCACCGCCATATTGCGACTCCCTTTTCTTAGCGTCAGCCCCGGCATAATCACAATGCTGTTTACTGACGACTGTACGTCTTAGCCGGGGTTCTACTACTAAGATTCATTCTTTACCGGGAAGTTTCTTCCACGCCACGGTGTTACGTAAATAAACCGGTTCAGCGTGTTCGACCGCTACGGTCTCACCCGCAGCCAGCATTTGCGTGGCGACGGGCAGCATGTCTTCAGCCGCTGGAAGCAACACGTCACCATCGCTGAGCGTCAGCCCGCTGTCTTTACCAAGCTCAGGCCATGCCGGCCAGCCCGTCCCGACCGTCACCCAGTCGCCAGACAGCTGCAATAAACGCTCATGTACCTGCTCGGGGGTTAACACCGCTTCGGTTTCTTCACCGTGCCAGTTACCGTTGTCATCACGCTGGTATTCGGCCCAGTAGACTTCGCCCATTCGCGCGTCAATTGCCGCCAGTACGCGAGTCGCACCCAACTTACGCCAGGCGCCCTGCGCCATGGTTGCCAGGGTGGAGACGCCGATCATCGGTAAGTTTGCGCCTAACGCCAGCCCCTGAGCAATGCCAATACCGATACGCACGCCGGTGAAACTGCCGGGACCGCGACCAAACGCCAGGGCGTCGATATCGGTTAACGTGAGATCGCCAGCGGCCAGGATTTCCTGAACCATCGGTAAAATTCGTTGGGTGTGTTCTCGTGGGCAAAGCTCAAAGAGAGCCTTGATAGTACCGTCATTCCACAGGGCAACAGAGCACGCCTCTGTGGCGGTATCGATAGCCAGAATTCGCATGGGTGTTTGTGATCAGATCAATAAATTTGGCGCGCATCTTACCACACTCCGTAACAAATTACTCAGTCGTTGGTATGGCAAGAAAGCGAACCGCGCGAGCGATGTCACGCGTCCGCGGCGCAGGAGGAAGACTCGCCAGGAAGGTGGCGCCGTATGGCCGCATAACCAGACGATTGTCGCAAATCACCAGCACGCCGCGATCGTCAGCATCACGTATCAGACGCCCTACACCCTGCTTCAGGGTGATTACCGCATCCGGCAACTGGACGTCTTCAAACGGATCGCCGCCGCGCAGTCGACAATCCTCCATTCGGGCTTTTAACAGCGGGTCGTCCGGCGAGGTAAATGGCAGTTTATCGATTATCACCAGCGACAGCGTATCGCCGCGCACGTCCACGCCCTCCCAGAAGCTGCTGGTGGCAACCAATAGCGCATTACCTGCGCTGACAAACTGCTGTAGCAGTTGTCCTTTGCTGGTTTCGCCCTGCAGCAGTACGGGAAGCGTCATGGTAGCGCGGAATTGTTCCGCCAGATCGCGCATCATCGCGTGCGAAGTGCACAGCATAAAACAGCGGCCGTTGTTCGCTTCGATAATAGGTCGCAGCATGGATGCTAACTGGCGCGCAGCCCCCGGCTGGTTGGTTTGCGGGAGATTACGCGGCACGCACAGCAGCGCCTGGCGCGTGTAATCAAATGGGCTTGGCAGCAGCATCGACTCGGCATCTTCAATACCCAGTCGTGCGGTGAAATGATGAAGATCGTCGTTTACCGACAGCGTCGCGGAAGTAAAAATCCAGCAGCCCGGCTTTTGTTCCATCACCTCTTTGAATTTATCCGCCACCGTAAGCGGTGTCAGCGCGAGGGTGAAATGGCGGGAGGTGCATTCATACCAGTAGCTGAAGCCTGGCTGGTTGATCTCTTTCAGGCGCTTCAGACGCGCACGATAAAGCGTGGCGCGCTCAAACGCGGCATCCAGCAATGCCGAACGCCCGAGAGACAGCTTCGCCACGTCATAACACAGCTCCAGCGTGTCATCGAGCAGCAAAAACGCGCGCTGTACGCGCTGGTCGGCCAGCAGTTCCCGCAGATTTCCGCGATAGCCCGGCTCACCAAGCTGCAAGCGGAAGTCCTGAGCGCTTTGTGCAAGGCGATCGGCGCACTTTTGCAGCTGCTGAGTGTCTTTCAGCTCGGTGCGATAGGCAATGGTGATGTCTTTCGCCAGGTCTAACAGCTGGCGACTGGAGAGCGATTGACCAAAGTACTGGCTGGCGATATCCGGTAACTGATGCGCTTCATCGAAGATCATCACATCAGCTTCCGGGATCAGTTCGCCAAACCCGCTCTCTTTTACCACCATATCGGCGAGAAACAGATGATGGTTAACCACGACGACATCCGCATCCATCGCTTTTTTACGCGCTTTAACGACAAAACACTCTTTATACAGCGGGCAGTCGCTGCCCAGACAGTTGTCATTAGTGCTGGTCACCAGCGGCCAGGCCTGAGAGTCTTCCGCCACACTGACGCAGGTGCTGATGTCCCCATCAAGGGTTTGATTTGACCAGGAGCGCAGCAGAATGACGTCGCTTAACGTTTGTACCGGCAAGTCGCCACCCGCCAGCGCCTGCTGTTCGAGACGCTCAAGGCACAGATAGTTTGAACGCCCTTTCAGCAGCGCCAGTTTACCGGTGAACTTCAGTGCTTTCGCGACGGTCGGGAGGTCGCGGCTGTATAGCTGATCCTGCAACGCCTTCGAGCCCGTGGAGACAATGACCTTCTTTCCTGCACGCAGCGCTGGGGCAAGATAAGCGTAGGTTTTACCCGTTCCGGTTCCGGCTTCTACCACCAGTGGTTGTGATTTTTCGATGGCATGACTGACGGCGATGGCCATCTGCCGCTGTGGTTCTCGCGGTTTAAAACCCGGTATCGCTTTAGCCAACTGACCGTCTGCTGCAAAATCGTCCGTCACACTGCCCCCTGTTCATTTGAACAGGGATTATGTCAGGCCAGCGGGTCTTTCGCCAGTTGAAGAGGTGACGTGGGCACAACATTATGGCAGTCTTGGCGCAACCCAAAGCTATTATGAAAAAACGTAAATGAGGAATGATTTATGACGATTGTGCGCATTGATGCCGAAGCGCGTTGGTCCGACATGGTAATCCACAACAACACGCTGTATTACACCGGCGTGCCGGAAAATCTGGATGCAGACGCCTTTGAGCAGACGGCAAATACGCTGGCGCAAATTGATGCGGTGCTGGAAAAACAAGGCAGCAACAAGTCACGTATTCTTGATGCCACCCTATTTTTGGCAGACAAAAACGATTTTGCCGCCATGAACAAAGCCTGGGACGCGTGGGTCGTTGCTGGCCACGCGCCGGTACGTTGTACCGTTCAGGCCGGATTGATGAACCCGAAATACAAAGTTGAGATTAAGATAATCGCTGCAGTTTAAGCGGCGTTATTCGTCTTCATCTTCAAAACGCGCCACGATCCGCTCGCCGGTATGACTGGCGCGTAACTCTTCAGCAACCAGAGCAATGGCTTGTCCGCTGCTCATCCCCTGCGACATCAGCTCCTGAATACGCTCTACCGCTTTTTGCTGCTGCTCATGACTGAGTGAAGGTAAACCTGCAAACATTGTTAACTCCTGCTAAATTGTCTGCGCTAATTATTTCATGCTACCGGGCAGTTAGCCAGTAGAGTAGCAACGAGTCAGGACTGATGAAGACGTTATCTCCCGCAGTAATCACATTACCCTGGCGTCAGGACGCCGCTGAACGCTATTTTTCGACATTAAGCCATCTGCCCTGGGCGATGCTGCTGCATTCGGGTCAAGCCGACCATCCGCATAACCGCTTTGATATTCTGGTGGCGGATCCCGTCACCACGTTGGTTACACGTGCTGAAGAGACCGTAGTGCAGGACAGGCACGCAATCACGCGCTCGCTTGATGATCCAATGACGGTATTACATTCCGCGCTAGCTGCACACAAGATTCACCCCGAGTATCACCCCGATCTGCCGTTTCAGGGCGGCGCGTTAGGTCTGTTTGGCTACGACCTTGGCCGACGCTTTGAATCTCTGCCGACTATTGCTGAGCGCGATATTACGCTACCGGATATGGCCGTTGGCATTTACGACTGGGCGTTGATTGTTGACCACCAGTTGCAGACCGTATCGCTGCTCAGCCATACCGATGTCGAGGCTCGCCTGAAATGGCTCGACGCGCAACAACCGCCAACGCGTGAGCCGTTTATATTGACCTCGGCGTGGCAGTCCAATATGAGCCGCGCCCGGTACGGCGAAAAATTCCGCCAGGTGCAGGGCTATCTGCACAGCGGCGATTGTTACCAGGTCAACCTCGCGCAGCGTTTTCAGGCGCATTACGAGGGGGATGAGTGGCAGGCATTTGTCAAACTCAATCACGCTAACCGCGCCCCGTTCAGCGCGTTTATTCGTCTTGAGGAAGGCGTTATCCTCAGTCTTTCTCCGGAACGTTTTATTCTGCTGGAGAACCAGCATATCCAGACGCGTCCTATTAAAGGTACGTTGCCCAGGCTTGAAGATGCCAATGCCGATCGTGAGCAGGCCCGGCGGCTGGCGAATTCGCCGAAGGATCGTGCGGAGAACCTGATGATCGTCGATTTGATGCGTAATGATATTGGCCGCGTTGCCGTACCGGGGTCAGTACAGGTTCCGGAGCTGTTTGTCGTCGAACCGTTCCCTGCCGTTCATCATTTGGTCAGCACCATTACCGCACGTCTGCCAGAGTCATTACACGCCACCGATCTGCTACGCGCAGCCTTCCCCGGCGGCTCTATTACCGGTGCGCCGAAAGTGCGGGCGATGGAAATTATTGACGAACTGGAGCCACAAAGACGTAATGCCTGGTGTGGCAGCATCGGTTATCTGAGTTTCTGCGGCAATATGGATACCAGCATCACCATTCGCACGCTGACAGCCACAAGCGGACAAATTTATTGTTCCGCTGGCGGCGGCATAGTGGCGGACAGTCAGGAAGACGCTGAGTATCAGGAAACATTTGATAAAGTGAATCGTATTTTGCACCAACTGGAGAACTGAGACGTGGAATACAGCAGCCTGACGCTTGATGATTTTTTATCGCGCTTTCAACTCCTGCGCCCGCAGGTCAATCATGCCGCGTTAAACCAGCGCCAGGCCGCCGTACTGATCCCCGTCGTGCGTCGTCCACAGCCGGGATTGTTGTTAACCCAGCGTTCCGTTCACCTGCGCAAGCACGCAGGACAGGTCGCCTTCCCCGGTGGGGCGGTGGATAGCAGTGATGCCTCGTTAATTGCCGCCGCCCTTCGCGAGGCACAGGAGGAGGTGGCGATCCCACCTTCATGCGTAGAAGTGATCGGCGTTCTGCCGCCGGTCGACAGCGTGACCGGTTTCCAGGTCACCCCAGTGGTAGGCATTATCCCGCCTAATCTGCCGTATCGCGCCAGTGAAGATGAAGTTTCAGCAGTGTTCGAAATGCCGCTGGCCCAGGCCCTGCATTTAGGTCGTTACCACCCGTTGGATATTTACCGTCGTGGCGATTCACATCGCGTATGGCTTTCCTGGTATGAGCAATATTTCGTCTGGGGAATGACTGCCGGAATAATTCGTGAGCTGGCGCTGCAAATTGGCGTCAAACCCTGACTATACTTATCTTTACGCGCGCCATAGACAACTTGAAACTCAGGTCACAACATTAGTAAAACCGCGGTTATCTATTAGTTTAATTCATGTGAATAGTTAAGCCGATCGCCGCGTTCCCTCTTACACTATGCGCAGTTATAACATCGTTACTGGAAAGCCCAGTCGCCCTGTAGGAGTATTATCGTGATTAGTCTATTCGACATGTTTAAGGTGGGGATTGGTCCCTCATCTTCCCATACCGTAGGGCCTATGAAGGCGGGTAAACAGTTCGTCGATGACCTGGTCGAAAAAGGATTACTGGACAGCGTTACTCGTGTCGCCGTCGACGTGTATGGTTCACTGTCGCTCACGGGTAAAGGTCACCACACCGATATCGCCATTATTATGGGTCTGGCGGGCAATGAGCCTGCTACCGTGGATATTGATAGCATCCCCGGATTTATCCGCGACGTAGAAACGCGTGGACGCCTGCTGCTTGCGCAAGGTCAGCACGAAGTGGATTTCCCGCAGAATGACGGGATGCGTTTTCACAACGGCAACCTGCCGCTGCATGAAAACGGAATGCAGATCCATGCGTACAATGGCGAAACCGTCATTTATAGCAAAACCTACTACTCAATCGGCGGTGGATTCATCGTTGATGAAGAACATTTTGGTCAGGATGCCGCGGGCGAGGTCAGCGTGCCTTATCCGTTCAAATCCGCGACTGAAATGCTGGAGTACTGCAACAGCACCGGCCTGTCTCTCTCTGGCATGGCGATGCAGAACGAACTTGCTCTGCACAGCAAAAAAGAGATTGAAGAGTACTTTGGCCACGTCTGGCAAACCATGCAGGCCTGTATCGATCGTGGCATGAACACCGAAGGTGTGTTGCCGGGTCCGCTGCGCGTTCCTCGTCGTGCTTCAGCCCTGCGTCGTATGCTGGTTTCCAGCGATAAGCTGTCCAACGATCCGATGAACGTGATCGACTGGGTGAACATGTTCGCGCTGGCCGTTAACGAAGAAAACGCCGCGGGCGGTCGCGTAGTGACAGCGCCAACCAACGGTGCCTGCGGTATCGTGCCTGCGGTACTGGCCTATTACGATCATTTCATCGAGTCCGTCAGCCCAGATATCTATACCCGCTATTTCCTGGCGGCCGGTGCAATTGGCGCGTTGTACAAAATGAACGCCTCAATCTCTGGTGCAGAAGTAGGTTGTCAGGGTGAAGTGGGTGTAGCCTGCTCCATGGCTGCCGCTGGTCTGGCTGAACTGTTGGGCGCGAGTCCTGAGCAGGTGTGTGTTGCTGCTGAAATCGGCATGGAACATAACCTCGGCTTAACCTGCGATCCGGTTGCCGGTCAGGTACAGGTTCCGTGCATTGAGCGTAACGCCATTGCTTCAGTGAAGGCGATCAACGCTGCGCGTATGGCAATGCGCCGTACCAGCGCGCCGCGCGTCTCGCTGGATAAAGTCATTGAGACCATGTACGAAACAGGTAAAGACATGAACGCCAAATACCGCGAAACGTCACGCGGTGGCCTGGCAATCAAAGTTCAATGTGACTAATACTTAATTTTCGCCCATCTGCGACGGATGGGCGAATTTGCCCCCTCTCCCTCGTCTACTGTAATTTTCCCCACTACACTTGCTCTGTTGCTGTTGGCTTCTGTGACCAACGGCTTATCGGGCGGCCCGCATGCAAACAGCACAACGGATCATTAAAAATTATCGCCGGAATCGCTTAATCGTCTGCACAGTATGTGCACTACTGACGCTCATCCTCACATTAACTGTCCGATTTATTTCGGAGCGTAATTTAAATCACCGAAATATCGTCACCTTTGCCAACCATGCTGTAGAAGAACTGGATGACGTGCTTTTACCCTTGCAGACCGGACGTGATGTATTGCTGCCGTTAATTGGCCTCCCCTGCTCAGTAGCGCGTTTACCCTTAAGCAAACATGCCGCAAGACTGCAAACAGTGCGTTCTATTAATCTTATTCAAAGCGGGATCCTCTACTGCTCCAGCATTTTTGGGTATCGCAATGTCCCCATTCGCCAACTACAGTCCGAATTACCCAGCCGGGAACCGCAACTGCTGCTGTCTACTGACCATTCGCTGATAAAAGGCAGTCCGATTCTCACGCAATGGTATCCATCCTCTGCCGATGGTGAAGATGGCGTGCTGGAAATCGTCAATATCGATTTATTGTCGTCTATGTTGCTTGAACCCCAGCCGCCGCAGATCACCGATGCCAGCTTAACCGTTGGTAATCGGCATCTACTGTATGATCAAGGTGTGGTCGATACTCTGCCTAAGCTAAATGATGAAAAACGCTACCAGCTGTCATCTCAACATTTCCCGTTTACCATTAGCGTCACCGGCCCCGGTCCCAGTGAACTGGCGATTAAACATCTGCCAACACAGTTGCCGCTGGCGGTGATCCTGAGTTTATTAGTGGGCTACCTGGCATGGCTGGCAACTGCCAGCAGAATGAGTTTTTCCTGGGAGATTAATCTGGCCCTTGCTGCTCGGGAATTCGAGCTATTTTGCCAGCCGCTGCTTAATGCGCAAACCCAGCAATGCATGGGCGTGGAGATTCTTCTACGCTGGAATAACCCACGCCAGGGTTGGATCTCTCCGGAAGTGTTTATTCCCATCGCTGAGGAGCACAACCTGATTGTGCCGCTAACCCGTCATGTCATCGCAGAAACCATTCAGCAAAGACACGTTTTCCCGATGAGCAGTCAGTTTCATATTGGGATTAATGTCGCCGCCAGCCATTTTCGCCATGGCACGCTGTTAAAAGATCTCAACCAGTATTGGTTTAGCCAGCATCCCATTCAGCAGTTAGTCATCGAACTTACCGAACGAGATGCGTTACTGGATGTGGATTATCGGATTGTACGCGAGCTAAATCGCCTTGGCGTAAAACTGGCGATTGACGATTTTGGCACCGGCAACAGCTCGCTCTCATGGCTGGAAAAACTCCGCCCGGATGTGCTGAAGATCGATAAATCATTTACTTCGGCAATAGGAACAGACGCCGTTAATTCAACCGTCACAGACATCATTATCGCTTTGGGGAAAAAATTGAATATAGAACTGGTGGCGGAAGGCGTTGAAACACTGGCGCAGGCTCAGCATTTGCGCCGACACGGCGTACATTTGTTGCAAGGTTTTTTGTACGCAAAGCCAATGCCGCTGCGCGATTTCCCTAAGTGGCTGGCGGGCAGCACGCCGCCGCCCACCCGACATAACGGGCGACACAGTATGCCCGTCATGCCGTTTCGCTAAACCCGATTACTCGTCTTCGTCGTGAGCGGGTTGTTCTTTAACAATGCGAACTAAATCCACACGATAGTCATTCGCTTCGACAATCGTAATACTCAGCGGTGCAACCTCGATAACATCACCGACACGTGGAATATGGCCGTTAGCCGCAATGACTAAACCTGCCACCGTGGCGATGTCTTCGTCTTCATTCACTAACGTATCCACGTCCAGCGCCTGTTGCAACGCATGCAGATCGGTACCGCCTTTGACCAACCAACCACCTGCATCAGCTATAATTTCTGGTGTTTCATCGGCATCCGGGAATTCACCAGCAATGGCTTCTAATACGTCCAGCGGCGTGACCAGACCCTGTACTACGCCAAACTCGTTAGTGACGATAACGAAGCTACCGCGGGCACGACGCAGAACGCCTAACAGATTGATCGGGTCCAGCGTTTCCGGAACAACGATAGCCGGAGAAGCAGAGGCAATCGCCGCCACATCCACACCGTCTTCCAGCGCCACCAGCAGCTCTTTAGCACGCACGATACCGATGATTTCGTCCAGCTCGCCACGGCATACCGGGAACAGGCTATGAGGTGACGAAAGCAACTGCTCACGAATTTCCGCCACGCTCAGGTCGGCATCAACCCAGCTGATTTCACCACGTGGCGTCATAATGCCGCGTAATGAACGCGACGCCAGGGAGAGGACGCCGTTGATCATATAGCGTTCTTCTTCCACAAACGCGCCTTCCGGGACAGGAACCGGCACCGGGTTATCGGATTCCATCTGCACGCTGGCCTGACGTTTACCGCCCATCAGACGCAGGATTGCATCGGCAGTTCGTGCACGCAGCGGCAGCGTCGACTGGTGGCGAATAAAGTTACGACGGGCAATCTGGTTAAACAACTCGATGATGATCGAGAAACCAATCGCCGCATACAGATAACCTTTCGGAATATGGAAGCCAAACCCTTCGGCAACCAGGCTCAGACCAATCATCAACAGGAAGCTCAGACACAGCACCACCACCGTCGGGTGTTGGTTCACAAATCGTGTCAGCGGCTTAGAGGCCAGCAGCATCACGGCCATGGCAATCACTACTGCCGCCATCATCACTGGCAGATGGTTGACCATGCCGACCGCCGTAATCACGGCATCCAGCGAGAACACCGCATCGAGGATGACAATCTGCGTTACGACAACCCAAAAGCTCGCATACCCTTTCGTCTGCCCGGTATCATGTTCACGGTTTTCCAGCCGCTCATGCAGCTCTGTCGTAGCCTTGAACAAGAGGAAGATACCCCCCAGCAGCATAATCAGATCGCGCCCCGAGAACGCATAGTCCATTACCGTGAACAGCGGCTTTGTCAGCGTCACCATCCACGAAATCACGGACAACAAGCCCAGACGCATAATCAGTGCCAGTGACAAACCGATTAAACGCGCTTTATCACGCTGTTTCGGCGGCAGCTTATCAGCCAGGATCGCAATGAAGACCAGGTTATCAATACCCAGAACAATTTCGAGAACGACAAGCGTGAGCAAACCCACCCAAATCTGCGGGTCCATTAATAATTCCATGACAAGCTCCTGCTTAAGGAATGACCAAACTGCGCGCTGAGGATCTCAGGCGTTAAAGCGATATGCAGAGAAAATTTGTGGCAAAAAGTGCCAATCTGACAGGCTTGATACGGCCTGAAGGTGAAATGACGTCGGTGACGATCCATATGGTGGGCTACTGCCCTATACTCCTGAGTAATTAAACAGATGCTAAACATAACAGAGAGAAGCTGTTTTTAGCAAAGATTTACCTTCCTTTGCAATAAGTTGTTTCGGAGATATTTTACCCTTCGAAATTTCTTTTTATCGGAAGTTAAATTACGGATCTTCATCACATAAAATATTTTTTTCGATATCTAAAATAATTCACGAAAATCATAGGTTTTTCTTTGTAACCCTTATCTGAATCGATTCGATTGCGGACGACGATTCAAATACATCTTCACGTTGATGTGTTAACGATAATAAAGGAGGTAGCAAGTGACCATTGCTATTGTAATAGGCACACATGGTTGGGCTGCAGAGCAGTTACTTAAGACGGCAGAGATGCTGTTAGGCGAGCAGGAAAACGTCGGCTGGATCGATTTCGTTCCAGGCGAAAATGCTGAAACGCTGATCGAAAAGTACAACGCTCAGTTGGCAAAACTCGATACCAGTAAAGGCGTGCTGTTTCTCGTTGACACATGGGGAGGCAGCCCGTTTAACGCTGCGAGCCGCATTGTCGTCGATAAAGAGCATTACGAAGTAATCGCCGGTGTGAACATTCCCATGCTGGTTGAGACCTTCATGGCGCGTGATGACAACCCAAGCTTTGATGAATTAGTGGCACTGGCCGTTGAAACCGGTAGCGAAGGCGTGAAAGCGCTGAAAGCAAAACCGGTGGAAAAAGCCGCTCCTGCCCCTGTCGCGGCACCTAAAGCAGCAACCCCCGCGAAACCAATGGGTCCGAACGATTATATGCAGATCGGCCTGGCGCGTATTGATGACCGCTTAATCCATGGTCAGGTGGCAACTCGCTGGACCAAAGAAACCAACGTAACACGCATTATCGTCGTCAGTGATGAAGTTGCCGCCGATACCGTGCGTAAAACGCTGCTGACTCAGGTAGCACCTCCGGGTGTGACGGCGCATGTGGTTGATGTCGCGAAAATGATCCGCGTCTACAACAACCCGAAATATGCAGGTGAGCGTGTGATGCTGTTGTTCACCAACCCAACCGACGTAGAACGTATCGTTGAAGGTGGTGTGAAAATTACCTCCGTGAACATTGGCGGTATGGCTTTCCGTCAGGGTAAAACGCAGGTAAACAACGCAATTTCTGTCGATGACAAAGACATCGAAGCCTTCAAGAAACTCAACGAACGCGGTATTGAGCTTGAGGCCCGTAAGGTTTCTACCGATCAGAAACTGAAAATGATGGATTTGATTGCCAAGGTGAAATAATTCTCTGGCATTTACTTAGTTTTCACACTTAAGTCTGTATAGCAATAGGAGAAGTACAATGGAGATTACCACTCTTCAGATTGTGCTGGTGTTCATCGTCGCATGTATCGCGGGTATGGAGTCGGTACTCGATGAATTTCAGTTCCACCGTCCGTTGGTGGCCTGTACGCTGATTGGTGCCGTTCTCGGGGATATGAAAACCGGTATCATCATCGGTGGTACCCTGGAAATGATCGCCCTGGGCTGGATGAACATCGGTGCTGCGGTTGCACCAGATGCCGCACTGGCCTCAATTATCTCTACCGTTCTGGTTATCGCGGGTCACCAAAGCATTGGTGCCGGTATCGCGCTGGCTATCCCACTGGCAGCAGCAGGCCAGGTACTGACCATTATCGTTCGTACAATCACCGTAGCATTCCAGCACGCAGCGGATAAGGCAGCCGAAAACGGTAACCTGACTGCGCTCTCCTGGCTGCACGTATCCTCCCTGTTCCTGCAGGCTATGCGTATCGCTATCCCGGCGGTAATCGTTGCGATTTCTGTTGGTACCAGTGAAGTTCAGAGCATGCTTAACGCCATTCCGGAAGTCGTAACCGGTGGTCTGAACATCGCAGGCGGTATGATCGTAGTGGTTGGTTATGCGATGGTCATCAACATGATGCGCGCAGGCTATCTGATGCCATTCTTCTACCTCGGCTTCGTCACCGCGGCATTTACTAACTTCAACCTGGTTGCTCTGGGTGTGATTGGCGCAGTCATGGCCATCCTCTACATTCAGCTGAGCCCGAAATATAACCGCGTAGCCGGTGCACCTGCTGCGGCGGCTGGCAATAACGATCTCGATAACGAACTGGACTAGCAGGTGAGCGAAATGGTTGATATGACTAAAACTACCACCGAGAAAAAACTCACTCCGAGTGACATTCGTGGCGTGTTCATTCGTTCTAACCTGTTTCAGGGTTCATGGAACTTCGAACGTATGCAGGCGCTGGGTTTCTGTTTCTCCATGGTACCGGCTATCCGCCGCTTGTACCCGGAAAACAACGATGCACGTAAGCAAGCGATTAAGCGTCACCTGGAATTCTTTAACACCCATCCGTACGTAGCGGCTCCAGTACTGGGCGTTACGCTGGCAATGGAAGAACAGCGTGCAAACGGCGCAGAGATTGACGATGGTGCCATCAACGGTATCAAAGTTGGTCTGATGGGTCCGCTGGCAGGCGTCGGTGACCCGATCTTCTGGGGTACCGTACGTCCGGTCTTCGCCGCACTCGGCGCAGGTATTGCGATGAGCGGCAGCCTGCTGGGGCCACTGCTGTTCTTCATCCTGTTTAACCTGGTTCGTCTGGCAACCCGTTATTACGGTGTGGCATATGGCTACCGTAAAGGTGTCGATATCGTTAAAGATATGGGCGGCGGCTTCCTGCAGAAACTGACCGAGGGGGCGTCAATCCTCGGCCTGTTTGTCATGGGAGCATTGGTTAACAAGTGGACGCACGTAAACATCCCGCTGGTGGTTTCCACTATCACCGGTCAGGATGGTCAGACTCGTGTTACCACCGTGCAGACGATCCTTGACCAGCTGATGCCGGGTCTGGTTCCTCTGCTGCTGACATTCGCCTGTATGTGGCTGCTGCGTAAGAAAGTGAACCCGCTGTGGATCATCGTTGGCTTCTTCGTCATCGGTATCGCGGGCTACGCTGTCGGACTGCTCGGCCTGTAAGACTGTTGTACATCACCGGGGGCTTGCCCCCGGTTTTTCTATTTAGAGGGTTGAGGATTCATGACTATCACGGACCTGGTGCTGGTTCTATTCATCTTTTCGCTGCTGGCGTATGCCATTTACGATCAGTTCATCATGCCCCGCCGTAATGGCCCTACTCTGCTTACTGTCGCCCTGCTTCCCCGCAGCAGAGTCGACAGCGTTATCTTCCTTGGCTTGGTAGCTATTCTTATCTACAACAACATCACCAGCCACGGCGCGCAATTTACCACATGGTTATTATGTGCACTGGTATTGATGGGGTTGTATCTGTTCTGGATCCGTACGCCAAAAATCATCTTCAAGCAGAAAGGTTTTTTCTTCGCCAACGTCTGGATTGAATATAACCGCATTAAAGAGATGAATTTATCTGAAGACGGTGTATTAGTGATGCAATTAGAACATCGAAGATTGTTGATCCGCGTACGAAATATAGACGATCTTGAGAAGATATATAAACTTTTAATTTCAAATCAATAACTTATAAATATAGCCTGAACTATGTTTTTATATATCAGTATAAAACAAACATAGCCAAGGCTATATTTAACTGTCCACAATGTTATTTATTTTAACGTTTTATTTATAAATAAATCTAAATGAAAATCGTTTTCAATTAGAAGTCAAATATTATTTCTGCGTTTCTTGTTTTATATTCTCAAAATATGTTAAGGTTGCGCCCGTCGTTGGGGAGTAGCCGATTTCCAGACTCCGGAAATGTACGTGTCAACATACTCGTTGAAAAACGTGGCGCGTACGGACTGAATTTACAGGTTCAGTCAGGCGAGACCATAGGCACATCAACTGCAATGCATATCTGAATGGCGCTGTATTTATAGTGATTCCGGCCTGTATGCATGGTTACTGGGGGCAGTGATGTGTTTTATGGATACCCCGGTCAGGACGCTGTTATGAATCTCACCGCTACAGTTCTTCTCGCTTTCGGCATGTCGATGGATGCTTTCGCTGCATCAATTGGCAAAGGCGCCACACTGCATAAACCCAAATTTTCTGAAGCATTGCGTACAGGTCTGATATTCGGCGCAGTTGAAACGCTTACGCCGCTGATTGGCTGGGGCATGGGTATGTTGGCCAGCAAATTCGTGCTGGAGTGGAACCACTGGATCGCCTTCATTCTGCTGATCTTTTTAGGCGGGCGAATGATAATCGAAGGTTTTCGCGACAACGGGGATGAAGAGGAAGAACCGCAGCGCCGTCATGGTTTCTGGCTGCTGGTTACCACCGCCATTGCCACCAGTCTCGACGCAATGGCCGTCGGGGTGGGTCTGGCTTTCCTGCAGGTCAATATTATTGCCACCGCGCTGGCCATCGGCTGCGCCACATTGATTATGTCCACGCTCGGCATGATGATTGGTCGTTTCATTGGCCCGATGCTGGGCAAACGAGCAGAAATTTTGGGTGGGGTGGTGCTGATTGGTATCGGTGCCC
The DNA here is from genome assembly GCF_030332915.1 of Citrobacter sp. Cpo040. NCBI lineage: Bacteria > Pseudomonadati > Pseudomonadota > Gammaproteobacteria > Enterobacterales > Enterobacteriaceae > Citrobacter > Citrobacter sp. Cpo040. The sequence goes on from NZ_JAOWGX010000034.1 coordinate 953,443, forward strand.
AGATCCTCTGGGCACACTTCCACGGTTAATTCAGACGCTGCCAGACATGAATACTAAAATCGGTCTGGCAGTCAAACGTCGTTTTCTCCGCTAACGTTTTCCACACCTCCGGCTTTGCCCGCCAGGCGAACGGCGTCATTTGCAGTAACGCAACGGCCTCGCTGCCCTGAAGCTGCATCTGATACCCCAGCGCAATACTCTGTTGCAGAACAAAACCGTCCAGTTGCTCTGTGTGCGGCGCATGCAAACGCACCTCATCATAAATAAGCCCTTTCAGTTCCATTAAATGACGCGGTCCTGGCGTGGCGGTGATAACCCATCCCCCCGGTTTAACCACGCGTGCCAGCTCTTGCGCTTTACAGGGCGCGTAGATCCTGATGATGGCATCCATTGACTCATCTGCGAACGGCAGACGATGGCTGGAGGCAACGCAAAAGGTCACCTGCGGATAGCGTCTGGCTGCAGCTTTAATTGCCACTTTGGAGACGTCAAGACCAAAGGTTGTACAACCCGTCAGCGCGTCGGCAAACGCATGGGTGTAATACCCTTCCCCACAGCCAATATCCAGGATCGCTGCATCTTCTGAAGTCGACTTCTCTTTCAGCACATTCACAATCGCATCACGCAACGGTTGATAGTGCCCGGCATCAAGAAATGCCCGTCGCGCCTGCATCATCTCAGCGCTGTCACCCGGATCGCGCGATCGTTTATGCTGAACCGGCAGTAAGTTGACATACCCTTCTTTCGCCACGTCAAACTGGTGCCGCCCGGGGCAGACAAAACTGTTATTCGCTTGGGTAAGAGGCTGGTGGCAAAGAGGACAGGAAAACGACATGACAACTCCGGCAGGTGACTTAAGGGCGCAAGTGTAACGCGAATTGCGCCCTGGGAAAATAACTTACAGCGACGGCGAGGATACGTTGCTGCCGTGCATCACCAGCAGATGATCGGAGTCAGCAGGCATGCCATCCGGTTTAACGTTCTCCAGACGCAGGACATCACCCATTATCTGGCTGAAGACAGGCGCAGAGACAGCCCCACCATAATAAGCACCGTTTTGCGGATTATTGATGACGACCACCAGTGCAAATTTCGGGTCGCTCGCTGGCGCAACGCCTGCTGTATAAGCCACGTATTTATCGACATACTTACCGTCATCACCAATTTTCTTTGCCGTTCCTGTTTTAACCGCCACGCGATAATCCCTGACCGCGGCTTTAGTTCCCCCACCACCAGGTAACGCAACGCTTTCCATCATATGTTCAACCTGGTGAACCAGAGCCTCCGGCATCACTCGGGTACCGATTACCGGCGGGTCAATACGGGTAATCGAAAGGGGCCGATAGATACCAAAACTACCAATGGTTGCATATACGTGCGCCAACTGCAGCGGCGTTACCATTAATCCATAACCAAATGCAAAGGTCGCGCGATCCAAATCGCTCCAGTAGCGGCGTTGAGGCATTAAACCGCTGCTTTCACCGGTTAATCCCAGTCCGGTTGGATCGCCAAAACCAAAGCTTTTATAGGTATCCAGCAATTTTTGGACAGGCATAGCCAATGAAAGGTGCGACACGCCGGTATCGCTCGATTTCTGTAAAATCCCGGTCAGCGACAGTTCCGGGTAAAACCCGACGTCGCGAATGCGATGTCCATCAAGGTAAAAAGGATGGGTATCAATCACGCTGTCGGGTTGTACTATCCCCTGCTGGAGTGCAGTCATGATCACCAGCGGTTTAACGGTTGAACCGGGTTCAAACGTATCGCTAATTGCACGGTTACGAAAATCATCCAGTACCGCGCCATCACGATTATTGGGGTTGAAGTCAGGAAAGCTCGCCATGGACAGTATTTCACCGGTAGCAATGTTGACCAGCACTGCGGCTCCTGATTCTGCTTTATTCCACGTAACGGCATTGTCCAACGCATCTTCGGTGACCGTCTGCAGACGCTCATCGATGCTGAGCTGTAATTCGTGTGCAGGAACAGGCGTAACTTCGGTGATATTCTCAATGACATGGCCAAATTTGTCTTTACGTACCAGACGGGAGCCAGGTTTACCCATCAGCTGGTTATTAAAGCTCTTTTCCAGCCCTTCAATGCCTTGTCCATCAATGTTGGTAAAACCAATGAGATTCGCCGCTACGTGGCCTGCGGGATAGAACCGGCGGGATTCCTCGCGCAGGTTGATGCCCGGGAGATTAAGATCATCTACCCACTCAGCCTGCTGAGGGGAAATTTGTCGTGCCAGATAAATAAAACGTCCGCCAGGATTACTGTTAACGCGTTCCGCCAGCGTACTCAGTGACAAATGCAGAGTCCTTGCCAGAGCCTGCCAGCGTTCGTTGTAACCCACGCCTCCCTTGCTGATGATGGTCTTAGGATCGGCCCATACGGCGTTAACCGGAACACTTACCGCCAGCGGTCGCCCTTCTCTGTCGGTAATCATCCCGCGCGGCGAGGCAATAGTTACCTCACGTAACGAACGCATGTCTTCCTGTTTCACCAGACTCGTCGGCGTGACAATTTGCAGCCACGCAACCCGACCCAGCAGCAATCCCAGACTCAATAATATTGCCACACAAAGCAGGGCAAAACGTACGGGAGTAAAATTGCGCGCGTCGCCGTCGTTTTTCTTTTTCACCTGGTCTCCAGCAAGATAGTTTTTCAGGTGTCTGATTTAACGAGAAATGTCGTAAGAAAGCGGGGAAAACTATGCTACGAACATCACGCCTTTGCAACAAAGCGCTAATGGAAGGGCATTTAGAAATATTTAGACGTATTTTGAATTAAAAAGCCCCGCATAGGCGAGGCTTTATATCTGAGATGGTTGCGCATATGCGCTTCAAATCAGTGGTGTCGATCAGATAGCTGTTACGTTAACAGCAGCCGGACCTTTCTGGCCGTCCTGAATTTCGAACTCAACGTTCTGGCCTTCAGCCAGAGTTTTGAAGCCGTTACCCTGGATAGCGGAGAAGTGTACGAACACGTCTTTGCTGCCATCAGCCGGAGTAATGAAACCAAAACCTTTAGACTCGTTGAACCACTTAACTTGACCTTTAATCTTTGCCATTTGCAAAATTCCTTAGAGTATTTTCTTCGCCCGCAGGCATAACATAGATAAAACTGAGACATTACTGCTTGAGGCACTAATATAAGGTTCGGCAGAGAAGCGGTATTCAACGTCAACGTGTTTACTCAGGACTTCTTTACTGAAAATGCCACACATAAACAGAACTGTACCTCGTTTAACCCAAAACGTGTTATCACATACAACGTTAATAATGGCAAGCCATTTTTAAACGTGTCTCGATCGGTCGCACAAATCCCGTCGTTCATCAAACAGCAACTGCACAGTTATGCGCCACACCGAGAAGTGTTATATTCCCGCCGCTCACCCCATCCCCCGTCTGGCTTGCACCATAGCCGGGACATTTCTACCATAGCTCAATAGCTTCGGTTGTTCCAGATTAGCTGTTACAGGATGTGCCGGATATCATTTTTTATGCTTAGTAATGCATAAAATGTCACAAGCGTAAAAATGAGATCCGCCTTCTGCTTTTGCACCAAAATAATGAAAGAATGATGACAATGCACAAAAAAAGTAAGAGAAACGTTTCGCTGTTAATAAAACGATCGCTATCACAAAAATGACATAATCATATTTTTATCGTATGGGAAATTATATTTATATCAGACCGGGGATAAGATATTAATTGGTTGGAGCATCTGAAAATACTGAGTTTACACGCGTATCAGAGTGCTAATTACACGACATGTACAGAAGAAAATAATCTGGCACGTTGGTGACAGGATGAAACATCTGAGAACAAAAGCAACAGATCCTCACCCTGTCATACCGTTTTTACCGCTCAGCTACCAGGCGGATGATGTCATCATCTTCATCCTTCGCTGTGACCGCAGCAGGCTCTGCTGCTTTTTCAGGTTCGTTAGCTTCGCAAAGGCGACGGAGCAATGCGTTCTGTCTTTTTTGCTGATCTAACAATGCTTCAAGCAGCTCAATCTGCTCATTAGTACGCGAACTTGCCCGATTGACGAAAAACCACAGTACAAGCCCGACAACCAGAATCACCACCGATACAGCCAAAGACGCCAAACCCAACGCGCCAGAATTCAAAACTTCGTTCATTTCACCACCTCAATGTAGACAGCGTAGTTTACCACTGCCGCACAAGAAGGTAATCAACTGTGGCAAAAATGCGCTTACCAGGGAATAAATTTATTGATGGCACAAATACCGCTGAAAAATTGTACATCCTGATCGCACATGATGTTGAACACTTGCGCCCACATCAGTATGCATACCAGCACGACAACTATCAGCACTACCCAGCGAATTTTTTTCACTCCAGCTCCACTCTTCGAATCTACATCTTATGTCTATAAATTATCATGCGTTACCTAAACCCAGCGTTAACTGTATCGGCATTCAATCTTTTTAGGAATGATTCACTTGTTTCATCCCATGTACAGGCTAATCTAATAATAACGAGAAAAGATAAGAGGTTGTAATGCGTCTGATAATCCGCGCTATTGTGTTGTTAGCTCTGGTTTGGATCGGTTTATTACTGAGCGGCTACGGAATTTTGATTGGAAGTAAGGAGAATGCAGCGGGTCTGGGCTTGCAATGCCAATATCTGACCGCCCGCGGAACCAGCACCGCACAATACGTCCACACAAACAGCGGTATCATTGGCCTGTCGGATTGCCCTTTGTTAAGAAAAAGTACGGTCATTATTGATAACGGTTAATATAGCAACAATACATACGCTACGTTATTTGCACCAACTAACGTTATGACTGTTCATAAAAAACCCCAGATACAAAAATACCTGGGGTTTTTAAGTTGACGCTATTACGCCAGATTAGAACGGATAATCGTTATAACCCATTTGTTCTGAAATTTTACGCGCAGCCGTATGCAGCATCGCCACATACTCGTGCAAACGTTCCTCTGAGAAACGCAGCGTCGGGAATGAAATACTCAAGCCTGCAATCACCACACCGAAACGGTCAAACACCGGCACACCGATGCAGCGCAGACCTTCTTCCTGTTCTTCGTTGTCTTCACCGTAGCCCTGCTCACGGACTTTATCCAGCAGTACCAGCAGCTCATCAGTATTGGTAATAGTACGGTCGGTGCTGCGTTTGTACTCAATACCGTCCAGAATTTGCTTCACTTCATCGCGGTCACGCCATGCCAGCAGAACTTTACCGATAGCCGTGCTGTACAGTGGATTACGGCGACCTACGCGAGAATACATGCGCAGATTGTACATGGAATCGATTTTATGAATGTAGACGATGCTGTCTTCATCCAGTGCGCCAAGGTGTACTGTTTCTTTGGTCAGGCGCGAAAGTTCGCGCATCTGAATATCAGCGCTACGGATAAGATCGACGTTTTGTAACGCGCGAGCACCCAGCTCGAATAGTTTCAGGGTCAGTGAGTATTTCTCAGACTCCCCTTCTTGTGCCACATAGCCCAGCGTTTTCATGGTCTGCAAAAAGCGATAAACGGTGCTTTTCGACATCATGACGCGTTGCGACAACTCGGTAATACCAATTTCGCGCTCTTCACCCAGCGCCTGCAGGATGCCAAAAACCTTCAGCACGGAAGATACAGAATCGGGTTGTTTATCCAGATCTGCGATTGCCATTTATCACCCCTTTCGAGTGTTTTATAAAAATCAGAACCGGTTTTTATTATAATTTCACGTATCAGCCCTCGCAATCGCTCTTTGCTTACTTAGTTACAAATCTGCGACCTAACGCCTGAATATCAATGCTAAAATTATTATTCTCATCATAAATTCCGACAATATTGACTTCCTATGGAAAAAACTCAGACCGATGGTCTGCCATTGCCCCAGCGATATGGCGCAATTTTAACCATTGTTATTGGCATCTCTATGGCAGTACTCGACGGCGCAATAGCGAATGTTGCCCTCCCCACTATCGCCACCGATCTTCAGGCCTCACCCGCCAGCTCAATCTGGATTGTGAACGCCTACCAAATTGCGATCGTTGTTTCGCTGTTATCGCTCTCTTTTTTAGGTGATATGTTTGGCTACCGACGCATTTATAAGTGTGGTCTGGTCGTGTTTCTGTTGGCGTCGCTGTTTTGTGCCTTGTCAGACTCGCTGCATATGCTGACGTTAGCGCGCGTGGCTCAGGGGTTTGGCGGCGCGGCGCTGATGAGCGTTAATACGGCATTGATCCGACTCATTTATCCTCAGCGCCAGCTTGGCCGCGGAATGGGTATTAACTCCTTTATCGTGGCTGTATCCTCGGCAGCGGGTCCGACTATTGCGGCGGCTATTCTTTCTATTGCCTCGTGGAAATGGCTATTCCTGATTAACGTTCCACTGGGGATCATCGCCCTGCTACTGGCTATGCGTTTTTTGCCACCCAATTCATCACGTAGCAATAAACCGCGCTTCGATCTGCCCAGCGCAGTGATGAACGCCTTAACATTCGGTTTGTTAATCACGGCACTCAGCGGATTTGCGCAGGGACAGTCGCTAAAACTGATTGGTGCTGAACTTGTGGGGCTGCTCGTGGTAGGGTTTTTCTTTATCCGCCGCCAACTCGCATTGCCAGTACCGTTACTACCGGTTGATCTGCTGCGCATTCCGCTGTTTTCACTCTCTATTTGTACTTCAATCTGTTCATTCAGCGCACAGATGCTGGCGATGGTTTCTCTCCCATTTTTCATGCAAACGGTTCTCGGGCGCAGCGAGGTTGAAACGGGCCTGCTGCTGACGCCGTGGCCACTGGCAACCATGGTGATGGCCCCACTGGCAGGATATTTGATTGAACGTGTTCATGCGGGTCTGCTGGGCGCGCTGGGCATGGCAGTAATGGCGTGTGGGCTGTTTTCGCTGGTGTTGCTGCCCGCATCACCTTCTGATTTTAATATCATCTGGCCAATGATTTTGTGCGGTGCGGGTTTTGGCTTGTTCCAGTCACCGAATAATCACACCATCATCACCTCCGCGCCGCGTGATCGTAGCGGAGGCGCGAGCGGTATGCTTGGAACGGCGCGTTTACTGGGCCAGAGTACCGGGGCCGCACTGGTTGCGCTGATGCTAAATCAATTTGGTGACAGCGGAACACACGTCTCGCTGATAACAGCGGGTATTCTGGCTTCGCTGGCCGCAATCGTGAGTGGCTTACGTATCACACAACCGCGGGTTCAGGCATAAAAAAAGCGCGTCTGTCGACGCGCTTTTTATTTTAAGTCTGCTGCCAATTATTTCAGGTATTCACCGCTGCGCAGCGCTTCAATACGTTTGTCCAACGGCGGGTGAGTCATAAACAGCTCACTCAACGATTTGGATTTACCGTTGATGCAGAACGCCATCATGCTGGTCGCTTCCTGCGGCTCATAGCTGGTTTTCAGGCGCTGTAGCGCGGCGATCATTTTTTCACGACCCACCAGTTTCGCTGAGCCTGCATCCGCATGGAATTCACGATGACGTGAGAACCACATCGTAATAATGCTCGCCAGAATACCAAATACCAGCTCCAGTACCGTCGCTACCGCAAAGTAGATTAACGGGTTACCGTTGCTACCCTCTCCCTCATCGCGGTTGCCTCCCATAAACCCAGCGGCAATCTGCGCCAGAATACGTGAGATAAAGATAACGAAAGTGTTCACCACACCCTGAATTAACGTCATGGTAACCATATCGCCATTAGCAATGTGGCTGATCTCATGCGCGATAACCGCTTCGGCTTCATCCGGACTCATGTTTTGCAACAGGCCAGTACTTACAGCCACCAGCGAGGCATCCCGGCGCGCACCGGTAGCAAACGCGTTAATATCTGGCGCATGGTAGATTGCAACCTGCGGCATAGCGATCCCTGCCTGGCGGGCCTGATTCGCGACTGTATTCATCAGCCAGCGTTCTCTTTCATTGCGAGGCTGTTCGATCACTTCTCCGCCAACGGACTTTAACGCCATCCATTTGGACATCAGCAGCGAAATGAAGGAACCACCAAAACCAAACAGCAGTGCCATGATCAACAAGCCTTGAACGCTGCTTGACTGAATCCCTGTCAGGCTCAATACCAGCCCGAAAACGACCATCACAGCCAGGTTCGTCAGCAGGAAGAGCGCGATTCGCATCATAATTTTCTTTTAACCTCAATTTAACAAAACGCACTATGCGATTACCCATATCGTATGGGTCTTATGGCTATTTTCAAGCATCCATGGGTGCTAAGTCACCAGAAAGACACAACTTTACATTTTATCGTATCAGACTGACGTCTTCATGCGCTTGTTAAAAAAACAGGCACAATTTCTTGTGCCTGTTTGAGGTTATTGACTGTTCGCGGGCTGTTCCGCTGGCTTTTCTTTTTCAAGATGCGCCAGGTCGAGCGCGATTTTTACCGTTTCATCCAGATACGGATCCGGCTCCTGGTAATCCTTCGGCAGATCGTCCAGTTTCTTCAGCAACGGTTTGCCTTCTCGCTTGAACCGATCGTTAATACGCGCCAGACGCATTGCGTCATCTTCGTTATTCTCTTTCTCACGCTGAGCGTAATTCAGAGAAGCGATGCTGCGCTTATCCTTCATCGCATTGAATCGCGCAATGTCCTTCATGATGTACTGGAACTCAGGATCGTTCGCAATACGTGCATTGTGCTCTTTCAGCAATTCAGGTCCGAACGGCGTCAGGTTATCTGACCTGGTGTAGGTTGCCGCATCAATGCTGTCCCACGGCAGCGCGTTATCTTCAAACTTCTCGCCGGTTTCAGTTTCTTCATTACCTGTCGGCATGATGATATCCGGCGTAACACCCTTACGCTGCGTGCTGCCACCGTTTACGCGGTAGAATTTCTGGATCGTGTACTGAACAGAACCCAGCGCAGGCCATTCCGGACGCAGCATCTGATCGTAAATACGATTCAGGGAGCGATACTGCTGTACGGTGCCCTTCCCAAAGGTCGGTTCACCGACGATCAGCGCACGGCCATAATCCTGCATTGCCGCGGCAAAAATTTCCGATGCCGAGGCACTGAAGCGATCGACCAATACCACCAGCGGGCCTTTGTAGTACACAACGCCGTCGGTATCACTGTCTTCACGCACTTTACCGTTATTGTCACGAACCTGAACCACCGGGCCGGAAGGAATGAACAGACCGGAAAGCGAAACCGCTTCGGTCAGCGCTCCACCGCCGTTGGTACGCAGATCGATGATGATGCTGCTGACGTTCTGTTTTTCCAGTTTCTGCAACTGGACTTTGACATCATCAGTCAGGCCAACATAGAAGCCAGGAATATCCAGTACGCCGACTTTTTCTTTGCCAACGGTTTTCACGGACATTTTAACGGCACGGTCTTCGAGACGGATACGTTCACGCGTTAGCGTCACGGTGCGCGTCTTGGTACCTTTACCGGCAGGCAGAATTTCAAGGCGCACCTTGCTGCCTTTAGGTCCTTTGATCAGCGCTACAACGTCATCCAGACGCCAGCCAATCACATCGACCATGCCCTTGCCCGTCTGCCCGACGCCGACAATACGATCGCCAACGCTGATCGCTTTGCTCTTGGCTGCCGGACCACCTGCCACCATGGAGTTAATGACGGTGTAGTCATCATCCATCTGCAGAACCGCGCCAATACCTTCCAAAGACAAGCTCATTTCAGTATTGAACTGCTCGGTATTGCGCGGAGAGAGATAGTTAGTATGCGGGTCGATTTCACGGGCGAACGCTGTCATCGCCAGTGAGAACACATCTTCGCTGTTGGTCTGCGCCAGACGGCGAATCGCAAATTTGTAGCGGCGCGTCAGCGTTTCGCGGATTTCCGCATCGGTTTTACCGGTCAGCTTCAGGCTGAGTTCGTCAAATTTAACCTTGCCGTCCCACAGCGCATTAAGCTCTGCTTCGCTCTTCGGCCACGGCGCTTTGCTTCGATCGAGGTTAAAGGTGTCATTACCGGTGAAATCCATTGGACGTGCCAGTACGCTTAATGCGTACTGATAACGTTCAAATCGGCGTTTTTGCGCCAGATTATAGAGATCGTAAAAGACATCCAGCTTGCCGGTGCGCAGTTCATCGCCGAGGACCGTTTTCTTTTTTGCATACTGTTCGATATCGCTCGCCAGCAGCACGTTGTGGCTGTAGTCGAGCAAATTCAAATAGCGGTCAAAAATTTTTGCCGAAAACGCCTGATCCAGATCGAACTGGCGATAGTGTGATCGCGTAAAACGCGACGTCACACGTTCGCTTACCGTCGCATGCTGGGTTTCTTCCTTTAACACGGGGATTTGATCGGCACGCGTGATGTCTTCCACAGCAAGTGCCTGGCCTGCTAATGCAAGCAGACCAGCTAACGCAGTAAGCCTAAAAAAAGTGTTCATGCCAGGCCTGGCCTCCGTTTCAGAACACCAGGTGTTCTGCGCGTACAATCAAAGACATACCCGAATTCAGCTGTACACGGACGCCATCTTTGGTGATTTCTAATACGGTGGCATCCATCGCATTATTTCCTGCTTTCACCTTCAGAGACTGCCCTACCGTCAGTACTGAAATATCAGATACCGGGGTATGCTGTTCTTCGCGAGGAGCACGCGGTGCTTTTGCTGCTGGTTTTTCAGCGCGAGGTTTACGCTCAGCACCTTCTTTACGACGCGGTGCAGGACGCGGCTTACGCTCGCGACGCGGGGCGTCTTCTTTTTCACCGGCGGCAGCAGCCGCTTCGCGTTTTTTCGCCTGTTGCTCTGCGCGTTGCGCCTGAACACGGGCTTTAGCTTCTTCCAGCTGTTTGCGAGCATGTTCAACATGTTGTTCATCCAGCTCACCACAAGGGTTGCCGTCGAGATCAACACGCGTTGCGCCCAATTTAACGCCATACAGATAGCGCCAGCTTGAAGTATAGAGACGTAAGGCAGAACGGAGCTGAGTCTTGCTGAGGTTCATTTCACCCTCAACACGCTCTACCAGATCCTGAAAAATGCCAATTTTCAGTGGGCGCGCTTCGCCTTCCGCACTAAAACACTGCGGGAAGCGTTCGGCCAGAAACGCGATGACTTCTTTACTGCTATTCAACTTAGGTTGATTTTCCATGAAATTTCCTGATTACAACGGACGTAGCCAACAAGCGCAGGCATGAACAGGCGACATTATAATGACGTCATCAGTAATTGCTACGTTATCCGTTGATTATCCTGCGACGCGCGCAAAGAATTTTTTGTAATCCGTCGTTGCAAGCACGGTTTCAAGCTGTGCCACAAGCGTACGCAGACCTTGTTCATCTTCTTCAGTAAAGCGGCCAAATGCCGTGCTATCAATATCCAGCACGCCGATTATCTGATTATCGACAGCGATCGGCAGGACGATTTCAGCGTTGCTGGCGGCATCACAGGCGATGTGCCCATCAAAAGCATGTACGTCCTCAATACGCTGAACCTGGTTCTGCGCCACTGCGGTACCGCACACACCGCGCCCTACCGGGATCCGCACGCAGGCAATTTTGCCCTGGAAGGGACCAAGCACCAGCGTATCGTCCTCAAGCAGGTAAAAACCGGCCCAATTCACTTCTGCAAGACGCTCGTACAACAATGCGCTGGTATTTGCCAGCGTTGCCAGAAAACTGGTTTCACCTGCCATCAATGCCTTAAAATCACGGTTCAGATCCGTGTATAGCTCTATTTTGTTCATTATATAATCACTTAGTTGTCTTACTTAAAACTGCAGCCTACTAAAATAAACATTAAATGCGTTAATGCTCAAGATCATTCCCGTCATGAGTTAAGATAACATTACTTCAACAATTTGATTCGCGATACATGGCCTTAACGACACCACGCATCACGCCAACTAAAAAAATAGCCATCAGGTCCATCGGTGAGGCACTACCTCGTGCACATTATCATCGCTGCCCTGAATGTGACCTGATATTTAGCTTGCCTAAAATGCGTTCGCACCAAAGTGCCTTTTGCCCACGCTGCCAGGCAAAAATTCGTGACGGACGCGACTGGTCGTTAACGCGACTGGCGGCAATGGCTTTCACCATGTTGCTGCTGATGCCCTTTGCCTGGGGAGAGCCACTCCTGCACATCTATTTATTAGGTGTGCGCATTGATGCCAATGTGATGCAAGGCATCTGGCAAATGACCCGACAAGGTGATCCCCTCACCGCCTCCTTCGTGCTTTTTTGCGTCGCTGGTGCGCCACTAATTCTCGTGACCTCAATCGCTTATCTGTGGTTTGGTAATATTCTCGGGATGAACCTGCGCCCGGTGCTGTTGATGCTGGAAAGGCTCAAAGAGTGGGTGATGCTCGATATTTACCTGGTGGGTATCGGCGTCGCCTCAATCAAGGTTCAGGACTATGCTTTTTTGCAGCCTGGCGTGGGGCTGTTTGCTTTTATTGCGCTGGTGATCCTGAGTATTTTGACGCTGTCGCATCTTAACGTTGAGCAGCTTTGGGACCGTTTCTACCCGCAAAGACCGGCTCGTCGGCCCGATGAAAAGCTCCGCGTCTGCCTCGGCTGCCATTTTACAGGTTATCCGGATGCTCGCGGTCGCTGCCCTCGCTGCCATATCCCGTTGCGCTGGCGCAGAAATCAAAGTATCCAAAAGTGTTGGGCGGCACTGCTGGCCTCGATTGTCCTGCTTTTGCCCGCTAACCTGCTGCCCATCTCGATAATTTATGTCAACGGCGGCCGGCAGGAAGACACAATCCTGTCAGGCATAATGTCTTTGGCAAACAGCAATGTCGGCGTAGCGGCGATCGTGTTTATCGCCAGTATATTAGTGCCATTCACCAAAGTGATTGTGATGTTTACGTTGCTATTCAGCATCCACTTTAATTGTGAACAAGGGTTGCGCACCCGTATAAAACTACTGCGTATGGTGACCTGGATTGGCCGCTGGTCGATGCTCGATCTCTTTGTTATCGCGTTAACCATGTCGCTGATAAATCGCGATCAGATACTTGCTTTTACTATGGGACCGGCTGCGTTTTATTTCGGCGCAGCGGTAATATTGACTATTCTTGCTGTGGAATGGCTGGACAGCCGCTTACTTTGGGATGCACATGAGTCAGGAAACGCCCGCTTCGCAGACTGAAGCGCAGATTAAAACAAAACGCCGTATCTCCCCGTTCTGGCTGCTGCCGTTCATTGCACTGATGATCGCAGGTTGGCTTATCTGGGGAAGCTATGAAGATCGCGGCAATACCGTGACCATTGACTTTATGTCTGCGGACGGCATTGTGCCAGGCCGTACTCCCGTTCGTTATCAGGGCGTTGAAGTGGGCACGGTGCAGGATATCAACCTCAGCAAAGATCTGCGCAAAATTGAAGTCCGCGTCAGCATCAAATCGAGCATGAAAGATGCTCTGCGCAAAGATACCCAGTTCTGGCTGGTCACGCCGAAGGCGTCGCTGGCTGGGGTTTCTGGTCTGGATGCGTTGGTTGGCGGCAACTATATCGGCATGATGCCCGGTACTGGCGAGGCCGAGGATCATTTCGTCGCCCTCGACACCCAGCCCAAGTATCGTCTGGATAATGGCGATTTAATGCTGCATCTGCGCGCCCCTGATCTCGGATCGCTTAATAGCGGTTCGCTGGTTTATTTCCGTAAGATTCCGGTGGGCAGGGTCTATGACTACACCATCAACCCGAACCATCAGGGCGTAACCATCGATGTATTGATTGAACGTCGCTTCACCAATCTGGTGAAAAAAGGCAGCCGCTTCTGGAACGTATCCGGTGTAAATGCGGATGTCAGCCTTAGCGGTGCGAAGGTAAAACTGGAGAGTCTGGCGGCGCTGGTCAACGGTGCCATTGCTTTTGATTCACCCGAAGACTCAAAACCTGCTGCGGCAGACGACACGTTTGGTCTATATCAGGATCTCGCGCACAGCCAGCGCGGAGTAATCGTCAAGCTTGATTTACCCAACGGAGATGGACTCAAAGCAGGCTCAACATCGCTGATGTATCAAGGATTAGAAGTCGGTCAGCTCACAAAACTGGATTTAAACCCAGGCGGCAAAGTCACCGGCGAAATGACGGTCGATCCCAGCGTGGTAACGCTGCTGCGTGACAACACACGCATTGAGTTACACAGCCCTAAATTATCGTTAAGCGATGTGAATCTCAGTTCGCTGCTAACAGGTAAAACTTTCGAGCTGGTACCCGGCGAAGGCGAGCCGCGTAACCAGTTTGTCGTTATTCCCGCTGAGAAGTCGTTGTTACACGACCCAGGCGTCATGACGTTTACGCTGACCGCGCCGGAGAGTTACGGTATTGATGCTGGCCAGCCGCTAATTCTTCACGGCGTACAGGTCGGTCAGGTGATTGAGCGTACGCTTTCCAGCAAAGGCGTCTCATTTACCGTTGCTGTTGAACCACAGCATCGTGACCTGGTGCAAGGTGACAGTAAGTTCGTGGTGAACAGCCGCGTGGATGTCAAAGTTGGACTTGATGGCGTGGAGTTCCTTGGCGCCAGCGCCAGTGAGTGGCTCAGCGGCGGCATTCGTATTTTGCCCGGTACTAAGGGGGAAATGAAAAAAAGCTACCCGCTTTACGCTAACCTGGAGAAAGCGATTGAAAACAGTCTGAGCGATCTGCCAACCACCACGGTCAGCCTGAGCGCCGAAACGCTACCTGATGTGCAGGCCGGTTCGGTGGTGCTTTACCGCAAATTCGAGGTCGGTGAAGTGATTAGCGTTCGTCCTCGCGCCGATGCGTTTGATATCGATCTGCATATCAAACCGGAATATCGCAACCTGTTGACCAGCAACAGCGTGTTCTGGGCCGAAGGCGGAGCAAAAGTTCAGCTTAACGGCAGCGGATTAACCGTACAGGCATCTCCCCTTTCACGCGCGCTTAAAGGGGCGATTAGCTTCGATAATTTAAGCGGTGCCAGCGCCAGCCAACGTAAAGGCGACAAGCGTATTCTGTATGCTTCGGAAACCGCCGCGCGTGCGGTCGGCGGCCAGATAACGCTGCATGCGTTCGATGCCGGTAAACTCGCTGCAGGCATGCCGATTCGCTACCTGGGAATCGATATCGGACAGATCCAGACGCTTGAGCTGATCACCGCCCGTAACGAAGTTCAGGCAAAAGCGGTTCTGTACCCGGAATACGTGCAGACCTTCGCGCGAAGCGGTACCCGTTTCTCCGTGATCACCCCGCAAATTTCGGCAGCGGGCGTGGAGCATCTGGATACAATCCTGCAGCCGTATATCAACGTTGAACCAGGACGCGGTAATCCGCGCCGTGATTTTGAGCTGCAGGAAGCCACCATTACCGACTCTCGTTACCTCGATGGTCTGAGTATTGTGGTTGAAGCACCAGAAGCAGGTTCGCTGAATATCGGAACCCCGGTTTTGTTCAGAGGTATTGAAGTGGGGACCGTCACCGGGCTGACGCTGGGCTCGCTTTCCGATCGTGTGATGGTTGCCATGCGCATTAGCCAACGCTATCAGCATCTGGTACGCAACAACTCCGTGTTCTGGCTGGCATCCGGCTACAATCTCGACTTCGGCCTGACCGGCGGTGTCGTGAAGACCGGTACCTTCAATCAGTTCATCCGCGGCGGCATCGCCTTCGCGACTCCACCGGGTACACCGTTGGCTCCGAAAGCGCAGGCAGGTAAACACTTCCTGTTGCTGGAAAGTGAACCTAAAGAGTGGCGTGAATGGGGAACCGCCCTGCCACGTTAACCTCTCCACTTGCTCCGGCGTACTCGCGCCGGAGCACTTATGCTACACTGCGCACCTGTTTTTTTGCCGGTGGTACCAAGTGGCTTATTTTCCCGACGCCTTTCTGACTCAAATGCGTGAAGCAATGCCTTCCACGCTCTCATTCGATGAATTTCTCGCTGCCTGTCAGCGCCCGTTGCGCCGCAGCATTCGCGTCAATACGCTGAAAATCTCCGTTGCCGATTTCCTCGCGCTGACAGCACCTTACAACTGGTCTCTCACCCCGGTTCCCTGGTGTGCTGAAGGCTTTTGGATCGAGCGCGATGATGAAGAGTCAGTGCCGCTCGGCAGCACCGCAGAACATTTAAGCGGCCTGTTTTATATTCAGGAAGCCAGTTCAATGCTGCCAGTCGCAGCACTGTTCGCCGAAGGCAATACCCCGGAACGCGTAATGGATGTTGCGGCAGCCCCCGGCTCCAAAACCACGCAAATTGCCGCAAAAATGAATAATCGAGGCGCCATTCTGGCGAATGAGTTTTCTGCCAGTCGCGTCAAAGTCCTGCATGCCAATATCAGCCGTTGCGGGATAGCCAACGTCGCCCTGACCCATTTTGACGGACGCGTATTTGGCGCTGCGTTGCCGGAGTCATTTGATGCCATATTGCTCGACGCACCGTGTTCCGGTGAAGGTGTGGTGCGTAAAGACCCCGATGCGCTAAAAAACTGGTCTGTAGAAAGTAATCTGGAAATTGCCGCGACCCAGCGCGAATTACTCGACAGCGCCTTCCACGCCCTGCGTCCCGGTGGCACATTGGTTTACTCGACCTGTACGCTTAATCGTGACGAAAATGAAAATATCATGCAGTGGTTGATTGAGGCCTACCCTGATGCCGTCGAGTTTTTACCTCTGGGCGATTTATTTCCGCAGGCCGAACGCGCCCTGACGCCGGAAGGATTCCTGCATGTATTCCCGCAGATTTACGATTGCGAAGGTTTCTTCGTTGCGCGTTTGCGCAAAACAGCTGCAATCCCTGCACTACCTGCGCCGAAGTACAAAGTCGGTAACTTCCCGTTTAGCCCGCTTAAAGGGCGCGAGTCTGCGCTTGTCACGCAAGCCGCGAGCGCTTGTGGACTGCAGTGGGAAGATAATTTGCGCCTGTGGCAGCGCGATAAAGAGATCTGGCTGTTCCCAACTGAAATTGAACCTCTAATTGGCAAGGTTCGCTTTTCTCGACTTGGGATCAAACTGGCCGAAACCCACAATAAAGGGTATCGCTGGCAGCATGAGGCCGTTATCGCCCTCGCCGACCCGAACCACAGCCATGCATTCGAACTGACCCTTGCCGAAGCGGAAGAGTGGTATCGCGGTAGAGATGTTTACCCGCAAACCGCACCGACGACTGATGACGTACTGGTTACGTTCCAGCATCAGCCGATCGGTCTGGCAAAACGCATTGGATCGCGACTGAAGAATAGCTACCCGCGCGATCTTGTCCGGGATGGCAAACTCTTTACGGGATAACGCACGTTTTTACTGGCGCTTTTGCTAACGTTGACTACGCTGAAAAATGGACGCCTTAACTGGTCGTACCACAACCAGCAAATTAACGGAGAGCACGATGATGAAAACCAGTGTGCGCATTGGCGCTTTTGAAATCGACGACGCCGAGTTACATGGCGAATCGCCGGGGGACCGAACGTTAACCATTCCGTGTAAATCCGATCCGGATTTATGTATGCAACTGGATGCCTGGGATGCCGAAACCAGCGTCCCGGCCCTGTTGAACGGAGAACATTCAGTACTATTTCGCGAACACTACGATCGTAAGTCAGATGCCTGGATCATGCGCCTTGCCTGATTCAAAAAGAACCCGTCGCCAGACGGGTTATTTCTTGGTTAATTTCCCTCATCTATCAACATCTTCTACACTACAGGTATGGCTTTACCATTTGAGGATGGAATGTTCACGCTGGTTCTTTTTGTGTGCTATCTGGATGGCGGTTGTGAAGATATCGTGGTTGATGTCTACAAAACTGAGCAGCAGTGCCTGATATCGATGGACGATCAACGTATTCGTAACGGCGGATGTTTACCTGCGGACGACTACATCGACAGTTTCTGGCATCCGGCCCAGGAATACAGCGATTTTTGATTATTGCAGTTGTACCAGCGTTAACTCGCCGCCAAATACAGCACCGGTATCAATATAGTGTAAATTCTCGCGATCCAGCCGATGGCGCAGCGGCGTGTGGCCAAACCAGAAGTGATCCGCGCCCTGAATCGCACAACCACTGTTCATCAGCCTCGAACGGTCCCACAGCACGCGCTGTAAATCGATCTCTTTTAGCCACTGATAATCATCATCCGGGTAATCGGCATGAGCAATAACGTGTATACCGTTCTGACAATGCAGCTCCAGTATCCAGGGTAACTGCCAACACGCTTCAAGAGCAAATTTCGCTGCCGGTTGCTCCGCCTGCTCGAACCACGAGCCACCATTCATAAACCACATGAATTGATCCCCCGTCGCCAGCGCGTCCAGCGCCATCTGTTCATGATTCCCCCTGACCGCGACAATCCAGTGTTTACGCAGTAGTTTCAGACAACGCAAACTGTCTGGTCCACGGTCGATAACATCCCCCACTGAAACCAGCAAATCCTGCCAGGGATCAAAACGGTACTGGCGCAGCTTAGCCATCAGCATCGAGAAGCATCCGTGGATATCCCCAACCACCCAGACGTGACGCCACTGCGTACCGTCGATTCGTTGATAGATATTGCCAGGTCGTCCCATGTCGCCTCCAGAGTACAAGGGTACCTGATTATAATTTTAGCAATGTTGGTAAAAAAGCCTGGACGATCGTGGGCAGGAGTATGGTATGGTTTATGGAGAATGCAGCATGCAATACGCCGTGTTTTGCCCTGGATGGCATCGCATTCGCCACATAAAAAGAGACCGAATACGATTCCTGTATTCGGTCCAGGGAAATGGCTCTTGGGAGAGAGCCGTGCGCTAAAAGTTGGCATTAATGCAGGCTAAGTTACCCTGCCATTTAAGAATAGATGACAGCGCCAGGTTTTCCAGTCCGCGACTAAAGTGGCCGGAAAAAAAGGACGTTTGTTACGCATCCAAACGCAAAAACCGCAAGTTCTCCTGCGAGATCCTTGCGGTTTTTTATTGGAAATCAGAGCGCTACATCTGACAATTAGCAGAGCTTTTCTGCACGCTCTACAAACGGTGCCAGGCTCATTTTTTCGCCCGGTTTCGCCGGATCATCAATCTGGATAATCTCGATCGGCTTTGCCGTGACTTTTCCGCTCTCCACCTGCTGTCTGGCGACATCATTCAACGGGTATTGCACCAGCGTACTGGGATTGATGACATACAGCGCGTTACCTGGACGGCAGGTCAGCATCACCTCTTCCCGATTAAACGCCCACTTATCTTTGCCAACCTCAAAACGGCTGACGGTAATGACTTGCGGCGCAGCCAGCGCGGCTCCGGAGCTTGCCAGGAGTAATAAAGAGATAATGATTTTTTTCATGCGTTTCGCCAGTCCATCAATCAGAAAGGTTCAAGGGTTGCAAACAAGCTGACAATCGCCAGCACAACGGCTCCTATACCCCATTCCAGCTTGGTCATCCAAATAAAATAGAGAGTCATGCCACGGTTATCCTGCCGCATGCGTGGTACCAGAACATACCGATTCACCAGCGCAATCGCCACCATTAACATGACCAGGGCACCTTTTAACAAAAGCAGTCGCCCGTAAGCCATGTGCCAGGGAACAGAAAAACCGACAATAAACAGCGCATTCATAATACCGGTTAGTAAAACACCGATAACGAAAAGATGCCCATAGCGTGAGAAGCGCATCATGGTACTGATGGCCTGTTCCCGCCAGCGACCTTGCGCCATTCGCATACAGTAAAGTACGGGCAGCAAACCGCCGAACCAGGCGGCAGCGCATACCAAATGTAAGGCGTGGTTAACCTGCTGGATTGCGCCAGGGATACCGCTGTGCAGCGTCGCATGTCCGACGCCAGCCAGCAAAATAAACTGCGCAATTGTCAGCATTAACAGCAGTCGCGGCATGCTACGCGGCACCATGATGGTCACCACCAGCGTGACCAACGCGAGGATAATCTGCCATAACCAGACGCCGCCAAATTGCGTTTGCAACACGGCGAGCCAAACATCAGTAGAGACAACATCCCGCCAGCCTGAGCCCATTAACCCACCCTGAATCGCCAGCATCAGCGTCGCGCTGATAAAGCTCCACGTTGCAGCATGCCGTTGCAGACGTAAAAAACGACGCATCATTAAACGACGAACCGAAACGGGGGCCAGCCATGCGCCGTAAAGCGCACAGCCAAACACCAGCATCAAAGCGGTAAAATGGATAAACCGTAGCGCAACCCAGGTAAATGCCAGCATTGGTTATTTCACGCTAAAGGTATATTGCCCCTTCGTCTTGTGACCATCCACGGAGACAACGTGCCAGTCGACCGTATATTTTCCTGCTTCAAGCGTTTGATCAAGCGGAACAATCAGCTGCGTTTTGTCCTGCTCACTGCGCGATGCCTTGCCCGTTTTGATCTGTTCTTTGTTAGGACCGGTCAGCGTTGCGCCGCTGAATCCCGGCTCTACGCCTTCAGAAAAATTCAGCGTCAACGCCTGAGGAGATGCCGCAACTTCAGCGTTAGCCGCCGGACTTTGTTTTGTGAGGTGGGCATGCGCCAATGCCGCAGGTGTTGCCAGGATGCTGGCGAGTACGATGAGCGCGTTGCGAAGCATAGATGCAGATGAAGCCATTTCAACTATTCCTTTTTGTTATGTCTAACCTGTAGAGAATAACCTTCTACAATGGTCGAGTCGAGAATCATCATTTCTGTCTTGCCATTAACGCACACTCTTAGTAACTTTGCGCGCCGAAAGACAGAGAAAAGGAGAAGCCCATGAACATCAATCTGGCCAAACTTGAGCAAGCGGAAATGGACAAGGTCAATGTCGATCTGGCTGCGGCTGGAGTGGCATTTAAGGAACGATACAATATGCCCGTTGTTGCAGAAGTTGTTGAACGCGAACAGCCAGAGCATTTACGCGACTGGTTCCGCGAAAGACTCATCGCGCACCGCCTGGCATCCGTTTCGCTTTCACGTTTACCTTACGAGCCTAAAGTTAAATAAAACTTATATTACGTTACGATTCCTTACATGACGCCTGCTACAGTATAAGCATATTCTTAATCCACACATTAAGGATGGTTGTAGACACTATGAAAAGGAAATCATTATGTCATACTGGAAAATCGCAGCAGCACAATACGAACCTCTTCACACCTCAGTTACCGAACATGTCGCGCATCACCTGCAATTCATTCATGCAGCAGCTCAATGCCAATGTGAATTGCTGGTCTTCCCTTCCCTCTCATTGCTGGGTTGTGTTGATGAGAATGACGCGCTTCCTGCCCCACCCGATGAAGCGCTGTTAGAACCTCTCGCACATGCCGCCGCGACTTATCGCATGACGATAATTGCGGGACTACCGGTAGAACATAACAACCGGTTCGTGAAAGGCATTGCTCTTTTCTCTCCCTGGATGACTTCGCCACTAACCTTCCATCAGAGCCACGGGGCCTGTATTGCCAGACAGCGAAATGCCATCAGCGTTGTAGATAGCCAACCGGAAGGCATTGATATCGACCCGGCCTATTCGCTGTTCACCAGCTGCCAGTCAGTCAGTGAACCGGAACTGCTCTCCTCTACATCTCGCCTACAAAGTTTCTCACATAAATTCGCCATCGCGGTATTAATGGCCAATGCGCGGGGTAGCAGTGCGTTATGGGATGAACGAGGTCGATTGATTGTTCGCGCAGACAGCGGTTCGTTACTGTTAACCGGCCAACGCACGCCACGGGGTTGGCAAGGTGATATCATTCCATTACGCTAGTCGTTTTGGGTCAGGAGCATGGCATGTTGCGCATAATAGATACAGAAACCTGTGGTCTACAGGGAGGCATTGTTGAAATTGCTTCTGTCGACGTGGTTGATGGAAAAATAGTCAACCCCATGAGCCACCTGGTACGCCCCGACCGCCCCATCAGCCCACAGGCGATGGCTATCCATCGCATTACTGAAGCAATGGTGGCCGATAAGCCATGGATTGAAGACGTCATCCCGCAGTATTACGGCAGCGAATGGTACGTTGCGCACAATGCCAGCTTTGACCGCCGCGTATTGCCCGACATGCCCGGGGAATGGATTTGCACCATGAAGCTCTCCCGTCGGTTGTGGCCGGGGATCAAATACAGCAACATGGCGCTGTATAAATCGCGCAAGCTGAGCGTCCAGACGCCAGCGGGTCTCCACCATCACCGCGCCCTGTACGATTGCTACATCACTGCGGCACTGCTGATCGACATCATGCAGACGTCAGGCTGGACAGCCGATCAAATGGTCGATATTACCGGCCGTCCCGCGTTACTCACTACTTTCACTTTTGGTAAGTACCGCGGAAAACCGGTATCAGAAGTGGCTGAGCGCGATCCGGGCTATCTGCGCTGGTTATTTAATAACCTTGACAATATGAGCCCGGAACTGCGATTAACGCTAAAACACTATTTGGATCACGCCTGAGCAGGCAGTGTTCCCTGCGCCAGTCCAATCAAAAAAGCGTACTCAAGGGCCACGCCTTCGTAAGATTTAAAACGCCCGGATTTACCGCCGTGTCCGGAATCCATATCCGTGCAAAGTAGCAGCAAACGATCATCCGTTTTCAGCTCACGCAGTTTTGCCACCCATTTTGCTGGCTCCCAGTATTGCACCTGGGAATCGTGTAATCCCGTCGTGACCAGCAGATGTGGGTATGCCTGCGCGGTTACATTGTCATACGGGCTGTAGCTTTTCATATAGGTGTAATACTCTTCGTCCTGCGGATTCCCCCACTCTTCAAACTCACCGGTCGTCAGGGGAATTGATTCATCGAGCATTGTGGTTACCACATCGACAAACGGCACCTGAGCAATAACACCATGGAAGCGTTCCGGGCGCTCATTAATGGCGACGCCCATTAACATGCCTCCGGCGCTTCCGCCCATGCCATAACATAACTCAGGCGCGCCATAGCCCATTTTTAGCAACGCATCACAGACGTCGAGGTAATCATTAAAAGTATTTTTCTTGTGCAGAAACTTACCGTCCTCGTACCACTGTTGTCCTAATTCACCACCACCACGCACATGCGCAATAGCATAAACAAAGCCGCGATCCAGTAAGCTCAAACGGCTGCTGCTGAAATCGGCGTCCATGCTGGCGCCATATGAGCCATAGCCATAAACCAGTAACGGATTTTTTCCTTTCAGGAAATACTTTTGATGATAAACCAGCGAAACCGGAACCTCGGTGCCATCACGCGCGGTTATCCATAGGTGTTCGCTACGGTAATTCGCCGCATCAAATCCGGGGACCTCCGTCTGCTTAAGCACACGACGTTCCCCGGTGTCCATATCCAGTTCAAACAACGTGTCCGGGGTGGTCATGGAGGAATAGCCATAGCGCAGGCGCGATGTCTCCGGCTCTGGATTATAGGCAAGCCAGGTCACATAAGCCGGATCGTCAAAGGCGATCCCGACCACTTCGCGCGTTTTACGATTAATCTGTCGTAGGCTGGTTAAGCCGCGCTGACGCTCTTCTACCACCAGCCAGTCAGTGAATAGCGTAAAGCCCTCGAGCATCACGTTGTCGCGCGCAGGGATCAGCGTCTCCCAGGCTTGCTCATCACGAACACGGGTACGATACAGGCCGAAATTTTTCCCCTGACGGTTGGAGCGCAGATAAAAATTGTGTTGATAGTGATCGAGACTGTATTCATGGTCTTTGCGTCGCGCTAAAAAGACCAACGGTTCGGCATCCGCCAGTTCTGCGTCAAGCAGTAAAACCTCACTGGTGGTCGCGCTGGCGATATGAATAACCACATAGTGTAGCGAGGTGGTTTTATGCAGGCTGACATAAAACATATCATCGGCTTCTTCATACACCAGCTCATCCAGTGACGATGGCGAGCCGACCGTATGTCGCCACACCTGATACGGCAATAACGTTGTTTCGTGCTTGCGCACGTAATAGAAAGTCTGAGAATCATTCGCCCAGACCAGATCCGCTTCGACGTTTTCCAGCACTTCCGGATACCAGTTGCCGCTTTGCAGGTTGCGAAAACGCACGCCATATTGCCGGCGAGAGAGATAATCTTCTGCCAGCGCCATGATGGTGTTATCCGGAGATATCGCCAGTCCTCCCAGCGTATAAAACTCGCTGTGTGCCGCGCGCTGGTTCCCATCCAACAGAGTATCCCAATCATCCCACTCTTCATTGAAAGCAGACTGACGCTGATAAATAGCATATTCGCACCCCGGTTCATAAATATTCCGGTAGCGATAACCATTCTTCACATAGGGGGCGGAAGCATCCTGAGGCGGGATACGGTCGATAATTTCTTTCAGGACGCGATCCTGCAAAGCCTGCTGCGAGGCCATAACCTGGCGGCCATACGCATTTTCTTGTTGCAGATAATCCAGCACTTCTGGCTGCGAGCGGGTGTCATCTCGCAGCCAGTAATAATTATCAACACGAGTATCGCCATGCTGCGTCATGGCGCGGGGAATACGAGAAGCTTTTGGTAGCATGTCATTGTTCTTTTGCTTAAACATCCTATAAGGGTGGCAAAAGACAGCAATGATGCAAGCGAAACATGCGCCTTAGCGGTTAGTAATTAACCCGGTAAAGCCTGTTTTTGTTCTTTGAGATCCTGTTCAATGCCTTCACGAACATCCTGCGGGATCTTCAACGCATCGCCCAGCGCATTGAGATAGCTACGCTCCATAAAGTGGTCGATATCAATCGCCGCACAGCTCAGGAAGTAAATTTCTAGCGCTTCTTCTTCGTTGCGGATCCCTTGCGCCAGGCGCTGGGGATCTAACGGTTGTTCAATGGCTCGTTCAATCAGAACGCGGCCCTGCTCTTCCACGCCCGCTTCACGAAGCTGCTGCTCAATGGCCGCTCGTTCTTTAGCATCAATATGACCGTCGCTTTTCGCCGCAAAAACCAGCGCCAGGATCAGACGCTCGGTTCGCTCATCCAGCGGTGAGCTTTGTACACCGAACTGCGGCTCATCCTGATGCGCAGCGCGAACTTTATCTTTGTATTTGTTCCATAACACGGTACCAGCAACCGCACCGCCGCCCACCAGAAGCGCGCTGGTGCCGTATTTACTCAGTAATTTACGTGAAGATTTGTTGGCAACCAGTAATCCTGCCAGACCGCCTAACGCGCCTGGAACCAGAAGTTTACTCAGCCCTTGCTCGCCAGAAGATGACGTGGAGGATCCTTTTTGCCCAAGAAGAGATTGTAGTTGATTCAGCCAATTAGCCATTTTGCCCCTCAAGTACAGACGAATAATCATCAAAGCGTACCCGAGGGGATGTCAGGAAGTGTTCAGGTCATCAAAAGATGTGCAAATACCTGCGTTACTGCGGCTGATACTCCGCCGTTCCGGCTCTGCAGTCGACTTTTACCTGATAGTGAATATCCGCGCTTTTACCGCGAACTGTCAGGGGAACTGACCATTTCCCGTCTTTGCCCGTAATATCGGGCGTGTTGACCCAGGCGACAGGGTCGGCTTGCCCGACGAGTTTTTGATCGTCAGCCCAGCGCGCGATGCGATTTTGCTGATAGTCACGTTTCACGCTTGCCGCAATACCGTCAGCATCCAGTCCTTCGCACTTGGGGAACTGAACATTCTTGCTTTCCATATTTGCCGCAAATACCGATACGCTGGCAGACAATAACAGCAGGCTCAATAACGCTCTTTTTTTATACATTCTTTTCTCCTTAATCTCCCCTTCGTCCTTCAGGTTGCCTGCGGCAACGTGAAATAACGTCAGAGATTGCACAATGATTCAGGGAAAAGCATGGTACAAAACGTCAGGAGCGCAAGTCGTTTCAGGCAGCCTGAGTATCATCCTCAGTGTGTGCATCGTTTTCGACAGCCTGTGGCGAAGGCAGCTTGCCGTTTTTCAGAATGGCGCTCAGCACATCTTTTTGCTCAGCCAGCCACAGGGAAAGAGCTTCACGCTGCTCGTCTTCGAGCGCTACCGGCGATTGCTCCAGCCATGTGTCGAGCAGATCTGCTGTATCCAGCATTTTGTCATACGCATCGGCTTCCTTTTTGCTGGTAAACGACATTTTTTCCTCACCTTCCCGAATGACTACGTATTTAACTTCAACCGCCATTTTTGCAGCCTCTTAAATTACCTGTATTTATGTACAGTATATTCTTTTTAAGCCCTGAAATCAACCTGGCAATAAAGACAGACGCAAACGTTTTCGTATATACTGCGCCCAGATAAAACAGGGGATTAATTTATGACGTTATTAGGCACAGCGCTGCGTCCCGCAGCAACGCGAGTGATGTTATTAGGTTCAGGTGAACTGGGTAAAGAAGTGGCGATTGAATGCCAACGCCTGGGTGTGGAAGTCATTGCCGTGGATCGTTACCCCGACGCGCCAGCCATGCACGTTGCCCATCGCTCCTACGTAATTAACATGCTGGATGGCGAGGCATTACGCCAGCTTGTCGAACGTGAAAAACCACATTACATCGTGCCGGAAATAGAGGCGATTGCCACGGATATGCTGATCAAACTGGAACAGGAAGGTCAACACGTTGTGCCTTGCGCACGAGCGACCCAACTGACCATGAACCGGGAAGGAATCCGTCGCCTCGCCGCCGAAGAATTGTCTTTACCCACATCATCTTTCCGTTTTGCAGACACCGAAACACGATTTCGTGAGGCCGTTGCCGAAATCGGCTATCCCTGCATTGTGAAGCCGGTAATGAGTTCTTCCGGCAAGGGGCAGAGCTTTATCCGTTCAGCCGATCAGCTCACCGAGGCGTGGAACTATGCTCAACAGGGAGGTCGGGCAGGCGCCGGACGCGTTATCGTCGAAGGCGTAGTGAATTTTGATTTTGAAATCACCCTGCTAACCGTCAGCGCCGTTGATGGTGTGCATTTCTGCGCGCCGGTAGGTCATCGCCAGGAAGATGGCGATTATCGCGAGTCCTGGCAGCCGCAGCAGATGAGTGACCTCGCGCTGGCGCGCGCGCAAGAGATTGCCCGCAAGGTGGTACTGGCGCTGGGCGGTCACGGACTGTTTGGCGTGGAGCTGTTTGTCTGCGGTGATGAGGTGATTTTCAGCGAAGTCTCCCCTCGCCCTCACGACACGGGTATGGTGACCTTAATTTCGCAGGATCTGTCTGAGTTTGCCCTGCACGTACGTGCATTTCTCGGTCTGCCCGTTGGCAAAATCCGCCAGTATGGACCTTCTGCTTCCGCCGTTATTTTGCCGCAACTTACCAGCAAGAATATCACATTTGATAACGTACAAGCCGCTGTAGGTGCGGGTATGCAAGTGCGTTTCTTTGGCAAGCCGGAAATCGACGGAAGCCGTCGTCTGGGCGTTGTGCTGGCCACAGCACAGAACATTGAAGATGCGGTGATACGCGCGAAAGACGCAGCCGCACAGGTGAAAGTTGCAGGATAAAAACCAGACCCGTAGGCCGGATAAAGCATTGATGCCGTATCCGACCTACGGTTTACGCATTAACGGCTTACTGCTTCGCGCCTTCTACTGCTTCACGAGCCAGCTTAGTAATACGATCGTAATCACCCGCTTCCAGCGCATCCGCCGGAACCAGCCAGGAACCACCGATGCACAGCACGCTTTTCAGTGCCAGGTAGTCACGGTAGTTCGCCGGAGAGATACCGCCGGTTGGGCAGAAACGCACCTGAGAGAACGGACCCGCAATTGCCTGCAGCGCTTTGGTACCGCCATTTGCTTCAGCAGGGAAGAATTTGAACTCTTTCAAACCGTAGTCCATACCCAGCATCAGTTCAGACACGGTGCTGATACCAGGGATCAGCGGAATAGTGCCTTCCGTTGCGGCTTTCAGCAGCGGCTCGGTCAGGCCCGGGCTGATAGCAAACTGCGCACCGGCTTCGGTCACTTCAGCCAGCTGTTGCGGATTCAGTACAGTACCTGCACCAACGATAGCGTCCGGAACTTCTTTTGCGATCGCGCGAATGGCATCCATCGCACATGCGGTACGTAAGGTCACTTCCAGAACGCGCACGCCGCCTGCAACCAGCGCTTTTGCCATCGGCACTGCGTGTTCCAGTTTATTAACCACGATAACCGGTACAACC
The DNA here is from genome assembly GCF_030332915.1 of Citrobacter sp. Cpo040. Taxonomy (NCBI): domain Bacteria; kingdom Pseudomonadati; phylum Pseudomonadota; class Gammaproteobacteria; order Enterobacterales; family Enterobacteriaceae; genus Citrobacter; species Citrobacter sp. Cpo040. Next base: position 981,396 of record NZ_JAOWGX010000034.1, read on the forward strand.
GGGCCAGTGGTCAGGATTGCTTCTGCACTTGTCTTCCAGTTTTTCATCAGAGTTTTCTCTCGCCTGATTACAAAATAAGTCTTAAAAAGTGATACAGGTTGCGCCCTGTTCCGCACCGGACAGCTTTTCACGCAACGCGCTGAACATTTCACGGCCTGTGCCCACGCGCGATGCGCTGAGGTCAGGAATGTGAGGCTGACGAGAAGCAAGTTCCTCTTCATCAACCAGCAGCGTCAATTCACCTGTCTGTCCATTCACACGAATGATGTCGCCATCGCGTACTTTTGCCAGTAGCCCGCCATCATAGGCTTCTGGGGTTACATGGATTGCTGAAGGCACTTTACCTGAAGCACCTGAAAGTCGTCCATCGGTAACTAACGCAATTTTGAAACAACGGTCCAATAATACACCAAGTGGCGGCATGAGTTTATGTAATTCTGGCATTCCGTTTGCTTTTGGTCCCTGATGGCGCACAACGACTACGCAATCACGGTCGAGCAGTCCCGCATCGAAGGCCGGCAATACATCATGCTGACTTTCAAAAACAACCGCGGGCGCTTCAATTACCTGATTTTCTACCGGAACCGCCGACGTTTTCATCACAGCACGTCCGAGGTTACCGCTCAGCACTTTGGTACCGCCGTGGTGGGAGAATGGCTGATCGATGGTAGCAATCACATTGCTGTCCAGCGACTTCGCCGCCCCTTCACGCCAGTCCAGCTCACCATCGTTGAGCCAGGGTTCCATGGTGTAACGCGATAAACCAAACCCGGCAACGGTGTTCACATCTTCATGCAGCAGACCCGCGTTCAGCAGTTCGCGCATTAACACCGGCACGCCACCCGCTGCCTGGAAGTGGTTAATATCTGCCGGACCATTCGGATACAGACGCGCCATCAACGGCACGATATCGGACAGATCGGAGAAGTCGTCCCAGTTAATCAGAATCCCGGCTGCACGCGCCATCGCAACCAGGTGCATTGTATGGTTGGTTGACCCCCCGGTCGCCAGCAGCGCGACAATACCGTTCACCACTACTTTTTCATCGATCATTTTACCGATCGGCATCCATTCATTGCCGTTGCCGGTCAGACGCGTTACCTGACGAGCAGCCGCGGCGGTCAACGCTTCGCGCAGCGGGGCATCCGGGTGTACGAATGAGGACCCTGGCAGTTGCATCCCCATAAACTCCACCACCATCTGGTTGGTGTTTGCCGTGCCATAGAACGTACAGGTCCCCGGTGCGTGATAAGACGCCGCTTCGGATTCAAGCAGCGCCATGCGATCGACTTTGCCTTCAGCATACAGCTGACGGATACGCACTTTTTCTTTGTTCGCCAGACCACTCGCCATCGGGCCGGAGGGAATAAAGATCGAAGGCAGATGACCAAATGACAGTGCCGCCATCACCAGACCCGGGACAATTTTGTCGCACACGCCAAGGAATAACGCGCCGTCGAACATATTGTGTGAGAGGCCGACAGCAGCCGACATCGCAATCACTTCGCGACTCAGTAACGAAAGCTCCATCCCATCCTGTCCCTGGGTCACACCGTCGCACATCGCAGGAACACCGCCAGCGACCTGGCCTACCGCATTGGCTTCATGCAGCGCTTTACGAATGATGTCCGGATAATGTTCGTACGGCTGATGTGCGGAAAGCATGTCGTTATAGGAGGTAATGATCGCGATATTGTTACGCAGCATGCTTTTCAGCGAGGCCTTGTCATCCGGCTGGCAGGCAGCAAAACCATGCGCCAGGTTACCGCACGCCAGCTGTGAACGATGAACGGTAGTCGATTTCGCTTGTTCAATACGGGCAAGGTAGGCGGAACGCGTGTCGCGAGAACGTTCGACAATACGTTTTGTTACGCGTAACAAATTCGGATTCATAGAGGCTCCTAAAATTTATCTGTCAGAGCGTTGGATCAACAATGTGTTTCAGTTGGGTTAAAAACAGCTGAATCGCTTGTTAGCCGTAGCTCAGGGGCAAAATCGTTTCAGGCAGTGTAATAAAAAAAGCCCCGCGGGTGAATCCACGCGGAGCTTAAAAGTGCAAAAATTATTCTACAATCTGTGTTAGATCATGTTACCGGTAAAATAACACCTATGGGCTAGATGATATTTTACTCGAATTCGTTCCAGGAACGACCATCACGGGTAATCATGGCCACAGAGGCAACTGGTCCCCAGGTCCCGGCCTGATACGGCTTCGGTGCATCGTTGTCCATTGCCCAGGCTTCGGTAATGGAATCGACCCACTTCCATGCTTCTTCAACTTCATCTCGACGCACAAACAGCGCCTGAATGCCGCGCATCGTTTCAAGCAGCAGGCGCTCATAAGCGTCGGCCAGATGCGTTTGGTTGAAGGTTTCGGAGTAGCTCAGGTCAAGTTTGGTAATTTGCAGGTTATGCTTGTGATCCAGTCCCGGCACTTTGTTCAGTACCTGGATATCGACACCTTCATCAGGCTGCAAACGGATAGTCAGCTTGTTCTGCGGCAGGTCCTGCCAGGATTCTCTGAACAGGTTCAGCTCAGGCGTTTTGAAGTAAACCACCACTTCAGAGCACTTGGTCGGTAAACGCTTACCGGTACGCAGGTAGAACGGTACGCCCGCCCAGCGCCAGTTATCGATATCCACACGGATCGCCACAAACGTTTCCGTGTTGCTGCTCTTGTTCGCGCCTTCTTCTTCCAGGTATCCCGGAACTTTTTTGCCCTGGGCAAAACCGGCGGTGTACTGACCACGAACTGTCTTTTCACGTACGTTCGAACGATCGATACGACGCAGTGATTTCAGTACTTTCACTTTTTCATCACGGATGCTGTCTGCGCTCAGATCGGACGGCGGAGACATCGCGATCATGCACAGGATCTGCAGCAGGTGGTTCTGGATCATGTCGCGCATTTGACCGGCCTGGTCAAAGTAGCCCCAGCGCCCTTCAATGCCCACTTCTTCCGCCACGGTAATTTCTACGTGGTCGATAGTGCGGTTATCCCAGTTATTCACAAACAGGGAGTTGGCAAACCGCAGTGCCAACAGGTTCAGTACCGTCTCTTTGCCGAGATAGTGGTCGATGCGGTAAACCTGGCACTCTTCGAAATACTCGCCAACCTGATCGTTGATTTCACGGGATGTTGCCAGTGACGTGCCCAGCGGTTTTTCCATCACCACGCGGGCAGGCTTAGCATTCAGCTTTGCTTCACCCAGACCTTTGCAGATCGCGCCAAAGGTGCTTGGCGGCATTGCGAAATAGTTGATGGTGGTACGCGATTTTTGATCCAGCATTTTGCCCAGACGCTTAAACGCGGCGGTGTCGTTGACGTCCAGGTTACAAAACTCAAGACGACCGCTGAGGGTTTCCCACAACCTTTCATCAATTTTTTCTTTCATGAAGGTTTCGAGCGCTTCGCGCACAACCTTGGTATAGGCTGCTTTGTCCCAGTCGGCACGCCCAACCCCAATGATGCGGGTATCCGGGTTAATCTGGCCGGCCTTTTCCAGTTGATACAGGGAAGGCAGCAATTTCCGTCGCGCCAGGTCGCCCTTCGCGCCGAAAATGACCAGATCACATGCCTGGGCTGTTTGCGTTACCGCCATGTCATTCTCCTCAATTAAGTGCCTGGTGCTTTTGCCAGACACTGGTTGTAATTTTATTACAGTGCACTGTACTGCTTTTACGTGAATCCGGAAACCGTAAACGCTTATCCAGCCGTGCTGTTACCGCGAACAGCCGCTTTATTGGCGTATAACCCATCAAAATGGATAAAAAAGTCGTCTTTTTCGTACCCATGAAGAAGTATGAAAATCCGACTCCGATCATGTAATGAAAAAAAACAACAACTATTTTGTCCATTTTGCCCCGCTGCTGCACTAGCAGGGGTACTATCTACCAGAGTTACCGCTCGATTTCTCCTTATCGTTGAAATCGTTTTTGCCCATGACCCATGAGTCTACCTACATCATGAATATGCTGGAAAAAATCCAGTTAAAACTGGAACATTTGAGCAAGTCAGAGCGTAAAGTCGCCGACATTATTCTTGCCTCTCCCGAGCGGGCAATTCACTCAAGCATCGCTGCGCTTGCTGTAGAAGCCAACGTCAGCGAACCGACGGTGAACCGTTTCTGTCGTAGCATGGATACGCGCGGCTTCCCTGATTTTAAACTGCATCTGGCACAAAGTCTGGCAAATGGTACCCCTTATGTTAATCGCAATGTGGATGAGGATGACAGCGTAGAATCTTATACGGGGAAAATCTTCGAATCGGCGATGGCAAGCCTTGACCACGTTCGTCAGTCGCTGGATAACGCGGCGGTAAACCGGGCGGTAGATTTGTTAACCCAGGCGAAGAAAATCGCCTTCTTTGGTTTAGGTTCTTCCGCCGCGGTCGCACACGACGCGATGAACAAATTTTTCCGCTTTAACGTACCGGTAATCTATTCCGACGACATTGTCCTGCAACGGATGAGTTGTATGAATTGTAGCGACGACGACGTCATTGTGCTTATTTCTCATACCGGAAGAACCAAAAGTCTGGTTGAACTGGCGCAGTTAGCAAGGGAAAACGACGCTATGGTTATCGCCCTCACCTCTCCCGGCACGCCACTGGCGCGTGAAGCCACGCTGGCTATTACCCTCGATGTACCGGAAGATACTGACATTTATATGCCCATGGTCTCTCGACTTGCTCAACTGACCGTGATAGATGTGCTGGCTACAGGATTTACTTTGCGCCGAGGGGCAAAATTTAGAGATAACTTGAAGCGTGTCAAGGAAGCGCTCAAGGAATCGCGTTTTGATAAAGAATTACTCATCAAGAGTGATGACCGCTAAAAGCAATAACAATGTTCTACCCTTTTATCATCCGGGTCGTTCATTTTACCGTTAATGTTTGAGAACGGCCGGATTAATGTTCACGCAACACCTAGTTGTTTCAGTCAACGGAGTATTACATGTCCAGAAGGCTTCGCAGAACCAAAATCGTTACCACGTTAGGCCCGGCAACTGACCGCGATAACAACCTTGAGAAGATTATCGCCGCGGGTGCGAACGTCGTACGTATGAACTTTTCCCACGGCTCTCCAGAAGATCACAAACTGCGGGCGGATAAGGTCCGTGAAATTGCCGCAAAACTGGGACGTCATGTAGCTATTTTGGGTGACCTGCAGGGACCTAAAATCCGCGTATCTACCTTTAAAGAAGGTAAAGTTTTTCTTAATGTTGGCGACAAGTTCCTGTTAGACGCCAACCTCGGTAAAGGCGAAGGCGACAAAGAAAAAGTCGGCATTGATTATAAGGGACTGCCTGCAGACGTCGTGCCTGGCGACATCCTGCTGCTCGACGACGGTCGCGTACAGCTTAAAGTGCTGGAAGTTCAGGGCATGAAAGTCTTCACCGAAGTCACTGTCGGTGGCCCGCTGTCCAATAACAAGGGCATCAACAAACTGGGCGGCGGTCTCTCTGCTGAAGCCCTGACCGAAAAAGACAAAGCCGACATCATTACCGCTGCGCAAATCAGCGTTGACTATTTGGCTGTCTCCTTCCCGCGCTGCGGCGAAGATCTAAACTATGCCCGCCGTCTGGCGCGCGACGCCGGTTGCGATGCGAAAATTGTCGCCAAGGTAGAACGTGCAGAAGCCGTCTGCGACCAGAATGCGATGGATGACATCATCCTGGCTTCTGACGTAGTGATGGTAGCCCGTGGCGACCTGGGTGTTGAAATCGGTGACCCTGAGCTGGTAGGTATTCAGAAAGCGTTGATTCGCCGTGCGCGTCAGCTGAACCGTGCGGTCATCACCGCCACACAGATGATGGAGTCGATGATCACCAACCCAATGCCGACTCGGGCGGAAGTGATGGACGTGGCTAACGCCGTCCTCGACGGCACCGATGCCGTAATGCTCTCTGCCGAAACAGCAGCAGGTCAGTACCCGGCGGAAACCGTCGCGGCAATGGCGCGCGTTTGCCTGGGTGCAGAGAAGATCCCAAGCATCAACGTCTCTAAACACCGCCTTGACGTGCAGTTTGATAACGTTGAAGAAGCGATTGCGATGTCAGCGATGTACGCTGCTAACCACCTGAAAGGGGTCACCGCTATCATCGCTATGACGGAGTCTGGTCGTACTGCGCTGATGACTTCTCGTATCAGTTCCGGTCTGCCAATTTTCGCGATGTCTCGTCATGAACGTACGTTGAATCTGACCTCTCTGTATCGCGGTGTCACCCCGGTTCACTTTGACAGCGAAACAGATGGCGTCGTTGCCGCCAATGAAGCAGTGAACCTGCTGCGCGATAAAGGCTATCTGGTTTCCGGCGATCTGGTGATCGTGACACAGGGCGATGTGATGAGCACCATTGGCTCAACTAACACCACGCGTATCCTGACCGTCGAGTAACACCAGAGTTTGATGTAAAAAAGCCTCTCGTTTGAGAGGCTTTTTTTTATTTCTTCGGATAGAGATCTTTGCGCTTATAGGGCTCAATCTCGCCGGGTTTACGCGTCTTAAGCAGTTTCAGTATCCAGGTGTATTGTTCGACATGAGGCGTGACAAAAATCTCCACCTCTTCGTTCATTCGTCTGGCAATGGTGTGGTCATCCGCTGTCAGGATGTCATCCATCGGAGGACGGACCTTAATCGTCAGGCGGTGAGTTTTACCGTCATACACCGGAAACAGCGGCACTACACGCGCGTGGCAGACCTTCATCAAGCGACCAATTGCCGGTAACGTTGCTTTATAGGTAGCAAAAAAATCGACAAACTCGCTGTGCTCAGGCCCGTGGTCCTGATCCGGGAGGTAGTATCCCCAATATCCCTGACGTACAGACTGAATAAACGGTTTGATGCCATCATTACGCGCATGTAATCGACCTCCGAAACGACGGCGTACCGTGTTCCAGACGTAATCAAATACCGGGTTTCCCTGATTGTGGAACATTGCTGCCATTTTCTGTCCCTGGGAAGCCATCAGCATCGCCGGGATATCTACGCCCCAGCCATGAGGAACGAGAAAAATCACTTTTTCATCGTTGCGGCGCATCTCTTCGATGATTTCAAGGCCCTGCCAGTCAACCCGATTCTGAATTTTCTCCGGCCCGCGCAGGGCGAGTTCCGCCATCATGACCATCGCCTGAGGGGCGGTCGCGAACATCTCATCGACAATGGCTTCGCGCTCAGCTTCGCTGCGTTCAGGAAAACAAAGGGATAAATTGATCAGCGCTCTGCGACGTGAGCTTTTTCCCAAGCGTCCAACCATCCGTCCGAGCTTTGCCAGAATAGGATCGCGAAATGACGCTGGCGTTAACGCAATCCCAGCTATCGCCGCTACACCCAGCCAGGCGCCCCAGTAGCGCGGATGGCGAAATGATTTATGAAACTCAGGGATATACTCAATATTCTTTTTTTTCGTTTCCATGCTCTTCCAGTGTCTGGTGCCGCGAAAAGTAAATCTGCTGATAGTGTAGCGGCGCACCGTGCGCCGTACAAAATAAAAAAGCCGGCACGCATCGCGTACCGGCTTTATCAGTGTGCTAATTAATCAAAACGTAGCTGAGGCATAACTTCTTTCACCTGCGCCAGATAATCGGTGCGATCCGAGCCGGTCAGACCTTCTGTACGCGGCAGTTTAGCCGTCAGAGGGTTCACGGCCTGCTGGTTGATCCACACTTCGTAGTGCAGATGCGGACCAGTTGAACGCCCCGTGTTACCTGACAGCGCGATACGATCGCCACGTTTCACTTTTTGACCTGGTTTCACCAACAGCTTACGTAGGTGCATATAACGGGTGGTGTAAGTGCGACCATGACGTACTGCAACATAGTATCCGGCAGCGCCGCTACGCTTCGCTACAACCACTTCACCATCGCCTACCGACAGTACCGGCGTCCCCTGCGGCATCGCAAAGTCGACACCTTTGTGTGGCGCTACGCGTCCAGTCACCGGATTCAGGCGACGCGGGTTAAAGTTCGAGGAGATGCGGAACTGTTTCGCCGTCGGGAAACGCATGAAGCCTTTCGCCAGCCCGGTACCGTTACGGTCATAGAACTTACCGTCTTCAGCACGGATGGCGTAATAGTCTTTGCCTTCAGAACGTAAACGCACGCCCAGCAGCTGGCTTTGCTCGCGCTTACCGTCCAGCATTTCGCGAGACATCAGCACTGAGAACTCATCGCCTTTTTTCAGTTTGCGGAAATCCATCTGCCACTGCATGGCCTTAATCACCGCGCTGATTTCAGAGCTGGTCAGTCCGGCCTCTTTGGCGCTGGCGACGAAGCTTCCGCCCACCGTGCCTTTGATACGGCTGTTAACCCAATCGCCCTGCTGCATTTCGCTGCTCATTTTGAAACCTGTCGCAGTGCGATCGTAAGTGCGGGTTTCACGGCGGGACACTTCCCAGGTCAGACGCTGCAGGTCACCTTCCGCGCTTAAGGTCCAGGATAACTGCTGACCAATTTTCAGATTGCGCAGTTCTTTATCGGAAGCAGCGAGCTGACTGATGTCGCCCATATCGATGCCGTACTGATTCAGAATACTGCTCAGCGTATCGCCTGTGGAGACGACATACTCATGCACGCCGGCTTCACCAGACGTTTTGTCATCCAGTTCATCCTGCGGAATGGCTTCGTCTTCCTGCGCGGCCTGATCGATAGGTTCACTGGCCTCAGGCAACAGTGAACGAATTTCGCTTTTTTCCAGCTCGATAGTTTTAACGATGGGTGCTGAATCGGGATGGTAAACATAAGGCCGCCAGACGGCGACGGCCAATGTCAGTACGGTAAGCGACCCCAGCATAACGCGATGGGGTCGCGGCAGATTATTAAATGCCAGAGCGACAGAGCGGGCTATCTGTTGCACGTATTCACTTCCTCATTAATCTCCTTTCAGGCAGCTCGCATACTGGTTGGCTAATTGGTTCAAAAACGCTGAATAGCTTGTTTTACCCAGTTTGATATTCGTTCCGAGCGGATCCAACGTTCCCATTCGAACGGATGTCCCTCTCGCGACGGCTTCAACGACCGCTGGCCTGAACTGTGGCTCAGCAAAAACGCAGGTTGCTTTTTGCTCAACCAACTGTGTTCTTATTTCATGTAAACGCTGCGCACCAGGTTGAATCTCAGGGTTCACGGTAAAGTGACCAAGCGGTGTTAGTCCGTAGTGTTTTTCGTAGTAGCCATAGGCGTCATGAAAAACGAAATAACCTTTTCCCTTGAGCGGTGCGAGCTCGTTACCTACCTGCTTATCGGTTGCGGCTAATTGTGCCTCAAAATCCTTCAGGTTGGCGTCAAGTTTGGCTCGACTTTGCGGCATAAGTTCCACTAATTTTTCATGGATTGCAACCGCTGAGGCCCGCGCTATCTCTGGGGAAAGCCAAAGATGCATGTTGTAATCGCCATGATGGTGATGCTCGTCACTTTTTTCACCGCCAGCATCATTGTGTCCATGATCGTCATCGTCGTCATCGGCACCTTTCATGAGTAACGGTTTCACGTCATTGAGCTGCGCAATCGTTACCTGTTTCGCGTTAGGAATATTCTTGACTGACTTTTCCATAAACGCTTCCATCTCAGGTCCAATCCAAACAACTAAGTCCGCGCCCTGTAAGCGTTTTACGTCTGATGGACGCAGTGAATAGTCATGTTCGGAAGCCCCGTCAGGCAGGAGAACCTCAGTGTCTGTTACCCCGTCTGCAATGGCTGAAGCAATAAACCCCAGCGGCTTGAGTGAGGCCACCACAGCGGCATTTGCTGCCTGTGTTGCACTACCCCAAAGAGCAGCGGATAATGCTGCGAAAAGAAGCGTATTTTTATGTAACATAATGCGACCAATCATCGTAATGAATGTAAGAAATGTGATATTATAACATTCTATAACTTCTGCAAGACTAAAATTGATATGACGACTTTGGTTTCACTGGAAAATGTCTCGGTCTCTTATGGTCAACGCCGCGTCCTGTCTGACGTATCGCTTGAACTTCGACCCGGTAAAATTTTAACGCTTCTCGGCCCAAATGGTGCCGGGAAGTCTACGCTGGTGCGCGTTGTATTAGGGCTGGTAGCGGCTGATGAGGGAGTAATCAAGCGTAATGGTCAATTGCGGATTGGCTATGTACCGCAAAAACTGTACCTCGATACTACGCTGCCACTGACGGTAAGTCGGTTTATGCGCTTACGTCCCGGCACCAAAAAAGAGGATATCCTTCCGGCACTGAAGCGCGTTCAGGCCGGGCATCTGATGGATGCGCCGATGCAAAAGCTCTCTGGCGGGGAAACGCAACGCGTCCTGTTGGCCCGTGCTTTATTGAATAAACCTCAGCTACTGGTGCTTGATGAACCAACCCAGGGCGTGGATGTCAATGGGCAGGTCGCACTGTACGACCTTATCGACCAGTTGCGACGTGAACTGGATTGCGCCGTACTGATGGTTTCCCATGACCTGCATCTGGTGATGGCCAAAACCGATGAGGTACTGTGCCTGAACCATCATATTTGCTGTTCCGGTGCGCCTGAAGTGGTTTCTATGCACCCGGAATTCATCTCAATGTTCGGGCAACGCGGCGCCGAACAACTCGGAATTTACCGTCATAATCACAATCACCGCCACGATTTACAGGGTCGTATCGTCTTACGCCGGGGAAATGGTCACTCATGATTGAATTGTTATTACCCGGCTGGTTAGCTGGGATCATGCTGGCCTGTGCCGCTGGCCCACTCGGCTCGTTCGTCGTCTGGCGTCGAATGTCTTATTTCGGTGATACGCTGGCCCACGCTTCGCTGCTGGGAGTCGCCTTTGGCCTGCTGCTGGATGTAAACCCTTTCTATGCGGTTATCGCCGTCACCCTGTTGCTGGCTGGCGGTCTGGTATGGCTGGAGAAGCGCCCTCACCTTGCGATCGATACCTTGCTGGGTATTATGGCGCACAGCGCATTGTCATTGGGGCTGGTTGTTGTCAGCCTGATGTCCAACATCCGTGTAGATCTGATGGCTTACCTGTTTGGTGATTTGCTCGCCGTGACGCCAGAAGATCTTATCTCCATCGCCATCGGCGTGGTTATTGTTCTGGCGATTCTGTTCTGGCAGTGGCGTAACCTGCTGTCGATGACCATCAGTCCGGATCTGGCATTTGTCGATGGCGTGAAACTGCAACGCGTGAAGCTGCTGCTGATGCTGGTTACGGCGTTAACGATTGGCGTGGCGATGAAGTTTGTCGGGGCGCTGATTATCACCTCACTGCTTATCATCCCTGCGGCGACCGCCCGTCGCTTTGCCCGTACGCCGGAGCAGATGGCAGGGGTTGCCGTTGGAGTGGGAATGATAGCGGTTACAGGCGGGCTGACCTTCTCGGCCTTCTATGACACCCCGGCAGGTCCTTCCGTGGTGCTGTGCGCCGCGCTGCTGTTTATTTTCAGCATGATGAAAAAGCAAGCGAGCTAAGCATGCGTTGCCCGGTGGCGCTGCGCTTACCGGGCCCACAAAATCGCCCAGGCCTGATGAGCGTCGCGACATCAGGCATTAAGGCATCTGTGGCGGTGTAATGCCAAAATGGTTCCAGGCGCGCACGGTTGCCATACGTCCACGCGGCGTACGTTGTAGAAAACCTTGCTGAATCAGATACGGCTCCAGCACGTCCTCAATGGTTTCACGCTCTTCCCCAATCGCCGCTGCCAAGTTATCCAGTCCTACCGGTCCGCCAAAGAATTTATCGATAACCGCCAGCAGCAGCTTACGGTCCATATAATCGAATCCTTCCGCATCCACATTGAGCATATCCAGCGCCTGGGCGGCAATATCTGCTGAAATTGTGCCGTCATGCTTCACTTCGGCGAAATCGCGTACCCGGCGTAATAAGCGGTTGGCGATACGCGGTGTACCGCGAGCGCGGCGTGCCACTTCCAGCGCACCTTCATCGCTCATTTCCAGACCCATAAAACGCGCACTGCGTCCTACAATGTGCTGCAGGTCAGCCACCTGATAGAATTCCAGGCGCTGCACAATACCAAAACGGTCACGCAGCGGAGAGGTTAACGACCCGGCGCGCGTCGTCGCCCCGATTAGCGTGAACGGCGGCAGATCGATCTTAATCGAACGGGCAGCCGGTCCTTCACCAATCATGATATCCAGCTGATAATCTTCCATTGCCGGATACAACACCTCTTCCACCACGGGTGACAGACGATGTATTTCATCGATAAACAGCACATCGTGGGGTTCAAGGTTGGTAAGCATTGCCGCCAGGTCACCCGCTTTTTCCAGAACCGGACCGGACGTGGTGCGCAGATTAACGCCCATTTCATTGGCGACAATATTGGCAAGCGTAGTTTTACCAAGACCAGGAGGACCGAAAATCAGCAGGTGATCGAGAGCGTCACCGCGCAGCTTCGCCGCCTGGATAAAAATCTCCATTTGCGAACGGACCTGAGGCTGGCCAATGTACTCTTCCAGCAATTTTGGGCGAATCGCACGATCCACCAGATCTTCAGGGGTAGTGCTGACAGCCGAAATCAGGCGATCTGCTTCAATCATCCTTTACCTCACAATGCCGCGCGAAGCGCTTCACGAATCAGGGTTTCACTGCTGGCATCAGGGCGGGCAATTTTGCTCACCATGCGGCTGGCTTCCTGTGGTTTATAGCCCAACGCCACCAGCGCAGCAATCGCTTCCTGCTCGGCGTCGTCCGTTGTCGGGCTAGCCGGAGAAGTCAGGACCAGATCCGCCGCTGGTGTAAAGAGATCACCATGCAAACCTTTAAAGCGGTCTTTCATTTCTACAATCAGGCGTTCTGCGGTTTTCTTACCAATACCCGGTAATTTCACCAGCGCGCCCAGCTCTTCGCGCTCCACGGCATTAACGAACTGCTGAGCAGACATACCGGAGAGGATCGCCAGCGCCAGCTTCGGCCCCACGCCATTGGTTTTGATTAACTCTTTAAACAGCGTGCGCTCTTGCTTGTTGTTAAAGCCATACAATAGCTGAGCATCTTCTCGCACCACAAAATGGGTGAAAATAATCGCTTCTTGCCCGGCTTCAGGCAACTCGTAGAAACAGGTCATCGGCATATGCACTTCATAGCCTACCCCGCCCGTTTCCAGAAGGACCAGCGGGGGTTGTTTTTCAATAATGATGCCTCTGAGTCTGCCTATCACGTGACGCTCCTGCGTTAAGGGCTAAAAGGTAATGCGCTATCATAAAAAAAGGCTGGATAGATATCCAGCCTCATTTGTCACTAACGTAATCGACCTCGCGCCAAATTCAGCCTCGACTCGCTCATTTGCATGGCGTTCTGACTGACATGGCAGTGGGTAATGGCAATCGCCAGTGCATCCGCGGCATCTGCTTGCGGATTCGCCGGGAGTTTTAGCAGCGTGCGTACCATATGTTGGACCTGGCTTTTTTCCGCGCTACCGATCCCCACCACGGTCTGTTTTACCTGGCGGGCCGCGTATTCAAAGACCGGTAGATCCTGATTGGTCGCCGCAACGATTGCCACGCCGCGAGCCTGTCCCAGCTTTAGCGCCGAGTCGGCGTTCTTCGCCATAAAAACCTGCTCAATGGCAAAATAGTCCGGCTGGAACTGGGTGATTATTTCCGTCACGCCCGCGTAAATCAATTTCAGACGTGACGGGAGATCGTCGACTTTGGTGCGAATGCAGCCGCTGCCGAGATAGGTCAACTGCCTGCCGACCTGACGAATAACGCCATAACCGGTGATGCGAGACCCCGGGTCAATGCCGAGAATAATAGACATCACGCATCTCCTGTTATTTTATGGCTTAACCACATCATTCTAAGGTGGCAGCAACCTCATCGGAGATTTCACCGTTGTGGTAAACTTCCTGCACGTCGTCGCAGTCTTCCAGCATATCGATCAGACGCATCAGCTTCGGCGCTGTTTCTGCATCCATATCCGCTTTGGTGGATGGGATCATAGACACTTCAGCTGCGTCCGCTTTCAGACCAGCCGCTTCCAGCGCGTCACGCACTTTGCCCATCTCTTCCCACGCGGTGTAAACGTCAATTGCGCCGTCGTCGAAGGTCACAACGTCTTCAGCACCTGCTTCCAGCGCCGCTTCCATGATGGCGTCTTCGTCGCCCTGTTCAAAGGAGATCACGCCTTTTTTGCTGAACAGATAAGCCACGGAACCGTCGGTACCGAGGTTACCACCCGTTTTCGTGAACGCGTGACGCACTTCCGCAACGGTACGGTTACGGTTGTCAGACAGACATTCAATCATAACGGCTGTACCGCCAGGACCGTAACCTTCATAGATGATGGTTTCCATGTTGGAATCTTCATCACCACCCACACCGCGAGCGATTGCACGGTTCAGAGTGTCACGGGTCATGTTGTTAGCCAGCGCTTTATCAACCGCTGCACGCAGACGCGGGTTAGCATCCGGATCGCCGCCGCCCAGTTTAGCCGCCGTCACCAGCTCACGAATTATTTTGGTGAAAATTTTACCGCGTTTAGCATCCTGCGCTGCTTTACGGTGTCTGGTGTTGGCCCATTTACTATGACCTGCCATAAATAATATCTCCAAAAAGCGCGCCTTTTCAGGCGACGTTAATTACAAACTCTTCAATCGCCTGCCGGTTACTCCACGACTTGGTTAATTGGGCGGCTTCAACCGCATTAACCCAACGATAGGTAAGATGTTCGGTGAACACGATCTCTCGTTCTGAGGGAAGTGCCAGGCAAAACCAGGATTCAGTATTACGTTCAATTCCCGGTGCATAGCGATGACGTAAATGGCTAAAAATCTCAAACTCCACCGTGCGCTGACAGTCAATTAAGGTCAGTTGCTCAGATGCAACATCAATGGCGACCTCTTCCTTTACTTCGCGCATAGCGGCTTGCGACGCGGTTTCACCTTCTTCAAGGCTGCCGGTGACCGACTGCCAGAAATCAGGATCGTCGCGTCGCTGTAACATCAGCACTCTCCCGGTGTCCTTTGCATAAATCACGACTAACACCGAGACAGGCTGTTTATATGTCATATCAGTTATTCTCGGCCTTCTTAACAACCTGAATGCTCAGTTCCGCCAGCGCAGCTGCGTTGGCAAAGCTTGGCGCTTCAGTCATCAGACACGCTGCAGCCGTGGTTTTCGGGAAAGCAATAACGTCACGAATGTTGTCAGTACCGGTCAACAGCATAGTCAGACGGTCCAGACCAAACGCCAGGCCCGCATGCGGCGGTGTACCATATTTTAGCGCATCCAGCAGGAAGCCGAATTTCTCACGCTGTTCTTGCTCATTAATGCCCAGAATACCGAATACGGTTTGCTGCATGTCGCCGTTGTGAATACGCACGGAACCGCCGCCTACTTCGTAGCCGTTGATGACCATATCGTACGCGTTGGCAACCGCGTCTTCCGGCGCAGCTTTCAGCTCAGCGGCCGTCATATCTTTCGGCGCGGTGAACGGGTGGTGCATTGCGGTCAGCCCGCCTTCACCATCGTCTTCGAACATTGGGAAGTCGATAACCCACAGCGGTGCCCATTTGGCTTCGTCGGTGATGTTCAGGTCTTTACCCAGTTTCAGACGCAGCGCGCCCATCGCGTCGGCAACTACTTTCTTGTTGTCGGCACCGAAGAAAATCATGTCGCCGTCTTGTGCACCGGTACGTGCCAGAATCGCTTCCACAATTTCTGCGTTCAGGAACTTAGCAACTGGGCTGGTAATACCTTCCAGACCTTTCGCACGTTCGGTGACTTTGATGTAAGCCAGGCCTTTCGCGCCGTAAATCTTGATAAAGTTACCGTAATCGTCGATCTGCTTACGGCTCAGTGCAGCACCGCCCGGTACACGCAGAGCAGCTACGCGGCCTTTCGCATCGTTTGCCGGACCAGAGAACACTGCGAACTCAACGTCTTTCACCAGATCGGCGACGTCAACCAGCTCCATCGGGTTACGCAGGTCTGGTTTATCGGAACCGTAACGACGCTCAGCTTCGGCAAAGGTCATGATCGGGAAATCACCCAGATCCACACCTTTCACTTCCAGCCACAGGTTACGCACCAGCGCTTCCATCACTTCACGCACCTGCGGTGCGGTCATGAAGGAAGTCTCAACGTCGATCTGGGTAAATTCAGGCTGACGGTCAGCACGTAAGTCTTCATCACGGAAGCATTTTACGATCTGATAGTAGCGGTCAAAGCCAGACATCATCAGCAGCTGTTTAAACAACTGAGGTGATTGCGGCAGCGCGTAGAATTTACCTTTATGTACGCGAGAAGGTACCAGGTAATCGCGCGCGCCTTCCGGCGTCGCTTTGGTCAGCATCGGTGTTTCGATGTCGAGGAAGCCGTGGTCGTCCATAAAACGACGCACCAGACTGGTGATTTTGGCACGCGTTTTCAGGCGCTGCGCCATTTCAGGGCGACGCAGATCTAAATAGCGATACTTCAGTCGCGCTTCTTCGGTGTTGACGTGGTTAGAGTCCAACGGCAGCGAGTCTGAACGGTTGATGATGGTCAGATCGGAGGCCAGTACTTCAATTTCGCCCGTCGCCATATCGGCGTTGACGTTTTTCGCGTCACGCGCACGCACGGTGCCCGTAACCTGGATACAGAACTCATTACGCAGTTCGGAGGCCAGCTTTAACGCGTCCGCACGGTCCGGATCGAAAAATACCTGCACGATACCTTCGCGGTCGCGCATATCGATAAAGATCAGGCTACCAAGATCACGACGACGGTTGACCCAACCACACAGAGTCACCTGCTGCCCCTCGTGGGACAGACGTAGCTGTCCGCAATATTCTGTACGCATGAGATATCCCTTAACTTTGCCGCAGGCGGATTGTCACCTGTCTCGCAGATGACGAAGTCGCAGCTTTAGCTGAATGTCACAACTTAATGAAAAAAGGCGGCTATTATACTGGAAATTCTGCCGCACGATAAGAGCCTACTGGGATAGACTCTCAGTCCGGTACTGACTGTACGCCTGTTTCCTGGACGGGCATTGCGTAATCTCACAAAAAATAACAAAAATTGTCGCCCCTTTCACACTGATTCGCGATTAAGGTGTAACGGAATTCTTTTATTACTGGAGTGACCATGCTGGAATTGAACGCTAAAACAACCGCCCTTGTCGTAATTGATTTACAGGAAGGGATCCTGCCTTTCGCTGGCGGCCCTCATACGGCACATGATGTGGTTACCCGCGCCGCGCAATTGGCGGAAAAATTCCGTGCCCACGGTTCCCCGGTGGTAATGGTGCGCGTCGGCTGGTCTGACGATTACGCCGAAGCGCTGAAACAACCCGTAGATGCTCAGACTCCGGCAAAAGCGTTACCTGAAAATTGGTGGCATTACCCGGCTGCTTTGGGGAAATGCGCCAGCGATATCGAAGTGACTAAACGCCAGTGGGGAGCCTTCTATGGTACCGATCTGGAATTGCAGCTGCGTCGCCGGGGTATTGATACCATCGTCTTGTGCGGGATCTCGACGAACATTGGCGTTGAGTCGACGGCGCGAAATGCGTGGGAGCTGGGTTTCAGTCTTATCATTGCAGAGGATGCCTGTAGCGCCGCCAGTGCTGAGCAACACCAGGGCAGCATGACCCACATTTTCCCGCGCATTGCGCGCGTTCGCAGCGTGGAGGAGATTCTGCAAGCGCTATGATTTATATCGGATTACCTCAGTGGTCGCATCCAAAATGGGTGCGTCTGGGGATCACCAGCCTTGAAGAGTATGCCCGCCATTTTAACTGCGTGGAGGGCAATACCACGCTGTATGCGCTGCCTAAAGCTGATATTGTTGCCCGCTGGCAGGCACAGACCACCGATGCGTTTCGATTTTGTTTTAAGTTTCCGGCGACCATTTCGCATCAGGCTGCGCTGCGTAATTGTGATGACCTCGTACAGGAATTTTTTACGCGCATGTCGCCGCTGGAATCGCGCATTGGACAATACTGGCTGCAATTACCTGCGACTTTTGGCCCACGCGATCTGCCTGCCCTGTGGCAGTTTCTCGATGTGCTCCCGAATTCCTTTACCTACGGTGTGGAAGTTCGCCATCCAGACTTCTTTGCCAAAGGCGAAGCCGAGCAGCTATTTAATCGCGGTTTACACGAGCGCGGAGTAAACCGGGTGATTCTGGACAGCCGCCCGGTGCATGCCGCAATCCCGCATACTGAAGCAATACGTGACGCCCAGCGCAAGAAACCGAAGGTTCCGGTGCATGCGGTGGTGACGGCAAACCATCCGATGGTACGCTTTATCGGTAGCGATAATATGGCACAAAACAGCGAGCTTTTTGCCGTCTGGCTGACCAAGCTATCGCTATGGCAACGCACCACGACTCCGTATCTGTTTTTGCATACGCCGGACATCGCGCAGGCCCCGGAGCTTGTTGATACGCTATGGGCAGATTTACGCAGCGCCCTGCCAGAGATCGGATCAGCACCCTCTATTCCACAGCAATCTTCTCTTTTCTGAAATTGCCACCTATCATAGTCAGTGCCAGCAGCCATTTTAAAAGGGAGTTTGTATGGTAAGCGCGCTTTATGCCGTATTGGGTGCGTTATTGTTAATAAAGTTCTCCTTTGACGTCGTTCGCCTGCGCATGCAATATCGCGTTGCCTATGGCGATGGAGGTTTTAGCGAACTGCAAAGCGCTATCCGCATTCACGGTAATGCGGTGGAATATATTCCCGTCGCGTTAGTGCTGCTGTTATTTATGGAAATGAACGGCGCAGAGACGTGGATGGTGCATATTTGCGGGCTGATGTTGATTGCCGGACGACTGATGCATTATTACGGATTCCACCACCGGCTCTTCCGCTGGCGCCGTTCAGGCATGAGCGCAACCTGGTGTTCGCTGTTGCTAATGGTGCTGGCGAATCTTTGGTATATGCCCTGGGAGTTGGTTTTCTCCCTGCATTAGCGCACAATACGCCACTTTATTTTTCCCGGATTTTTACGTTATGTCTCACCGCGACACGCTTTTTTCTGCGCCTATCGCCAGTCTGGGTGACTGGACCTTTGATGAACGGGTAGCTGAAGTCTTCCCGGATATGATCCAGCGTTCCGTTCCTGGCTATTCCAATATCATTTCTATGATTGGCATGCTGGCCGAACGTTTCGTACAACCCAACACGCAGGTCTACGATCTGGGCTGTTCTCTGGGCGCGGCGACGCTCTCGGTGCGTCGCAATATTCATCACGAGAATTGCAAAATTATTGCCGTCGATAACTCCCCGGCGATGGTTGAGCGCTGCCGTCGTCATATTGACGCCTATAAGGCACCGACCCCGGTTGAGGTAGTCGAAGGCGATATTCGCAACATTACTATCGAAAACGCCTCGATGGTGGTGCTGAATTTTACCCTGCAATTCCTTGACCCACCTGAGCGCCAGGCATTGTTGGATAAGATTTATCAAGGGTTGAATCCCGGCGGCGCGCTGGTGCTGTCTGAAAAATTCAGTTTCGAAGACGCTAACGTTGGCGAGCTGCTGTTCAACATGCACCACGACTTCAAACGGGCCAATGGCTACAGCGAACTGGAAATTAGTCAGAAACGCAGCATGCTGGAAAACGTGATGCTGACCGACTCGGTAGAAACGCACAAAGCGCGACTGCATCAGGCCGGCTTTGAGCACAGCGAATTGTGGTTCCAGTGCTTCAACTTTGGCTCTCTGGTGGCGTTGAAAGCTGAGGTTAGCGCATGATCGATTTTGGTAACTTTTATCAGTTGATTGCCAAAAATCATCTGTCCCATTGGCTGGAAACGCTTCCGGCGCAAATCGCTGCCTGGCAGCGCGATCAGCACGGTCTTTTTAAGCAATGGTCAAACGCCGTCGAGTTTCTGCCCGAGCTGACGCCGCATCGTCTGGACTTACTACACAGCGTTACCGCAGAAAGTAAAGAACCGCTCAGCGAAGGCCAGCTTAAACGCATCGACACCCTGATGCGTAACCTGATGCCATGGCGTAAAGGACCGTACTCGCTGTACGGCGTCAACATCGATACCGAATGGCGTTCCGACTGGAAGTGGGATCGCGTTCTGCCGCACTTGTCTGATCTCACCGGCCGTACCATTCTTGATGTCGGCTGTGGCAGTGGCTATCACATGTGGCGCATGATTGGCGCTGGAGCGCATCTGGCGGTTGGGATCGATCCTACGCAACTGTTTCTGTGCCAGTTTGAGGCGGTACGTAAACTGCTGGGCAATGACCAGCGTGCTCACCTGCTGCCGCTGGGTATTGAGCAACTTCCAGCGCTAAACGCCTTTGACACTGTGTTCTCCATGGGCGTGCTTTATCACCGCCGATCGCCGCTGGAACATCTGTGGCAATTAAAGGATCAGTTGGTTAAAGATGGCGAACTGGTGCTGGAAACGCTGGTCGTCGAAGGTGATGAAAATACCGTACTGGTGCCGGGCGATCGTTACGCGCAGATGCGTAACGTCTACTTTATTCCATCTGCGTTGGCGCTAAAAAACTGGCTGGAAAAATGCGGTTTTGTTGATGTGCGCATCGCCGATGTCTGCGTCACCACCACCGAAGAGCAACGCCGCACCGAGTGGATGGTAACCGAGTCGCTGGCCGACTTCCTCGACCCTAACGACCACAGCAAAACGGTGGAAGGCTACCCCGCCCCATTACGTGCGGTATTGATTGCGCGTAAGCCGTAATAGATTGCCGAATGACCGTTACGTATAGCGCCGTTTCTCCAAAATAGTTCAAGTTGCAGCAAGGCGGCAACGCAGCAAATCCCCGGGAGCGTAGATAACTACGTGACCGGGGTGCGCGAGGCAGCCAACGCTGCTGCGGCTTGAAATATGAAGGAGAAAAAAAGGCCCCTGTTGAAATTGCAGGGGCCTGGTACGAGCAAGCATCATATTGGGCGACATGATGCAACGGTAAAAATCAGCTGGCCTGATGGTGTGCAATGATTGCTTTCATTTGAGCAACCGCCGTCCCGTCTACCGCATAGCGCGAATACTCATCCGCCTGCGCATCCGAAGACATCGACAACCCCGAATTGCGATAACGCATTGGTGAAGCCAGCCATACTCCGGCAGAACTGTGGACTTCCTGCACTCCAGCATCAAGGAACAGGGACAAATTCGAGGCGCGAACCCCCGCTCCGGCCATAATGATTGGAGCACCAGGCTGCGCAATAAGTTCCATTATTTTTGTTAAACCTTGCGCCGCATCTGATTTTTGCCCTGAAGTGAGTACTCTGGCAATGCCCAAATCAGCTAATTTTTTAAGCGCATTGAGTGGGTTAGCACACATATCAAAGGCCCGATGAAAAGTGACTTGCAGCGAACCGGCGGCAATCATTATTTTCTCCATGCGCGGCATATCGACATTGCCATCCACATCTAAAATGCCGGTCACCAGCCCTGAGAATCCCAGTTCCCTGACCATCGCAATATCATCCAGCATTGCAGCAAATTCACCTTCGGTGTAGCAAAAGTCGCCTCCACGTGGGCGAATAATGGGATTGACGGGAATCGAAATGTGCTGGCGAACGGAACGCAAGACGCCCAGTGACGGCGTTAAGCCCCCTTCTTTGGGTGCCGAGCATAGTTCAATACGATCCGCGCCGTTTTGCTGCGCCGTGCGCGCGCACTCCATGCTGTAACAGCAGATTTCCAGTATAGCCATGCTCACTCCTGACGTTCGCTTGCCACAATGGTTTCAATCGACCACGGATGGAATTTTATCGTCACGCTACCATCGCTAACCGCCAGCGTCGGATTCGGTAAACGCTCACGCTCTCCTTTTGGCGAGCTGGTTTTCACAAAAATGCCCGGTTGACTCAGACCGTGATCGGAAAGCAGCGCCAGCGCTCGCGCATTCAGCGTTTCCGCCTCTCCCGGCAGAACAATTTCAATATGTTCCCAGCCTTCATGAGGGTAGCGTTTTTCGCCCGGCCACGGCAGTTCGACGATGGAAAATTGCCAATGTTGCACACAAACCGGCTCATGCAGTTTAAAAAGACAAATAGGTCTGCCGTTAATGATGTTTTCTGACAACAATTCACCGCACTGTTCAAACCCACGACGCCAGCGTTCTGCGGTGGTATTTTGATGGCAACGCAAGGAAATGTGATCGGCTTCCAGGCCTGTGATATCCAGCCCAAGACGGGTAGAAAGTTCCGTTAATGCCTGCGTGAAATGCGGTAAATCTGCAGAAATATCCTGTAGTTCTGCAACGGTTTGCCAGTTCGCCATATTAAAAGCTCATATCCATGTTCAAAGTCGCTAATTTACTCTGTTGCGCTGCGCCATCCAACCGCTGTTTTCTCCGAACACATCATGAATAAATTTACGCCATTGCATTGTTTATATTTCAGGCTACTGGCGGTACACACAATGCTGACGGCAACGGGCATTTGCAGTATACTCCCGCCCTTAATTCTTAAACTGGTGCGGTGAATTTTAGGCCGCTTCATAAATGTAAGGTATTCCGGTGAATATTCAGGCTCTTCTCTCAGAAAAAGTCAGTCAGGCCATGATTGCTGCAGGCGCACCTGCAGATTGCGAACCGCAGGTTCGTCAGTCAGCAAAAGTACAGTTCGGCGACTATCAAGCTAACGGCATGATGGCTGTCGCTAAAAAACTGGGTATGGCGCCGCGACAACTGGCTGAGCAGGTGCTGACTCATCTGGATCTCAACGGGATTGCCAGCAAAGTTGAAATTGCAGGCCCGGGCTTTATCAATATTTTTCTCGATCCGGCATTTCTGGCGCTGCACGTTCAGCAGGCGCTGGCTTCCGATCGTCTGGGCGTAACTCAACCGGCTAAACAAACCGTCGTGGTTGACTACTCCGCGCCTAACGTAGCGAAAGAGATGCACGTTGGTCACCTGCGTTCCACCATCATCGGTGACGCGGCGGTGCGTACGCTGGAGTTCCTCGGTCACAACGTTATTCGCGCTAACCACGTCGGCGACTGGGGTACTCAGTTCGGTATGCTCATCGCATGGCTGGAAAAACAGCAGCAGGAAAATGCCGGAGAGATGGCGCTGGCTGACCTGGAAGGTTTCTACCGTGATGCGAAAAAACATTACGACGAAGATGAAGCCTTCGCGGAACGCGCCCGTAGTTATGTTGTGAAACTGCAAGGCGGTGACGAATACTTCCGCGAGATGTGGCGCAAACTGGTCGACATTACCATGTCGCAGAACCAGTTAACCTACGATCGCCTCAACGTTACCCTGACCCGTGACGACGTCATGGGCGAGAGCCTGTACAACCCGATGCTGCCTGGCATCGTCGCCGATCTGAAGGCGAAAGGGCTGGCTGTTGAAAGCGAAGGCGCTACCGTCGTATTCCTTGATGAGTATAAGAACAAGGAAGGCGAACCGATGGGCGTTATCATTCAGAAGAAAGATGGCGGCTATCTCTACACCACAACCGACATCGCCTGCGCCAAGTATCGTTACGAAACCCTGCATGCCGATCGCGTACTTTATTACATCGACTCCCGCCAGCATCAGCACTTAATGCAGGCCTGGACCATCGTACGTAAAGCCGGTTATGTGCCGGATTCAGTGCCGCTGGAACACCACATGTTCGGTATGATGCTGGGCAAAGATGGTAAACCGTTCAAAACCCGCGCGGGCGGCACGGTTAAACTGGCCGATCTGCTGGATGAAGCGCTGGAGCGCGCACGTCGTCTGGTCGCGGAGAAGAACCCGGACATGCCTGCCGACGAACTGGAAAAACTGGCAAATGCGGTCGGTATCGGCGCAGTGAAATATGCGGATCTGTCCAAAAACCGTACCACCGACTACATCTTCGACTGGGACAACATGCTGGCGTTCGAAGGTAACACCGCGCCATATATGCAGTACGCTTATACCCGCGTACTGTCCGTGTTCCGTAAAGCAGATATCGACGAAAGCGCGCTGGCAAATGCGCAGGTCGTTATCAGCGAAGATCGCGAGGCTCAACTGGCGGCGCGTCTGTTGCAGTTTGAAGAAACGTTGACCGTCGTTGCGCGTGAAGGTACGCCACACGTGATGTGTGCTTACTTGTACGACGTTGCTGGTCTGTTCTCCGGCTTCTACGAGCACTGCCCTATTCTCAGCGCTGAAAACGAAGAGATCCGTAACAGCCGACTGAAGCTGGCACAGCTGACGGCGAAAACCCTGAAGCTGGGTCTGGATACTCTGGGTATCGAAACCGTAGAACGTATGTAATCACCTCAAATAATGTGAAAGCCCGCACTATGTCGCGGGCTTTTTTATTTCCCCGAATGACCGCCCTCGTAGGCAGCACACTCAGGCCGACGAGAAACGGCTACGTTCACTGTAATTTGTAACAACCCACAAGGAATGACACATTTCCCTAGAGATATGGAACATCTTTTGCCTGTCATCCCGTCTAAGCCTCCGTATCATTAGGCGGCGAATTAATCGGGTACGGGTCAATGACATTCAGAGATTTTGAGGCGGAAGAAAAGCTCTTCCAGCGGCGTGTATTGGTGGCCTTTGGCCTGGTAGTCATCTGTTTTGGCATCCTGATTTACAATCTGTATAACTTACAAATCTGCCAGCACCAGTATTACACCACCCGGTCGAATGCAAACGACATCAAAATGCTGCCCGTCGCCCCAACGCGTGGCATGATTTACGATCGCAACGGCATCCCGCTGGTGCGCAACGTTACCTGGTACGATATTTCCGTTACGCCGTATAAAATCAGCGATATGAATGCGTTACTCCAGCAGCTCACGCCGATCGTTGACCTCACACCTGATGACATAGACCAGTTTCGCCATGAGCTGAAAGCCAGCAGCCGCTATCGTCCTGTGGTGCTAAAAAATGCGCTAACCGATGTCGAAATCGCCCGTTTTTCGGTAAACCAGTTTCATTTTAGCGGCGTCAACATCAATAGTTACGAAGACCGCCAGTATCCCTATGGCGCGGCGCTGGCGCATGTCCTGGGTTATGTTTCAAAAATCAATGACAACGACCTGAAAGCACTGGATCAAAAGGGTATGGCGGAGAACTACGCCGCCGATCACAACATCGGTAAGCAAGGTATTGAGCGCTATTACGAAAACGAACTGCATGGAAAAACCGGTTATCAGGAGGTGGAAGTAGATAACCACGGACGCATCGTACGCCTGATCAAAGATGTGCCGCCCGTTGCCGGAAAAGATATCCATCTGACGCTGGATTTACATTTACAGCAATACATTGAGAGCCTATTGGCTGGCCAGCGTGCCGCCGTTTTGGTTGAAGATCCACACGACGGTTCCGTCCTGGCGATGGTCTCAAACCCCAGCTATGACCATAATCCGTTTGTCAAAGGCATCAGCTATCAGGACTATAACAAGCTACTCCAGGATAAAGACCTGCCATTAATCAACCGCGTCACGCAAGGATTGTACCCTCCCGCTTCAACGGTCAAACCGTATATGGCGATGTCAGCATTACTGAACGGTGTGATCACGCCGCAGACCAGTTTCTTCGGCGCCCCTACCTGGACGCTACCCGGCACCGAGCGACATTACCGTGACTGGAAAAAAACGGGCCACGGTATGCTGGATGTCACCAAAGCGATAGAAGAGTCTGCCGATACGTTCTTCTATCAGGTGGCGTATATGATGGGGATCGACCGGATTAACAGCATGCTCAGCCAGTTTGGTTATGGTAAACCGACCGGCATCGATCTTGATGAGGAGTATAACGGCCTGCTTCCGAGCCGCGAATGGAAGCAAAAAGTGCACAAAAAAGCCTGGTATCAGGGTGACACTATTTCAGTTGGCATCGGTCAGGGCTACTGGATTGCCACACCTATTCAGATGGTAAAAGCCATGGTCGCACTGATTAACAACGGCAAGGTTATCGTCCCTCACCTGCTGCTCGATGAAGAGAGCGGCAAAACCATCACGCCGTATCAGGCTCCAGAAGCACCATCACAAATCGCCTCGGCCTCATCGCCCTACTGGGGACTGGTGCGTCAGGCGATGTTCGGCATGGCGAATGAACCAAATGGTACAGGTTATAAGTTCTTTCACACCGCGCCATACGGCATTGCGGCAAAAAGCGGCACCTCGCAGGTCTTTAGCCTGAAAGAAAATCAGACCTACAATGCGAAGATGATCCCTGTCCGCTTGCGCGACCACGTATTCTATACCGCATTTGCACCCTATAAGAACCAGAAGGTCGCGGTGGCGTTAATTCTGGAAAACGGCGGCAGCGATGGTGTCACCGCCGCGCCGGTTATGCGTCAGATCATGGATCATCTGTTTGCCCCGCAGGACAACACGGTACAAACAGTGACGACTGAACAATCAGGTCCGATAGCGGTATCGCCATCGAATACCGATATCAAAAATACTTTCGCAAGTATTCGGTAAGGCACAGCATCGCCATCGCCTGTCCGTAAGGCATGGAGGTCCGAGGGATGTTGCGGTAGAAATCGAGATTGTGTCCCATCCCGGTACCAAACGAGGTGTGCAGCAGTTCACCTTCCGGTGAAATATGCTGCACAATGCCGCGAATGGCTTTTTCGGCTACCGGCGCATACTCTTGCCCAACATAGCGTTTACGTACTGCTTTGAGGATCCCATAGGCAAATCCGGCAGTTGCCGATGCTTCCAGATACGACTGCGGGTCGTCCAGCAAGGTATGCCACAACCCACTTTCATCCTGGCATTTCGCCAGCGCCGCGATTTGCGCGTTCAGGACCTGTACCAGATAGCGGTGAACAGCATTGTTTTCCGGTAAATCAAGTAATTCGAGGAAGTCCGGGATCACGATAGTTAACCAACTGTTGCCACGCGCCCAGCGGGCATTAGCAAAGTTATGATTTCCTTCATAGCTCCAGCCGTGGAACCACAGCCCCGTTTCTTTATCCATCAGGTTTTGCACGTGCAGCAGGAACTGATACGTTGCCTCTTCGATGTAGTCCGGGCGATTGAGTAGCTTGCCAATCTTCGCCAGCGGTAAAACCGTCATCATCAGCGTGTCATCCCACATCTGTTGATGGTTTTCTTCCGCCAGCGTGATGTGTTGCATACCACCAAATTCGGTACGCGGCATCTCATGCATTGCCCACTCAGCCCAGCAGTCGAGCCACGGCAGATACGCTGGATTACGCGTCTCTTCATAGCGATACGCCAACGTTAAAAATGGCGCCATGGTGTTCACGTTTTTAGTGGTTGCACCTTCAGCAAAGCGATCGGCAAACCAGCTATCGATGATATCGCGCATCGTTTCATCGCCGGTTTGCAGATAGTACTGATACATCCCGTACAGGCCGACGCCGTGTGTCCACTCCCATCCCGCCCAGCCTTTAGTATCAATTACGCGTCCATCGTCCAGACGCAGTAAGAACTCACCGGTTTCGTCATGAATATTGACCAGGTTATGCGTCACCTTTTTGATCAGCGTTTTTAATTCATCCCTGGCAATAAAATGTTCTGGCTGGCGCAATAACGGGCTATGTTTAACCGGGTAAACAATCATTTACTAAACCTCTGTCAATGTCGGATTCAATGCTGTGACCTGCCCCTGTTACGGCGCAGCAGCTTTATTTGGGAGGCCCCGCAATCCTCGCTTTGACAATGGGCATCCTTATAGGGTCACAGTAAAAGCTAACAGAAAGTGAAACCTTTCTATTTCTGCCAGAAGGATTCGTGAAATGGCAAGAATACAAAGAGTCCGGCAACGTACGTCACTTATTTTATAAAACGACGTTTCTATTTAATTGAATGAGAGGCTGTAATGTTGAAACAACCAGCAGTTTCAACTGCTGGTCTGAATGACGGAGGGGGTTAACGGTAGTTCACAATCACCTGATTGCTCTGAATGCGTAACGCGGGGATCAGGCGACCACCGCCGGGGACCTCCCAGACAAAATGCATCGGTTCAATGGCCGGAACGTTATTGAACCCGTTGGTGGTCCCACTTTGCCCGTCCAGCTCGACACAACGGGACTGAGAACATAAACGCACCCGCAAACCTGCGGGCGTGGGGCCATTCAGCTCATAGCGCCAGGCCACCAGCGTCATCAAGCCTGAGACCGGCTGGCTGGGAACCAAAGGATCAGACGAGGCTGACTGGCCACGGTGATTTAAGGTGATCCCCATGCCACTTGCCTGCCAGGCCCCTTCTCCGGCGGCCTGCGCCACCAGAGGAAAAAACAACAACCACAGTAAATTACGCATTATTTACCTCCAATGGTCGCCGTCATGCGGATATGGCGGTTATCGGAAAGCTCCATATTCGATAACACCACCAACTGCGGGATGCTGCGGCGTAAAAACCGCGCCAGTAACGGACGTAACGCGTGATTAACCAGCAAGACTGGCGGCGCGCCCAACATTTCCTGCCGGGACAGCGCTTCCTGAGTCTGGGCCAGCAGTCGGTCTGCAAGCCCAGGCTCCAGGCCGCCGCCCCCCTGCAGCGCTTGCAGCAGCAAACGCTCGAGCGGAGTATCAAGACCGATAACCTGAACCTCTTCATTACCCGGGAACCACTGCTGAGTGATGGCGCGTCCTAACGCAACACGGACAACCGCGGTAAGCTCATGCGGATCGTTTTGCAACGGCGCATGTTCCGCCAGCGTTTCAAGAATGGTGCGCATATCGCGAATCGGTACTTTCTCATCCAGCAAGTTCTGCAGCACTTTATGCAGCGTGGTGAGCGTCACAACGCCCGGCACCAGATCTTCCGTCAGCTTTGGCATCTCCTGCGACACTCGATCCAGTAGCTGTTGCGCCTCCTGACGGCCAAACAGCTCAGCGGCGAACTGCCCAATCAGGTGGTTTAGATGCGTAGCGACAACAGTACTGGCTTCAACCACCGTAAAGCCCTGAATCTGCGCCTGTTCCTTCAATGCGCTTTCAATCCAGATAGCGTCCAGTCCGAACGCCGGATCGACCGTTTTCTCACCCGGCAGCGACCCGGCGGCAGTACCCGGGTTAATGGCCAGCCAGCGTCCCGGATAGGCGTCACCGCTGCCAATTTCTACCCCTTTCATCAAAATTCGATAGCGGGCTGGCTGCAGATCCATATTGTCTCGAATGTGTACCACCGGCGGCAGGAAGCCCATATCCTGGGCAAATTTCTTACGAATACTGCGAATTCGCCCCAGTAACTCGCCATCCTGCTGAAAATCCACCATTGGGATCAGGCGGTAACCTACCTCCATGCCCAGCGAATCTTCCAACTGCACGTCGTTCCACGTGGCTTCCACCACGGAGTTGTTTTCCGGCATTTTCACCGGCTGCGGTTCATCTGGCGCTTTTCGCTCACGACCGCGCATCCACCATGCCAGAGCCAACAATGCGGCAGTAAACATCAGAAACACCAGGTTCGGCATGCCCGGAACCAGCCCCAAAAGTCCAAGTACCGCCGCACTGAGCAACATGACGCTGGGGTTGCTGAACAGTTGGGTCACCATCTGTTCGCCTACGTCCTGGTCGGTACTCACGCGGGTCACGATAACACCCGCCGCGGTAGAGATAACCAGCGCAGGAATTTGTGCCACCAGCCCGTCACCGATGGTCAGCAGGGTATAACTTTCCGCAGCGCTGCCCATGCTCATACCATGCTGCAACACCCCAACTAACAGACCGCCGACCACGTTGATTACCATGATCAAAATACCAGCGATAGCATCTCCACGGACGAATTTACTCGCACCGTCCATTGAGCCGTAAAAATCCGCTTCCTGGGTCACTTCCGAGCGTCGTTTTTTAGCTTCATCTTCGCCAATCAGACCGGCATTCAAATCCGCATCAATCGCCATCTGCTTGCCGGGCATGCCATCCAGCACGAAGCGCGCGCCAACCTCAGCGATACGCCCTGCACCTTTGGTGATTACCATAAAGTTAATGATGACGAGAATCACGAAGACCACGATGCCGATCGCGAAGTTACCGCCCACC
Source organism: Citrobacter sp. Cpo040 (assembly GCF_030332915.1). Classification (NCBI taxonomy): domain Bacteria; kingdom Pseudomonadati; phylum Pseudomonadota; class Gammaproteobacteria; order Enterobacterales; family Enterobacteriaceae; genus Citrobacter; species Citrobacter sp. Cpo040. Next base: position 1,011,256 of record NZ_JAOWGX010000034.1, read on the forward strand.
AGGAAGTGGCCGAAGGCTTCAACCACCTTCCCCGCCGCCGCCGCGCCGGTGTGTCCTTCCATTAAAATGATACGGGTAGACGCGACGTTCAGCGCCAGACGTAATAATGTGGTAAACAGCAAAATCGTCGGGAATGCGGCAAACTCCAGTGTACGCTGGGTGAACATCGCCACCAGCAGCACCATGATCGACAGCGCAATGTTAAATGTGAACAGCAAATCGAGGACGAAAGCCGGCAGCGGCAGCACCATCATCGACAAAATCAGCAGGATGAGGATCGGTCCGGCAAGGATTTGCCATTGCGTGGATTTCAGGTTGCTGGGCAGACGCAGCATCGCGACCAGATTAGCCATCAGTATTCTTCTCGTTCATGAAATCCAGTGCTTCTGGCACCGGAAGGTTTTCAGGTTGTGGTGGACGTTTGCCGCCAGCCAGACGCCAGCGTTTTAGCTGCCATACCCATGCCAGTACTTCGGCAACGGCGGCGTATAATTGCCCCGGTATTTGCTGACCAATTTCAGCATGGCGATAGAGCGCACGCGCCAGTGGCGGCGCTTCTAATGTCGGGACACGGTGCTCTGCGCCAATTTCACGAATGCGCAGCGCAACCAGCCCGGCCCCTTTCGCAACAACTTTCGGCGCGCTCATTTTGTTCTCGTCATACTTCAACGCCACTGAGTAGTGCGTAGGGTTAGTGACAATAACGTCTGCTTTCGGCACATCCGCCATCATGCGACGCTGAGCGGCCGCGCGCTGCATTTGACGAATTTTGCCCTTAACGTGCGGGTCACCTTCGCTTTGCTTAAATTCATCGCGGATATCCTGACGCGACATACGCAGCTTTTTCACATGGCTATAGATCTGGAAAAAGACGTCGAACCCCACCATCGGAATAACGCCAAGCACCACCAGTAGTGCACACATACCGACTAAATCCAGGGCATTGCCCATCGCCGTAATCGGTGACTCCGCCATCAGACGCATCATCGCTGGCCAGTTATGCCAGAGATAAAATCCGGCCACGCCTCCCACTAACGTGGACTTCAGTATCGCTTTGAGCAGTTCTGCGCCGGTTTGCGCGGAAAACATGCGCTTAATGCCCGGCAGCGGATTCAGCTTAGAGAATTTGGGTTGCAGGGATTTACCGCTGAAAATCAAGCCGCCAAGCATCACCGGGGAAATTAAAGCCACCAGAACGACGCCGGTAATCAACGGCAACAGCGCAATCATCGCGTCTTTAATCAGCAGGATGATTTGGCTGAGGATCAGATTCGGGTCGTTGACCATACTGTGGTCAAAACGTAATCCGGCCGACAGCATGCCAGCCAGCCTACGGGCAAGCGACTCCCCACCAATCCAGATAATGCACACACCCACCAGCAAAATAAGCAGTGAGGTTAGCTCTTTGGATCGGGGGATCTGCCCTTCTTCCCGCGCTTTTTCAAGTCGGTGGGGTGTGGGGGCTTCTGTTTTGTCGTCGTCGCTTTCTTCTGCCACGCATCAGACCCTGGATAGAGATATAGGCGAGAATGATGCCAGAACAGCTATCCAGCAATGGGAAGAGTAAGCGGTAAAAAAGACGGGATTTATGGCTTTAAGCAGAATTGCGCGTAAGCCGGATGAGAGGCCCACGCCTCACATCCGGCAAATACGCATCAGAACCCGAGGCTATCCAGCAGGTCGTCAACCTGATCCTGACTTGCCACTACACCGGCTTTCGAGGCGTCAACCTGCGGGCCGTTAAGCAAGCTTTCGTTTTCACGTTTTGGACGAGCGCCCTGTTCCGGAATGTTTTCCAACAGAACCATCAGCAGCTGACGTTCAATTTCCTGGATAACATCCATCATGCGCTTGATGACCTGTCCGGTGAGATCCTGGAAATCCTGCGCCATCATGATGTCCAGCAGTTGGGCATTGGTAAAGCTGGTATGTCCAGGTACATCACCAAGGAACTGACGGGTATCGGTGACCAGTTCACGTGCGTCGGAGAGTTCGATCGGATTTTCGAACCATTCATCCCAGCGTTTAGTCAGGTCTTTGGCCCCTTTTTCCATCGCGTCCTGATGCGGCTGCGAAGCTTCTACGCTGTTTAGCGCACGCTCCGCCGCCTGCGCGGTCATCTGTACAACATAATCGAGACGATCGCGGGCATCAGGAATCGCTTCTGCCGCTTCGGCAATGGCCTGATCCAGCCCCAGTTCACGCAGGCTGTCGCGCAGCATTCGGGTCAAACTGCCGATGCGCGCGATGATGTCCCCTGCAGAGTGTTCGTCAGCAGGTTTAATTTGTGGTTGCATCATCATCACACCCTCACATGCCCAGTTTCTCAAAGATTTTATTCAGTTTTTCTTCCAGCGTCGCCGCCGTGAACGGTTTCACGACATAGCCACTGGCACCTGCCTGTGCTGCCGCAATGATGTTCTCTTTTTTCGCTTCTGCCGTGACCATCAGCACCGGCAGAGAAGCCATCCCGCCATCGGCACGGATGGTTTTCAGCAGTTCCAGTCCATCCATGTTCGGCATGTTCCAGTCAGAAATAACAAAACCGAATCCCCCAGCCTGCAGCTTGTTCAGCGCATCCACGCCGTCTTCAGCCTCTTCAACATTGTTGAATCCCAGCTCTTTAAGCAGGTTACGCACGATGCGACGCATGGTGGAAAAGTCATCCACAACCAAAAACTTAAGCTCTTTATCCGCCATAAAAATAAACTCCTGATTCAAATACGTATTGCCTGTCCGGCACTAATTTTCACCAGCATTTGCTGGCTCACCTGGCTAAGATCGACCACTTCGCTTACGCCACCCATATTGATGGCCTCGCGCGGCATGCCGAACACCACACAACTTGCTTCGTTTTGCGCAATGGTCCAGGCTCCCGCCTGATTCATCGCTAACATTCCGGCTGCGCCATCGTTGCCCATACCGGTCAGGATCACCCCGACGGCATTGCGCCCCGCATGTTTCGCCACCGAATGGAACAGCACATCCACTGAGGGCCGATGCCGATTAACCGGCGGACCGTCATGAATTTTGATTTGATAGTTCGCGCCACTGCGCGCCAGTTCCATATGCTTGTCGCCCGGCGCGATATACGCATGCCCCGGGAGTACGCGCTCTCCGTCTTCTGCCTCTTTCACGGTTATCTGGCACAGTTTGTTCAGACGTTCGGCGAACGAACGGGTAAACCCTGGCGGCATATGCTGGGTAATAAGAATACCGGGACTTGAAAGCGGCAATGGCTGGAGTACATGGCGAATTGCCTCTGTTCCTCCGGTTGACGCCCCAATCACCAGCAGCTTTTCCGAACTGAGTAACGGCCCTGCTTTCAAGGTCGTCGGTGCCGCCATGGGCTTATGGGCCGCCAGTTTTGCGCGCGATGCGGTGCGGATCTTTTCAGCAATCATCTCGCTATACGCCAGCATCCCTTCGCGGATCCCCAGTTGCGGTTTGGTGACAAAATCAATCGCACCCAGCTCCAGCGCCCGCAGCGTGACCTCTGAACCTTTGCCGGTCAGTGAAGAAACCATCACCACAGGCATTGGACGCAGGCGCATCAACTTCTCCAGGAAGTCGAGGCCGTCCATGCGCGGCATTTCCACGTCCAGCGTCAGGACGTCGGGATTGTATTTTTTGATTAAATCCCGGGCGACCAACGGATCCGGCGCCGTCGCCACCATTTCCATATCACTGTGGCTGTTAATAATTTCGGTCATGATTTGACGCATCAATGCAGAATCATCTACCGACAACACCCTGATTTTACTCATGCTTTATCCTTACCTGGCGCATGCGCATACACGGTCTGTCCACGCAGGCTAAACTCGCGCACAAGGTTGCTAAAGTTTTCTGAATGACCTGCAAACAGCAGCCCGTCAGGTTTAAGAAGTGGAACAAAACGGTGCAAAATGTCCTGTTGTGTCGTTTTATCGAAATAGATCATCACGTTACGACAAAATATGGCATCAAAAGGGCCAGGCACGTTGTACTGCTTATCCAGTAAGTTCACGCTGGAAAATTCAACATGACCTGCCAGTTCCTGCCTAACGCGTACCAGTCCTTCATGCGGCCCGGTGCCGCGCATGAAATAACGCTGCAACTGCTGGGGTGACAGCGTCTTTAGCTCATCGAGGCGGTAAATGCCGTTTCTGGCCTTTTCCAGCACTTCGGTATCAATGTCGCTGGCAAAAACGCGCCAGCGGCCCGGTGCCATACCTAAGGTATCGGCAAGCGTAATCGCAATGCTGTAGGGTTCTTCTCCGGTTGACGCCGCCGCGCTCCAGACGCGGTATTCACCGCTGCGCCGACGAGCGTGATCTGACAGCACCGGAAAATGATGCCCTTCGCGAAAAAACGCGGTCAGGTTGGTAGTCAGGGAGTTAATAAAAGCCTGCCACTCAGCACTGTTCTGGTTAGCTTCCAGCATGCTGAGATAGCGACCAAAGTCATCCAGCCCCAGGGTACGCAGTCGACGAACCAGGCGGTTATAAACCATGTCCCGCTTATGGTCGGCCAGTACGATCCCCGCACGCTGGTAGATTAATTGACATATCCGACGAAAATGCGCGTCAGACAGCGCGAGGCGCTGTGTCATCTGTAACAATAATGACGTTTGCCCGGAGGGCAGAGATGATGTCATAGCGCCTTCTCAATCACATTCAGGATACAACGGGCGCAACCTGAGGCTGCGCCAACTCTTGTTTTGCTACGGTTTGCTCTTCAAGTTTAAAAAATGCGACACAAGCAGAAAGATGATCGGCCTGCGTCGCAAGTTGTCCGGCGGCGGATGCGGCTTCTTCTACCAGACCGGCGTTTTGCTGCGTCACGGAGTCCATCTGGCTGACGGCCTGCGCCACCTGCTCAATGCCTCTGCGCTGTTCATCGGATGCCGAGGCAATCTCGCCCATGATGTCGTTAACCCGGGTCACCGAACTGACAATTTCCGTCATAGTGCGCGACGCCATATCCACCAGCTGCGAGCCCTGATGCACCCGGGTGACAGATTCCTCAATCAGTCCCTTAATTTCTTTCGCCGCCTGTGCGCTACGGCTTGCCAGATTGCGCACCTCACCAGCGACGACGGCAAAACCACGCCCTTGCTCCCCCGCCCTGGCAGCCTCTACCGCGGCATTCAACGCCAGGATATTGGTCTGGAAGGCAATGCTGTCAATCACGCCAATAATGTCGCCGATTTTCTGCGAGCTGGCAGAAATCTCATGCATGGTGCTGGCGACCCGGGACGTCTGCTCGCCACCTTTATGCGCTGTGTCTGCCGCACTTTTGGCGATTCCTGACGCCTGGCGCGCATTATCAGCGTTCTGGCCGACAGTGGCGGTCAGCTGTTCCATGCTGGCCGCCGTTTGCGCCAACGCGGCCGCTTGCTGTTCGGTTCGCGAAGATAAATCGTTATTGCCCATTGCAATTTCTGAAATACCGCTATGCATGGCTGAATTGCCCTGACGAACGTCACTGACCGTTTCGCGTAACGCCTTTTGCATCTTCTGCAGGCTGGCAAAAATGGCCGAGATCTCATTGCGCCCATAAACCGCTACCGGTCGTGCCAGGTTCCCCGCGGCAATACTGTCGAAATGGCTGCCAATAATCGCCAGCGGCTGAACGATCATCTTGCGCGACCAGAACAGCGCACCGCTGGTGAGCAGTGCCGCCAGTACCACCATGGTGGCGAAAATCACCCCCGACATATGGTAATTACGCTGACTCTGCTCCCCCGCCGTTTGTAACACGCTGTCGATGTTGCTCTGCCACGCATTCACATTCGCATCGAAAGCATCCTGAGCCGCCTGCACCGGCGCGGTCAGAAAATCTGACAACTGATTGTTTTCAAGCCAGGTGGCTTGATGCGCGAGAGCGCTGTGCCACTGGTTGAAATTTTTCTCAGTTGCGCCTAACAGCGCCTTGCCTTGTTCCGTCGAATCCGACGTCGCCATAAAGCGTTTAAACATCAATTCAGACTGCGCCAGGCTGTCGCGCGCGAGGGTCATCAGCGTTTTGATGTCCTCTGGCGGATAGCTCAGGGCGGTCAGCGTCCCTGCCTTATTAAGGGCCGTACTGGCCTGTAATAACACAGCGCGGGTTTGGGCCAGCGCAGCGCGTTGCTGATTACTCCGTTCGACCTGATTCAGGTTCTGAAAACCGTCCCGAAATGCCCAGAAGGACAAGCCATTACTGCCAATCTGCAAAACACCGCAGAGGATTAAAATCAAAAACAGCGTGGTCGAAATTCGAATACGATTAAACATCAACGCTCCCATCGGGCGGCACTGGCCGCGGTTTAACTATCAGTCAAAATGTTTCCCAATTCGTATCTTGTTCAATGCTCTGGCGCGGATAGGATGCGCTCGGGGCTGCTGGTAATCGTGTATCGCGTGGTTTTGTCGAGGCCGGACGTGACGCAAGACGGAAAGTCGATACCGACTGCGTTAAGCGACTGGCCTGTTCTTCAAGAGCGGCCGCTGCGGCAGCTGACTCCTGTACCAAAGAGGCGTTCTGCTGCGTAACGCGATCCATTTCAGAGACCGCGAGCGCAACCTGATCAATCCCCCGGCTTTGCTCATCAGATGCCGAGGCAATCTCGCCCATAATGTCGGTCACCCGCGTCACGGCATTGACGATGTCGTTCATTGTTTCGCCGGCGCTTTCTACCAGTACGGAACCGGTATCAACCCGGGAAACGGAATCCTCAATTAATGCTTTGATCTCTTTCGCCGCCTGCGCACTGCGGCTTGCCAGATTACGCACTTCACCCGCCACCACGGCAAAGCCGCGACCTTGCTCACCGGCGCGTGCTGCTTCAACTGCCGCGTTCAGTGCGAGAATGTTGGTCTGAAAGGCAATGCCATCGATAACGCTGATGATGTCGGCGATTTTCTTCGAGCTATCGGCGATTTCGTGCATGGTGTTTACCACACTATCAACCACTTTGCCGCCATGCTGCGCTGTATCGGACGCGCTTTTCGCCAGTTGCGAGGCCTGACGCGCGTTGTCCGCGTTTTGCTTCACGGTTGCGGTCAGCTGTTCCATGCTGGCTGCGGTCTCTTCCAGTGCAGACGCCTGCTGTTCCGTACGAGATGAAAGGTCGGTGTTCCCGCTGGCAATTTCGCTGGTACCGGAATAAATCGCATCAGAGCCTTCACGCACCAGAGTGACGGTTTCCGTCAGCGAGCGCTGCATATGATCAACCGTACTGGCCAGCTCGCCGATTTCGTTACGGCCACTAACGGCGAGAGTTGCGGTCAGGTTACCGCTGGCGATTTCCCGGATATGGGCAATGACACGGGACAGAGGATTAAGCAGAGTATGACGGATGCCATACCAGACCACCACCAGAATCAGCACCAGCACCACGGCCAGCACGCCAAGCTGCCATTGGGCGAAATGGTAATCCCGTGCGCTTTGATCAAATGCCTGGACGTAAAGCTTTTCGCTAACGCTGGCGTACTTGCCCAGCGCCTCGCCGAGCGCGTTTTGCATTCCCTGCGTGGGCTGCGCGAAGTAGGCGTCCATATTTCCGCTTTCCAGAAACTGAACCAGTTCTGCCAGGGCCGCATGGTACTGCTGATATTTTTCCTCAACGTTGCCGCTGGCTTCTGCCATTTCCGGCAACGGTGTGATGTTTTTAAATTTTGCGTAATGCGTTTCAGCCTGCGCCAGCGATGCTTTCGCATTCTTCAGCAGATCGTTTTTAGCGCTGCTTTGCTGGTTAGACGCATCCATCATCATGCGCGCAGAAGAACGGCTTAAATTGATTCGTGTCTGCAGCATCAGATCCCATGTTGAGGTAAGTTCACTTTGCTGCTGTCGAAGATCGTTTGAAATAACAAAACTTTGCTGATTCTGCTGCAATGAAGAAAACAACAGACCACCGGAAACAAGCTGTAGCAGTGCGAAAACCCCCAGCACCATCATCAGCATTGTGACAACGCGGATACGGTTAAACATAAGGCACCTTCCTGAAAACGAGTTATCAACGTTATCGGCACTCGCTGAGATAACTTTACGTTTGCGAAAAGGAAATCCTGAAGGGATGTGAAGCCTGGCGAGGGGAAGATAAAACGGGTGCGCAGCAACCACAAATCATTCACATAAAAACACCATAATTATCATGTAAATAACATTTATTTTTATCGGTGAGCACGGTCAGAATGGCCGAAATACGCATTTTTATGTGATTGAGATCACACATACGCATCGCAAATACCACAACAAAATGGATAAAAAATTAAAAAAAGTTGTATCCGCTTACGCTTTAATCCAATTTATATGATGAATACCTCGTTACCACTTAATAAGTATAAAAAATGAGTAACCGATCAATAAATGTTAAATCCTTACTGAGGGCTTTTTAGTGGCAAATGCAAACAAACTCACGTTGTTTATCGTGATCTTCATGCTGGCGGGGATCCTGTCGGGTGCGGTGATCCACTCTTATGCCTCCCCCGGCGTCGTGACCGCCTGGGCCGATAACATTACGCTTCTTACCGACATCTTTTTACGCCTGATTAAAATGGTGATCGCGCCTTTAGTATTCAGCACCCTGACCGTTGGTATTATGCGCCTGGGAGAAACGTCCACCATCGGACGCGTGGGCGGCAAAGCGATGCTCTGGTTTATCAGCTCTTCTATATTGTCTATCCTGGTCGGTCTGTTTGTGGTTTCCCTTGAGCAACCCGGCAGCGGGCTGAACCTGGCGATCCCGCTGGAAGCCACCGACACCGGCCTGGCTGTGGGCGGCATGAGCCTGAAAGGTTTTCTGACACATACCATTCCAACCAGCATCGCCGAAGCGATGGCTAACAATGAGATCCTGCAAATTGTGGTGTTCTCAATGTTCTTCGGTATTGGCGGCGCATCCCTTGGTGAGAAATTCAACGCCCCGCTGGTTGCGGCGCTGGATGTGGTTTCCCATATTATGCTCAAAGTGACCGGCTACGTGATGTACGTTGCGCCGCTGGCAATTTTTGCCGCCATCTCCTCTGTTATCTCTACCCAGGGTTTGGGGATTCTGCTCAACTATGCCTCGTTCATCGGCGGCTACTATGTGGCTATTTTGCTGACCTGCCTGGTTCTGCTGGCTGTGGGTTATGTGATGCTAAAAAAAGAGGTATTCCGCCTGGTGAGCATGCTGAAAGACCCGGTTCTGGTCGCCTTCACCACCAGCAGTTCCGAAGCTGCTTATCCGAAAACGCTGGAGCAATTAACTAAATTTGGCTGCTCACCCAACATCGTGTCATTCGTGCTGCCTATCGGTTATTCGTTTAACCTGGTCGGTTCCATGGTCTATTGTTCATTTGCCTCCATGTTTATCGCGCAGGCCTATAATATTCACCTCTCCTTCGCAGAAATCACCGTCCTGATGCTGACGCTGATGCTGGCGTCCAAAGGGATTGCCGGTGTGCCGCGTTCAGCACTGGTAGTGCTGGCTGCAACCATCCCGAGCTTTAACATTCCGGTCGCCGGGATCCTGTTGCTGATGGGAATTGACCACTTCCTGGATATGGGACGTTCAGCAATCAACGTATTAGGTAACGGGATTGCAACGGCGATGCTGGCGCAGGATGAAGGTTTACTGGAAGAAGAACCGGAGCTGGTTGAGCGGGAAGCGTAAGAGGGAAATCTGCCGGATGCGCTACGCTAATCCGGCCTGCAACAGCAATCATTGTAGGCCGGATGAGTTATGGCGATTATGCGACGTGGGAAGCGGCAATATCCAGCAGCGCCATTTCTTCGCTGTTCAGCAGCTTCTCAATGTTGACCAGAATCAGCATCCGGTCACCCAGCGCACCCAATCCCGTCAAATATTCCGTCGACAGCGTGACCGCAAACTCCGGTGCCGGACGGATTTGATCCGTTGTCAGCGACAGCACATCCGAGACGCCATCTACCACAATTCCAACCACCCGCTGACCCAGATTCAGCACAATCACCACTGTGTTTTCGTTGTAATCCACATCGCTCTGGCTAAATTTCACGCGCAGGTCGACGATAGGCACAATCACACCACGCAGGTTTGTGACGCCTTTGATAAACGCAGGCGTGTTAGCGATGCGCGTCACCTGATCATAACCACGGATTTCCTGCACTTTCAGGATATCGATACCGTACTCTTCATCCCCCAGCGTAAACACGAGGAATTCCTGACCTGACGGTTCGCCGGCCAGTTTAGTTACATTACTCATACCGGTCATATTATTCCCTTCTCACTCAATCAGGCGGCTGTGATCGCCACACGTTGTTCGCGGTTTAACCCCTGCAATGCAGAGACATCGACAATCAGCGCGACGCTGCCGTCGCCGAGGATCGTTGCAGCAGAAATACCTGGCACTTTGCGGTAGTTGCTTTCCAGGTTTTTGACCACTACCTGGTGTTGGCCAATTAACTGATCGACCAGCAGCGCATAGCGACGCCCTGCACTTTGTAAAATGACCACTATGCCCTGAGTCGCTTCAGTTTTAGCGCCTTCAACCTCAAAGACTTTCCACAACTCAACCAGTGGTAAATATTCGCCACGCACTTCCAGAACGCGCTCTCCTCCGGCCAGCGGATGGAGATCTTCTTCGCGCGGTTGCAGCGATTCCATAACGGCATTCAGTGGCAGAATGAAGACCTCATCGGCCACACGCACGGACATCCCGTCGAGGATCGCCAGCGTCAGCGGCAGCAGAATGCGAATAGTGGTCCCCTGTCCCTGTTTAGACTGGATCTCAACATGGCCGCCCATCTCCTGGATATTTCGCTTCACCACATCCATACCCACGCCGCGTCCGGAAACATCCGTCACCTGTTCGGCGGTCGAAAAGCCTGGCGCGAAGATCAACATACCCACTTCGTCATCGCTCATGTTTTCGTGGATCGGCATGCCCTGAGAGACAGCTTTAGCCAGGATACGTTCGCGGTTCAGGCCAGCGCCATCATCGGTCACTTCAATACAAATATTCCCGCCCTGATGCTCCGCGGAAAGCGTCAGATTGCCGATTGGGCTTTTGCCAGATTCAAGGCGTTTTTCCGGCAATTCGATACCATGGTCGAGGCTGTTACGCACCAGGTGCGTCAACGGATCGATGATGCGTTCAATCAGGCTCTTATCGAGTTCGGTTGAACTACCTACCTGCGTCAGCTCGACCTGTTTACCCAGCTTACCGGCCAGATCGCGCACCAGACGAGGGAAACGGCTGAACACGTACTCCATTGGCATCATACGAATCGACATCACCGACTCTTGCAAATCGCGGGCGTTACGTTGTAACTGACCCATACTGGTGATGAGATCGCCATGATTGACAGGATCCAGTTCGTTAGAGCGCTGGGCCAGCATCGACTGGGTGATCACCAACTCACCGACCAGGTTAATAAGCTGATCAACCTTTTCAACCGCTACGCGGATACTGGTCGACTCGCTGGCGCGGGCGGGTTTTTCACGTTCCGCGCGGCTATGTGGTGCTTCACTGGCGGTAGCTTTCACCGCAGGTGCCACAGCAACCGGCTGCGGCTCAGTGACAACAGCCACCTCTTCAGCTTCAACTGCCACAGGCGCTGCGCTGACGGTTTCGAATTCAATTTGGTCAGCTTCAATGACAAAGCAAAGCACCGCGATGATGTCATCTTCTGCGAGGTTGCCATCAAGCGTTGCTGATAACGTGTCGCTTCCTTTTACCACATCGGTTAAGGTCGCCAGATTCCCCAGTTCCTCTTCCAGTAAATCCACTTCGCTGGCTTTCAGGCGCGAGAGAGTAATGCGTTTTTTGCTCTCTTCACTGGCGGGTTCAGGCTTTGCAACCGCCTCTTCCTGCATCGCGGCGCTGTCAACAACGCTCAGTTTTGCTGAGTTAACTACTGCCGGTGCGGTTTCACCTTTCGCTTCGAGCGCTAACTGCCGTAATGCCTGGCAGATGTACTCAAAACTTTCGGCATCAGGCTCCACTGAGCTTTTATAGGCGTCGAGCTGTTCCTGCATAATATCTTTCGTTTCCAAAAACAGGTTGATAATGTCGGCATTGAGCTGCATCTCGCCACGCCGCGCTTCATCCAGCAGGTTTTCCATCAGATGGGTCGTTTCCTGCAAAATGGTAAAGCCGAAGGTGCCCGCCCCGCCTTTAATCGAGTGCGCTGCACGAAAAATGGCATTCAGCTGTTCGGAATCCGGGGCTTCAGGAACCAAATCAAGAAGGTGTTGCTCCATATCAGCCAACAGTTCGTCAGCTTCATCAAAAAATGTCTGATAAAAATCGCTAATATCCATGCTCACGCTATCACCTCGGATTGGCTGGTGGCGATGTGGGAACGCTTACCGGCGGGAGTTCCGCTGGCCGTTGTAAGACACTTACCGGCTCATTCTGGCTTTCAGCGTTTTCATGCAAAATGGCCTCTTCTGCCTGCTTATTGAGAACCAGCAGGCTAATACGGCGGTTGATAGCGTCTTCAGGACCGCGATCGCTCAGACGCATCGTGGCGGCCATACCTACCACACGTAATACTTTTCCATCATCCAGACCGCCGCTAACCAGCTCGCGACGCGATGCATTTGCGCGATCGGCAGACAATTCCCAGTTGCTGTACCCTTTCTCACCATTCGCGTAAGGGTAATCATCCGTGTGACCGGAAAGACTGATCCGGTTAGGGATCCCGTTGAGCACTGGAGCAATCGCGCGCAGGATATCGCGCATGTAGGGCTCAACTTCAGCGCTACCGGTCTTAAACATCGGTCGATTCTGACTGTCGATAATCTGTATCCGCAGCCCTTCCTGAACTAAATCAATCTTTAAATGCGGACGCAGCGCTCGCAGTTTGGGATCGGATTCAATCAGTTGATCGAGATCGCCGCGAAGTTTGCTCAAGCGGCTCTGTTCCATACGTTTTCTCAGGTCATCAATATTCGGCTGCTTGTTCACCTCGCCCTGTTGCTGGGTGTAATCATCCCCGCCGCCTGGAATCGGGCTTTGGCTATTCGAAATACGATTTCCCCCGGTCACTGCGGTGGCCAGCGGTGTACGGAAATATTCGGCAATCTGGATCAATTCTTTAGGGCTGGAAATAGAAATGAGCCACATCACCAGAAAGAAGGCCATCATTGCGGTCATAAAATCGGCGTAGGCGATTTTCCACGAGCCGTGCGCCCCACCACCGTGATTCTTATGTTTGCGTCGCTTTACAACGATAATGGGATGGGCCTGATTTTTCATGCGTCCTCGGTCGTCTGTTGCGCAGTTGGATTTCTCACCGCACGAACATGTTCTTCCAGTTCGATAAACGAAGGACGTTCGCTGGAGTACAGTGTCTTACGACCAAATTCAACGGCAATCGGCGGCGCGTAACCATTCAGATTGGAGAGCAGCGTTATCTTCACGCACTGCATCATTTTGGTTGTTTCAGCGCTTTTCTGGCGCAGAACGCTGGCAAGCGGAGAAATAAATCCATAGGCCAGCAAAATACCGAGGAATGTTCCCACCATCGCATGCGCAATCAACGCACCCAGCTCTGCTGCCGGGCGATCGGCAGAAGCCAGCGCATGCACAACACCCATAACGGCCGCGACGATCCCGAATGCCGGTAGCGAGTCGCCAACCATCGCCAGGCTATTCGCCGGAACTTCGGCTTCGCTCTCATGAGTCTCAATTTCTTCGTCCATCAGCGCTTCAATCTCAAACGTATTCATGTTGCCGCTGATGATCAGGCGCAGATAATCGACAATAAAATCAAGCATCACAGCATCCGCAAGAATGCGCGGATAGCTGGCGAAGATTTCACTTTCTTTTGGGTTTTCGATGTCGCGTTCAAGCGAGAACATGCCCTGTTGACGTGACTTGGCCATCAGGCGATACAAGAGCGCCAGCAGATCCATATACATCGCTTTGGTGTATTTCGAACGACGGAAAAGCAACGGGATCGCTTTCATCGTCCCTTTGATGGCTTTCCCGTTATTGCCGACGATGAATGCCCCAATACCCGCACCACCGATAATCACCAGCTCAGCCGGTTGATAGAGTGCCCCAAGGTGTCCGCCGGTCATCATGTAACCGCCGAAAACTGTACCAATAACAACCAGGTAACCTAATAAGATAAGCACGACATCATCCTTTCGCAATTGACTATGACAGGATGCGCAGTCGGGCAATTAACGTAAGGTCAGGACAAAAAAAAGCAGCGGTAATCGCTTACCGCTGCTGGAGTGTTCATCCACACCGTATCAGTTAAACAGCCTGTTCGATCTGTTCATCCAGCAGTTGTGGAATAATATCGGCAGCATTCTGGGAAAGTTTACGTCTTTTTACGGCCCGTGATGGCGGTTGGCATAAACTACAGGCAAAGCTGCCTGCGGGTTGGTGTGCGTGGGTGATAAAATTCCCACCGCAGCAATTGCATTGGGACAACTCCAGCAATCCGCTGTCGACAAATCGCACCAGCGTCCACGCGCGGGTTAACGCCAACAATGGCCCTTCTTCAGGCTGCGGACACTGCTCAAGATATAACCGATACGCCTTGATCACGGCATCCACGCCGCTACAGAGACCCGTTTTGAGCAGGAATTGCCATGCATTGCAAAACATCGACGCATGAATATTTTGTTCCCACGTCATAAACCAGTCGGTGGAAAACGGGAGCATCCCTTTTGGCGGAGGACTACCGCGTAATTCTTTGTACAGCTTGATTAATCGACCACGGCTTAATTGCGTTTCGCTTTCCAGCATTTGCAAACGGGCGCCCAATGTGATTAATTCCATTGCTAACTGGATATCACGCGCTTCCTGAACAATGCTTTTTTCGCTCATCATCAAGCCCTTTTCTTACGTGCTGCATCATCGATGTCGCTTAACAGGCGTGTTGAAAGCATGATACCAGTATGAATTTGCTGAAGATCGTCAACGCGGGAGTCTTGCGTCAGGCGAGTAACAGTCTGGTGATCGTCGAAACGGAAATGACATACCAGTTGGTTTGTTTCGGCCAGTTTGACCATTTGAGGAAGTGTTAATGTTGCCAACGTGTCCGCCATTTCCTCGCTGATACCAAGGCGAAACATCGCAGATGCTTTGTCCTGAACGATCAAACGCTGTGCAAGCAATAAATATGACAAATTGATGTCATAGATGTGTTTCAGCAACTCGGATGTATGCATTATTTGCATCCATAATAACCAACATTGTTTTCATGCGGTAAAACCGCACCCCGTGATGTCGCCGGGAAGGCCCGGTAAAAAAAAGCAAAAGGTCAAATACATAGCAGCGTGACGACACTTACGCGTTGTCTAAACATTCCCTTTTAAGAAGGCAGCGTCCCTTACAAGCTCACATCAATTCTTACAAATGTCTAAGATTTTTCCTAATTCGACGCAACTCTACCCGCCGTCAGTTACACATACAACGGAGGTATGCTGCGAATTTAAAGAATATGTGATCAAGATCACATAAACCAGCCAAACACTTAACATAAATCCATCAGCGCAGCTTTTACTTTGCTTATTTTTTAATCCGCAATCATCTATTTCAATTCCTGATGTACGAATATTCTTGCAATAAAACCGAATAGTATTTTGTTCACATCCGTTAATATCACGCCGTGAAATAGCGAGCTGGATCACATATTTAACTCAAAAAACTTTTTTAATTAAATTCTTTAGAAACAATAAGTTAAATATTTAGAGTGATTAATTAATACCGCGATGTGACGACCTTGCAAATGTTAATATATGTTTGATTTTTATTAACACATTGTTTTCATTAGCGGTGGGTTTCACTTAAGTAACCTGAACATATCTGCAACTAATATGAATCGATTATTCTATTTATAAGAATAATTAATGAATAATCATGATGACATTCACACTATCGAGGCGGGAAACGTTGCAGTATGGGGTAAGCTGAGTAAAGCTGAAAAGCCCTCTCATAATTCTTGAAAAAAAGGAGCGAGTTATGAGCTATTCGCACATTCTTGTTGCTGTTGCCGCCACCCCTGAAAGTCAGCAGTTGTTAGACAAGGCGGTTTCTATCGCTCGCCCTGTCAACGCCCGAATTAGCCTGATTACCCTGGTCTCAGACCCCGAACTGTATAACCAGTTTGCTGCCCCCATGCTGGAAGACCTGCGTGAAGTGATGCAAGAAGAGACTCAGGATTTTATCGACAAACTTAGCAAAGAAGCAGAATACCCCATTGAACATACCTTTATTACCTATGGGGCTCTGAATGAACATATCCTGGATGTATGCCGCAAACACGCCGTTGATCTGGTCATTTACGGCAATCATAACCACAGTTTTTTTTCGCGCGCATCCTGTTCAGCGAAAAGCGTGATTCATACCAGCCAGGTGGACGTTCTTCTGGTTCCGCTAGCTGGAGATTAATCCACTGTGCCACGACTTCATGCGAGTTTAGAACAGGAAGAGATATTGTCTGGCAGTTGGCATTGACTCCGACGCGGCGTGACCGTTTTAAGATCGCAAATGAACGTCGCCTGCCAGTTGTCGATATCGTTTTTAACGATAGTCTCAAGCATTTCAGCGTGGCGCGAGATACGTTCGGTAAGTGGCATCGTCAGCGCCTGGTTTAATGCGCCTGCCACTTCATCCCGGTCATAAGGATTAACAATAAGCGCGGAGGTTAACTCGTTCGCCGCCCCGGCAAATTGCGATAAAACCAGCACGCCAGGGTTAGCAGGATCCTGTGCGGCCACAAACTCTTTCGCCACCAGGTTCATACCATCGCGCAACGGGGTCACCAACCCTACATCAGAGTAGCGGAAGATCTTCATCAGCAATTTACGATCAAAATACTGGTTCAGATAGTAAAGCGGCGTCCAGCCCAGTTGCCCATATTTGCCGTTGATTCGCCCTGCCTCTGTTTCCAGTTGGTGGCGAATATCCTGATAGGCCTGCACCTCTTCACGCGAGGTCGGTGCTATCTGCGTATAGCGAATTTTACCGTGGTGCTGCGGATAATGTTCCAGTAAGGCCTCATAGGCCTGAAAGCGCTCCGGCAAGCCTTTGGAGTAATCCAGACGCTCCACGGAGAAAATATTCTGCACATTTTTAAGCTCCGCTTTTAGCTGTGCCAATTTTGGTGGCAGCGGACCGGACGCCTGTCGAGCAATCTCATCCGGTTCAATACCGATGGGATAAACCTGAGTGCGAAACGCTTTTCCCCATGCCAGGTGCTGCTTATCTTTATGCGTGGACACCCGAGTCTGGGCTGCGAGACAGTCCAGAAAAGCCTGACGATCGTTTTCGGTCTGGAAACCAAGCAAATCAAAATCACACATTTGCTCAAGCAGCGCCAGATGTGGCGGGAGCGCATTAAAAATTTCCGGCGTCGGAAAAGGAATATGCAGGAAAAAACCGATGCGATTGCGCACGCCGCGCTTACGCAGCTCGCAGGCAAACGGCAACAGATGGTAATCATGAACCCAAATAATGTCGTCATCGCCAAGCAACGGCAGAAGTTTATCTACCAGTAAGGCATTAACCCGTTGGTAACCTTCCCAGGCAGAGCGCTGAAACTGAACTAAATCCAATCGATAGTGAAACGCGGGCCATAAAACCGCATTTGAAAACTGGCAGTAATACTCTTCGTAATCTTGCTCACTCAAATTAAACGAGGCCCAGGTGATATTGCCACGGGTGACCTTTTTTAACGGTTTATCCTCATTACCTGTATCACCACTCCAGCCAAACCATAAACCACCAGCAGCTTTTAACGCGCCCAGTACACCGACCGCGAGCCCACCCGCGCTCCCTTTGTCATCTGGTGAGGCGATACGATTAGATACTACGACTAAACGACTCATAGCCACCTCTTCTGTTATTCGTTGCTTTCGGTTCTTGCTGCGAAGAGTTATTTTTCTCCAGCCAGTGCCAGACATCCCTGACACCATCCAGACGCCATGTTGCCTGCGTCGGCCCGCTCCCTACCTTTACAGAAATACCGCCAGCGCGGTTAACTACAGCAAACCCTGTTTCATCTGTCAGATCATCACCGAAAAACACAGGGATCCGGCCAGCAAAAGGCGCTTCCTGCATAAATGCAGCTATCGCGTCGCCTTTATTACTGCCCTTAGGCTTTATTTCCACGACACATTTTCCGTGCTGCAGAGCAAGCTGCGGCCATCTGCGCGTGATGCGTTCAGCCAGCGTAACCAGCGCCGCTTCGTGTTCGGGTGCCTGGCGATAATGCAACGCGAAGGCCATGCCTTTGGTTTCAAGTGTTGTCCCCGGTAACGTCACCAACGCTGCGTGTAATAACGCCCCGGCTTCACGTTCGATACCTTCAGGTAGGTTTACTATGTGCGTTTGACCATTGATGTCACGGCGTTCTGCCCCATGCACTCCGGCAAGCGGAAAACGAAACGGAGTAGTGAGTGCGTCAAGCTCAACCATTGAGCGCCCTGAAATCAATGCCAGCGCATCCGCATTCTGCGTCGCTAACCGATGTAGACATTGCAGGATTGTCTTCGGGACAACGACCTGGTCGGGAAAAGGTTTAATCTCAGCAAGTGTCCCATCGAGATCAAAAAAGTAAGCACAGTTTGCAGATTGTTCAGGGGGTAAAGTCAGTGATGCTGTCACCCGGTTATCCTCCTCATCATGGTCAGAACGCCACGCGGATCGCGGCATATAGATGATGTATGACGGATATAAGTATAGACAGTGTGACCATGCTCGCCATTTGAAAAAACAATCGCCAGCCGGGTAGCGGCTGGCGACGGGCAGAAGCTAGACTAAAAAGTTGGGGTTTAAATCATCAAACGGTACGCTTCGCTTTTTGCTTGTAACGGTCGAAGATCACCGCCGCCAGCAGGATGAGGCCACGTACCACATACTGCGCGAACGGAGAGATATTCAGCAGGTTCATCGCATTCTCAACCGTCCCCAGGATCAACACCCCGGCCACCACATATGAGATTTTTCCGATGCCGCCTTTAAGCGAAACGCCCCCTAACACGCAGGCCGAAATAACGATCAACTCATAACCGATTGAGGTCATTGGCTGGCCGCTGGTCATACGCGATGCGAGGATAATCCCGGCAATGGCGGATACCAGACCGGAAAGAATAAAGATAATAATCTTGGTACGAACAACCGGAACCCCAGCCAGGCGCGCCGCCTCTTCATTGCCCCCAATGGCCAGTGTATTACGCCCAAACGTGGTTTTGTTCAGCAGTAAGCCAAAGACAATGAAACAAACGACCGTGATCCAGATAGGCGCCGGCAGACCAAACCAGTTAGCATAGCCGAGTGTGAAGAAACGCTCGTCTTCAATCCCGACTGCCTTACCGTCGGAGATAATATAGGCCAGACCACGTACAATCTGCATTGTCGCAAGAGTAGTGATCAGGGCGTTAATTTTTAACCGCGCAATCACGAACCCATTGACCAGGCCACACAGAATACCGAGTAGCAGCCCGGCAGCCACGCCAATCCACAGACTTTCGGTCATGTTAATGACTACGGCAGTGGTTACACCAGCACAGGCAATTACAGACGCGACAGACAGGTCGAAATCACCGGATGCCAGGCAAAACAGCATCCCGCAGGCAACCATACCCGACATCGATACCGCCAGCCCTAACCCCTTCATGTTGATGAAAGTCGCAAAGTTTGGCACAAAGAGGGAACAAACCAGGAACAGCACGGCGAACACCACCAGCATGCCGTATTGATCCCAAATGCGGCCCAGATTTAGCGCCGACTTCGCTGCGCCAGAACCCGATGTAGAAACGGAAGACATCATACTCTCCTTATTCAGGCTACAGCCTGGCTGACTTTAGGCATAGCAAGGCTCAACGCCTGGCGCTCATCCGCCTGTTCATGAAGTAACTCGCCGGCAATTTCACCTTCTCTCATCACCACAATACGGTCGGCGACACCGAGTACTTCTGGCAGGTCACTGGAAGCAAACAATACGGCCACACCGCGCGCTGCGAGGGCATAAATCACGTTGTAAATTTCATGCTTGGCGCCCACATCAATGCCGCGTGTAGGCTCATCTAACAAAATCACTTTCATCTCTTCCGATAACCAACGACCGAGAATAGCCTTCTGTTGATTACCCCCGGAGAGATTCATGATCAGTTGCTCTGCTCCCGGCGTTTTGATGTTGAGTGAACGAATATGGTGATCGGCATTGGTCTCTTCCCAGCCGTTGTTGATCACGCATCCCCCCAAAACATGCTTACGCCGTGCACTAATGTTGATGTTGTTGCGCACTGAATGGACCGGAATAATCCCTTCGGCTTTACGATCCTCCGGGCACAGCATCATCCCCGCTTCAATGGCATGGCTTGGTTTACGGATATCGATAGGCTGTTCATCAATAAATACCTGGCCCGCCGTGATACGCGTACCGCCGAACAGCCCTTTCATTAATTCGCTACGTCCGGCCCCCACCAGACCAAACAGCCCGACAATTTCACCGCTTCGCACGGATAAGCTGATTGGCGTACGCACGCCTGGAGCTTTGACTTCATGCAGCCGCAGACGCTCTGTGCCATACGGTCTGGATTTCCAGCCATAGATATCCCCGAGGTCGCGCCCGACCATCGCCTGCACCAGCGCATCGTGATCGACCTGCTGCATGTCCGTGAAAGTTTTGACGTAATGACCATCTTTAAACACGGTGATGGCATCGCTGAGAGCAAAAATCTCCTCCATACGGTGCGAAACGTACAGAATGATGCGTCCTTCGTTGCGCAGCTCACGGATAACGCGAAACAGATTCTCAATCTCGCGAGCCGACAGGGAGCTGGTTGGTTCATCAAAGGCGATAATTTTGGCGTTTCGCGCCAGCGCTTTTGCAATCTCCACCATCTGCCACTGGCCAATGGAGAGGTATTTCAGTGGGGTATCGGGATCGATATCCATCCCCAGATGCTTCAGCTGGATTCCTGCTTCATAGTTCAGCAACGAGCGGTTCACAATCCCGCCTTTGTGCGGTAACTGCCCTAAATAAATATTCTCGGCAACGGTCATTTCCGGGACGAGATGCAGTTCCTGATAAATAATGGCGACACCGGCGTTGAGTGCGGCAGTGGTATCCGCGAACGAAACTTCCTGTCCGCGGATCGTCAGAGATCCCGTTGTTGGCGCATAGTTACCGCTGAGAATTTTTAAGAGTGTTGATTTCCCGGCGCCATTTTCGCCCATCAGCGCATGCACCTGTCCGGCATAGCAGTCGAAACTGATATCCGTCAGCGCCTTAACGCCCGGGAACGTTTTGCCAATGCCGCGAAATGAGAGATACGGGGTAGACTGTTGCATAACGTCTCCGTGAGTCAGGATTTTACCGGCCTGGAAAACCGCCGGACGTAGGCCCGGTAAGCACAGCGCCACCGGGCATTGCGCCGGAAGGCGGCTTCGCCTAATCCGGCCTACAACATCGCAGCACTTCTGTTACTTACCGCCTAAGCCTTTCTTCGCCAGCTCTTCTTTGAAGTTATCGCGGGTAATCAGCACCACATCTGTCACTTCAGTGAATGCCGATGGCTCTGCTCCTTTCGTTACCCAGTTGTAGAGCATTTCACTGGATTTGTAGCCGTGCACGTCCGGGCTTGGCAGCAGTGAACCGTAGAACCCGGTCGCTTCGCCTTTTGACAGTTCGCTCACCGCGTCAACGCCGTTGATCCCGATACCAATCACGTTTGGTGCTTTGAAGCCCTGCCCCTCGGTCGCACGTACGCCACCCAGCACGGTGTTGTCGTTCATGCCGACAATCAGCCAGTTTTTGACTTCAGGATGCTGAACCAGCATGGAGTTGGCGGCGTCAAATGCGCCGGGGATGTCATTCGATTTTGTTGGGACCTGGTAAATCTGTTTTTCCGGGAAGCCTGCGGCTTTAAGCGCTTCCATTGAACCAGAAGTACGACGACGTGCGGTATCCAGTTCGTTGGCGGTAATGGCCATTACGGCGGTGGATTTCACATCCCAACCGCGTTTTTGCATCTCCTTGTACAGTTCCTGGCCCTGGCGCTCACCAATTTTGGTTGCCGCCATCATCACCAGTGGCACGGTATCCATTGGCTTACCTTTGGCGTTGGCAAACTGGTCGTCGACGGCAATGACTTTCATATCGTAGCCGCGCGCCTTAGCCATAATGGCTGGCCCCAGTTTTGGGTCTGGCGTACAAATCACAAACCCTTTTGCTCCACTTGCAGCCAGGCTGTCGATGGCGTTAAGGGTTTTCTCACCATCCGGAACGGCAATTTTAATCACCTCAAAACCAAGGTCTTTACCGGCTTTATCGGCAAATTTCCATTCAGTCTGGAACCACGGTTCTTCCGGCTGTTTGACCAGGAAACCGAGCTTCATGGATTCAGCGATAGCGGATTGTGACATAATGGCAGCCAGACCGATGGCAGCCAGCGCTTTAGTGAATTTGTGCATGGTTAACTCCAGCTTTAACGTTCTTTTATGTAGGGTAAAATCAGACGATTTTTTGTAATTCGGACGTAAAACAAGGCATTACCTTTTATTGATAAGATCAATGCCAGTGCTGAGAGTATTTTTAGCGGGAAATTGATTCTCCATAAGAGAGCGGCATCACACCACAGAATTACAGTAATTGCGTACATAAATTCAGCGGAAAATGACATAAAAAAACGCGGTTTTGTCGACGGGAAAAAAGAGGGGTAGCAGATTAATCCATAACATCAGCCAACGAATCCTTGTTCCCGAATACCGAAGCATTCGGGAGCACAATGATTACCATCTGTAATAAATGTGGTCAGCGTGATCGCGAACCGGAATGTCATCTTCCAGCAGACGCGCTGAAAGCGTGAAAGCAAAATCGAAAATATGCCCTAACCCTTTGCCGCTAATAAGATTGCCATCTTCAACAACCGGCGCATCAATATATTCTCCATCCGCGACGTTTTGCCACAGATCTCCCGAACACACATAGCGACGCCCCTTCAGCAGGCCTTTGCCACCCAGCACGCGCGCCGCCGCAGAACACACCGGGCAAATGAGTTTTCCTGCCTCGTCATGGCGAGCGATAAACTGGATGACAGCCTCACTGGCGGCAAGGTTAACGCTGCCCTGCGGCCCGCCGGGTAACACAACGGCATCATAAAGATCCGTCTGACGCGCAGCCAGCGTGCTGTCCGTCACCATCGGCACGTCATGGTAGCTCACCACCGCACGGGACTCGGCGCAGGCCAGTGTTTCAACTTCGATCTGCAGGCGGCGCAGAATATCAATGGTAACAATGGCTTCCGCCTCTTCAAAACCAGGTGCCAGTAGCACGGCAACCTTTTTCATACACACTCCTCGATTTTTCCAAATACACCAAACAATAAATGTCGAATCATTCAGGCGCTTAACTTTATTAATTTCCACAAAACTGATCTGGCGCAAAAAAAATTAGCCAACAGATAGCGTTCACAGACGCGGGTCAATGGTGAAATTTCTTCATCCGAAGACCAGATAATCATCTGGCGACAGACAATACCTGATTGTGAAATTCCATTTCGTGATATGAAACATCATTTCATTATCAACATCTCACTTTAATGCTATAAATATCAATCTGTTATATTCACAGCATTTATATGCACAAGCGGAAAAATCACTAATATTGCTATGACAATATGTAAAAAATCATAAATACGCAGATTTAAGGATTTTCTTATGTCGGGACTGGAGTTATGCTGAATCTCGATCGGGAGCGAATATAATTCGTGATCACTAAAGGACCGGCGGAACGGATTTATTCTGCTAACAGTTTTAATTGTACGTAGTGGTGAGGTGTAGCGGCAGCCCGTTGCACTGACGTTAGTAACGTACATCCCCCTTTCTGGAAATAAGGATATTGATATGGCTGCAGTTGGAATTGTTCATAAACTTAACACGCAAATGAACCTCGAGTTCTACGCATCGAATCTTTACCTGCATCTCAGTGAATGGTGCTACGAACACAGCCTGACTGGCACCGCAACCTTTCTACGCACCCAGGCGCAAGGTAACGTGACTCAAATGATGCGTATGTTTAATTTTATGAAAAGTGCCGGGGCTAACCCTATCGTCAAGGCTATCGATGTTCCGGGTGATGAACTAACTTCCCTTGAAGAACTGTTTCAGAAAACGCTGGATGAATACCAACAGCGTTACAGCAAGCTATCACGCTTAACCAATGAAGCAGAAGCCTTGAATGATGCAACAACCATTGATTTTCTTCACGATCTGGAAAAAGAGCAGCAGCAGGATGGCGTGCTGTTACAGACGATTCTTGATGAAGTCCGCTGCGCTAAACGTGCGGGACTGTGCATGGCGCAAACCGATAAGCACCTGCTGAACGTCGTGAACTATCAACATCACTAATCTTCAATTTTCATCGTGTTAATGCCGGATAACGATGCGACGCACCTTATCCGGCTGGTGCTTAATTTTCTCTACGCTCACGCCTCTCATTCTGCGAGGCGCAAAAAAACCTTTCTAAAACCTGAAACAACGGTTTATTTTAGTGAGATTCATTCTGCGGCGTGAATTTCAACTCGATCAAGGCAACCGCTTTTTGTATTGCGCGCATAGTGACCGGATCGGCACCTGCAGGATGGCTGGAAAAGTCGATGCTTTTCAGTTGGCTGGACATTTTCTCCCGAACTTCTACTGGGGCAATAACATCAAGAACATCCAGAATCTGCTTGATAACCAACTGACAGGCAACAACGTCCGAGAGCAGTTCCTGATCGGCATTCAGTGTTTGGGACATAGTGAGCTCCTTATAGAAAGGTCGTCATAGTACCCATTCAACGAACGAAACGATAGCCGCGCATGCCTTCCGAATGCGCTGAAAATAAAAATAGTTCCAGTCAGTTTCTTTTGAGATGGCAAGCACAACATGAGTGAACATTTAGCGGTTGAGAACAAACGCGGTCTATCCCCGGCTGCATTACTTGTTGCCGGGGCTTTCTTTATGGAGTTTATTGACGGCACGGTGATTGCCACCGCACTGCCCGACATGGCGAAAAGTTTTGGCGTGCACGCAGTTGACCTGAACATAGGTATCAGCGCCTATCTGATCACCCTCGCGGTACTGATCCCCGCCAGCGGCTGGATTGCGGATCGCTTCGGCGCCCGAAAGGTGTTTACCCTTGCACTGGCGATATTTACTCTCGCCTCAGTTTTATGCGGTTTGTCCGAAAGCCTTGAGAGCTTTGTCGCCATGCGAATCTTACAGGGTGTAGGTGGTGCGCTAATGGTTCCGGTTGGCCGACTCGCGGTATTGCGAACCACGCCTAAACATCAGTTGATCACCGCTATTGCGACCCTGACCTGGCCCGCGTTAGTCGCGCCCATCATTGGCCCTCCCCTTGGCGGATTCATTACCAGCTATGCCAACTGGCGCTGGATCTTCTTCATTAATGTACCGCTCGGAATACTGGCGATTGCGCTGGCGCTACGTTTTATCCCGGATATTCATGACGACGAGCGCCGCCCATTTGATATAACGGGATTTATCGCAACCTCTGTTGCGATGGTGAGCCTGGTGTATGCCATGGAGTTACTGGGAACCCAACAGCCTCAGGGCTGGCTGACCGCCGGACTTTTGGCGCTAGGAACAGTGACCTTTATGTTTGCCCTGCATCATTTTCATCGCACCGCCTGGCCAATGATTCGCCTTGATGCCATGAACGTGCCTACTTTTCGCGTCACCATGTATGGCGGATCGCTGTTTCGTGCCTCTATCAGCGCCGTGCCATTTCTGCTGCCGTTAATGTTTCAGGTAGGTTTTGGCATGAACGCTTTTCACGCGGGCTCGCTGGTACTGGCGGTATTTGTCGGCAATCTGACGATTAAACCTGCCACCACACCGTTGATACGCTGGCTGGGCTTTAAGAAACTGCTGTTGATTAACGGTGCACTTAACGTTTTGGCGTTGCTGGCCTGTGCATTAATTACGCCGCAGACCCCCGTGTGGGTTATTTTGCTGGTGTTGTATCTGGGCGGTGTGTTCCGCTCAATTCAGTTTACCGGCGTCAGCACGCTTGCCTTCGCGGACGTCCCCGCAGCACAAATGAGCTACGCTAATACGCTGTTCAGTACGGCGACACAATTAGCGGTGGGGTTGGGCATTTCTTTAGCCGCTATTGGCATCCGCATTGGCGATGTGGTCAGTGAAAAGCTGGCATTGGGCAATATTCCGGGGATCAGTTTCCGGCTGGCCTTTGTCGCTATTGCCATTATTTGTCTGGTAGGTATGGTGGATACGCTGCGGCTCACCCGTGATGCAGGAAGCGCAGTATCGAACAAGAACAGGTAGCCCGGAGGGTGAACGCCGCCGGGCTCACAGGATTTAGCCAATCACCTCGCGTACAAACGCTTCGATTGCTTTGTCCTGGCAGTTTTCAAAGAAGCACTGCTGGAAGCGCGGGCCTGATACAGCGGTTTTCACCAGTTCAGGATCGATCGCGCGCAGCGTGTCCAGATAATTTTCTTTTACCACAGCCGCTTTCACCTGATTCAGAATACCGGCGTTACGCACCTGCGGCTCTTTACGCTCCGGTGGGTAGCCTTCGCCGTTACGCCCGGTGAACGCTTTTTCAAACATATAGCGCACATTCAGCTCAGCACCCCAGCCAAAACCTTTGGCGAATGCCAGAGAAAGCGCGTTGCCGTTGTTGATCTGAGAGAACAAGAACGCATCTGCAGGATCAAGGCAATAGCCACACACCACACCCGGATGGATATTCAGTGACATCATTGCCCCCTGGCCCGTACCGCAACCTGTAACAACAAAGTCTACAGCTTTGGAATTAAGCAGGATGCTGGCCATAATGCCTAAATGGATGTAGGTCAGATGATGATCATTTTCGTCGCTCATCCCAACGTTATAGACCGGAAAACCTTTCTCATCCGCAACGGCCTTAAGCTCGTTATGGATGATGGCGTTTTTGCTTGCCTGGCTGTTTTCCATCATCAATGCAATTTTCATTCTATACTCTCCTGAATGCGCTGCGGTAGCCCGCTGAAAGTCATAACATTCAGCCACATTACTATTTTGCAATCACACTTTCAAATTTAATGAAATTTAGTTTTAAAAAATAAAATTGCGCTCACATTCCTGTCTGAACAGTTCAGAATTACCTCAAGCAAATGACCTCGTTGTGATTAATCGCAGGTGATCTTCGGGCTATTCAAGCCATTGATGAGGGTCTCTGTATGCCATGATAGTGTATCTTCGAACTTTCAGAGCGATCTCATGAAGACCTTTATCCTAGCGCTTTTGCCGCTCATGCTGACAGGATGCACAATTACAAAACAGGCACAGGTCAGCGAAGCCAGCACCATCACTGGTGTGGTTCGCCTGACTTATAATCAGGCCATGTTACAAACAGCACGCACCGATGACTACGTTACCCAAGGGACAGCCACTAAAGAGTGTCAGCGCCTGGGCTATGCCAGCGCAGAAGCGTTTGGTCAGCCGGTGTCAACCTGTAGCGTGTATGCAGGCTCTCTGTGCTTAAATACCAAAATTACACTCGCCTGGCAGTGTCATGGTGTCGCAGTGCCCCAATCACCTTCTTTCAATTATTAATATTTCCGACCAGCTCATTTTTGCTGGTCTTTTACCACTTTATTATTTATATCCTCCGTTTAATATCGTTAATGCGTTTTATTCCCATTCGCATTTTTAATAAATAAATTTATTATTTTACCTTTTGCAAATAATTAAATAACAAATTATAGTGGCGCCACGTCAATATATAATAACGTTTGTGGAGCAGAACCATGCTGAAAACAGAAATGATCGACCAACTGAATGAGCAAATGAATCTTGAATTATATTCATCTCTGCTCTACCAACAGATGAGCGCGTGGTGCAGCTATCACAGCTTCGAAGGTGCCGCCGCGTTTTTGCGCCGTCACGCCCAGGAAGAGATGACGCACATGCAGCGTCTGTTCGACTACCTGACCGATACCGGCAGCTTGCCGCGTATTAATACCGTTTCTTCACCCTTTGCTGAATATGCTTCTCTGGATGAACTGTTCCGTGTTACTTACGAACACGAGCAGCTAATCACCCAGAAAATTAATGAGCTGGCACACGCGGCAATGACCCACCAGGATTATCCAACCTTTAATTTCCTGCAATGGTATGTTGCCGAGCAGCATGAAGAAGAGAAATTATTTAAATCTGTTATTGATAAGCTGTCGCTGGCAGGAAAAAGCGGCGAAGGTCTTTATTTCATCGATAAAGAACTGGCTACGCTTGATACACAGAATTAATATTTTAGGGTAATGAAGGCAACACGCCATCATTACCCCTTGAAATCAGTGACGGCAGATCTTGCTTTCGTGCGTAGAGAAGCCGTCTTCTTTTGCAATAAACTTTCCCTTCGCCGCTAAAAACGCCACTAACTCGCCTGCCGTCATATCCGCCGCAGAACAAGTGTGAAAACGCGCCTGCTCGCCGAAACGTGTCGTAATCGCCGCTTCAAGGCTGGCATTTGAATACTGCTCACCAGATTCAATCATCATGTTAAGCACTTCGTGACCGTGAATAGATTCCATATTACCTCCTTAATAAAGTCCGTAGCCTAATGTGAACAGCACATCGTCGCTTTGCGCTAACGCAGGTTTATCAGCAGATAAATGTCATTTGTTATACATCTTAACGGTCAAAAAATCGTAAACATTAATGTACAGTCATTGTAACGGTGATTTGACGAAAATAGCGTTTTGCCTTAATCTGCGCCGCAGATATAACCATTGATTATCTCTGGGACAGAGGAAAGCGTGAAAAACAGAACCCTGGGTAGTATTTTTATCGTGGCGGGAACCACGATTGGTGCCGGTATGTTGGCAATGCCGCTGGCTGCGGCAGGCGTGGGGTTTAGCGTCACGCTGGTATTGTTAGTCAGTCTTTGGGCGTTGATGTGCTACACCGCGCTGTTGCTGCTTGAAGTGTATCAACATGTCCCGGCAGACACCGGGCTGGGTACGCTGGCAAAACGTTATCTTGGTCGTTACGGACAATGGGTAACGGGCTTTAGCATGATGTTTTTAATGTATGCCCTGACGGCGGCGTACATCAGTGGTGCAGGTGAACTGCTGGCCTCCAGCATCAGCGACTGGACTGGAACAAATATATCTCCGACGACAGGCGTACTGCTGTTCACCTTTGTTGCCGGTGGCGTGGTTTGCGTGGGGACCTCGCTGGTCGATCTGTTCAACCGTCTGCTATTCAGTGCCAAGATAATCTTCCTGGTGGCGATGCTGGCTCTGTTAATGCCGCATATTCATAAAGTGAACCTGCTTACGCTACCGCTGCAACAGGGGTTGGCGCTCTCCGCAATCCCGGTCATCTTCACCTCGTTCGGTTTTCACGGCAGTGTTCCCAGTATCGTCAGCTATATGAACGGTAACATCCGTAAACTGCGTTGGGTGTTTATTACGGGTAGCGCTATTCCTCTGGTCGCCTATATCTTCTGGCAACTGGCGACGCTTGGTAGCATTAACTCGACAACGTTCATGGGGCTATTAGCCAACCACGTAGGCTTAAACGGCTTATTGCAGGCATTGCGTGAAGTCGTGGCTTCGCCGCACGTCGAACTGGCGGTGCATCTGTTCGCCGACCTCGCGCTGGCAACCTCTTTCCTCGGCGTTGCATTGGGATTATTTGACTACCTGGCCGACCTCTTCCAGCGCAGCAATACCGTAGCGGGAAGAATGCAAACCGGCGCGGTGACATTCCTGCCGCCGCTGGCATTCGCGCTGTTCTATCCGCGTGGTTTTGTCATGGCATTAGGGTATGCGGGCGTTGCCCTGGCGGTGCTGGCGCTGCTCATTCCCTCGATGCTGGCCTGGCAGAGCAGAAAACATAATCCGCAGGCCAACTACCGCGTAGCAGGCGGTGCTCCGGCGCTGGCGCTGGTATTTTTGTGCGGCATTGTGGTGATAGCAGTACAGTTTTCTATTGCAGCAGGATTACTACCAGAAGTGGGTTAAAACAAAGGGGCTTTCGCCCCTTTCTGTTAATGCAAACAGCACTGCTTATATTTCTTTCCGCTGCCACATGGGCAAGGGTCATTGCGTCCTACTTTGGCATCCACTTTCACCGGTACTTTGACCGGCGTTTCCTGAGGATGCGCCATCCAGTAAGCATGCAGGTCCAGCGCTGCCAGGCGGATGGCATCGACGCTCTCTTCAAACGCTTCCGGCGTTAGTTTCTCAACCACCGCAAAGTTCTCTTCCGTGCCGTGCAGCGCAATAGCTTCAAGTGCTGGTTTTAACGTGTCCGGTAACGCGGACCAGTCTGACAGTGCGACGCCGCGCATATAACCAAAGCACCACTCTTCAACGATGGTCAGTTCATGCTCGTCAATTTCACGCAAACCAAACAGCGGCTCAAACTGCTCAGGGTATTCATCCAGACGATCGGCCGTATCCGCCATATGTTGAAACGCCAGGTTCATGAAACGCGTCATTTCTTTTTCGGAGGACCAGCGAGGGACATACTGCGCGCCGCCCCAAATTGCGACCAGCCACTGCTCTGGTTCAATTTCATACGGTGAACTCAACACCGCCGTCAGCAAACCATCCAGTTCTGACACATCCAGAATAGCCTTGTCTGTATTGTACTTAGTCAGTACATCATCCAGCCATTCCAGTTCGCTCTCGTTTAATGGTCCCGTTTTCATAACGCTTTTCCTTAGTCAAAAAATCTTGCCTGTGATCATCCTACATGGCTGGAGGGATAACAGATAAAAATGGGCATATGCGGCATATAGCTGCCGCCTGTTCAGGTTAACAGGAAACGAGGGGAATTCCGGAAGTTAACGCACAAAAGAGAACACTAAGCCGCCGGGCATCATACCGGGAAAACACAATAAAACCACCCGAAGGTGGTTTACTGTTGTTCAATACGGTTGAGCGTTGCGGTATAGCCCGTTTTCGCTACCGCGTTAAGTAAAGTATCGGTTGGGAAACCTTCTGGCACAATCGCTTCTGCTTGTCGGGTTTTTAGGGAGGATTTTGCTTTAATCACACCGTCGGTTTCACGTAGAGCCTGATTGACCGAAATAACGCACAGCGAGCAGGTCATATTTTGTATATCCAGCACCACTTTTTGATTGGCCGCCTGAGCCCACAGCGGCAGCAACAAGCATGCAACTAATGTGAAGATTTTCATTCAAATACCTCATAAAACCAGGCAACGAGCGTTGGATAAAATAGCACTGGCAAAATCAACGCCAGCGCGCACCAGTAGAGAACGCGCGCTTGCTTCAACGTTAACCATCCGGAGCACCACAGCCGCCTGGAGAAATAGAGCCGCCAGAAGACGCGCAGTAATAAGCCCAATGACACCAGCATCAGGGGAATTCGCAAAAACTCAAACTGGGTGAAAACAGCAAAGCTCGCCGCCGAAATACCAAACAACAGATAGAGCAGCGGTCCAACGCAGCATAAGCCCGCGGTGACAGCAGCCGCAGCGGCCGTCAACAGGGTGAGCCCCGCCCCTTTAGCGTTGTTCTGTGGCGACATAGCTGTAGGAGAACGCTTTAGGATCATAGAAATTGATCGGGTCACCATCGACTTCAGCGTAAGGATAGCCAAAGTTGTTCATGGCTCCCTGTTCCGTTGCTGGATACAGCTCGAAATCACGCCCGTAGTTAAATCCAACCCAGTTCATTTCCCAGTTACCAAACAGGTAAGTGTTTACCGCCTGGACATCGGCGTCCTGATGCGACTTTTTCTCTGCCAGACGCATTTTGGTCACATCAGCAGGATCGCACGGTAACCAGCCGTAACCGGCCAGATAGAATTCGGCTCGGCAATGTTGCCCGCCGCTCACATCGGCGACGCCTGCACTGTCTGCTTTGCCAAAAGCGCTTTTCGAGTAACGTTCGAGTTTATTGGCTTTGCCCAGACGGATGCCAAACAGTTCGCGCGCCGGAATGCCGCTGGCCCGTGCCAGAGCAACAAAAACGGAGCTCATGTCGGTGCATTTTCCTTTGAGCTTACCGCTTTTTAAGATCTCCGCCACATCCCCCGTGCCGCAGCCAATAACGTCGTTATCGCGCTCCATATGGCTACTCACCCATTCGTAAATCAGGCGCGCTTTTTTCAGCGGATCCTGCTCATTACCGGTAATTTTACGCGCGGTTTCCAGAACCAGCCCATCAACTGGGGTATGTGTCGTCGGTAGCAGGTACGGTTTTACATCAAGCGGATAAATAATCTGCTCCGGCGCTTGCCAGGTTTTCAGCGCGTCCTGCTTCAGCGGCTCCCAGTCGGCGGTTTCAATGTCGATATCAACGTTAATCAACAGTTCGCCCTGCGAGTCAGGCCAGGTGGCGAACAGCGTTTTCGCGCCATAAGTATTATTAGTGGTAACGTACGCATGCTTGTAGTTTCCGCTAAAGGCAAGCGCCGTCATTTGTTGAAACGCGGTATCTACCGGAAGCGGGATCCACAGTTTTACCACGCCGCTCGATCCCTTAGGAGGGTTAAGTTTATACGTCTGGGATAACACAAAGCGCCGACGCGCGACTGGTGCAACGGATGGCTCAGCGGCGTGAACCGTCTGGCTAATAACCGCAGGACCGACTAAACCGGCGGCGGAAAGGAGAACGCTATTTTTGAGAAATTGTCGACGTTGCATTGCTGTCTGTCCATGTTGTAAGAGTTGAGCTACGGCTAAGAAGGTAAAAACCGTATGCGATCATCACAGCAGACAGACGCTGACATAAAAAGGTAAGCCGATGGAGGTTATTCATCAATAACAGACCTGTTAACTGTGAATGAAATGAGAAACTGCGCGACAGATAGTAAGCCATAGGCAGGCAAAAAGTACAGCAGTGAGGGCGAGTTCAGAAAATATAGACATTCGTTGCCAGTTTGCGGGCTAACCCTCTTGCCCCCTCGCGCATGACCGTATTGTGATTCCAGCGAAATACAGGTGCTGCCAGCGGGGCCAGGTAATTCATCCAGCGGATCGTGGTACGCACATTCCAGTCATATCTGACGATAGTTTCTGCACCACTTGCAGAAAAAGACCACACGCCTCGCCCTTCAACCGCCCCGCTGGCTTGCCCCTCAAGCAGCGAGCAGGGCAGAATATTCAACACGTTGATATCAAAGGTTAAGCGATAAGGAAGCGCTCCTTTCCAGGTATAACGATGCAGCGCCCCAATGCCCTGTATATCACCTTTTTTAATCTCAACAATGCGTTCCAGACTTTCCCACCATTCTGGCCACTGATCGGGATGAGAAAAAACATCCCATACCTCCTGAATTGAAGCCTCAACCCGCCAGACGGTGGAAAACCGATAGTTAGCCATAATACAGACTCCCTCAAGGCGAGAAGAAATTGGCGGGAAAACGGATGTTAATGACCATAGCATCCAGAAGCACGGTTTCTAATCGCTGCCCATCTGGCGCATAGCTGATCACTTTGGCAGGGAGTCCGTGATAATTATCCAGCCAGACGTCATAGCGGTGAACACCATCAACCGCCATTGTTCCTGGCCCAACCACAGATACGCGCGTCGTCGCCCGTCCTGCAAGGTTTTCATTACCAACTGTGGTTGTTGTCCCTTCGCGTTGCAGATGACGAATATTGCCCAACAACACGCCGATATCAGAACGATTCACCCGATGACCGCGCTCATCCTGGATCAATGAATTAGTAGGCGACAGGTGCAAAATGGGCAACGAACCCACACCAAATGGCCATAACGTCACTTTACCGCTGACAGGATTAAAAATAAGCACCGCACCTGAATGCGGTTGGGTAAAATCCATCCGCACGTACCCAGGCTTTTGAAAGCTATAGCGAATAATTTTGCTTTCATCGGATGGCGACGAGGAACGCATCATGACCTGATAAGACGTCAGGTTATTAAATGACTGTTGAGAAAATGCGATGGGATCCGTAGCCCTGGCATTCTGCGAAAAGATATCCTTTTTTTCCACCGAATATGCTGCACTACTAAGGGTGAGCAATGCTGCGAACATAACTATCGGAAAAGATGAAATGCTCATAGCAGCCCCCTGAACCAGCATTGCCAGCAAAAAGAAGTAATCACCTGTTGGCTGTTTTTATTATAGTTCTTAACTGCGCGGCACTACTCTTCCGGACTTTTAAACACAGTATGGATAGCAGGTTTAAATTATTGGTTTTCTTTTCAGTTAAGATGACAACATAAAGCTATACTTTAATAGCCATGCTTTTTATAGGTATTAATCATGAAACTGCCATCGGTATTTTCATGCGCCGTTCACATATTACTGCTGCTGGCGTCATCGTCTGCCACAGCCAGCGCGTTACAAAACCAGGCTGTTAGAGAGCAAGAGTTGAGCGAGGCACTTCGAGCTGGTAATGGCGTGATCATCATTGGCGGGACGGATGATTTCGCTTTCACGTTCAGGGCACGAAACCGAATCCACAGACAGCTGGCGATACAGGATGGCTTTGGCGATCCCATCCTGATGAATGGTTTCCAGGATCACAACTATAATCCCGCCCGCGATGGGTTTATCAACAACCCTGCCCGAGGGGGCTTTATGTTTAACGCGCCGATTCGGCGATAGATTGATTAGCAATAGTGAGTATATAGAGGGCAGTTTACGTTTCTGGCAGGTTGCTTGACGCAAGGTATCTATGCTTGTAAAAAACAGGCACAAAAAAACCACCCGTAGGTGGTTTCACGACACTGCTTATTGCTTTGATTATTCTGTTCTTTCCCATGGTACCCGGAGTGGGACTTGAACCCACACAGCGCGAACGCCGAGGGATTTTAAATCCCTTGTGTCTACCGATTCCACCATCCGGGCTCGGGAAGAAATTGGAGGCGCGTTCCGGAGTCGAACCGGACTAGACGGATTTGCAATCCGCTACATAACCGCTTTGCTAACGCGCCGAAATCTTCTGGCTTTACAGCCGACATCCGCTATTGCCGATGTCTTAAATTTGGAGCGGGAAACGAGACTCGAACTCGCGACCCCGACCTTGGCAAGGTCGTGCTCTACCAACTGAGCTATTCCCGCATCACCAAGTAATTTTGTTAATCACTTGATTTTGTTATCGTCTGGCAATCAGTGCTGCCGTTCGATGCGTTGCATTCTACTTACCTGACGCAATGAGTCAACGATATTTTTCACCACTGACGATCGTTTGCTGAAATTTGCGTCGAAACGATCACTGATCAAGCAAATCTCCACGTGCAGCGCTCAAATACTGGAACATTGACCACAAAGTCAGTATCGCGGCGACGAAGAAAAGTGCGATCCCAGCATACTCTACCCAGATATTTGGACGCCACAGCAGCCAGGCCAGAGCAGCCATTTGCGAAGTGGTTTTCACTTTACCGATCCAGGATACGGCTACGCTGCTGCGTTTACCCAGTTCGGCCATCCATTCACGCAGTGCAGAGATGATAATTTCACGCGCAATCATTGTTGCGGCAGGAAGCGTCACCCACCAGCTGTGGTAATGCTCTGTCACCAGGACCATCGCGATTGCCACCAGCACTTTATCAGCGACCGGATCGAGGAAGGCGCCAAAACGCGTGCTTTGGTTCCAGCGGCGCGCCAGAAAACCGTCAAACCAGTCAGTGACCGCTGCGATACAGAAGATCAGCGCACAAACAAAGGGAGCCCAGGTGAATGGCAGGTAAAAAGCCAATACAAAGAATGGGATCAGGATGACGCGAAACAGCGTGAGCAACGTAGGGATATTAAATTGCATATGACGGATAACTATCTGTTGTCAGTGAAATTACCCCTATGTTGCTACAGAGGGCCTAATGTTTCAACGAGTAGAAGATCTTTTCTGCCAGAGCTTGCGAAATACCCGGCACTTTTGCAATTTCTTCGATACTTGCGTTACGAAGACCTTGCAAACCTCCCATATATTTCAACAACATCTGGCGACGCTTTGGCCCGACACCTTCGATGGTCTCAAGCGTGCTGGTGCTTTTCACCTTCGCCCGCTTTTTACGATGCCCGCTAATCGCATGATCGTGAGATTCATCGCGGATATGCTGGATAACGTGCAATGCAGGCGAATCCGGCGGCAAACTAAAGCCCTCACCTTCCGGCTCAAAGAACAACGTTTCCAGACCGGCTTTACGATCGGCCCCTTTTGCCACCCCCAGCAAGAGTGGGTGCTGTTTGTCCCAGGGAACGTCCAGCTCAGCAAAAACGGCTTTCGCCTGCCCTAACTGACCCTTACCGCCGTCGATCAATATGACGTCCGGAATCTTACTTTCTTCAATCGCCTTACCATAACGCCGACGCAAAACCTGATTCATCGCCGCATAATCATCACCCGGCGTAATGCCGGTAATGTTGTAGCGGCGATACTCTGCGCGCAGCGGGCCATTGGCATCAAAGACCACGCAGGAGGCTACCGTCTGCTCGCCCATCGTATGGCTGATGTCGAAGCACTCCATACGCTTCACCGCGGGTAACTTCAATACGGAGGCCAGCGCCGTCAGACGTTGCGTAATCGTCGACTGCTGAGAAAGTTTCGTGGTGAGTGCCACTGCCGCGTTGGTTCGCGCCAGCTTCAGATAACGCGCGCGATCCCCTCGCGGTTTTGTCTGCACGTTAATCTTCCGTCCGGCCAGTTCAGACAGTGAGTCTGCCAGCAGGGTTTTATCGCTAAGATTAAAATCGAGCAGGATCTCCCCGGGTAAGGTACGCATCTGGCTCCCCTGCAGATAAAACTGCCCGACAAAGGTTTCGACGACCTCGCCGAGTTCCGTGCCACCGGGTACTTTCGGGAAATAGCTGCGGCTGCCCAGCACTTTACCCTGGCGAATAAACAGAACGTGCACACAGGCCATACCGGCGTCAAACGCCACGCCAATGACGTCCAGATCGTCTCCGGTATTAGAGACAAACTGTTTTTCTGTCACGCGGCGTACGGCCTGGATTTGGTCACGAATGCGTGCAGCCTCTTCAAATTCGAGATTTTGGCTGGCCTTTTCCATGCGGGCGATCAGCTGCGTTAATACCTGATCGTCCTTTCCGGACAGAAACAGACGAACATACTCGACCTGCTGAGCATACTCTTCCTCACTCACCAGACCCGCAACACACGGACCAAGACAGCGGCCAATCTGATATTGCAGACAAGGTCGAGAACGGTTGCGATAAACGCTGTTTTCGCACTGACGGATAGGGAATATTTTCTGCAACAGCGCCAGCGTTTCTCGCACCGCATAACCGTTAGGGAACGGTCCAAAGTACTCGCCTTTGGCATGCTTTGCCCCGCGATGCATCGCCAGGCGCGGGTGGGTATCGCCGCTAAGGAATATAAAAGGGTAGGATTTATCATCGCGCAGCAATACGTTATAGCGCGGCTGATACAGCTTGATGTAGTTGTGCTCAAGCAATAACGCTTCGGTTTCAGTGTGCGTTACCGTGACATCAATCTGCTGGATTTGCGCGACCAGCGCTTCGGTCTTGCGTGAAGCAAGATTACTACGGAAGTAGCTGGAAAGCCTTTTTTTCAGGTCTTTCGCTTTCCCGACATAGATAACCGTCCCGGCGGTATCATACATACGATAGACACCGGGCTGACTGGTCACGGTTTTCAGGAACGCTTTGGCATCAAACTGATCGGTCACTGGCTTGTTAATGTCTCCGCATTACACAGGCCATGGCGAATTGCCAGGTGAGTCAGCTCTACATCGCCATGAATGTTTAATTTACTGAACATTCGATAGCGATAGCTGTTCACCGTTTTAGGACTAAGATTCAGTTGCTCTGAGATCTCATTGACCTTCTGACCTTTGGTGATCATCAGCATAATCTGCAACTCGCGTTCAGACAAACTGGCAAACGGGGTTTCCGTTTTCTCAGGCTCAATCTGGCTGAGCGCCATTTGCTGAGCGATATCGGAGGCAATATAACGCTGCCCGGAATAAACCGAACGAATCGCACTCACTACTTCCTGGGGGGCGGCGCCTTTGCTGAGATACCCTGCCGCACCTGCCTGCATAACTTTTGCAGGTAATGGGTTTTCGGTGTGTACCGTCAGCATGATCACTTTAATGTCTGCCGTGGAACGCGCAATTTTGCGGGTTGCTTCCAGACCGCCAATACCGGGCATATTCATATCCATCAGCACAACGTCAACGGAATTTGAGCGGCACCATTTTACCGCATCTTCACCGCAGCACGCTTCGCCGACAACTTTTATGCCTTTTATATCTTCCAGAATGCGTCGTATCCCTGCGCGCACCAGTTCGTGGTCATCAACAAGAAAAACGTTGATCAAAGGAATATCTCCAGAATAGGGATAACGCTACCGATAGTTAATCGGCCCTATGTTAACGGGTTTTATCTCAACTTTGAAATGTAAAAAACGCCCGACTTTCGATTTTGCTCTCGTTTTTGGAAATTAGATTGTACGACGAGTGGAAACTTTCAGTCCTGACAGCCTTCTGCCACGGTTATATCTGCATAGCTGTTTCAGAATAGTGACAAAAAATTCATATTCCCCCGCTGAATGCAAAATAGGCAGTCAAAGTTGTAACAATAATTAACGAGGAAAATACTCGAAATAAACAACATGTGGAGAAAATATATGCACTGCAACATGTTGTTTATTTTAATGTCCACAACATTGGTCCGCGCAAAAAACAACCACAGATATTTTTAGCCTCGCTTATGGTATACTCCGCCGCCTTAAGATTTGACATCGCACTTTTTCATTGAAACATAACGAGGAAAATAAATGAGTACGCCTGACTTTTCCACTGCTGAGAATAACCAGGAACTGGCCAATGAAGTCACCTGCCTGAAAGCCATGTTAACGCTGATGCTGCAGGCAATGGGTCAAGCCGATGCAGGCCGCGTGATTCTTAAAATGGAAAAACAGCTCGCGCTGATTGAAGATCAATCACAGGCGGCGGTATTTTCCAACACGGTTAAGCAAATTAAACAAGCTTACCGCCAGTAAAAAGAAACCGGCTGATAGCAATGCTCTCAGCCGGTTTTGCGTCTGACACTCAGAACGATAATTTACTCAGATAAGCCCGGTTGCCGCGGCATAACAGGCTATCTGCGTTTTGTTTGGTGCATTGAATTTCTTTTGCATATTCTTCTGATGGAAGTTCACGGTATTTTCAGAAATCGACAGAATGATGGCTATCTCTGAAGAGGTCTTCCCCTCCGCCGTCCATTTCAATATTTCCTTTTCCCGCTTGCTAAAGCGCATCTCTGGCGCCATGACCATGTCATCTTCCAGTCGCGTCAGCACCGACAGGCTTTCCCGCACCAGAAGCTGCATCCTGAGCTCCACTTCATCATTCGCAAAACGACTATTACGGATACTTGCACGCGATACCGATAAAAAACCCAACGCCCGATTCGGCAACAATAGGCATTGCGTCATCCCTTTGCGTAAACCGTGATTGCGTGCGGCGTCCCACAAAGGTTGCGCATCGCGAAACAGAGTATCGTTCCAGGGTAAATGCCCCTGACTGAAGTTTTCAGGTTTCAGCACCGGATCAATGGCGAAATAATTTTCGGACTGATAATGCGCCACCCATGCTTTGGGATAGGTCGTATGAAGAGACGTTTTAGGTCGGGTAAAAGGTACCGGATGACGAACACAGAGCGCGTAAAAATCGAACTCTAAGTGCTGCGTCTGTTGTTGTAATTCCGTATAGACATCCTCTGCCGTCGCCATTTCCTGAAAGCGTAACAGCATGCTCCGTCGCCAGGTGAAGAAATCATGATCCTGCATACTAAGTGGTAATGCCCCTGAGATTGATAATCATCCAAACATATGAAACAAGCTAACACATAAATGTATTTTATATATGCAAATTATCGGACAAATGAAGAATTACTTGAGTATTACTCAACAGTGGAAGGAAGTAACAGATTCAAGCATTAATAATAAAGCAATAATTATAAATAGTTATGCGAACAGCACTCGCCAGAAACAATTCCGACGAGTGCTATATGCACTATTTATTGCATCAAAAACTTCTCAAGAAACTGGCGGGTACGCGGCTGCTGCGGATGCGTGAATAAGGATTTTGCTGGTCCCTGCTCCACTATCCGTCCTTGATCCATAAATATCGCTCTATCGGCAACATCGCGAGCAAAGCTCATTTCATGCGTCACAATCACCATGGTGCGTTTTTCCTGCGCCAGTTGGCGGATGGTATTAAGTACCTCGCCAACCAGCTCCGGATCGAGCGCAGAGGTCGGTTCATCAAAAAGAATAACCTCAGGTCGCATCGCCAGCGCCCGGGCAATCGCAACGCGCTGCTGCTGTCCGCCCGATAAACGCCGCGGATAGCTGGTTTCTTTACCTGCTAGCCCGACTTTCGCCAGCAATTCACGCGCACGAGCTGTCGCTTCAGCTTTTGGTTCACCTTTGACTATCACCGGCCCTTCAATAATGTTTTCCAGCACCGTCCGATGCGGGAACAAATTAAAGTTCTGGAACACAAAACCGACGTGCTGACGTAACTGACGAATCAGCCCTTTCTGCTGGGTCAACGAACGCGCGGTATCAATGGTAATCTCACCCACTTTAATAGTGCCCGCCTCCGGTTGCTCCAGCAAATTAATGCTACGCAGCAGCGTGGTTTTGCCCGATCCGCTCGGCCCGATAATCGCTACTACTTCACCAGGTTTGACGTCAAGATCGATCCCATGCAGCACCGTTTGCCCATGAAATTTTTTGACCAGGTTTCTGACTTCGATAGCACTCATTTCGGCTCTCTCTCCTGGCGGTTCAGTTGTTCTTCAAAATAGTTTTGCAGCGCAGAAAGCACCGTCGCCATCACCCAGTAAATCAACGAGGCCGCCAGATACATCGTAAAGACTTCCAACGTACGCGAGGTAATCAGCTGCGCCTGACGGAACAGTTCCGGTACCTGAATAGTGGCGGCCAAAGAGGTATCTTTCACCAGACTGATAAAGCTGTTGCTCAGCGGCGGCAACGCAACACGCGCAGCCTGCGGCAGGATTGCCCGGCGCATGGTCTGCCAGCGCGTCATACCAATACTGGCACCTGCCTCCCACTGCCCTTTATCGATGGAAGAGATTGCCGCACGCAGAGTTTCCGCAGCGTAGGCCGCCGTATTCAGCGACAAGCCAATCATCGCCGCCGGGATGGGATCAAGCTCAATACCAAACTGCGGCAGACCGTAATAGATCATGAACAGTTGGGCAATTAGCGGTGTTCCGCGAAAAATAGAGATATAAAAACGCGCCAGCCAGCGCACAGGCAACAGCGGCGACAGACGCATCAACGCCAGGATAAACCCCAGCACGAGGCCAAAAAACATCCCGCCGATACTCAGTTGCAGCGTAAAAACCGCGCCTTTGAGCAGATACGGCAGAGAATCAATTACCAGTTGGATACTTTCATGCATTAGCGTTTTTCGACCTGGTTGTTACACGTGAGGATGGTAGGCAAACAGTGCAGGTGCCCCACCGGTATGAATAAAGAGGATTGGCCCTTCGTCTTTAAAGCGCTTCTGGCTGATGCCGTCAATCAAACCCGCCATCGCCTTACCGGTATACACCGGATCCAACAAAATGCCTTCCAGGCGCGCCAGCAGTTTTACCGCCTCCATGCCCTCTTCGTTTGGCCTACCGTAGCCCGGCGCATAATAATCATCCCATAACAGGATATCCGCTGAGGCCGTCAGTTCCAGTTCTCGGGCAATGTCCTGCTGTAACGTTACTACTTTGGGCTTTTGATCGGCGACGCTGCGCGAGACGGTCACGCCGATCAGCTCGACGTCTGGCATCAGTTGTTCCAGGCCCACGGCCAGCCCGGCGTGCGTTCCCGCGCTGCCCGATGCCACCACAACGGAAGAAAGCGCAACGGCCCCTTCACACTGCTGGGCAATTTCCAGCGCGCTTTCCACATAACCCAATGCGCCCAGGACGTTAGAACCGCCAACGGGGATCACATACGGGCGGAAGCCCTGTGCTTCAATGCGCGTCGCCAGTTCCTGAAGCTGCGCATTCAGGTCGGTCAGCGCATCGCACATTTCGATTTGCGTATTAAACAGATCCAGCAGCAGACGGTTGCCGTTGGTGAGATAGTTTTCCGCCGTAGTGCCAATCGGATTTTCCAACAGCGCCACGCAGTGCAGGCCAAGCTTAGCCGCTACCGCCGCCGTCTGGCGAACGTGGTTAGACTGGATGGCACCTGCGGTTATCAGCGTATCAGCACCTTCACGAAGTGCGTCTGCGGCAAGGAATTCCAGCTTACGTAGCTTATTGCCGCCCATGGCCATCGGCGTGACGTCATCGCGTTTGATGAAAATATCGCGCCCAAGGTAATCGGAGAAGCGTGGAAGATATTCGAGCGGCGTTGGCGCGCCAATAAATTCCAGACGTGGAAAGCGCGTTAAGTTATGCAGCGGCATACAGCCTCCGGTATTCGTTGTTGTGATGTTCTTTTTATTATGCACGTTCAGGCGCAATGAAATAAAAAAAGGCGCTGTTAAAGGCGCCTTTTTTCATCGGATGCCGATTATTTCGTCACATCCGCTCCAAACCATTTTTCAGACAGAGCTTTCAGCGTACCGTCTTTCTGCATTTCAGCAATGGCCACATCAACCGCTTTCAGCAGATCTTCATTGCCTTTGCGCAGCGCCACGCCGGACTCCTGGCGGGAGAATGCTTCACCGGTCACAGCCAGCGTATCCTTTGTTTTCTTGACCAGATCCAGCGCCGCCAGACGGTCAACCAGAATGGCGTCGATACGGCCTACACGCAGATCCTGGTATTTGGTCGGGTCATCATCATAGGTACGAATATCCACGCCCTGCACGTTCTGGCGCAGCCACTCTTCATAGTTGGTGCCCAGACCAACGCCGACTTTTTTACCTTTCAGATCGGCAGCAGTCTTAATAACGCCTTCATTACCTTTCTTCACCAGCGCCTGAATACCAGAAACCGTATACGGGGTAGAGAAATCGTATTTTTTCTTACGTTCGTCAGAGATAGTCACCTGGTTGATGACCACGTCAATGCGCTTAGAATCAAGAGAGGCCAGCATACCGTCCCACTTGGTCGGCTTCAGGTTAGCTTTCACCCCAAGGTGCTTGGCCAGTTCCTCAGCGAACTCCACTTCGAAACCGGTCAGCTTGCCGTCGTCACCCTGAAAACTAAACGGGGGATAGGTCCCTTCCAGGCCCACCAGCAGCGTGCCACGCTCTTTAACTTTATTTAACAGACCTTCATCTGCATAAGTCTTTACGCTCATTCCGGCGACAAGTGCAACAGCCATTACACCCATCAGAGCCTGACGTCCCAGAAGTGCTAATTTCATAGTTACCCCGAATATTGTCATTAGTGACTGCTATTTATTCACAAAATCATTCGAGTTGTATCAAGGCGGCAAGCGAGTGAATCCCCAGGAGCTTACTAAAGTAAGTGACTGGGGTGAATGAACGCAGCCAACGCAGAGACAGCTTGAAGGATGACGTGTATATGACTGTAGTGTAGAGCGTTTGTCGTGATCCACAAACACGACTCTGTTACACCTTATTCGTTTTTAATATATATCAGAACTGGCTGTCCAGGAGGATTTCTGCATATGCCCTATATGCGTATGGGCTTTAAACTGCTCATACTTACGTAAGGCGATGCGGTAATTGTTGGTGCTGGTTTCCGGCAGCCACGGGGCAAGGTTTTCGTCGAGGAACCCTTCCTGCAGCAGGTCATGAGAGATATTTTGTTCGGTCAGGTGATTCCCGAGGCGACGCAGGCGGACCACGTATTCACGTACCGTGCCGTGACTCATTTCGGTCTGCTCAAATAAAAACTGTTTAAAACCGATAATGTCGAAAAAGTCGCTCTGCTCTTTGCAATGCAAATCACCGCAAAAACGACACAGCGCCACCCACTCTTTCTTCTCCTGTTCCCACTCAGCTTCATTCAGCAACGTGTCCA
This sequence comes from Citrobacter sp. Cpo040, assembly GCF_030332915.1. Lineage (NCBI taxonomy): Bacteria > Pseudomonadati > Pseudomonadota > Gammaproteobacteria > Enterobacterales > Enterobacteriaceae > Citrobacter > Citrobacter sp. Cpo040. The sequence continues at coordinate 1,055,142 of NZ_JAOWGX010000034.1, forward strand.
GGCGGGCGATGGCGATTTTATTAACAATTTGCCCGCGACGAACCAGCGTGATCCTGTCGAGCAGTTTCAGGCAATGGGCGCAATGCGTCTGGCTGTGTTTGAAATCTTTGAGGTAGCGGCTTAGAGGCCGTCTTTTTGATTGCTGCACCGTCATGAGAACTCCTGGTAGTCAATTCGTAATGCGGCATTGTTCAGGGGTAATGATTACCCCTATAGCTTACCCAGCTTGGTGCGTAGACGTTTGATGGCCTGGCTGTGCAACTGGCTGACCCGTGATTCCCCGACTTCCAGTACCGCGCCGATCTCTTTCAGATTCAGCTCTTCCTGGTAGTACAGCGTTAACACCAGCTTTTCGCGCTCCGGCAACGCCTCTATCGCGTCCATCACGCGCTGGCGAAGGTTACCCTCCAGTAGCTGTTGTAACGGGTTTTCCTGCTGATGTTCTTCCGTCACCAGCTCAATACTATCGCCATGCTCTTCCCGCCACTCATCGTAGGAGAAGAGTTGGCTGTTATTGGTATCAAGCAACATCTGACGATACTCTTGCACAGGAATAGCCAGACGCGCCGCCACTTCGGTTTCCGTCGCGTTACGCCCTAACTCCTGCTCCAGTTGTCCCATCGCCTGTGCCACTTCGCGAGCATTGCGCCGAACGCTACGCGGCACCCAATCCCGGCTACGTAGTTCGTCCAGCATCGCTCCACGAATACGCTGCACTGCGTAAGTGGTAAATGCCGTTCCTTGCAAAGCGTCATATCGGTCAACGGCATTCAATAACCCGATGCCGCCCGCTTGTAGCAGGTCATCCAGTTCTACGCTCGCCGGCAAACGCACCTGAAGGCGCAATGCTTCGTGACGCACCAACGGTACATAACGCTGCCACAGCGAGTGTTTATCCATTACACCTTCAGCGGTATACAGTGAATTCACGATAAACAGCCCTGCGTTAAATGAGTTATCGGCATGATTATCCGTTTCTGCAGGGGTTTTAATCGGGTGAATAGTGGGTGAAATGGGGGGTTATTTAGGGGTTACGGGTAAAGCTAAATATAAAAAACCCCGCCGGAGCGGGGTTTGCGCGATAAGCGTAAATTAACGCAGCAGAGACAGGACGTTCTGCGTGGTCTGGTTTGCCTGCGCCAGAACAGAAGTACCCGCCTGTTGCAGGATCTGAGCACGAGACATGTTAGACACTTCGGTCGCGTAATCAGCATCTTCGATACGGCTACGAGCAGAAGACAGGTTGTTTACGGTGTTACCCAGGTTGGTGATGGTAGAATCGAAACGGTTCTGCACCGCACCCAGGTCAGAACGCAGCGCATCAACCTGTGCCAGCGCTTTATCCAGGGCTTTCAGAGGGTCTTTGGTTTTGTCAGTAGCTGTTTGAGCTTCAGCAGTGATTTTACCATTAGCATCTTTGTATGCAGCTTTACCGGAACCATTAGTGATTGCGCCATCCGCCTGAACATAGTAAGTCGCTACGTTGCTATCAACCAAAGCGCCTTTATCATTTTTAAAAATATCAAGACCAGCACCGGCTGTTGTACCGGCTTTTACTACGCCAGCAGCAGAAACGTTGTATCCAGTACCAGCATCAGTAGTGAATGCTTTGCCCTGAAGTGCGTTAGTCATTGACTCAGTGCTCATCTGAGCCTTAGCCACATCAATTTTCCCGGCAGTACCACCCGCTAAAGTCAGCACCGTGTCTGTACCATCGATCTTAATGCTTGAAGCTTTAGCTGCACCGCCACCATTGGTCTGTAAGGCAGTTAAAGTTGCAGCAGCTGGGCCACCCAAGTTGTTCTTCGTCAGGTTACCAGTTGAATCCAGGAACAAAGCAGCATTATCGTCAGCCGCAGTAATAGTGCCATCTTTTGCTATCAGCACATCTTGCGATGTTGTACCAATAGTTACTGTTGCTTTTGTAACGTCACCAGTTTTTGGATTCAAATGCCCCAATACGTCATCAGCATCTACACCTGTCGCATTGAATTCATAAGATTTACTGGTTGCATTGTAGGTGTAATCGGTGCTTGCAGCAGCACCTAAACCATTATCAATATTCGCAGTTACTTTTTTACCTGCAGTCACACCAGAAAGAACATCTGCTGCAGAAGCTGTAGCATAGCCCGCATCACCAGTGTAAGTTTTACCGCCATCTGCTGTCGTAAACCCAGCAGATGTCAAATCGTTAACTTTAGCCAGTGTATTAGCAACGCCACCCTTACCATTGACGTTAAAACCGTCCAGGCCCAGAGTAGAAGAAGTAATTTCTTTCAGGTCGATGGTGATAGTTTCGCCGTCGTTCGCACCAACCTGAATTTTCATGGAGCTGTCGGACGCCAGTACTTTCACGCCGTTAAACTGAGTCTGACCGGAAACACGGTCAATTTCGCTCAGACGCTGGGTGATTTCGTTCTGGATGGAGTCCAGGTCAGACTGGGAGTTGGTGCCGTTGGTTGCCTGAACGGACAGTTCACGCACACGCTGCAGGTTGTTGTTGATTTCGGACAGTGCACCTTCAGTGGTCTGCGCGATGGAGATACCGTCGTTGGCGTTACGGGAAGCCTGAGTCAGGCCTTTAACGTTGGCAGTGAAACGGTTAGCGATCGCCTGACCAGCAGCATCGTCTTTGGCGCTGTTGATACGCAGACCGGAAGACAGACGCTCGATAGCGGAGCTCAAGGAAGACTGAGATTTGTTCAGGTTGTTCTGGGTCAACAGCGACAGGCTGTTTGTATTGATGACTTGTGCCATGATCTTTTCCTTATCAATTACAACTTGATGTTATTGGGCTGTTGCCCACGGTTTCTCACCGTAACCCATGTATCGGCACCTTAAATTCGAACTTTAGAAAATTTTTACTTTCCGCCCTCTTTTTTCTTAGCCCCAGAAATACCCGCAATATGCCCCACTATTCTGCGCATTATTTTTACAAAACTATCATTAAACTTTGCGCGCAGATTGCCGATAACCCGCTTAACTACTGTTTGCAATCAAAAGGAATTAGGCATGGCTTCATTTACTTCTCTTGGCGTCGGTTCAAATCTGCCGCTGGATACGTTGCTGAACAACCTGACTATCGCGGAAAAAAAACGCTTAAACCCAATAACTCAACAACAAAGCGATAATACCGCGCGTCTGACCGCCTACGGCACATTAAAAAGTGCACTGGAAAAATTTCAGACTGCGAACACAGCTTTAAATAAAGCCGATCTATTCAAAAGCACAACCGTTACCAGCAGCAGTGAAGATCTGAAAGTGACCACCGAAGCGGGGGCGGCACCGGGTATCTATACCATTAGCGTCACCCAACTGGCACAAGCGCAATCTTTAAGAACCAATTCAGCGACTAAGATTGCGTCAACAAAAGACGCGCTGGGTGACAGTTCAGCAGAAACACGCACCATAAAAATTGCGCAGGAAGGCCGTAAAGAGCCACTGGAAATTAAGCTGAATAAAGACCAGACCTCACTGGATGAGATCAGCAAAGCGATAAACGATGCCGATAGCGGAATTTCGGCCAGCATCGTTAAGGTTAAAGATGGCGACTACCAATTGGTACTGACTGCCAGTGAAGGCGAAGCCAATAAAATGACTATCTCCGTTGAGGGAGACAGCAAGCTAAATGACCTGCTGGCGTATGACAGCAAAACCGGCACCGGGAATATGAAGGAACAGGTTAACGCTCAAAATGCGAAGTTAACCGTAAACGGTATCGATATTGAACGTTCCAGTAATAAAATTACCGATGCCCCTCAGGGCGTAGTGCTCGATCTGACCAAAAAAGTCACTGATGTCCGGGTCACGGTAACAAAGAATAACGACAAAGCAACCGAAGCCATTAAAGGCTGGGTCGATTCATATAATTCCCTTATCGACACCTTTAATACGCTGACTAAATATAAAGAAGTTGATCCGGGTGCTGAAGCGCAAGACAAAAATAACGGAGCGCTGCTTGGTGACAGTGTTGTTCGTACGATTCAAAGTGGAATTCGTGCACAGTTTGCCAACGGTGCCAGTGATGGCGCTTTTAAAACATTAAATGAAATTGGTATTAAGCAGGACGGCGCAACCGGCAAGCTGAAAATTGACGATGATAAGCTGAAAAAAGTCCTGAACGAAAATACAGCCTCCGTGCGTGAACTGCTGGTCGGCGACGGCAAAGAAACCGGTATTACCACCAAAATTGCCACTGAAGTAAAAAGCTATTTGGCTGATGACGGTATTATCGACAGCGCACAAGACAGTATTAACTCAACGCTGAAAAAACTGACTAAACAGTATCTGTCAGTTAGCGCCAGTATTGATGACACCGTGGCACGTTACACGGCACAGTTCACACAGTTGGACACCATGATGAGCAAGCTCAACAACACCAGCAACTATCTGAGCCAACAATTTACGGCGATGAATAAATCCTGATAACACGAGGTAAGCATGTATACCGCGAGCGGTACCAAAGCCTATGCACAGGTCAGCATAGAGAGTGGCGTAATGAGCGCCAATCCGCATCAGCTGATTGAAATGTTGTTTGATGGCGCGAACAGCGCCCTCGTGCGCGCTCGCCTGTTTATGCAACAGGGTGATATCGTCGCCAAAGGCGAGGCCTTAAGCAAAGCCATTAACATTATCGACAATGGTCTGAAAGCAGGCCTGGATCAGGAAACTGGCGGTGAAATCGCCACCAACCTGTCCTCGCTGTATGACTATATGATCCGCCGTTTACTGCAAGCTAACTTGCGTAATGATTGTCAGGCCATTGAAGAAGTCGAAGAGTTACTCGGCAACATTGCAGATGCCTGGAAACAGATCTCACCGAAAGCGTCGTCCCAGGAGTCTCGTTAATGACCTCAGCCGTGGAGTTTATCAACCGTTGGCAGCGCATCGCGCTACTCAGTCACTCGCTGCTGGAACTGGCGCAGCGCGGTGAATGGGACCTTTTACTGGAACAGGAAGTTACCTATCTGCAAAGTATTGAAGTGGTCATGGAAGAGCAAACTCCACCGGGCATTACGCGAAGTATTCAGGACTTAGTGGCCGGGTATATTAAACAGACGCTGGATAACGAACAATTACTTAAAACGTTGTTGCAGCAGCGTCTGGATGAACTCAGTAATCTCATCGGTCAGTCGACACGCCAAAAGACGCTGAATAACGCCTATGGTCGTCTTTCCGGTATGCTGCTGGTACCCGACGCCCCCACCTCGCCACAATAATTTCCCGTCTCGTCTGAATTATCTTCCATACTCCAGAGGTCGGCCAAACGACTTCTGGAGCACGGAAGATGAAAAATCCCACGTTATTGCAGTACTTCCACTGGTATTACCCTGATGGCGGTCAACTCTGGCCCGAGCTTGCCGAACGCGCAGGCGGACTCAATGATATCGGCATCAATATGGTATGGCTGCCCCCCGCCTATAAAGGCGCGTCCGGCGGCTATTCCGTTGGCTATGACTCGTACGATCTGTTTGACCTGGGCGAGTTTGACCAGAGGGGAACCGTTGCCACCAAATACGGCGATAAAAACCAGCTGCTGGCGGCGATTGACGCACTTAAGCACAATGATATTGCCGTACTGCTGGACGTGGTGGTTAACCACAAAATGGGCGCTGATGAGAAAGAAAAGATCCGCGTCCAGCGGGTTAACGCCGAAGATCGCACGCAAATAGATGATGAGATTGTCGAGTGCGAAGGCTGGACGCGCTATACCTTCCCTGCCCGCGCTGGCCAGTACTCGCAATTCATTTGGGACTTTAAATGCTTCAGCGGCATTGACCATATCGAGAACCCAACCGAAGACGGGATTTTTAAAATCGTTAACGATTACACCGGAGAAGGCTGGAACGATCAGGTCGATGATGAGTTGGGTAATTTTGATTATCTGATGGGCGAAAACATTGATTTTCGCAATCACGCGGTGACTGAGGAGCTCAAATACTGGGCGCGTTGGGTAATGGAGCAAACCCAGTGTGACGGTTTTCGTTTAGATGCGGTGAAACATATTCCGGCATGGTTTTACAAAGAGTGGATTGAGCACGTGCAGGAGGTTGCACCCAAGCCGCTGTTTATTGTGGCGGAATACTGGTCCCACGAAGTCGACAAGCTGCAAACCTACATTAATCAGGTGGAGGGGAAAACCATGCTGTTCGACGCCCCTTTGCAGATGAAATTCCACGAGGCCTCCCGTCAGGGCCGCGATTACGACATGAGCCAGATTTTCACCGACACTCTGGTGGAGGCCGATCCGTTTCATGCCGTCACGCTGGTGGCCAATCACGACACACAACCTTTACAGGCACTCGAAGCCCCCGTCGAGCCGTGGTTTAAACCGTTGGCCTATGCGCTGATCCTGTTGCGCGAAAACGGCGTACCGTCGGTGTTTTACCCTGACCTCTACGGAGCGCATTACGAAGACACCGGTGGCGATGGCGAAACCTATCCTATCGACATGCCGATCATTGAACAACTTGATGAACTGATCCTCGCGCGCCAGCGCTTTGCGCACGGGGTACAGACGCTCTTTTTTGATCACCCCAACTGTATCGCTTTTAGCCGCAGCGGCACGGATGAGGATCCCGGCTGTGTGGTGGTACTGTCAAACGGCGATGACGGAGAAAAAACCATCAATCTCGGCACCAATTACGGCAATAAAACCTGGCGTGACTATCTGGGAAATCGTGAAGAAAGCGTGGTCACCGATGAAAACGGCGAAGCGACGTTTTTCTGTAACGGCGGGAGCGTCAGCGTGTGGGTGATTGAAGACGTGTTGTAAAGTTCAACCCCGGTGGCCGGTGGCTACCGGGGCGTACGGTTTATGGCAGCAGTGTCGCCAGCGGCGTTTTCTTTAACGCGTCAGCACATTCCTGCGTCGGGCGATCCACCCGTTGCAGCGTCATACCGTCATATTCCAGCGTATTGCCTTCGCGCTCGATCTCGTACAGCTCGCGTTTCACCGTCACGTTGGTGAGATCGCCAGAGAGCATCGTCAATTTCCCCGGCAGCGCGATCACCCGCTGCCACTGGCGACAATCCAGCGTATCGCCCTCTTTCGTTATCACCAGGCTGGCAATGGCTTCCGGGCTGACCAGACTGCGTTGCGGACCTTTTGACTGCCAGTATCCTTCCAGACCGGCTGGCGCTGGCGTTTTCACCACGTCGTTATAATTTTCTACTTCGGCGCATCCGGTAAGCGCCAGAAATACACCAACGATTGCTAATTTTTTCATCATTCATCCTGCATGCGAAGAAAATGGGATTGTGGCATTAAAGGCCTGATCTCGCCAGCCTTTCGGCAGCGTTGAGAAAGATTGATCCAGACGGTGTTACCTCTTATTACTCATAGTCAAAAATTCTGAACGGTGTAGTATCCACACTTCTTGTTACATACCTTCTGAGTTCAGAGGCACAACGCATGTCATGGCAACACTTCAAACAGGCCTGGTTAATTAAATTTTGGGCCCCCGCCCCTGCGGTCATCGCAGCGGGTATTCTCTCTACTTACTATTTCGGCATTACGGGAACCTTCTGGGCCGTTACCGGTGAATTCACCCGCTGGGGTGGTCAAATCCTGCAACTGTTTGGTGTGCACGCCGAAGAGTGGGGATACTACAAGCTGATCCATCTCGAAGGCTCTCCGTTGACCCGCATCGACGGCATGATGATCCTCGGTATGTTCGGCGGCTGTTTTGCTGCCGCACTGTGGGCCAACAACGTCAAGTTACGCATGCCACGCAGTCGGGTGCGCATTATGCAGGCGATAGTCGGCGGGGCAATCGCCGGATTCGGCGCACGGCTGGCAATGGGCTGTAACCTGGCCGCATTCTTCACCGGCATTCCGCAGTTCTCGCTACACGCCTGGTTTTTTGCGCTGGCCACGGCTATTGGCTCATGGTTTGGTGCACGCTTTACCCTGCTGCCGATGTTTCGTATTCCGGTCAAAATGCAGAAAGTCTCCGCCGCTTCGCCGTTAACGCAAAAGCCGGATCAGGCCCGTCGCCGTTTCCGCCTGGGCATGCTGGTGTTTATCGCCATGATCGGCTGGGCGCTACTCACGGCGATGGATAAACCCAAGCTCGGTCTGGCGATGCTGTTCGGCGTTGGGTTCGGACTGCTGATTGAACGGGCGCAAATCTGCTTCACCTCCGCCTTCCGCGACCTGTGGATTTCCGGTCGCACCCATATGGCAAAAGCGATTATCTTCGGGATGGCAGTCAGCGCCATCGGTATCTTTAGCTATGTGCAACTGGGCGTCGAGCCTAAAATCATGTGGGCGGGTCCAAATGCGGTGATCGGCGGCTTGCTGTTCGGCTTTGGCATCGTTTTAGCGGGCGGATGTGAAACCGGCTGGATGTACCGCGCCGTTGAAGGCCAGATGCATTACTGGTGGGTTGGTCTGGGCAACGTTATTGGCTCGACCATTCTGGCCTACTACTGGGATGATTTTGCTCCCGCGCTTGCCACAAACTGGGACAAAGTGAATCTGCTCAACACCTTTGGTCCGCTCGGCGGTCTGCTGGTGACCTATCTGCTGTTGTTTGCCGCGCTGATGCTGATTATCGGCTGGGAAAAACGTTTCTTCCGTCGCGCAGGGCTGACGCCTGCCAAGGAGTCTGTATGAAAAATATCGTGCCTGATTATCGCCTCGATATGGTCGGCGAACCGTGTCCATATCCGGCTGTAGCCACGCTGGAAGCGATGCCGCAATTGAAGAAAGGTGAAATTCTGGAAGTGGTGAGCGATTGCCCGCAGTCAATCAACAATATACCACTGGATGCGCGTAATCACGGCTATACGGTGCTGGATATTCAGCAGGATGGTCCAACGATCCGCTATTTGATTCAGAAGTAACTGGTTGCCGGATGGCACTGCGCTTATCCGGCAAACATTCTCTGCATATTTTCCCTACACCTGCATCGACATCACTTCCTGATACGCCGACACCAGTTTGTTACGCACCTGAATACCCATCTGCATCGATACCGACGCCTTTTGCATATCGGTCATCACATCATTTAACGCAATACCCGGCTCACCCAGGGTAAATTTCTCAGCCTGCGTACGGGACGCGGTTTGCACATCGCTGATTCTGTCTAACGCCGCATGCAGTTGTCCGGCAAAACTCACGGTCGGTTGTGGCTGCATATCCTGCATTTTTGCTGACATCGCCGTGGCCTGTAACTGGCTGATGACCCCTTCAATCCCCTGTATTGCCGACATTCTGATCCCCTGGATGATTTTTTACGTAGCTGAGATTACCAGTTAGTCAATAAGATAAAGGCGTTAAATAACGATAAAAAACCACGGTTTTTAACGCATAGAAAAATTCGAAACCGCAAATAATGAGACCGTCAATTTTTCGAGTTTGCTGACCCGGGAGTGAGTCTTGTTCCACTTTGCAAAAAACGCCGTCCACGATAAGCCACGAGGTGCGAGATGAGTGCGACAGCATCGACTGCAACCCAGCTTAAACCTCTCGAGTGGTTAAACCGCCTGCGCGCGAATCCCAGAATTCCTTTGATTGTGGCGGGAGCCGCTGCCGTCGCTATCATCGTGGCGATGGTCCTGTGGGCCAAAGCGCCTGACTATCGCACGCTGTTCAGCAATCTTTCCGATCAGGATGGTGGCGCGATTGTCACCCAACTGACGCAGATGAACGTTCCCTATCGTTTTACAGAGGGAAGTGGTGCTATAGAAGTTCCTGCCGATAAAGTCCACGAACTACGTTTACGTCTGGCGCAGCAAGGCCTGCCGAAAGGCGGTGCCGTTGGTTTTGAACTGCTGGATCAGGAAAAGTTTGGTATCAGCCAGTTTAGCGAGCAGGTCAACTACCAGCGTGCGCTGGAAGGTGAATTAGCCCGTACCATTGAAACGCTGGGACCGGTAAAACGCGCCCGCGTGCATCTGGCAATGCCGAAACCGTCGCTGTTTGTGCGTGAGCAAAAAGCGCCTTCAGCCTCCGTGACCGTTAACCTTGAGCCGGGTCGCGCACTGGATGAAGGTCAAATCAGTGCGGTCACGCATCTGGTTTCCAGCGCTGTCGCAGGGTTACCGCCGGGCAACGTTACGCTGGTCGACCAGGCGGGTCATCTGTTAACTCAGTCGAACACCAGCAGCCGCGATCTTAACGATGCGCAGTTGAAATACGCCAGCGATGTCGAAGGCCGCGTTCAACGTCGTATCGAATCGATTCTGTCGCCGATTGTCGGCAACGGTAACGTACATGCGCAGGTCACCGCGCAGCTGGATTTCGCTAATAAAGAGCAAACCGAAGAACAGTACCGTCCAAACGGTGATGATTCCCAGGCCGTGCTGCGTTCACGCCAGTTAAACGTCAGCGAGCAGATCGGAAGCGGAGCGCCAGGCGGCGTACCGGGCGCGTTGTCCAATCAACCAGCACCGGCGAATACCGCGCCAATCGCCAACCCTCCGGCTAATCAGCAAAATGCGCAAACCACGCAGACGGCAAATAACAGCAATAATGCCGGTCCACGCAGTACGCAGCGCAATGAAACCAGCAATTATGAAGTCGACCGTACCATTCGCCACACCAAAATGAACGTCGGGGATGTGCAGCGTCTCTCGGTTGCAGTGGTGGTCAACTATAAAACGTTGCCGGACGGAAAACCGCTGCCGCTAACCGCCGATCAGATGAAACAGATTGAGGATCTGACCCGCGAAGCGATGGGCTTCTCCGACAAACGTGGCGATACCCTGAACGTGGTGAACTCTCCGTTCACGGCGACCGACGATTCCATGGGCGAGCTGCCGTTCTGGAAACAGCCGTTCTTTATTGATCAGTTGATGACCGCAGGCCGTTGGTTACTGGTTCTGCTTGTTGCCTGGATCCTGTGGCGTAAGGCTGTTCGTCCGCAGTTGGTTCGCCGCAGCGAAGAAGCAAAAGCGGTACAAGAACAAACGCGTATCCGTCAGGAAACCGAAGAAGCGGTAGAAGTTCGCCTCAGCAAAGACGAACAGACCCAGCAGCGTCGTACGAATCAGCGTCTGGGTGCAGAAGTGATGAGCCAGCGTATTCGTGAAATGTCAGATAACGATCCGCGCGTCGTGGCGCTGGTCATTCGCCAGTGGATGAGTAACGATCATGAGTAATGCCCTTACCGGTACCGATAAAAGCGTCATCCTGCTGATGACCATTGGCGAAGATCGCGCGGCAGAGGTGTTTAAACACCTTTCCACGCGCGAAGTTCAGGCGCTGAGTACAGCGATGGCGAACGTACGCCAGATCTCCAACAAACAGTTGACTGAAGTGCTGGCTGAATTTGAGCAAGAAGCAGAACAGTTTGCCGCGCTGAATATCAATGCCAACGAATATCTGCGCTCGGTGCTGGTGAAAGCGCTGGGCGAGGAACGCGCCTCCAGCCTGCTGGAAGATATTCTGGAAACCCGCGATACCACCAGCGGCATTGAAACGCTCAACTTTATGGAGCCGCAAAGCGCCGCCGACCTTATCCGCGACGAGCATCCGCAGATTATCGCCACCATTCTGGTGCACCTCAAACGGGGCCAGGCCGCCGATATTCTGGCGCTGTTCGACGAGCGTTTACGTCACGACGTGATGCTGCGTATCGCCACCTTCGGCGGCGTACAGCCTGCCGCGCTGGCAGAACTGACCGAGGTACTGAACGGTCTGCTCGATGGCCAGAACCTCAAGCGCAGCAAAATGGGCGGCGTGAGAACGGCGGCAGAAATTATCAACCTGATGAAAACCCAGCAGGAAGAAGCGGTTATCACCGCCGTACGCGAGTTCGACGGCGAACTGGCGCAGAAAATTATCGACGAGATGTTCCTGTTCGAAAACCTGGTGGACGTCGACGATCGCAGTATCCAGCGTCTGCTGCAGGAAGTGGATTCCGAATCGCTGCTGATTGCGCTGAAAGGTGCCGAACAGCCACTACGCGAGAAGTTCCTGCGCAACATGTCGCAACGTGCTGCCGATATTCTGCGCGACGACCTTGCCAACCGCGGTCCGGTGCGCTTGTCGCAGGTGGAAAACGAACAGAAAGCGATTCTGCTTATTGTGCGTCGTCTGGCGGAAACCGGCGAGATGGTGATCGGCAGCGGCGAGGATACCTATGTCTAACGAACTGCCGTGGAAAGTCTGGACTCCGGACGATCTCGCCCCACCGATGGCAGAGTTCGTGCTGGCCGACCACAGCGAAACGCCGCTGTCCGAAGAGACGGAAGAACCCGAGCTTTCGGCAGAGCAACAGCTTGAACAACAGCTCGCACAGCTGCAAATGCAGGCCCATGAGCAAGGGTATAACGCGGGGCTGGCGGAAGGTCGACAAAAGGGTCATGAACAAGGCTATCAGGAAGGTCTGAGCCAGGGGCTGGAGCAAGGCCAGAACCAGGCGCGTGCGCAGCATGCGCCGATTCATGCCCGTATGCAACAACTGGTGAGCGAGTTTCAGAATACGCTGGACGCACTGGACAGCGTCATTGCCTCGCGCCTGATGCAAATGGCGCTGGAAGCTGCGCGTCAGGTGATTGGTCAGACGCCTATCGTGGATAACGCTGCGCTGATTAAGCAGATCCAACAGTTATTACAACAGGAACCGCTGTTTAGCGGTAAACCGCAGCTGCGCGTACATCCGGACGATCTCCAGCGTGTTGAGGAGATGCTCGGTGCCACTCTCAGCCTGCACGGCTGGCGGCTGCGCGGCGATCCCACGCTGCATCACGGCGGTTGTAAAGTCTCAGCCGACGAAGGCGATCTGGATGCCAGCGTCGCCACACGCTGGCAAGAACTCTGCCGTCTGGCAGCGCCGGGAGTCGTGTAATGACCACTCGCCTGACTCGCTGGCTCAATACGCTGGACAACTTCGAAGAGAAAATGTCGCTGCTGCCTGCGGTGCGTCGTTACGGTCGTCTGACCCGCGCAACCGGGCTGGTGCTGGAAGCTACGGGGTTACAGCTGCCGCTGGGTGCCACCTGCGTCATTGAACGCCAGGATGGCAACGAAACCCAGGAAGTTGAAAGCGAAGTCGTAGGCTTTAACGGTCAACGTCTGTTTCTGATGCCGCTCGAAGAGGTCGAAGGCGTTCTGCCCGGCGCACGCGTATACGCGAAGAACATTGCCGGAGAAGGTCTGCAAAGCGGGAAGCAATTACCGCTTGGCCCTGCTCTGCTGGGTCGTGTGCTGGACGGTAGCGGCAAACCGCTCGACGGACTGCCCGCCCCGGATACCACCGAAACCGGCGCGCTGATTACGCCGCCGTTTAACCCGCTGCAACGGACCGCAATTGAACACGTCCTGGATACCGGTGTACGCCCCATCAACGCGTTATTAACCGTTGGTCGCGGCCAGCGTATGGGGCTTTTCGCAGGTTCCGGCGTCGGTAAAAGCGTCCTGCTCGGCATGATGGCGCGCTATACCCAGGCCGACGTCATCGTCGTCGGCCTGATTGGCGAACGTGGCCGTGAAGTTAAAGATTTTATTGAAAATATTCTCGGCGCTGACGGTCGCGCACGCTCGGTGGTGATTGCCGCTCCGGCAGACGTCTCGCCGCTGTTACGTATGCAAGGCGCGGCCTACGCCACGCGCATCGCCGAAGATTTCCGCGATCGCGGACAGCACGTATTGCTGATTATGGATTCCCTCACCCGCTATGCGATGGCGCAACGTGAGATAGCCCTGGCGATCGGCGAGCCACCGGCAACCAAAGGTTATCCGCCGTCAGTATTCGCCAAATTACCGGCGCTGGTTGAACGGGCCGGAAACGGTATACACGGCGGCGGTTCAGTTACCGCGTTTTATACGGTACTGACCGAGGGTGATGACCAGCAGGACCCGATTGCCGATTCCGCGCGCGCGATTCTGGACGGCCACATTGTGCTGTCCCGCCATCTGGCCGAAGCAGGTCATTACCCGGCCATCGATATCGAAGCTTCGATCAGCCGCGCCATGACCGCGCTCATTAGTGAACAACACTATGCGCGGGTGCGTAACTTTAAACAGTTGCTATCCAGCTTCCAGCGTAACCGCGATCTGGTCAGCGTGGGGGCGTATGCCAAAGGCAGCGATCCAATGCTGGATAAAGCCATCGCCTTATGGCCACAGCTGGAAGCGTTTTTACAGCAAGGCATCTTTGAACGGGCTGACTGGGAAGATTCTCTACAAGCTTTAGAACTGATTTTCCCTGGTGTGTGATTAAGCAGGAGAGCATAGGTCATGGCACAACATGGTGCGTTAGCAACACTGAAAGACCTGGCTGAAAAAGAGGTAGATGACGCCGCTGTCTTATTAGGAGAGATGCGTCGTGGCTGTCAGCAGGCGGAAGAACAGTTAAAAATGCTGATCGATTATCAGCATGAGTATCGCAACAATCTGAATACCGATATGGGCCAGGGTATTACCAGCAATCGCTGGATTAACTACCAGCAATTCATTCAGACGCTGGAAAAAGCGATTGAACAACACCGCCAACAGCTCAATCAGTGGACGCAAAAAGTGGACATGGCTTTGAACAGTTGGCGCGACAAAAAACAACGATTACAGGCGTGGCAGACGTTGCAGGACAGACAAACCTCGGCGGCGTTACTGGCCGAAAACCGTCTGGATCAGAAAAAAATGGATGAATTTGCTCAGCGCGCAGCTATGAGGAAACCCGAATGATTACTTTACCCCAACTGATTACCACCGACACCGACGTAGCCGCAGGTCTTCAGTCAGGCAAAGCGGTAGATTCACCCGAGGATTTTTTAGCGCTGCTGGCTGGCGCATTAGGTGCGGGCGACGCGCAGGGTAAAGACGCTCCGCTGTCGCTTGCCGACTTACAAGCGGCCAGCAGTAAGCTGCAAAAAGGGTTACTGCAAAAAAATGGCGATGCCACACAGTCGGTCAAATTAACCGATCTGCTGGCGCAACAAGAGCTGCAAACCGAGGCTTCTCTTACCGACATGACGGACGCTCAGCAACTGTTGTCCGCCCTCACGCCTTCACTGAAAGCTAATGCTCTGACGACGCTGGGCAAAGTCGCTCAGCAGGACGAAAAAAACACTACGCTGAGTGATGACGATCTCGCCAACCTGAGCGCGTTGTTCGCCATGCTGCCAGGACAACCGCTGGCTACGCCTGCCGTCGACAGCGCACCAGCCCCTGTTGATGCCACGCTTTCGGCGTTGTCACGTGGCGCTGCACACGGCGCGACGACTGATAACGCAGACGAATTGCTGCCGGGTGATGCCAAAAAAGGCAAAGCGGATGTCACACTTGCTGGCGGTGGTGCTAATCAGGCAAACAATACAGCACTAACCCCGCTGACGGCGGCGGCGAACGCCAGAGCTGAAATCGACAGCACCCCGTCACCGACTAGCATTGGCATGACTGCGGCCCCGCTAAGTGGTCCACAAACACACGCACAACCGTTACCGACGGCCGCGCCAGTGTTAAGCGCTCCGTTAGGTAGCCATGAATGGCAGCAATCGCTGAGCCAGCACGTCACATTGTTCACGCGCCAGGGCCAGCAAAGCGCAGAGCTGCGTCTGCATCCGCAGGACCTGGGTCAGGTACATATTTCCCTCAAGCTGGACGACAACCTCGCGCAGTTGCAAATGGTTTCACCGCACAGTCACGTGCGCGCCGCACTGGAAGCCGCATTACCGATGCTGCGTACGCAGTTGGCTGAAAGCGGGATCCAATTGGGGCAAAGCAACATCAGCAGTGAAAGCTTCGCTGGCCATCAGCAGTCTTCCGGGCAGCAACAGCAGGCTGGTCGCGCTCAAGGACAAGACATTTTTGCCGCTGAAGATGACGCAATACTGGCAACCCCAGCCTCGCTGCAAGCCGCTGCCCGCGGCGATGGCGCAGTAGACATCTTCGCCTAACGCCAGAGGTAGCATGATTATCCGCGTCTTTTCCACGCTTTGTCGTGGACAGGACACGGGATAATCAGCCCATAAGCTGTACCGAAACAGGAAGCCCGTATCTGATGACTGACTCCGCGATTAACAAAAAAAGTAAACGCGCTATTTGGATCCCTCTGCTGGTATTAATTACCCTCGCCGCCTGCGCAACTGCGGGTTATAGCTACTGGCGCATGCAGCAGCAGCCGTCCGCCAGCGTCAAAGCGGAACCGCCTCCACCGCCAGCCCCGGTGTTCTTTGCGCTGGATACCTTTACCGTCAATCTGGGTGATGCAGATCGTGTGCTGTATATCGGTATCACGCTGCGCATGAAAGATGAGGCGACACGTTCACGTCTTAACGAATATCTGCCGGAAGTGCGCAGCCGCCTGCTGCTGCTGTTCTCTCGTCAGAATGCAGCCACACTCGCCACCGAGGAAGGTAAGCAACAGCTGATTACCGCCATCAAAGAGACGCTGGCGACTCCGCTCGTTGTCGGGCAGCCGAAACAGGTTGTCACCGACGTTCTTTATACAGCTTTTATTCTGCGGTAAAGACATGGGCGACAGTATTCTTTCTCAGGCTGAAATCGACGCATTGCTCAACGGCGATAGCGAAACCAAAGACGAACCCATTTCAGGTATCGCAAAAGAAAGCGATATTCGTCCTTATGATCCCAACACTCAGCGTCGCGTGGTACGTGAGCGTTTACAGGCGTTGGAGATCATTAACGAACGCTTTGCGCGCCAGTTCCGAATGGGATTATTTAACCTGTTGCGCCGTAGCCCGGATATTACCGTGGGTGCGATCCGTATCCAGCCATACCATGAATTTGCGCGCAACTTACCGGTTCCGACCAACCTGAACTTAATCCACCTGAAGCCGCTGCGCGGTACGGGTCTGGTGGTGTTCTCACCGAGTCTGGTATTTATCGCCGTAGACAACCTGTTTGGCGGTGACGGTCGTTTCCCGACGAAAGTCGAAGGCCGCGAATTTACGCACACGGAACAGCGCGTTATCAACCGCATGCTGAAGTTGGCGCTGGAAAGCTACAGCGACGCGTGGAAGGCCATCAACCCGCTGGAAGTGGAATACGTCCGTTCTGAGATGCAGGTGAAATTTACCAATATCACCACTTCTCCTAACGACATTGTGGTGAACACCCCGTTCCACGTTGAAATTGGCAACCTGACCGGTGAATTTAACATTTGTCTGCCATTCAGCATGATTGAACCGTTGCGTGAGCTGCTGGTGAATCCGCCGCTGGAAAATTCACGTAATGAAGATCAGAACTGGCGCAATAATCTGGTGCGTCAGGTTCAGCATTCTGAGCTGGAGCTGGTGGCAAACTTTGCCGATATCCCGCTGCGGCTATCCCAGATTTTAAAACTGAAACCCGGCGATGTACTGCCGATTGAAAAACCCGACCGCATTATTGCTCATGTGGACGGCGTGCCTGTGCTGACCAGCCAGTATGGCACCGTAAACGGTCAGTATGCGTTACGCGTAGAACATCTGATAAACCCGATTTTGAATTCGCTGAATGAGGAACAGCCCAAATGAGTGATATGAATAATCCGTCCGATGAGAACACTGGCGCATTGGACGATCTGTGGGCTGACGCGTTAAACGAGCAAAAAACCACGCCCACCAAAAGTGCGGCCGATGCGGTATTCCAGCAGTTAGGTGGCGGCGACGTCAGCGGTGCTTTGCAGGACATCGACCTGATCATGGACATTCCGGTCAAGCTGACCGTCGAACTGGGCCGTACCCGCATGACCATCAAAGAGCTGCTGCGTCTGACGCAGGGATCGGTTGTCGCACTGGATGGTCTGGCAGGCGAACCGCTGGATATCCTGATCAACGGCTATCTGATTGCCCAGGGCGAAGTCGTCGTGGTCGCGGATAAATACGGTGTGCGTATCACTGACATTATCACCCCGTCTGAACGTATGCGCCGCCTGAGCCGTTAATCATGAATACCCAGGCTACCGTTTCTCAACCCGCCGCCGTTCCCGGCTTACCGCTGGTGCAGGTAAGCGGCGCGCTGCTCGGGATCATCGTCTTGATCCTGGCGGCGGCCTGGGTCATTAAACGTCTGGGGTTTGCCCCCAAAAGTGCCGGTACGCGTGGGCTGAAAGTCACTGCCAGCACCTCACTGGGTCCACGTGAGCGCGTGGTGATTGTCGAGGTCGAAGATGCCCGTCTGGTACTGGGCGTCACAGCCTCGCAGATTAATGTCCTGCATACCCTGCCCCCGGCACCTGCCGATGCAGAAGAAAAAACGGCCTCCCCAGCGGATTTCCAGGCCATGATGAAGAGTTTGCTGAAGCGTCCTGGGAGATCCTGATGCGCCGTTTGTTATCCCTTACGCTGGCAGGCTTGTGGCTTTTCAGCCCCGTTGCCCTCGCCCAACTCCCGGGTCTGGTCAGTCAGCCGTTGCCGGGCGGCGGACAAAACTGGACGTTGCCCGTGCAGACGCTGGTGTTCATCACCTCGCTGACGTTCCTGCCTGCAATTTTGCTGATGATGACCAGCTTCACCCGCATCATCATCGTTTTTGGTCTACTGCGAAATGCGCTGGGTACCCCCTCAGCACCACCTAACCAGGTGCTCCTGGGCCTGGCGCTCTTTTTGACCTTTTTCATCATGTCGCCGGTGATCGATAAAATCTACGTTGACGCATACCAACCGTTCAGCGAAGAGAAGATCTCCATGCAGGAAGCCATGGAGAAAGGCGCCCAGCCGCTGCGTGAGTTTATGTTGCGCCAGACCCGTGAAGCCGATCTGGCACTCTTCGCGCGCTTAGCAAACAGCGGTCCGTTACAGGGACCAGAAGCCGTGCCGATGCGAATTTTGCTGCCCGCTTATGTCACCAGTGAGCTGAAAACAGCATTCCAGATAGGCTTTACCATTTTTATTCCGTTTCTGATTATCGACCTGGTGATCGCCAGCGTGTTGATGGCGCTCGGGATGATGATGGTCCCGCCCGCCACAATCGCGTTGCCGTTCAAGCTGATGCTGTTTGTGTTGGTAGACGGTTGGCAGCTACTTGTCGGCTCGCTGGCACAAAGCTTTTACAGTTAGAGGCGCGAAATGACTCCTGAATCGGTCATGATGATGGGCACAGAGGCGATGAAAGTCGCCCTGGCCCTTGCCGCGCCTTTGCTGTTGGTCGCTCTCGTCACAGGTCTTATCATCAGTATTCTGCAGGCGGCGACCCAGATTAACGAAATGACGCTGTCCTTCATCCCCAAAATTGTCGCGGTGTTTATTGCCATCATTGTTGCTGGCCCGTGGATGCTTAACCTGCTGCTCGACTACGTGCGTACGCTGTTCAGCAATATCCCCTATATCATCGGGTAGACAACGTTATGTTGCAGGTGTCCAGCGTTGAGTGGCTCCACTGGCTGAATTTATACTTCTGGCCTTTGCTGCGCGTACTGGCGCTCATCTCAACGGCCCCCATCCTCAGTGAACGAGCCATCCCCAAACGGGTAAAGCTGGGGCTGGGGTTGATGATTACCGTCGTTATCGCCCCATCGATCCCCGCCGTTGACGTCCCCATCTTTTCTGTTGGCGCGCTTTGGCAGGCAATGCAACAAATCCTGATCGGTATCGCATTAGGCTTCACCATGCAGTTTGCGTTTGCCGCAGTACGTACCGCCGGGGAATTAATTGGCCTGCAAATGGGCCTTTCCTTCGCGACGTTCTTCGATCCCGGTAGCCGTCTGAATATGCCGGTTCTGGCACGACTGATCGACATGCTCGCCATGCTGCTGTTCCTGACCTTTAACGGCCATTTATGGCTGATTTCGCTGCTGGTAGATACTTTTCATACTCTGCCCATCGGCGGCAATCCGGTGAACAGCAATGCGTTTCTCGCGCTGGCACGGGCGGGCAGCCTGATTTTCCTCAACGGGCTAATGCTGGCCCTGCCGGTAATGACGCTACTGCTCACGCTAAACCTCGCACTTGGTTTGTTAAATCGCATGGCACCACAGCTGTCGGTTTTCGTCATCGGCTTTCCTCTCACTCTGACCGTAGGTATTTCATTAATGGCGGCGCTAATGCCATTAATTGCGCCATTCTGCGAACGATTATTCAGTGAAATTTTTAATTTACTGGCCGATATCGTCAGCGAAATGCCAGGAAAATAATAACCCTTAATTTTTATCCTGTTTTACTAAGGATTGTCCTAAATTTAAAAAGTGACAACATCCACCAAGATATCTCTGTCGCGGCTTATTTGTTTTTGCCTCACTCACATAACGCAACATTCACTTTACTTTAAGATGTTTCCTGGCAAATTATACGCAACTTTACGGGATAGTAAATTCGCCTGAAAAACAGCGAAAGCGTCATCTTGGGTCGTTATTATTCCGTTTAGTTGTGATGATATAATCAGGTAAGGGGAATTATCGTTACGCATTGAGTGAGGGTATGCCATGTCAACGATTATTATGGATTTATGCAGTTACACCCGACTAGGATTAACCGGATATCTGGTAAGTCGGGGAGTGAAAAAAAGGGAAATCAACAACATTTCCAACGTTGATGAACTCAGTCTCGCCTGTGTCTCTCAACAACCCGCTGTGGTGTTTATTAATGAGGACTGCTTTATCCACGATCCTGCTAATAGCCAGCAAATAAAGCAAATCATTAATCAGCATCCCAGCACATTATTTATTGTGTTTATGGCAATTGCCAACGTGCATTTTGATGAATATCTACTCGTCAGAAAAAATTTATTGATTAGTTCTAAATCAATTAAACCTGACTCACTGGATAAACTACTTGGCGATATTCTGAAAAAGGAAGTAGATATTGCTATTGATGTGAACCTGCCAACATTATCATTAAGTCGAACCGAATCCAGCATGCTGCGTATGTGGATGGAGGGTCAGGGAACAATACAGATATCAGATCAAATGAATATCAAAGCCAAGACGGTGTCATCCCATAAGGGGAATATAAAACGAAAGATTAAAACGCATAATAAGCAAGTTATCTATCACGTTGTAAGGCTTACGGATAACGTCACCAATGGTATCTTTGTGAATATGCGCTAAGACGTTCTGACTGGTGGCGACCCCACCAGTCAGAATCAAACAGCGGAACTCATGTCACTCCACTTTTTCCACAAAGATACCATCCTGATGACCTGATTCATTAAAGAACCAGATACCGAGCGGGTAGTCTTCCAGCGAAACCAGGTACATAGTGCCTTCGCTAAACTCTTCGATTGCCAGTACCACGCCCGGTCGACGAGGACCGCCGTCCGTTTTGACTGTGACCCGATCATTCACCTTCATAGTTTTCCTCCTGTGGCTTTGTGCCAGTGTAGAACAAATTCCTTTTTCTGGCAGCGCTGTGCACGCGCGATTGCGGGTTTTATCGACGGTCTATACTTAAGTTGTGCGTATCTGATGTTTGGGTACGCTCCCCCGGTATCCTTAACGGTTGAGAGGTATGAGGATGAAAACCGCGAAAGAGTACAGCGATACGGCCAAACGTGAAGTCAGCGTCGATGTCGACGCGCTGCTAAAGGCAATCAACGAAATTTGCGAGAGTGAAATTCATCGCAGCCAGGATGACCCGGAGCGCGTCAGCGTTGACGGGCGTGATTACCATACATGGCATGAACTGGCCGATGCGTTCGAGCTTGATATCCATGATTTTAGCGTGTCGGAAATCAATCGCTGACTGAGGGCGAAAAAAATCCCGGCCCTTATCGGGTCGGGATCAAGCTTGCTTATGCAA
Organism: Citrobacter sp. Cpo040; assembly: GCF_030332915.1. Classification (NCBI taxonomy): domain Bacteria; kingdom Pseudomonadati; phylum Pseudomonadota; class Gammaproteobacteria; order Enterobacterales; family Enterobacteriaceae; genus Citrobacter; species Citrobacter sp. Cpo040. The sequence goes on from NZ_JAOWGX010000034.1 coordinate 1,076,769, forward strand.
GAAGCACTTGTAAATTCGTTACACCAGAAAATCTGATGTGAACCAAACCTTATCTGCAATTTTTTTGCCTGACAAGTAAATAATTCTCACCGGAATGATAAATATAACTAATGGGTGAGAGATCACCAGGTTACGGTCGAGCCAAATGTTCAGGCATCCTGACAGAGCTGTCTTCGCTCGCCAGGCACCACCAGTTCATCTTCACGGAATGCTTCCCGTTTAACGCCAAAGCCGTCGTACCAGCGACATTCCACCATTCCGCTGGCATACCCGGTAACGATCATACGTGGGCCACCCTCTTTGGAGGTGACTTCCTCACTGACAGAAAAGACCATACCTGCCTCCTGTATCAAGAGAAACCTTTACACCTTAGATGACAAGGAGGCGTTTTGCGTAATCAGTCCTGTAACAATTAGTGCGAAATTCCGCGCACTCTGGCGACAGCTTTTACCAGCAGAACGACAATCCCACCGATGATAAAGCCGAGCACCAGGTTAAGCAGGGTCGGAAGCATTAGCGAAATCAATGTACTTTGCTGCTGAGCAAAATGTTCAATCGCATGATGCAGCGGCGATATTCCGTGTACCACAATGCCGCCTCCCACTAAAAACATCGCCAGTGTGCCGACCACAGAAAGTGTTTTCATAAGCCAGGGAGCAACCACCAGCAACCCTTTCCCCAGCGACTGGGCAAGCAGGCTGCGCTTTTCTGCCAACCAGTACCCAATGTCATCAAGCTTAACGATAATACCGACCAGGCCATACACGCCCACGGTCACCACTAACGCGATACCAGATAGCACCAACACCTGATTCAGCAAGGGGGCGTCCGCTACAATACCCAGCGTAATTGCGACAATCTCGGCAGACAAAATGAAGTCGGTACGTATTGCCCCTTTGATTTTATCTTTCTCAAAGGTGAGTGGATCCTGTGCGGCCAGAGCAGCCAGACGCTGCTGACGCTCTTCCGGGCTTTCTTTGTGCTTACGCGCCTCCAGGGTATGCAGAACCTTTTCCACGCCTTCAAAACAGAGAAACGCCCCGCCTACCATTAATAAGGGGGTGATCGCCCAGGGAATAAATGCGCTTATCAATAGCGCCAACGGCACCAGAATAACTTTGTTAACAAACGACCCTTTCGCCACGCTCCAGACCACCGGGAGTTCGCGGTTCGCCCGCACGCCCGATACCTGCTGCGCATTAAGCGACAGATCATCCCCCAGCACGCCCGCGGTTTTTTTCGCGGCCAGTTTTCCCATCACTGAGATATCATCCAGTAGCGTGGCGATATCATCAAGTAAGGTCAGTAAGCTACTTCCTGCCAAAATTTTCACCCTCAATATTATTTTTTTGCAGTCATAAGTATGAAGTAAAACACGCCATGCTGAAACTGACCTTTCTGGTCAACAAGTTTTTAACATCAACACGTAATTATAAATCTCGCCAGTAAGATAGTTTTGACGTTTACTATGTTGCACCTTTTTATTTCCACCGTGAGGGATTATGCGTTTCAGGCAATTGTTACCGCTTTTCAGTGCGCTATTCGCGCTGTACATCATTTGGGGTTCCACGTACTTCGTTATTCGCATTGGCGTTGAAAGCTGGCCGCCGTTAATGATGGCAGCCGTACGTTTTCTCTCCGCGGGAATTATATTAACAAGTTTCTTACTTATTCGTGGGCATAAGCTGCCCCCCTTACGCCTAATCCTGAACGCCGCGTTAATTGGTATCCTGCTGCTGGCTGTGGGTAATGGTCTGGTCACCGTCGCAGAACACCAAAATGTCCCTTCCGGTATTGCCGCCGTGGTGGTCGCCACCGTCCCGTTATTTACGCTGTGTTTTAGCCACTTTTTTGGCATCAAAACGCGCAAGCTGGAATGGTTGGGGATAGCGATTGGGCTAGCAGGGATCATCATGCTGAACAGCGGGGGCAATTTAAGTGGCAATCCGTGGGGCGCTATTTTAATCCTGATCGGTTCAATAAGCTGGGCGTTTGGCTCAGTGTACGGTTCACGCATTACGCTACCCGTTGGCATGATGGCCGGAGCCATTGAAATGTTAGCCGCCGGTATTGTGCTGATGTGCGCATCGCTACTCTCCGGGGAAAAACTGACCACCATGCCAACATTTTCAGGCTTTATGGCGGTGGCTTACCTGGCCCTGTTTGGCTCCATTATTGCCATTAATGCGTATATGTTCCTGATCCGCAATGTCAGCCCGGCGCTAGCCACCAGCTATGCCTACGTCAATCCGGTTGTTGCCGTGCTGTTAGGTACCGGTCTGGGGGGAGAAAGACTGGCCCCTATCGAATGGCTGGCGCTCGGCGTGATCGTGTTTGCTGTGGTGCTGGTAACGTTGGGGAAATACCTGTTCCCTGTTAAAGCGGATGCCGTTGCTACCCCGTCGGAAAAAACGTTACAGTAAATGAATACCGAGTGTGTCGATCTGCGCGGTGTCGCCACCGCCGCAGATCCACTCGATGACACGTTCAGATAACGCTTCATCGTCCAGCTTTTCGCGACCACGCAGGGCGCACTCCCAGACAATCAGTACGCGCCAGCCCAGAGCCTGCAACTTTTCACAATCCCGCGCATCGCGCTGGACATTTTTGCCTATTTTTTCCAGCCAGAATTCCGTTCGTGTCGCGGGGACTTTAAACAAATAGCAATCGTGGTGGTGCCAGAAACAGCCGTGAGTAAAAATCACACAATGATAATCATCCACCACAAAATCGGGGCGACCGGGTAACGTCGCATCCTGCACACGAAACGTTACCCCCTGCTCTGTCAGCACGCTGGCAAGGCGTTTTTCAATTGCGGTATCGCGGGTAGCTATCGCCCGCATATTTTTACTGCGTGTTGCTTTATCGTGAACGTCTGCCACGCTGGTTCTCTTTCTCGCGAATAGCAACTGCCTGCCTGATTTTCGGCTCCAGCAGCCTGGCCACCGCCGCAAATGCCGGAACGACCACCGAATTACCAAACTGGCGATAAGCCTGAGTATCTGACACAGGGATCCTGAACTGATAGCCCTGCGGAGATTCAAACCCCATCAGACGCGCGCACTCTCTGGGCGTAAGTCTGCGTGGGCGGTGGCGCTGATTCTGCGGATCGTCAAAATCTTTTTCACCCAGCGCCATATCCCAGCCACGGTCAATCAGGATCTCCGCCCCATCTTTATAATAACGCGCAGATAATGTGCGCGTTACGCTATCAGGGTTACCGGGATACACCATGCCATAGCCAAATCCATTGCCCCGCGCCTGATGCTTTTTCGCATAGCGATAGAGGTATTTCCACAGCACCGGCGTCAGTATATATTTCGCATCGACGGTCGGCTCAAGCAGTTCCGCAAGCGTAGTACGCCGCTGCGGATAACGCGTGACAATATCCCGCAGCGTGAAGTCTGATTTCAAATTCAGATCGCGTCGAAAGCCGACAAGCACGATACGTTCGCGATGCTGAGGCAAAAAATGTTGCCCATCGATAATTTTCGGATCGTCCGGACCGTTATCCGCCGCATCCGCCACGTCATAACCCAGTTCGTCCAGCGTTTGCATAATGATGCGAAACGTTTTGCCCTGATCGTGACTCTTCAGGTTTTTGACATTTTCGAGCACAAATATGGCTGGCCGACGCGCATCGATAATGCGCACTACATCAAAAAAAAGTGTGCCTTGCGTATCACAGGCGAAACCATGGGCCCGCCCTAACGCGTTTTTCTTTGATACACCAGCCAGAGAAAATGGCTGACATGGGAATCCGGCCAACAGCACGTCATGTTCAGGAACATGCTGGCGAATATGTTCTGCCGCCTGCTGGTCACTCACCCCGTCATGATGGCTGAGTGTGATATCACGAATATCTTCATTAAAGCGGTGCTGGAGCGGATCGCAGTAGTTATTCGCTTTATAGGTGCGCACCGCATGCTTGTTCCACTCACTGGTAAACACGCACTGCCCGCCAATCGCTTCAAAGCCGCGACGAATGCCGCCAATACCGGCAAAAAGATCGATAAAGCGAAAGGCATAATGCGGATGATGCGCAGGTGGTTTCGGCAACAAAGTATTCAGATGAATGAGCTCGCGGTCGCTGAGGCGATGCCATGTTTCATTAGCAACCACTCGCTTAAAGATGGCCGGGCTCCAGCGGTTCTCGCCAACGCCATTCAGATGAGCAACCAGCGTTTTCACGTCATATATTTCAAGCAACTTGGCCAACATCACCTGCACATCGGCCTCGTTTTCATCTGTCATCGGGTTCATGGAGCCTGCTACTGAAAAATTATCCTGCATACATTTAACCGGCAGAAATGGATAACCGACAGATTAACATAAATTAGCACGGTTGACGTTTCAGCCGTATTGGCGACTAGCGCGCTTTAAAGGGTTGAATCGCGTCAAGATCCAGCATTTCGTATTCTCCTTTTAGCTCCGCACTCAGCTTCGCCATATACGTCAGTAAAAAATCCGCATTGTGTTGCGCCAAATGCCTCCCTTGTTCGGTTTGCATCGTCAACGGCAACGTCAATAACTTGGTCTGGAAGTGATCGAGCGCGTACTGTTTATCGTCAAGGCTACGCTTTCGAGCAAACGGATCTTCCGCATCAAACAGCGCAACCCCCAACGCCCCTGACACGGCAAATACGCGCGCTAAACCAATTGCACCCAGCGCCTCAAGCCGGTCTGCATCCTGCACGATTCTCGCTTCAAGGGTTTCTGGCGCGATTTTGGCGCTAAAACTGTGCGCCTCAATGGCATGACACACTGCCGATAACCGCTGTTGTGGAAAATCCGGAAAATCGCGCATCAAAACACGACGTGTTTCCTTAGCTGCCAGTACCGACGAAAAATGACGCTCAGGATGGTTCTTTGGCAGACTGACGAGATCGTGGAAGTAGCACGCGGTCAACACCACCAGCCAGTCTACGGTTGCATCTGTACTCAGCTTTTGCGCCGTCATCCACACACGTCGAAAGTGAAAGATGTCATGTGCAGCATCTTGTCCAGAATGGTTATCAGCTAACCAGGCTTCAAATCGCGACTGCCAGTCGTGCAGTTTCATGCTATCTCCCTTTGTAGAAAGAAAATCACCTTAGCAACAATTTTCATTGCAGACCACTGCCCGCCTCATTACATAATCATTTTTTATTATTACACTAAAAACAAAACCCACATGTATTTATAAAATCCATGACGAAAATATCGAAAAGCAATTTACATGAATATTAAAAACAAATATTCAAAACAAATAAAATGCACATAGCAAATAAATGGATAAACACATATAACCCATTGATTAAAAACCATTCATATGACAAATACTAATGTAATCAACACACATATATAATTATATAAAGATGCAAAAGAAATATTTTGAAATATTTTAAATACATTTGTTACATGTTATATTTTAAATAAAATGAACTTCATAGATAGTATCCAAATGTAGTCACTCGGATAGTACTACATATTCATTTTAATTATCATGCAAAGGGAATACATAATGAAAAGAAAAGTATTGGCACTGCTTCTCCCTGCTTTATTAGCTGCAGGCGCAGCAAATGCGGCTGAAATCTATAATAAGAACGGCAATAAACTGGATCTGTACGGTAAAGTCGATGGTCTGCGTTATTTCTCTGATGATGCTGGCAGCGACGGCGATCAGACCTATGCGCGTGTAGGCTTCAAGGGCGAAACACAGATCAACGACATGCTGACCGGTTATGGTCAGTGGGAATATAACATTAAGGCCAACGGCACCGAAGGTGATAAAGGCGATTCGTCTACACGTCTGGCTTTCGCTGGCTTAGGTTTTGGTCAGAACGGGACCTTTGACTACGGTCGTAACTATGGCGTGGTCTACGACGTTGAAGCCTGGACCGATATGCTGCCGGAATTCGGCGGTGACTCCTACACCCAGACCGACGTGTATATGACCGGCCGTACCAACGGCGTGGCTACCTACCGTAATAAAGGTTTCTTCGGTCTGGTTGATGGCCTGAACTTCGCTCTGCAGTATCAGGGCAATAATGAAGATGGTAAACGGGGATGGACTGGTCAGGAAGGTTCCGGTAACAGCGCAAACCGTAGCCTGGCGCAAGAAAACGGTGACGGTTTCGGTATGTCTACCTCTTATGACTTCGACTTCGGTTTAAGCCTCGGTGCGGCATACTCCAGTTCTGACCGTACGGATGACCAGGTTGCGCGTGGTTACCAGGACGGTATGAACAAACGCAACAACTATGCTGGCGGTGAAACTGCGGATGCCTGGACCGTTGGTGCAAAATATGACGCGAACAACGTGTACCTGGCAGCCATGTATTCAGAAACCCGCAATATGACTTACTATGGCGGTGGTAACGGTGAGGCTAGCGGCGGTATCGCTAACAAAACGCAAAACTTTGAAGCCGTTGCTCAGTACCAGTTCGACTTCGGCCTGCGCCCTTCCATCGCTTACCTGCAATCTAAAGGTAGCGATTTAGGTGGTCAGGAAGTGAGTCGTGGTAACTGGCGTTATGTCGACAAAGACCTGGTCAAATATGTTGATGTGGGTGTGACTTACTACTTCAACAAAAATATGTCCACCTATGTCGATTATAAAATCAACCTGCTGGATGAAGACGACAGCTTCTATGAAAGCAATGGTATCGCAACTGACGACATCGTTGCCGTTGGTTTAGTCTACCAGTTCTAATTGACGCAAAAATAAGCAAGCCCGCTTCATATGAAGCGGGCTTTTTATTTATACGAAACGTATTTTTTTACCACGCGGGCATTACAACGATAAACTTGTGAGGATACTCAAAGAAAAAAACATCCATGAGAACTGTCGTTGAAAGCGAGGCGTGCAAGTGCTTGAATAGTGGCGGAGAGAGGGGGATTTGAACCCCCGGTAGAGTTGCCCCTACTCCGGTTTTCGAGACCGGTCCATTCAGCCGCTCTGGCATCTCTCCGTTTTGGCGGTTGCCATGATGCCAGGTAATTTGGCATTTTAACAGACCCCGTTCCGTCAATTTCGTTCAAGTGACGAGTTTGCGAGCAAAACGATGATTAAGTGGCCCTGGAAAGAGCAAGAAACAACCCGGAGTGACGACTGGCCGTGGGACGACGCCCTGGCTATTCCTCTTCTGGTGAATCTCACCGAGCAAGAACAAGCCAGGCTTATTGCCCTGGCCGAGCGCTTTTTACAGCAAAAAAGATTGGTAGCGCTTCAGGGGTTTGAGCTGGATCCACTAAAAAGTGCGCGCATTGCGCTGCTTTTCTGTTTGCCTGTTCTGGAATTGGGGATTGAGTGGCTCGACGGGTTTCATGAAGTTCTCATCTACCCCGCCCCGTTTGTCGTGGACGATGAATGGGAAGACGATATTGGGCTGGTACATAATCAACGTGTTGTACAGTCCGGGCAAAGCTGGCAGCAAGGTCCGATAATCCTCAACTGGCTCGACATTCAGGATTCTTTTGATGCCTCCGGCTTTAATCTGATCATCCATGAAGTGGCGCATAAGCTTGATATGCGTAATGGCGACCGCGCCAGCGGTATTCCGGCGATCCCTCTACGAGATATTGCCAGTTGGGAGCACGACCTGCATGCCGCAATGAATAACATTCAGGATGAAATTGATCTGGTTGGTGAAACCGCGTGCAGTATAGATGCCTACGCAGCGACCGATCCTGCCGAATGCTTTGCCGTTCTATCGGAGTATTTCTTCAGTGCCCCTGAATTATTTGCACCACGTTTTCCGGCCTTATGGCAACGTTTCATTCAGTTTTACCGCCAGAACCCCATGGAGCGGTTACGCGATACCCGCTAAGGTGGCCATTGTCGCTCACCAAATGTGCATTAACGCTGAATTTGAAGATTAATTAACCAATTGAAATGACATGCTAATTTTACTGTTGACACCTCATGGTGAGGTCAGTAATATGCGCCTCGTTCACACGATTCCTCTGTAGTTCAGTCGGTAGAACGGCGGACTGTTAATCCGTATGTCACTGGTTCGAGTCCAGTCAGAGGAGCCATATTTAAGAAGCCTGCTTAGGAAACTAAGCAGGCTTTTTGCTTTTCAGGTCGCTATAAAATCCCCTCTCATAAGCACTCTGCCTGCTCTGCACCTCTGTTACGTGCCGCATCACAACGTTGATTAAAGTTATGTAAATGTAAATCGTTTAAACTTTGCAATTATTGTAAGTGCTAGTGATTATCATTTATTGTACGCGAGCCAAAGGAACGAGCCCCCCGCTCGGTTCACTGTACGTTCCAATTACTCTGGGATATAAACGATGAATTCTCTGCCTCGCGCCGGACTGCGCCGTATCACCCTTGCCTCTGCCCTGGTCTTCTCAGTTAGCCTACCGGCTTTCGCTCAGGAAACGTTAACGCTCTATACCACCCGTGAACCGGGTCTGATCCAGCCTTTGCTTGATAGCTGGACCAAAACCAGCGGCATCAAAGTCAGTACGGTCTATATCAAGGACGGTATGCTTGAGCGCGTTAAAGCTGAAGGTAAAAATTCACCTGCCGACCTGCTGATGACCGTCGATGCCGGTAATCTCATTGATTTAGTGGAAGCGGGTGTAACTCAGCCAGTAGAGTCAGAAGCACTGAAAACCGCTATTCCGGCTAATCTACGCGGCGCAGATAATCAGTGGTTTGCGCTGTCGATGCGTGCCCGCGTGCTGTATGCCGAGAAGTCACTGCCAATCGATAACTGGCATTACGAACAACTCGCCAGCCCTGAGTACAAAGGTAAAGTCTGTATTCGTTCCGGACAGCACCCGTATAACACGGCGCTGATCGCCGCAATGATTGCTCATCACGGTGAAGCAAAGACCGAAGAATGGCTGCGCGGTGTGAAAGCTAACCTGGCGCGTAAAGCTACCGGTGGCGACCGCGATGTTGCTCGCGATATTCTCGGCGGAATTTGCGATATTGGTCTAGCCAACTCCTATTACGTCGGCCATATGAAAAACGCCAAAGAAGGCAGTGATGCACGTCAGTGGGGCGATGCGATTAAAGTCGTTAAACCCACCTTTGAAAATGGCGGTACACACGTCAACATCAGTGGCGCAGCTGTAGCCCGCTATGCGCCAAATAAAGCCGATGCCGTTAAGCTGATGGAATATCTGGTTTCCGCACCTGCCCAGCAGCAGTATGCGAAAGCGAACTTCGAATACCCGGTACTGAAAGGCGTGACGCTTGATCCGGTTATCAGCGCAACTATTGGTGAAATCAACGTCGATAAAACGCCGTTAACCGAAATCGTTAAATATCGTAAACAAGCTAGTCTGCTGGTAGATAAAGTTGGATTCGATCAATAAACCTCTGCAGGTTCCGACGTTACGCGGCCTGGTTTCCGGGCCGCAGTCATTATTAACGCCGCTACATCTTGGCGCGCTGTGCGTAGCGCTTGGCGTTCTGACACCGATCATTGCGCTGATTTGGCAGGCTACCCAGGCCGATTTATCTCACTGGGATAATCTCCTGACGTATGTACTGCCTGCCGCACTAAAAAATACCGTGCTGTTATTAGCCGGTGTCGCGGTGATGGTCGGCGTGATTGGCGTAGGCAGCGCATGGGCGGTAACGGCATGGGATTTTCCTGGACGTAAAATTCTTAGCTGGGCGTTACTGTTGCCGCTGGCGATGCCAACCTACATTGTGGCCTTTGCGTGGCTCGATCTGCTGCATCCGATTGGCCCCCTGCAAACCTTTATCCGTTTTTTACTGGGCTTTGACAGCCCAAGACAGTTCCGGCTGCCAGATTTACGCTCACTTTCCGGCGCAATCATCCTGCTCGGATTAGTGCTATACCCATACGTGTATCTGACAACCCGCGCTATGTTTATCAGCCAGCCGGCCCATTTACTGGAAGCCGCACGCACGCTGGGATGCAGCGCAACCGGAACCTTTTTTCGTGTTGCTTTGCCCATGGCCCGTCCGGCACTGGCCGTTGGGATCAGCCTGGCACTGTTGGAAACGCTCAACGATATTGGCGCATCGGAGTTTCTCGGGGTACAGACGTTAACCGTTACCGTATACACCACATGGATCTCGCGTTCTGATTTATCTGCCGCGGCACAAATTGCCTGCATGATGCTGATGTTTATATTCCTGATTCTGACGCTGGAATTTTATGGTCGCAGAAAACAAGGATTCAGCAGCCGCAGCCTGCGGGAAATTCAACCTACGCGCGTGCAGGGCTGGCGTGGTTGGCTGCTCGGTGGCGTTATTTCACTGCCGGTTGTGCTGGGTTTTATGGCTCCGGTACTGTTTTTAATGTGGGAAAGCGCCAAACGCATAGGCGATGAGAACCCCCTTTCCTCTTCGTTACTGTCAGCATTGCAAAATACGCTATCGCTGGCAGCGGGAACCACGCTGGTGGTGGTTTGCATCAGTATGCTGGTGGCCTGGAGCGCGCGTCATAGCGCCGCAGACAACGCCATGCCGGGATTCCGTCGTGGCGTGATGCGTCTGGCCTCTTTAGGCTATGCGGTTCCCGGCACAATTCTGGCGATTGGCTTTTTAACCCCCGCCATGGCTGTCGACCGCTGGCTGGCAGATTTACTGGATGTTCGCGGCCTGCCGCTGATGTCCGCAGGGATCCTGCTGGTAATTTGTTGTGCCATGCGATTCCAGGCGATTGCCATTGGCGCACTGGATTCTGGTCTGGGCCGCATTCCACCTTCGCTGGAACAGGCGTCTCGTCTGTTGGGTGAGAATGGTGCGGGGACGTTTGCACGAGTCCATTTTCCCCTGCTGCGCCCAGCGTTAGTCAGCAGTGCCCTGCTGGTTTTTGCTGATGCCATGAAAGAGCTGCCAACAACGTTGCTTTTGCGCCCGGTCAATTTTGAAACGCTGGCAACGTTGCTGTATGCGGAAGCCGCCCGTGGAACCTATGAAGAAGGTGCTATCGCCGCGCTAATGATTGTTTTAGCTGGCACGCTACCGGTTATTTTGTTGGTGCGTCACCAAATGACTCGCCGTGGTTAAGAGAGCAACAATGTCAGAAATTGCATTACGACTCCAGGATGTACACGTTGCTTATGGCAACAGCCAGCAATCGGTACTGAGCGGATTTTCAATGTCGGTACGTCAAGGTGAAATTGCCTGTCTGCTGGGCGCTTCAGGCTGCGGAAAAACCACGGTGCTACGCGCAGTTGCCGGATTTGAACGCCTGCAAAACGGAGAGATCTATGTGTCACAGCGACGTGTTGCCGGTCCCGGCGTTCATCTGCCACCGGAAAAACGTCATGTCGGCATGGTCTTCCAGGAATATGCGTTATTCCCCCATCTGACCGCGCAGCAAAATGTGGCCTTTGGATTGCGTCGCATGCCGCGTGAGGAACAACAGGCCAGAGTGACTGAGCTGTTGAAAATGGTGGAGTTACACAGCCATGCCAACCGCTATCCGCATGAGCTTTCCGGCGGGCAACAACAGCGTATCGCCCTTGCTCGCGCGTTGGCGCCACATCCGGAAATCCTGCTGCTGGATGAACCCTTCTCCAGCCTTGATAAGCGCACGCGTGAGCGTCTTGGCAACGAGGTACGGGATATTTTGCGCGCCGCCGGGCAAACGGCGCTGTTGGTTACCCACAGTGAACACGAAGCCCAGCTAATGGCTGACCATATTGGCGTGGTAAAAATGGGGCAGTATCAAATTAAAAAAGCGACCCATCCGACCTGAAGGTCAACAGGGTCGCCCTGAAAATTAATAATGCTTCTGTACCAGGCTGATGTTCACCGGCATACCGGAACGTCTTTCCAACGCCTGGCTCCCGCGGCTCACATCCACGTCATTCCCGCTGATAAAGGTGCGCAAAGCGGGAGTGACGGGCAAAGGCACCTTTCTGTCAGACTCGTATTCCGAACGGTTTCGTGACAGCGGCTCATGTACTTCCACCCAGCGACTACCGTCCGGCTCTTCGCTGTATTTCACCGGTCGATCTATCAGTTGTACACGCGTCCCTACAGGCACCGTATCAAACAGGTACTTGATGTCATCATTCCGTAAACGGATGCACCCCTGGCTTACCCGCAGACCAATACCAAAATTGGCGTTTGTCCCGTGAATGGCATAAAGCCTGCCGATATAAATTGCATACAGGCCCATCGGATTTTCTGGCCCGGCAGGAACAAAAGCCGGTAAGCTTTCCCCGCGAGCGGCGTATTCACGTCGGGTATTTGGCGTCGGCGTCCAGGTTGGTGCTTCCTGCTTACGTTCGACCGCCGTCACCCAGTTACGCGGCGTTTCTCTACCCGCCTGACCAATGCCAATGGGTAAAACCTCAACCGTATTGCTGCCAGCAGGATAATAGTAAAGCCGCATCTCGGCGACGTTGATGACAATCCCCTCGCGCACGGTATCCGGAAGTATCAGTTGCTGCGGCACAACCAGCGTTGAACCCGATTTAGGCAGAAAAACATCGACGCCCGGGTTGGCTTCAAGCATATTGCTCAACCCCTGTCCGTACTGAGCGGCAAATGCCTCCAGCGGCTTGGTGTTTCCTGGTGGAACCGTAATAGTCAAAGGGCTACCCACCAGCCGACTCCCCTCTGGCGGCAGCGGATAACTCACCGCCTGCGCTCCCTGACTCGCAAGCAACATAATGAGTGAACAAAGCAGTTTTACACGACGCATCTTTTTCCTTTCCTTCGTCGCAACAGATATCCGTTAAGTATAGCTTTTATTATCTGTTTTAGTGGGTTACGACATATTTGCGCATAAAAAAACCTCGCCATCAGGCGAGGTTCAGGTTGAACGGTAACTACGCTTCCTTACCATCTGGAAGCACGATGTTACTGGCGGCGAGCTGCCCCATATTTTTGTACATCGCACAGGCAGCTTCAACAATCGGCATTGCCAACGCGGCCCCACTGCCTTCACCTAAACGCATCCCCATATTCAGATAAGGATCCAATTCAAGATGCGCCAGCGCGGTGCGGGCGCCCTTCTCAGCGGAGAAGTGTGACGGAATTAAGTAGGGTTTAATTTGTGGTGCAATCTGGCTGGCCGCCAGAGCAGCAGAATACGAAAGAAAACCGTCCAGCACCACAGGCAGACCACAGGAGGCCGCCCCAAGCATCACCCCCGCCATACCGACAAGATCAAACCCGCCAACCTTAGCCAGCACATCGACACCGTCATGGCGATCCGGTTGATTGACGGCAATTGCCCGGCGCACAACGTCTACCTTATTCCCCACCCGAGAAAGAGGAAGGTTAGCGCCAATACCCACGACTTCCTCAGCATCACTGCCGGTCAGCACGCTGACAATGGCCGCCGCAGGTGTGGTATTTGCCATACCAAGCTCCCCGACGCCAAACAGCGTTACACCGTCTTTTGCCAGCTCATGGGTATAGCGGATGACTTCCAGCAACAGCTCCTCGGCCTGCGAACGGCTCATTGCCGGGCCTTCGGCTATATTGCCGCAACCGCGTGCCACACGCATATTCACCACACCGGGAATAGGTTCAGCATCAATCCCAACATCTATCACATGAACCTTCGCCCCAACCTGAGCGGCCAGGACGCAGACGCCGGTCGTTCCACGCGTCATATTGGCAGCCTGAATAGCCGTGACAACTTTAGGCGAAACGGCAACCCCTTCATCCCACACGCCGTGATCGGCGCACATCACCAGCATCGCTTTGCCGTTCACATGCGGCACACCCTTCAGGCCAGGCATCCCGGCCAATTGTACGGCGAGAGATTCGAGTCGCCCCAAACTTCCCGGCGGCTTAAGCAAGCCGTCGATATGCTGCTGTGCACGCAACATCGCGGCACTGTCTGGTGATGGGATCGTGCGGAGTAAAGAGGTTAAAGTCTGCATAAGGGTTCCAGTATGTGGGCTGACTCAGAGCAGAGCCAGCAAGAAAATCAACTCGCCAAGTTCAATGGCAGCGCCCAGCGTATCGCCGGTTTGCCCACCCAACGTGCGTTTTAATAACTGCCCAAGAATAAAAACCGCCACCATTGTGACAACCAGCGCTGCCACGCCGCGCATGCCAGGAAGTAGCACGGCGGCAAGGATCGCCGCTAATCCCAACGTAACGCAGGTTTGACGCCCGGTGACTTTGCCAATAAAAACGTTGCCCAGCCCTTCTTCACGGGCATAGCGATGCCGATACATCAGCAACACCGCCGTTCCTCGCCCGGCGACACATGCCGCTGCCAGCGCGGCCAGCATTGGCGTGCCACGCAAAGCCAGTTCGCTCACCACCAGCACCTTCGCCAGTAAAACGAAAATTAACGCCAGTCCACCGTGGGTGCCCAGACGACTGTCGCGCATGATTTCCAGCATCCGCTCGCGTCGGCGCGCCGAAAAAATGCCGTCACAGGTATCCGCCAGACCATCCAGATGAAATCCCCCGGTCAGCAATGCCAGTGTCAGCACCGCAAAAAGGGCCGCCAACGGAATACCGCACCAGGGCTGGAGCGCCATAAAGACCAGCCCCGTCAGCCCTCCCAACACGACGCCAATCAGGGGAAACATTACAATACCGCGGGAATAGTGCTCGAAATCCAGTCCTTGCGACCAGCGAGCAGGAACGGGCAAGCGACTGATAAAAGAGAGCATTGCCCAGAACAACTTACTCATTTAATTTTGACTCCAATTCCTGATACCACCAGCCAGACCTCATCCGCTGCCGCCGCCAGTCGCTGGTTCACGCGTCCTGCAATATCACGAAAATGCCGCGCCAGACGATTCTCCGGCACAATCCCCATACCCACTTCGTTAGTGACCAACACGATCTTTGCCGGGCAGCGTTGACAGGCTGCGATCAGCGAACGGATTTCACCTTCGATAGACTGCTCCATCGCCGCGTAATCCCAGCTGTCCGGATCGCTTTCACCGCCCAGCGCAAACAGCAAGTTGGTCACCATCGTGGTGATGCATTCCAGCAGAATAGCTTCCTGAGGATCGTTCGTGTCCGTGATCAGTTCATCAAGATGTTGCCAACGTTCGGCTGTCCGCCAGTGCGCAGGACGTCCATCGCGATGATGCTGAATTCGCGCAGCCATCTCCTCATCAAAAATCTGCGAAGTCGCGATATACAAAACGTTTGGGGAATCAGCGATCAGCGCTTCCGCATGCCGACTCTTACCGCTTCGCGCGCCGCCAGTAACCAGAATCATCATACTGGCTCCCGGTGTTGCTGCATGATGGTATAAATTTTTTCAATATCGATGTGTTGCCGCATCGCATCCGCCAGCAGATCAAACTGCTGCGATTTATATTGCGCGTAATGGAAGGTGGAATCCAGCGGAGCTAACCCTTTACGTTCTCGCAGGCCATTGACCAACGCACGGGTGAAATCATCGCTGTCGAAAAGACCGTGAAGATAGGTGCCGAACGCCAGGCCATCCGGAGTGACCGCGCCGTCAACAACGTTGCCGCCGTCTTTGTGCAACGTCATCACCGACCGGCATTCATCGGTTAATGCTGTTTCGCCCATATGAATTTCATAACCGCGAACGGATAACCCCGCCGTGCCCGCCAGCCAGTCAGGCAGCGATGAAGACATTTGTCCCTCAACCAGGGTCGTGGTTTTGTGCTGGGCAAAATGGGTGACTGTATTAAGTAAGCCCAGACCCGGCAGCGTACCGAGGCCCGACTCTACTTCATCAATGATGGTGTCGCCGAGCATTTGATAGCCGCCACAAATCCCAACCACCGGTACGTTATTACGATGTAATTGCACGACGCCATGCGCCATCCCGCTTTCACGTAGCCATACCAGATCGCCAAGGGTATTTTTGCTGCCCGGCAAAATCACCAGATCGGCCCCCGCCAGCTCTTCAGGCTGGCGAACATAGCGCACGCGCACGTCCGGCTGCGCAGCAAGCGCATTGAAATCAGTAAAGTTAGAAATGTGCGGTATTTGAACAACGGCGATGTCGATATCGCGTTTGTCAGTGCGCAAATACTTGCCCTTTTGCAGCGCAACGCCGTCTTCATCTTCCAGATCAACATCCAGCCATGGCATCACGCCCAGTACCGGAACACCGGTCAGCGCTTCAATTTGCTCGATGCCGGAGTGCAGCAGCGTCACATCACCGCGAAACTTGTTGATGATCACCCCTTTTACCCGCGCGCGTTCGTGATCGTGCAACAGCGCCAGCGTGCCGTAAATGGAGGCGAACACCCCGCCACGATCGATATCCGCCACCAAAACGACAGGGCACTGCGCCATCTCGGCCATACCCATATTGACGATATCGCGATCGCGCAGGTTAATCTCTGCCGGGCTCCCCGCACCTTCCAGCACCAGCACATCGAACTCCTGCGCCAGGCTATTATAAACTGACAAGATCTGTTCCCGCAGACGTGGCTTGTACTCGTGGTAACTCACCGCGTCCATATCGGTTGCCACTTTACCCATCAGCACTACCTGCGCTTTTCGATCGCTGGTCGGTTTAAGCAACACCGGGTTCATACGCACATCTGGCGTAATGCCTGCGGCTTCGGCCTGAAAAATTTGCGCGCGGCCCATTTCTTTTCCCTCTGGCGTAATGCCAGAGTTCAGCGCCATGTTCTGCGATTTGAACGGTGCGGTATGCAGTCCATCCTGATAAAAAATACGACACAGCCCGGCGACCAATACGCTTTTACCCACATCAGATGCCGTTCCCTGCAACATTATTGCCCGCGTCATGACGCCTCCTTCAGTGCGTTCTCTCGCATACAACTAAAAAATTCAGCCTCTGTTTTACACAGCGGGAAGCCCAACTCTGTATGCAGCTTCACCAGCCAGGGCTGAGTTAATCCCGCTTGTTCAATAAGAACCGTACGGGCGAATACGTCGCCTGGCGTGCCGTGCGTGAGTACTTCGCCCCGGCGTAAAACGTACACCGCATCGCTGACTTCATAGATAAGATCGATATCATGGCTGGAAATTACGACGTGGTTTCCTTGCGCAACGATGCGTTTGATTATCTCAATCATCTGCGTGCGGCCTGACGGGTCAAGGCCCGCAGTAGGTTCATCCAGCAGCAGATACTGCGCCTGCAACACCAACGCCCCGGCAATCGCTACGCGTTTTTTTTGCCCATGGCTTAAACACTGAATGGGCTGATGGCGAAAATGCTGGGCGTCGACCAGCGTAAGCGCATCTTCCACGCGCCGAGCGATTTCAGCTTCATCCACCCCAAGATTGCGCAGGCTAAAGGCGATATCGCTGTCGATATCGGTATAAAAGATTTGCTGATCGGGGTCCTGAAATACCGTTGCCACCTGTTGACGCAGCGCCAGCAGGCCGCGCTTGCTGTAATCCAGCGGTTTGCCCTGCCACATCACCGCGCCTTGCTGTGGGCGCAATAAGCCACTCAGGTTCATAAACAGCGTGGATTTCCCGCAGCCATTAGCGCCTACCAGTCCGGTGACGGCATGCGTCGAAAAATCCAGCGTTAGCCCTTTGAGGATCGGGTCATCCTGATAGCGAAACCAAAGCGCTGAGGTGGCAAGCATACTTTTCCTTACAGGTGAAAATCACCCTGATACAGTTTGATATCCAGTGTGGTGGTCATTTGCTGGTAGCGGATCAACACACGGGTAAACAGCAATCCCACCAGCATTGCCAGAGAGCGGTAGCCCAACGGCAAGCTACGATAACCAAAACGCAGCGTTTGTGCGCGATGAATAGCCAGCGCCTCGTCTAACAGGATAAAAATAAACCGCCAGGTCAGCAGGATCTGCTCAGTTAGCAGGCGAGGAACGTGCGCGCGTTTGAGTAAGATAATTAATTGCGGAAACGGCAGATTCAGTACCAGCCAGAAGGTTGCCGCCAACGCGGCAAGGCTGCGCCAGAAGGTTTCATTGGCGGTTACCAGGCCTGGTGCGCTGATCCCCAACCAGTAACTTCCCACAGGTATGCTGGCCAACAGCGTCTGTGGATCGCGGCTGATGCTAAACAAAATGGTCACCACGCCAACCGTGAGAAAACCAAATGGCAATGCCATCCAACGGCACCAGCGCCAGAAGGAAATACGCAGCAGCCAGCAGCTCAGCGCGGCAATAAGTAAAAGCTCAATACCCTGCCCCAATGGGGGCAGAGTAAACGCCAGAATCATCATCACCAGCCAGAGCAGAAATTTCCGCACCGGCGAGACATGAACCCAACGGCTTTGATAGCTAAGCCTGTCAAGCCCGGTCATCACGGCGTTGCCTGCCCTTGGTGTAACCCAGGATATAGAAAATCACGGCTGCGCCAAGCGATCCCTGGAGCGTAAACAGCAGACTTTCAATTTCACCGCTTGCGGGTTCATACAACGGCTGGAACCAGGGCTCATAATGCGGGGCAATAGCCTGAATCTGGCTTTCCGCCTCACCATCTGAACCGCCGTACTCCCCACCGTGGTTGATAAAGAACGGCAGGATCACCAGCGCCACTACCATGCCCAATATAATCAGCGTCTTTTTCATCGTTAATGCCCTTGTGCGGTTATCAACTGGCGTTTGGTTAGCTGATCGTAAATCAGCACGGTAAGTAACCCTTCCGCAATCGCAATTGGGATCTGCGTCAGGCAGAAAATCCCCATGAACTTAATGATTGAGCCGGTAGCGCCAGCAGAGGGATCCGGGAACGCAACGCCCAGCTGTACAGAAGTCACAAAATAGGTGACGAGATCCGCCAGCATCGCACACAGGAAGACGCAGACATCACGACGCAGCCCTGCGCGGCAGGCCATTTTCCACACCATGTAACCCACTACCGGGCCAATTACCGCCATCGACATGCCGTTCGCGCCGAGCGTTGTCAAACCACCGTGTGCCAGCAGCAGAGCCTGGAACAGCAGGACAATCGCCCCAAGGATGGCTACCACGCCCGGTCCAAACAGGATAACCGCCAGGCCTACACCGGTAGGATGTGAGCAGCTTCCAGTAACGGAAGGAATTTTCAGCGCCGACAGCACAAAAATAAAGGCGCCACACAGGGCCAGCAAAACCTTCTGGTGGTTATCCTCCTGCACGATTTGGCGCAGACGTACCAGTCCGTACCACAGGCAGGGTAAAAACAGCAGCCACCAGGCCAGCGCCCACATCGGCGGCAAGAAACCTTCCATAATGTGCATGGCGAACGCTTGTTCAGGAACAATCATCAGTAATAGCGCCGCAGCCAACCCGCTGAAAGACAGCTGTTTTAGCTGTTGTTCAAGCTTCATTGTGCATACTCCCACTGTTTATTGACCAGAATGGTCGAGAAGTAAGGCAGCGGCTGATCGTCGCTCACCTCATCGAGATGACGCCAGCACTGTTCACCTGGCAGCGTGGCTTCAGACATCATTAATGCACAGTCCAACAAACCCTCTTGTTGTAGCAGCGCTTTAATACGCGCAAAACGACCGTACACTTTCATCAACACCAGACTCTCATGCTGTTTTAACGCTTGCTGGATTTCCGCTTCCGGTGCGGTACAGGAGACCACCGCCAGTGACTGCTGTTCCATAGCGAGCGGCGTTTTGGAACGCGCGGCAATCGCGGCGAAAGACGTGACGCCAGGAACGATTTCCAGCCAGTCAGGACAACCAATACGCTGAAGTAAAAAGACCCAGGTGCTGAACAGCATCGCATCGCCGAGAGTGATAAACCCCACCTGCTTACCGGCCTCGACTTCCTGAACCAGCGCGGCAGCAACTTCATCCCAGACGGCCTCTTTTTCAGCGCTATCGGCACTCATAGGAAAATGGCAGCAGCGGACTTCGGTCTGTTCACCGATATACTCACGTACAATCGACAATGCCAGACTGTCGCCGCCTTTACGCCCGGCAGGCGCATAGAGAATATCCAGCGCGCCCAGCGTGCGTGCGGCACGCACGGTAATCAAGTCGGAAGCACCTGGCCCGGTGCTCAGTGCATACAGTTTTCCGCTCATGCTGCTTCCTCCAGCGCCACATTAAGCGCCTGCTGTAAATGTGCCACGAACATGGCGCGAACCGCTGGGTTCTCACCCAGACCACTAAGCCACGGCGTAGCCGGTATCCCTGCTGCATTGAACAACGTTTTCCAGGAATCATCTTCGTCGGAGGCCATATCGTTGATGGCATGGTCGCCAGCGACTAACATCAGCGGCATCAGATGAACCGCTGTCACCCCTTCCTGAGATAAACTTTCAATCAGCACATCCACTTCCGGATAGCTTTCCACCGCCCCAACCCGCGCGGGAAAGCGCTGCGCCGTCATCATATGATCGAGACAGGCATAGGCGGCAAAAGCATGGTGGCTGGCACCGTGTCCCATAAAGACCACTTTTTCACTTTCGCCAAGCGCC
The DNA here is from genome assembly GCF_030332915.1 of Citrobacter sp. Cpo040. Taxonomy (NCBI): domain Bacteria; kingdom Pseudomonadati; phylum Pseudomonadota; class Gammaproteobacteria; order Enterobacterales; family Enterobacteriaceae; genus Citrobacter; species Citrobacter sp. Cpo040. The sequence continues at coordinate 1,097,038 of NZ_JAOWGX010000034.1, forward strand.
GGCATCTGCTGTTGCAGCGCCAGCATCAACTGTGCGTAATCTTCATGGCTGCTCAGCAGCGGTACGCCGAGCGTCAGGCGTGAAAACAGCGGACGCATACTTTGCACTTCGCGGACAATTTTTTCGTATTCGTCACCATTAATAATGTGCAGCGACTGAATAGCTACATCCTGATACCCCTGCTCCGCCAGTTTTTGCAGCGCCTGCAGCGGCGTGTCGATTTCAATGCCGTCGCGCTGCTTGAGCTTGCGGATTATCATCCCGGAGGTAAACGCCCGGAACAGGTCGCGGTCAGGGCAGCTAGCTGCAAGATCGCGCTCACAGGCCACGATATTTTTCTCGCAGGTGTCGTGATAGCTGGTGCCAAAGCTGACCACCAGAAGCGCCTTTTTCATCTCAAACTCCTTAAGCAGTGGCCAGCCAGCGCGTTAAACGCGCCCCAAAGGCGGCCTGACTTTCCAGTAACTCTTCTCCCGTCACCAACGGTGCCGGACGTGTAATCACGATGCAGGGGATACCGGCATCCAGACAGGGTTGAACTTTTTCCTGATAACCACCTTCCGCACCGGAGGCTTTGGTGATCACCACATCAGCCTGGCACTGGCGATAAAACGCGGCGTTGAACTCGGCGCTAAACGGCCCGCACAGTGCGAAGATTTCACCGACGCCAAATCCCAGATCCGCGCATTGCTGAATGACCTCAGGAACAGGCAGAACGCGCGCCAGCAGCGTTTTTTCAGGCAACCCTTCGCGCCAGATGGCCAGATCTTTACTGCCGGTCGTCAGCAGCACACGATCGCCGAAGCATCGCGCCACCTCACAGGCTTGCGGAATGCTTTGTACGGTATACAGGTGCGGGTGAGTTAAACCACTCAACTGCTCAGGGCGCTGGTAGCGGCTCAGCAGTACGCCCGCCGCTTCGCAGGCGCTCATGATGTTGCGGCTCACCACCTCGGCGTACGGATGCGAGGCATCGATCACCCAGCGCGTCCGATTTTCCTGTAGCCAGGCAATCATTTGTTCGCGCTCCAGACGCCCGCAGCGCACCTGGCCTTTGATGTCTCCCGCCAGTTGTTTCCCTGTTGGGGTTGCAACTGACAGGGTATAGGCCACGTTTGCCGCATCCAGTTGCTGGCACAGCATGCGCGCATCGCTCGTACCGCCCATGACCAGCACATCACCATAATTCACAGCACATAACCTCGTGGTGTGATCATCAGGCCGTCCTGAACATAGGTTGTTTTGTTACCCACGATCACAAGGCTGGTCATATCAACCGGTTCGAAATCCATTTCACCGAGCGTGGTTAACCATTTTTCCTGCTTTTTACGTCCGGCAGACTTCACAATACCCACCGGCGTTTGTGCGCTTTTGCTGGCGGAAAGCAGCTCAAATGCGCGCGCCAGATGACCTTCGCGACCCCGACTGCGCGGGTTGTAGAAACAAATAACAAAGTCTGCCTCACCGGCGGCAACGATGCGTTTTTCGATAACCGGCCATGGCGTTAACAGATCGCTTAAGCTGATGTGGCAGAAGTCGTGCATCAGCGGCGCGCCCAGCAAAGAGGCCGCGGCAATACTGGCGGTCATGCCAGGTATTAGCCTGACCTCAACATCCAGCTTTTGCTTGCTGACCAGTTCAAGCACCAGCCCGGCCATACCGTAAATCCCCGCGTCACCGCTACTGATCAGCGCCACGTTGTGACCCGCCTGTGCCAGTTCGATCGCCGCCTGGCAGCGTTCAATCTCTTTGCACATTCCGGTTTTGATCACCTGCTTGTCACCCGTGAACGCTTTTACCAGATGGGTGTAGGTTTTATAGCCAACGATGATTTCCGCTGCCTGCAGTGCTTCAACGGCTTCCATGGTCATCATTGCCTGCGAGCCAGGGCCAATTCCAATTACGCTTAACATCAGTGTGAAACTCCCAAAGTGATAGTGACGCCCTGTTCTCGCAGGGTCTCGCCCAACAGTTTTCCGTGGCTCAACAGCCAGGCTGCAGGACCGGAAACGCTTCCTGTACCCACCGTTTTGCGAACAAACGATGAGGCTGGAAAACGGTGCTCATGCTCACGCAGCGCGTCAGCAGTAAAGGTTTCGAAAGGAACGCGGCAGCACGAAGCCAGTTGGATAAGTCCCTGTTCATCCTTTTTCAGCGTGATGCTGCCAATCGCTTTTAGTGCCAACGGATCGAGCTGTTGAGCTTCAAGTTGCCGGGCAAGCAGCGCAGCCAGCAGAGGGAACGGCGTATCACGGCGACAGCCAATTCCGGCCACAACCCGCTGTGGCACCAACTTCCAGTGCGGAACAGGCAGGTCAGGTAAATTGGTGCGTAAGGTGATGCACACCAATGCATCCAGTTCAGGGAGCTGGTTGAGATCGGTAACCGTGATAAATCCGCGCCGGTCGCAATGGCTGACATCCTGCGTCAGTTCGTCATCCCACCACAGACCAACCCGCTTATTGCTGACCAGCATCTGATTCACGATCTTCACCGCCGAACGGAAATCACTCATCCGGGCATTCAGTTGAAATGCCAGCGTATCCAGTGCCGCCATATCGTTCACATCCGTCGCGGTAGTGATAACCGGGTCAGCGCCCAACATGCCCGCCAGATAACGCGCCAACGCATTGGCACCGCCCGCGTGACCGGAGAGCAGGCTGATGACATGCTGGGCACGTTCATCAATGACCACCACCGCCGGATCGCAGAATTTGTCATTGACCAGCGGGGCCAGTACGCGCACCGCAATGCCGGTCGCACCGATAAAAATCAGCGCCGAGTAATTCGTAAACGCTTCGCGGGCGGTATTCGCAAAGCCGTTTTCAAAGGGAATAAACCCCTCCTCCAGCAGCTTTTCACTGGTAAAACAGGTAACCGGCAGCATGGCTGCCAGACGTTTCGCCAGCACAACGCCACCAGGAGTCAGGCAAAAAAGCGCAATTGACTCAGGCTTTACGGTATTCATGGCTAAAGTCCGCCGCATAGAGTTTGGAGTAGTGATACTCCGAGCCCAGGAAATTACCGACCAGAATAAGGGCCGTTTTACGGATGCCCGCATCGCGAACCTTGTCGCCAATATCCGCCAGGGTCCCGCGCACGGTCTGACTTTCCGGCCAGGTCGCTTTATAGATCACCGCCACGGGCGTGGTCGCCGGATAGCCGCCTTCAATCAGACGCTCAGCCACCCGATGAATGCGCTGGACGGAAAGATAAATAGCCATTGATGTCTGGTGGCTGGCAAAAGACTCCAGCTGTTCACGCTCTGGTACCGGGGTGCGGCCTTCCAGGCGCGTAATGATCAGGCTCTGTGAAACTTCGGGCACGGTATACTCAACTCCCAGCTCTGCCGCCGCGCCGAGGAACGCGCTGACGCCGGGCACCACCTGCCAGTCAATCCCGCGTTTGGTCAGCTCCTCACCCTGCTCGCGTACGGAACCGTACAACGAGACATCGCCGGTTTGCAGGCGCACAACGGTCTTGCCCGCTTTCACTCCGGCTTCCATCAGATCAAGGATCTGCTCCAGATGCAGTTCGGCACTGTCGTGACATTCAGCACCGGCAGGGCAATACTCCAGCAATTCAGTGTTAATCAGCGATCCGGCGTAGATAACAACCTGCGCCTGCTGCAGCAACCGGTAACCTTTGAGGGTAATCAGCTCGCGATCGCCAGGACCTGCGCCAACAAACCACACGCTACGGGGATCAAAAATCTCAGACATGGTTTCCTTCCTTCTGACAGGCGATAACAAATACGGGGTTATTCGGTTTAAAATAGTGACCATTGCCAAGCGTGGTAAGCGAGGAAACCTGTAGCTGCAGGCAATCCACTCCCTGTACGCCAAGATGATCCAGATGTGCCAGCGCGGTGTTGAGGTTTTCCTGGAGGATAAACGTCATCACCAAACGCCCTGCGGGATGCAATTGGCGCATCGACCAGTCAATCAGTTCGGTCAGATGGCCGCCGCTGCCGCCCATAAAAATGGCATCGGCTTTTTCCGCGATGGTCATGGGAGCAACGCCGGGAAAAATATCGATATTTGCGCAGGCAAAATGCTGGCGGTTTTCATCCAGCAACCTGAGCGCAGCCGGGTTACGTTCGATGGCCGTTACACGTAATCCGGGATATTGCAACGCCGCCTCTATCGACACGCTGCCGGTTCCGGCACCAATATCAATCAGGTGACTGGCGCGGTGTAATTCAAGTTTTGAGAGGGCAAGTGCGCGTACCGCTTCTTTGGTCATCGGCACTTTCTCTCCACGCAGAAACAGCTCATCTTTCATCAAGGATCACCACTGCATTCATGTCATATTCAGCGTTAACTTCACGCACAGGCAGGAAATGGATCTGTTCGTTTTCCATCGCCAGGTTTTCGCCAATCACCATCCAGCGATGCCCCATGCCTCGGGCAATGAGCTGCTGCGCGATTTCACGCGGGCCACACAGCGCATCAGTCACCATCGCCACCTTGTTATGTCGCGCCAGCTCATCAAAACAGACGCTGCGGCCATGGCTACTGGTCAGCCACATATCGTTCATATCAATACCGGACTGCGCGCACAGGTACTGCACCGCACTAATGCCGGGAATAATCCGCACATTCTCAATACCAAAATGCGCCACCATGCGCGTCCCGATGCCGTAAAACAGGGGATCGCCAGACGCCAGTACCACAACATGCTTCTCCTGGTGCGCGCTAATCCAGCTCAGGAGTTCCGGGATATTGGCGCCAAGAGCAAACTGTTCACCGGCAAAATCCGGGAATTGCTGCAAATGCCGCTTTCCACCGACCAGAACATCCGCCGTCGCGACCGCTTCTCGTGCGGCAGGCGTCATCAAATGCAAACCGGCGGGGCCCATCCCTACAACGGTTAACATTGCATCTCCTCAGCAATTTCTGCGACCGGACGATTACTTCCAAGAACCTGATTATCAAAAGAAAACATGATGGCATCGCAGGTCGGTGGATTTTTGGTAAAGCGCAATGTTTGCAGGACACGCATACAAATGCGCTGAGCCAGATGGTCATAAATGTGCTGGAAACCGTACGCCTCGATATGTTCCATCGCCGCTTCGGTGGTATCGCACTCGCTGACCAACGTCAGCAGTTCCAGCGGTGCGCCAAGTAGCGCGAGGTGAGCCACCAGCGTTTCCATGCGGGCATCGGCAATATGGCTATGAGTGTGGAAGATCCCCGCCGCGATTTTGATGAGCTTACCGGGATGCCCCACCAGTACGATTTGTCGGAACCCCAGACGTACGGCTTCTTCAATCATGTAACCGACAAAGTTGCTCATGGTGACTACAACCTGGGTGTCGATACCCATCTGCTCGCGCACAAAACGCTCGCCGTGGTTTCCCGGCACCAGTACAACACGCTCCAGCCCTGCCGCCCGCTTAATTTCCAGCTCAAGCGACAGTGAACGCTTCCAGCTCTCTTCTGACATCGGCGTGACAATACCCGTGGTGCCGATAATCGAAATGCCGCCAAGAATGCCAAGGCGAGAGTTGTAGGTTTTTTGCGCCCGTTCTTCGCCTTCTGGCGCGAAGATTTCAATCTGCGCCCCACGATTTGGGCCAATCGCTTCGCGGACGGCAGATTCAATGGTCTGGCGAGGTGTACGGTTAATCGCCGAACTGCCCACCGGCAGGCCAATACCTTTGCGGGTTACCGTACCGACCCCTTCACCGCCCTGTAAGGCAATCACGCCACTATCGTCTAACGTCACGCGGGCAAAAATCAGCATGCCGTGGGTGGCGTCCACATCATCTCCACCGTCTTTGCGGATGGCCGCTATCGCCTGCTGCCCTTCGATATGCGGTGACTCCACGTTCAGGCACAGCGTCACCCCGGAAGGCGTCACGATGGAAACCTGATGGATGAGGTGTTGGCGCAATACCATCAACGCGGCAACTTTTGCCGCCGCCGTGGCGCACGATCCCGTGGTATACCCTTTACGCAGCGCTTTACCGTTGTGCCACACCGGCGTATCGAAGGCCTCGCTCATCGCGCCCCCTGCATGTGATAAAGCATGGCGTTGACGATAGCGGCGGCGACATTGCTTCCCCCTTTGCGGCCTAACGCTGCAATGGCGGGCAAATTGCTTTGGGTCAGGGCATCTTTCGACTCTTCAGCACCAACGAATCCGACCGGTACACCCACCACACCGCTGACGGCAACATCATGCTCAAGCAGGCGGAACAGCGCAGTCGGCGCGTTGCCAAAGACAAACAGCTTTTCCCCCTCTTCCTTCACCGCAATGTCGACTGCCGCCATGGACCGGGTAATACCCTGCTCTTTTGCCGTACGCACAACCCGCGGGTCGCTGATGTAGCAGCGGCATTCACCGCCGAATTTTGCCAGCAGCGTTTTATTGATCCCGGAAAGCGCCATCGTGGTATCGGTATAAATCACGCTCGAACGGCTAAGCGCCGCACAAAACTGCTCCAGCACATCACTGGAAAACCACAGAATGTCCAGCCAGTCGAAATCTGCCGTCGTGTGAATAACCCGCTTGATAATGGCTTCATGTAACGGACTGGCAAACTGATAGTCCGGACGGGTTTCACGGATGATCTCGCCAATAATGTCGAAACTTTTGGCTTCAATCGCCTGGGGTTGCTGGATGTATTGCATTATGTTGTCCTCAGGCTACACCGACCCACAGCCACCGCAGCGCAATAAACAGCGCCAGTGCCAGCGTCGATGCCACCCACATCAGTCGAATCGTATGGGAAATGTCGTCTACCGAAATGTCACGTTGAGCATCACCGATCCACGGTTTCTCAACGCGCTCGCCAAAGTAGTCATTAGGACCACCCAGCCGAATGCCTAATGCCCCGGCTACGGATGCCTCTGACCACGCACAGTTTGGGCTGCTGTGGTTGTAGCGATCGCGCCAGCCAATCTGTAAAGCTCGCGAGCCGTCTTTACGACATAAAAATGCCGCCACGCCCAGCAACAGCCAGCTCAGTCTTGCAGGAATAAAGTTCGCGACATCGTCCAGACGCGCGCTGACCATACCAATAGCGCGGTATTTTTCATGTTTGTAGCCCACCATGGAGTCAAGGGTGTTTACCGCTTTGTAGGCCATCGCCAGGGGCGCACCGCCGAGGAGGAGAAAGAACAACGGCGCGATAATGCCGTCTACGGTGTTTTCAGCCACGGTTTCCACCACCGCGCGATTGATCTGCTGCGGTTGCAGCTGTGAGGTATCACGCCCCACAATCCATGACAATTTCTCCCGACTCTGAGCAAGGTCACCGGCACGTAGAGGACGTTCGACATCCTGCGCGGCTTTTGCCAGGCAGCGCCCGGCCAGCACGGTAAAGATCATCCATACCTCTACCACCCAACCCAACCAGGGATGAATAGATTCTGCCAGTGCCAGCACGCCCCAGGACACAGCCCAGGTCAGACCAACCACCACAATCCACATCACCGCGCCGCCGATGCGCAGCGCACGGTCGCTATGGCAATAACGCCGAATAACTCGCTGCACGGCAGAAATCAGATTACCAATCCAGCGCACCGGATGCGGCCAGTTCTGCGGATCGCCGATGATAAAATCAAGCAGCCAGGCAACACACCATGCAAGGATCGTCATAGCGCACACCTCGCGGCTGCCAGCCAATGGTTAAGCATCTGCGGACGTTGAGCAAAATGAACGTGTAGATAGCTGGCGAAGGTGTTTCCGACCTGCCAGCCGCCGGACCAGGCTTGCAGCGTTTTACCATCGCGCACTTTGCGACAGTTCATCACCGCTGGCGTTTCAGGGGTAAAATCGGAATAGTGGAATTCATGCCCGCGCAGCACTTCGCCTTCTGCAGCTAACAATGTTTGCTGCGCGGCCTGCGCTTCGCAATAGCCAAATCGGGTCAGACGTTTCCCCATTTTGCTGTGGCCGGGAATGATATCCGCCATCAGCCAGGTATCGCCGTTGCTGTCCTCAAGCGAACTGCCGAGATACATCAGCCCGCCGCACTCTGCATAAATCGCGACGCCACGTTGATGTGCCTCTCGCAGTTGATTCAGCATCGAGACATTGCGAGCCAGCGCCGCAGCGTGTAGCTCAGGATATCCGCCACCTAACCAGATCATCTGACAGTCCGGCAAACAGGTGTCGTGCAACGGGCTAAAACGAACAATATTTAGCCCCGTACGTTCCAGCAGCGTAATGTTATCCGGGTAGTAGAAGTTGAAGGCTTCGTCATCGGCAATGGCAACCGTTAGCCCTGCTCCGGCGTCTGCGGCAGGCAGCGCGGGCCATTCGCCAGCAGGAGGATTGGTTGACTGGCTTAGTGTCAGTAGCGCGTCGATATCAAGGGTTTGCTCCAGCGTCGCGGCAAAAGCCTGCCACGGTTGCTGATTGATAACCGACTCACGTGCGGTTACTAAACCCAGATGACGTTCGGGAAGGGCAACGCCCTCCATACGGGGTACGTAGCCCAAGACGGGTACATCGCAGTAACGTTCGATTGCGACTTTCAGTAACTGGTAATGCGTTTCGCTGTTAACCCGATTAACAATAACCCCGGCGATGTTCAGGGTGGGATCAAAATGCTGAAAACCCATTACCGTTGCGGCGATTGAAGTGGAAACGGCTTTGCCATCAACCAGTAAGATGACCGGACAGCCTAACTGTTTAGCCATCGCGGCGGTGCTGCAGTAGTTTGGGTCGGTACCATAGCCGTCATACAGCCCCATCACACCTTCAATAACGGCGATATCCGCATGTTGCATCTGCTCGTTGAATAGAGCGTTCAGCGTGGGGACGGGAAGCATGAAGCTATCAAGATTGCGGGAAGCGGTACCGCATACCGCTGTATGCCAGCCGGTATCAAGGTAATCAGGACCCACTTTGCAAGGTTGGACGCGCAAACCGCGTTTTTTCAACAAGCTCAACAAGCCCAGCGTCACCGTGGTTTTACCACAGCCGCTTCCGGTACCTGCAAGAACAAATGCGTGAAAATTGGCCGCCATACCCTGATCCTGTTCAGGGTGGTAGGGGTGTAGAGATACCCAGTCTCTCGACTGTATGCATCTGAACCACCCACTTCCCACCGAAGTTGTTGGTAGTCACTGACAGGCAGGTCTTCTGGCTTAGCGTCATCCTCACCCGTCCTTCCCAATCTTGCGATCAGTGGTCCATACGGGGTCGTCAGCATCACAGCAGCGGGGGCTGCGGGGGATTCTCACCCCCTTCCCTACCACAAATGTGGCAAACCTGTCAGTTCAAGAGCCTGGTTAATTAAGCTCTCTGTTATGAGGTAAATTCACGACCTCATGACAATAATTCAATTTAATATCTTTCCGAGTTCATTCAGCCAATTTTCTGGCCTTAACCCACTTATTCACACGTTCACTTTTTGAATGAAAGTATCAGCTAAGAATAAAGAAAATCATTCACACAGACACTGTATCTCATCACAAAAATAAAAACTGGTGCAGTTTATCCCTCTAATACTATTATTTTGTTGCGCTATGACAATTTATTGACTGCTGTTGTCACATTTCATTTTATAATGACTAACATAGCGCCCGATATCAAAAATCGGCAATAGCAAAATATTGCTATTTAAGCGGATTCACCGCGTGAAATGATATTTATTTGCTGGCGAAATGCCTGCGGCGTAACCTGATAGGTCTGGCGGAAAACTTTGCAAAAATAACTTGTTTGCGAAAAGCCTAAATTACGCGCAATGCTGGCTATACTCCAGTCACTGTGACAAAGCAGCTCTTTGGCACTGGCCATTCTTTGCTGGTTTACCCATGCGTTAAAACCAATACCCTGATATTTTTTGAACAATTTGCTGAAATAGTACGGGCTAAGGAAAACATGAGAGGCAACATCTTCCAGACGCAGATCGTCTGATAAATGTGCATCAATATAACGCAGGGCTTTTTTCATTTTACTGTCATGAGGGTTGGTACTACGGTTAGCGCGTACCGGCTCTGACTGCTGCGGGTTATCTTTGATAACAACAAAATTAAGTTGTTTCTTAAGGCAATTTTCGACGATGAGCTTGAGTAAATCCGCTGAAGCAATGACTCGAGAATAGTCCATTTCAGGTACATTACGGAACTCGTTGACCAGTTCGGGATCGGCTTGCCAGCGGTCATCGACGTTCAGAATATCAACGAGGCCAACATCGTTACTTAAGCGTACTTGTCCACAAAGCACAAATCCTACCAGGTGTCCCGCGATGACCAGCGGAATTGAGAAATCGGTAAGTCCGGCATGGCAGCGATAAATGCAGGGTTGATCGGATTTAGAGGCTTCCAACCCTCCACAGCGGTCGCTCATACGACAACGCGTACTATGCTGAGGATGCTGGCGCATCAACTGGCAAAAAGGAGTGAAATTAAAAAGCTCAGAAATTTCATCACCGTGAATATTGACAACCACAACAGCCAGACTGGTGGCCTGTGCAAAATCCTGTGCGATTTTATTAATGAGTTCTGAGTTCAGGGCACTCGCAGAAATCATGATAAAACCTCTCAGTTAATTTATTGTTATAAATAAAACATATTATTCACACATTCATTTTCATCTCGCGATCCAGCGCTCTGATGAAAGTCAGCATTGAACATAACAAAAGTCTCCCATTGTTGGGAGACTTTTTAAGCCGTTCAGGAAACCGGATCACGAAAACAGTTTTTACCTTTCAATAATAAACATCTTTCGTGAAGCTAGCTCTCGTTTTCCTCCAACTTACACGAATTACACGGTAAATTTTTGCCAATAAAATAACGATAAATTGCTGCGCCCGCACAGGCGCCGATGATGGGAGCCACAATCGGCACAATGAAATATGGGATATCACGCCCCCCGGTCATCGCAACATCACCCCACCCGGCCATCCAGGCAAACAATTTAGGACCAAAATCACGTGCCGGGTTCATCGCAAAACCGGTAAGTGGACCGGTTGATGCGCCGATAACTGCAACCAGAATACCAATCAGCAGTGGTGCTAACGGGCCTTTGGGAACACCGTTACCGTCATCCGTTAGCGCCATAATCATCCCCATCAGAATGGAGGTAATCACCACTTCGACCAGTGCGGCCTGCCAGACACTCAGTGCGGCGGCAGGATACGTACTAAAAATGCTGGCAAGTTGCAGGCTTTCCAGACTACCGCGTACCATTTGATGGGCTGATTCATACTCAATAAATAAGCTGCCGTACAACAAATAGGCCAGCATAGCGCCACCAAAGGCCCCCGCTATCTGAGCGACAGAATAAGGTAGTACCTTACGACCCGGAAAACAGGCAAACAACCAAAGTGCGATGGTAATAGCAGGATTGAGATGGGCCCCAGAAATCCCGGCTGTCAGGTAAACTGCAAGCGAGATCCCCAAGCCCCATATGATGCAGATCTCCCACAATCCCAAACTGGCACCCGCGACCTTCAGGGCGCTCAGGCACCCAATACCAAAAAACAAAAATAGTCCGGTACCCAAAAACTCAGCAATACATTGCGCTCTTAGTGAATCGTTCATTGTGACACCTTCTAAGCAGAGTTCGTGTCTTTACCAGCGGACTCCTTGCTGGCAGGAAGATTACTTCAAGGCTTACTATAAAAATCTGTATCGGCAAATTGTTGGCAATCTGCAAGCGACATGCCCTTAAAAATCGTGTTGTGATAGCAAATTCTTGCTATCACCTTTATTAAAGCAGGCGGTAAAACGAGGATTTACCCTATTAACAGTACATTTTCAAAATAATAAAATATTGCGAACAGCAGAATTCCATTTTCAAACGATCATCACAATTTCATTTTTCTCGCATAGCAAATGATATTTAAACTGTCACTCGGAAAAGTGTAAATATGGAATTAACATAACCAAATAGTCACATCACCAAAACTAAAAATAACCAACAAAAACAAGTTGTTATAATAATATATGACAATTTTATCTCACCATAAACCCACTATTTTTTCACTCTTACTTTCAACTCAGCCATTCTTTTTCCTCGCTTCTTTTTATAGTCATGAAAATCGGGACAACCCAGGCGAGGTCTTTATGCAACAAGAAGCGTTAGGAATGGTAGAAACCAAAGGCTTAACTGCAGCCATAGAGGCCGCAGATGCAATGGTGAAGTCAGCCAATGTAATGCTGGTCGGCTACGAAAAAATTGGTTCGGGGCTGGTAACAGTCATTGTCCGTGGCGATGTCGGCGCAGTCAAAGCAGCAACAGATGCAGGTGCCGCCGCAGCCCGTAATGTGGGAGAAGTGAAAGCCGTACACGTCATCCCACGCCCGCATACCGATGTAGAAAAAATCTTACCGAAGGGAATTAGCTAATGAGCAGCAATGAGCTGGTTGAACAGATCATGGCGCAGGTGATTGCTCGCGTGGCAACGCCGGAACAGCAGGCTATCCCTGAAAATAATCCTCCAACACGAGAAACGGCTATGGCAGAGAAAAGCTGCAGTTTAACGGAGTTTGTCGGTACCGCGATTGGCGACACCGTCGGTCTGGTAATCGCCAACGTAGACAGCGCCCTACTGGACGCAATGAAACTTGAAAAACGGTATCGCTCCATTGGCATCCTTGGTGCCCGTACTGGCGCAGGCCCGCACATCATGGCCGCCGATGAAGCGGTAAAAGCCACCAATACTGAAGTCGTCAGTATTGAGTTACCACGTGATACCAAAGGCGGCGCAGGTCATGGCTCGCTGATTATCCTTGGTGGCAACGATGTTTCCGACGTGAAACGTGGCATTGAAGTCGCACTGAAAGAACTTGATCGCACCTTTGGCGATGTTTATGCCAACGAAGCCGGTCACATCGAAATGCAGTACACCGCACGCGCCAGCTACGCGCTGGAAAAAGCCTTTGGCGCACCGATTGGCCGTGCCTGTGGCGTTATCGTCGGCGCGCCGGCATCCGTTGGTGTCCTGATGGCCGATACGGCCCTGAAATCCGCCAACGTGGAAGTTGTGGCCTACAGCTCCCCTGCCCATGGCACCAGCTTCAGTAACGAAGCCATTCTGGTTATTTCGGGTGACTCTGGCGCTGTTCGTCAGGCCGTTATCTCCGCCCGTGAAATCGGTAAAACCGTACTCGGGACCCTCGGCTCAGAGCCGAAAAACGATCGTCCGTCCTACATCTGATATCAGTGAGGCTGATTCATGAGATCGAAAAGATTTGAAGCACTGGCGAAGCGCCCTGTGAATCAGGATGGTTTCGTTAAGGAGTGGATCGAAGAAGGCTTCATTGCGATGGAAAGCCCGAACGACCCCAAACCGTCGATTAAAATCGTCAACGGAACAGTCACTGAACTGGACGGTAAATCCGCCAGTGAATTTGACTTAATCGACCATTTCATTGCCCGCTATGGCATTAACCTGGCGCGCGCTGAAGAGGTCATGGCGATGGACTCGGTCAAACTGGCCAATATGCTTTGCGACCCTAACGTGAAGCGCAAAGACATTGTGCCGCTGACCACCGCAATGACGCCGGCAAAAATTGTCGAAGTGGTGTCCCATATGAACGTCGTTGAGATGATGATGGCGATGCAGAAAATGCGCGCTCGTCGTACACCCTCTCAACAAGCGCACGTCACTAACGTCAAAGATAACCCGGTGCAGATTGCCGCTGATGCCGCTGAAGGCGCATGGCGCGGGTTTGACGAACAGGAAACAACCGTTGCCGTTGCACGTTATGCGCCATTTAACGCCATTGCGCTGTTAGTCGGCTCACAGGTTGGACGCCCGGGCGTATTAACCCAGTGCTCGCTGGAAGAAGCTACCGAACTTAAACTCGGCATGCTAGGCCACACCTGCTACGCGGAAACCATCTCCGTCTATGGTACTGAACCCGTCTTTACCGACGGCGATGACACGCCATGGTCGAAAGGCTTCCTCGCCTCGTCCTATGCTTCCCGTGGTCTGAAAATGCGCTTTACCTCCGGCTCTGGCTCAGAAGTTCAGATGGGTTACGCCGAAGGCAAATCGATGCTTTATCTGGAAGCCCGCTGCATTTACATCACCAAAGCTGCGGGCGTACAGGGCCTGCAAAACGGTTCAGTAAGCTGCATCGGTGTCCCTTCCGCCGTGCCGTCAGGCATTCGTGCAGTGTTGGCTGAAAACCTGATTTGTTCCTCTCTGGATCTGGAATGCGCCTCCAGCAACGACCAAACCTTTACCCACTCAGATATGCGTCGTACTGCGCGTCTGCTGATGCAGTTCCTGCCGGGTACTGACTTCATTTCTTCTGGTTATTCCGCGGTGCCGAACTACGACAACATGTTTGCGGGTTCGAACGAAGATGCTGAAGATTTTGACGACTACAACGTTCTCCAGCGTGACCTGAAAGTAGACGGTGGTCTGCGCCCGGTTCGGGAAGAAGACGTTATCGCCATTCGTAACAAAGCGGCACGTGCGCTGCAGGCCGTCTTTGCCGGGATGGGATTACCACCAATCACTGATGAAGAAGTGGAAGCTGCAACTTACGCCCACGGTTCGAAAGATATGCCGGAACGTAACATCGTTGAAGACATCAAGTTTGCACAAGAGATCATCAATAAAAACCGTAACGGTCTGGAAGTGGTGAAAGCCCTAGCTCAGGGCGGATTTACCGATGTCGCTCAGGACATGCTCAACATCCAGAAAGCCAAGTTAACCGGGGATTACCTGCATACCTCCGCCATTATCGTTGGCGACGGACAGGTGCTATCCGCTGTCAATGATGTTAACGACTATGCCGGTCCGGCAACAGGTTATCGCCTGCAGGGCGAACGCTGGGAAGAAATCAAAAACATCCCTGGCGCACTTGATCCCAACGAGCTTGGCTAAGGGGTGAAAAATGGAAATTAATGAAAAACTGCTGCGCCAGATAATTGAAGATGTGTTGTCTGAAATGCAGACCAGCGACAAACCCGTCTCTTTCCGCGCATCTACAGCGGCAAGCGCACCTCAGGCTGCGGCGACACAAGGAGACAGCTTTCTGACCGAGATTGGTGAAGCCAAACAAGGCCAGCAACAGGACGAAGTGATTATTGCCGTAGGGCCGGCGTTCGGGCTCTCGCAAACCGTCAATATCGTAGGTATCCCGCATAAGAATATCTTGCGCGAAGTGATTGCCGGTATTGAAGAAGAAGGCATTAAAGCGCGCGTTATCCGCTGCTTTAAATCCTCCGATGTGGCGTTTGTCGCCGTTGAGGGGAACCGTCTGAGCGGTTCCGGGATCTCTATCGGCATCCAGTCAAAAGGTACCACGGTTATCCACCAGCAGGGGTTACCGCCGCTTTCAAACCTGGAGCTGTTCCCTCAGGCACCGCTTCTGACGCTGGAAACCTATCGTCAGATCGGTAAAAACGCCGCGCGTTATGCCAAGCGTGAATCTCCGCAACCGGTCCCTACTTTGAATGACCAGATGGCCCGTCCTAAGTATCAGGCCAAATCAGCCATTCTGCACATTAAAGAGACCAAATACGTTGTGACAGGCAAAAACCCGCAGGAACTGCGCGTGGCGCTTTGATAAAGGATACCTCCATGAATACCGACGCAATTGAATCGATGGTTCGGGATGTGTTGAGCCGGATGAACAGCCTGCAAGGCGAGTCCGCGACTCCGCCCGCGGCGAGTTCATCAGCACATACCGCGAAAGTCACGGATTACCCTCTCGCGAATAAACATCCTGAGTGGGTAAAAACTGCGACCAACAAAACGCTGGACGACTTCACGCTTGAAAATGTTCTGAGCAACAAAGTGACCGCGCAGGACATGCGCATCACCCCTGAAACACTGCGCCTGCAGGCGGAAATCGCCAAAGATGCCGGACGTGACAGGCTGGCGATGAACTTCGAGCGCGCAGCCGAGCTAACCGCTGTTCCTGACGATCGCATTCTTGAGATCTACAACGCGCTGCGCCCGTACCGCTCAACAAAAGATGAGCTGATGGCTATCGCCGACGATCTCGAAAATCGTTATCAGGCAAAAATCTGTGCAGCTTTCGTTCGTGAAGCGGCAGCGCTGTACGTTGAGCGTAAAAAACTCAAAGGCGACGACTAACTCAGGGAAAGGATCATGCGATATATAGCTGGCATTGACATAGGCAACTCATCAACGGAAGTCGCTCTGGCTACTCTCGATGAGTCTGGCGTGCTGAGCATCACCGGCAGCGCGCTGGCAGAAACCACCGGAATTAAGGGCACATTACGTAATGTGTTTGGCATTCAGGAGGCCCTTACGCTGGCGGCAAAAAACGCCGGTATCAATGTCAGCGATATTTCGCTCATCCGTATTAACGAAGCCACCCCGGTCATTGGCGATGTGGCGATGGAAACAATAACCGAAACCATCATCACTGAATCCACCATGATCGGCCATAACCCTAAAACACCGGGCGGCGTCGGGTTAGGCGTGGGCGTCACTATTACGCCGGAAGACCTTCTCAGTCGCCCGGCGGATACGCCCTATATTCTGGTGGTGTCATCGGCATTTGATTTCGCCGATGTCGCTACGATGATTAATGCCTCCGTCCGAGCTGGATACCAGTTAACTGGCGTTATTTTGCAGCAGGACGATGGCGTGTTGGTCAGCAATCGTCTGACTCACCCCCTGCCCATCGTCGATGAAGTCCTTCATATCGACCGCATCCCGTTGGGGATGCTGGCTGCCATTGAGGTCGCTGTACCAGGAAAGGTCATTGAAACCCTTTCTAACCCCTACGGCATTGCAACTGTCTTTGGCCTCAATGCCGATGAGACTAAAAACATTGTTCCGATGGCACGGGCGCTGATCGGCAACCGTTCAGCCGTGGTGGTGAAAACGCCGTCAGGTGATGTGAAAGCGCGAGCGATTCCTGCCGGAAATCTGGAGCTACAGTCTCAGGGTCGTACCGTACGGGTCGACGTTGCCGCGGGCGCCGAAACGATTATGAAAGCGGTTGGTGAATGCCCGAAACTGGATAACGTTACCGGAGAAGCTGGCACCAATATTGGCGGCATGCTGGAGCATGTGCGCCAGACGATGGCTGAATTAACCAACAAACCCAGTCATGAAATTTTTATTCAGGATCTGCTGGCGGTCGATACCTCGGTTCCCGTCAGTGTGACGGGTGGACTTGCCGGTGAGTTCTCGCTGGAGCAGGCTGTCGGCATAGCCTCCATGGTGAAATCAGACCGCCTGCAAATGGCGATGATTGCCCAGGAGATCAAGCAAAAGTTCAACATTGACGTCCAGGTTGGCGGGGCCGAAGCCGAAGCTGCCATTCTGGGAGCCTTAACAACTCCGGGCACAACACGACCACTGGCTATTCTGGATCTCGGCGCGGGTTCAACCGACGCTTCTATCATCAATCCTAAGGGCGAAATTATTGCCACGCACCTGGCAGGCGCAGGCGATATGGTCACGATGATCATTGCCCGTGAACTGGGTCTGGATGACCGTTATCTCGCTGAAGAAATTAAAAAGTATCCGTTGGCGAAAGTTGAGAGCTTGTTCCACCTTCGCCACGAAGACGGCAGCGTTCAGTTCTTCCCTACGCCTCTCCCACCAACGGTTTTTGCGCGCGTGTGCGTAGTGAAACCCGATGAACTGGTGCCACTGCCTGGTGAACTGGCGCTGGAGAAAGTACGGGCCATTCGTCGCAGCGCCAAGGAGCGCGTTTTCGTTACTAACGCACTCAGAGCGCTACGTCAGGTCAGTCCGACCGGGAACATTCGGGATATTCCCTTTGTGGTACTGGTTGGCGGCTCATCTCTGGATTTTGAAGTTCCACAGCTGGTCACCGATGCTCTGGCGCATTATCGACTGGTTGCCGGGCGCGGCAACATTCGTGGTACCGAAGGTCCGCGCAATGCGGTTGCGACAGGACTGATTCTCTCCTGGCATAAGGCATTCGCTCATGGAAAGTAATCTCACCACACCAGCCATCGTTATCTTCACCAGTGCTGACTGTGCTGACGTCTGGAATGACGTACTGCTGGGTATTGAAGAAGAAGGGATTCCCTTTGTGATTCAGGAGAGTAGCTCAACTGACGTTATCCACAACGCATGGTTGGCCGCCTGCCAGTCTCCATTGCTGGTCGGTATTGGCTGTAGCCGCGAAAAACTGGTCGTGCACTACAAAAACTTACCCACGTCAGCACCACTTTTTACGCTGACGTATCAACAAAATAGCCACGATCGCCGCAGCATTGGTAACAACGCTGCGCGGCTGGTTAAAGGCATTCCGTTCCGGGAATGCCACTCATAACCCACAGGAGAAAAGCAGTATGAATAACGCACTGGGACTGGTTGAAACAAAAGGGCTTGTCGGCGCTATTGAAGCCGCTGATGCCATGGTGAAATCCGCAAACGTGCAGTTGGTTGGTTACGAAAAAATCGGCTCTGGCCTTATCACCGTTATGGTTCGCGGTGATGTCGGCGCGGTGAAAGCAGCCGTAGATGCTGGAAGCGCAGCCGCAAGCGCCGTTGGTGAGGTGAAATCCTGCCACGTTATCCCGCGTCCGCACAGCGACGTTGAAGCCATTTTACCTAAATCCGCATAAGTCGTTGCAACCAAGGAGCACAGCGTGAAGCAATCACTGGGATTACTTGAAGTTAGTGGTCTGGCATTAGCCATCAGTTGCGCGGACGTCATGGCGAAAGCCGCCTCCATCACGCTGGTGGGCCTCGAAAAAACCAACGGCTCAGGCTGGACGGTGATCAAGATAATCGGGGATGTGGCCTCCGTCCAGGCGGCCATTTCCACCGGTGTCAGTTTCGCTGACCAGCGAGATGGACTGGTGGCTCACAAAGTCATTTCCAGACCCGGGGACGGGATCCTGTCGCATAGCGTTGTCCTGGAGCCTGAGCCAACGCCCGAACCCATACCAGCCGTACCGCATGAAGAGATATTTGTAGACCATGATGTACCCGAAGCACCGCAAGATGCAGAGTTGATTAGCTGCAATTTGTGTCTTGATCCTGCCTGCCCTCGCCAAAAAGGCGAGCCGCGCACGCTTTGTCTTCACTCTGGCAAACGAGGTGAAGCGTAATGGATAAACAGCAACTGGAGACCACTATCGCTAAGGTTCTGGATGAAATGCGCGAGCGCCCGATTCCGCTGGGGATCTCTAATCGTCATATTCATCTGTGCGCTGAAGATTACGGTCGCTTGTTTCCCAATAACCCCATTAGTGAGAAAAAAGGGCTGCTGCAGCCAGGACAATATGCAGCAGAGCAGACTGTCACGCTGGTGGGGCCAAAAGGTCAGTTAAAAAATGTGCGTTTACTCGGCCCGCTGCGCAGTACCAGCCAGGTCGAAATTTCTCGTACCGACGCCCGCACGTTGGGAATTGCTGCTCCGCTGCGGATGTCGGGCAATATTCAGGGCACACCCGGTGTTCGTCTCGTCAGCCCATTTGCTGAACTGGACTTAGCATCCGGGGTGATCGTCGCCCAACGGCATATCCATATGTCTCCGCTCGATGCTCTGATTCTGCGGGTTTCCCATGGTGATAAAGTCTCGGTCGCCATTAATGGCGATGAACGTCGACTGATTTTCGATAACGTCGCCGTACGCGTTTCGCCGGATATGCGCCTCGAAATGCATATCGATACAGACGAAGCCAATGCTGCAGGCGCTGATAATCCCCAGGCATTCGCCACACTGGTGACCTCACGATGAACAACGAACTGCTGCAACGCATTATCGAGGAGGTTGTTTCCCGATTAAAAAAACGCGCGGAAAGCACGCTCACTCTTAGCGTCGCGCAGTTACGGGAAATCGATTCACGGACAGTATGCTGCCAGTACTCGTCGCTCCATCTCCAGCAAGTGGACCTGCCATTACTGGAGCAAATTGCCGAAGGCTGCCCAGCCAACATGTCGGTGGGAAAGATTCACGACGCACTGGCATGCGGAGTCCGCGTGAAAATTTCACTACAACACCGATTGTTACCCGCAATCCCCGTGAAAAAACTCGCACGTCTGCCGCTGGAGTTTAATGACGAACGGGGACGAATCATCTTTTTGCATCCTGAGAAGCTTCTCAGCTATGCCGACGTCGCCCAATTAAGGGATGGCGTACTGGTGTTGCGCCGTCGGTGTGTCGTGACGGCTCTGGCTCAGGAAGCAGTCAGTCTGCGGAATGTCCAACTAATTAAGCAGGAGTGAGCTATGCATCTGGCCCGGGTTACAGGCGTTGTGGTTTCCACGCAAAAATCCCCATCACTGGTGGGAAAAAAACTGTTGCTGGTACGTCGGGTTAGTGCTGACGGAGAGCTTCCTGCCTTCCCTGTGAGTGGAGATGAAGTCGCTGTTGATTCTGTCGGCGCAGGGACCGGTGAACTGGTATTACTCAGCAGCGGATCCAGCGCCAGACACGTTTTTTCTGGCCCTAACGAGGCCATCGATCTGGCTATCGTCGGCATTGTCGACACGCTTTCTCGTTAGGAGGAATTATGGCGATTTATACCCGCACTGGTGATGCCGGAACAACAGCCCTCTTTACCGGACAGCGCGTGAGCAAAACGCATCCACGCGTGGAAGCCTACGGTACGCTGGACGAACTGAATGCGGCGCTAAGTCTGTGCATTTGTGCAGCGAAAACCCCGCAGCACCGGCAGTTACTTGAAAATATCCAGCTGCAGCTTTTTTGGTTCAGCGCCGAACTGGCAAGCGAAAGCGAAGAACCAACGCCAGAGCAGCGCTACATCAGCTCAGAAGAAATTGCGGCACTGGAAGCGGCCATCGATACCGCAATGGGAAGAGTACCGCCCCTGCGCAGCTTTATTCTACCAGGCCGCAGCGAAGCCGCCAGCCGACTGCACTTTGCCCGTACGCTGGCACGCCGCGCAGAGAGACGACTGGTCGAGCTCTCCACCGAGATATCCGTCAGACACGTGCTGATGCGTTATATCAATCGCCTGTCCGACTGCTTATATGCAATTGCACGGGCAGAAGATCATGACGCACATCAAAACGACATCATTCAGAAAGTGGCTGAGCGCTATCTCGCTGCCGTTCAAGCACCAGCCATAAAGGAGCCGACTATGTCTCTGTCTTTTCAGGAGCTCCACCAACTCACTCGCGCTGCGGTGACGAGAGCAGAAGAACTTCAGGTTCCGGTCGTCATAAGCATTGTTGATGCGAACGGGACCCAAATGGTGGCCTGGCGCATGCCTGACGCTTTACTCGTGAGTAGCGAACTGGCACCCAAAAAAGCCTGGACTGCCGTGGCGATGAAAACCGCCACACATGAGCTGACATCGGCAGTGCAACCCGGCGCTGCGCTTTACGGTCTGGAAAGCCATATGCAGGGAAAAGTCGTCACCTTCGGTGGCGGGTACGCATTATGGCGTGAGGGTTTACTCCTCGGGGGTCTTGGCATCAGCGGAGGAAGCGTTGAACAGGATATGGACATTGCAGAAACGGCCATTGCGGCGATTAACGTGAGAACACATCAATGAATACTTCAGAACTTGAAACCCTTATTCGTAACATTTTGAGTGAGCAACTCGCCCCGGCAAAAGCAGAAGTTCAGGGTAACGGTATTTTTCCGTCCGTTGGCGAAGCTATCGATGCAGCGCATCAGGCTTTTCTGCGTTACCAGCAATGTCCATTGAAAACCCGCAGCGCCATCATAAACGCCCTACGCGAAGAACTGACGCCTCATCTTGCTTCACTGGCCGCTGAGAGCGCAGCTGAAACAGGAATGGGCAACAAAGAGGATAAATTCCTCAAGAATAAAGCTGCGCTGGACAACACTCCAGGAATCGAAGATCTCACTACCACGGCGTTAACTGGTGACGGCGGCATGGTGTTATTCGAGTATTCCCCATTTGGCGTGATTGGTTCTGTCGCCCCCAGTACTAACCCGACAGAGACCATTATTAACAACAGCATCAGCATGCTGGCGGCAGGGAATAGCGTTTACTTCAGTCCGCATCCGGGTGCTAAAAAGGTTTCACTCAAGCTGATTGCCATGATTGAAGATATTGCTTTCCGTTGCTGCGGAATTCGTAATCTTGTCGTTACGGTCACAGAACCCACCTTTGAGGCTACCCAGCAGATGATGGCGCACCCTAAAATCGCAGTTCTGGCGATTACCGGTGGCCCAGGCATTGTTGCTATGGGCATGAAAAGCGGGAAAAAAGTCATCGGCGCAGGCGCAGGAAATCCACCCTGCATTGTTGATGAAACGGCCGACCTGGTTAAGGCGGCAGAGGATATCATCAATGGCGCATCCTTTGATTACAACCTCCCCTGCATCGCTGAGAAGAGCCTGATTGTTGTTGATGCCGTTGCCGAACGACTGGTTCAACAGATGCAGTCTTTTGGTGCGATGCTTCTCAATAGCGAAGAGGTAGACAAACTGCGCGCTGTCTGTCTACCAGAAGGCATAGCCAATAAAAAACTGGTGGGTAAAAGCCCGGCAACCTTACTGGAAGCAGCAGGAATACCGGTTCCGGCAAAAGTACCTCGATTACTGATAGGCATCGTCAAGGCTGACGACCCGTGGGTTACCAGCGAGCAATTGATGCCAATGCTCCCCGTCGTAACGGTGAGCGATTTTGACAGTGCATTAACGTTGGCCCTGAAAGTTGAAGAGGGATTGCATCACACCGCCATTATGCATTCGCAAAATGTGTCACGTTTGAACCTTGCCGCGCGCACGCTTCAGACCTCCATCTTTGTGAAAAATGGCCCCTCTTACGCCGGGATCGGCGTTGGTGGCGAAGGTTTTACAACCTTCACTATTGCGACGCCAACCGGTGAAGGAACAACATCTGCGCGCACTTTCGCACGCTCTCGTCGTTGCGTGCTGACAAACGGTTTTTCTATTCGCTAATGGGGCCGTTATGAATAGCTTTTCACTGCAAACTCGATTGTACAGCGGCCAGGGAAGTCTGGATGTGCTCAAGCGTTTCACGAATAAGCATATCTGGATTATTTGCGATGGTTTTCTCGCGCGTTCTCCCCTGATTGAAAAGCTGCGCAACGCTCTGCCAGCGGATAACCGCATCAGCATTTTCAGCGATATCACCCCCGATCCCACCATCGGTACGGTAGTACAAGGGATTGCACAAATGCAGTCCCTGCGACCGGACGTCGTGATGGGTTTTGGTGGCGGCTCAGCACTGGACGCCGCAAAAGCCATCGTCTGGTTCAGCCGACAGTTCGGTATTGAAATTGAAACCTGTGTCGCAATTCCCACCACCAGCGGCACAGGCTCCGAGGTAACCAGTGCCTGCGTGATTAGCGATCCGGATAAAGGCATTAAATATCCATTGTTTAATAATGCACTTTACCCGGACATGGCCATCCTTGATCCAACGTTGGTTGTCAGCGTACCACCAGCCATCACCGCGAATACCGGCATGGACGTGTTAACGCATGCACTGGAGGCTTACGTGTCCACGAAGGCCAGCGACTTCACAGACGCACTGGCTGAAAAAGCGGCTCAAATTGTCTTCCAGTACCTGCCTGTCGCCGTCAGCAAAGGCGACTGTCTGGCAACCAGGGGGAAAATGCACAATGCATCAACGCTCGCGGGAATGGCATTTAGTCAGGCTGGACTGGGGATCAATCATGCGATTGCCCATCAATTGGGTGGTCAGTTTCATCTGCCGCATGGACTTGCCAATGCGCTGCTGCTGACCCATGTCATTCATTTTAATGCCCGCGATCCGCGAGCTGCGAAGCGCTATGCCCGTTTTGCTAAAGCCTGCCATTTATGCCCGGATAATGCGAACGATACGGCTGCGCTGAATGCGCTCATTCATCAAATTGAGCTTCTCAAAAAACAGTGTGCGTTACCTTCTTTCGTTGACGCGCTTAAAGACGGAAAGCAAGTCTGGTCACAACGTATCCCATCGATGGTTCAGGCCGCGCTGGCTGACGTCACGCTGCAAACCAATCCTCGTGTTGCCGATGCCAGTGCCATGCAGGAACTGCTTGAGGAATTATTATGAAGACAGCCATGACGGCAGAGTCCACGCTTTATGATGCACAGACCATTCGCGAACGCGTTCGCGCAGCGGGTGTTGTCGGAGCCGGAGGCGCAGGCTTTCCTGCTCACGTAAAATTACAGGCGCAGGTCGATACCTTTCTGGTCAATGCGGCTGAATGTGAGCCAATGCTGAAAGTTGACCAGCAGTTGATGGCCGTCCAGGCTGAGCGACTTATCCGCGGCGTTCAATATGCCATGACGGCGACGGGAGCCAGTGCCGGAATTATTGCGCTCAAGGAGAAATACCAAGGTGCTATCAATGCATTAACGCCCCTTCTACCTGCCGGGATCCGCTTACATATTTTGCCTGATGTCTACCCGGCTGGTGACGAGGTTCTGACCATCTGGATGGCAACAGGTCGGAGAGTTCCGCCTGCCGCGCTGCCGGTCAGCGTCGGTGTGGTGGTCAATAACGTTCAGACCGTGCTCAACATCGCCAGAGCAGTTGAGCAGCAGTACCCCGTTACGCGTCGCACCCTGACCGTTAACGGTGCAGTCGCCAGTCCCATCACACTCACTGTCCCTATCGGAATGTCTTTACGTGACGTTCTGGCGCTGGCCGGTGGCGCAACCGTTGACGATCCCGGCTTTATTAACGGTGGTCCGATGATGGGCGGCCTGATTACTTCACTGGATACCCCCGTAAGCAAGACCACCGGGGGCCTGCTGGTTTTGCCTAAGTCTCATGCGTTGATTCAGCGGCGGATGCAGGATGAACGCACCGTGCTTTCTGTAGCAAAAACCGTTTGCGAGCAGTGCCGTTTGTGTACGGATTTGTGCCCAAGGCATTTGATCGGCCATGAATTATCCCCGCACCTGTTGGTTCGTGCGGTTAATTATCAGCAGGCGGCCACACCGCAGTTGCTGCTCACGGCCCTGACCTGTTCAGAATGCAACGTGTGTGAAAGCGTAGCCTGCCCGGTTGGGATTTCACCGATGCGCATCAACCGTATGCTGAAACGCGAGCTGCGGGCGCTCAACCATCGTTATGAAGGGCCGCTAAATCCTGAGGATGAAATGGCGAAGTACCGGTTGATCCCGGTTAAGCGCCTTATTACCAAACTGGGTCTTAGCGACTGGTATCACGATGCGCCACTGGCTGAGACTGATTATTCCACAGATAAAACGACGCTGTTGTTACGCCAGCATATTGGTGCCAGCGCCATCCCATGTGTAGAACAAGGCGAACGCGTTGTTCGCGGTCAATGCGTTGCCAATGTGCCGTCCGGTGCATTAGGCGCGCCTGTTCACGCCAGCATTGACGGTATTGTCAGCGAAATCACTGAGCAATCTATCACGGTAATTAGAGGTTAATCATGTCTCAGGCTATAGGGATTTTAGAACTCACCAGCATTGCCAAAGGAATGGAAGCGGGTGATGCCATGTTAAAAAGCGCGAATGTGAATTTACTGGTCAGCAAGACCATCTGCCCGGGAAAATTTCTACTCATGCTCGGTGGTGACGTAGGTGCCGTACAGCAGGCGATTGCCACTGGAACATCTCTTGCCGGCGATATGCTCGTTGACAGTCTGGTACTCCCCAACATTCATGCCAGCGTACTCCCCGCAATCAGCGGGCTAAACAGCGTGGATAAGCGTCAGGCAGTTGGTATTGTCGAAACATGGAGCGTTGCTGCCTGCATCTGCGCCGCCGACCGGGCGGTTAAAGCCTCCAACGTCACGCTGGTACGCGTCCATATGGCATTTGGTATTGGCGGTAAGTGCTACATGGTCGTTGCTGGCGATGTATCCGATGTGAATAACGCAGTAACGGTTGCCAGTGAAAGTGCGGGTGAAAAAGGCCTGCTGGTTTACCGCTCGGTCATACCTCGCCCGCATGAAAGCATGTGGCGACAAATGGTGGAGGGATAATGGAAAGACAACCCACCACGGATCGAATGATTCAGGAATATGTTCCTGGCAAACAGGTCACGCTGGCGCATCTTATTGCTAATCCAGGTAAAGATTTGTTCAAGAAGCTGGGATTACAGGATTCAGTATCCGCAATCGGGATTTTGACGATAACCCCCAGCGAAGCCTCAATTATCGCCTGCGATATCGCCACGAAATCCGGGGCGGTAGAGATTGGTTTTCTCGACCGATTTACCGGCGCAGTGGTACTGACGGGCGATGTCTCCGCCGTTGAGTACGCGCTGAAACAGGTAACCCGAACGCTGGGCGAAATGATGCGTTTTACCGCGTGTCCCATCACTCGGACGTAATTTCATGAAACGTATCATGCTAATTGGCCCCAGCCAGTGCGGTAAAACATCGCTCACGCAGTGCATGCGGGGAGAAGCGCTTCACTATCAGAAGACCCAGGCCATAGTCTGGTCTCCTACGACAATAGACACACCGGGTGAATATCTTGAGAACCGCTGCCTGTACAGCGCGCTGCTGGCCAGCGCCTGTGAAGCAGACATTATTGCGCTGGTACTCAATGCTGACGCGCCGTGGTCACCATTTTCTCCCGGTTTTACCGGACCAATGAACCGACCCGTTATTGGCCTCGTTACCAAAGCCGATTTAGCCAACCCGAAGCGTATTTCTCTTGTGGAGAGTTGGTTAGTTCAGGCTGGCGCGCAAAAAGTATTTGTCACCAGCGCGCTGGAGAATACTGGGGTCGATGAGATGTTCATTTTTCTGAATGCAAAGGAACCTTCATGTCTCACAAAATAATGGCCATTAATGCAGGTAGTTCCTCGCTTAAATTTCAACTACTGGCGATGCCGCAGGGTGAAATGATCTGTCAGGGGTTGATTGAACGTATCGGTTTGTCTGATGCGCAGGTCACCCTAAAAACACCAGCGCAGAAATGGCAGGAGACTTTGCCCGTAGCCGATCACCGTGAAGCCGTAACGTTGCTCCTGGAAAAACTGCTCAACCACCACATTATCAGCAGTCTGGAAGAGATCGACGGCGTGGGCCATCGCGTCGCGCACGGCGGGGAATCCTTTAAAGACTCTGCGCTGGTAACTGATGAAACGCTCGCAGAAATCGAGCGACTCGCGGAACTGGCCCCTCTGCATAACCCGGTAAATGCGCTGGGGATCGCGGTATTCCGCCAGCTATTGCCCAAAACGCCAGCCGTTGCGGTGTTCGACACTGCCTTTCATCAAACGCTTGATGAGCCTTCTTTCATCTATCCCCTGCCCTGGCGTTACTATTCAGAGTTGGGTATTCGTCGCTATGGTTTTCATGGTACCAGCCACAAATACGTTAGCTCACAGCTTGCTGAAAAACTGGGTGTACCACTCAGCGCCCTGCGCGTTGTTTGTTGTCATCTGGGCAACGGCAGCAGCATCTGCGCCATCAAAGGCGGACAATCGGTGAATACGTCAATGGGCTTTACGCCGCAGTCTGGCGTGATGATGGGCACGCGAAGTGGCGATATCGATCCGTCCATTTTACCGTGGATTGCCCTGCGAGAAGGCAAAACACCGCAGCAGCTCAACCAATTGCTCAACAATGAGTCCGGATTGCTCGGTGTTTCTGGCATCTCCCCTGACTACCGCGACGTTGAACATGCCGCAGATACGGGCAATCACCAGGCGGCGCTGGCGTTGACGCTTTTTGCTGAGCGCATTCGTGCCACCATTGGTAGCTATATTATGCAGATGGGCGGTCTGGATGCCCTGGTGTTTACCGGTGGTATTGGCGAAAACTCCGCACGGGCGCGCGCTGCGATTTGTCGTAACCTGAATTTCCTGGGGCTGGCCGTTGATGAGGAAAAAAATCAGCGTAATGCCACCTTCATTCAGACGGAAAATGCGATGGTCAAAGTAGCTGTGATTAATACCAATGAAGAGCTGATGATTGCGCAAGACGTTATGCGTTTAGCGATATCTGAAACTGTGACATTGGGCATTCCTGCATAACACTGCCGCACCGCAAATTGCGGCAAATCATGGCAATAGCGCGATCGCCATGACACTATGCGCCGAGGATTGCTGATCACATAGGTGAAGACGTGGCTGTTGCGCAATGTCCCGCATCGTGCGGAGAACTTATCCAGGGCTGGATTCTGGGCAGTGAGAAATTGGTCTCCTGCCCGGTTGAATGGTATAGCACCGTTGAGGTCACTTCAGGTTCACCGCTGACAGATGAACGTCCACTTTCGCGGGCGATGGTTGAGAGGTTATTGCTGCACTGGCAATACCCGGCACACATGAGTCAGGATATCCGAATTGATGTCCAGTCAACCATTCCTGTCGCTAAAGGGATGGCCAGCAGCACAGCGGATATCGCCGCCACGGCAATCGCCACGGCGCAGCATCTGGGGCATCAGCTAGACGAATCCACTCTGGCGCAGCTTTGCGTTTCGCTGGAACCTACCGACAGCACCGTTTTCCGCCAGCTTACGCTGTTCGATCATAACGACGCCTCCACGCAAATTGCCTGTGAAGCCCAGCCTCAACTCGATCTGCTGGTTCTCGAAAGTCCGGAAACCTTGCTTACTGCTGATTATCACCGTACTCCACGCCAGTCAGGGTTACTGGCAGGCGCTCCAGCGCTGAAACGCGCATGGGAAAAGGTACAGGAAGCCTGTATCAGTCAAAATCCTTATCGGATGGGTGAAGCCGCCACGCTGAGCGCGATCGCCAGCCAGTTGCTGTTACCTAAACCAAATTTTGATTCACTTTTAGCGCTGGTAGAAGAATGTGATTTATACGGTGTCAACGTTGCGCACAGTGGCAGCGTAGTCGGTCTGATGCTCGACAGAAAGCGTCATGATGTGGACTACATTAAATGGATGCTGACGCAGAAAAAATTAACAGAACACTGGCCGGAACAGCATTTGTTGCGGATGGTAACTGGCGGGGTCGAACTGCAATAAGGGCCGCCGCTATGCAGCGACCCGGACAAGCATAAAATCGTTACTCGGCTTTCGCTTCGCCGTTTTTCACTTCGCCCATCGCTTTCAGCTTTTTAGAGATGTCGCGGCGCTCTTTAGAGATCTCAGCGTTTTTGATGATGTAATCATCAACACGATCTTCATAATCGCTTTTCATGCTGGCGATAATGCCCTGAATCGCTTCCACGCTCATTCCAGGCTTGATGTAGTCGCTCAGGTTGTCCAGCAGCAGAACACGTTTCTGGTTGTCACGGATCTTTTTCTCAACGTCCTGGATTTCACGTTGCAGTTTGTTTTTACGACGGAACAGACGAACAAATTCCAGCACGTCCTGGAAAGAAGGCTTGGTAGTTTCCATTTTTACACCCCTGATAATGTGAGATTCGGATTCGTTAAAACAACGGCTAAAGTGGGTCAACATTACTTTCATGCCCGCCATACTTCAAGTTGCATCTGCATCGACCATGCATGGTTGAAACCTGAATTATCGAGGGTAAAGCCATTGCAGTTACCAATGGTTTTAGCCTTTTTCAGTATCATACCTCTATTCGTTGCTGAATCGAAGCAGCAGTAGAACCAATCCCCTCATCTGCTCTTTATTTGCGCAGCGCGCGACAGATCAAATGAGAGAGCAACTCCAGCTGTCGCGCCATTTCCATATTTAGCCAAACGTAGCCGTGAATGGGCGTTTCAGCGACATTATCGCCCTTATGCTCAGCAATAAGCTGTCGTAACTCCACCACGGTGTCATTGAGTTTTTCCGTATTGGCAAGCACCGGTTGTGGATTACCTTCATACAATGCGTGGGTTATCGTCAGTAGCGCCTGTTGTGTCCTGAGCTGTGTTTCACGCAAAGTATGCGCATTCAACATGACAAAGTGGCTGGTACGGCTGGCCCATAGCGCATTGATTTGCAGCTCAAGCATGCAGACCAGGTTGCGATTTACCGTCTGAATAGCTTCAAAGATGGATTTTTGAATGCGGGTTTCTTTGCTGGCAGGAACGATGAGCCCACGCATTTTGACAACATCGCTTAAAAGCTGTTGTAAATGCTTTTCCAGGCGCGGTTGCTCCAGCAGGTTGGGAGATAGCGCAGCCTGATACACCCGATTGTACCCCGTTACGCAATGCGCCAGCTGAATTCGCCAGTGTATAAATGCCCGCTGCGGCCAGATACCGGTAAACAGCATTGCCAGTAATGAACCCAGAATAACATCGCCACCGCGCCATAACGCTGTGTTCATATCTCCAGCGGGGGCACCCACAACGACCGCAAGCGTTATACCAATCAGCAACGCCTGATACGGCTTTTTACCCAGTGCCAGCCAGCCGCAGAGAAACATCGCCACCGCGCACCATATCAGCATTAGCGGAAGTGAAAAGAGTTCCAGACGCAGGGCCACCAGCCCAAGTACCGAACCCAGAATTGTCCCGCCAATACGCTCAAACGCTCTGGGGACAACGTTCCCCCAAAAGGAAATAGGCCCCATGATTACCACCAGCGTAATCAGAGGCCATGTACCTTCAGGAATGTTCAACAGGCGAACCAACAGAAAAGTAAAAAGAAACGCCAGCGCAATGCGAACACCATGCACCACACGATAATGACGATACAAACGAATTTCAAAAGGACTCAGTGACTTATCTGCACGCACTCATGCACTCCGTCAGGGAATTGCAAAGAACAGAATTGTACCTGTTTTTTGAGTGAAAACATCACCCTGATGACCAGGACATTCATCCTGATTTACACCAAAAACAGTTACTTCGACTGTACCGGCACGTACATTTCAATGTCCCAGTAGCCGTCCTCCATGCCATTGTTCATATAAACTTCAAAGCAAGGTTTAGCGGCTATCGCATACGTCGAATCCTGCAGCAGGCGCTCAAAGAACTGATACCACGGCGTCGCGAAGTCATGATTTTCAACGCGCGCAACGGCGATAGCATAGTCGCCCCCCGCCAGTTCGGTCTGGATCACCCCTTCGCTGTTTTCTGGGATCTCAAAACCTTCAGGCACAGACACCACGGTATCACAACGCAGTTTTTCCGCCGGAACAACGTCAGGATTGTCGTAATAAACAGCTATCCATTCCAGCGGTACGATCTGCTTACCGTCGACCCACATCATTAACTGTTCGAAACCCTGCTTTACCGTTTGTTCCCACGGTCCAACCATATGGAAACCGGCAATTATGCGTTTCTCGACCTGCTTTATCTCGTACTCCATATAACCTCCGTTATTACACTGTATTTATATACAGTGTAATTTTTAGGTATGACGGCCACAAGGAATCAGTGATTATTATGTGAGCAGATTCGCACTCTTGCCAGTCAGGCACATCAGGAAAAACTACGCCTTGTGGTGGAAGTAATCGCTCAAACGCGAGAAGACACCGCCTTCGTTGACAGACTCCAGCGTAACCAGAGGCCAGTGCGCCACCAGTTTATCCCGATCGTAGAGTTCAATTTCCCCCACACGTTGATGGGCAGCAATAGGGGCAACCAGTTCTTTCTTATCAAGAACATATTTTGCCTTGATATTAGCGACTTCGGCTTTAGGCAGGGCCATCCAGAAATCCTGCTCTGTGCCAAGGCTAATTTTTTCTTTATCGCCGTACCAGATCCGTTCAATACCAACCTGCTTACCGCTACGTAATACCTGCACGGTATCGAAGTTCTGTTGTCCCCATTGCAGCAGTTTTCGCGCCTGGTCTTCACGCCCTTTCGCACTCTCCGCCCCCATCACAACTGCAATCAGGCGGCGCTGGCCATCAACAGCTGAAGCAATCAGATTGAATCCAGCGCCGGAGGTATGCCCAGTCTTCAGACCGTCGACGTTCATGGTTTTATCCCACAACAAACCGTTACGGTTTTGCTGCGTGATTCCGTTCCAGGTAAGGCTTTTTTCACTGTACATATGGTAGAAATCCGGCTCTCCATGGATGATAGCTCTCGACAGCACGGCCAGATCGTATGCTGAGCTGTGCTGACCTGGCGCATCCAGACCATGTACCGTTTCAAAATGCGTGTCCCGCAGGTTCAGCTTTTGCACATAGTTGTTCATCATCGCGACAAACTGCGGCTGCCCTCCGGCGATGTAATCCGCCAGCGCCACGCAGGCATCATTACCGGAATCAACAATTAGCCCGCGACTCAGGTCGCGCACAGAAACGCGATCACCTTCTTTCAGGAACATTAAGGATGAACCGACGAATACCGGATTATCTTTCGCCCAGGCATCGCGCCCTACGGTGACAATATCTGTCGGACTAATACGCTTGCTGTCGATTGCGCGATCGACAACATAGCCGGTCATCAGCTTGGTCAGGCTGGCAGGGTTGCGCTGCTGGTGTTCATTTCCGGCTGTCAGGATTTGGCCCGTGGTGTAATCCATTAATACCCACGCCCCGGCATTAATTGCCGGAGGCTGTGGAGCGAAACTGGCGACGTCGGTCGCGTACGCGGGCGAAAAACTCATCGCAAATAGTGAAGCGGCAATAAACAAACGGCGTTTCAACAGCATGTCCTCAGGAAATGGAGAAATAGCCGTTCTTTTTACGGAAGTTCTGGCGAACAAACATGGATAAATTGCAAGAAAATGTGACATAAGGCACATTTTCTTGCTGTAAGGAAAGGATTTCAGATATCGACCGCGTCTGGCGTTACCCTTTGCGCGGTGCCGTTTCTGCGTGATGGCTACGATGACGATGATAGCCATCTATCATGCTGCGGAAAATTTGCCCCGGCGTGTCACCCAGCGTGCACAGGTAAATATGTGCACAGATGAACAGTAAGCCGACAATCGCCAACACCATATGCAGCACCAGCATCACAGGCCCTGCCCCTATCACCTGCGGGTAGAGGCATAACAACCCGGTGATGATTAGCAGCGGAACCAGCGCATACATGATGGCCAGATAAGCCAGCTGTTGTAGCGGGTTAAATTTACTCTCTGCCGTTGCGGCAAACGGGTGTGGTTCACCCTTCATGATGCCATACAGATAAAAGCGCGTTTGCAACAAGCAGCGTGATATCAACCCATTAAACTTCACCCGGTAATGACAACCGTTGCCGCTGGTTGCGTTGATTAGCACAAAACCAACCCAGAAGGCCAACAAGGCGAAACCGCACCAGGTATGTACCTGCACCATCAATGCCACCGGTCCGAGAGAGAAGTGACCAAACAGGCCACTCAGCAAAAGCAGGATAAAAAGCAGCGCATTACCCCAGTGCCAGCGGCGGACTGCCAGAGAATAGAGGTAATCCCGGTGCTCTTCTCCGGTTGCCGTCTTGGGTGCCAGCATCCGACGTAACAGCGCGTGCATAACCAGGCCCGCAATCATCAGCACAACAACAACGCCTGCATAAATGAGCCACAGCGGCCAGTAGTCCGGCGCATAGTTAAGCTCTGCTCCCCAGATAGAATTCATGCTTTACCCTCCTGATGGATCTCTTTACGCCGATAAACACTCACCGGACCGCTACGCGTATCCTGCTGGCGATAAACCTCTTTTTGATTTATCCAGTGCTGAATTTCCGGATCGTCACGACGACCAAATTTCAGCGCATCCGTCGGACAAACGGAAACGCAGGCGGGCGAGTGACCGCTCTCGAGTCGGGTATCTGCGCAGAAGTTACATTTGTCGGCAATTCCCGTTTGCGGATTGAGATAACGGACATGGAACGGACAAGCGGCAACGCAGTAGTCACAGCCAATACAGCGAGACTTATCCACCTGCACAATGCCATTTTCGTCGCGAAATGATGCACCGGTCGGACAAACGCTGACGCAAGGCGCATCTTCACAATGCTGACAGGAAACGCGAACAAACTGGAAGTGGGACAGTACCTCGGGTTCATGTTCGGGTGAACGGATCTGCACCTGTAGACGGCTAAATCCCTCTGGCACATCATTCAGAACTTTGCAGGCAACCGTGCATGCCTGACAGCCGATACAGCGTTTCTCGTCATGCAGCATGACATAAGGGTTTGTAGATTGATTCATGATGTTCTCCTTTCTCATGCCCGACGAAGCGTAACGCCAGCGGTGTGGACCACCGTACCGGAAACCGGACTGGTAACATGCGGAAGCAAATTACCGCAATGGATACCGTGCGTTGTCGCTGCGGTTTTGGCTCCCGCCTTGGCGCCAAATCCCATATAAACAAACAGCGTATCGGGCCGAATTCCGGCGGTGACCAGCGCTTTGCCTTTTTCCTTGCCGGTCGCATTTTCCAGCCAGATGTCATCACCGCTTTTGATGCCTTTTTCACGGGCCGTTTGCGGGTGGATCCACACTGCGTTATCCCACATCAACTCGCTAAGCAGTGGCACGTATTGCGTCGCACCGTTGGTATGCACCGCCACTTTTCCCTGGATAAAATAGAGTTCACTGTCGCCTTTAAGCGCAAAATTGCGCGCGCGCGGAATACCGTAGCCAGGCAGGAGCGTTTCCAGCTCTTCGGAATAGAGTTCGATTTTTCCTGACGGAGATTTAAAGCGCAGTTGCTCGCCATAGGTACCGTCGCTGTCAACCGCCACCGCGCCCGGATAGCGTTCCACAAACTGACGCACCGCTTCAGGTTCACGCAGCAGCAACGGAACACCCCACTCCCGATACCCTTTCTGACGCAATTCAGCAGATAGCGCATGATCGCCATTAAGCTGGTATAACTGACGCGTTTGCATATCCTGCCATGGGTAGAATTGGCCAAGGCCTAACTGCACGGCCAGCTCTTTCCAGATTTGCCAACTCGGACGCGCATCACCAATAGGTTCTACTACCTGCTGACGCAGGGCATAGGCTGGATTCAGACCCGACATGTCTGAAACTTCTTCATCGCGCTCAAGGTAAGTACATTCAGGCAAAAGGTAGTCGGCATACGCCGCGCTTTCGCTTAAATAGACATCACAACTGACCACAAGGTCGAGCTGTTCAACGGTTTTGACCAGATCTGGTCGACAGGTTACGGTTTGGAAAGGGTTGTGTCGGGACATAATCCATCCCTTCACCGGATAAGGCGTCTGGTTTAACACAGCATCAATGATGCTTTGCACCACACCACCGCCCGCCGCGATGTACTTAAACTGCGGGGCTACCAGATCGATACGCTGCGCCGTTGGCTTGGGTAATTTGACATCGGGTTTTGCCAGCACCGGAGCGACCTTCTCTCCAGCCAGCTTATTGTAAGTTGCCGCCGCTTTTTTCTGATACAAACCGCCTTCACGCTCAATATTGCCAAGCAGCACATTGAGGGTAAAAATCATGCGCCGCATATCAATTTCTTCTTGCGAAAACGTCGCGCGATGGCCCGGACTGACGATGGCATGAGGCGCGCAGGCGGCCATTTCGCGGGTGACCCGAACAATGACATCAGCAGGCACATCCGCGAGCTGCTGCGCCCATTCTGGCGTGGTCTCTTGTACCGCTTCTGCCAGTTGCTCAAACCCCGTGGTGTAGCGCGCAACAAAGTCCGCGTCATACAGATTTTCATTGATCATGACGTGACACATGGCCATCAGCACCGGTAAGTCGCCGCCCGGCTTGAGCGCATGCCATTCATCCGCCTTGCTGGAGAATACGGACAAACGGGGATCGAAGCTGACCATCTTCGCCCCCTTCTCCTGCGCGGTCATCAGCTCATGCGTATCAGCAACCTCGATCCCTTCATAGAGGTTATGGCCAAAAGAGACCATATAACGGGTATTGGCGATATCCATGGCTAAATCGCCACCCATCATCACTTTAGCGGCAATGGCTTTACCGGCAGGACACGTTGATGCGTGAGTAAAGGTATTCGGTGACCCGAAAGCTGTCGCGAGGTGAAATAAATGGCCAGACAGCGAGCCAGATTTAGACGAGAAGACGACTCCCTGGGGACCATATTGCGTTTTTATTGCCGTCATTTTTTCGGCAATTTCTTTATACGCCTGTTCCCAGCTAATCACCTGCCAGTCACCGCTCCCGCGAGGTCCTGTGCGTTTCATGGGTTTAACAATGCGATGAGGGTCGTTGACCAGGCTAACGCCGCTGCCGCCGCGAGCGCAGACACGTGTCCCCTGCTGTGGCGCGTTAGGGTTTCCCTGAATAAAAACCGTTTTATTATTAATCACCTGAGCCTGAATTGGGCAGCGAAAAGAACACATCTCGCACAAACTTGGCGTCAGGGATGTTTTCCCTTTGATACTCTCTGGAGAATTTCGCGCCAGTGCCCCAGGCGGGAAACTGCCTATCGCACAGGCTGAACAGCCTATACCCACTCCTCGCAAAAAATTACGCCGACTAATGCTCATATAACCTCCTGTTATTAGATATATCCAATAATTATATGGCGTTTGGATTATTTATTTTTTACATCAATCACATTTCATTACAATGCATGACAGCGAATTGACATAAATAAAAACCCATTGTTTATAAAAGATTTTTAAAGTTTCCAGAACACAACAAAGAAGAGGAAAATAACAATAATGGTTATCAGTTAGATTATTTACAAACCCGCAACCTCAAGATATTTTATTTCCGTAATTTATTTTAACCGCGCGAAATTTATTAGTTAATTCCATTAATGTCCTGTTTATCTCAATTTTATTGCGTACACAATCCAGCTTCGATAATGCCATAGCTGATTATCTCGCTATTTTTTGGTATTCTTGAACCAGCGCTAAATTGATCCCGGACATAACTGAACAATGAATGACGGCAAGCAGCAACCTGGTTTTCTCTTCCACGATTACGAGACCTTTGGTACCCATCCGGCGCTGGACAGACCCGCGCAATTTGCGGCTATCCGCACAGATAATGATTTCAACATCATCGGTGAACCAGAAGTCTTTTATTGCAAACCCGCGGACGATTATCTGCCGCAGCCTGAGGCGGTGTTGATTACGGGTATCACACCGCAGGAAGCACGTGAAAAGGGAGAAAATGAAGCCGCTTTTGCTGCACGGATCCACGCCCTGTTCACCGTGCCGAAAACCTGTATCCTGGGTTATAACAACGTGCGCTTCGATGATGAGGTGACGCGCAACATCTTGTATCGCAATTTCTACGATCCCTATGCCTGGAGCTGGCAGAACGATAATTCGCGCTGGGATCTGCTGGATGTGATGCGCGCCTGCTATGCCCTGCGCCCTGAAGGCATTAACTGGCCGGAAAACGACGACGGCTTACCCAGCTTCCGACTGGAGCATTTGACCAAAGCCAACGGTATTGAGCATACCAATGCTCACGATGCTATGGCGGACGTATACGCTACAATCGCAATGGCGCAATTAGTGAAGTCGCGCCAGCCGCGTCTGTTTGATTATCTCTACAGCCATCGTAATAAGCACAAGCTGGCGGCGCTGATTGATGTCCCGCAAATGAAGCCGCTGGTCCATGTCTCTGGTATGTTCGGCGCATGGCGCGGCAACACCAGTTGGGTAGCGCCGTTGGCGTGGCATCCGGAGAATCGTAACGCGGTTATTATGGTCGACTTAGCCGGTGATATTTCGCCGCTGCTCGAACTCGACAGTGACGCCCTGCGCGAGCGGCTCTACACGTCTAAAGCGGATCTGGGTGATAACCCGGCCGTACCGGTTAAACTGGTGCACATCAACAAATGCCCGGTACTGGCACAGGCGAATACCCTGCGTCCGGAAGATGCTGACCGTCTTGGTATTAACCGCCAGCACTGTCTGGATAATCTCAAAGTTCTGCGTGAAAATCCGCAGATACGCGACAAAGTGGTCGCGATCTTTGCCGATGCGGAACCCTTTACACCATCAGATAACGTAGATGCCCAACTTTATAACGGCTTTTTCAGCGATGCTGACCGTGCGGCGATGAAAATCGTTCTGGAAACCGAACCACGCAATTTACCAGCGCTGGATATCTCCTTTGTCGATAAGCGCATTGAAAAACTGTTGTTTAATTACCGTGCACGTAACTTCCCCGGAACGCTGGACGAAGCTGAACAGCAGCGCTGGCTGGACCATCGTCGCCAGGTATTCACACCGGAGTTTTTGCAAAATTACGCCAATGAATTGCAGCTATTGAGCCAGCAATATGCGGATAACAAAGAAAAGTTGATGCTGCTGAAATCACTCTGGCAGTACGCCGAAGAGATTGTATAAATCCCACGTATAAAAAAACGGAGAACTTGTCTCCGTTTTTTTCAGCTAAATACCGTTATTACGCGACATCTTCGTCGTACTGCGGCACCGGGTTGCGGAAGCTTTTGGTCACACAAGCCAGGTAAATCAGACCGATACCAGCCCAGATCAGACCCAGAACCATTGAGCTCTCTTCCAGATTCACCCACAGCGCACCAACGGTCAGCGCACCGCACATCGGCAGGAACAGATACTGGAAGTGGTCTTTCAGCGTCTTGTTACGCTTCTCACGGATCCAGAACTGGGAGATCACCGACAGGTTAACGAAGGTAAACGCCACCAGCGCACCAAAGTTAATCAGCGCCGTCGCCATCACCAGGTCGAAGTTGATTGCCAGCAGAGCAATCGCACCAACCAGAATGATGTTCATAGACGGAGTACGCCATTTCGGGTGAACATAACCGAAGAAACTTTTCGGGAACACGCCGTCACGCCCCATCACGTACATCAGACGCGCTACGCCAGCATGCGCCGCCATACCGGACGCCAGTACGGTAATGGTAGAGAAAATCAGCGCGCCAACCTGGAAGAACTTACCGGCAACGTACAGCATGATTTCCGGCTGTGAAGCGTCTGGATCTTTGAAGCGCGAGATATCCGGGAAGTACAGCTGCAACAGATAGGTGGAGACGATAAAGATCAGGCCACCAATCAGCGCAGTCAGGAAAATCGCACGCGGGATCACGCGCTCAGCGTCTTTGGTTTCTTCTGACAGGTTGCTGATACCGTCAAAACCGGTGAACGAGAAGCACAGGATGGTAGCGCCCGTGATCATCGGGATCACGTGTGCATCACCTGACCAGAACGGACGGCTGCTCGCCAATGTACCAGCACCTTCCCCTTCGAACACGCCATAAACGACCATGCCGAGGATCACTGCAATCAGCACCACCTGCAACAACACGATTACGGTGTTGAAATTCGCAACGGATTTAAGGCTGCGCAGGTTAAAGGCGGTCATGAAGGCTACCAGCGCCACCACGAATATCCATGACGGTATCGACGGCACCAGGGCTTCAAAATAAATTTTTGCCAACAGAATGTTGATCATCGGAGCGAACAGGTAGTCCAGCAGTGATGACCAACCCACCATAAAGCCAACGGTCGGGCTAATGGATTTCTGGGCGTAAGTGTAGGCAGAGCCTGCAGACGGATAGCGACGCACCAGTTTACCGTAGCTCAGTGCGGTAAAGAGGATGGCTATCAGTGCAAAGGCGTAAGCTGTCGGGACGTGACCATCGGTCATTCCTGATACGATACCGAATGTATCGAACAGCGTCATCGGCTGCATATAGGCAAGGCCCATCATGACAACCGGAACCAGCGTAAGCGTTTTACGTAATTCCACGCGAGAGGTGTTTGGAGTAGCGTTATGCGACATGGTTATCCTCCATTACGGCGAAAACCGTCGCGTAAGCAAAAAATTGCCCCATTTTTTGTTAATCCTCAGCGACAACAACTGTCGATTTTTAAGTAAGTATCTATCCGGTACGAAGCCCGGCCTCTTTTATGAATGATTGGTTTGATGCAAAAAAATAACCGACGCGTATTAAAACGTCGGTTAATGTCATTTTTTGCAAGCGGCGTATTTTGCACTAATTTGGGGAGAAATAACAAGAGATTGAAGCGGCCACAAAAGAATATTTTTTCTTAACTGATTGATTTGTCAGCAGCCGTTTTAACATACACCCCCGCGATAGCACTATTTGCTAAAATCTCATCCCGCCACCAGGCGCTGGCAAGCCCGGCGGTCTGTTCATTCCACCCTATCCACACGGGTTCAAACAGAATTTGTCCGACCACTTTCTTCTCAATCAGCGCGCCGCTGTCCAAAAATCGCTGCGCCAGATAACGTGGAATATATCCGCATCCCAGACCACTAATTTGCAGCTCCAGCTTGGTTTTGAAGTCAAAAACGGTAATCGCTTCCTGATCGTCCAACACCTGAACGCCGGAGATGTTCGCTTGATGCGCATTATCTCCCACCACAATGGCGCGAAAACGGCGAATGGTACGACGATTTAGCGGTTCCTGTTCCTGCGCCAGCGGATGATGCGGCGCAACCACAAACACCTGTTCCAGAACCCCGAGTCGCGCGAAACCAAACTCACTCGCGGCAGGCGGTTCGTGCATGGCACCGACAATAATATCCGCCCGGCCCTGAGTGAGGGCATCCCAGGAGCCGCCCAGCACGCCATTGATAAATTTCAGGCGCGTCACGCTGTGGTGTTGATAGAAAGATTCGATGAGTGGGGCCAGCAGTGAAAAGGGAAACGTATCATCTACGCCAATAACCAGTTCATTCTCCCAGCCTTCGTGAAGTTTAATCGCCTGCTTTTCGAGTTCACGGACGGTGTGCAGCACCTCCCGCCCCTTTTCCAGCAGCATCTGTCCGGTGCGGGTGAACTTAGCCCGGTGCCCGCTGCGATCGAGTAGCTGAATATTAAGATCGCTTTCCAGCTTATGAACGGTGTAGCTAAGCGCAGACGGCGTCTTAAACAATTTTGCCGACGCCGCCGCGAAACTGCCCTCTTTTTCTAAGGCATCGAGGATGATAAGAACGTCCAGCAGTGGTTTCATACTCGCCCCCTGGCGGTATACAGCGGCACTCTGCTGGCTTGTCACTCCATCGGCATCACCAGCGGATCAGGATACTGGTACTCAAACCCAAGCTCATTACAAATACGGTTGCCATCAATGACTTTACCTTTACCGTTATCCGTACCGTCGCGAAATTCCGGCGGCTCCATCCCCAACTGGCGGGCCATCTGCGGATAGAACACGTTACGCGCCGGATGCATAGGCGCACATATATTATAGATGTGTCCCCCTTTAGGCGCTTGCAGCAGTAACGTGATGGCAGAAACCACATCGTCCAGATGCACCAGATTGACGCCATGATGTCCGTCTGGTGCCGTCTTGCCAGCGAAGAAGCGACCGGGATGCCTTCCCGGGCCGACCAACCCGGCCAGACGCAAAATATCCACCGACGTACCTGGCAAATTGTGCAACCAGTCTTCAAGTTCTTTCAGAACACGACCGCTCGCCGTGACCGGATTACGCGCCGTCCCCTCTTTCACAGTACCTTGAACGTCACCATAGACTGACGTCGAACTGGTAAAAATAATTCGTGGGATGCGGTACGCCAGCGCGCTGTCGACCAGTTCCTGCATTGCCTGCAGGTAAAATGCCTCCCCGGGACCGCTACGGCGTGCAGGCAGCGTAATAACCAGCGCATCGGCGTCCATCAGTGCATCGAGATCGTCAGCCTCACAGACCAGTTCAGGTTCCAGGCGCAGCGAGTAGCTCTCGATACCGCTCATGCGGGCCGCTTCCACCCCATCCAATGTGGTTTTGCTGCCGGTAACCTGCCAGCCTCTCGCCGCCAGCGACATGGCTAACGGCATACCTAACCAACCTAACCCGACAATTGCGACCTTTTTCATGCCTTCTCTCCTGACTTTTGGCCTATAACGCAAGGCTACGCCAGCCCACGGTGGCTGACAATTCATAGTATCAATATGAAATGAATTAATGATCAAAAAAAGCCCTTGCTTTCCGTAGCTAAAGTGGTTTAGGTTAAAAGACATCAAATGAATAAACATTCATCGAGAAAATTTATGACACGCGCTCAATTCAAACACCATCATCACCATCATCCTGACTAGTCTTTCAGGCGATGTGTGCTGGGAGACGTTTAAATCTTCCAGCGGTGCATGAGCGTATGAGAAAGCCCCCGGAAGATTTCTTCCGGGGGCTTTTTTTTGTGCGTGACCCAAACTGATTCAGACAGGATAACGAGGAATAAAGAATGTTAGACAACACCCGTTTACGCATAGCTATGCAGAAATCAGGCCGCTTAAGCGATGATTCACGCGAATTACTGGCCCGTTGCGGCATTAAAATTAATCTTCACACCCAGCGCCTGATTGCGATGGCGGAGAACATGCCGATCGATATTCTGCGTGTGCGTGATGACGATATCCCGGGTCTGGTGATGGACGGTGTCGTTGACCTCGGCATCATCGGGGAAAACGTTCTGGAAGAGGAACTGCTCAACCGCCGGGCACAGGGTGAAGACCCTCGCTATTTTACCCTGCGCCGTCTGGACTTCGGCGGCTGCCGTCTCTCGCTGGCTACCCCGGTTGATGAAGCCTGGGATGGCCCGGCAGCGCTGAACGGTAAACGTATCGCGACCTCTTACCCACACCTGCTCAAACGTTATCTCGATCAGAAAGGAGTTTCGTTTAAATCTTGTCTGTTAAACGGTTCTGTAGAAGTTGCTCCCCGTGCGGGTCTGGCTGATGCGATTTGCGATCTGGTGTCCACCGGCGCAACGCTTGAAGCCAACGGTCTGCGCGAAGTAGAAGTGATCTACCGCTCTAAAGCCTGTCTGATTCAGCGCGACGGCGAAATGGCCGAAGCCAAGCAACAACTGATCGACAAACTGCTAACCCGTATCCAGGGGGTTATTCAGGCCCGTGAATCCAAATACATCATGATGCACGCGCCGAGCGAGCGTCTGGACGAGGTCATCGCCCTGCTGCCCGGCGCTGAGCGCCCTACCATTCTTCCTCTGGCGGGCGACCAGCAGCGTGTTGCCATGCACATGGTCAGCAGCGAAACCCTGTTCTGGGAAACAATGGAAAAACTGAAAGCGCTCGGTGCCAGCTCAATTCTGGTGTTGCCGATTGAGAAGATGATGGAGTGATCTGATGCCTGATGGCGCTTCGCTTATCAGGCCTACAAGAATTGTCACAATCATTGATATTACGGGTCTTGTAGGCCGGATAAGGCAGCGCCGCCATCCGGCAACACCCGATGATGGAGTAACGACCATGAGCTTCAATACCCTGATTGACTGGAATAGCTATAGCCCTGAGCAGCAGCGCGAACTGCTGATGCGCCCGGCGATTTCCGCCTCTGAAAGCATCAGCCGTACGGTGGCCGAGATCCTTGAGAACGTCAAAAATAACGGCGAGCGGGCGCTGCGTGAATACAGCGCAAAGTTCGATAAAACCGAGGTTGGCGCGCTGCGCGTGACCGAGGAAGAAATCCAGCAAGCCAGCAGTCGCCTGAGCGACGAACTGAAACAAGCCATGCAGGCGGCGGTGCGTAATATTGATACTTTCCACACCGCGCAGATCCTGCCACCGGTGGATATCGAGACCCAGCCAGGCGTGCGTTGCCAGCAGGTTACCCGCCCTATCGCTTCCGTGGGCCTGTATATTCCTGGAGGTTCGGCGCCGCTATTTTCCACCGTATTAATGCTGGCGACCCCGGCGCGCATCGCCGGTTGCAAAAAAGTGGTGCTGTGCTCACCGCCGCCGATTGCAGATGAAATCCTCTACGCCGCGCAGCTGTGTGGCGTAAAAGAGGTGTTTAATGTAGGCGGCGCGCAGGCTATTGCCGCGCTGGCGCTGGGCACCGAAT
Organism: Citrobacter sp. Cpo040; assembly: GCF_030332915.1. Classification (NCBI taxonomy): domain Bacteria; kingdom Pseudomonadati; phylum Pseudomonadota; class Gammaproteobacteria; order Enterobacterales; family Enterobacteriaceae; genus Citrobacter; species Citrobacter sp. Cpo040. The sequence continues at coordinate 1,140,438 of NZ_JAOWGX010000034.1, forward strand.
CTATTCCTAAGGTCGATAAAATCTTCGGGCCAGGCAATGCATATGTGACCGAAGCCAAACGCCAGGTCAGCCAGCGTCTTGACGGCGCGGCCATCGACATGCCTGCAGGCCCGTCAGAAGTGCTGGTTATCGCCGACAGCGGTGCGACGCCGGACTTTGTTGCCTCTGACCTGCTTTCTCAGGCAGAACACGGCCCCGACTCGCAGGTTATTCTCCTGACGCCAGACGCTACGCTTGCCGAAGGCGTTGCCAAAGCCGTTGAACGCCAGCTCGCTGAGCTTTCCCGCGCTGAGACCGCACGTCAGGCGCTCTCCGCCAGCCGCTTAATCGTGGCGAAAGATCTGGCGCAGTGCGTTGAAATATCTAACGCCTACGGTCCGGAACACCTGATTATTCAGACCCGCAACGCGCGTGAATTGGTTGATGAGATCACCAGCGCCGGTTCGGTGTTCCTCGGCGACTGGTCGCCGGAATCCGCAGGCGACTATGCTTCTGGCACCAACCACGTTCTTCCGACCTACGGCTATACCGCGACCTGCTCAAGCCTTGGGCTGGCTGATTTCCAGAAACGGATGACCGTACAGGAATTAACCCCACAAGGTTTCTCTGCCCTGGCCTCAACCATTGAAATACTGGCCGCTGCTGAACGACTGACTGCCCACAAAAATGCCGTCACCCTGCGCGTTAACGCCCTGAAGGAGCAAGCATGAGCACTGACAACTTTCTCAGCGTCACTGATTTAGCCCGTAAGAATGTTCGCGAATTAACGCCCTACCAGTCTGCCCGTCGTCTCGGCGGTAACGGCGATGTCTGGCTCAACGCGAATGAATACCCCACCGCCGTTGAGTTCCAGCTCAGTCAGCAAACGCTGAACCGCTACCCGGAATGCCAGCCGAAAGCGGTGATTGAGAATTACGCGCAGTATGCTGGCGTCAAACCGGAGCAGGTGCTGGTCAGCCGCGGCGCAGATGAAGGGATCGAACTGCTGGTGCGCGCTTTTTGCGAACCCGGTAAAGATGCGATTCTGTACTGCCCGCCGACTTACGGCATGTACAGCGTCAGCGCCGAAACGATTGGCGTCGAGTTCCGCACCGTTCCAACCCTTGATAGCTGGCAACTGGATTTGCAAGGCATCGCGGACAAGCTTGATGGCGTGAAGGTAGTCTACGTATGCAGCCCTAATAACCCAACCGGCCAGCTAATTAACCCGCAGGATCTGCGTTCACTGCTCGAAATGGCGCAGGGTAAAGCTATTGTGGTCGCTGATGAGGCCTATATCGAGTTTTGCCCACAGGCCACGCTGGCAGGCTGGCTGTCTGAGTATCCGCATCTGGTGATATTACGCACGTTGTCCAAAGCGTTTGCGCTCGCCGGTTTACGCTGCGGGTTTACGCTGGCGAATGAAGAGGTTATCAATCTGCTGTTAAAGGTGATAGCCCCTTACCCACTCTCTACGCCGGTGGCAGATATCGCCGCCCAGGCGCTGACGCCGCAAGGGATTTCCGCCATGCGTAAACGCGTAGAGCAGATCCTGGAAGAGCGTCAGTATCTGGTAGATAACCTGAAAACAATTCGCTGTGTAGAGCAGGTATTCGATTCTGAAACCAACTATGTTCTGGCGCGCTTCACCGCATCAAGTAGCGTATTTAAATCTTTGTGGGATCAGGGCATTATCTTACGAGATCAGAATAAACAACCTTCGTTAAGCGGCTGCCTGCGAATTACTGTCGGAACCCGTGAAGAGAGCCAGCGCGTCATTGACGCCTTACGTGCGGAGCAAGTATGAGCCAGAAGTATCTTTTTATTGACCGTGATGGAACCCTGATTTCCGAACCGCCAAGTGACTTTCAGGTCGATCGCTTTGACAAACTCGCCTTCGAGCCGGAAGTTGTTCCCGTTTTGCTGAAACTGCAAAAAGCAGGTTTTAAGCTGGTTATGATCACTAACCAGGATGGACTCGGAACCCAGAGTTTCCCGCAGGCTGATTTTGACGGTCCGCATAACCTGATGATGCAAATTTTCACCTCTCAGGGCGTAACGTTTGATGAGGTATTGATCTGCCCGCACTTGCCAGCGGACGAGTGTGATTGCCGTAAGCCAAAAGTGAAGCTGGTTGAACAGTATCTGGTTGAACAGGCCATGGATATGGCGAACAGCTACGTCATTGGCGATCGGGCGACCGATATTCAGCTCGCTGAAAACATGGGCATTAGCGGATTGCGTTACCATCGCGATACCCTGAACTGGGCGATGATCGGCGAGCAGTTGACCAAACGTGACCGCTACGCACACGTTGAGCGTAATACTAAAGAAACGCAGATTGACGTCAAAGTCTGGCTGGACCGCGAAGGCCGCAGCAAAATCAATACTGGCGTTGGCTTCTTTGACCACATGCTGGATCAAATCGCCACCCACGGCGGTTTTCGCATGGAGATTGCCGTCAAGGGCGATCTGTATATAGACGATCACCACACCGTTGAAGATACCGGTCTGGCGCTGGGCGAAGCCTTAAAGCTGGCGTTAGGCGATAAACGCGGCATCAACCGTTTTGGTTTTGTGCTGCCGATGGATGAGTGTCTGGCACGTTGCGCGCTGGATATCTCCGGGCGTCCGCACCTGGAATACCGCGCGGAGTTTACCTACCAGCGCGTTGGCGATCTGAGCACGGAGATGATCGAACACTTCTTCCGTTCACTCTCCTACACCATGGGCGTCACCCTGCACCTGAAAACCAAAGGCAAAAATGATCACCACCGCGTGGAAAGCCTGTTTAAAGCCTTTGGCCGTACGCTGCGTCAGGCGATTCGTGTAGAAGGCGACACGCTGCCCTCCTCAAAAGGAGTGCTGTAATGAACGTGGTGATTCTGGACACCGGTTGCGCCAACCTGCACTCGGTAAAATCCGCCGTCGCACGGCATGGATACGACCCGGTTGTCAGCCGTGACCCGGACGTGGTGCTGCGCGCCGATAAACTATTTCTGCCGGGCGTCGGCACCGCGCAGGCGGCTATGGACCAGTTGCACGAGCGCGAACTGATTGAACTGATTAAAGCCTGCACGCAACCGGTACTGGGGATCTGTTTAGGTATGCAACTGCTGGGCCGTCGCAGCGAAGAGAGTAACGGCGTCTCCCTGCTGGGCATTATTGAGCAGGACGTCCCGAAGATGACCGATTTCGGTCTACCGCTGCCGCATATGGGCTGGAATCGCGTCTATCCGCAGGCGGGAAATCGTCTGTTCCAGGGCATTGAAGATGGCGCCTATTTCTACTTTGTACACAGCTACGCTATGCCGGTAAACCCGTGGACCATCGCCCAGTGCAATTACGGCGAACCGTTTACCGCGGCAGTACAAAAAGACAATTTCTTTGGCGTACAGTTTCACCCGGAACGTTCGGGCGCGGCTGGGGCACAGTTGCTGAAAAACTTTCTGGAGATGTAATGATTATTCCGGCATTAGATTTAATCGACGGCACGGTGGTGCGTCTTCATCAGGGCAATTACGCTAAGCAACGTGATTACGGCAACGATCCTCTCCCCCGTTTGCAGGATTATGCAGCCCAGGGGGCTGAAGTGCTGCACCTGGTTGATTTAACCGGCGCGAAAGATCCGGCGCAGCGCCAGATCCCGCTGATCAAAACGCTGGTCGCTGGCGTCAATGTTCCGGTACAGGTTGGAGGTGGCGTGCGTACGGAAGCAGACGTGGCGGCGCTTCTTGACGCAGGTGTGGCGCGCGTGGTGGTGGGTTCGACGGCGGTAAAATCCCCCGAGATAGTCAAAAGCTGGTTTGCCCGTTTTGGTGCCGACGCACTGGTGCTGGCGCTGGACGTTCGTATTGACGAGCACGGTAATAAACAGGTTGCGGTCAGTGGCTGGCAGGAAGATTCAGGGGTTTCACTGGAAGAACTGGTTGAGACCTATTTACCCGTCGGTCTGAAGCACGTGCTGTGCACCGATATCTCCCGCGACGGTACGCTGGCAGGCTCAAACGTCGCGCTGTATGAAGAAGTGTGCGCCAAATACCCGCAGGTGGCGTTTCAGTCATCTGGCGGCATTGGCGGAATCGAGGACGTAGCGGCCCTGCGCGGGACCGGAGTTCGCGGCGTGATCGTCGGACGAGCCCTGCTGGAAGGAAAGTTCACCGTTGAGGAGGCCATTCAATGCTGGCAAAACGCATAATTCCTTGTCTGGACGTCCGTGATGGGCAGGTGGTAAAAGGCGTCCAGTTCCGCAATCACGAGATTATTGGTGACATCGTCCCGCTGGCAAAACGCTATGCCGATGAAGGTGCAGATGAACTGGTGTTCTACGATATCACCGCTTCCAGCGATGGCCGCGTAGTGGATAAAAGCTGGGTATCACGCGTGGCGGAAGTGATCGATATTCCGTTCTGCGTAGCCGGCGGCATTAAATCCATCGACGATGCGGCGCGCATTCTCTCCTTCGGGGCGGACAAAATCTCCATCAACTCCCCGGCGCTGGCCGAACCGGAACTTATCACCCGTCTGGCTGATCGCTTTGGCGTGCAGTGCATCGTGGTGGGCATTGATACCTGGTATGACGCCGACACCGGTAAATATCATGTAAATCAGTATACCGGAGATGAAAGCCGTACCCGCGTCACGCAGTGGGAAACACTGGACTGGGTGCAGGAGGTCCAAAAACGCGGCGCGGGCGAAATCGTCCTGAACATGATGAACCAGGACGGCGTACGTAACGGTTATGACCTGGAGCAACTGAAAAAAGTGCGTGATGTTTGCCACGTACCGCTGATTGCCTCCGGCGGTGCGGGCACCATGGAACACTTCCTGGAAGCCTTCCGGGATGCCGACGTTGACGGCGCGCTTGCCGCCTCCGTCTTCCACAAACAAATTATCAATATTGGCGAATTAAAAGCGTACCTGGCAACACAGGGCGTGGAGATCAGGATATGTTAACGAAGCAACAATGCCGCGAACTGGACTGGGAAAAAACCGACGGGCTGATGCCAGTCATCGTGCAGCATGCGGTTTCCGGTGAAGTATTGATGCTGGGGTATATGAACCCGGAGGCGCTGGATAAAACGCTCGAAAGCGGCAAAGTGACTTTTTTCTCGCGGACCAAGCAGCGCCTGTGGACCAAAGGAGAAACCTCCGGTCACTTCCTGAATGTGGTGAGCATTGCGCCTGACTGCGACAACGACACTCTGCTCGTTCTGGTTAACCCGATTGGCCCAACCTGCCATAAAGGCACCTCAAGCTGCTTTGGTGACGCCAGCCACCAGTGGCTGTTCCTGTATCAGCTTGAACAACTGCTGGCCGAACGTAAAACCGCTGACCCAGCCAGCTCCTATACCGCGAAACTGTATGCCAGCGGCACCAAACGCATCGCACAGAAAGTGGGTGAAGAAGGCGTAGAAACCGCGCTGGCCGCGACGGTGAACGACCGTTTTGAGCTGACAAATGAAGCTTCTGATCTCATGTATCACCTGCTGGTGCTGCTGCAAGACCAGGACCTCGACCTGACGGTGGTGATTGAGAATTTACGTAAGCGTCATCAGTAAGTTGCAGACGTAAAAAAACCGGGCGCTGCCCGGTTTTTTGTTGTCAGGTTCAAACTTACTCAGCTTTGGCTTTGTAACCACGCAGAGCATTTCGCCCCAGCACCACACCGGCACCAATCATCCCACCGAGCAGAACCGCCAGCACGAGGGTAATCGCTTTTTTCGGGCTGTCACGACGAATCGGTAACGTTGGTTTCATCACATAGCGGTAGGCGTGTAACTCAGCCCCTTCAAGCTTAAGATTTTCAATATCCAAAAGCTTTTGCTTGGTCTGGAAGTAGTTATCAGACAATATCAAAGGACGTGTAGATTCGTGCTCAATCATGGACTTCAGGGCATCACTACCCAACAGGAACATACTGTCCTGCGTCACATCCTGCGTCTGCTGAATTTGCGGCTTAATCACCCCGGCCTGCTCTGCATAACGCAGCGCTTCCTGAATTTGCTTAATTCGCAGATCTTTTTGCTCCTGCGCGACCACTTCCTGAGTTTTCAGAGAGTCTTGCAACGTGGTTGTTTGCAACTTGATATTATCAACCAGGTCAAGCTCCAGCTCTTTAGCAACCTTTTCATCTGTTTGTTGAATGTATTCAGCCAGTTGACGCTGAGCGTCTTCTGGTGAGCTACCCACATAAGAAACCGCTAGCGGCAGCGGTTGACCTTTAACAGACTGTTCAATTGACAGTTTCTGTGGTTTTTCCTGATTATCTAGCATTTCAGCCAATGCAGAGAGAGAAGTACTGAAACGACCAACCACGTTTGTCTGCAGTTCAGTGGCCTTAGGCGCACTGGCACCATACAACACATTGAGGGCGTTGTTATATGTGGCTATCTGACCAACATCCGGTTGGGTGATGATGGCTGTTGAGGTCCATTTCTCCTTGGCAACTGCCAAATAGCCCACAGCAAGCACTATGGCAATAACAATCGCGATAACGATTGTTACTTTCCCACGCCACAACTGTACCAGTAAATCAATCAGATCAATCTGTTCCGGATCGTGACTGCGCCCGGACATGTTGTTATCACTTACAGACATAGAAACCCTAGATAAGGAAAGACTTAAACTGGGATTAGTTTAGCTATAAATTGAGGCAATGCCATAGGATTAATGATAAAAAAATCAAATTGTTTCTGGGATTTTGATTGGTATTTCAATCACTACTGAAAATCGATACGATTAAATAAGAGTGTCAATACTCAAAGAACATCTTCATGCGCAAAAAACCATCAACAGACAGGTTTCATGCCCGCTAATCGTTATACTTTACAATTCATTTTTTTGAATTCATATCGTGAATACTTACCGTCTAATCAGTAAAAATGGTAGGCGTAAATAATATAACAATTAGCTTTTTTACCATCTAACGGTATCATTCCACTTTTTAGTAGCACCTGTTGGCGACTGGCTATTATTTAGCCAAAAAGAGGAATAAACATGAAATACCTGGTTACGGGTGCCGCTGGTTTCATCGGCTTCCACGTTAGCAAACGCCTCCTTGAGGCTGGCCATCAAGTAGTCGGTATTGATAACCTGAACGATTACTACGACGTCAGCCTTAAACAAGCTCGTCTGGAATTACTTGCACAGCCTGGTTTCCAGTTTCATAAAATTGATTTAGCCGACCGCGAAGGCATGACTGAACTTTTCGCATCCGGGCATTTTGAGCGTGTGATCCATCTCGCAGCACAGGCTGGCGTACGATATTCACTCGAAAACCCGCATGCCTACGCAGACTCAAATCTCACAGGCTTTCTGAACATACTGGAAGGGTGTCGCCATAATAAAATTCAGCATTTACTCTATGCCTCATCGAGTTCAGTTTACGGCCTCAATCGCAAAATGCCTTTCTCAACGGATGATTCCGTTGATCACCCCGTATCTCTGTATGCGGCAACCAAAAAAGCCAACGAACTGATGGCCCATACTTATTCCCACCTGTACGGATTGCCCACAACCGGGTTGCGTTTTTTCACCGTTTACGGTCCGTGGGGTCGACCGGATATGGCGCTGTTCAAGTTCACCAAAGCGATGCTTGAAGGGAAAAGTATTGACGTTTATAACTATGGCAAAATGAAGCGTGACTTTACCTATATTGATGATATCGCAGAAGCAATCATTCGCCTGCAGGATGTCATTCCACACGCAGACACACAATGGACCGTTGAAACAGGCACGCCAGCAGCCAGCATTGCGCCCTATCGCGTCTACAATATCGGCAATAGTTCACCGGTTGAGCTAATGGACTATATCCAGGCTTTGGAAGATGCTCTGGGTATTGAAGCGACGAAAAACATGCTACCGCTGCAGCCAGGTGATGTACTGGAAACCAGCGCAGACACTAAAGCACTGTATGAGGTAATTGGTTTTAAACCTGAAACCACGGTAAAAGATGGCGTGAAGAACTTTGTTGACTGGTACCGTGATTTCTACAAAGTTTGATTACTGATCTGATTAAAATAAAAAAGGCCTTTTCTAAGGCCTTTTTTATGGAGACGTGATTAATCACTACCAAACAAATCGCGGGTATACACTTTATCGGCAACATCAGCTAATTCTGACGTCATACGGTTAGAAATAATAATATCTGCTTCATTTTTGAACGCATTAAGATCACGCACTACTCGGGAATGGAAAAATTCATCCTCTTTCATGACCGGTTCATAGATAATAACGGGCACACCCTTTGCCTTAATGCGCTTCATGATGCCCTGAATCGATGATGCCCGGAAATTATCGGAACCACTTTTCATGATCAAACGGTATACGCCGACCACCTTAGGTTTACGCGCAAGAATAGAATCTGCAATGAAGTCCTTACGCGTACGGTTCGCATCAACGATCGCGCCAATAATGTTATTCGGTACAGACGCGTAGTTAGCCAGCAACTGCTTAGTATCTTTCGGCAGACAGTAGCCACCATAGCCAAATGACGGGTTGTTGTAGTGATTGCCGATACGCGGATCCAGGCACACACCTTCAATAATCTGCCGTGAGTTCAAGCCAAGACTTTCTGCATAGCTATCCAGCTCGTTAAAGTAGGCCACACGTAATGCCAGATAGGTATTAGCAAACAACTTGATGGCTTCGGCTTCAGTCGAGTCAGTAAACAGCGTCGGAATATCTTTTTTAACCGCACCTTCCTGCAGCAACGCGGCAAAACGCTCGGCGCGTTCGGAACGTTCACCAATAACGATACGGGACGGATGGAGGTTGTCGTACAGTGCACGACCTTCACGCAGGAATTCTGGCGAAAAGAATATATTGTCGATACCCAACTGTTCTTTAATGGAGTTCGTAAAGCCAACCGGAATCGTTGATTTAATTACCATCACCGCATTTGGATTGATTTCGACCACATCGCGGATCACTGACTCGACGCTCGAGGTGTTAAAGTAGTTCGTCTTCGGATCGTAATCAGTCGGTGTCGCGATGATAACGTAGTCCGCGTCGCGGTAAGCATCATACTTATCGGTCGTTGCACGGAAATTCAGCTGTTTTGTCGCCAGATATTCTTCGATTTCCTTATCAACGATCGGCGATTTTTTCTGATTCAGCATCTCGACCTTCGTCGGAACGATATCCAGAGCGACCACTTCGTGGTGCTGGGCAATCAGAATACCGTTCGACAAACCAACATAACCTGTTCCTGAGATAGTTATCTTCATTCGCTGTGTAACTTCTTCCGGTTGAACATTTGAGGGTGAACACGCTGCCAACAACGTCGCGCATCGGCTCTGCATTGCGCCAGTATATCGTGATTTGCTACAACACCGGATATCGGACCTGACTGAATCCCATTTTTTGGCAATAAAAAAGCCCGGAGGAGCGCTCCGGGCCTGCATTTACAGTTAGACTAAATCAGATTAATCCAGCCATTCAGTGTGGAACACACCTTCTTTATCGGTGCGTTTATACGTATGTGCACCAAAGTAGTCGCGCTGGGCCTGGATCAGGTTAGCCGGCAGTACCGCAGAACGGTAGCTATCGTAATAGGCTACCGCTGCAGAGAAGGTCGGTACCGGGATACCATTCTGCACAGCATAAGCCACTACATCACGCAGCGCTTGTTGATATTCGTCAGCGATATTTTTGAAGTACGGGGCCAGCAGCAGGTTCGCGATGCCTTTGTTTTCAGCATACGCGTCAGTGATTTTCTGCAGGAACTGCGCACGAATGATGCAACCCGCGCGGAAGATCTTCGCGATTTCACCGTAGTTCAGATCCCAGTTGTACTCGTCAGACGCGGCACGCAGTTGAGAGAAGCCCTGCGCGTAGGAGACGATTTTACCCAAGTACAGCGCGCGACGGACTTTCTCAACGAACTCGGCTTTATCGCCAGCAAGTTTAGCCTGTGGGCCGGACAGCACTTTAGATGCCGCAACGCGCTGGTCTTTCAGAGAAGAGATATAGCGCGCGAATACAGACTCGGTGATCAGCGACAGCGGTTCGCCCAGATCCAGAGAACTCTGGCTGGTCCATTTACCGGTACCTTTGTTCGCCGCTTCATCCAGAATCACATCAACAAGATATTTACCGTCTTCATCTTTTTTGGTGAAGATGTCTTTAGTGATGTCGATCAGGTAGCTGCTCAGCTCGCCTTCATTCCACTCGGTGAAGGTAGTTGCCAGTTCTTCGTTAGACAGGTTCAGACCGCCTTTCAGCAGAGAATAGGCTTCAGCAATAAGCTGCATATCGCCATATTCGATGCCGTTGTGAACCATCTTCACGTAATGGCCTGCGCCGTCAGCGCCAATATAGGTCACGCACGGCTCGCCATCTTCCGCAACGGCTGCGATTTTGGTCAGGATCGGCGCAACCAGCTCATACGCTTCTTTCTGGCCACCAGGCATGATAGATGGGCCTTTCAGGGCGCCCTCTTCACCGCCTGAAACACCGGTACCGATGAAGTTAAAACCTTCTGCGGACAGTTCACGGTTACGACGGATAGTGTCCTGGAAGAAGGTGTTACCACCATCAATGATAATATCGCCTTTATCCAGATATGGCTTTAGGGAATCAATAGCAGCATCAGTTCCCGCCCCTGCTTTTACCATTAACAGGATACGACGTGGGGTTTCAAGAGACTCGACGAACTCTTTCACCGTGTAATAAGGAACCAGTTTCTTACCCGGGTTCTCGGCAACAACTTCTTCAGTTTTCTCGCGGGAGCGGTTGAAGATGGAGACGGTATAACCACGGCTTTCGATGTTGAGCGCCAAGTTGCGCCCCATCACTGCCATACCGACGACGCCGATCTGTTGCTTGGACATTACATACTCCTGTCAGGTGTGTTTGGCATATATTTTCCAAATTATTGGAATAATAAGCAATGTTTTTAATGAAACAAATTTATAGTATTAATTTTTGGTGTTTAATTACGATTCAACTTGTATATTTTGGATAAGATATTTACCGGTAAAATTCTAACTGTAGAGCGGAGAAAAAACCAGAGAAGACTCATTGGAAGTGATTGGATATTGAGTTTATATTTTAACACTGATAATTGAAACTCACTCCGGATGTATTTACCACCTCGTCTACGCGTTAGCATATTTTCGCCAGCTCTTGCAAATACTAATGTTTCGTTTAAGTTCTCACAATAGTAACCAGAAGAAATCACACGCAACCATAGGTTATAATCCTCCATGAAATGATGGTCCTTATAACCACCAACAGATTCTATCATATGGCGTCGATAAACTACTGTCATATGATTGAATGGATTTTTGTGTTTTGCAAAATTTTTAATATCTGCGTAAGTCAGTGGCACTAATCTTCTACCACTAATATTTGATATATCGCCTGAAAACTCAGCAATCTGGCATCCAAGCAAACAGATAGATTTGTTCCTTTCAAAATAAGATATTTGTATTTCAAAACGGCTTTCTTCACAAATATCATCAGTATCCATCCGAGCAACGATATCATAATTACAATGTTTAAGACCGATATTTAAGGAAGAACCTAATCCGACATTCTCCTCCAATTTAACAACAATAATATTTAGTTCTTTTTGCCATCGGTAAATAACATCTGACAGTGTTTTTTTGATTGCCCCATCAAAAACACAAATTATTTCCGTTGGTTTTAGTTTCTGTCGATAAATACTGCAAAGACATTCATGAAGATTTTCCGGGAGTTCTTTATCATACAACGACATCAAAAGGCTAAATTTAACATTATCCATATATCAGACCATCTTAAACTTCACAATTAACCATCTATAAACAAAATAATACAACGAAAGAAACAGGAATACCAAGTTAATCCAATTCATTTCATGAATTAAAAGCAAACCAGCAATAACAATCAAAATAAAATAGTACTTATATCGACCATCTACTTTGTTAGAAAAAACATTTTTTTGGAAAAAAGGCAACTGAAAACGTTTTTCTGAACATCTTTCCAATAAATTAATCAATGGGAAGAGTAAAATACAATAAAAGAAAGCCACCCCTCCACCTAATAATATAGTTACACTGCAATATCTAATAATAACCAGGCAAAAATGAAGTGGCAAGTTCCATCTATTGCGTATTGAGTTATACACAGCATATATTGGAATTATGCACCACGCAAATAAAACAAAATAATATTGTTCAAAATAAATGAATACAAAAGAAATAATAAATGCTAATAAAGCACGAAAAAAATATATTAACACCTTGTGTTCATAATAATACCTCAACTGAGAATCATCTAATCGTAAGGTTGGCTGCACCTCATTTTTTATGGTTTCAGTATCATTATAAATATAGCCAATTTCGTATAATGTATAGATTAAAACGACACCTAATGCTATACAAAGGAATGCTTGCCTGTAATCGACTGCATCTAAGAAATAAAAATAAAAAATGAATTGAGGTATCAGATAAATAATAACCCAAGAGAAACACTTAGAGAAACTATGTAATCTGCTAACTATTGTATAGTAGAAAGGAACATAAAAAAACATCATTGATTTTTCTCGTTATTGAGTAGATTATCTTGATAGTTATTTATTGTTGCAACTACATTTGCAGCTTCAAATTTAATAATTTGGTTGCTTTTAAATTTACTACTATTTTTATCGGTATAAAATCCGAATCCAAACCTTGCTTTTTTTAAAAGGGAAATATCCTGAATATTATCACTAACAAAGACTAATTGTTCCAAATCTACTCCGGTATATTTTTTACTTCCTTCCGTAAAAAGCATTTCTTTTGTATAAAGTAGATCTTGCTTCAGCGTGCCAGTACAAACATTAGAGTTAAAATCAAGACAACTAGAAATGTATTGAATTCCGAATTTGCTGGCAACAGCTTCAGCAATTACATCAAGAGATGCGGAGACGATATACACTGATATATTATTAGCATTGCAGTAATTTATAAGCGTAACAATCTCCTTATCGAAGACAAAAGTATGCTGAACTAAAAAATTGGCATTTTTCTGCAAAATGCTTTTTTTAATTCCTTTTAAAAAAAGAATAGCAATTTTTCGATTAGCATCAAATTTAACTAATGACAACACTTTGAATAAAAATTTAAAAGGAAGCCATCGACTCAATTTTCTATACATCCTAAAAAATGAATTATTTTTTAAAAGATGATCTAAAAATATAAAAGTAGTATTACCTTTAACTAAGGTATCGCATAAGTCTAAAGCAACTAATAGATTGGCCATTTTGAACCTATATTTATATAAATTGTTTTTTTGCATTGAAAATAAAATTTAAAAACATAATTAACAATAAAACAATAACAGTCACAATCCAATCTGAATGATAGAGATATGCGTTGAAAGAAGTTAAAAAATATGTACATTTAATTGTGAAAAAAGCATAAAAAGCACACTGAATGGGTGATTTTTTAAAACTTGTCAATGCTTTGATCAAAATTGCATTTTCGAACCCAACAAGTATTGGTGATAACAAGACACCCAATACTCCAAAATTTGACCAGGCTTCCGATATATATAGGCCATTAATATTCCAACCACCAAGCGCGATCATCTCAGGGAAATAATGAGCCATCAGTTGTTCTGACGCTGGCGGAATTACGCTAATATCAAAAATTTTTGTTAAGATATTTGCTAAAGATAAAAGGCCAATATCACCTGAATAGCTATAGTAATCATACGAGAGATACACAGAAATTACCTGCGCTATAAAAATTCGGTCAAATATAAGAGATAAAATTTGTTGAATATCATTACTGACAAAAAGTAAGTATATGACAAATAATATTGAAATCGAAAACAAAATTAATTTTACTGATATTCTCTTTATCTGTCCTCGAGAATACCCATAACAGATTAATGCACCAAAAATAAAGAAAAGAAATGGTCCCTTCTCACCTGTTGATAAAATATAAATAATAGAAATAGTAAATGTTAATAGCGCATGTGCGTAGTATTTTTTATTTATACTAGATAAAGCCAGATAAGAGTAAGGAACTATATAAGCTAATAAACTACCAACAGAAATAATGTAAGTATTAGCTATTATACTTAAATCTTTTGTGACGATTATTCTTCGAAGAGCAATTTCCTCGGCGGTCCCATTGGTGAATGCCATAACAAGAGGACTTGGAAAAATGCTAATTTGAAAATAGATAAAAACCAAAAGAAACAGGCATGCCAATATAAGAATTGTATTAGTTTGTGATTTATTAACTTCACAAGTTTTAGTCAAATTTTCACTATAGTTTTTATTTGCATTAAAGATTTTTATAAAGCCTAAAAAAGCTAATAACGCTACAACACCACCATACAAGACGAAATATGAACCAACTAAGATAACATCATGATTCTTCGCAATAGGTAGTACAAAATAACTGTCACTGCCAAAGCCCAATATAATTACACACGACCCCAAAAAGGCAAATATTATATATATGTAAAACCAAAAAGAAATGAAATCGAGAGAAAGTGAACCAGAAACTTTTATTATCGCTCTGTAAGTTAATGATAGGAAAAAAATTGCTATCGATACATATATTATTGCTTCCATAACTCACCATTTAAATAATAGTTTTATAATTCCCGCATATAAATATTTACTGTCTATTCGATGGATGATTTTCGGAATTATTTTTAACGCTATCATTTTATAGTTATCGGATAGTGAGTAAAAACCTTCTAAATAAATCAAATCTTTTAATTTTTCGTAAAAGGATGCATTTTTAAACTCCTCTAAAATTTTTATTTTGTTATCATGCATCCACTTTAATTTACTATGGCTATTTCCTGAGTGAATCCTATAAAAGGAAAATAAATTTGGAAGCAAAGCAATTTTATAGTGTTTCTCCGCTGCTTTATAGTAAATATACAAATCCTCTATTGCAATATCCGCTTTGTAACCTCCAATATCTTTTAAAGCCTGAGTGCGATATATAGATGTTGGGGAGTAAATAATATTTGTTTTGTCAAAAATATTATTTTCATCAAGCACAATATAATTTTTAATGATATTCTTTTGTTTTTTAAAATCACACAAATTATTATCATCATCAATTTTCAGTTGGGTTCCAGCGCAGGCATAAAACTCATGATGTTCTTCAAGAAATTGTAATTGCACTGACAATCGATTGACCGACATATAATCATCCGCCGCAATGAAGCAGATATACTCCCCTACGGCCATATCAAGGCACATGTTTAAAGTTGCTGGCAACCCTAAGTTAGTTTCATTTTCTATGAATTTAAAATCTTGTGTTTTGTTTAATTGACGAATTATTTCAGGCGTACCATCAACTGAGCCATTATCGATGACAGTTAAATCATAAGAAACATTCCATTGGCATTTAATTGAATTTAGACATAACTCAACAAATTTAACGTGATTATACGAGACGACAAAAATTGAAACGTGTTTTTTTTTCATGATTTAACTCGGTAAACTACGAATATAGCAAATAATAAATACAAGCTGTAATTAACACAATATGCCATAGGAGCACCATACACTCCATAATGAATAACAAAAAAATAAGAGATAGCTACAAAACTAGTAGCAAAAACAATTTCGGATAAAACAAAAATTTTTGTCATTCCTTTAGAAATCATTGTGTAAGCATATAGCCAACTAATTATTTTCAGGACATCTCCCAGCAATTGATACTTAAATAAATCTCTTGCGGAATAAAACTCCTTAGTAAATAACACTGAAATAATAAAGTCTTTTAATATATAAACCCCAGTTGCACATAGTACGACAACCGGAAGCACGACTTTTAGAGTGGCATTTATTTCACCTACTATTAATTTATTATCTTTAATTGCCGAAAGCCGTGGAAGATAATATGTGCTTAGCGCTATGGTAATTATAGCAAGATAAGTTTCTGATATTCGCCAGACAGCTTGCCAATATCCAGCCTGTGTCCATCCAGCATGTTGAACGATAATGTTTCGAATAAGAATTAATGAACAAGGAACAACAATTGCACTCGTAACAGCCATGAGTATATAACCGCGGATATCTTTCATACTCCTGGAGTCAACTTTCCCCCATAGATACTTTATTTTAAACCATGGTTTTCGAAGTGAGTACAAAATCATTACTATACCAACTACTGCATTTTGGACAGCAACCGCAAGTAATGCACCATAAATGTTCCCTACAATAATTAAAAGAAGCATGATGGCCAGGGATAAAATTGCTGATACCATTCCCAGAACCACATATTTTTTATATTGTTGTTGACCATTAATGACCGAAGCGATAAAAGTTCCTGCTGCAGTAAAAGGCAATAAAAAAGCAGTAATAACTAATACCCATCCAAAGTCAGGCGTTCCTAATACCCATGAAGATATGTACGAAGAGGTTAATATTGTTAATGGAAGGATTATAGCTAAAATTAATGCTACCCATCGGGTACTTGCCTGCCACCACTTTGCACATTCACCATATCCATTTTTATCATTCTCAGAAGTAAATCGAACAATCCCCGGACCTACCGGGGAATTAACTAATCCATTTAGTGTTGTAACTATACTTTGAATCTGCCCTAACATGACTATACCAGTTGGACCTGTATAGACAGCGACAATCTTTGCAACTACAAATCCAGAAAACATCTTTATAAGAGTTAGCAATCCCGTAAAGAAAGTAACTGTGAGTAATCGCCTCATGCAGTAAAACCATTTATTGCTTGAATTACGTAACTAATTTCTGCTTCAGTCATTGTAGGATCCATTGGCAAAGATAATACTTGCCTATGAATTCTTTCCGTAACTGGCAATGTAATACCATCCCATTCTGCATATGCTTTTTGTTTGTGTGGCGGTTTTGGGTAGTGAATGAGTGTCTGAATCCCTTTATCGTCAAGATAAGATTTCAATTTCTCTCGACATTCTGTTTTGATAACGAAAAGATGCCATACGTGTTCTTCGTGGTTTTTAACAACAGGAAGTGATATTTCGTCATTATTGATCTCAGAACAGTATCTACAAGCAATATTTCTGCGTAATTTGATCTCATGATCTAAAAAATCTATTTTCACGTTTAAAAATGCAGCTTGAATCTCATCAAGCCGGCTATTTACTCCTTTAAAAATGTGCTCATATTTAGCGACCGAACCATAGTTCGCTAGGGCTCTAATGGTTTGCGCAAGCTCGTCATGGTTAGTTGTTACCGCTCCAGCATCTCCTAATGCTCCTAAATTTTTTCCAGGATAAAAGCTAAAGGCTGCAGCATCTCCCCATGAACCAGACTTTAATCCATTTTTAGTTGCCCCATGAGCTTGAGCACTATCTTCCAAAATTAACAAATTGTATTCCGATGCGATTTTTCTTATTTCTTCCATATCACAGATATATCCATACAAATGCACCGGAATTATTACTTTTGTTTTATCGGTTATATGTGCATTAATTTGGGAAACCGAAATATTATTTGTTTCCTCGTCAGGTTCAACCAATACAGATTTTAATCCTACTTCAGAAATTGCAAGGATAGTTGCAATAAAAGTATTGCCAGGGACAATAACTTCATCACCTTCTTCTATCATCCCAAGAATTTTCCAAGCTTTAAGAGTCAGAACCAATGCATCTAGTCCATTAGCTACACCTATGCAATGCTTAGTACCACAATACCTCGCAAAATTAGTTTCGAATTTTTTTACTTCAGCTCCTTGAATATACCAACCAGAATTAATCACTCGCTCAGAAGCTTGAATCAGTTCTTTTGCATATTGACTATTAATTCGATTTAAATTAAGAAAATCAACTTTCACTTTGTTTCTCCAATACTTTTTCGATGCTAATTTTTTTAGTCAATTCACAACCAATATTTGTTTTAAAATCAATCAATCCTTGATTAACTGAAGAGTTCTCAGTAGAAATACCGATATCTAAAGTTTTAAATCCCTCGTCAATGCACAATAAATACAATTGTTCAGCCAATTTCACAATTGGAGAAAGCTTTCTAAACTCCGGGTTTTCTCCCCAGTAAAAAACATACAAATGATCATTATTTATTTTTAAACAAACGGAGGATGCAAGTATTAAATTATCTTTTTTCAAACTGAAAAAATAAACATCATCAGGCATAGCCAAATAAAGAGAATATAACCCCTCCCAACTCATAGTCATTGGATAGCCTTGCGACTCTCTATTAGCTTTTATCACTTCATAAGCACAACGAATTTCATTATGCTCTATAACCTTGTTGAAAGTGGTTTCTTCCCTTGTAATTCGATTTAATTCACGTCTTTTACTACCGCTTAATTTTTTTCTAAAATAATCTTCGCTTACAATATTCAAGTGATAATTAAGGTCAATATTATTGATTTCCCATCCACGATTAAACATCACGTTCAACAAATAATTATTATTGTCCGGATTGTATAATTCAGGAGGAAGTTTGTATGTAAGTTTCTTTAGGTTATAATTTTTTACAAGATAGATTTCAATATAATTTAAGAAAAGATCTATTTTATTGAGTGCTACTCTTTCATTTATCAAATAAAAATCCGAAAAAGCGCCTGTGATCGGTGAAAAAAACTCGACAGTTTCAGAATTATTTTTTTTGGAAAATACCATTTGCGATAGTATTTTGCTTTCTTTCTCATCATATAGTGAAAATACTATATAATGCTTATTTTGAGCTTTATTTTGATGCTCTAAAAATGTTTGTTTTGAAAATATTGTCGTTGATAAACTTTTTGCTTCTGTCGAAATCACGCAGTCTAAAACTTTGAGGCCGTCCACTACCTCTTCTAGGCATTGCATTACAACCACCTTTCCATTTTAATTAACTGGTCATCAATAGATAAAATTTCAAACCCTACTTTTTTATATAGATTTATAGCTCGCTGATTATTGGAATTCACTTGCAAATACAACTTTTTTAATCCCAATAGTCGTGCTTCTAAAACTATTTTTTCCATAATCTCTCTCCCTAATCCTTGCCCCCAATATTTTTTCTCACCTATATATCCCCAATACTCCCCCCTATCTTGGTTAATGTTTTTAATACCCGCAGCTCCTATTTTTTCATTCTTATAAGTAACGCCGCGTATAAAATAATCTCTTCTTTTTTCTAAAGATCTAAAGAATATCAACTGCTCATTTTTTGTGAAATCAGGTGTCATAGTTAGCGCAGATATTTCAGGATCTTTTAACCAAAGCCAACTTAATGCAAGAAATGACTCGTCATACTCAACGAAATTTAACATTGGTCATACCTTTGAATTCTTCGTAATTAGTTATATAATCGGAAGGATCATATTTTTCACTGGCTAAAACCATTAAAATACAATCATCAGAAAAATTATGCATTTCCCTCCAGCTTAACTTGTCAATATACAAGCCTCTGCAAGGCGAATCTAAGGTCAAAACCTCCATACCTCGGCCTTCATCGATATGAAAATCGCATTTCCCTCTAATTGCTATTACAACTTGCCTTAGGTTTTTATGAGCGTGGAATCCTCGTGACACACCGGAAGAGGTATTAAATATGTAATATACCCTTTTAAAATCAAATGGTATATTTTTAAACTGTTCCAGTGAGATTAACGACCCCCGATCATCACCGTAGACATCAAAATCAATAATTTCCATACATTTCTTCCGAAATTTTGTTCATCATAAAACTAACATAGAAGTTTGCGAAGATATTGTCCATAATGATTTTTAATTAATTTATCACTTCGTGAATATAATTCATCGTTTGAGAGCCAACCATTTCGCCAAGCTATTTCTTCTGGACATGCAACCATCATACCCTGACGCTTCTGGACAGTTTCAACAAAACTACCGGCTTCAATTAAACTATCATGTGTTCCGGTATCAAGCCATGCAAACCCTCGACCTAATAACTCAACGTTCAAACTATTGTGATTAAGATATACTTCATTAATAGTTGTTATTTCTAATTCACCTCTAGCCGACGGTTTAATACTCTTAGCTATATTTATTACGTTGTTATCATAAAAATAGAGACCGGTAACAGCCCAATTTGATTTAGGCTTGGCCGGTTTTTCTTCGATGCTCAGCGCTTTAAAATTAGCATCAAACTCAACAACACCAAACCGTTCTGGGTCCATAACCTGGTATCCAAAAACAGTTGCACCACTGACTCGAGTACTTGCCATCTGTAGTTTTGGCGTAAACCCTTGTCCAAAAAATATGTTGTCACCTAATACCAAGCAGACAGAATCAGTCCCAATAAACTCTTCACCAATGATAAATGCTTGAGCTAACCCCTCCGGTTTCGGTTGAATGGCATAGCTCAAATTTATACCAAATTGCTGCCCATCCCCAAGCAATCTAACAAATCCAGATTGATCTTCTGGTGTTGTAATAATTAATATATCTTTGATACCTGCTAACATTAATACCGACAAAGGATAATAAATCATAGGTTTATCATAAACAGGAAGTAACTGCTTAGATATCCCCATCGTTATAGGATAAAGCCTCGTACCCGAACCCCCAGCAAGAATAATCCCTTTCATTATTTATTCTCTCCATATTGTCTGGATAACCAAGAGGCATAAGCTCCGCTTTTCACGTTTTTGACCCATTTATGATTCGCCAAATACCACTGCACAGTTTTACGGATCCCGCTGTCAAAAGTTTCCTGCGGCTTCCAGCCCAGCTCATCGCTGATTTTTGCAGCATCAATCGCATAGCGGCGATCGTGCCCAGGCCTATCCACTACATACGTGATTTGCTCGCGGTAAGAAACATCTTTAGGTACAATCTCATCCAATAAATCGCAGATAGTAAGTACCACATCCAGGTTTTTCTTCTCGTTATGACCACCAATATTGTATGTTTCACCTACAATCCCCTGGGTCACTACGATGTACAACGCTCGGGCGTGATCTTCGACATAAAGCCAGTCGCGAATCTGGTCGCCTTTGCCATAAATTGGCAATGCTTTCCCTTCCAGCGCATTCAGAATCACCAGCGGGATTAGTTTTTCAGGGAAGTGATATGGCCCGTAGTTATTGGAACAATTGGTGACAATTGTTGGGAAGCCATAGGTGCGCAACCATGCGCGAACCAGATGATCGCTTGAGGCCTTTGAAGCAGAATACGGGCTACTCGGCGCATATGCTGTCTTTTCAGTGAACAGAGGCAACACATTACCGGCAGCCACTTCATCTGGATGTGGCAGATCGCCGTATACTTCATCTGTGGAAATATGATGGAAACGAAATGCCTTTTTTTTATCTGCATCCAGCTCGTTCCAGTAGCCACGAGCAGCTTCCAGCAGTATATAGGTACCGACGATATTCGTTTCGATAAAAGCTGCTGGTCCTGTAATAGAGCGGTCAACATGACTTTCAGCTGCCAGATGCATCACCGCATCCGGTTGATGAGTGGTAAAAATACGCTCCATTGCCGCTTTATCACAGATATCCGCGTGTTCAAAATAATAGCGATTATTTTCACTGACTTCGGCAAGGGACTCCAGGTTACCGGCGTAGGTAAGTTTATCGACATTAACAACGGTATCCTGAGTATTATTAATAATATGACGAACTACTGCAGATCCAATGAAACCCGCTCCACCAGTAACTAGTATTTTCACGTTTTAATTCCGAATATCGTTTATACGAATACTATTAATATGCCGACACATAATGCACGCATCTGAGCATTATGCACGCTACCGCCCCTGGCCTTGCAGCAACCAGAGTACTACTTGAATGATAAATGTGAAACCTGCCCTGCTAGCTATCGCAAAGCACGCTAAATTCAAACGCCAATTGTCTTACCAAATGCGGCTAGAAACAAGGAAAAATCCAATCAAAAGGAGATTAAACTTAATAGGTTAACTTGTTGTTATCATTTGTTTTTAAAATAAAAAACGACAGTAACACCCCACAGCATAAAGCATAGACACAGGGATGTTAGCTGCCGCAATTTTTTCTGGCTTACCGTCACAAAAGCTTGTAAATATCTACTCGCTCAACAACTTCTCAATACCCTTACGAAACTTCGCTCCTTCCTTCAAATTCCGCAACCCATACTTAACGAAAGCCTGCATATAGCCCATTTTTTTACCACAGTCGTAGCTGTCCCCAGTCATCAACATAGCGTCAACAGACTGTTTTTTAGCCAATTCCGCAATGGCATCCGTCAACTGAATACGTCCCCAGGCACCTGGTTGGGTATGCTCTAATTCTGCCCAAATATCAGCAGACAGCACATAGCGGCCTACGGCCATCAGATCGGAATCAAGAGTCTGCGGTTGGTCTGGTTTTTCGATGAACTCAACGATGCGGCTGACTTTACCTTCGTTGTCTAAAGGCTCTTTGGTCTGAATAACAGAGTACTCGGACAGATCGCCTTCCATGCGTTTAGCCAGTACCTGACTACGCCCGGTTTCATTAAAGCGGGCAACCATGGCAGCCAGGTTGTAACGCAGAGGGTCCGCACTCGCGGTATCAAGAACGACATCTGGTAACACGACGACGAACGGGTTATCCCCAACGATTGGGCGAGCACAGAGAATTGAATGACCCAGCCCCAGCAGCTGAGCCTGACGAACGTTCATGATAGTCACGCCAGGCGGACAGATAGACTGCACCTCGGCTAATAGCTGGCGCTTAACACGCTGCTCAAGCAACGATTCGAGTTCATAAGAGGTGTCGAAGTGGTTCTCAACCGCGTTCTTAGACGCGTGAGTTACCAGAACGATTTCTTTGATACCTGCAGCTACAATCTCGTCGACAATGTATTGAATCATCGGCTTGTCAACGATCGGCAGCATCTCTTTAGGGATTGCCTTTGTGGCCGGCAACATGTGCATCCCCAAGCCCGCTACCGGGATAACTGCTTTCAAATTAGTCATTCTCTCTCCTACCTCTTAACGGCTGATAAAGTATAGACTTTAGCCGTACGTTAGCCAGTATTGCTGGCTCCATCCTTAACACGAAATAACCAGGTTAAGGTAAACCGAATGCAAACTCTACACTTCACCAGCGCCAAGGTGAACTCGGATTCCTCGGAAACGAACTCATCTCGTCAGTTTTATAGCATTTCCGAAAAATCGAAGTTAGCTAAGCCCCAGACACTCTACAAACAACAATTACTCAGAGACAAACGTAATGTCATCTTTCTTATCGTGCAAAAATTCGTATTTTAAGGTGCGATCCAGCCCCTGAGACAATGTATAAGGTGCGACAAAACCGGATGAGTGGACTTTCGTTGCATCAAACTGTGTGGTGGCACAGAACTTCTTAACGCGCACAGAGCTGACAGCATATTTTTTGCCGGTCACTTTACCCAAAATATCAAAGCAATAGCCACCTAACATGCCTAAAGCGTAAGGTAAGTGTGCTGAGGGGATTTTTTTACTTAAGCTCTGTTCAACTTCGGTAACCAGTTGATTCATATTCAGATCAGGTTTATCAACGTAATTATAAACCTCATAACCAGCAGTCACATTCTTCAGTTTATACTTGATAAACTCAACAATATTACCCACATAAGCCATTGATTTATAATTCGTACCCGCCCCAACCATCATAAACTTACCGCCAGCGATCTGCTTCAGCAGATTATAAACGTTGCCGCGGTTGCGTTCGCCAAAGATAACAGTTGGACGAATGATAGTCAGCGAACGATCATCAGGCGCTTTAGCATGCCATTCACGAAGAACCTCTTCCGCTTGCCACTTGCTTTTACCGTAGTGGTTGAAGGGATCGTGAGGATGATTTTCATCAGGGTTGGTTTTGTTCAGGCCATAGACCGCAACAGAACTGGTGAAAATGATGTTCTTAACATCATTTTTCTCCATAGCGGCCAATACATTGCGCGTCCCCTGAACATTCACATCATAGTAGAGTGAAGTAGGACTGACATCATCACGGTGTTCAGCCGCTAGCAACACTACTGTGTCATAGCCTGACAGCGCCTGATCCAGAACTTGTTGGTCGCGAACATCACCGATTTGCGTGATTTGCGGATAGAAATGACTCTGCTGTTTATCCAGATTCTTGATATCAAAATCCGCAACAGCCGTCTCCAGGAGTCTGGTCCCCACGAATCCGGAGGCACCGATGAGCAAAACTTTATCGTTCATAAATCACTTTGTCTGTTCGTAACACAAGAAACGTATGATAAAGATGAGCGTCTTCCCTGAGTAGTCAATGCTGCCCAGCCCCAGCTTTAACAGTAATTGGGTGATTATAATCTTTTAGCCAATGATATCCAGTAAGAATATAGTGGGGTTACCTCCCCTGCCCCGGCAGTCGAAAATTCACCGCTTCGACATTCACCACCTGATGGTTTACCCGGTCAATGTCAACTGAACTTTGCCCGCTTTCGTTTACCGCATGGATATTCGCCAGTGATAGCAAGGTGTCCTGCTTAGCCATAAACTTGCCGCGCACATCCTGGCGTAGATCGAAGTGCATCTTGAGCGCGGGTCCTGTTGCGGATTGCTGCATCACTCTGATGTTACGTAAAAAAAGATGCTGCGGTTGGTTGTGCAACTCAAGCGTGGCTCGCTTCATCTCAACGTTGGTAATGGCCACGAACGACGTTGCATTACCTGATGAGATCTGAATGCCGCGTAATTTATATTCAAGTTTCGTGTTATCCAGATGGATATTATTTAACTTAAAGTTCTGCGGGATGGATAAATATCGTCCTTTAATAACACCGTAGCCAATGAGCATACCTGCGCTATTTTCCATATTGATATTATCAATCACGAAATTATCACAGCCATAAATAGCGACCGTTGCATTATCAATGCCTGCTTTCTTACTAAAATCTGGGGTAATATTTCGTGCGGTGATATTACGAATGATAAAATGTTTGCCGTTCTCTACATGGACTAGCTGTCGACAGTCGGTACCGGTGATATTCGCCACCACAAAGTTTTTTACCGCCAGCTCATCGGGATAGGTATTGTCATAGGTACTGCCCGCCAGTCCGATGCCGATGCCCCAGTTCACGTTGCCGTTGGTACAGTTAATACGTTCAATGACATGGTCAGAAATGAGGATGTTGCTGTCGTTGATCGCCACATTCCACTCAATGGCATCTCCCTGTAGATCGCTAAAACGGCAGTTTGTAATCTTTACGCCATCCATCCGGTTATGAAAGCCCTGACGCAGGATCCCATAGTTAGCGCGCGTGACGGTAATATCCTGAATAGTCAGATTGCGCATCAGCCTCGGTGTTTTGCCGCCGATATAGATTTGCGTCACTGGCCCAAAACCACTCATGGCAATCCCTTTTATCACGCAATCCGAACCGCGCACATCGAGGGTAACATTCCTCAGGCTCCCCCCCTGCTCACCCACTACCTTACATCCATCCTGCAGAACAAAGCGACCACGGCCATTGCCGCTGATTCTGCCTTGCAGGTGTAGCGTTTTGCCAGGAGGAATAACGATAGCGGTATTGAGATCCTTACATTCCAGTTCTTTGGGTACGACTACCGTTTGTCCTTCTTTGAACGCCTGCCTGAAAGAAGCGACCCAATCCTTTGGGTTGTAATTCTGAATGTTGACGCTGTCCGATGATTCAAGCGCCCGGACAACGGGAGAATGCAGTACGACAAGCGCAGAGCCTGCCGTCAGAAAAGTACGGCGTGAGAGTTTGTTCTCTGACATACAACCTCGATTTACATCGTTTGCAGCAGACTGGCTAACTGTTTATTGATCGCTAACTGATTAAATTCAGTTTCAATTTTTTCGCGCGCACACTGCACAATCGGCTGTACCTGCTCACTGTCGAGCAGGCTAAATGCCGCTAAACGCTCTGCCAGGGCCTGCGCATCGTTTTCCGGTGCCAGCCAGCCAGACTTGCCCGACTCGACCAGCTCAGGGATCCCACTGTGAACAGTTGAAATCACCGGAATACCTACCGCCATCGCCTCCATCAGCGCCACCGGGATCCCCTCCATATCGCCGTCTCTTCCGGTAATCGACGGCAGCAAAAATACATCCGCCTGCTCAAGCATCTCCTTCACCTGATGGCTGGGCTTAAAGCCGGGCATCTCAATCACGTCATCGAGTTGATATTGCTCGATCAGTGTGCGTAAACGACGCTCCCAAGGACCTATACCCAGGATGCGATAACGAAATGAAACGCCCTGCTCTTTTAACTGACGACAGGCTTCGATGGCGACGTGCAGTCCTTTTTTCTCGGTTAACCGGGCGACAGAGATAATTTCCAGCGCTGCAGCTGGTGCTTTCAGTTGGCGAGGGGTAAAACGCGTCATGTCGATACCCATACGCGAAACCGCGATTTTATGCGGCGGGCATCCCATGTTTTTTAAACGTCCGGCCCAGAGATTGCTGATGGGTAACATCAAATCTCCACGTTGAAACAGCTGCTGATACTCAGGGGTATAGCGGGTAAGCACATCCCGATGCGAAACATCGACGCCGTGAAATACCGTGGCGATTTTTCCGCGGATCATCCCAAGCTCTCGCAGCTTGGCGGCCGTTACGCCTGCTGGCCCAAAATGAGCAATAAAGACATCCGCTTCAAACGCCCGCGGATTCCCACCGCAAATGGCCGCCAAAATCAGATTGCGCGCTTCCTCGCCATAGCGTGCAACATTAAGCGCTTTCCAGGTCGCTGCGCGGGTGAGACCGTGCAGAGCCGCCGCCGCCCTATATTTCAGCTTCGCCAGTTTGCTTTCCGGTTCATTCAGCAACCAGCGCGTTTTTTCACCCAGCCGGTAGGTATTAAATGAGGCATGCGTATTTTCAAGATCGCCCTTCTGCAAAGCGACAATCTCCACGTCGTAGCCCATATCGATAAATGCGGTTATCTGATTGAGTACAAAGGTCTCAGAAGAGAGCGGAAATTTAAGCAAGAAAAAGCCAATCTTCATTTTTCCCCCTCAATACGCGTTAAAACCGACTGCACCATGCGTACCCCGCGTTCGCGTTCGCGTGTCACAGCATCCCCAAGCCGTATGTTCAGTTCAGGTAGCTGTCCGAGGGTATCGGCGACCTTTCCTTCCAGGCTGCCATCGAGCAGATGGCGAATATCGACAGCCATCTCCGGCAACCCCAACTGTTGCATGATCCCTGCCGATTTATGCTCGTAGTTAATGGCGATGGCCGGCGTCATAAAATTCATCGAGATAATGGCCGAGTGCAACCGAGTACCCACCGTCAGATCGCATGCCCCCAGAATCTTCCCCATCTCCAGATCGTTAAGTTCATCCATCACCACATGATATCGGGCCGGGTCGTTAACATACTGGCGCAGGTTTAACGCCACCATGCGATCATCTTTGTTGTAACTATCAATACCGGTGCAGGTTGACAGTGCAATCACCTGATAACCTTCATCGAGTATGCGGTTCACTACCCCGGCAAAGGCTTGCTCATAGGCCTGCTGCGTTGTCCCCAGACGCTTATCAAAAGGCGCCAGCTCGCGCAATGTAATGGCAACGGTCTTCTGTTTAGCCGCCATGTCTAACCAGTGCTGTACCGCATAACCTGGCTCAAAATCCTCATGATGATTGTCGACAAGCCAGGCCGTATCCACGCCTGTTTCGACTTTATCCGTGGTAATTGCGCTGCGTTTCATCAGATCCAGACTGACGGATTCACGTAAAATCAATGCATTACAGTGGCCAAACACGTAGTTCGCCAGTTGATTAAACTGCTCATCCTGGAATGGCCCCACGCTATGACCAATCATGTACAGCGGTTTTTTCGCCATAAACGAACACAACGCATGTTCAAACTGCGGCACACCATACAGATCGACAAAGAACGATCCGCCGACCTGGATGATGGCGTCGTAGCGCGACAGCAGGCGAACAAAATCGGTAAAACCCTGGGCGATAGCGATATTGCGCAGGTTGCCGGAGTCGGTAACACGCGAGAGCAGTACCTGATGCTGATAGCGACGACGCAGCACTTTCTTCACACGCCCCATAACACCCGCGGCGTTGTTGTGTTGCTTCATCTGCGAATACAGCGGGTCGCCCATCACCGGGCGGTTCAGCAACCACGAAGAGCTCACCGGGTAACGGCTCATAACATCCACTTCAGTCTCGGGACGCAACGCGTTAATGGCATCCAGCAAACCGCGCAGGATCGCGCTATCCCCTCGGTTCCCGCAGGTATGGTTGCCCAAAATTAATAGTTTCATTTTGACCTCTTAAAGCGTTGTTCTTATCCTGCACGGAGCAAGGTTTTCATTTTTTCACTGCGACAGAGCTGGCGTTTTATTTCCACCACCAGCGGATGACGCGACAGCACCATCATTAGCGCAAACGCCAGCGCCCCTGCCGCTATCTGGCTCCCCAACAACACGCCCAACGACAGCTGGTCATGCAGCATTACGCCCAGCGCATAGCTCACTACAAGGGTTGGCAAGGAGAGATACAACGGCAGCCAAAGACTGAGCATGTACTGGCGGTAGCTGGGGCCAAGAACAGGTTTAATCATCACGAAATAGCTGAGGACGGTGTTAATCACCTGGACCAGTAAAAAACCCAGCGTCACGCCAATTGCCCCGGCCAGATGTCCACCGATGAAAATGGCGGGAATAAACAGAAAGGTTTTGAACACATTGAATTTAAAGCTGATATCGACCCGCGCCTTCGCCATCAGCAGTGAACCGATCGGGTTCCCCACCGAGCGCAGCAGCCCAACAATGCACAGCAATTGCAGGATGGGGATAATGCCATTCCACTTCTCGCCAAATACCAGTGGCACCACGTTATTCGACACCACCATCAGTCCCAGCAGCGCCGGGAAGTTGATAATCCCAACCACCGACAGCAGCTTGTAAAAATTCACCCGTAGCTTTTCACTGTCGTCCTGGATTTTGGCAAACGCCGGAAACAGCACGCGGGTGATAATCGGGTTCAGTTTGATCGGGGGGACAACCGCCACATTCCAGGCGAGATTGAATCCACCCGCCACGCCAGCTCCCAACGTGCGGGCCAAAACCAGCGTGGAAAGGTTGGTATTGATGTAATTGATGATGCTGTCTGCCGTCAGCCACGCACCAAAACGCAGATTTGACGAAACCGATGCCAGCGAAAAATGCAGCCCCGGACGGTAAATCCGGCGACCAAAATAGCCGAACAGCAGCGTGCGTAGCGAACTGTTCACCAGATACCCGACAATGGCCGTCAGAGCGAGCGGCCAGAAATGGGCGCTGACTACGGTAAAGGTAAAACCGGCCAGTACCGAACTGGTTTCAATCATGCCAATTTTGTTGAAGGCCAGCTCTTTTTGCATCAGCGCGCGAAACTGCTGCCCGTGCGGTATCACCACAAACGCCAGCGATAACGTTTTGATGAGCGGTGCCAGTTCTGGGTTATTAAGTACGCTGGCAATCGTCTCGCTCAGTAGAAACATCGCCACGCATACCACGATACCCAACCCAACGTTGAGCCAGTACAGCGTGGTCAGTTCAAGATAGCCAATCTCTTTGCGCTGAATAATTGAGTTGGCGATACCAAAGTCAGACAACGTATCTGCCAGCGCGATGATCACCAGCGCCACGGTTAACAACCCGAACTGGTGGTTATCAATAATCCGTGCCAGTACGGTCATCTGGATAAGCCCCAGACCAATGATGATCACCGTGGCAATCGCCGACCACTTTGCGCCGTTAAGCGTTTTTTCTCGTAAGCTCATGTTAATACGCCGCTTTATTGACAAAGCCTTTGAATACCGTCAGAAAAACAATTTTGATATCGAACCACACGCTCCACTCACGAATGTATTCGAGGTCAAATTCCACACGTTTTTCCATTTTTTCCAGCGTATCGGTTTCACCGCGCCAGCCGTTGATTTGCGCCCAGCCGGTAATACCCGGTTTCACCTTATGGCGTAACATGTACCCCTCGATCAGTTGGCGGTACTGTTCGTTATGCGCCACCGCATGCGGGCGTGGCCCAACAATAGACATGCCCCCGGTCAGCACGTTAATAAACTGCGGCAGTTCATCGAGTGACGTTCGGCGCAGGAAATTCCCCACAGGGGTAACGCGCGGATCGTTTTGCGTCGCCTGCGTCACCACCGCGTCGTTTTCCATCACTTTCATCGAGCGAAATTTCCAGACTTTGATCGGCTTCCCATCCATGCCGTAACGGGTCTGGCGGAAAATCACCGGTCCTTTGGAGGTCAGTTTTACCAGTAGCGCTATGCCACACAGCACCGGAGAAATAAGCAGCAGGATCAGCGAAGCCAGCACGATATCTTCCGCGCGTTTCAACAGGCGATTAATCCCCGAGAGCGGCGTGTCATACAACGGCACCACCGGAACGCCATTCATCTCCTCAATCCGTGAATGCAGAATGTTGAAGGTAAAGACATCAGGAATAAGGATCACCGAACAAGTGGTGTCGGCCAGCTCACGAACCAGTTTTTTGACGCTGGCGCCATCGCTCATCGACATGGCGATATAAACGTTATGAATACGAGAGGCTTTGGCGTCGTCCACCAGTTGTTGCAGATTACCGGCCCAGTCGCGGGAGTTTTTTCCAGGGATAGGATCGTGATAGACCCCTGCCACTTCAAATCCCAGCCACGGTTCATGGCGAAAGCTGTCCAATAGCATTTGTCCCGCGGGCAGGTCCCCTGCCACCGCCACCCGGCGAGTGTTATACCCGCGATTACGCAACCATCCCGCGCCGTAGCGAATAAACGAACGGCTCAACACCAGGCCAACACTGGATAGCAGATACCACGCCAGCCAGACGGCGAGACGGTTATCAAAATCGTTATTAAAGGCGATCAGACCTGCGCAAAAAATCAGACTCAGCGTCCAGTTTTGCAGCAACAGCACCAGCTCAGTGGAAATTTTGACACCGCGCCAGGAGCGATAAAAATCCGTTATGCCACCGAGCATCTGAAAAACGACCAGCGTGATCAGCGCCACCAGCAGGTGCATGTACAGGAAAGGCAAACCGCTTAATTCGCAGATTACCCACAACCCGCCAAACATGATGGTGATATCTGAAAAGCGTTGTACCATCGAAATTAACGACGCATTGGTTTTGGCGCGCTCGCGCTTTTTTAGATGTGTCATCGTGGTTCCTGTTAGTCACCCTTTGCCCAGAATCGGGCAAAGGAAGCACCAGCATTACTGATTCAGTAACGCCAGAAGAGTGCGCGTTCGCGCTTCCATCAACGGAATATCTCCGCGCGATTCCACGTTCAGGCGCACCACCGGTTCGGTATTGGAAGAGCGTAAATTGAAGCGCCAGTCGACAAACGACATGCTGATACCGTCCGTTCTGTCCACCGACAGCGCCTCACGAGAAAAATGCTGCTCCACGCGCGCAATCGCTGCCGTCGGCTCTGCCAGCGTACTGTTTATTTCACCACTCGCCGGGTAGGCCACCATCCGGTCACGGACCTGTTCGCCCAGCGACTGTCCTTTCAGACACAGCAGTTCCGCCACCAGCAGCCACGGGATCATTCCGCTGTCGCAATAGGCAAAATCGCGGAAATAGTGGTGCGCGCTCATTTCGCCACCATAAATGGCATCTTCATGGCGCATCCGCTCTTTGATAAACGCATGCCCGGTTTTAGACATCACCGGTTTACCGCCTGCCGCCGTCACCACATCCACGGTGTTCCAGGACAGGCGTGGGTCGTGGATAATTTTCGCCCCCGGATTCTTCTCCAGAAACGCTTCCGCCAGCAGGCCGACAATGTAGTAGCCCTCAATGAACTGACCTTTTTCATCGAACAGGAAGCAGCGGTCAAAATCACCGTCGAAGGCAATCCCCATATCCGCGCCGTGTTCAATCACCGCATTGCTAGTATCGGCCCGGCATTCCGGCAGCAGAGGATTGGGAATACCGTTGGGGAAGTTGCCATCCGGCGTATTGTGAATTTTGATGAACTCGACCGGCACACCCAGCGCCTTAAAACGGGCTTCAATAGCGTCAACCACCTGACCTGCCGCGCCGTTGCCGGAATTGAGCACCAGCTTCATCGGTTTCAGGTTGGCGGGATTGATGTAACCCAGCAGGTGATCAATGTAGGCATCGCGGGTAGTAATGCGCTGGTAGCGGCCACGTTTTGTCTCATCAACCGCCGGGAAGTCATTGGCTTCCGCCAGGCGCTGCACGTCGCGCAGACCGGTATCTCCGCTAATAGGCCGTGCCCCTTCCCGCACCAGCTTCATGCCGTTGTAATCCATCGGATTATGGCTGGCGGTCACTTCAATACCGCCGTCAATGCCCAGGTGGAAAGTGGCAAAATAAATCTCTTCGGTGCCCGACATGCCAATATCCAGCACATCCACCCCCGCGTCCTGTAGTCCTTTCGCCAGCGCCAGCTTCAGCGTCTCACTGGTCAGGCGCACATCGCCGCCGAGGACAATCGTTTTTGGCTTCAGGAACTCGCCGTAAGCGCGGCCAATACGCCACGCGATATCTTCATTCAGCTCTTCGCCCAGCCTGCCGCGAATATCGTAGGCTTTGAAACAGGTTAATTTCGTCATGATTTACCCTTCTTCAGGCAACAGGAGGCCCTGACTCTTAATGAGCCTTTTAATGAGTGTTAAATGCATTTCCCGGCGCGCTTCGCTTATCGGGCCTACGGTGTTGTAGGCTGGATAAGCGCAGCGCATCCGGCATCAGGTACGCCCGTATCTGTCCGCAAACCGCACCACATCATCCTCATCGAGATAAGATCCGGAACGCACTTCAATCAGATCGAGCGGGATTTTCCCCGGGTTCTCCAGACAATGGGTCGCCCCCAGCGGAATATAGACAGACTCGTTTTCAGCGAGCAGTTTGATGTCATCATTGATTGTCACCTTCGCGGTCCCAGCCACCACAACCCAATGTTCAGCCCGGTGATGATGCATCTGCACGGACAATCCCTCACCGGGTTTAACGGTAATCCGCTTCACCTGGTAACGGTCTCCGGCATCAATAGAGTCGTACTTGCCCCATGGACGGTAAACTTCACGGTGAATATGGTGCTCATGACGTCCGTCAGCTTTAATTTGCTCCACCACTTTTTTGACGTCCTGCACCGCGTTGCGATCGGCGATCAGCACCGCATCTTTGGTCTGCACCACCACCAGATCCTTCACCCCGACGGTCGTCACCAGGCCAGACTCGGCATACACGTAGCTATTTTCCGTTTTATGGCTAATGACGTCACCATGATGCACATTACCTTCAGCGGTATGGGCGCTGATTTCCCACAATGATGACCAGGAGCCTACATCGCTCCAGCCTGCGTTCATGGGCATCACCACCGCATCGGCCGTACGTTCCATTACCGCATAGTCCACAGACTCTTCCGGGCAGGCGAGAAACGCCTGTTCATCAACGCGGATAAAATCGAGATCGGGATCAACCGTACTCATGGCGTTTTCGCAGGCCTCAAGAATGTCGGAGCGATATTTTTTCAGTTCTTCCAGATAGCGCCCGGCCCGGAACAGAAACATGCCGCTGTTCCAGTAGTAGTCGCCGCTCGCCACGTAAGCCTGCGCGGTTTCCAGATTGGGCTTTTCAACAAACTGCGCCACCTCAAAAGCCACGGCGTCGGTATTGGTCGGCGAAACCTCGCCGCGACGTATATAGCCGTAGCCGGTCTCCGGCTGGTCCGGCACGATACCAAACGTCACCAGCTTACCCGCGCTGGCATACGGCATTGCATTGCGAACCGCCTCTCGAAATGCCTCTTCATCGGCAATCATGTGATCGGCCGCCAATACCAACAGCAGCGGATCTTCCCCCGGACTTTGACGTTTTGCCGCCAGCGCGGCCAGCGCTATCGCCGGTGCCGTATTACGCCCGGCGGGTTCGAGAATAATATTCTCAGTCAGCTTGTGCAGTTGTCGTAGCTGTTCCGCTACGATGAAACGGTGTTGTTCATTACAGATAACCACCGGGCTTTCGCACTCCACACCGTTCAGACGACAAATCGTTGTCTGCAGCATGGTGAGATCGCCTTTCAGGCACAGAAACTGCTTTGGATATAGTACGCGGGACAGAGGCCATAAACGGCTACCCGAGCCACCGGCCATCACCACCGGAAAGAGTTTGTTTTGACTCATCATGTACCCCGAATATCTGCAATAAATTGGCTCAGCACGTTTTCTTTATCCAACGTGCGTTCGGCATACTCACGTGCCACCGTGTTAATCTTTGGCATGGTTAACGCCTGTTGAATCCCGCCAACCAGCGCACTCACTGATTCAGGCTCGACACACACCGCGATGCCTGGGTGAGCGTCACACAGCTGACCCAACTCGGTCTCAGGTTCGGCGGTAATCACCGCGTTACCACCAACGGCGAGGATATTGGTCAGTTTGGAGGGCAATACGGCATCCGCCGCACCGCGCTTTTGTACCACCAGATGACAGTCCGCCATCTTGAGCAGCGCAGGCAGCGCGTCATAAGATTGCAGCGGAAAGAACTTCACATTGTTCAGGCCGCGTTCGCTAGACATACTCTCCAGCCGTGCTTTACCTCCGCCCTGCCCGACAATCACAAACATCCAGGGCTGTTCGCTCAACAGGGCCGCTGCGTCAATCACACTTTCCAGCCCTTGCTTTTCACCGATATTGCCTGAGTAGAGAATGATTTTTTTATCATCAGGCAAGCCCAGTTGCTGGCGCACCGCCAGAGCATCGGCGTCGCTCACGTCACGAAAGCGCGCTACTTCTGACCAGTTCGGAAAGAAAATGACCTTCTGTGCATCAACGCCCTTCTCCTGCGCTTTATTCATCATTGAGCGAGAAATGGTCGAAATATGATCCATATTCAACAGCCCACTGCGCTCAAAGGCGCTGGCCAGTTTTGCCACCGCGCCACGCTTGCCTTTGCCTGCCATGCCAAGCCCCAGCATGGCATCGACTTCGTAATCCTGAATATGCAGCAGCGTGCGCGCCCCGGACAGCTTCGCCAGCAGGCGCATGCCCGGCGTACAAAACAGCGTTGGCACTACCCCAATGATGCGATCCGGCTTCCAGCGGCGCTGCGCCAGCAGCGGGAAGAAACTGCTCAGGGCGAAACTGCCTAGATGCAGCAAGCGCTTGAGCGTAGAAGGCTGCTCAGGCACATACAGCGGACAACGCCAGACGATGGCATCGCCCTCTTCACGACGATAGCGCCAGGATGAATAGCGACCGTTGACCTTCCACTGCGGATAATAAGGCGGCGCAGTGATCACCCGTACGTCATGCCCCTGTTGCGCCATCCACTCCACCATTTCACCGGTGTATTTACCGATACCGGTCAACTCCGGCGAATAGTTGATGCCATACACAAGGATCTTCATAGCCCGGGTACTCCGGCCTGACTCTTCTCACAGAAGTAAGCCCGGCTGTTGTCATGCACGTGGTCACTGGTCAGAATCTCTTCAATTGCCAGCCAGCGGTACGCGTCATGTTGAACGTCAGGCAGTTGCAGGTCGTTTTCCGACACCCGCAGACGAAATCCCAGCACGATGTAATGCGTTGAGAAATCTTCCCCGGAAAAGTTGTCGTCATAGAAGTGCTGCCAGACCCCGTAAAACTCTGCAGCGGACAGCGGTAAACGTAACCCCAGCTCAGCGTCAGTCAGCCGCTCAAAGGCCGCGCGCAGCGGTTCATCTTTTTGCACCCGACCGCCGGGCACGAACCAGTACCCCTGCGCCGGACGATTGAGGCGCTTGCCAAGCAGAAATTCGCCTTGGGCGTTTTCCACGATCAAATCGATGGAAATCAGCGGAGTTGAACGTACAACGGTGGCAAAATCCTCATGACGTAAAAACATGCTTACCCCCGGTAACGCTGCTGGTTTTCAAGGAACCACTGATATGTACTGGCAAGCCCCGCTTCCAGAGATATCTCGTGATACCAGCCCAACTGATGCAGACGCGTAACATCGAGTAATTTGCGCGGCGTGCCGTCCGGTTTGCTGGCGTCAAACACCACACGCCCCTTGTAACCCACAACCTGTGCGATGGTCTGGGCCAGTTCACGAATGGTGCAGTCCACACCGGTGCCCACGTTGATATGCGACAGCATTGGTTGGGTATATTCCTGCAACACTTCCTGAGCCAGCTCCATCACGTGGATACTGGCCGCCGCCATATCGTCGACATGCAGAAATTCACGCATTGGCGTCCCGCTTCCCCACACCACCACATCCGGCGTATTTTGCTCGCGAGCCTCATGAAAGCGGCGCAGCAGCGCCGGGATCACATGCGAATTACTCGGATGAAAGTTGTCATGCGGTCCGTACAGATTGGTCGGCATCACCGAGCGATAATCACGGCCATACTGTCGGTTATACGATTCGCACAGCTTGATACCGGCAATTTTGGCAATCGCATACGGTTCGTTAGTCGGCTCCAGTTGGCCCTGCAGCAATTCATTCTCCGCCATAGGCTGCGCAGCCAACTGCGGATAAATACAAGAGGACCCTAGGAACAACAGTTTATTCACGTTATGCAGATGCGCCGCATGAATAATGTTGCTCTCAATCATCATATTTTCATAAATAAAATCAGCAGGATAAGTATTATTTGCCACAATACCCCCTACTTTTGCCGCCGCCAGATAAACCTGGTCAATACGTTCAGCGGCAAAGAACGCCTGCACCGCACTGGCGTCCAGCAGGTTAAGCTCATCTCGGGTACGCAGCACCAGTTCAACATCATCACGCTCCGCCAGTTGTCTGACGATGGCGGCCCCCACCATCCCGCGATGGCCCGCCACAAAAATACGTTGTGTCTTCATCCTCAGTACTCCAGCGCGATGGCGACCTCGTAACCGTGCGACTTGAGCAGGGAATGTTTCTTCGCCGCATCAAGATCGTTGGCAACCATTTCCGAGATCATCTGGCGCAGTGTGATTTCCGGTTTCCAGCCCAGTTTTTCATGTGCCCTCGCCGGGTCGCCCAGCAGCGTTTCTACTTCTGCCGGACGGAAATAGCGCGGATCGACGGCGATTATCACATCCCCAGGTTTCACACCCGGCGCATCGTGTCCGGTCACAGAAACCACGATGCCTTTCTCATTCACGCCCTCGCCTTCAAAGCGCAATTTAATCCCCAACTGAGCGGCCGCCATTTCCACGAACTGACGCACGGAATACTGCACGCCGGTGGCAATCACGAAATCTTCCGGCTTATCCTGCTGCAGCATCATCCACTGCATCCTGACGTAATCTTTGGCATGCCCCCAGTCGCGCAGTGAATCCATGTTGCCAAGGTACAGGCAAGACTCCAGCCCCTGAGCGATGTTGGCGATCGCCCGGGTAATTTTGCGAGTGACAAAGGTTTCGCCGCGGCGCGGAGATTCGTGGTTGAACAGAATGCCGTTACAGGCATACATCCCGTAAGACTCGCGGTAGTTGACGGTGATCCAGTAGGCGTACAGCTTGGCAACAGCATACGGTGAACGCGGATAGAACGGCGTGCTCTCTTTCTGTGGAATTTCCTGTACCAGACCATACAGTTCAGAGGTGGACGCCTGATAAAAACGGGTCTTTTTCTCCAGACCAAGGAAGCGGATCGCCTCCAGCAAACGCAAGGTGCCGATCGCATCAACGTCTGCGGTGTATTCCGGTGAATCAAACGACACCGCAACGTGGCTCATGGCGCCCAGGTTATAGACTTCATCCGGTTGGACTTCCTGTAAAATACGGGTCAGGTTGGAGGAGTCGGTCAAATCGCCATAGTGCAGATGAAATTTGGGATTGCCTGAATGCGGATCCTGGTAGATGTGGTCCACACGTTCGGTGTTGAATGATGAAGCGCGACGCTTAATACCGTGTACTTCGTACCCTTTCTCCAGCAGGAGTTCTGCCAGGTAAGAACCATCCTGCCCGGTTACGCCAGTAATGAGAGCGACTTTTGACATGTTATAACCTCTTCAGTGATCCCCTCAGGGAGTAACTTTCTCGACGCGTTCGCGCGTGACTACTGCGGGATTTCCCCGACAAACAACATTTGCTGGCAGCGATTTAAATACGCTGCTTCGTGCTCCAACGACGGTGCCATCACCAATCGTCACGCCAGGCGCGACAAAGACATCTGTCGCCAACCAGCATTTAGCGCCAACCACAATCGGCGTGGCGTTAATATCAAAATGTTGACTGGCATAATCATGACTCCCGGTGCATAAATAACTTTTTTGCGAAATAACCGCATGGGCGCCAATCGTAATATCACCTAACGTATATAAAACCGCGTCGTCACCCACCCAGGCATAATCTCCCAGGGTTAATTTCCACGGATAAGTAATTTTTACTGAAGGCCGAATGACTACGTTTTTTCCTATTTTTGCACCAAACATTCGTAATAAAAACGCACGCCAGCGATACATGACCTGCGGTGACCAGCGAAATAATGTTGCTTGCACCGCCCACCATAATTGCACTTTAATAGCACCACCGCCGCGAAAACCTCCAGGCACTTTAAATCCGCTTAAGTCCTGCATAATATGCCCTTACGTTTTCCCATATAAGGTTTTTGTTTTAGCGGTTGTGCGCAAACGTAAATATTCTGACAAACCGGTCCAAAAACCTGGCATGTGTAATATCTGGCGCTGTACTTTTTTGGCATCCCGACACAATTCCAGATTATTCGTCGTTGACACTCCGCCCATAGAAAACTCCGATACCAACCCGCTCAACTTTTTAAAAGCGTAACCGGACTTGTATAATTGGGCTGCCAACGCGTAATCAGACGATATTTTATATTGCAAATCATAATGCCAGACATTCAGTCCTGAGAGCGGAAAGAATATCGCCTGATGACTAGCGGGCAGGCTGTGATAAATATACCAACCCGGTTTTGCCCGGCGCTTAATTTTGTTGCCATTGCCGAAATCCAGCAACGCATCGCCAATGACCATGGTTTGGTCGCTCTGCATTTTTAGCTGGCGGATAAAATGTGCCGCATCCGCAAGCAGAATATCCCCGGAGTTGAGGAACAGCGCGAACCGCCCGCGCGCCATCGCGATGCCTTTGTTCATCGCATCATAGATGCCGTTATCCGGCTCGCTGACAAACCGTAACCGGTGTTCCCCACAGAGCCCTTCAAGAAACGCCGACGTACCATCCGAGGAGCCGCCATCAACAACAATCCACTCAAAACTGATATCACCCGCTTGCGCCAGATGTGCCAGCGATGCGTGAGTTTTGACGATCCCTTCCAGATTGCGAAAGGCGACGGTAATGATACTGAGCAGCATGTGAGTTACCTCGCGATATTCAGCGCCTTGCGCAATATAAACGGACACACAATTAAAAATGCGTATTCCGGACTAAATACTGAACCTGTAAAAAACAGTGACAACGGTGTAAAAAGATAAAGCTGCACCCGATAATTCTGATTATCGCCAAACGCATTGATCATCATTTTCATGACCTTCCCCATGTACCACAGGGCTAATATCACCGCGAACCATGAAAAATAAATAATCAGCAGATACAAACCATTGTCTATTGTTTTACCGACATCTGCACCGTTAAAAATTCCGAATGACGCAACGTATTCATAAAGTGAGCCAAATCTCACTACGCCATCAACATTCAGTAACGAATAACC
This sequence comes from Citrobacter sp. Cpo040, assembly GCF_030332915.1. NCBI lineage: Bacteria > Pseudomonadati > Pseudomonadota > Gammaproteobacteria > Enterobacterales > Enterobacteriaceae > Citrobacter > Citrobacter sp. Cpo040. The sequence continues at coordinate 1,179,937 of NZ_JAOWGX010000034.1, forward strand.
GACCATCACCAATGGTCCTACGATACGATAATACGATGACGAACCTTCAGTTCCTAAATCACCAAGCCGCGTTGCGATGTACGGAAAAGCAAATATCACACCAACTAAAAACACGCTTAATGAGATTATCGCCAGCGGTAGCTTCTTTTTTATCGCATCCTTATTCAGATACTGGAACGCCCACTCCAGGAGGTAAAACAAAATAAACGTCATTACCCCTGAAAACGATCCTGATAATATAATCCCTGCCAGAATCATAGCATCGGACTTAGGTGTTTTGATACCAAACTGTTTGATACTGAGCCAAATTGAGATTAACGCCAGAGCGAAGAATGCAGGTTCGAAATAGAGCGCAGTGGTACGTTTCCCACCAAATTTAATAAAGTTCAGAACATAGCTGTTACTGTAAATAAGATATTTCGAAATAACTTCCATTAAACTGCTGCCGCCGCTGAGAATTATCTGCGCCATTTCAACCGCAGCTAACCCCACCACCAGTCCCACAACCAGCCAGAAAAACCGCAAGATCTTAGCGTAGTTATGCGGTGAAATGGTTTTGAAGCGAATACTCCACACCATGCCAATGATCACCACGGTATAAACAAACAGCATCGCTGACGTTACGTACTTACTGGCATCCAGTGATTGACCGAACAGGTAGTTAAACGCCGTCAGCCCGCCCCCTACCCCCAGCGCGATCATTAATTTTTTGATATTGATGCGCTCGACAAACAGCAACAGCAGAACGGGTAAGAAGGTGACGATAGTTATCGGGAAGCTCTCGCCAAGCTGGGCGAGTTTGACGTTAACCAGCAGATAAAGCAGCGGTAGCACCAGATAGCTACAGATTCTGATAGAACGAGACATATTCCTCCAGCATCTGTTGCCCACTGTATGCCACCCGACTGCGTTGACTGAACGCGGTAAGGGACGTGTCAAATACCGCCTGCGCAATGTCTGATTTTTTCAGCTGCACCAGCTGCAATACGTCCGCTTCGCTGAACGTTTTGCCGCCTGATTTGGCCAGCACTTCCTGCGCGGCATCGCTGTGCGTGGCAATTACCGGTACGCCGATGGAAAGCGCTTCACACAAAATCAGCGGGTAGTTATCGACACGGGAGCTGAACACCAGTCCATCCATCTGGTTAAGCGCACTCATCAACGTGCGCTTATCGCTCTCAAAACCGTGGTTGATGACGTTATCTCCCGCAAATGGCGAAAATTTGCCGAAGGTATGCAGCTCAATTTTGTCCCCAAGCGCGCTAATCGCTCGCACCAGTTGTTGACTGGTTTTGCCGTCATAGCGCAGGTCATGAGCCACCACGGCAATTTTCGGCCGACCGCTCTCCGCAGGCATCGCGGGTAGTTCGGCAAGAATGGCTTCGGTTGCCACATCAATGCCATTATTGATAACGCGGCAGCATCCCACGCCATACAGGCTGTTGAATGCGTCGGCCACATGTTGACTGGGCGAGATAAACTGGCAGCCCAGCGCCAGCATGGCACGGAACATCTGCCGCTTACCGGGCAACTGCTGATGGGCTTTATCGACTTTTACCGGCGGATAGTTGCTGAGCGTTGGGCATTTCTGACAGCCCGTTCTCCAGCCTTCGCAGCCATCGGTAAAGGCACAGCGCCCGGTCACGCTCCAGTGATCGTGCAGGGTCCAGACGAAGGTGATATCCGGTTTATGCGCCTTCACTTTTTGGCAAAAGGTCACCACCTCTTCCAGGTTCAACCAGTAGCTGTGCAACACATGAAAATGCAGTACCAGCGGGCCGCAGGTGCGGGTAACCGTGCGATATAGCTTGTCGAGATTGCCGAACATGTCGCGATTTGCAAAACGAAACAGCGCAATGTTGGCCGCCGACGTCAGGCGCGGCGTATATTTGATAACCTGTGGGTATTTCGCATGACTGGCGCTTTTTTTACCGCCTTTGCCATAGCCATAGACAAACCGTGACGACAGCCCTTTTTCCAGCGCGCGAAGATGCAAATCTAACGCCACACCTGCAGCCCCACCTTCTGCGAGTCGCACATTAAACTGTAATATCTTCATTTTATTACCTTCACCCGTGCCTTCTCGCCCACGACCAGCGTATTGTCCGGAACGCTATCCACCACGACGCTCCCGGCGCCAATCGTCACGTTATCGCCAATAGCAACGTCGCCGAGCAGAGTGACATTGGCCCCCAACTCAACGCCGTTACCGATGACCGGACAAGATGGATCGTTGGCACCAAGATTGCCGATAGTGACGCCGTGGCGTAGGGTAAAATCATCCCCCGCTACCACGTGTTTATTGATAACCACCCCATAGCCATGATGGATGGTGAAACGACGACCAATTGATGCAGCAGCCTGAATTTCATAGCCAAACAGGCATTCGGTGATAAGGCGATACATCACCAGCACCGGGGCAGCCCACAGGTTGTTTATGATATTTTTTTTACGCCAGACGGAGCAAAAATGGGCAATCCGATAGGCCGCCACCATGCAGCAGGGGCGCAGACTCCAGCCGTTCGCGCGTAAATCTTCCAGCATAATTAGCGTCCTCGCAGTCCGTCGGCCAGACGCTTACTGTTACGAACAGAAAGCAGCGTCAGCAGCGTGCGCCAGTTCATCCTTTTATTGCGGATCTGATAGAGGGTAAACAGCTGATATTTCTTGCTGGCCCGGTCAAATTTGCCTTTGTGCTTGCGGTAAAACTGAAAGTAACCGGAGAATTTATTCGGCGATGAGGTAATACGCATCTCGCCGTGATTCACATGCAGGATCTGCGTCGCCTCTTTGACCTTCCACGGTTTGCCATACGCCACCACCATGCGCAGGAAGATGTCGTAATCCTGCGCCGCTTTCAGCGTGGTATCGAACAGGCATGCTTTAAACCGCCATGCCCAGGTAAATACCTGATTACCAATGATGTTGCGTTTATAAAACCTGCGGCGCGAATATACGGACTTCGGATAGAGCGGCAGACTGGTCGGCTGCGAATACACTTCGCCCTCACAGACATAGTCATTGGCATACAGAAACGCCCGTGTGACCAGTTGATGCCGATACTGCAGGAACACGCTCAGGCGGTTCGGCGTCCATTCATCATCATCATCAATCCCCGTAATGTATTGTCCATTGGCCTGCATAATGGCCTGATTACGCACCGCGCAGGCCCCGGAGTTGGTGGAATTATGCGTATACGACACACGCGGATCGTTGAGTTCCTCAACAAACTGCTGCAACTGCTCATATGATGAAGAGCAATCATCCACAATGATCATCTCCCAGTGAGGGTAGTCCTGGCGCAACACCGATTTAATCGCCCGAATGGCCAGCTGCTGGCGGTTCCAGGTTGGCATATAAATTGAAATTAGCGGGTTTTCTGTCGTCATTTTCGTTTCCGGATAGATACGCTTTTGTAGGCCGGATAAGGCGTTTTCGCCGCATCCGGCAGGGTTGGTGATTTATTTCGCATCCGACGTATATTCGTATTCGTAGTAGCCGTAATCCTGATACCCGCTGGCTCGGCGGAATATCGAGTTGAGGATCACCCCTTTCACCTGGATGCCATTTTGCTCGAAGCGACTCAGGCTGGTTTCCACCTCTTTCAGCGTGTTGACCGCATAACGCGCCACCATCAGCGTGGTGCCGACATGACGGCCAACAATCGCCGCGTCGGTCACCGCCAGAATTGGTGGGGTGTCAATCAGCACCAGGTCATAGTGCGAGCTGGCCCAGGCAATCAGTTCGCCGAAACGCTCGCTCATCAACAGCTCGGAAGGATTGGGAGGGACTTGACCGCGAGGGATCAGATCAAAATGCGGAATCGATGTCGGTTTGGCGCTGGATGAGATATCCCCCTTACCAATCAGGATCTCAGACAGGCCGTTGACGTTATTGGTCCCCAGCAGTTCGTGGGTATAGCCTTTGCGCATATCGCAGTCGATCAACAGCACGCGTTTGTTGGTCTGGCTGATGACTGCCGCCAGGTTGGCGCAGACAAACGTTTTACCAATCGACGGGCTGACGCCGGTCAGCATCAATACGTTGTTACGCGCCTGCATCATGGCAAAGTGCAGGCTGGTACGCAGGCTACGTACCGCTTCTATGGCGAGATCCGTTGGATTCCCCACGGCCAACAGCTGGCTTTGCTTGTAGCGTTTCACACCTTTAATGGTCTGAACGTTATCACGCGCTTTTTGCCATTCAGATAGCGGAATACTGGCATACACGCTGATACCATGCTCTTCCAGCGCCTGCGGGCTTTCAATACCGCGATTAAACAGAGAACGCAGCAATACGCCCACCACGGAAAGCATTAAACCGAGAATGATACTGCCGAGAATAATCAGCGCCGTTTTCGGCTTCAGCACGCCAGGCTGGGCAATCGCGGGATCGACAATGCGCACATCGCCAACCGTACTGGCCTCGGTAATCTTCAGTTCCTGTTGCTTGTTCAGCAACTGCATATAGACCTGCTGACCGGACTCCACATCACGCGTCAGACGAACAATTTCCTGCTGCGTTTTCGGCATCGCCGTTACGCGCCCGTTCAGCTTACTTTTCTCATCTTCCAGCGCCTGGCGTTTTTCCAGCAGCGTGCGGTACGCCGGATGCGCTTTGGTGAACAGCTTGGAAATCTCCGCTTCTTTAAAGGTCAGTTCATTCAGTTGCGCATCGATATTCACCATCGAATCCAGCACCGCTTTGGCTTCCAGCGGCAAATCCACGGAGTCTTTATCCTGACGAAAGGCGTTCAGCTTGTTTTCAGCAACGTCCAGCCGATTACGCACCTCAGGCAGTTGCTTTGCCAGAAACGCCAGACTTTTGGCGGCCTCTTCAGATTTACGTTCCACGTTTTGTTGCAGATAGTTGCGGGTAATACTGTCGAGGATCTGGCGGATTTGCTCGCGGTCTTCGCCGGTAAACGTCAGGCTCAATACGCCGGTGTCTTTGCCCGTTTCCGTCACCATCAAGTTATTTTGCAGGGTGTTTATCATGCCCAGCGTGGAGAATTTGCTGACGGTAAATTGGCTCTCCGGGCTGGCATGAATCGCCTCAACCAGCATCGTCACGCCATCGTGTTCCAACACCTTGCCGACTTGCCCCCGGGCGCTAAAACCCCCGTCACTCACCAGTTGATAGCTTGTGTCATTCAGCACATTGAGCGTGAAGGTCTGTTCATTCATTGCCTTTGGCAGCGTGAAGGTGGTCACATTAACCGTTTCGTTCTGGCGGCCCATCAGCCGGTCCCAGCCCGCGCCAAAAATAGGGAATGTATCTTTGGTAACGGCGATATCGAGGTTAAGATCGTCTACCGTTTTCCCTAATACCAGACGCGACTGGATGAGCTGAATTTCCGCTTCCGAGGCCGGCGGTTTGTTCGACAACGCCGAGCCAATATCCTGCACCAGTGAATTTCCGGTATTTTGCTCAATTTGCACCAGCGCGTCCGCACTGTAGATGGGTGTGGCGAACAGCGTGTAGACCGCGGCACACAATGCAAAAGCCGTGGTAATGCCTAATACCCACCAGCGGGCCTCCACCACCGTTGCAACCAGACGACCAATATCGATTTCATCATTGCCCGTTACCGGCGCAGCAGACTGTTTAACTTTTTCTGTCATTGTTTTCCCTGCTCTGCGTTCAGTGCCTGAGCCCATTGGCGGGCAGACCGTTCAAGTAATGCGTACACCGCGTCAAACGCATCACGGCTTTTACGATACGGATCGGGAATTTCGCGCTCGCTGTCCCAGTGCCCAAAAAGCATCACTTTGCCGCGCATCTCCGGTACCATTTCACACAGGGCAGAGATATGGCGCTTCTCCATGGTCAGGATCAGGTCATACTCCCGGCACATGCGTCCCGAGATCTGCCGGGCACAATGATTATCCAGTGACAGGTTGTGCGCCTGCGCCACGCTAATAGCACACGGATCCGCGCCTTTCCCCACCAGCGCCCCAAGACCGGCTGAAGAGACCGTTAACGCCGGATGAAATTGCCTTAATAAACGCTCTGCCGTCGGGGAACGACAAATGTTCCCCACACAGACAACTAAGATTTTGTTAAACATGATGATTACCAGTTGTGAAGGTCGCTGGCCGTGTCCGTCATATAACGAACACCGCTAATAGTCGGCAGCAACTGATTGATCAAACGGTTCCAGCGAGCAACCGGCGCGGTAGTGACGTACACCACATCGTATGGCTGGAGTCGGAATGATGTTGCCATCACCAGCGACGTCGCATCGGACATATCAAGCTGATAGATATTGGCGATCTTGCCGTTGTTCCCGCCCTCGCCTTTCAATGGTCGAATAACGAAAATGCCGCTGGCATTGGAGGTGGTCAGGTCGATACCTTCGGCATTGCCCAGCGCTTCGGTAAGCGTCATGCCGCTGAAGTCCATTTTGAGGGTGCTCTGTTTTTTCACTTCGCCCATCACAAAGACTTTCAAATCGTCATTACGCGGCACAAACAGAATGTCGCCAGGATAGAGCAGACGGTTCTGGCTCAGGTCGCCATTTTGCATCAGCGCTTGCAGTGAAATGCGTTGCTCTTGCCCTTTATGAGTCAGTACAACGTTGCGCCAGTCTGCCGCCTCGGTAAGACCGCCAGCGGCGTTGATGGCATCGAGAACGGTAAGCGGCACGTTGGTAATGGCCTGCTGGCCGGATTTGTTTACCTGCCCGGAGACATAAGCCTTCTGCGAGCGGAAAGCGGCGATATTAACGTCCACCTGCGGGTCAGCAATGTACTTCGCTAAGCGCCCGGTAATATCACTACGAATCTCTGCCAACGTTTTTCCTACCACGCTGACTTTGCCGATGTAGGGGTAAAACATGGTGCCATCAGGCTGCACCCAGTTGCCGGTATCGCTTGAGCTACGGTACTGCCCGGCTGGCGTGGTGAGTTCAGGATGGTCCCAGACGGTCACATTCAGGACATCCCCCGGGCCTACCCGGTACTGATATCCGGAAATCTCCTGGTCCAGCGACATATTAGGCTGTGCAACATTTGGTCGAGGACGTAATTGTTCGACCAGCCGTGGCGTGAGTGGATAAACATTCACCATGCGATCGATATCAAAATCAGCGTCCTGCTGTTTAATCACATCTTTGCCCATCGTAGACATATTGCTGCCCGGAAGCACGGTACAACCGTTTATCAAGATTACCGATACCAATACTGGCATCAATTTAAGTTTGGATTTCATCATTGATTATTTATCACTTTGGCAGAGTATTTATCACATGCAATCTAAATAGCGACTTCGCCTGTACGTATTTACCTTGCCGTTAATTTAAATGGAATTTAACTGGCATCAGTCCTAAAAAAAATGAATTCATCTGCGGTCTCTTGACAGAATAATTTAGGCTTGTTTCAGGCGACCAGACACGCTACCGCCCCTGGCTTCACTAGCTACCAATGCACTGATTAATTTAAATTTTTATCTTCTCCTTTATTTTCATCACATTTACAGCGTTAACGCATCGGGAATGGCGCCACTGATTGATGAGGAAATATTTATCTTTTGATTATTACCGCAAGAATTGTTGCAGCTATGCGAATATCAGGCAAGATAGCAAACCGCCGATACCTGGCTTTTAAGATTAATATTAAGCGTCGGATTTATATATTTTTAGGATTTTATTGATATTGACAATGTTGATATAGAAATATTCCACCTGCGATATTTCCTAAATATATTTAGATTAATAAAATCATTTCCTGTAGTTACATTAAGGCTATTATCCTGCATCAGTTCTGATATAACCGACAGAGAAATCCCTTCTCGCCATTGCATTTTTCGCCAGTTTTACCCATGATCGAATTGTGACAATTGTCATACAACTATGGGTATAGCATTTACTATGGAATGGATTGCCGATCCGTCAATCTGGGCCGGACTGGTCACGTTAATCGTGATCGAACTTGTTCTTGGCATTGATAATCTTGTTTTTATTGCCATCCTCGCGGAGAAACTACCTCCTGCCCAGCGGGATAAGGCGCGTATTACAGGGCTACTGCTGGCAATGGTTATGCGCCTGCTGCTGCTGGCATCAATATCCTGGCTGGTAACGCTGACCACGCCGCTGTTCAGCATTCGCGATCTCAGCTTCAGCGCCCGCGATCTGATCATGCTGTTCGGTGGTTTCTTCCTACTGTTTAAAGCCACTATGGAGCTCAACGAACGGCTGGAAGGGAAAGACAGCGATAACCCCACCCAGCGCAAAGGCGCTAAGTTCTGGGGTGTGGTCGCGCAGATCGTGGTGCTGGACGCCATCTTCTCTCTGGATTCCGTCATTACCGCTGTTGGCATGGTTGATCACCTGGCGGTGATGATGGCGGCAGTCATTATTGCCATCAGCCTGATGTTGCTGGCCAGCAAGTCGCTGACGCGCTTTGTTAACAGCCATCCAACTATTGTTATTCTGTGTCTGAGCTTCCTGCTGATGATTGGTTTCAGTCTGGTGGCCGAAGGGTTTGGTTTCCATATCCCGAAAGGTTACCTGTACGCGGCCATCGGCTTCTCGGTCATGATCGAAGCATTGAACCAGTTGGCTATCTTTAACCGTCGTCGCTTCCTCTCAGCCAACCATACTCTGCGCCAGCGCACCGCCGAGGCGGTAATGCGGCTGCTGAGCGGGCAAAAAGAAGATGCCGAACTGGATGCCGAAACCGCGGCGATGCTGGCGGATCATCATGAAGGTCAGATTTTTGCGCCTCAGGAGCGGCGGATGATTGAACGTGTGCTGAACTTCAATCAGCGTACCGTCAGCAGTATCATGACCTCGCGCCACGATATTGAACATATCGACCTCAATGCGCCCGAAGCAGAAATCCGCGCCTTACTGGAAAAAAACCAGCATACGCGTCTGGTGGTCACTGGCGAAGACGAGCAGGAGGAACTGCTGGGCGTGGTGCATGTCATCGATTTGCTGCAACAGTCTCTGCGCGGCGAACCGCTCGACCTGCGTGTATTGATTCGCCAGCCGCTGGTGTTCCCGGAGACCTTGCCGCTGCTTCCGGCGCTTGAGCAGTTCCGTAATGCCCGGACGCATTTCGCGTTTGTAGCCGATGAATTTGGTTCCGTCGAAGGGATTGTGACGCTGAGTGATGTGATGGAAACCATCGCCGGCAATCTGCCAAACGAGGTAGAGGAAATCGACGCCCGCCATGATATTCAGAAAAACGCCGATGGTTCGTGGACCGCTAACGGACATATGCCACTGGAAGACCTGGTGCAGTACGTGCCTATCCCGTTAGACGATAAGCGTGAGTATCACACCATTGCCGGACTGTTAATGGAGTATTTGCAGCGTATCCCAAAAACCGGGGAGGAAGTTCAGGTTGGCGACTACCGACTGAAAACCCTGCAGGTGGAAAATCATCGCGTGCAAAAGGTCCAGCTGATACCGCTACACGGTGAAGAAGAGATGGATTACGAGGTGTAAGTCACGGGCCGGATGGGGCATTAGCCACCATCCGGCAATATGAATCAGAGCTTATCCAGCAACTTTTTAACATCTTTGCCGTTGCGGGAATCTTTATTGCGATCTGCCCAGTCATTCAGACGACGTTTTGCTTCATCCTGCAGATGCTTACGCAAAAGCTGATCAACTTGCAGACTGTAGTTCAGTGATTGCCACTGGCCATAGACCCTGAGAGGAACCGGGGTGGCCTTCAGGAAACTAATTAACTTACTTTCGCCATCCCAACCGCCCAGCACGCGAATGTTAAACAGCGTGTCGCAATTCTGCTTCACCAGATCTAACGTTCCTTTGCCGGTTAGCGCCAACATCGCGGACTCGCCTGCCATGTTATCCAGCGTCACCTCTCCGTTATCCAGCGTCATATCGGTTACAAAATGATCCAACCGGGTCACGTTATCGAGGTTTTGCTGAGATTTAACATCCCCACCGCTGCGTTCTACAGCCTGTTGAATCATCTGCTGGAAGTTCATCCCTTCCATTCGCGTATCGTTCATTTCGACATGGGCCTGCCCTTGCCAGCTATGGCGAAACGCCTGGGCATCAATATCTGAGCCGGAAAAGTCTCCCGCCAGCGACAGCTTGCCGGTGAGTGCGATGGGGTAATCAAAGGCCTTCAGAATCGTGCCAATTTCCACACCTTCCAGACGCGGATGAAAGACCGCTCGCGGTTCTCCCTTTCTGGCATCCAGCGTGCCGGGCAGTGAGATCAGCCCGCCATCACTTTTTCCCTGCAACTGCGCAATGTTCAGTAAGCCGAACTGGTTGTCTATTTTTGCCGAAACATTCTCAAACGCCATTTTCCGCCACAGCACTTTGTCAGCCTGCAAAGCGATGTCTGCCGAAAAACCCTTGAGTCCCTGATACGAAACGGCATCAACCTGGGAAGCAATGACGGGGCGCGCCAGCGTTGACTGACTCTGACCTTGCTGAACGTCACCTTTTGCTGTCGCCGCTGCGTCATGCTGTACGAGCAGGTTATCCAGATTGAGCTGACCAAATTTCAGGTCGACGGCCCATTCCGGTTTTTCCAACAAGGCCACATGCGCTTGCCCAGAGAAAGAAGAGTCATTAGCGGTCAAATTTATCTGGCTAAACGAAAGCTGTTTTTTCTCTTCCAGCCATTGCGCCTGAAGATGTCCCTGACCGTTGATCCCCTGCGGCGGCAGATCGGCCCCCTGTAATTGCCAGCTTAACTGCTCAATATTCGCAGATAAGTTATGCGGATAATCGGAGGCATCGACCGTGCCGTTAAAGGATAACGCGAGATCGCGCTGATCGCGGTTTACACGCCCGGAAAAATCAAACGTGCCGCGGTGCTGGCTATCTTGTTCCATCTCCAGACGAATATCACGAACGGTAACTTGTTCATCGTCTTCATGCTGGAATACCAGAACACTGTCGGCAACGCGCAAACGGGCGATATCAAACGACCATCCTTTGTCTTCCGCCAGATCGGGCAACATATTGTCTTTTGGGGCAACGGGCGCATCTTTACCGCGCACCGCCTCAGTTTGCGGGGTCAGTTGAATCACTGCGCCTTTGAGCATCACCTGCTTCACGCTGAGCTGGTGGCTCAACAGCGGCCACAACGCGACGTCGAGACGCATATTGTCGGCACGAACCAGAGGCTCGCTGGCGCCTTCAGCTGTTAACACCACTCGCCCTGAGAGGATACTCAGTTGCGGCCATACGTGCCAACGCAGGGGGCCATCCAACTGCAGCTGATACCCACTACGTGCGGCAACCTGCTTGACCATATACGCGCGGAAATCATTCGGATTCACCAACAGTACTAACGCAGAAAAGCCGGCCACCAGCACGACCAGAAGAATCATCAGCGTCGTCAGAAATCGTCTCATGCTATCCCCAATGGACTGAAAAACACTCAGTCTTTATCGATCCGGCTGGCAACGGCGCCCTGCTGGTCGCGATACTTCGCATCCTGACGACGGTTGTATGGTCGCGCTGCCGGACCGGAAAGCGGTTCGAAACTTAGCGCGCCAATCGGCATGCCCGGACGCAGAGCCAGCGGTAATTTTCCGGAGTTGTAAAACTCCAGTACAATACAGCCAGACCAGCCCGGATCGATACGGTGTGCGGTGACGTGTACCATCAGTCCCAGACGCGCCAGAGATGAACGGCCATCTAACCAACCGACGAGATCGGAAGGCAGCGTCACGGATTCGAACGTTACTGCCAGCGCAAGCTCACCCGGATGCAAGAAGAATGCCTCGCCGTCCTTGAGGACGATTTCATCACTCATCACGCGATCCAGCGCGGCGCTGACTTCATCTTTCGGTCCGCTCAAATCGATATACGCCGCCGTATGACCGCGGAACGTACGGAATTTGTTGCCAAGACGCACATCTACCGTGGCGCCATTGATTCGCTCGACAGGAGGGCGTGGAGTGATCGACAGGCGACCTTCATCCAACCAGGCTTCAATATCTCGGTCACATAAACGCATGGCACTTTCTCCTTTCGTGCTTCAAACCCTTAATGCCAGGTGCGTTAAGGGTGAACCAGGTTATCACTGAACGGTACACAATTCGCTGAACTTATTCAAAGAACTGACTGATTTTAGCCTTCAGAATATCGATGGCGATGCGGTTTTTACCCCCGCGCGGCACAATGATGTCGGCGTATTGCTTTGAAGGCTCAATAAATTGCAGGAACATTGGACGGACGGTTTTCTGGTATTGCGCCATCACCGAATCCATTGAACGACCACGTTCATTCACATCCCGCTTGATACGGCGCATCAGACAAATATCCAGCGGCGTATCAACAAAAATAGAAAAGTTCATCTCATCGCGCAAACGCGCATCCGTCAGCAGCAAAATGCCTTCCAGGATAATGACTTTCTTCGGTTCGATATGAATAGTGTCTTGCGTACGCGTGTGCTCAACATAGCTATAAACCGGCAGCTCAATGGCAGAGCCGCGCTTCAGCGTTTGCAGATGTTGAAACAGCAGGCTGTGGTCCATCGCGTTCGGATGGTCGTAGTTGGTTTTTACGCGTTCTTCCATCGACAGATGGCTTTGATCTTTGTAATAGCTGTCTTCGGGAATAACGCCAATATGTTCGTCACCGACTTGTTCACGCAATTCGCGATAAAGAGTACTGGCAATAAGGCTCTTGCCGGAAGCCGATGCGCCGGCAATGCCGATAATGACGCACTGATGGGACTGATCAGTCATAAATTTAGCGACCTGATTAACCTGGATGTAAGGAAGGGCGGCGTCGAAACGCCAAACGCGGCAATTATAGGGATTTCAGCGGCGCGATGCCACCCCAGGCTGCACCAATGCTGTCCCTGTCGCAAATTAAAATGGTCAGATTTAGAACAGCCGCTATATTTATTCACCTGCCTTAGGAATTAATAGCTTGAGAGTGTTAATTTATGAGCAGCTGGCGTATAAATTGTAAATTGTTTGTACTAGCATAATCCCAGATTAAATGTGATGCGTCCGGCATCTCTGCTGGGCGACAACGGCTATTTGGGTAGAGTGGTAATGAGTAAACAATCCCAACATGTTTTAGTTACCTTACCCCATCCTCTACTGCGCCTGGCCAGTTTAGGTCTGGTGGCTTTCATTTTTACGCTATTCTCGCTGGAACTGTCACGTTTCGGCGCACAGCTGGCGCCGCTTTGGTTCCCAACGTCAATCATGATGGTGGCTTTTTACCGTCATGCGGGAAAGATGTGGCCGGGAATTGCGCTGGCTTGTTCATTTGGTAATATCGGTGCGTCCTTACTCTTCTTCCCCGGTGAATCGCTTAGCTTCACCTATACTGCTATCAACATTATTGAGGCTGTCGTTGGCGCAATGCTATTGCGTAAACTGCTGCCCTGGTACAATCCCTTACAAAATCTCAACGACTGGGCGCGCCTGGCTTTTGGCAGCGCCGTGGTTCCTCCCGTGTTGGGCGGCTTGCTACTGTGGTTATTGCTGCCAAAGGAAACCTCGTTAAATACCTTTCTTATTTGGGTGCTGTCAGAGTCCATCGGCGCGCTGGCGCTGGTGCCGTTAGGTTTGCTGTTTAAGCCCCATTATCTGCTCCGCCACCGCGACCCACGGTTACTGCTTGAAACCGTCATCACACTTCTGGTGACCTTGACGCTCAGTTGGCTGTCCATGATGTATCTTCCATGGCCTTTTACCTGCGTTATCGTCCTGTTGATGTGGAGCGCTGTTCGTCTGCCGCGAATGGAGGCATTTTTAATTTTCCTCAGCACCGTGATGATGGTCTCGATGATGTTGGCCGCCGACCCTTCGCTGCTCTACATCCCAAAACCCAACTTGACGACCAGCCTGCCTTGGCTGCCGTTTTTGATGATCCTGCTGCCGGCCAATATGATGACGATGGTGATGTACGCGTTTCGGGCCGAACGCAAACATATCTCTGAAAGCGAATCGCGCTTTCGCAATGCCATGGAATATTCCGCGATTGGTATGGCGCTGGTGGGGACCGAGGGGCAATGGCTCCAGGCGAATAAAGCGTTGTGCCAGTTTCTGGGCTACAGCCAGGATGAGCTACGTTCGCTAACCTTCCAGCAATTAACCTGGCCGGAAGATCTGAATAATGATCTCGAGCAGTTAGATATGCTGGCGCGCGGGGAAATCAACAGCTACTCCATGGAAAAACGCTATTACACCCGTTCGGGCGACGTCGTCTGGGCGTTGCTGGCCGTTTCGTTGGTGCGTCATAGCGACAATACCCCACTCTATTTTATCGCGCAGGTTGAGGACATTAACGACCTGAAGCATACCGAGTGGATTAACAAACGGTTGATGGAGCGCATTACCCTCGCCAATGAAGCCGGGGGGATTGGGATCTGGGAATGGGAACTCCAGCCTGACGTGATCAGCTGGGATAAACGGATGTTCGATCTCTACGAAGTTCCTGCGCATATCAAGCCCAGTTGGCAAGTCTGGTATGAGTGCGTGGTACCCGAAGATCGTGAGTACGCCGAAAATGTAATTCGTGATTCACTGGCCGCACGGGCTCCGTTTAAGCTTGAGTTTCGTATCGCGGTAAAAGATGGCATACGCCATATCCGCTCGTTGGCCAACCGGGTACTGAATAAAGACGGTGAAGTTGAACGCTTACTTGGTATCAATATGGATATGACCGAAGTCAAGCAGCTTAACGAAGCGCTGTATCAGGAAAAAGAGCGCCTTCACATTACGCTGGATTCAATCGGCGAAGCGGTGATTTGTATTGATGTCGAGATGAACGTGACCTTTATGAATCCGGTCGCTGAGAAAATGAGCGGCTGGCAGCAGGACAGTGCCATCGGCATTCCGCTATTGACGGTACTACATATTACTTTTGGCGAGAACGGTCCGCTGATGGAAAATATCTACAGTGCTGACATGTCGCGTACGGCAATCGAACAGGAAGTGGTCCTGCATTGTCGTAACGGCAACAGTTATGACATTCAGTACAGCATCACGCCCCTCAGCACCCTCGACGGCGGCAGCATTGGCTCGGTGTTGGTTATTCAGGACGTCACAGAGTCGCGGAAGATGCTCCGCCAGCTTAGCTACAGCGCCTCGCATGATGACCTGACCCAGTTGGCAAACCGGGTCAGCTTCGAAAACCATCTAAAACAATTGCTGCATTCGGTACACGACACGCACCAGAGCCATGTACTGGTTTTTATCGATTTGGATCGTTTTAAAGCGGTGAACGACAGCGCGGGTCATGCCGCCGGCGATGCTCTGCTGCGTGAACTCTCTGCACTTATGCTCAGCATGTTGCGATCCAGCGATATGCTGGCACGCCTGGGCGGCGACGAGTTTGGTCTGTTGCTACCGGATTGTAATATCGAAAGCGCCCGCTTTATCTCAGGTCGCATCATCAGCGCCATCAACGATTACCACTTTATGTGGGAGGGCCGGTTACACCGCATTGGCGCCAGTGCGGGGATTACGCTCATTGATGAGAAAAACCATGTCGCGACCGATGTGATGTCTCAGGCCGATATCGCCTGCTACGCGGCGAAAAACAGCGGCCGTGGGCGAGTCTGTGTCTATGAACCTCAGCAAAGCCAGGCCCATGCCGCGCGTAGTCAACTGACATTGGATGAACAAAGACACACCATTATGCACAACCCAATGCTGATGATCGCCAGAGGTGTGGCTTCCCCGCGTATACCGGAGACGTTTAGCTTCTGGCTTCTCTCGCTTCGCTTAGGCACCGCTGAGGGTGAAGTCATTGAGGAGCAAGCCTTCCGCGCCGGGCTGGTCGATCCCGCGTTAAGCAAGGCGCTTGACCGTCGGGTATTTAGCGAGTTCTTCCAGAACTCTGCCCAAGCAGTAGCCAGTAAGGGCCTCAGTATTGCCCTGCCCCTTTCCGCCGTCGGCCTGCTCAACACAGAACTTATCGATGAGTTGCTGGAGCACTTGCAACGCAGTCCACTACCGCCGCGATTGCTGCATCTGACCGTTCCGGCAAGCGTCTTCAAAACCAACCCAACGCAGGCTATATCCGCCCTGCATCGACTGCGTCAGTACGGTTGTCGAATTGTATTAAGTCAGGTTGGTCGCGATTTAGAGCTCTTTGACAACCTGAAATATCGCATTGTCGATTACCTGCTGCTCGACAGCGAGCTAAGCGCCAGCGTCCACGGTAACTTGATTGACGAAATGTGGGTGTCCATTATCCAGGGCCATGCTCAGCGTCTGGACATTAAAACCATCGCCGGCCCGGTGCAGTTGCCGCTGATCATGGATGCGCTTTCTGGCATCGGGATTGATATGATTTATGGCGATATCATTGCCGACGCCCAACCGCTGGACCTGTTACTGAATACCAGTAATTTCGCCATCAACTGACGGCTGCCAGCCATCCGTATACCAGATATGTAATAACGCATAGGAGCGCCAGGGTTTCCAGCGCTCTGCATAACGTCGGATCTGGGCCGGTGTCATGCCGGGAAAACGCTGCTTAATCAGATAATCATCCGGCAGAAAAACATCTTTCGCCTGCCAGCCGCGCAGTGCAAAGTAGTTGGCGGTCCAGCGCCCTATCCCGGGAAACGTTTGTAGCTGCTTAACGCCTTGTTCGATATCGGCAGGGGCTGTTGTCGCGAGCGTTCCTTCAAGGGTTGCATGAGCCAGGTGAATCAACGCTTCAGCGCGTTTGAGCGGCATTCCTAACGCTTTCAGGTGCAGTGGATCGGCATTGGCAAGCGCTTCCGGCGTAGGAAAACACACATACTCGGGCGCATCCTCCAGCGCTTCCCCGTAAGCGTGCGCCACTTTCGCCGTCAGTTTCGCGGCCATCAATACGCTGACTAACTGCCCTAAAATCGCCCGCCCCCCTTGCTCAAACGCATCGACACATCCCGGCAGGCGCAGTCCCGGACGCGCCGCACCGAGGCTACCCAGCGCGGCGATAATTTGCTGCGGACAACAGCCAAGATCGAACAAGCGCGTTATTTTTGCCAGGCACTCGGAGGCGACCGGCTGTAACCCTGTGCTCAACGTCACGTGTAGCACGTTGGCGTGCAGATCCGGGACAACGCGCACCAGACCACGATGCTCCCCTACGGACAGGCTTCTGACATAGCTCAGTTCCTCTACGGTTTCGACACCTTCAACCGCACGGGCGGCAAGAAATCCCAGCATCCAGGGCCAGTCATAAGGTGGTTGCCAGCTCAGCGTGAACATTCAGTTTTCCTTTTTACGCAAACCTACAGCATAAACGGTATTCAATCAGTACGCCTTGCTTTCATATTCCAGTTGTCGGGGCGTCAACTATTCGTTAAAGTCACGCCCCTTCTTCACTGGCATGGGGATTTTTACGGTGTTTATTGGTTTTGACTACGGTACGGCAAACTGTTCAGTGGCCGTTATGCGTGATGGGCAGCCCCACCTGCTCAAAATGGAAAATAACAGCACGCTGCTACCCTCAATGCTGTGCGCACCAACGCGCGAAGCGGTTAGCGAGTGGCTGTATCGCCATCATGACATCCCAACTACGGACGATGAAACGCAGGCGCTGCTTCGCCGTGCGATGCGCTACAACCGCGAAGAAGACATCGACGTTAACGCCAACAGCGTACAGTTCGGTCTGGCATCGCTGGGTCAGTATATTGAAGACCCGGAAGAGGTGTACTTCGTTAAATCGCCAAAATCATTTTTGGGCGCCAGCGGTCTGAAGCCGCAGCAGGTTGCGCTGTTTGAAGATCTGGTCTGTGCAATGATGCTGCACATTCGCAACCAGGCGCAAAGCCAACTGCCGGAAGCTATCACTCAGGCCGTGATTGGTCGGCCCATCAACTTCCAGGGATTAGGTGGCGATGACGCCAACACCCAGGCGCAGGGTATTCTTGAACGTGCGGCCAAACGCGCCGGTTTTCAGGATGTCGTCTTCCAGTACGAGCCGGTAGCGGCGGGACTGGATTACGAAGCGACGCTGCAGGAAGAAAAACGCGTGTTGGTGGTGGATATCGGCGGGGGTACGACCGACTGTTCAATGCTGCTGATGGGGCCGCAATGGCATCAGCGCGCCGATCGCGAAAACAGCCTGCTGGGACACAGTGGCTGCCGCGTAGGCGGGAACGATCTGGATATCGCGCTGGCGTTTAAACACCTGATGCCGCTGCTGGGTATGGGCGGTGAGACTGAAAAAGGTATCGCCTTACCGATTCTCCCCTGGTGGAACGCGGTCGCAATCAACGACGTTCCCGCGCAAAGTGATTTCTACAGCAGCGCCAACGGTAGATTGCTCAACGATCTTGTCCGCGACGCAAGAGAAGCTGATAAAGTCGCTCTGCTGCTTAAAGTCTGGCGCGAGCGTCTGAGCTATCGCCTGGTGCGCAGTGCAGAAGAGAGCAAAATCGCACTTTCCGACCAGACCATTGTAACGGCGGCGATACCGTTTATCAGCGACACGCTGGCAACCGATATCAATCAACACGGACTGGAAGCTGCGCTCAATCAGCCCCTGGCGCGTATTCTGGAGCAGGTCCAGCTGGCGCTGGACAACGCACAGGAAAAACCGGACGTGATTTATCTGACCGGCGGCAGCGCGCGTTCGCCGCTGATTAAAAAAGCCCTCGCCCAGCAGCTTCCCGGGATCCCTATCGCGGGTGGCGATGACTTCGGTTCTGTCACCGCCGGACTGGCCCGCTGGGCTGACGTTGTTTTCCGCTAAGCCGCTCGCATGCTGAAAAGTGTGCGTATTGACATCATCCTTGCTGTGGCTTATTTTCAGGAGTGAGGGTTAGGGAGGGTTTCCCCTCCCCCTGGTGTCTTAGTAAGCCGCGAAGCTAATGACTAAGAGTATCACCAGTATGATGACCTGCTTCATCATAACCCTTTCCTTATTTTGGCCCCTTCCTCGGGAGGGCTTTCCCGTTCCAGCGTCCTGCTGAAATCTCTGACTTTCCTCCTTTTTGCCTTGTCAGCACTCTATCGCACGATTGCGTATTCGCTATCTTCACCACCGATTGTTGCGTAACGCCTCGCAAAGCCGCGTCAGCATTCAGACGAATCCCGACAGTGTTTCATAATTCCTCCATTTTTCTCCCTTGTTCACTGGCTAAACTAGTATCATTCCGCGAATCGTTTCAGGATGAGAAACTCATAACAATGAAAGGCAGTAATAAATCCCGCTGGGTGATAGCAATCGTGATCGTCGTGGCCGCCGTCGCCGCCATCTGGTTCTGGCAAAGCCGCAGCGCATCCCAGGGAACCGCACCGGGCGCGACCAAACCCGCGCAGCACACTGCGGGGTCAGGACGGCGTGGAATGCGCTCCGGACCGTTGGCTCCCGTGCAGGCTGCCACCGCCACCGAGGAAGCCGTGCCACGCTATCTGACAGGGCTGGGGACCGTTACTGCCGCAAATACCGCCACGGTGCGTAGTCGGGTGGATGGTCAACTCATCGCCTTACACTTTGAGGAAGGACAACAGGTTAAAGCCGGCGACCTGCTGGCAGAGATAGATCCCAGCCAGTTCAAAGTTGCTCTGGCTCAGGCGCAGGGACAACTGGCAAAAGATAAAGCCACGCTGGCGAATGCCCGTCGCGATCTTGCCCGCTATCAACAGTTGGTTAAAACCAATCTGGTCTCCCGCCAGGAGCTGGATGCCCAGCAGGCGCTGGTCAACGAGACGTTAGGCACAATAAAAGCGGATGAAGCCAGTGTCGCCAGCGCTCAGTTGCAGCTCGACTGGAGCCGGATAACCGCGCCTGTCGATGGTCGTGTCGGCCTGAAGCAGGTCGATGTCGGTAACCAAATTTCCAGTGGCGATACCACCGGAATTGTCGTCATTACGCAAACGCATCCCATCGACCTGATATTTACTTTGCCTGAAAACGACATTGCTACCGTGTTGCAGGCGCAAAAATCGGGGAGCCCGCTGAAGGTCGAAGCCTGGGACCGAACCAATTCGCAAAAGCTGAGCGAAGGCGTCCTGCTCAGTCTCGACAATCAAATTGATGCCACCACCGGAACAATCAAAGTTAAGGCTCGTTTTAACAATCAGGATGATGCTTTATTCCCTAACCAGTTCGTTAACGCCCGCATGCTGGTCGACACACAACAAAATGCCGTTGTGATCCCAACTGCCGCCCTGCAAATGGGTAACGAAGGCCACTTTGTCTGGGTACTGAACAGCGATAACAAAGTGAGCAAACACCTGGTTAAACCGGGAATTCAGGATAGCCAAAAAGTGGTGATTACTGCCGGGTTGTCTGCGGGCGATCGGGTCGTGACCGACGGTATTGATCGTCTGACGGAAGGCGCAAAAGTCGAAGTCGTTGAGGCGCACGACGCCTCTGTTTCCGACGAGAAAACTGCTCCACGCGGATACGGCAAAAAAGGAGCCAACTCCTGATGCAGGTGTTACCTCCGGACAACACAGGCGGACCATCGCGCCTGTTTATTCTGCGCCCCGTCGCCACCACGCTGCTGATGGTCGCGATTTTGCTTGCCGGAATTATCGGTTATCGCTTCCTGCCAATCGCCGCCTTACCTGAAGTGGATTACCCCACGATTCAGGTCGTTACGCTCTACCCAGGCGCCAGCCCGGACGTCATGACCTCGGCGGTCACCGCACCGCTTGAACGTCAGTTTGGACAGATGTCTGGCTTAAAACAGATGTCATCACAAAGCTCCGGTGGCGCATCGGTCGTTACGTTACAGTTTCAACTGACGCTCCCGTTGGATGTTGCCGAGCAGGAAGTTCAGGCCGCGATTAACGCCGCCACCAATTTATTACCCAGCGATCTCCCTAACCCTCCGGTATACAGCAAGGTAAACCCGGCAGATCCGCCGATCATGACGCTGGCGGTCACATCCAGCGCCATGCCGATGACGCAGGTGGAAGATATGGTCGAAACCCGCGTCGCGCAGAAAATCTCTCAGGTTTCCGGCGTGGGCCTGGTAACACTTTCCGGTGGGCAACGTCCGGCGGTCCGCGTGAAACTTAACGCTCAGGCCATTGCCGCACTCGGTCTGACCAGCGAAACCATCCGTACGGCCATTACCGGTGCAAACGTCAATTCGGCAAAAGGGAGTCTTGATGGCCCAACGCGTGCCGTCACGCTCTCAGCTAACGACCAGATGCAGTCTGCGGATGAATATCGTCAGCTCATTGTTGCCTATAAAAACGGGGCGCCGGTTCGTCTGGGCGATGTCGCCACCGTAGAACAAGGGGCCGAAAACAGCTGGCTGGGCGCATGGGCCAATAAGCAACAAGCTATAGTGATGAATGTTCAGCGCCAACCTGGCGCGAACATCATCTCCACGGCAGACAGTATCCGCCAGATGCTGCCGCAGCTCACCGAGAGCCTGCCTAAATCGGTTAAGGTCAGCGTACTTTCCGATCGTACGACCAATATCCGTGCGTCCGTAGCGGATACCCAATTTGAATTGATGCTGGCGATTGCGCTGGTAGTCATGATTATCTACCTGTTTTTACGCAATATTCCGGCAACCATTATTCCTGCGGTCGCCGTACCGTTATCGTTAATCGGCACCTTCGCGGTGATGGTATTCCTCGATTTCTCCATCAACAACCTGACCCTCATGGCGCTAACCATTGCGACAGGTTTTGTGGTGGATGACGCTATCGTGGTTATCGAGAATATTTCACGCTATATCGAAAAAGGCGAAAAACCGCTGACTGCGGCCCTGAAGGGCGCGGGCGAGATTGGTTTTACCATCATCTCTCTGACATTTTCACTGATCGCCGTACTGATCCCACTGCTGTTTATGGGTGATATCGTAGGCCGATTGTTCCGGGAGTTCGCTGTGACGCTGGCCGTGGCGATTCTGATTTCCGCTGTTGTCTCGCTCACTCTTACGCCGATGATGTGCGCCCGTATGCTGAATCAGGCCTCATTGCGTAAGCAAAACCGCTTCTCCCGTGCCTCAGAGCGAATGTTTGATCGCGTCATTGCCGGGTACGGCCACTGGCTGGCGAAAGTGCTCAACCATCCGTGGCTCACGCTGGGCGTTGCACTCGGCACGCTGGTGCTGAGCGTTATGCTATGGGTCTTTATCCCCAAAGGCTTCTTTCCGATCCAGGATAACGGCATCATCCAGGGCACGCTGCAGGCGCCGCAGTCCAGCTCATTTGCCAGCATGGCCCAGCGCCAGCGTCAGGTTTCAGATGTCATCCTGAAAGATCCGGCGGTAGAAAGCCTGACCGCTTTTGTCGGTGTGGACGGCACTAATACGGCATTGAACAGCGCGCGCTTACAAATCAACCTTAAGCCGCTGGATGAACGTGACGATCGGGTGCAGAAAGTGATTGCGCGCCTACAGGACGCGGTTGACAGAGTTCCCGGCGTTGACCTTTATCTTCAGCCCACTCAGGACCTGACGATTGATACTCAGGTCAGCCGGACGCAATATCAGTTCACGCTCCAAGCGACATCCCTTGATGCCCTCAGCACCTGGGTTCCACAGCTGATAGCAAAACTAAATCAGCTACCGCAACTGTCCGATGTCAGTAGCGACTGGCAGGACAAAGGGCTGGTAGCATATGTGAACGTCAATCGCGACAGCGCCAGCCGTTTGGGCATCAGCATGTCAGATGTCGATAACGCTCTGTACAACGCCTTCGGCCAGCGACTGATTTCAACCATCTACACCCAGGCCAATCAGTATCGCGTGGTGTTAGAACATGACACCAACAATACGCCGGGGCTTGCGGCACTGGATACAATACGTCTGACCAGTAGCGACGGCGGCATAGTACCGCTCAGCGCGATCGCCAGTATTGAACAGCGTTTTGCCCCGCTGTCGATTAACCACCTCGATCAGTTCCCGGTCACCACCATCTCGTTCAACGTGCCAGACGAGTGGTCGCTGGGTGATGCGGTACAGGCGATTCTGGATGCAGAAAAAACGCTTAACCTGCCCGCAAATATTACCACCCAGTTCCAGGGCAGCACGCTCGCCTTCCAGGCCGCGCTGGGAAATACCATCTGGTTGATTGTGGCTGCGGTTGTCGCGATGTATATCGTCCTCGGCGTGCTGTATGAGAGCTTTATTCACCCAATTACTATTCTCTCCACGTTGCCGACGGCGGGCGTCGGGGCGCTCCTGGCGTTAATAATTGCCGGGAGCGAACTGGACGTCATCGCGATTATCGGCATTATTTTGCTCATCGGTATCGTCAAGAAAAACGCCATCATGATGATCGACTTTGCCCTTGCCGCGGAGCGCGAACAGGGAATGTCACCACGCGATGCCATTTTCCAGGCTTGTCTGCTGCGTTTTCGCCCGATCCTGATGACTACTCTGGCGGCACTGCTCGGCGCGTTGCCGCTGATGTTGAGTACCGGAGTGGGCGCAGAGTTACGTCGTCCATTAGGTATTGGCATGGTCGGTGGGCTGCTGGTGAGTCAGGTATTAACCCTGTTTACCACCCCGGTGATTTATCTGCTGTTTGACCGTCTCTCGTTGTACGTGAAAAGCCGCTTCCCGCGTCAGGAAGAGGAAGCGTAAATGAAATTTTTCGCGCTTTTCATTCATCGTCCGGTGGCGACCATTCTTATTTCGGTGGCCATCACCCTGTGCGGCATACTCGGATTTCGTCTGCTGCCGGTCGCTCCGCTACCGCAGGTGGATTTTCCGGTGATCATGGTCAGCGCATCGTTACCGGGTGCCTCACCCGAAACGATGGCGTCCTCGGTCGCAACTCCGCTGGAGCGCTCGCTGGGGCGCATTGCGGGCGTGAACGAAATGACTTCGAGCAGTTCACTTGGCAGTACGCGTATTATTCTCGAATTCAAATTCGACCGTGACATCAATGGCGCGGCGCGGGACGTTCAGGCCGCAATTAACGCCGCGCAAAGTCTGCTACCCAGCGGGATGCCGAGCCGACCAACGTATCGCAAAGCCAACCCTTCCGATGCGCCAATCATGATCCTGACGCTAACGTCGGACACGTACTCGCAAGGTGAATTGTACGATTTCGCATCAACACAACTGGCGCAGACCATCGCACAAATCGACGGCGTGGGCGACGTGGACGTTGGAGGCAGCTCTCTGCCTGCCGTGCGTGTAGGGCTTAATCCGCAGGCGCTGTTTAACCAGGGTGTGTCGCTGGATGACGTGCGTAGCGCAATTGACAACGCCAACGTGCGTAAGCCGCAGGGTGCTATCGAGAATGATACTCACCGCTGGCAGGTTCAAACCAACGATGAGCTGAAAACCGCCGCCGAATACCAGCCGATTATCATCCACTACAATAACGGCGCGGCGGTGCGACTGGGCGACGTTGCGTCTGTAACCGACTCGGTGCAGGACGTACGCAACGCAGGGATGACCAATGCCAAACCGGCCATTCTGCTGATGATCCGCAAGCTACCGGAAGCCAATATCATTCAGACGGTAGACAGCATTCGCGCCAAATTGCCGGAGTTACAAACGCTGGTCCCGGCCGCCATCGATCTGCAAATCGCCCAGGACCGCTCGCCGACTATTCGCGCCTCGCTGGAAGAAGTCGAACAGACGCTGATTATCTCCGTGGCGCTGGTTATCCTGGTGGTCTTTGTCTTTCTGCGTTCCGGACGTGCAACACTCATCCCCGCCGTCGCGGTTCCGGTCTCGCTAATCGGCACATTTGCCGCCATGTATTTGTGCGGATTCAGCCTGAACAACCTGTCGTTAATGGCGCTAACCATTGCCACGGGTTTTGTCGTCGATGACGCCATCGTGGTACTGGAAAACATAGCCCGCCACCTCGAGGCGGGAATGAAACCCCTTCAGGCCGCGCTACAGGGCACGCGCGAGGTGGGCTTTACGGTTCTCTCAATGAGCCTGTCGCTGGTCGCGGTATTCCTACCGCTGTTGCTGATGGGCGGTCTGCCGGGGCGATTGCTGCGCGAATTTGCCGTCACGCTGTCGGTGGCAATCGGCATTTCCCTGCTGGTGTCACTGACATTAACGCCAATGATGTGTGGCTGGATGCTCAAATCCAGCGCCCCGCGCGAACAAACGCGTAAGCGGGGATTTGGTCGCGTGCTAGTGGCGCTGCAACAGAGTTACGGCACCTCGCTTAAATGGGTGCTACGCCATACGCGGCTGGTAGGCGTGGTGTTACTTGGCACCATCGCGCTGAATATCTGGCTTTATATTTCCATCCCCAAAACCTTCTTCCCGGAGCAGGATACCGGCGTATTGATGGGTGGGATCCAGGCCGACCAGAGCATCTCATTTCAGGCGATGCGCGGCAAACTGCAGGACTTTATGCAGATCATCCGCGACGACCCGGCGGTGAATAACGTCACCGGTTTTACCGGTGGTTCGCGGGTCAACAGCGGGATGATGTTTATTACCCTCAAGCCACGTGATGAGCGCCATGAAACGGCTCAGCAGGTGATCGACCGCCTGCGCGTCGCGCTTTCAAAAGAGCCAGGTGCGAATCTGTTTTTAATGGCGGTGCAAGATATTCGCGTTGGCGGACGCCAGGCCAACGCCAGCTATCAATACACATTGCTGTCCGACGATCTCGCGGCGCTGCGTGAGTGGGAACCGAAGATCCGTAAGGCGCTTGCCGCCCTGCCCCAACTGGCAGACGTCAACTCCGATCAGCAGGACAATGGCGCGGAGATGAATCTGATTTACGATCGCGACACCATGTCGCGTCTGGGAATCGATGTTGCCGCCGCCAACAGCCTGTTGAATAACGCTTTCGGACAACGGCAGATTTCGACAATTTATCAACCGATGAACCAGTACAAAGTGGTGATGGAGGTCGATCGACGTTACACCCAGGACATCAGCGCACTGGACAAAATGTTCGTCATCAACAATGACGGTAAAGCGATCCCGTTATCGTACTTTGCTAAATGGCAGCCGGCGAATGCGCCACTGTCTGTGAACCATCAGGGCTTGTCTGCCGCCTCAACCGTGTCGTTTAACCTGCCGACAGGTTCTTCACTGTCAGAAGCGACAGAGGCCATCAACAGAACCATGACCCAGCTCGGCGTCCCTTCCACGGTTCGCGGTAGCTTTGCCGGTACCGCGCAGGTATTTCAGGACACCATGAATTCGCAGGTGATCCTGATTATCGCCGCCATCGCCACGGTCTATATCGTGCTGGGTATGCTGTATGAAAGCTATGTCCATCCGCTGACTATTCTCTCCACGCTACCTTCGGCTGGCGTCGGGGCGTTGCTGGCGCTGGAGCTGTTCAATGCCCCATTCAGCCTAATCGCCCTGATAGGGATCATGCTATTAATTGGCATTGTGAAGAAAAACGCCATCATGATGGTCGATTTTGCGCTGGAAGCGCAGAGAAACGGCAAGCTACAGCCGGAAGAAGCTATTTTTCAGGCCTGCCTGTTGCGCTTTCGCCCAATAATGATGACCACGCTGGCGGCGTTGTTTGGCGCGTTGCCGTTGGTGTTATCCGCAGGGGATGGCTCTGAACTGCGTCAGCCTTTGGGGATAACCATTGTCGGTGGGCTGGTCGTGAGCCAGCTCCTGACGCTGTACACCACGCCCGTGGTCTATCTCTTTTTCGACCGCCTGCGTCTGCGTTTTTCGCGTAAAAACAGCAAACCGGTAGCAGAGTTATGACAGAACTTCCCGACAGCACCCGCTGGCAACTTTGGATTGTGGCATTTGGCTTTTTTATGCAGTCGCTGGATACCACCATCGTTAACACCGCGCTTCCCTCGATGGCGGCAAGCCTCGGGGAAAGCCCGTTACACATGCATATGGTCATTGTGTCATATGTTTTAACTGTTGCCGTGATGCTGCCCGCCAGCGGATGGCTGGCGGACAAAGTTGGCGTGCGTAATATCTTCTTCACCGCCATCATCCTGTTTACGCTAGGCTCGCTGTTTTGTGCCGGGTCGAGCACCCTCAACGAGCTGGTGATGGCGCGCGTCTTACAAGGCGTTGGCGGTGCGATGATGGTGCCGGTCGGCAGGCTAACGGTGATGAAAATCGTCCCGCGTGAGCAATATATGGCGGCGATGACGTTTGTCACTTTACCCGGTCAAATCGGCCCGCTTCTGGGCCCGGCGTTAGGCGGAATTCTGGTTGAATACGTCTCCTGGCACTGGATATTTTTGATTAACATTCCGGTAGGCATTGTCGGCGCGATAGCGACGTTAATGCTGATGCCCAACTACACCATGCAAACCCGACGTTTCGACCTCTCAGGGTTCGCGATGCTGGCGGTCGGCATGGCGGTACTGACGCTGGCGCTCGATGGCAGCAAAGGAACCGGCCTCTCCAGTATCACGCTGGCGGCGTTGGTTATCTGCGGGGTGTTGGCTATTGCGCTGTATCTGAAACACGCCCATCGTAATCCGCGTGCGCTGTTCAGCCTAAATCTGTTTCGCACACCAACCTTCTCGCTAGGTCTGTTCGGCAGTTTTGCCGGACGCATCGGCAGCGGCATGTTACCGTTTATGACGCCGGTGTTTTTACAGATTGGCCTCGGTTTTTCACCTTTTCATGCCGGGCTGATGATGATCCCGATGGTGCTGGGCAGTATGGGCATGAAGCGCATTGTGGTACAGGTCGTTAACCGCTTTGGTTACCGTCGTGTGCTGATTACCACTACGCTTGGCCTGTCGCTGGTCAGTCTGTTGCTAATGACCACGGCACTGCTGGGCTGGTATTACGCCCTGCCCTTCGTGCTGTTTTTACAGGGAATGGTCAACTCAACGCGCTTTTCCTCCATGAACACCCTGACGTTAAAAGACCTGCCTGACGCTCTCGCCAGCAGCGGCAATAGCCTGCTGTCGATGATCATGCAGCTATCGATGAGTATTGGTGTGACCATCGCAGGCCTGCTGCTGGGCATGTTCGGCCAACAGCATATCGCCATCGACAGCGGAAGTACGCATACCGTCTTTATGTATACCTGGCTGTGCATCGCCTTCATTATTGCGCTGCCCGCCATTATTTTTGCCCGCGTGCCGAACGACACGCAAACCAACGCGGTGATTTCACGGCGCAAAAGGAGCACCTGATGAAGTTCTGGCAGCCCGGTATCACCGGCAAACTGTTTCTGGCGATTTTCGCCACCTGCATTGTGTTGCTGATCAGCATGCACTGGGCCGTACGCATTAGCTTCGAACGTGGTTTTATTGACTATATCAAGCACGGCAACGAGCAACGGCTGCAAATGCTCAGCGACGCATTAAGCGAGCAGTACGAGCAGCACGGCAACTGGCGATTCTTACGCAATAACGATCGTTTTGTTTTCCAGATCCTGCGCTCTTTTGAACACGACAACGACGATGATAAACCGGGCCCAGGCATGCCGCCGCACGGCTGGCGAACACAGTTTTGGGTTGTCGACCAAAATGCCCGTGTGCTGGTCGGCCCGCGCGGCCCAGTTCCTCGCGACGGCATGCGCCATCCCATACGCGTTAACGGTAGCGAAGTGGGCGCCGTGATCGCCTCTCCCGTGGAACGTTTAACGCGGAATACGGATATCAATTTCGACATGCAGCAAAGACGATCCAGTTGGCTTATCGTTGCGCTCTCCACGATCCTGGCCGCGCTGGCGACGTTTACGCTGGCGCGCAGCCTGCTGGCCCCGGTTAAGCGGTTGGTGGAAGGCACGCACAAACTGGCGGCGGGCGATTTCACCACTCGCGTTACGCCAACCAGTACGGATGAGCTGGGCAAGCTGGCGCAGGACTTCAACCAGCTCGCCAGTACACTGGAAAAAAACCAGCAGATGCGTCGTGACTTTATGGCCGATATTTCTCACGAACTGCGTACGCCGTTGGCGGTGTTGCGCGGTGAACTGGAGGCCATTCAGGATGGTGTCCGCCAGTTTACCCCTGACTCCGTTGCCTCGTTGCAGGCTGAAGTCGGTACGCTCACCAAACTGGTTGACGACCTTCATCAGCTCTCCATGTCAGATGAAGGCGCGCTGGCCTACCAGAAAACATCGCTGGACCTCATCCCCCTATTGGAAGTGGCAAGCGGCGCATTTCGTGAACGCTTCGCCAGCCGTGGATTGACCATACAGCTTTCGCTCCCCGACAGCATGACGGTATTTGGTGACAGGGATCGTCTGATGCAGCTGTTCAACAACCTGCTGGAAAACAGTCTGCGCTACACCGATAGCGGTGGCGGGTTGCATATCAGCGCCGAACAACGCGAACGCATGGTGTTATTAACCTTCGCAGATTCCGCTCCCGGCGTAAGTGACGAGCAGTTACAGAAGCTGTTTGAACGATTTTATCGCACCGAAGGCTCGCGCAACCGCGCCAGTGGAGGTTCCGGGTTGGGGCTGGCGATTTGCGTCAATATCGTACAAGCGCATAATGGTCTGATTCGTGCCGCCCATTCGCCTTTTGGTGGGGTTAGCATTACAGTAGAGTTACCGCTGGAACGCGATTTACAGAGAGATGTATGACTGAGTTACCCATTGATGAAAACACACCGCGTATTCTGATCGTGGAAGATGAGCCTAAGTTGGGGCAACTGCTGATCGACTATCTGCGAGCAGCGAGCTATGCCCCTACGCTGATCAACCACGGCGACCTGGTTCTGCCTTACGTGCGCCAAACGCCGCCCGATCTGATCTTGTTGGATCTGATGCTGCCCGGTACCGACGGTCTGACTCTGTGTCGGGAAATCCGCCGCTTCTCAGAAGTCCCCATCATGATGGTAACCGCTAAAATCGAAGAGATTGATCGCCTGCTGGGGCTGGAGATCGGTGCTGATGATTATATTTGTAAACCTTACAGCCCGCGCGAAGTCGTGGCTCGCGTGAAAACAATTCTACGCCGCTGCAAACCGCAGCGCGAACTGCAACAAATGGATGCAGACAGCCCGCTTATCGTCGATGAAGGCCGTTTTCAGGCCTCCTGGCGTGGGAAGATGCTCGATTTAACGCCCGCCGAATTCCGCTTACTTAAAACGTTGTCACATGAGCCGGGAAAAGTGTTCTCCCGTGAACAGTTGCTCAATCATCTCTATGACGACTACCGCGTCGTTACCGACCGCACCATCGACAGCCATATTAAGAACCTGCGACGCAAGCTGGAGTCGCTGGATGCCGAGCAGTCGTTTATCCGCGCGGTCTATGGCGTGGGGTATCGCTGGGAAGCCGACGCCTGCCGAATTGCTTAAACTCTCCTGCCCTTCAGGGCTCCGCTGCTCCGTGAGCCCTGGTAACTAGCAACTATCCAAATATCGCTCATACTCTTTCTGACAATACTGTCGTCAATAACTGTTTGATATAAAACTTTTAATCAAGGAGTTCATATGGCTGGTTGGTTTGAATTAAGTAAGAGTAGCGATGATCAGTACCGCTTTGTTCTTAAAGCTGGGAACGGGGAAATAATCCTTACCAGTGAGCTTTACACTACAAAAGGTGCTGCAGAAAAAGGGATCGCATCTGTCCAGGCTAACAGCCCTCTGGATGAGCGTTATGAGAAAAAAACAGCGTCTAATGGCAAATTACATTTCAACCTGAAAGCTGCAAACCACCAGATTATTGGTAGCAGTCAACTGTATGCGAATGAACAGTCACGCGAGACCGGTATTGCTTCAGTTAAGACCAATGGTGTCAGTCAGACGATAAAAAATAAGACCTGATAATTACTCGCCCAGCCGGGTAACACAACGCTGTCGCCCGGCGTTTTTCTTTACCTGACTTCCTCGCAGCGCTACAATGCCCGCCCTTAATATGGGGGCACTCCCCTAACCGCCTCATTGAGTGAGGCGAGTCTGACCTGTCATCAGAACGAGAAAATTATGTTTAAACCGGAACTCCTTTCCCCGGCGGGAACGCTGAAAAACATGCGTTACGCTTTCGCCTATGGCGCAGACGCAGTATATGCGGGCCAACCGCGTTACTCACTGCGCGTACGCAACAACGAATTCAACCACGAAAACCTGCAGCTCGGCATTAATGAAGCCCATGAACTGGGTAAAAAATTCTATGTGGTGGTTAACATTGCCCCACACAATGCCAAGCTGAAGACCTTCATTCGTGATCTGAAACCGGTGGTGGAAATGGGGCCGGATGCACTGATCATGTCAGACCCTGGACTGATTATGCTGGTGCGCGAAAACTTCCCAGACATGGATATTCACCTTTCAGTACAGGCTAACGCCGTAAACTGGGCGACGGTGAAATTCTGGAAGCAGATGGGGCTGACCCGCGTGATCCTCTCCCGCGAGCTGTCGCTGGAAGAAATCGAAGAGATCCGCACCCAGGTGCCGGATATGGAGCTTGAGATCTTCGTTCACGGCGCGCTGTGTATGGCCTACTCCGGCCGTTGCCTGCTTTCTGGCTATATCAACAAGCGTGACCCTAACCAGGGTACCTGCACCAATGCCTGCCGCTGGGAATACAACGTGCAGGAAGGCAAAGAAGACGTGGTGGGCAATATCGTGCATAAGTACGAGCCTATTCCGGTACAAAACGTTGAGCCTACGCTGGGTATTGGCGCACCGACAGACAAAGTCTTTATGATTGAAGAAGCCCAGCGTCCGGGTGAGTATATGACCGCGTTCGAAGACGAACATGGCACTTACATCATGAACTCAAAGGATTTGCGTGCCATAGCCCACGTTGAACGCCTGACGCAGATGGGCGTGCATTCCCTGAAGATCGAAGGCCGCACCAAGTCTTACTATTACTGTGCACGTACCGCGCAGGTCTATCGTAAAGCCATTGATGATGCCGCAGCCGGTAAACCGTTCGACCCGCAACTGCTCGAAACGCTGGAAGGTCTGGCGCATCGTGGTTACACCGAAGGGTTCCTGCGCCGCCATACGCATGACGACTATCAGAACTACGAATACGGCTTCTCTGTTTCCGAGCGTCAGCAGTTTGTCGGCGAGTTTACCGGCGAACGTAAAGGTGAACTGGCAGCCGTACTGGTGAAAAACAAATTCACCGTCGGCGACAGCCTGGAGCTGATGACCCCACAAGGCAACATCAACTTTACCCTCGAGCAGATGGAAAACGCGAAAGGCGAAGCCATGCCGGTTGCGCCGGGCGATGGTTACACCGTGTGGATGCCAGTACCAGAGGATATCGATCTGAATTATGCATTGTTGATGCGTAATTTTACCGGTGAGTCCACGCGCAACCCGCATGCTAAGTAGTTAATTACGGTTATTTTTCAGCGTTCGGAAGATTCTTAGAAATCGATCACATACCGTTGCGTTCATTAAGGGTATTATCCCCTCCGCTGAAAAACATAACCCATAAATGCTAGCTGTACCAGGAACCACCTCCTTAGCCTGCGTAATCTCCCTTACGCAGGCTTATTTTTTGCCTGCCGTTTAAACTCCCCGAATATCCCATTTCAAATCACGATTATCAGGCGAAAAAAAACCGGGCATTACGCCCGGCTGATTAGGTGATTAAAGATTAATGTGCGGCTTCTGGCTTGTGCTTTTGCGCACTCTGGAAGCCATAGGTCAGCTCATTTTTCTCTTTATCCAGCGCAACGGTCACCTGGCCACCATCCACCAGCGAACCGAACAGCAGTTCGTTAGCCAATGGTTTTTTCAGGTTATCCTGGACCACACGCGTCATTGGACGTGCGCCCATTGCGCGGTCGTAGCCTTTCTCTGCCAGCCAGTCACGCGCTTCCTGACTCACTTCCAGAGAGACACCTTTCTGATCCAGCTGTACCTGAAGCTCGACGATAAACTTATCAACAACCTGATGAATCACCTCGGTAGAGAGATGATCAAACCAGATAATGTTGTCGAGACGGTTACGGAATTCCGGCGTAAACACTTTTTTGATTTCGCCCATCGCATCAGTACTGTTGTCCTGATGAATCAACCCAATCGATTTACGCTCAGTTTCACGCACACCAGCGTTGGTGGTCATGACCAGCACCACGTTGCGGAAATCCGCTTTACGCCCGTTATTGTCGGTCAGCGTACCGTTATCCATCACTTGCAGCAGCAGGTTAAAGACATCCGGGTGCGCTTTTTCGATTTCATCCAGCAGCAGTACCGCATGCGGATGCTTAATAACAGCATCGGTCAGCAAACCGCCCTGGTCGAAACCGACATACCCCGGAGGCGCACCAATCAGGCGGCTAACGGTGTGGCGTTCCATATACTCGGACATATCAAAACGCAGTAGTTCAATGCCGAGTGCTTTGGACAACTGCACCGTGACTTCAGTCTTACCGACGCCAGTTGGTCCGGCAAACAAGAACGAACCAACCGGTTTATGCTCGTGTCCCAGACCGGCACGGCTCATTTTGATCGCTTCAGTCAGCGCCTCAATGGCTTTATCCTGTCCGAATACCAGCATTTTCAGACGGTTGCCCAGGTTTTTCAGCGTGTCGCGATCGCTCTGCGAAACGCTCTTCTCCGGGATCCGCGCAATGCGGGCCACAACGGACTCGATATCCGCCACGTTGACGGTTTTCTTGCGCTTGCTGACCGGCATCAGACGCGCACGCGCGCCCGCCTCATCGATCACGTCGATCGCTTTATCCGGCAGATGACGATCGTTAATGTATTTCACCGCCAGTTCGACCGCTGCACGCACCGCTTTGGCGGTATAGCGGACATCATGGTGCGCTTCGTATTTTGGCTTCAGACCGTTGATTATCTGTACGGTCTCTTCTACCGATGGCTCAGTGACATCAATTTTCTGGAAACGGCGCGCTAACGCACGGTCCTTTTCAAAGATATTGCTGAATTCCTGATAGGTTGTGGACCCTATCACACGGATCTTACCGCTGGAGAGCAGCGGCTTGATCAGGTTAGCCGCATCCACCTGGCCGCCCGATGCCGCACCCGCACCGATAATGGTGTGGATCTCATCGATAAACAGAATACTGTTAGTATCCTGTTCCAGCTGTTTCAGCAGCGCCTTAAAGCGTTTCTCAAAATCACCGCGATATTTGGTGCCAGCCAACAGCGAGCCGATATCCAGGGAGTAAAGGGTGCAATCAGCCATGATTTCAGGCACATCACCCTGGACGATACGCCAGGCGAGGCCTTCGGCAATGGCGGTTTTACCGACGCCAGACTCTCCCACCAGCAGCGGGTTGTTTTTTCTGCGACGGCACAGTACCTGAATGGCGCGCTCCAGCTCTTTGTCCCGGCCAATGAGCGGATCAATTCCGCCCACTCGGGCAAGCTGGTTAAGGTTAGTCGTGAAGTTCTCCATACGGTCCTCCCCGCCAGCTTGCTCTTCGTTATTTGGCTGATTCCCAGAGTCAGAAGACTGACTGGGTTCGTCTTTGCGCGTGCCATGAGAAATAAAATTCACCACATCAAGACGACTTACTTCATGCTTACGCAGCAGATAAGCCGCCTGAGATTCCTGCTCGCTGAAGATAGCGACCAGCACATTTGCGCCGGTAACTTCATTGCGCCCGGAGGACTGAACATGAAAGACCGCGCGTTGCAGTACACGCTGAAAACTCAACGTTGGCTGCGTGTCGCGTTCTTCCTCACTGGCAGGCAATACAGGTGTGGTCTGTTCAATGAAGGCTTCGAGTTCCTGACGGAGCGCCACCAGATCCACAGAACACGCTTCCAGCGCTTCGCGGGCCGATGGGTTACTGAGCAACGCCAGTAACAAGTGCTCGACGGTCATAAACTCATGTCGGTGCTCGCGCGCTCTGGCGAAAGCCATGTTTAAACTGAGTTCCAGTTCTTGATTGAGCATAGGCACCTCCCCCAATGTTTATGCCTGCATTCAGGCTTTTTCCAGCGTACACAGCAACGGATGCTCGTTCTCCCTCGCATATTTGTTCACCATCGCTACTTTGGTTTCAGCCACTTCGGCAGTAAACACGCCGCAGATAGCTTTGCCTTGATAGTGAACTGCAAGCATCAGTTGCGTTGCACGTTCTACATCATAAGAAAAGAATTTTTGTAACACGTCAATAACAAACTCCATCGGAGTGTAATCATCATTGACTAATATCACTTTATACATAGATGGCGGTTTTAGCGCGTCGCGCAATTTGTCTTCCGCCAGCAGATCGAAATCCAGCCAGTCGTTCGTCTTACCCATTGTCAGTCGTCATCTTCAGTTACGGTTTCCGGCAGAAAATCTTGCCGCTGACAAGCAGCCTATGCGCACAATCAATCTACCTCAAGTATTAGATAACTATCATCTATTAGTGCCATCCGCGACATCTGTCACATAACCGACAATAGCGTTAACTGCTTCAAATTTTGATGCATTTTTACCCTATTCCGTCTGCATGGCGCTTGACGCCCCGCCTGATTTCTCTAAATTGTAGTTTCGAGAGTTGGCGAGGTTTTGAACAGCCCCCACTCCGCCACCGGTTCATTCCATCTTACTTATATAAGATTTACGAAGGATGTCGAAGTATGGAAACGGGTACTGTTAAGTGGTTCAACAACGCCAAAGGGTTTGGTTTCATTTGCCCCGAAGGCGGCGGCGAAGATATTTTCGCCCATTACTCCACCATTCAGATGGATGGTTACAGAACGCTAAAAGCCGGACAGTCTGTCCAGTTTGATGTCCACCAGGGGCCAAAAGGCAATCATGCCAGTGTCATCGTGCCTGTCATTGAAACAGAAGCTGTCGCATAGCTCTTCTGTCTCATTGTGTACATCCCGCAGTCAAAATGCCAGCCCTTGCGGCTGGCATTTTTATCTCTGTGGCATTATTCCCGCGCCAGAGCATCTACTGGATCCAGACGTGCCGCATTCCGCGCCGGTAACCAGCCAAACAACACACCGGTTGCAGTCGAACACAGGAACGCCGTCAACAGCGCGACGGGTGAGAATCCAATTTCCCAGCCCGGCAGAAATAGCTGTAGCGTAAAAGCGATCAGCATCGACAGGCTAATGCCCAACGCGCCGCCAACCAGACACACTAACACCGCTTCAATTAAGAACTGTTGCAGCACGTCACTGGCGCGAGCGCCAACCGCCATACGAATACCAATCTCACGCGTTCGTTCGGTTACTGAAACCAGCATAATATTCATCACGCCAATCCCACCGACCACCAGCGAAATCACCGCCACCAGCGTCAGGAAGAGTTGTAATGTACGTGTGGTCTTTTCGGCGGTTTTCAAGATGCCGTCCATATTCCAGGTGAAGAAATCCTTCTTACCGTGGCGCAACGTCAACAGTCGGGTCAGTTGCTGTTCGGCCTGGGCACTGTCAAAACCATCCTTCACCCGCACGGTGATCGAGTTCAGCCACGACTGTCCCATGATTCGCCCGGACATAGTGCTATAAGGCAGCCAGACCCGCAGGATCTTGCTACTGCCAAACATCGACTGTTTCTCTTCTGCAACACCAATCACCGTGGCAGGCATATTCCCCACCAGCACGACTTCGCCAACAACTTTCGCTTTATTGGGGAACAACTGACGACGGGTATTGCTGTCGAGCACCACCACCTGAGCGCGCCCCGCCAGTTGCTCGGCGTTAAAGGTGGTCCCTTCGCTAAATGTCATGCCATAGACGTTGAAATAGTCGCCGCTAACGCCATTAGCACTGGCAGCAACGTCGATATTGCCATAGCGCAACCGCAGGTTCTTCGACACCGCAGGCGTTACTGAACTGACCCAGGGCTGCTTCTGTAGCGCCGTCAAATCGTCATACTTCAACGCCTGTTGATATTGCGGATCGTCGTCGCCGAAGTCTTTGCCTGGATAGATATCAATGGTGTTAGTACCAATAGCGCGAATATCTGCCAGTACCAGTTGTTTAGCCGCATCGCCTACCACCACGATCGACACCACCGAAGCAATACCGATAATGATCCCAAGCATGGTCAGTAGCGTTCGCATTTTATTCGCGGCCATTGCCAGCCAGGCCATGGTAAGCGCTTCACGAAAACCGCTGACAAACTGGCTCCAGCCGGATGCCGTTTTCACCGTTGGCTCCGCAATATCGCGTCCGCCAGAGGGTTTCTGTGGCGGTGGATTGCGCACAATCTCACCGTCACGAATTTCAATGACCCGTTCGGCCTGCGCGGCGACCTGGCTGTCGTGAGTAACGATAATTACCGTATGCCCGCGATCGCGCAGCTGATGCAAAATCGCCATCACCTCTTCGCCGGAATGGCTATCCAGTGCACCGGTGGGTTCGTCGGCAAGAATAACCTGCCCTCCGTTCATCAGCGCACGCGCGATACTGACCCGCTGCTGCTGACCACCGGAAAGCTGGGAAGGTTGATAGTCAACCCGGTCACCCAACCCCAGCCGCTGGAGTAATTCCTGCGCACGCGCCAGGCGCTGCTTACGTTCAGTGCCCGCGTAGACCGCGGGTACCTCAACGTTTTGTGCGGCGGTTAAATGCGACAACAGGTGATAGCGCTGGAAGATAAAACCAAAATGCTCACGACGGAGTTGCGCTAGCGCATCGCTATCCAGCGTAGAGACATCGCGTCCGGCAACGCGATACGTACCGCTGGTTGGCTTATCCAGACAGCCGAGAATGTTCATCAGCGTCGATTTACCCGAACCCGACGCCCCGACAATCGCCACCATTTCCCCGGCCTGAATGCTCAAGGATACGTCCTTCAACACCTCAACCTGGCCTTCACCTGACGGATAGCTGCGGCGGATATGGCTCAGCTCAAGCAATGCTGTCATTTTGCAGCTCCAGCGTTGCCCTCACCGGTAATGACTTCATCCCCCTCTTCCAGCCCTTTCACGATCTCCACATCGGTGTCATTACGCGCGCCGATAACCACTTCACGTTCGCGGGTTTCGCCGTTACGCAGTAGTCTGACGTTATAGCGGTTGTTGCCAATAGGATCGCCCAGCGCCGACAGCGGGATGGTCAGGACATTTTTGACATCAGTGAGCTGGATATGGACCTGCGCGGTCATATCCAGACGCAGGATCCCTTTCGGGTTGGGAACTTCGAAGCGGGCATAGTAGAAAATCGCATCATTCACTTTTTCTGGCGTCGGAAGAACATCTTTGAGCTTACCTTCATAGCGTGTTTGCGGATCGCCCAGCACGGTAAACCAGGCCTTTTGCCCAGGATGCAGGTGAATTACATCAGCCTCAGAAACCTGCGCTTTCACCAGCATGGTGCTCATATCGGCCAGGGTCAGAATGTTAGGTGCCTGCTGGGCGGCAATAACGGTTTGCCCCTGCAGGGTAGTAATTTGTGTTACTTCGCCAGCCATTGGCGCAACGATGCGGGTGTAATCAAGGTTGGTTTTTGCCGTATCGAGAGAGGCCTGATTACGCTTAATTTGCGCGTCAATTGTGCCAATTTGCGCCTGTTTGACCGCCATTTCGGTGGCCGCCGTGTCGAGATCCTGCTGTGAAACGGCCTGAGTTTTCGCCAGCTGTTGTTGGCGGGAGAGAGTGACCCGCGCCAGCTTCCACTCAGCTTCGGCTTGTAAACGCTGGGCACGCAATTCCATCAGCGTCGCTTCAACCTCTTTGATTTGGTTTTGCGCCTGTTCAGGATCGATAACACCGAGCAACTGATCTTTTTTTACTTTATCGCCAATCGCGACCGACAGCGTTTTTAACTGCCCGCTGACCTGCGCCCCGACGTCAACTTTACGCAGCGCATCCAGCTTACCGGTAGCCAGTACGCTTTGTTGCAGATCGCCAGGTCGAACAATTAATGTTTGATACTGAGGTAAAGGTGCATTAAGCGTTCGCCAAAGTGCAATTACCGCCACAATAAGGATGACGGCGAATAGAAAATAGCGTTTTTTGATTTTTCCCTTGAGCTTCATAAATGTCCCAATTCCCCCAATACGCCCACCAGAGTGGAGTGCTAAACATCAACGTTAAATAAATCGCCGTTGAAAAGCGCAAGAATAACAGAGTTATTGATGAATGGTTAAGATCCGCTGTGCTGAAATTAGTACAAAGGTATCAATCGGATTTATATTATGAGCCAGCTAACTGAAAGCACTTTTCTTTCCACCAAACCAGTCACGCGTTTTGGCCTTTTTTTCAGCCTGTGCAGCGGTCATTTACGGCCCGCACATTGCTGGGATAAACGGAGCTTTCGTCGTAAGTTTATCTGGCGTTCATTATTGATACCCCGCCTCACTCAGGAATGGATGACTGAACTGGCCCAATGGCCGGATCTTGGCCCCCTGCTCGCCCGTCAACCCCGACTGCCGGTTCGTTTGCACCGTCCTTATCTTGCGGCAAACTTCTCCCGCAAAATGCGTTTAGATGCGGTGCGTTTTCATTACCATTTTATCCGCCACGCATTCTTACCCGCTGAATTTAACGCCTTATTAAGCAATGACGGCTTACATCTGGCGCAAACCGAAGGTAAAGACGGCGATATATTTACCATCACCATGATGATGTTTCCGGTACTGGATAAAGAGGGTGAAGCCACCATTCAGGTGCGCAATGGTGACGGAGACGTGCTAACTAAAATGACGTTTACGTTCTGCGAATATAATGGGAAAAGGACATTATTTATTGGCGGTGTGCAGGGCAATGCGCAACTACCGCACGAAGCAATCCAAAAAGCGACGAAGTCCTGCCATGGAATTTTCCCAAAACGTATTGTGATGGAAACCATTTGCCGTTTAGCCGAACAGTTGAATATTGAAAAAATTATGGCTGTAAGCAATGAACAGCATATCTTTCGCAGTCAACGCTACCACGATAAAAACAAGGTGATCCATTCTGACTACAACGCTTTTTGGGAGTCGGTTGGCGGTGAGTGCGACAGCAACGGGTACTATCATATTCCACGCACGCTGGCGCGAAAAAGCGAGGCGGATATTGCGAGCAAAAAACGCGCAGAATACCGCCGCCGCTATCAGCTACTGGACAGCATCCATTCGCAGCTGTCGTCGATGTTTCGCCACTAATCCGCTCTGCCGCGTGCCAGCCACAGCACGCGGGAAAACATTTTTCGCAGCAGCGTTGGCACCGCATCAACGCCCCGCCGCCCGGCTTCCATCGCCACCTCAATGGCCAAATCCGGTTTTGACGAACGATGTATCGCCTTGGAGATAATTTTGCGCATATTCATAGGCACATTCTCAGGGATTTGCGCCACCCGGTGAAAGACGTCAGCAAACCCCTGGCGATACATAAAGTGTTCCATATCCAGCGCGGGGAGCATGGTCAAATGCTCACGCTCTTCCTCTCTGTCGTCATTCAATAAGCTACGTACCGTGGCCGCGTACTTTTTCCCGGCTTCATCGCCATCGACCAGCACATGCCACTCTATCCCCATCCGGCGGGCGAATTTAACCAGCGGCTTAAGACCGGACTGGGCAAATTCAATGACTTTAATCCCTTCTGCATCAAAGTGGTGTCCGCACTGGCGGGCCAGTTCGTTAATAACCCAGGTTTCCGTTTCACCTTCCACCAGCAGCCAGCAGCGGGCAAACAACGATGACGCACGATTAAAACGAATATGAAATGCGATTCGCCGACCATCTTCTGCACTGATCCCACCCGGCCCCAGCCGCCAGGCAGCGACGCGGGATGATTCACGTACCAGACGAACAACATGCTCAACAGGCGTAAGGGACAGCAGCTCACCGGAGTTGGTGGTCGCCACTCGCTGCAGAGGCAGTAAATTCAACAAGTGCCAGGCCACCGACAGCATGATGGGATGTAAACGCGTTTCCGGATCTTCCACCAGCAGTAAAGGTCGGGCGTCTTTATCCAGCCTTAGCGTGCCTTTGGCCTGCAACAAGGTCGAAAACAGGCCCAACAGAATAACCCGGTGCGTACGTCCGCCGGGTTTATCAATCATGCGGTTAATAATGTCCAGATAGCGCCAGCTCCGTTGTTCGTTATTGGAGCGACGGCGCATCAGACGGTAGCGGGACTGGCCAGCCCCCTGCTCGGAAAAATAGTGCTCCAACAACTGAACCATGGCCGATAACCCCTGGCGGATCTGCCCGTCGGTCAGGTTTTGCGGCCGGGTAGCCAGCTCACGCGCCAGAAAATCCAGTTGGCGGGCGGTGACTTCGACATCCGCCGAGTCCGGCACGGTACCGTTGCGGATCCGTCGCATGAATCGCGCGTCGCGCAGACGTAGTACCGGCATCAGACGCACAAGGTGGCGCGCCTGATCGTTAATGTCATCGAGAGGTAATGGATGGCCGTCGCCATCAAGAAAACTGCGCAAGGTAAGAACGCTACCGTCATCCGCACACTCGCCTTCCAGGCGATAAAAAATGCGGTGATAGCCATCCTGGCAAGGCGTCCAACTGGCTTCCAGAGGACGATAGCGACGCACCCGGTAACGACCCGGCTGGGATTCACGAAACGTCAGGATAATGTGCAGGTGGTGTTCCCTGCCCTGTATATCACCCGGCGGGAACCAGAAATCCTCGCGGACAAAATGATACAAGTCTGACTCCGGCGACAGCAGCAGGGTCAAGGCATCCAGCAGACTGGATTTACCCCACGCGTTCTCCCCAATCAGCACGTTGCTCTGCTCCAGCATCAACGACAGACGGTTAATACCGCGAAATCCAACAATCTCAACGCGTTCGAGAATCATATAGCCTCCGGAAATGCAAACTTTTTCCTTCAAGTTATCAGGAGTATAACGGCAAGCGGGCGCTCAGGACACCCGATATCAATCTGGCGTGAATCGCAAAAGCAAAAAAAATAAGAATATTCTTCTTATGTTTTCTCCTGAATATAATTTCAGAACTTAATCATCGTCCTTTCGCTAATTGAACTATGCTTCATTCACCCAAGATTCAAAAAGGAATCGCAACATATTGCCTTAAATCAAATTTTTTCATCAATTTAACTGGCGAAGGGATGATATTTTTTTCTAAAATACCCGCTCTTTCATCATCGTCCCTTTTAGCGATGAATTACCGGGCAAGGAACACGAACCCGGAACTTTTAATTGAGGTGGTTATGTTCAGGAA
Source organism: Citrobacter sp. Cpo040 (assembly GCF_030332915.1). NCBI lineage: Bacteria > Pseudomonadati > Pseudomonadota > Gammaproteobacteria > Enterobacterales > Enterobacteriaceae > Citrobacter > Citrobacter sp. Cpo040. Next base: position 1,221,730 of record NZ_JAOWGX010000034.1, read on the forward strand.
ATTAGCAGCTGAATTCTTCGGTACGTTTTGGCTCGTTTTTGGTGGGTGCGGTAGTGCAGTGCTGGCAGCCGCATTCCCGGAATTGGGAATTGGATTTGCCGGTGTCGCGCTGGCATTCGGCCTGACAGTATTAACCATGGCATTCGCTGTGGGTCATATTTCAGGTGGGCATTTTAACCCGGCGGTAACCTTCGGTTTATGGGCTGGCGGTCGTTTCCCGGCAAAAGATGTTATTGGTTACGTTATTGCTCAGGTTGTGGGCGGTATTGTTGCAGCTGCGGCACTGTATCTTATTGCCAGCGGTAAAGCAGGTTTTGATGCAACGGCCAGTGGTTTTGCTTCGAACGGCTTTGGTGAACATTCACCAGGCGGTTATTCCATGCTTTCTGCCGTCGTCATTGAAATTATTCTGACCGCAGGTTTCTTATTAGTGATCCACGGCGCGACCGATAAACATGCTCCGGCAGGTTTTGCACCTATCGCAATTGGTCTGGCGTTAACACTGATTCACTTGATCAGTATTCCGGTCACCAACACCTCCGTAAACCCGGCACGTAGTACCGCAGTAGCCATTTTCCAGGGCGGCTGGGCATTGCAACAATTGTGGTTCTTCTGGGTCATGCCGATTATCGGTGGGGTTCTCGGCGGTCTTATTTACCGCACCCTGCTCGAAAAACGCGATTAATCGCTAACAAAAAGGCCTGGCGAAAGTCAGGTCTTTTTTTCCTCTCTATATTTCCTTTTATTTGCAACTTTACTCCCCTCTTTGCATTGAGTAGTGTGTATACCCGTTATACTTCAAGTTGCAGATGTGTTGACTGCGCTCGCTCCCCCCAGTCACGTACTTATGTACGCTCCCGGGGATTCACTCCCTTGCCGCCTTCCTGCAACTTGAATTATTTAGGTTATAGTGACGCATTTCGTCTTACTTCTCAGCAAGGATCTGATTTTCATGTTTTCAGGGCTGTTAATCATTCTGGTTCCCCTTATTGTGGGCTACCTTATTCCGCTCCGGCACAGGGCTGCATTACAACTTATCAATCGCCTGTTAAGCTGGATCGTCTACCTTATTCTCTTTTTTATGGGTATTAGCCTGGCGTTTCTGGATAATCTCGCCAGCAACCTGTTAGCCATTCTTCATTATTCTGCGGTCAGCGTGACGGTCATTATACTGTGTAATATTGCGGCGCTGTTCTGGCTGGAGCGTTCGCTGCCCTGGAGACACAACCACAAGCAAGAAAAGCTCCCCTCGCGAATTGCAATGGCGCTTGAGTCGCTTCAGCTTTGCGGCGTCGTCGTCATCGGCTTCCTGCTCGGCCTCACTGGGCTTCCCATTCTGCAGCATGCCACCGAAGCCAGCGAATATACGTTAATCTTTTTACTGTTCCTGGTGGGGATTCAACTGCGCAACAGCGGCATGACCTTAAAGCAAATTGTGTTGAACCGTCGGGGGATGATCGTGGCCGTCGTCGTCGTCGCCAGTTCGATGCTGGCGGGGGTTATCAATGCCTTGATCCTCGGTCTGCCGCTGAAAACCGCGCTGGCGATGGCATCAGGTTTTGGCTGGTATTCCCTGTCCGGTATTCTGTTAACCGAATCGTTCGGGCCCGTAATTGGTAGTGCCGCCTTCTTTAACGACCTGGCCCGTGAGCTGATCGCCATTATGTTGATTCCAGGAATGGTGGGCCGCAGCCGCTCTACCGCGCTGGGATTATGCGGCGCGACATCAATGGATTTCACCCTGCCCGTTTTACAACGCAGCGGCGGTCTGGAAATGGTCCCGGCAGCCATCGTCCACGGCTTTATTCTGAGTCTGTTAGTGCCTCTGCTGATGGCGTTTTTCTCCGCCTGACGCCGGGACAAATACCTCTCTGGCGGTAGTCAGCTACCGCCAAAATTGCGCTAAATCAATCTCCCTGCAAGTAGTGGCAGAAATCCCTTTTATCCCTTCGCGCACAGGCATAACCTTAAACATGTATATTAAATATAACTTTAAAAGGTGTGACCATGTTTTGTGTGCAATGTGAACAAACCATCCGTACTCCGGCAGGAAACGGCTGCTCTTACGCGCAGGGTATGTGCGGTAAAACGGCTGAAACCTCCGATTTGCAGGATCTGCTGATTGCTTCCCTACAAGGTCTGTCTGCATGGGCTGTTAAAGCACGTGAATACGGCATCATCGACCATGAGGTTGATAACTTTGCGCCGCGTGCATTCTTCTCCACGCTGACTAACGTTAACTTCGATTCCCCGCGTATTGTTGGCTATGCCCGTGAAGCTATCGCCATGCGCGACGCCCTAAAAGCGCAATGCCTGAACATCGACGCGAACGCAGCGGTCACCAACCCGATGGCCGATCTGCAACTGGTCAGCGACGATCTGGGCGACCTGCAACGTCAGGCCGCTGAATTTACCCCGAACAAAGACAAAGCAGCCATCGGCGAGAACATTCTCGGCCTGCGTCTGCTGTGTCTGTACGGCCTGAAAGGTGCGGCAGCTTACATGGAGCACGCGCACGTTCTCGGTCAGTACGACAACGAAATCTACGCTCAGTACCACAAAATCATGGCGTGGCTGGGTACCTGGCCTGCCGATATGAACGCTCTGCTGGAGTGTTCAATGGAAATCGGCCAGATGAACTTCAAAGTGATGAGCATTCTGGACGCCGGTGAAACCACCAAATACGGCCACCCGACCCCGACTCAGGTCAACGTAAAAGCAACCGAAGGTAAGTGCATCCTGATCTCCGGTCACGACCTGAAAGATCTGTACAACCTGCTGGAGCAGACCGAAGGTACCGGTGTTAACGTTTATACCCACGGTGAAATGCTGCCGGCGCACGGCTACCCGGAACTGCGTAAGTTCAAGCACCTGATCGGCAACTACGGCAGCGGCTGGCAGAACCAGCAGGTAGAGTTTGCCCGCTTCCCAGGTCCGATCGTCATGACCTCTAACTGCATCATCGACCCGACCGTTGGCGCGTACGACGACCGTATCTGGACCCGTAGCATCGTCGGTTGGCCGGGTGTGAGCCACCTCGAAGGCGACAACTTCGGTCCGGTTATCGCTCAGGCACAGCAGATGGCTGGCTTCCCGTACAGCGAAATCCCGCACCTGATCACCGTAGGTTTCGGTCGTCAGACCCTGCTGGGCGCTGCTGATACCCTGATCGACCTGGTGAGCCGCGAAAAACTGCGTCACATCTTCCTGGTTGGCGGTTGTGACGGTGCACGTGGTGAACGTAACTACTTCACCGACTTCGCCACCAGCGTGCCGGATGACTGCCTGATCCTGACCCTTGCTTGCGGTAAATACCGCTTCAACAAACTGGAGTTCGGCGATATCGAAGGCCTGCCGCGTCTGGTGGATGCTGGTCAGTGTAACGATGCTTACTCTGCCATCATCCTGGCGGTAACCCTGGCTGAGAAACTGGGCTGTGGCGTGAACGATCTGCCGCTGTCTCTGGTGCTCTCCTGGTTCGAACAGAAAGCGATTGTTATTCTGCTGACCCTGCTGTCTCTGGGCGTGAAAAACATCGTCACTGGCCCGACTGCACCTGGTTTCTTCACACCGGATCTGCTGGCAGTTCTCAACGAGAAATTTGGTCTGCGTTCCGTGACCACCGTTGAAGAAGACATGAAGCAACTGCTGAGCGCGTAAGGAGTAAAGAATGACAATGCCAACTCATCAGTGCCCATGGCGGATGCAGGTTCACCACATCCATCAGGAAACGCCGGATGTATGGACAATTTCGTTGCTATGCCACGATTATTATCCTTACCGCGCCGGGCAGTATGCACTGGTCAGCGTACGTAATTCAGCGGATACGCTGCGTGCTTACACCATTTCTTCAACGCCGGGCGTTAGCGAGTACATCACGTTGACCATCCGCCGGATTGACGATGGCGCAGGTTCACAGTGGCTAACCCGCGACGTGAAGCGCGGCGACTATATCTGGCTGTCCGATGCAATGGGTGAGTTCACCTGTGAAGATAAAGCGGAAGACAAGTTCCTGATGCTGGCCGCCGGCTGTGGTGTTACGCCAATCATGTCAATGCGTCGCTGGTTGGCAAAGTACCGTCCACAAGCGGATGTACAGGTAATCTTTAACGTTCGCTCGCCGCAAGATGTCATTTTTGCCGACGAGTGGCGCGAATATCCGGTGACATTAGTTGCTGAAAACAATGCCACAGAAGGTTTTGTTTCCGGCCGACTGACGACCGAACTGCTGAAAAGCGTACCGGATCTGACCTCGCGTACCGTGATGACCTGTGGCCCGGCACCGTATATGGATCTGGTCGAGAAAGAAGTCAAAGCGCTGGGTGTGACGCGCTTCTTTAAAGAGCAGTTCTTCACACCTGTTGCCGAAGCCGCCACCAGTGGCCTGAAGTTTACCAAGCTACAGCCGGCGAAAGAGTTCTACGCGCCAGTGGGCAGTACGCTGCTGGAAGCGCTGGAAAGCAACAAGGTTCCGGTTGTCGCCGCATGCCGTGCAGGTGTTTGCGGCTGCTGCAAAACCAAAGTGGTTGACGGTAACTACACGGTCAGCAGCACCATGACGCTGACCGACGCAGAAATCGCTGAAGGTTATGTGCTGGCTTGTTCCTGTCATCCGCAGGGTGATTTAGTGCTGGCGTAATTGGCCGGTATCTGATGTGCAAAAGGCCGCCTGGCTGTACCGGGTGGCCTTTTTTTATGCTGTCAGGCGTTGCAAAATTCTGATGTTTTCACTCTCCCCGCAAATTATCGACCACACTTACCCTGCGCAGATTAAACATAATCCCCGACTAGCACGTCGAACTTTCTACAAGGATCCCCATGAAAAAAGTGGCCATTGTCGGCGTCGGTCCCACCGGGATTTATACGTTTCATGCCCTGGTTGAGTGCGGCGAACCGCTGGAAATAGAGCTTTACGAGCAAGCTGAAGAGGCGGGCGTTGGCATGCCTTACAATAGCGACAACAACGCAGACCACATGCTGGCAAATATAGCCAGCATTGAGATCCCACCGATCTATATCAGCTATCTGACGTGGCTTCAGAATCAAAGTGATGACTATCTGGCCCAGTTTCAGATTGAACGCGCGTCTTTGCATGAGCGGCAATTTTTGCCCCGCGTGATCCTCGGCGACTATTATCGCGATCGTTTTTTAGCCATTGTCGAGAAAGCGCAACAAGCCGGTTTCACGATTCGCGTACATGAATCAAGCGAAGTCACCGACCTGCGAGCAGACCCGAATGGGGTTTCTTTGTGGATCAACCACGCGTCACAGCCCGTTGAGGTGGATTTCGCCGCTATCGCCACTGGTCATCTGTGGCCTGAAACGGATGCTCAGGAACGCAAATTTTTCCCCAGTCCGTGGACCGGTCTGATGGACGCGCAGATTGGTGCTTGCCGGGTAGGGATTCTGGGCACCTCGTTAAGTGCTATCGACGCCGCGATGGCGGTGGCCAGTCAGCATGGCACCTTCACTACCAATACCGACCATTCACTGCAATTCACACCTAAATCCGACAGTCAAAACCTGAAACTGACCCTGATGTCGCGCAGCGGGGTACTGCCTGAAGCGGATTTTTACTGCCCCCTTCCGTATGAATCGCTGAATATCGCGACGCCAGAAGCAATTGAAGATGCCATTGCCCATGGACAAAACGGATTACTGGACCGCATCTTTCAGCTTATGGCGCAACAACTGCAAGACGCAGCGCCAGGCTGGTGCCAACAGGTGGCGCTTGCGACGCTTAACGCCGACACGTTCCCCGAAGTCTATTTCGCCGACAGGCTCAGGCATGACCCTTTTGACTGGGCGAGACGTAACCTGGTAGAAGTTGAGCGCAACAAGCAGAAACAACATACCGTCGCCTGGCGCTATACCTTGCTGCGCCTGCACGAGGTTATCGAGGAGATAGTCCCTCATCTTGATACCCGCGACGAAAAACGTTTCAAGCGCGGACTGGCGCGGGTATTTATTGATAACTATGCGGCAATCCCGTCAGAGTCAGTTCGCCGACTGCTGGCGCTGCACGAAGCCGGGCTGATTGAGATCCTCGCGCTCGGCACAGATTATGAGCGCATGAATGAACAGGAAATGACGGTAATTTCCCACCACGGTCAGCGCTGCGAATTTGATGTGTTTATTGACGCCCGAGGACAACGGGCATTGCAGAGCAAAGATATCCCGTTCCCAACGCTACGCGATCAACTGCTGGCCTGTGGCGATGAGATCCCGGATATCGGCGAAGATTACACGCTGCAAGCGCCGGAAAACGCCCGCAATCGCATCGCTTTTGGCGGGCTGCCGTGGTTAATGCACGATCGTCCGTTTATTCAGGGACTGGTGGTCAGCGCTGAAATAGGCGCCGCGATGGCAAGGGCATTGACGCAGCGAGCGCTGAGACGTCGGCACAAACTATGGAACAGTGACGACATATAGATTAGCGACAAATTGAACGACGAGGCGGAGCAATGCTACGCTTTCCCGCCTCGGTATTGACTCTCAGATGGTAACTATCGCCAGGCAGAATTCCCGGCAACGGAGTAACGCCCCGCCCCCAAAAAAGCCACGGCCAGCGCGCCGATAAAGAAATAAACCAGACTTTCAATCGCCCATGCACCGGTTTTATCCAGTGTCCAGGTTTCACCCATCCCGACCATCAGCCACGCCACAACCATCGTAAACGCCAGCCCCAACGCCGCCGGACGCGTCAGGATGCCAAGAATAATCAGGCACGGTGCCACGACCTCTCCCAACAGAACGCCATACGCAATAAAGCCAGGGAAACCTTTCGCTATCAACATACCGCTGATGCCATCAATACCCGCAAAGAGTTTATGCAGCCCATGAAACAGCATCAGCCCACCTACGGCAAAGCGTAACAATAACTTGCCAAAATCTTCGTGAGTCAGTACTCGGTTAACTGAATTTAATAGTTTTATAACCATTTGAATTTATTCCTTGTTTCACCATGTCCAAAACAAACTACGCTTAATGCAGGTTAAATGAAACCTGCCGGAAATAAGGGGGAAATGAGAAGCATAACTATTATCTTCATCTAAACTTGTAACCGGTATCACATTAGAGGAGAAGGAAAACCATGAAACAAACGGTTGCCGCTTTTATTGCTAAAACACTCGAACAGGCTGGCGTAAAACGCATTTGGGGTGTAACGGGTGACTCACTTAATGGTCTGAGTGACAGTCTGAATCGTATGGGAACAATTGACTGGATGCCAACCCGTCATGAAGAGGTTGCAGCCTTCGCTGCGGGCGCTGAAGCGCAGTTGACGGGCGAACTGGCCGTCTGCGCAGGCTCGTGCGGGCCAGGCAACCTGCACCTGATCAACGGGCTATTTGATTGTCACCGTAACCACGTCCCGGTACTGGCAATCGCCGCGCATATTCCCTCCAGTGAAATAGGCAGCGGTTATTTTCAGGAGACCCACCCGCAAGAGTTGTTCCGCGAATGTAGCCACTATTGCGAGCTGGTTTCCAGCCCAGAACAGATCCCGCAGGTACTCGCCATTGCCATGCGTAAAGCCGTATTAAATCGTGGCGTCTCGGTGGTGGTTTTACCCGGTGACGTGGCGCTAAAACCTGCGCCTGAAAGCGCCACCACGCACTGGTATCAGGCGCCGCTCCCGGTGGTGACTCCACAAGAAGAAGAACTGAGAAAACTGGCGCAACTGCTGCGCTACTCCAGCAATATCGCCCTGATGTGCGGCAGCGGCTGCGCCGGTGCGCATAAAGAGCTGGTTGAGTTTGCGGCTAAAATTAAAGCGCCGATTGTTCACGCCCTGCGTGGTAAAGAGCATGTTGAGTACGATAACCCCTATGATGTGGGTATGACCGGGCTGATTGGCTTTTCATCCGGCTTCCATACCATGATGAATGCCGACACGCTGATCCTGCTTGGCACCCAGTTCCCCTATCGCCCGTTCTACCCCACCGACGCCAAAATTATTCAGATTGATATCAATCCGGCGAGCATTGGCGCGCACAGTAAAGTGGATATGGCGCTGGTAGGCGATATTAAATCCACTCTCCGTGCCCTACTGCCTCTGGTGGAAGAGAAAACCGAGCGGCAATTCCTGGACAAAGCGCTGGAGCACTATCGCGAGGCGCGTAAAGGGCTGGATGATTTAGCCAAACCCAGCGATAAAGCCATTCACCCGCAGTATCTGGCGCAGCAGATCAGCCACTTTGCCGCTGACGATGCCATCTTTACCTGCGACGTTGGTACGCCAACGGTGTGGGCAGCACGCTATCTGAAAATGAACGGCAAACGTCGTCTGCTCGGATCGTTTAACCACGGGTCGATGGCTAATGCCATGCCGCAGGCACTCGGCGCACAAGCGACCGAACCAGGACGCCAGGTTGTGGCAATGTGCGGTGACGGCGGCTTTAGCATGCTGATGGGAGACTTTCTGTCGGTTGTCCAAATGAAGCTGCCGGTGAAGATTATTGTCTTCAACAACAGCGTACTGGGATTTGTGGCGATGGAGATGAAGGCTGGCGGTTATCTGACCGACGGCACTGAACTGCACGACACCAACTTCGCGCGGATTGCCGAAGCCTGCGGCATTACGGGCATTCGCGTGGAAAAATCCTCAGAGGTTGATGAAGCGCTACAAAGGGCGATGTCAATTGACGGTCCGGTGCTGGTCGATGTGGTGGTGGCGAAAGAAGAGCTGGCGATCCCGCCGCAGATCAAACTCGAACAGGCCAAAGGTTTTAGCCTGTATATGCTGCGCGCAATCATCAGCGGACGCGGTGATGAAGTGATCGAACTGGCGAAAACGAACTGGCTCAGGTAAAACATCCTTATTAAATCACACACAAAATCATTCATGATGCATCAAGGCGGCTAGCCCGAAAATCCCCAGTCACATAGGTATACTATGTGACTGGGGTTTAAGGGTGCGGCCAACGCCGAGGCAGCTTGAAGGATGAAGTGTAATAAGGAGACACCATGATTGATTTACGCAGTGATACCGTCACCCGGCCGAGTCGCGCCATGCTGGAAGAGATGATGGCAGCCCCAGTCGGGGATGACGTGTATGGGGACGACCCTACCGTTAACGCCCTCCAGCAATACGCCGCAAAACTTTCTGGTAAAGAAGCCGCTATTTTCTTACCTACCGGTACTCAGGCTAACCTGGTGGCGCTGCTCAGCCATTGTCAGCGTGGCGAAGAGTACATTGCCGGTCAGGGCGCGCATAACTATCTCTACGAAGCAGGTGGCGCAGCGGTGCTCGGTAGCATTCAACCGCAACCTATCGACGCCGCACCGGATGGCTCCCTGCCTCTGGACAAAGTAGCTGCGAAAATCAAAGCGGACGATATCCACTTTGCCCGCACCCGCTTGCTCAGCCTGGAAAATACCCACAACGGCAAAGTGCTGCCGCGCGAGTATCTGAAAGACGCCTGGGAATTCACCCGTGAGCGTAATCTTGCCCTGCACGTCGACGGCGCACGTATTTTTAACGCCATCGTCGCCTACGGCTGTGAACTTAAAGATGTCACGCAATACTGTGATTCGTTCACCATTTGCCTCTCCAAAGGCCTCGGTACCCCCGTTGGTTCACTGCTGGTCGGCAGCCACGAGTACATCAAACGCGCTATTCGCTGGCGCAAAATGACCGGCGGCGGAATGCGTCAGGCCGGTATTCTGGCAGCGGCCGGGCTGTATGCGCTGAAAAATAACGTGGCGCGGTTACAGGAAGATCATGACAACGCCGCCTGGATGGCGGAGCAGCTGCGCGAAGCAGGGGCGGACGTCATGCGCCACGACACCAACATGCTGTTTGTTCGCGTTGGCGAAGAGCACGCTACCGCGCTGGGCGAGTATATGAAAGCGCAAGGTGTGCTGATTAACGCCTCCCCGATTGTGCGCCTGGTGATGCATCTGGACGTATCACGTGAACAACTTGCTGAAGTCGTCGCCCACTGGCGCGCTTTTTTAACCCAATAAGGAGATGGGCGTGCCGCAACGGATTTTGGTTCTTGGCGCCAGTGGCTACATTGGTCAGCATTTGGTACAGGCGCTCAGTCAGCAAGGGCATCAGGTGTTGGCTGCGGCACGTCGCATTGAACGGCTGGAAAAGCAGCAACTGGCCAATGTCAGTTGCCACAAGGTCGATTTGAATTGGCCAGATAACCTCACCCCGCTGCTGACGGGTGTTGATACGGTTTATTATCTGGTTCATGGTATGGGCGAAGGCGGTGATTTTATCGCCCACGAACGCCAGGTGGCGATGAACGTGCGCGATGCGCTGCGTAATACGCCAGTTAAACAGCTTATTTTCCTGAGCTCATTGCAGGCTCCCCGGCATGAACAATCCGATCATCTGCGTGCACGACAGATAACCGCGGACACCTTGCGCGAGTCAGGCGTGCCAATGACGGAATTGCGCGCGGGCATTATCGTGGGAGCGGGTTCCGCTGCCTTTGAAGTCATGCGCGATATGGTTTACAACCTGCCGGTTCTCACCCCTCCACGCTGGGTACGCTCGCGTACCACGCCTATCGCGCTGGAGAATTTAATGTACTATCTGGTGGCATTGTTGGAAAATCCCACACCACATCACCGCGTCCTCGAAGCCGCCGGGCCGCAGGTGTTGAGCTATCAGGAACAGTTCGAGCATTTTATGGCGGTCAGCGGTAAACATCGCCTGCTCATCCCCATCCCCTTTCCTACCCGCTGGATTTCGGTCTGGTTTTTAAACGTCATTACGTCAGTGCCGCCAACCACGGCCAAAGCGCTGATCCAGGGCTTAAAACACGACCTGCTGGCCGATGACACCGAATTACGTGCGCTGATCCCTCAAAAACTGATTGCCTTTGATGACGCGGTGCGCAGCACGTTGAAGGAAGAAGAGAAGCTGGTCAACTCCAGCGACTGGGGTTACGACGCACAGGCGTTTGCCCGCTGGCGTCCAGAATATGGCTATTTCGCCAAACAAGCTGGCTTTATCGTTGAAACCTCTGCCAGCACAAAAGCGCTGTGGCAGGTTGTGAATCGACTCGGCGGCAAAGAAGGCTATTTCTTTGGCAATATTCTATGGAAGACGCGCGCGGCGTTGGACCTGCTGGTCGGCCATAAGCTGGCAAAAGGTCGTCCCGAACACCCACTATTGCAAGTTGGCGACACCGTTGATAGCTGGAAAGTCATCATCGTTGAGCCGGAGAAACAGCTGACGCTGCTGTTTGGGATGAAAGCGCCGGGACTGGGTCGCCTGAGCTTCACACTGGAAGATAAAGGCGATCACCGACGCATTGATGTACGCGCGTGGTGGCATCCGCACGGTATGCCTGGCCTCTTCTACTGGCTGTTGATGATCCCCGCCCACCTGTTCATTTTCAGGGGGATGGCGAAGCGTATAGCCAAACTTGCAGAACAAATCACAGACTAATGATAAAAAGAGCCTGTATTCTTTCATGTTTCCCATTGCATACAGGCGTAATTCACGGAAGAATGCGCACGACGTTTTTTAAACACAGTGGATTGATATGAAGGTACTGGTTACCGGAGCCACCAGCGGCTTGGGCCGAAACGCGGTTGAGTTTTTATGCAGCAAAGGCGTCAGCGTCAGAGCCACCGGTCGCAACGAAGCGATGGGCAAGCTGCTGGAGAAAATGGGCGCAGAGTTTGTGCATGCGGATTTGACCGAGCTGGTTTCTTCGCAGGCAAAAGTGATGCTGGCCGGCATTGACACGCTGTGGCACTGCTCCAGTTTCACCTCTCCATGGGGAACTCAGGAAGCTTTTGATCTGGCCAACGTTCGTGCTACCCGCCGTCTGGGCGAGTGGGCCGTAGCCTGGGGCGTACGTAACTTTATTCATATCTCCTCTCCGTCGCTGTATTTTGATTATCACCATCATCGCGATATCAAAGAAGACTTCCGTCCCCATCGCTTCGCCAACGAATTCGCCCGCAGCAAAGCGGCTGGTGAAGAGGTGATTGCGCTGCTCGCCCAGGCCAACCCGCAGACTCGCTTTACTGTCTTGCGCCCACAAAGCTTGTTCGGACCTCACGATAAAGTCTTTATTCCCCGCCTCGCCCATATGATGTACCACTACGGCAGCATCCTGTTGCCGCACGGCGGGAGTGCGCTGGTGGATATGACCTATTACGAGAACGCGGTTCACGCGATGTGGCTGGCGAGTCAGCAAGCCTGCGATAAGCTGCCGTCGGGTCGCGCGTACAATATAACCAACGGTGAACATCGCACCCTGCGCAGTATTGTGCAGAAACTTATCGACGAGCTGAATATTGATTGCCGTATCCGCTCCGTGCCCTACCCGATGCTGGACATGATTGCCCGCAGCATGGAGCGTTTAGGCAATAAATCGGCGAAAGAGCCAAAGCTTACGCATTACGGCGTTTCGAAGCTGAATTTTGACTTTACGCTGGATACCAGCCGCGCCCAGGAAGAGTTAGGTTATCAGCCAGTTGTGACGCTGGATGAAGGGATTGAGCGTACCGCGGCCTGGCTGCGCGACCACGGTAAGCTGCCGCGTTAGGCTGATAGCCATTGCAGGGTGGCGGCACAAGCGTCACAAAATCCTGCCAAATTAACCGTAGGCCTGATAAGCGAAGCGCCATCAGGCATTGGTGTCTGCGTTAACCCTGCCCGTATTTCTCCAGTAACGCTTCGGCAATCGCCTGCGTTTCCGCGTCCGCCACGCCATTCCACAACGTCGGGCGGAAGTGCATCTGGAACGCCATAATCACCCGCTGCTGTTCACGCGGCGTCATCTCAGGTTTTACCTCATAACCATAGCGTGACAGCAGATCGAGCAATGACGCGGTTTCTACCGGCGTATGGGGCGCTCGTCCGGCGAGATAAAATGCCACACGCTGAGCATCCGGCCATGCGCCAATACCCTGAGCGGCCAGTGCTTGCCACGGAAACAGTGGACCGGGATCGTCCTTCCGCTGCGGCGCAATGTCTGCATGAGCCACCACGTTTTGCGGTTTTATGTCGTAGCGGGCGATAATATCTTTCGCCAATGGGATTAACGCCTGAATCTGCGCGGGCTCAAACGGCGCAAAATACTTGCTGCCCGCTGATTTTTGCCAGCCGCGGTTTTCCAGCTCAATGCCAATTGAGGTATCGTTAATACGCGTAGCGCCGCGCCAGAAGCTAATCCCCGCATGCCAGGCCAGATCTTTTTCCGGCACCAGTTGCCAGATACGCGGTTTACCATGGTAAAGCGGCGGCACTGCGGGGATCAAATAGTGTGAACTGACGTTTTTATCGGTCAGCGTAGCCAGGGAAGAGTCAAAATCATCGGCCGTGTAATGGATAACCAGTACTTTAATGCGCGGATAAGCAGCCTGGGCCTGACGGCGGGTATCTAACTGATACCCGTCTTTGTCGACAATCCCTTTTTCGCCAGCACATCCCACCAGCAACAGCGTAAATGCCAGCAGACACAACAGACGTTTCATCGGCGAGTTTTCACCGCGGTACCGCTGACGCTCACCATCAGCATGCTACCGTCTTTGCCTACGGTTTCGTAATCGATATCGATACCGACCACCGCATCAGCACCCAGCGCTTTCGCCTGTTCGCCCAGCTCCTGAAAAGCAATTTCACGCGCTTTACGCAGCTCTTTTTCATACGCGCCGGAGCGACCGCCAACAATATCGCGAATGCCGGCGAAGAAATCGCGGAAGATATTCGCGCCTAAAATGGCTTCGCCGGTAACAACACCGCAGTACTCCACGATGCTCTGTCCTTCCAGCGTAGGGGTTGTCGAAAACTGCATCATTAATCTCCTTTTTGCGCTAAGAGCACGACCTCAAAAGCATTATCAAACCAATACACTATGACACTCAAAGGAAAGCCCGCCAAATAAAACTGCTATCCTTGTTGATGTGTAGCGGTTTCAGGTGGTGCGTTTTTTATTTTTATTTGACTGTTATGCCGCCAGAAATAAAAAAGCCCCCAGATGTTTGGGGGCCTGAAGTTATTATTTTCTGAAATCTAATGGCGCCTGGCCGGACTGAATGTACATTGCTACGTTATCAAATGTAATCATTTTTGATTTACAAAAAATACATTTTGCCCCGAATGGATTTCCTTCAGTAACATCAAAGGTTGATGTTCTGTATTGGGAGCCATGGCAACATGGACAGCGAAAGTGAATATGATTAGTAATAATAGTTACCTCAAAGCGCCACAACATTAATTGCGGATGGACCTTTAGGTCCCTGCTCCACACCGAATTCGACTTTCTGGTTTTCATTCAGTGTCTTAAACTCATTACTTTGAATCGCTGAGAAATGGACAAAGACATCTTTGCTGCCATCTGCAGGCGTAATGAAGCCAAAATCTTTTTCAGGATTGAACCATTTAACTAAACCAGTCATTTTAGTAGACATATATTTATTCCTTAATTTGAGCCTTTCGGCAAGCTTGGTTTTTATGACAGAAACTTCGTAGTGCTTAATGAAGAGACTCAAAGAGGGGATAAACGGATTACACCTGAAAATGAGAACTGCTTGAGTAAACTACTTTGTATATCGTCTGTTATTCAAACCGACCGGATCATTAACGCACGGGCACCGAGATTAAGCAACTCTTATTTTAGCCATCCGGAGTCCCTTATAGCCAACAACACGGCATGAGTTTTGTTTAGCCAGGCGTAAAGCGCGGCAAATGGAACATGCAAATGCTCAGATGGTCTATACAGTATAAGAAGCATGAATGGCCGCCAACGCCCCGTTGCAGGTTGATATACTAAAGCTGAAGCTGGCAACGAGCGCCACCAACATGCTTCAGGTGGGGTGTCCGCGAATTTGCTTTAGCAAAAACAATGTGTTAATCGATCATACAATCTTTAGTGAGACCGAATTGTTCATCGTAGAACACAATTAGTAGGAAGCTTATAAGGAAATCATTATGCGCTATTCGAAACTCTCTCTGCTGGTTCCATGTGCACTACTTCTCAGCGCCTGTACGACCGTGACGCCGGTCTATAAAGATAACGGCACGCGTAGTGGTTCATGCATAGAAGGTGGGCCAGACAGCGTGGCTCAACAATTCTATGATTACCGTATTCAGCATCGAAACAATGACATTACCGCCCTTCGTCCGTACCTGAGCGACAATCTGGCTAAACTGCTGACCGACGCCAGCCGCGATAATGCACACCGCGACCTGTTTAACAGCGATCCGTTCTCCAGTCGCGCTACGTTACCAGACAGCGCCAGTGTCGCCAGCGCATCGACTATTCCGAATAGTGATGCACGCAACATTCCACTGCGCGTAGAGCTGAAACAAGGTGACCAAAGCTGGCGTGATGAAGTGCTGATGATCCGTGAAGGTCAGTGCTGGGTCGTTGATGATGTACGCTATCTGGGCGGCAGCGTACACGCGCCAGCCGGGACGTTGCGCCAGTCTGTCGAAAACCGCTAACCGCCCCATTCACCCGCTTAAATCATAACCCCCATAAATTGTCTGGCATTCTGCATAGAATGCCGACATTTATTCTTGCCCACTGGTGACCTCGCTATTTTGTGCTATGTTTAGAGAAGAATGCGGTTTGCATTTAACTTTTAACGCATAAATATTGCATAACTATTCTGTCAAAGGTAGTATCTGCGGCTTCAATAGCTATCAGACTGCCAGTATCGAGTGTCAATGAGTATTCAATTAAACGGCATTAACTGCTTCTACGGCGCACATCAGGCGCTGTTCGATATCACGCTGGATTGCCCTCAGGGTGAAACACTGGTGTTACTTGGCCCTAGTGGAGCCGGGAAAAGCTCGCTGCTGCGCGTACTCAACCTGCTTGAGATGCCGCGCTCAGGCACGCTCTCTATTGCGGGCAACCGTTTCGACTTCACGAAGACCCCGTCAGATAAAGCCATTCGGGATCTGCGTCAGAACGTGGGCATGGTCTTTCAGCAATATAATCTCTGGCCGCATCTCACGGTTGTGCAGAACCTGATTGAAGCGCCCTGCCGTGTGCTCGGTCTGACAAAAGAGCAAGCGATGGCGCGCGCCGAGAAACTGCTGGAACGTCTGCGCCTCAAGCCTTACAGCGATCGTTACCCATTACATCTTTCCGGTGGCCAGCAACAGCGTGTAGCCATTGCCCGCGCGTTGATGATGGAGCCGCAGGTGCTGCTGTTTGATGAACCGACCGCCGCGCTTGACCCGGAAATTACCGCCCAAATCGTCAGCATCATTCGCGAACTGGCGGAAACCAACATTACTCAGGTGATCGTCACCCACGAAGTGGAAGTTGCACGTAAAACGGCCAGTCGTGTGGTGTATATGGAAAACGGTCATATCGTCGAGTTTGGGGATGCGAGCTGCTTTGCCAACCCGCAAACCGAAGCGTTTAAAAACTATCTTTCTCACTAAGATTCGGGACAATACAATGAAAAAAGTTCTGATTGCCGCGCTAATCGCAGGTTTTAGTCTTTCCGCTACCGCAGCCCAAACCATTCGTTTCGCCACCGAAGCGTCTTATCCTCCGTTTGAATCTATCGATGCGAATAACAAGATCGTAGGTTTTGACGTTGATCTGGCAAACGCGCTGTGTAAAGAGATTGACGCTACTTGTACCTTCACCAATCAGGCCTTCGACAGCCTGATCCCAAGCCTGAAATTCCGTCGTTTTGACGCGGTAATGGCCGGTATGGACATCACCCCAGAGCGTGAAAAACAGGTGCTGTTCACCACCCCTTACTACGACAACTCTGCGCTGTTTGTGGGCCAGCAGGGTAAATACACCAGCATTGACCAGCTGAAAGGTAAAAAAGTCGGCGTTCAAAACGGTACTACGCACCAGAAATTCATCATGGATAAACATCCGGAAGTGACCACTGTGCCGTATGACAGCTACCAGAATGCCAAACTCGATCTGCAAAACGGTCGCATTGACGGTGTATTCGGTGACACCGCAGTGGTAACCGAATGGCTGAAAGACAATCCAAAACTGGCCGCGGTTGGTGACAAAGTGACGGATAAAGATTACTTCGGTACGGGTCTGGGCATCGCGGTGCGTCAGGGCAACACTGAGCTGCAGCAGAAGTTTAACGCTGCGCTGGAAAAAGTGAAGAAAGATGGGACTTACGAAACCATCTACAACAAATGGTTCCAGAAGTAATATTTGATGAATGAATTTTTTCCTTTAGCAAGCGCCGCCGGGATGACCGTCGGCCTTGCCGTTTGTGCGCTGATCATTGGCCTTGCGCTCGCCATGTTTTTTGCCGTCTGGGAGTCAGTAAAATGGCGCCCGGTGGCATGGGCGGGCTCGGCCCTGGTCACCATCCTGCGCGGTCTGCCAGAAATTCTGGTGGTTCTGTTTATCTATTTCGGCTCCTCGCAGCTGCTGCTGACGCTGGCCGATGGCTTTACGATCAATCTCGGGTTTGTACAAATCCCGGTTCAGATGCAGATCGAAAACTTCGACGTCAGCCCGTTCCTGTGCGGTGTCATTGCACTGTCATTATTGTACGCCGCTTACGCGTCGCAAACGCTGCGTGGCGCGCTGAAGGCCGTGCCACTCGGACAATGGGAATCAGGTCAGGCGTTGGGTTTGTCTAAAGCCGCGATCTTCTTTCGTCTGGTGATGCCGCAGATGTGGCGTCATGCCTTACCGGGACTGGGTAACCAGTGGCTGGTATTGCTGAAAGATACCGCGCTGGTCAGCCTTATCAGCGTGAACGATCTGATGCTACAAACGAAGAGTATTGCCACCCGTACCCAGGAGCCGTTTACCTGGTACATTGTGGCGGCCGCTATTTACCTGGTGATTACGCTGGTGAGTCAGTACATTCTCAAACGCATTGACCTGCGCGCGACACGTTTTGAGCGGAGACCAGGCTGATGCTTGAGTATTTACCTGAATTGTTGAAAGGGCTGCATACCAGCCTGACGCTGACAGTCGCCTCCATCGTGGTTGCTCTGGTGCTGGCGCTGATCTTCACCGTCATCCTGACGCTGAAAACGCCGGTGCTGGTGTGGCTGGTTCGCGCGTATATCACGCTGTTTACCGGTACACCGCTGCTGGTGCAAATCTTCCTGATCTACTACGGACCAGGACAGTTTCCGGCATTGCAAGAATATCCGGTACTGTGGCATCTGCTCTCTGAACCCTGGTTATGCGCCTTAATTGCGCTGTCGTTAAACAGTGCAGCCTACACTACGCAACTGTTCTACGGTGCTATCCGTGCAATCCCGGAAGGCCAGTGGCAGTCCTGCGGAGCGTTAGGGATGAGCAAAAAGGATACGCTGGCGATTCTGTTGCCGTACGCCTTTAAACGCGCCCTCTCCTCGTATTCCAACGAAGTGGTGCTGGTATTTAAAAGTACCTCACTGGCTTACACTATCACGCTGATGGAAGTCATGGGCTATAGCCAGCTGCTGTACGGTCGTACTTATGACGTTATGGTCTTCGGTGCGGCAGGTGTGATTTACCTGATCGTCAACGGCTTGCTGACGCTGATGATGCGCTTAATCGAACGTAAAGCGCTGGCGTTTGAACACCGGAATTAAGCATATGCCTGATGGCGCTACGCTTATCAGGCCTACGGTTCATGCACCTTTTGTAGGCCGGATAAGGTGCTAGCACCGCCATCCCACAAATATGCATAAAGCAAAATAATAAAGACGGACAACAACCTAAATTGTCCGTCTTTTTTTATACCAGTAAAAATATTTAATCGTTTTTATTGCA
This sequence comes from Citrobacter sp. Cpo040, assembly GCF_030332915.1. Taxonomy (NCBI): domain Bacteria; kingdom Pseudomonadati; phylum Pseudomonadota; class Gammaproteobacteria; order Enterobacterales; family Enterobacteriaceae; genus Citrobacter; species Citrobacter sp. Cpo040. Next base: position 1,240,428 of record NZ_JAOWGX010000034.1, read on the forward strand.
TATAAATTCATTAAATGGCATTGTTACTCCACGCCGCAGACACGGTAATAATCATAAGATTGACAGACGGGAGTTCCACCATGAAAAAGTTAGTACTGGCCGCATTACTGGCTACTTTCGCCGCTGGCGCCTCAGCCGCTGATAAAATTAGCTTTGGTGTATCAGCAACTTATCCGCCATTTGAATCGCTTGACGCGAGCAACAAAATTGTCGGCTTTGACATCGACCTGGCAACGGCGCTGTGCAAACAAATGCAGGCGGAATGTACTTTTACCAATCATGCTTTCGACAGCCTGATCCCCGCGCTGAAATTCAAAAAATATGATGCAGTGATTTCCGGAATGGATATCACGCCCGAGCGTAGCAAACAGGTTGCGTTCACTCAGCCTTACTATGCTAACTCCGCGCTGGTTATTGCCAAAAAAGATACCTATAAAACCTTTGCCGATCTGAAAGGAAAACGCATCGGTATGGAAAACGGCACCACGCACCAGAAATACCTGCAGGACAAACATCCTGAAGTGAAAACCGTGGCCTACGATAGCTATCAGAATGCGATTATCGACCTGAAAAATGGCCGTATTGATGGCGTATTTGGCGATACCGCTGTGGTTAACGAATGGCTGAAAACCAACCCGCAGTTAGGCGTTGCCACTGACAAAGTAACCGATCCGCAATACTTCGGTACTGGCCTTGGCATCGCGGTTCGCCCGGATAACAAAGCCCTGCTGGAAAAACTGAACAGCGCGCTGGCGGCAATCAAAGCTGACGGCACGTACCAGAAAATCAGCGATCAATGGTTCCCGCAGTAACGTCTGCCCAATCTGAAAAGCCGCGCTCTGCGGCTTTTTTTATCTCTTCGCCTGCGCTTTCAGTCAGTTCTTACGCCATAAACGCTTTCCTGGCATACACTTGTTAAAACGAAAAAAAGTGAGGCAAACGGATGATAGCGTTCCCTGCCAGTTTACTGATCCTCAATGGAAAAAGTGCTGATAATCTCCCCCTGCGTGATGCCATTGCGAAGCTTCGCGATGAAGGCGTGGAAATCCATGTTCGCGTGACCTGGGAAAAAGGCGATGCCCAACGCTACGTTGATGAAGCTCGTCATCTAGGCGTTGCTACGGTGATAGCCGGCGGCGGTGACGGCACCATCAACGAAGTTTCGACAGCGCTGATTCAGTCGCAGGGTGGCAATATTCCAGCGCTGGGTATTTTACCGTTGGGAACGGCGAATGACTTTGCCACCAGCGTTGGTATACCCGACGACCTTGATAAGGCGTTAAAGCTGGCTATCGCTGCAAATGCGACTGCGATCGATATGGTGCAGGTCAACGATAAAACCTGTTTTATCAACATGGCGACCGGGGGATTTGGCACGCGCATCACCACCGAAACGCCGGAAAAACTCAAGGCCGCACTGGGCGGTGTATCGTATTTTATTCACGGATTAATGCGCATGGATACGCTCAAGCCCGACATCTGTGACATTCGTGGGGAGGATTTTCACTGGCAGGGTAAAGCGCTGGTGATTGGTATCGGTAACGGTCGCCAGGCCGGTGGTGGGCAACAGCTTTGCCCGACGGCGCTGATCAACGACGGCCTGCTGCAACTACGCATTTTTACCGGCGAAGAACTACTGCCAGGACTGCTTTCGGCGTTAACGCAATCCGAAGACAACCCTAACATTATTGACGGCGCATCGTCGTGGTTTGATATCCGCGCCCCACACGAAATTACCTTTAATCTCGATGGTGAACCACTCAGCGGACAAGAGTTTCATATTGAAATCCTGCCCGCTGCGCTACGTTGCAGACTGCCGCCAGGTTGTCCGCTATTGCGCTAACCCAACGACAATCCGAGGATCAGGCAATAGTAACTTTGCTGTCCAGATAAACGTCCTGTACGGCGTTAATCAACTTAACGCCGTCGGCCATGGTTTTCTTGAACGCTTTACGCCCCAGAATCAGCCCCATACCACCCGCACGTTTGTTAATAACCGCCGTACGTACTGCATCGCTCAGGTCGGTGTCGCCGCCGGCCGCCCCGCCAGAGTTAATTAACCCGGCGCGCCCCATATAACAGTTCGCCAGTTGGTAACGCACCAGGTCAATTGGATTCTCGCTGGTCAACTTGGTATAGACGCGATCGTCGGTGTAGCCAAAATTAACCGCTTTATACCCGCCGTTATTTTCCGCCATTTTCTGCTTAACGATATCCGCTCCGATAGTGGCAGCCAGATGGTTAGCCTGCCCGGTAAGATCGGCGGAAACATGGTAATCCACACCATCTTTTTTAAACGCGGAGTTACGCAGATACGCCCACAGCACGGTAACCATACCCAACTCATGGGCGCGCTCAAACGCTGCTGAAATCTCTTCAATCTGGCGGCGAGATTCCTCAGAACCGAAATAGATAGTTGCCCCTACCGCAACCGCACCCATATTGAACGCCTGCTCTACGCTGGCATACAGCGTCTGGTCAAAGGTATTCGGATAGCTGAGCGTTTCGTTGTGGTTAATTTTAACGAGGAACGGGATACGGTGCGCGTAGCGGCGGGAGACAGAAGCCAGCACACCGTAAGTTGATGCCACGCAGTTGCACCCTGCTTCGATAGCCAACTCCACAATATTCTTCGGATCAAAGTACAGCGGGTTAGCGGCAAACGAAGCCCCAGCAGAATGCTCTACCCCCTGATCCACCGGTAGGATTGACAGATACCCTGTCCCGGCAAGCCGCCCCGTGTTATACAGCGTCTGCATATTACGCAGCACGGCAGGCGGCCGGTTGTTATCCACCATTACGCGATCGACGTAATCATGTCCAGGCAGGTAAAGTTGGTCAGAAGGAATGGTCATACAACGATGCTGTAAAAGGCTGTCGGCATCTTTGCCAAGCAACTGCGCAATATCAGTCATAGCTATGCTCCCGTAAGTTCCAGTTTAAAACCGGAATATGGATTGTCCTGACCCGCCTTTTTGCGGGCAGCATTAAGCCTGGTACCGACTGCACTTTTTTTCCATCTTTAGCGCACTTTTCAGCAACTTCTGCTGGCTCGATTCAGGAAAAAATAATGTTAAGACGGTCAAAGTTTAACCCCAAAGGTATTTTAAAGGTATTATTGAATGGTACTATCAGCGCGTACCTTACCTGTCATGAAGGATTTAAAGATGAAAACTACAGTTAAGCTGTCGTTCATGATGTTTGTAGAGTGGTTTATCTGGGGCGCCTGGTTTGTACCACTGTGGCTGTGGCTGAGTAAAAGTGGCTTTAGTGCCGGAGAGATCGGCTGGTCCTACGCCTGCACAGCCATTGCGGCGATCCTGTCGCCCATTCTGGTCGGTTCAATCACTGACCGCTTTTTCTCCGCGCAAAAAGTGCTGGCGGTGTTGATGTTCGTCGGCGCTATTCTGATGTACTTCGCCGCCCAGCAAACCACCTTTAGCGGATTCTTCCCTCTGTTACTGGCCTATTCGTTGACCTATATGCCGACGATTGCGCTGACCAACAGTATTGCTTTTGCCAACGTACCGGATGTTGAACGTGATTTCCCGCGCATCCGCGTGATGGGGACCATTGGCTGGATTGCCTCCGGTTTGGCCTGCGGTTTCTTACCGCAAATGCTTGGCTATAACGACATCTCACCCACCAATATTCCCCTGCTTATCACTGCCGGAAGCTCCGCATTGTTAGGCGTTTTTGCCTTCTTTTTACCGGATACGCCGCCAAAAAGTACCGGCAAAATGGATTTCAAAGTTATGCTGGGTCTGGATGCGCTGATCCTGCTGCGCGATAAGAACTTCCTCGTCTTCTTCTTTTGCTCTTTCCTGTTTGCGATGCCACTGGCGTTCTATTACATCTTCGCCAACGGCTATCTGACAGAAGTCGGAATGAAAAACGCCACCGGCTGGATGACACTGGGCCAATTCTCTGAAATCTTCTTTATGCTGGCGCTACCGTTTTTCACCAAACGCTTTGGCATTAAAAAGGTATTGTTGCTTGGTCTTATTACTGCGGCGATCCGCTACGGATTTTTCGTTTACGGCGGTGCGGAAGAATATTTCACTTACGCCCTGCTGTTTCTCGGCATTCTGCTGCACGGCGTCAGTTACGACTTCTATTACGTCACGGCTTACATCTATGTCGATAAAAAAGCGCCGGTCCACATGCGCACCGCAGCGCAAGGGCTTATCACCCTCTGCTGTCAGGGGTTCGGCAGCCTGCTCGGTTACCGTCTGGGCGGCGTGATGATGGAAAAAATGTTTGCTTATCAGGAACCGGTTAATGGTCTCACCTTTAACTGGGCTGGCATGTGGGGATTTGGCGCGGTCATGATTGCCGTCATTGCCGTGATGTTTATGATTTTCTTTCGCGAATCAGACAAAGAAATCACCGCCATTAAGGTGGACGATCGCGATGTAGCGTTGAAACAAGGGGAAGTAAAATGAAAGCAGAACGTATTCTCGGTGCTCTTTATGGGCAGGCGTTAGGGGATGCGATGGGCATGCCGTCGGAACTGTGGCCAAGAACCCGGGTAAAAACACACTTCGGTTGGATCGACCGTTTTTTGCCCGGCCCTGCGGAAAATAATGCCGCCTGCTATTTTAACCAGGCGGAGTTCACTGATGACACGTCCATGGCACTGTGTCTGGCAGATGCCCTGCTTGAGTGCGACGGCGAAATTGTGCCAGACGTTATTGGTCACAATATTCTGGCCTGGGCCGAGCAGTTTGATGCTTTTAATAAAAACGTGCTTGGCCCGACCTCGAAAATTGCGTTGAACGCTATTCGTGACGGTAAACCGGTCGCCGAACTGGAAAACAACGGCGTGACCAATGGCGCGGCAATGCGCGTTTCCCCGCTGGGATGCCTGCTGCCCGCCCGCGATCTTGATGCCTTTATCGATGATGTGGCACTGGCCTCCAGCCCAACGCATAAATCGGATCTGGCTATCGCGGGAGCCGTTGTCGTCGCGTGGGCGGTATCGCGCGCCATCGACGGAGGAAAATGGTCAGAGATTGTCGACGCGCTACCTGCCATTGCCCTGCATGCGCAGCAAAAACGAATCACCACCTTTAGCGCATCGCTTTGTGCACGCCTTGAACTGGCGCTAAAAATCGTCCGTAACGCCGACGGCGTCGAGTCCGCCAGCGAGCAGTTGTATCAGGTTGTGGGGGCAGGAACCAGCACCATTGAGTCCGTTCCTTGCGCTATCGCCATGGTTGAGCTGGCACAGACCGATCCTAACCGCTGCGCCATTTTGTGCGCTAACCTCGGCGGCGATACCGACACCATCGGGGCGATGGCAACCGCCATTTGTGGTGCATTACACGGCGTGAGCGCGATCAACCCAGCATTGAAGCAGGAGTTGGATGCGGTGAATCAGCTGGACTTTACCCACTACGCCAACGGGTTAATGCGACTGCGCGAGCAGCGGGAGGCGCTATGAGCAACACGCATCTGCAACAACTTCTCTCGCAGTTACGTACACAGCGGCCAGTAACGGTGGTGGGTGCGGCGGTGATTGATGTCATTGCCGATGCGTATGCCCTCCCCTGGCGCGGCTGTGACATCGAGCTCAAGCAGCAAGGTGTTAACGTTGGCGGCTGCGCACTCAATATCGCCGTCACGCTTAAGCGTTTAGGTATCGATGCCTGCAATGCTCTACCACTGGGCCAGGGAGTGTGGGCCGACATTATCCGCAACCGGATGGCAAAAGAGGGACTGCACAGCCGGATCGACAATGCCGAAGGCGATAACGGCTGGTGTCTGGCGCTGGTGGAGCCGGATGGCGAGCGTACCTTTATGTCTTTTAGCGGCGTTGAGAATCAGTGGAATGCCGCCTGGCTGGCACAGCTGGATATCCCGCGTCATAGCCTGGTGTATCTTTCGGGTTATCAGCTAGCGTCCCCGTGCGGTGAATTGCTGGTGCAGTGGCTGGAAGGTCTGGAAGAGGTGACACCGTTTATCGATTTTGGCCCGCGCATCGGCGACATTCCCGAGCCCTTACTGGCAAGAATTATGGCCTGTCGTCCGCTGGTTTCCCTCAATCGCCAAGAGGCGGAAATTGCTGCCGAGCGGTTTGTATTAAGTCAGGATGTGGAAGGTTTTGGCGCAGAATGGGTGCAGCGTTTCACCGCACCGGTGGTCGTGCGGCACGATAAAGACGGCGCATGGTATTTCAGCGCACAGACATCCGGCTGCGTACCGGCATTTGCAACGGCGGTCGTTGATACTATCGGCGCAGGTGACAGCCACGCTGGCGGCATGCTGGCTGGGCTGGCATCTGGCTGGACGCTGGCCGACTCAGTGCTGTTAGGTAACGCGGTGGCGTCCTGGGTAGTTGGGCATCGCGGCGGCGATTGCGCCCCGTCACGCGAGGAGCTACTCCTCGCACACAAAAACGTATAGATCGCTACGACAGTAACTGATGCTGTATTCAATAGGCCGTTGCTGCTGGTCAAGCGCTACCTGCTTGATCACCAGTACCGGCACTTTGCTATCCATTTGAATGTGCGCCTGAAACTCTGCGTCAGGCATTCTGGCGCTAACACGTGAGCGCGTGCGCTGCGGGAAAATATGCTGGCTACGAAAATAGTCATACAGCGAAACACCGATGGCATCCACGTCATGAATTAGATGTGCGGGTACCCAGGACTCTTCAATAGAGACTGCGTCTTCGTCAACGTAACGAATGCGTTTGAGCAGGAAAACATCACTCCCTGCGACAACAGCCAACTGCTGTGCCACCTCTTCCGGGCAAGGCACAATTCTTTTGTTAACCCACAACGTATCCGGTTTTTTACCGCGCAACACCACCTGCTGAGAAAAACCGCGCGCTTCTTTAAGCGAATACTCGAAGATATTGTTAATTTGCGTTCCGTAACCGCGGGCACGTGTTACTACACCTTCTTCTTCCAGGGCCTGCATCGCCTTACGTACCGTAATCCGAGAAACGCCGGTCAACTGGCTGAGGTCGCGCTCGCCGGGCAGGATATTGCCGTGCTCCAGGATCCCACTGCGCACAGCATTCTTCACCGTCTGCGCAAATTTCATATACAGCGGCGTGTTATCCGCCGCTGAAATACGTTCATTCAGTTGTGCGATAAGCTGGGTATGCGCTTGTTCCATTTATCTTTTTCCTGGCCGCCGTTTCTGCAGCCAGTATACCCATTACCACCACGCGTGGAAATGATGCACCGGACCGATTCCTTCGCCAACTTCCAGCGTGTCGGCCTGTGCCAGCGCCGCTGAAAGCCACAGTTTGGCTTCCTGTACGGTATCGGCCCAGCTGTTATGGCGCGGACGCAGGGCTGCCAACGCCGCCGATAGCGTACAACCGGTGCCATGGGTGTTTTTGGTCATCACCCTTGGTGCGGTAAAACGCTGCTCACCATCGCGCGTAAAGAGCCAGTCGGGGCTTTGCGCATCATCCAGATGACCGCCCTTCATCAACACTGCCTCGCAGCCCAGCGCCCGTAGCGCCCTTCCCTGCTCTAACATCTCCTGCTCAGTTTGCGCATGCGATGCCCCGAGCAGTGCAGCAGCTTCGGGTAAATTAGGGGTGATAATCGAAACCTGCGGCAACAAACGGGTACGCAACGTTTCTACCGCCGAGGGCGACAGCAACGGATCGCCGCTTTTCGCCAACATCACCGTGTCCAGCACCACATTTTGTACCCGATGGCGACGTAAACGTTCGGCAACAGCTTCGACAATGTCCGTCTCAGCCAACATACCGATTTTAGTCGTATCAATACGCACATCATTGAACACAGAATCCAACTGCGCGGCGACAAAATCAGGTTCAATGCGATACACCGACTGCACCCCACGCGTATTTTGCGCCACCAGCGCCGTGATAACGGAACAGCCGTAAGCGCCCAGCGCCGAGAAGGTTTTTAAATCAGCCTGAATACCCGCGCCACCGCTTGGGTCGGTTCCAGCGATCGTTAATGCGTTAATCCGTTTCATGCTTGCTCCTGGGCATTCAGGTTATAGAGGGCGTCGAGAAATGCCGGGACAAAGCTACCCGGTCCGTTTGATTGCCCGGTGGCGATTTGCCCGGCCTGTTTCATCCAGCTACAGGCGGAGGCGACGTTATCAAGTCGGTCACCACGTAAAGCGCAACTGGCCGCAACAACCGCTGAAAGAGCACATCCGGTGCCCACCACGCGAGTCATCAACGGGTCACCACCGTCCACGCAAACGGTACGCTGACCATCGGTGACGTAATCCACTTCGCCGGTCACCACGACAATGGTCCCAATCTGACGAGCCAGCGCCTGCGCTGCCGGAAGCGCAGCGACAGCCGTATCGGTTGTATCCACGCCGCGTCCCCCACCGTTCATGCCGGCCAGAGCAAGTATTTCCGAAGCGTTGCCACGAATAGCAGCAGGCTGTAGTGACAATAATTCCAGGCAGAAGCGGCGGCGAAACTCAAGCGCGCCTACGGCAACGGGATCGAGCGTCCACGGGGTTTTAGCATGATGAGCCTGCTTAACTGCGGCACGCATCGCCGCGGCCCGTTCCCGAGTTAAGGTGCCGACATTAACCAGCAACGCACTGGCAATAGCGGCGAATTGGCTGGCTTCCTCAGGCTCGATCACCATCGCAGGCGATGCGCCCAGCGCCAGTAACGTATTGGCAGTAAAGCTTTGCACGACCTCATTGGTCATACAGTGTGTGAGCGGGGATAAGTTTCTAAATTGGTGCAAAGTGTGAGCCGCGAGCGCGCGGCTGTGCAGGTCAGGCTGCATTGTTCAGCTCCTGCCCGCGCGAAGAAGGGACACGAGCAGTGTCAGACTTCCCTACGCTGGCATTATCCAGATCAGGTGGTACGGGTATTTCTCAGCCTTCACCAGAAGGGCACCCCGAGTCATATGCTTACATTTCTCTTAATTTTTGCCAGCTTAGGTTAAGTTGCTCGCCGATGCAAGTTTACCGGTGGTGACGTCACTTATACACGCTGTACCCCACCGAGTACCCCATTTGGTACCTCATACCAATTAAGGAATAGCTCCCAACCTCATTTTGAAACACTAATAGTTGCTCGATTTTTTTGGAACCAAGAATCCAACATTGAAATGTATAAAAAATATATCTGATGAAAAAAAATAGACACCAGTATAGTTTGGAGAACTTTTTATATATAGCAAGGCAACGGATGTGATAAATGCTTTATAAAAGCACTTATCTTTACTCTATTTCATTTACTAAAAATGAAACGAATTAATTCTATGTGCTACAATGTGTAGTGCAGAAAACAACCCTGTGTTAACAACATAAAAAAATAAAAGGTGATTATATGGTAGCCACAGGTGATTTCCTACCAGAGTTATCAAACATAGCCGCTCATTGTGAAAGGAATAAGTCACAAATTAACAAGGAGCAAAACAAACAATACAAACCCTCTTATCAACAGGTCAAACCTTAATCATTAAATACCTCAGCCTGCTAATTTTTGCATATAAGATAACGAAGTGAAATTCACGATACATTCGAAAATAATTACGAAACTGACTGTAACTTTTGAGGCGGTAAAACTGCTTATTTCACTTGTTTATAAACATTCTCTTGCAGTTGTCGCAACTCAAAAATACTAATAACTAAAACAACGAAAGGCCAGACACTGGAATGGCTGACCTTTCTAAATTAATCAATATGGAGCGTGTACAAATGATTAATCCTACACCTATTTATAACAAGTTTAAGTACGTAACTGCTGAGTGTGGTTCAGGTAAAACTACTGCTTTATGCAAGATGATTAATAATTATATTAAAGATAGTACACGCAAATTTATTATAGTACAGAATACACAAAAACTTGCTAAACAAACGGCTAAGAATTTCAGTAATTGCAAGTTGTTAATTAGCGATCTTGTCAGTACTAAGACAAACGTAATCAATTCAGTACTGGACTTTCTAAAGTCACCTAATGAACGAGTACTGATCATTAGTGACAAGACATTTTTTAAAATCCCTGTCGATTTATTAGAAGGTTGGGAAATATGGCTTGATGATGTGACTAACTTTCATTCTTTCAAAAGAGTTAATGATGGGAATAACATTATCAAGAAATTAATTTATTGCGACTTAATGAAAGAACATGAGATTCTTGATGATGGAGAGCAAAAGTACTTAACAGCACAAAAGAAAACTGTAAGTGGAGATTTATTAAACAAAATATATCAGGAGTTATCCGTTATTAGTGAGAATGATATTTTTATCATGAATAATGACTATTTCACTGATGCAGATAAAATTCAATTAAGTATTCTTGGGTGGAAAGATATCACGAAATACCTCGGGCTACCAATAACTTTCATGGGGGCCAACTTTGAAAACTCCTTGATTTATAAAGCTAGAAGTGAAGCATTTGAAAGTATAGCAATTAATAATCTTCAGCAAAGAACAGTACCTTTAGAGCAACGCTTAGAGGTTTTTTATTTTTCTGAAGAAATAAAATTGTCAAAAACATGGAAGGATAATAACCCCGAACAACTTCAAAGAATTTACGATTACCTTAATAATGAACTTGCAGGCAAGGATTTTTACTGGACGAATAACAATAATGATAAGCATAAACTTCATCACGGTACAAAGATAAGTCCTGATGCCAGAGGTTTAAACGATTATAAAGAACTGAATACATGTGTCTGGCTTGCCTGTATGCGTCCTGATACTACTGAAGCTAGCCTATGCGAATTGCTATTAGAAATTACGGGCGAGGATATTCAAATCGCCAGAGAGTACGAGAATCTATACCAGTTTGCATTACGAGGGGTATCGCGTCAGTTTGACAGTAAAGAACAGCAAACCGTCTACGTGTTTGATAAATGGCAGGCTGAGTCATTGAGTACAAATATTAAACATATTCCTAGAGTATTGGAAAACGTAGCACCGGGTGTACCAGGAAGGCCAAAGGGAGCCAAAAACGCTAACAGACTACCTAAATTGAGTGATACAAAATCGAGGCGTTTCAGTCGCTGGAAAAAAGAAAATCCGGGACTTGAAATAGACTCGTTCCGTGAGTTTCAGAACAATGATACTAACCGCGATCTCAGTACTGAAGATAAAACTGCCATGTTGAGACGATTCGAAAAGGCAGTACAAAAAAGAGACGCAGATTCAGTCCGAAACACCGACATGAAAAGCAACGATATGTCCAAAAATAACCCCTAATAATATATGCTTAAGTGAAAAAACGGACATCAGTCCAGGTGAGAAAGCGAGTTAACTACCTGAAAGCAGGAGCGGCGAAGCAAGCGAACTGTTTCGGGTAGTTAGTGAGAGTGCTCACGCAGTGAGTACTTGATAGCTATCCAACTGTTGTATATAGATAAAACATTTAAACAGTACCCGCAAGCGAGTACTGTTCGCTGGATTCGGTTCTACTGCTTCGTTCCTTTCAGTCACTGGCAGAGCGAACCAATCGCGTTTTTCTGTTCTGTTATTCAGTACATAACTGACTGTTATTTCATTACTTATTCTACAAATGATTCCTTTGTGTACTTAGTGGGGTATCTGTTGTTTCAGTTACTGGAAAAGCCCTGTCAGTACTGACCAGAGCGAAGCGACCCCGATCCGATCTGTCCCCCTTCATGATGGTGTTTCGGACAAAACGCACAGGAAGCCCCTGAATGCGATGTTCATTACTGACACACATGAATGACCAAAACCCTACAAAACGCCGTAGCGACGCTTTAAGAGCGTTTGCGTGATGGTATCGCTAATACTCCCTGTATTGAAATCAGATACATAACACCTTTCATGGATGACGAATCCTCTTGATCGATTTTACCTATTGATTTGTATTGAATTAATAGTTATTGATAGATTATATCGATCAATAAGCCATTTATCGATCGTTTTTATCGATCGTTTATTGATATGCGTGCTACTCTTGAGCACCTGAACACGGACGGCTTTAAGTCCGTACTTTTGGCCTGAGAGAAGATAATGGGAGTGACAAAACAGTGAGAGTGGTACAACTGCTAATCTATAAATTTTGGGGGGATTCCTTTTTAAGGGATCTACCTAAAGGCAAACGAATTATTGTCGATAATACAAATAGAACGAACCATCGATTTGGAAAATTATTAAAGGATAATTGCGGTGAGTAAATATTTAAAAATAGGAATTTATGGCATTTGGGGAGTGTTTTTATTCCTTGCGTCAATGGAGAAATTTGGTGATCTTTTCGCAGTCGGTACAGGCTTCTGGTCGGTAGTCATGCTTTCCGTCGCTGGAGTGTGTCAGCTACTGGCAAGTATTGCCGCAATAGGTTGGGCTGTTTTGGGTTTAGGTACTTTCCGGGCTGAGTACTTACCCTATAAACTCGTTAATAATTATACGGTTCCTGTACTGATCATTGTACTTGCTTTTGTGGCAAGTTCTGCCCGATCTTCAAGCGATGGAGCCAGAGCACAAAAACTTGGTTTTAAAGATAGTAAAGAGTTTTCTATCGCTCGTGAAAATCACATTACAAATACTGATGACTACGCGAAATTTGTAGAAGAACAACGAGTTAAAGCGGCGGAAAAGAAGGTTCAAGATGCGTTAGTAGCAGCCGAGAAAGCTAATCAGGATATAGTAAAGAAATACATTTCAATATTTGATAAGGATAAAAGAGAACAAGCTCAAATAACTATTAGCAAAGATTTAGAAGAAAATGCAGTATTAACAGAGTCAATACTTACTGAAATTAAATCTTACCCTAATAACTCAGTTGATAGAACTGCTGGACAACTCACATACTTAGACATTGGCGTTAGTATGGAAGAATACATGTCAGCTATTGAGCAATCTAATTGTAGGCAAAGGCTTAACAATTCTTTATTTCCTTTAAATGAATGGAATAAATCTCAATTTAATTTATTGAACGAAAGATTTAATGCTATGAGAAATGGAGTTGATATGGATAGGATTCAGCTTGGCAAAGAATTGCAATACGAAAGAGATAAAATCACCATGCAGTACTTTTATGAAAAAAATAAATATCAAAAATCATTTAATGAGTGTGTTTTCAGTCTGTTGTCTTCTATATCCAATCGTCTTTCAAGACCTGATGCCAGACCTGCTCCCGTAACTGATTATATTCCTGAAGGAATTAAATGCATGAGAAAACCCGAAGGAAATATAAAATCTTGTTATTAAGCCCATTGAAATATAATGTACTGTTCTTTAATAAGGAATTAAAGTGAAAAAGACTTCTGTTGCAATGCTGTTATTGTTGAGTACTTCCTTTCATTTACAGGCTGCTGTACCTGATAGAAAAACAGAACCCCCCTTTGCTATTGATAATGAGGTTATTTGTTTGAAAGAAATTCAGAAACAAATGACGCCTTTCCTTAAACAGTTTGAACAGGAAAACGGTGTTAAGTACAAATACAATGTTAAATCTGGTTTATCGTACAAGGATACTGTAGGGTTACGGTTACAGATCAACCGTGTAGATTCTGGATTGGACGTGCGTGTTGCCGATCTTGATTACTACTGGCTACAGGAGCGGGGCAGCATGTGTCAGCCAGCATATATGGTACTTGATCGTTCTGAATGAGTGCTTGTACTGGTACAAGGTCGCGAAAGTGGCCTTTTTTATTTGCTTGTTGCCCGGTATGTATTCACTTGCAAAGTGTGGCGATTTTGCATCCAAACTGATTTAAGTTAAGTGACTTTTTTGGATAATATACTTAAGTTACTGTAAGCGGTCTCATGTAGGCCTTTTTTTCGTCCTCGCTAAAAGTACTGGCCTTAAGGACACAAAATAACCAAACCCCTAGTATCACGATTTCTGACTTAAAAGTTAAAGGGATCGTTTACTCAGATAAAAGTACAACTTGTTTTATTCCGCCTGATTTAAAATCTCGTTCGCCTAATCAGGTTCAACCCCGTCGACAAAATGCCGTGAACTCAGATCTCGATACTGAACTTTTCACTAACCCTACTTGACTAAAAAACGCACGATCAAAAATCTCTTTTGGGTACTCCCTAACGGTACTTAGTTTTCTTGAAGTACTTAGTATCATTTAGTTCTTTAATTAGTTTAAATGATACATATCGGTACCGAGGGCAGGAAAATGATTTTTGGTTACGCGAGAGTCTCGACAAAGGATCAAAATCTTGAGCGTCAGTTGGCAGTACTGAAACCTATATGCGATGAAATCGTTACAGAGAAAGAATCAGGCAAGACCACCAGCGAAAGACCTGAACTATTGAACCTGCTTTCTCACCTTCGTAAAGATGACATCCTTGTTACTCACTCGATTGATCGTCTGGCACGTAATACCCGCGATTTGCTCGAAATGATCGATAACCTCGTAGCTCGTGGGGTCACTGTGCAGTTTCTTACTAACTCGGCAAGTTGTGATAACTCCTCCGCAAACTCTATGAGTTTTGATAACTCCCCACAATCACGATTGATCCTAACCATGATGGGTGCCGTTGCGGAGTTTGAGCGAGGCATGATTGCATCACGCCGCAACGAGGGAATTGCTCTTGCCAAAGAAGCCCGGAAGTACAAAGGCAAGCAAAAGAACAAAGCACTGCATAGCAAGATTATCGATATGTTAAAGACCGGAAAGAACACACCGGACGAGATCGCAAAGCTATGTGATTGCGGCAGGGCTACAGTGTTTCGCGTGAAGAAAGAAATGCTTGCCAGTACTGGCTATATTGAGAACTGATATAGCTGAAGGGGGTAGGGAAAGGATTCTGATAGTTTAGTGCTGTTCGAATCCTCTCGATATCCTTAATGAATCTGTAAACAATTCTCTGTAATTTCCACTGTATCAAAGGCGATCGCTCAGGCGGCCAAGTTTCTTGATCACAAGCGATCCACCGTCAACAGCCAGCTCTGAGCCGAAATAAGGCGATTTTTTAGGGAAAAATTACCGGGTATAGCCGAGGCTCTGTCACGCCGGATAAACGATAATTTCCAGGTGCTGAAAAATGCATCTTCAAGTTAACTCTCTATATTCATATTGAGTGATACTCCCTGTCTTATAGACTAACCATAACATATCGATGATTGCTTAAGATATAATTCCTACATGTTACAATTATCACTCCATTTTGTGAGACTCATCACATTCACGTAAAAAATAAGTGACAAATTTTAACTTTAATGAAATTGTTCTACTTTCCAACTCAAAGTAAAAAACATTAAAATCATAAGATTGTACCCAAACCAGGTTTTAGAAAAACTATCCTGGCATTATAACGCTTTAGCCCTTATAAATTTCATAAATCTCCCATAAAAAGGAAGTTTTCGATGAATCCACTTATTAAATCTGCTCTTTTAAATGGAAGATTAGTTCTTTTGTTAGGTGCGGGTGCTTCTGTTACAGCAACAAATAGCAAAAGAGAATCAATCCCTACTGGCTGGCAATTGGCTCAAGTTTTAGCTGAAAGAGCAGGAATTGACATTGAAGACGGGGATGAGCTCTCAGACATTTATGCCACAGCCCAGAATAAGTTAGGTACCGCAACCTTAGTTAAATTACTCGAAGAAAATTTTAAACATTGCTCGCCATCACCAGATTATTTGGAATTGTTGAAATTTCCATTCCCAAGGATTTATACTTTCAATATTGACGATGCATTTGAAAAATCTGCTTATCAACAGAACAAATTCAAATTCAATGTTAGAAGACGTAATTCTATAATTGAAGACTTCGATATGTTGTATTCATCTATTGATTTAATTAAACTAAATGGAGATATCAATCAACCTGAAGACGGATTCATTTTTACCCAATCAGAATATGGAGAAGGGTCAGCTTCTGAACCACGTTGGTATGCTGAGTTAGCACGAGACTTTCATCGATTTACGTTCCTATTCATTGGTACAAAATTAAAGGAACCATTATTCCAGCATCAAGTTGAAAAATTTAAATCACGTACATATGAACAAAATAGTAAAAGCTACCTACTTGTTCCATCGTTATCATCAGCTCAACAAGGAAAGTTTACAGGCTCTAATGTTGATTACATTCAGGGAACCTTAAATGATTTTATTAAATGGTTAAAGCGTGAATTTCCAAATCATATTTCGGCAGATGAAATCCTGAGAAGAACTCGTCCTGAAATGAATTTAGTTTCCTCACAAGGAGTGATTAACCCTACATTTGAACGAGTTACAGCCGTTAGCAGAGCATTATTATCCTTAATAGACGATGATAATTCAGTTAGTGATATAAAATCTTTCTATAAAGGTTTCAAACCTACTTGGAATGACATATTAAAATCAATTCCAGCTATGCTTCTGAAAACTAAGAGTTTTTATGAGACCATAATCTCTAATAAAACCACAAATGAAAAATTATTTATTTTAATAGGTTCTGCTGGCTGTGGGAAAACAACATCATTAAAACAAATCGCACTGATGCTATCTGAAACTTTAGATAATAACGTTTATTACATTGATGGTGTAATTGATGATTTTTATGCCGTAGTTAAATCTTTAGATAAACGCAACGATAAAAAGTTTTATGTTTGCGTCGAGCGTATCGCTGATTTAGCATATTCCATCGCTTCAACTATGAACGACGAAGTTTCAAATAAAATGGTAATCATCTCGGCAGAAAATTCTCGCATATGGCGAGATAGAGGTGAAGAACATTTTGGAGGAGTAAGTAGAATAACTGAAGATTTTTCATTGATTTCTCAGCAAGATGTCGATCCTATATTAGAAAAATTAAAGCTATATGGCAACTGGACACGTCTCGAAAAATTGAGTTTGAAAAACAGAAGAATTGAGATCATCAAAAAATCCAAAAGCCAATTATTAATTGGCCTTATGGAGGCCACTTCAGGCGAAGGCTATCCGGATATCATTCGCAAAGATTTTGAATTAATCCAAGACGATTCAGAAAGATCTCTGCTCTTGCTTGCGGGTATTGCAAGTATGCACCGCAATGATGCCTCAGAAGCAACTCTCGTTAGAGCTCTATCTTATTTGAATTTAAATCCAAGTGTATATGAACTGTCTAAAAAAATGTCAGGGCTGATTAACTACAAAAATGCAACAATTAGTACCAGACACAGAATATATATAGAAAAACTAATCGAAAACTTCATTACACCAACAGTAATGAAAAGAGTAGTTGAAGCATATATATATAGCTTTACAGTCTATCAGTTCCCAATTGTAAAATATGTGGGGGCTCAGGATGCAGCAATATACAAGGGGTTAGTTAATTTCAGATTTTTGAAGAAAATACTGAAAGACAATGAGAGTGATATTTTAGCACTATATTCAAAATTTGAAAAATCACTCGAGCAAGAAGGCCTTTTCCTTTTGCAATATGGTTTAGCTTTGAGAGCATATCATCATCATGTACCGGCTTTGGATAAATTAACGCAAGCAAGACAAGCCTTCCCCGAATCACCACATATTGAACATGCCTACGCCCAGCAGTTATTGATACTTGCACACAGAGGTGACGATGAGGCCGTTGCGGAAAATAATCTCTATAAAGCTATCGATGTACTAAGATCAATCGATAACTTCAATAAAAAAGATGGCGATAGATATCCATTGATTAGTCTTTCAGAGGGACATATTAAAGTTCTTGATAAATTTAATCGAGTACCTGAAGGAAGAGTTATTGCAAAAAATTACTTTGATGAAATGAATCAAAGATTTGGTCTTAACCATGGAATTGAACGCGTTCGTAAAACACAAGACATGTTATTAAGGTATTACTCCACTGGTAAACTTAAAGATAAAACCCTAATGTACTGATAGTAAAGGGGGTTATTGAGCATCTAACCATGCCTATAATCCCCTCTATTATGGCATCAATACCTTTAGGATAATTTGACAACCAGTGATAATGGTATCTCCCCGTTAAATCATCAACAAATAAAACCACTAATTACCTCATAGTTAATCATATATAAAATTCAAATCCAAAAAATACCGTCAATTACGTAACATATCGAGGACAAGGTAAAGGTGTGCAAGTAGCGTTTTGTAATCCCACCACTTTTCTCATGGCCTACTGCTTGTTGCAGATGCTGGATGTTCTTTACCCATCCAGCCATCGCAGTAGAGCAAACAGAATGACGAATGCTATGCAAAAGCCTCCGCTGTCCAAAATCGTCTAAGTACGGAATACCGAGCTGATCACGCACAGCAGCAAATTCTTTACCGATTTTCGTCATGTTCGTACCTGCCACTTCTGAAAAAATCCGCTCTTTCCACTGGCGACCAACGTATTCCAGGAAACCCCATTCGATCAACTTAGGGTGGATCGCTACTTGTCGAGTGGCATTTTCTGTTTTCCCCTGCCCTCCTTCTGCAATCAGAAAATAATACCGCTGGCTATCCTCATCATATTTGATTTGTGATTTTTCCAGTTTGGCAATTTCACTTCTCCTGGCTCCAGTATACGCCAACAACAATGTAATCCACTTCAGCCAACCATCTGGCTGCTTAAGTGCCCATTCTACAAACTTCTTCATCTCCGTCGAACTGTATGCACCAAATCTGGCTTTTGATGGTGCCGCTACTACGCCATCAGTTGGCGATTTAGGTAAAATATCTTTGCTATCGGTGAGAAATGTTTTGAACAAGGATTTGTAGAGCTTAAGATGCTTATGGATAGCCTCAACACCCACAAGCTCATCAGGTGACACGTCATCACAATCTATCAACTGCTGAACATTCATCGAGCGATATGGTTGGACAACACGCTTAGGTAAATTCTCAACAACTTCCATCACCTGTCTAATGTCCTGTTTAGTGATCGCAGTTACGTCCGTATTTTGCCCCAATGCTACAAACAATACTTCAATGTAACGTTCATTCGCCATTGAGATCGATTAAGTCCAATTACGCCCCTTTTCGTCTTTGTACATAGCCCAAGCATCAGAGAGAGTTAACACTTTTTCCGGCTCGACTTGTGCCGATGGCTCCTCGATTTCAGCGGGAACAACAGTCGATAGGCTGGGTAACAGTGGAACTTTCGCAGCCCTACGTTCTGACAAAATCAGGTTTGACACAAACTCATCAAGCATCGAGATCGGAGTTGCTAATGATTTAACAAAAGTAAGATGGGGAGTGATTTGAACCATCAAAGCAGAGGCTTCACGATAACTATCAGTAAGAAGCGATTTTTTAAACATCCTGCCATTTGAAAGCCGGATCTGTAGATAGTAGTTACCGTTTCGTTGAAACGTATAAGGTAGGGTTTTGTACCTCATGATTACGCTCTTTTTGTACCTTAGGTGCATTACACACGGACAAAAGGAAATGTAACCTCATGATAGTTAATACTAATCTTGAATAACTACGCTGGCATTATCCAGATCAGGTGGTACGGGTATTTCTCAGCCTTCACCAGAAGGGCACCCCGAGTCGTTGAAACACAAACGTAATACGCTGGTTTCAGTAACAGGATACTGCCTGTGCTTAACGATGTAAATTGGCGCACTCCCCACTCCCGCAGTGAAACTACTGGTCAAGGTTGCTGCAATTCTGTACTTTCATTTACACTTTTTACGAAATGACTGGAGTGATCACAAAATAGTGCTTGTCAGACATCCGGTATGCCAGGAATGATACATGACTGATTTTGATGACCCGAAGAGGTAGAGAGGATGGGTATGAAGAATAAAATGTTGCTGGGTGCACTTCTGCTTGCAAGCAGCGTCGTCTGGGCCGCACCAGCTGCAACAGCTGCCCCCACCGGTATCGATAAGTATGAACTGAGCAGCTTTATTGCTGACTTCACCCATTTCAAACCCGGTGACAAGGTTCCACCACTGTATCTCACCGAAGAATACACCATTAAACAGTGGAATCTGCGCAACCTGCCCGCGCCGACGGCAGGCACCCACTGGACCTACATGGGCGGCGCATATGTGCTGGTCAACGATGCCGATGCTAAGATCATTAAAGCCTACGACGGCGAGATTTTTTATCATCGGTAAAAAAACGCACCCAGTATAGTTGGGTGCGTAAATTTCTTGCTTTACTTACTTTTTAATTATAGTCAATAACGACCTTTACCCGACTCATTGTTTCTCCCGCAGTGACTTTCCCTGCATACGTTCTGGTGCGGGCGTAAATATTGATTGGTACTATATTCGCTTTCACATCGCCAGATCGATACAGGTTACTTCTGCCATAACCAATACTCGTTGAACCGTCCATTGATAACTGAAATCCTACCGACCCTGCGCTATTCGCCGCAGTACCATAATCGTTGGTCAGGGTCATTGAATCCTCCGCCAATGGACTCATCGGTTCAAAATAAAATAACAGATTATCAGGCGTAAACTTCAGATTCCCAGCCCCACTGGCCTGACAGGTGAATATTACCGGGTGAAGCTCAAATTTTTTC
Source organism: Citrobacter sp. Cpo040 (assembly GCF_030332915.1). NCBI lineage: Bacteria > Pseudomonadati > Pseudomonadota > Gammaproteobacteria > Enterobacterales > Enterobacteriaceae > Citrobacter > Citrobacter sp. Cpo040. Next base: position 1,260,779 of record NZ_JAOWGX010000034.1, read on the forward strand.
TTATCAAGATCATTAATATTTATCCTTCCCAGATCAATTTCCTGATTACCAAAATAGCAGGTTGTGATATCGACCATAATCGTGACATTTAAATTATAATTTAATTTTTTTGAACTACAGTTATTCTCATTTCCCTGACAGTATTCAAGGCTCAACTCAGTAACGAGAGGGATCGTCGCACCAGGGGCGATGATCGTTGCGGCCCCGCGGTCTGGGGCCTCAACAATTGAATAGTTCAGAACTAAACCCGCCATATCAAAAAAATCTGACAATGTATACTTTGCTTTATTTGCAACAATATCCTTTGCTTGATAACTCACAGAAAAGGAAACAATGTAATATTTACTGCCTACCTTAAAAGCATATTCACTGCTATGCAAGATGGCCATTGCGGCCTTCAACCATGCCTTCTCCTGTGACTTACAGTCCAGTACAACAGTGCCATCCTGGCCAGAAGCAAAAACACCACCATCAAGTACACCGGACATCGCATCTGGGGTGAAAGAATATGCTCCCGTAATATTTGGTGGAGGAACAAAATCACATTTATCAGCCTGTGCCCAAAAAGAGCATAATGTTAATACCATTAACAGTATCCATCTCATCATCATTATCCTTTTACTGGCATGAGTATGTCTTACTGGCATCAATTTCCTGATTGAAGGAGATTGTGCAGTAACGTCCTTGTTGTTTATCAATGGCAACTTTGATTTTTGCAGGCACGTTATTAGTACGAATAAACAACATACTGCCTTGCCCAACCAGACCAATGTTTTCGCCCTGTTCGCTTTCGACCTCATAACCAAAGGTTAATGGTGATCCATCCGAGCGCAATGCTTTAAAGTACCAGGGTTTACGCTGGTCGGTATCAAATTGCGCTTTGACCACTGCCCCACGATATGGAGCAACACTTTTACGGTTACCCTGTAATTCTGTTTCGCTATTGGTATTAGAGACATCCAGTGTCAGCATATTCTCACGGTACGCACTCATACCATCATATACCACCGTACCTTTAATGTTTGTCTCCCGATATTTCTGCCCATTGATATAAGCGCCTTCAAGTCCGGGGGCGTCTACGATGGCGAAAGTCTCAGAAAGGTGGTTTGCCAGGTTTATACCGCCAGCCCATGCCACAATCCCACCGGAGATACTGCCACTGCTTTGTTTATATTTTGTGGATTGACTATAACTACCGTTAACCGTTGCAACAGGAGCACGCCACGTCACATTTGCCCCTGTGCTGGTTTCGCTGTCTTGTCGTTGATGGCTCAGGTTTACACCATAGTTAAATTGATCGCGATCGCCTGCGATCCCACTAATACCGGTATTATTTGATGCAAAACCATCATCATCAAATGTGGTCGAGTTAGAGAGATATACCTGTCGCCGTGGCGTGGATATACCATCTCCCCAGTTAAAGGGTATGGAGATAAAGATGTTGAAACGTTTATCTTCATTATGATCTTCATCGTAGGTTTGGCTAGCAGAAAGCGTATAGCTAATCCGTTGCCAACTATTGGTGTAGCTCAGTTGATAATCTTTATTACTACCGCTACGTCCCCAGTAGTCACGCCATAATGTGCTTAATGATACGGATCCCCACCCCTCAGGAAGCGATTGATTGATGTTGGCTGTAAAACTGTTTTTACGACCGAAATCATACTGATAATAATCAGCAATATCGTAGACATCATTTTCATCACGATGATAACTGTTTTTATTATTCGCCCATACGTGATCGTTAAATGTACGATAGTCACGAGAAGAATATCGGTATGCCGCTAAACCAAATCGCGTCCCTGTCTGCGTAAGATATTTATTCCACGCAACCTGGTAACTCTGGCCATCAAAAACGTCACCATTATCCTGTTTACTATGTGACTGCGTGGCGTCAAAAGAAACAGCGCCAATGCGCGTATTCCAGCCTGTTCCCAGCGTAAAGGCATTATAGTTATCCCCTAGCATTGTGCCGCCATACAGCGTTAATAGATTATTAAAGCCATACTGATAACTGGCCTGAACGAAATCACTTTGGTTGCTGGCACCTTCAATATGGCTGCGACCCGCGACAAAATCATACTTTGACACGCCAGGCTGCAACATATTGGGTACGGAGGAATAAGGAACCAGATAGGTCGTAACCGTTCCATCCGCTTCCTTTACACTCACGTCAAGATCTGCGCCCCCACCAGCTAACTGTAAATCAGCAATCGAGAAGGGGCCCGGCGGTACCTCTTTTTGATAGACAACAAAACCATTTTGTTCAATAGTGACAAGGGCATTACTTTGTGCAATCCCTTGAACTAACGGCGTAAAATTCTGTTTTGAGTTCGGGAGCATCTGCATATCACGATATAAGCGTACCCCGCGAAACCGCACGGTATCAAAAATATCTGATGATGTGTACATATCGCCCGCGCGCAATGTGCCCAAAATTTCCGGGATCCCGCGCTCCAAATAGAGAGTATTACTCTTCCACTCACCATTACTATCATCAGTCTTATTGTAACTGGCATCAGAATGTAGTTGCCAACCTAATAAATTCAATCCGCTATTAAAACGAGCAAAAGTATTTTTACTGTTACCGGAGTCTTTATAATCGCTATAGTATTGGCTCACATAATAGGACGTATACAGCGCATTAATCCCCCGATCCCAGTTTTCAGGCTCGACGTAACCGTATTCAAGTTCATTGACGAAAGCCTGCGGGACATTGAGATCAAGGCGAAATCGGCTCACATCAAAAGTCGCCCCTCCCCCCTGAAGTGCAGTTTTTAAAGGTACACATTGTGCATCTTTATCGACTTTAATCCCTTCAGACTTAATCCCAAGACGATGAACGAGATCCCACGTCAAACACGTGTCATCAGGTTCATCTTTGACATTCAATTCATATTTCCCACGCCATTGGTTGTTAAGATAAATATCTAGATCATAGGTTCCGGAAATCGGTTTTTCACCATCAAATCTAAAGTCACTGACCTTTTCACCCTTTAATCCCCCCATCATAAAATAGGTATCAAATGTTTCTTCTTCAGCAAATAGTTGACCCGAGAACAACAGAAAAAATATCGCGGAAGCAAGTGGAGTTATCCTTAACATGGCCACACCTCATATTATTTAACTCTGATCGTATCGCTAACATAATTACCGCGATCATCAATAATAGTCACAACATACTGATTGCTGCCATTGTTTCTCAGTTGGAGAAGTTGACTGGATAATGGTGGCAATAAAATAGTTTTACCATTTAACTGAACTTTGTTCGCTTCAATCTTGGGGATGGTAATCCAGTTCGCAGTAGCATTATTTAAATTTAACCCGCCATTGCCGCGAGAAAAACTTAACTTTTTAATGCTATTTTGTGTGACCGACTCAATACCCTTAGGTCGGTACAGCATTTTTAATCTGTTCTGCATGGCAAATTTTAGCGTATTCTTCCCATCTTGATTATTTGTATTTGGGGGTATATCCAGCACATTAAAATAAAAAAGACTTTCTTTATCATTTGGTAAGTTATTGGCGATTTTTTTGATTTTTATTTGCTGACCTGAATTACCTTTAACACGGATAACCGGCGGAGTCAGCAAAAATGGTACATCTATTTTTTCCGGAGGTAATGTAGTATCGCCATCATCAATCCAAGATTGTACCAGTGATGCCCTGGTACTCTCATTCATCAACTGAACGACAATTTCTTTTTGATCAGCCGGATAAATAACACGGGTGCCATAAATCACGATATCAGCGTGTGCCGGGAGCGTCAGTGCTATCAGGCCTGAAAGTAAAATCCGTTTCATAATACACTACCTTATTGATAGCGCTATATTGTCGAGTCATCCCGACAATATAGCCATTTAGAATTAATCAGTTTCAACAGTAAATTTTATCGTAGATTTTACATCGCCAGCTTTAACAACCTGAGCCAGTCGCGCCCATCGCGCATCAAATTTCAAGGTGTACTTGACACCTTCATTTCCAATGGACTCACCTTTCAACCCGCTAACATCCACAACCTGGTCGTTCTCGTTGATATTAACGAAACTCGTGGCGGTGTTATAAAAATCAACAGCGAACCCTACGCCGGTAGTATCGCCACCATCATCCTGTAATAATCCCGGATGTTCCGAGAATTTAGTTGGTGAAAAGGTAATATTTTTCAACTCTACCGTAGACGGACAAATAATTTCAATTGAATCTGCATCGGTATTCCACACTTTTGTACTGCTAACAGCACCGATACCAATTTTATACACATCAGAAGTTGAAATTGTACCCATGTCAATAATTGCAGAGTCACCACCATTGGAATTAAAATGACAAGATGACCCTTCTACTGTCGCTTGAATGATTAACTGTCCCTCATCAGTAATTTCAGCAGCATGCGCCATACCGACAGATAAAAATGGTAACATCGCCAAAGAAATAATGGATCTTTTCATAGGTCATTCCTTATTAATTTTAATAAATACATCCTTTTAACAACTTCGAAATCAAAATGTCACGAGAATAATTTTGACGCAATGTGAAATGATGTTTTATTTGATTTAACGCAAATTTCACTAAGCATTATTTAAGCATAAGATAATACTTATTTAAGTAATTCACGATAATAATAAATAACGGAAAGCAAATGTAATAGAAGGGAAAATTAAAGAAGCGGCAGTATTACGCTGGGTAAAACTGCCGTTTGACAAGATTCATTCTGAGGTCATTAATCGTAGGTATTGAGCACTATTTGCCGTGTCGTATCACCCGGTAACATCACACGTTGCGTATTGACACCCCGGTAGTTTGGTTTGTCGCTTCCAACCGTCAATCGAGCCGCATCTGCCTGGCAATCATTTTGAGGCTCACCACCTGTCATATCGATATGGCAGGTGGACTCAACAACATGCCCGATGATTGTTAACTTTCCATCGATTGTATCAGAAGCCAAAGCCTGCAAACTCATTCCATAAGCCAGAGTAATAACTCCCAAGAATAAACTTTTCTTCATTGTGTTCATTATTCCTGTAATGGGTGGGAAACAGCGTACAAGCCGCCTGCACTGAGTATTATCAGTTAACTCCCCTATTTGAACCAATTGAAATTGTAGATTAATGGGATAGATTTGATCAATTGTAATGATGCATTGAGGTGATTTATTCGGAAAAAGGCATGAATTATAAACGCAGAATGAACAATATCGTGAGATTTTTAAATTTAATATATTCACCGCATCAATAATACATTGATGCGGTGAATATCTGTAACGCTATAAATTACACCGCGCGGAAGGCAATTTCGCCCGGAATAACCTCTCCCTGCCAGTAGAGCTGTGCAGCCACTCGTCCTGCCAGGTCGCGGTAAATAGCAGTAAATTCGCTATCAGGACGGCTAATCACCGTCGGCGTACCACGATCGAGATCCTCACGCAGAGAAATATGCAGCGGCATCTGTCCCAGCAGTTGAGTGTGATACTGCTCGGCCAACTTCTGTGCCCCACCGGTACCGAAGATCGGTTCATGGTGACCGCAGTTGCTGCAAATATGCATACTCATATTCTCAACAATACCCAGTACCGGCACTTCGACTTTTTCGAACATCACGATGCCCTTTTTCGCATCGATCAGCGCGATGTCCTGCGGCGTAGTGACAACAACCGCGCCCGTTACCGGAATGTTCTGCGCCAGCGTCAGCTGGATGTCACCGGTGCCCGGCGGCATATCCAGTACCAGATAATCAAGATCCGGCCATAAGGTTTCCTGCAACATCTGCAGCAGCGCTTTGCTGGCCATCGGGCCGCGCCATACCATCGCGTTATCGTCAGTGACCAGATAACCAATGGAGTTCGTTGCCAGACCATGAGACATGATCGGTGCCATGTGGGTACCATCTGGCGAGGTTGGACGCTGGTTTTCCGCGCCAAGCATTGTCGGGATAGACGGACCATAAATATCGGCGTCCAGAATCCCTACCTTCGCCCCTTCTGCAGCCAGCGCCAGCGCCAGGTTCACAGCGGTAGAGGATTTACCCACGCCACCTTTTCCTGAACTGACGGCGATGATGTTTTTCACACCATTAATACCCGGCTGGTTTTTCACGCGCTTCAGCGTCGCGATGTTATGCGACAGTTTCCAGTCGATCGCTTTCGCACCGGTAATACGCAGCAGATCGGCGCTACATTGCTCTTTTAAGTCCTCAAACGCGCTATGCCAGACAAACGGCATGACCAGCTCAACGTGCAACGTGTCATCCATCCAGGCGACGTGGTGCAACGCTTTAAGCGTCGTCAGATTATGCTTCAGGGTTGAATGCTGAAAATTCGCCAGCGTCCCGGCAACCATGGCGCGCAGGGTCTCTGGTGATTTGGCCTGGGATTGTGCGTTCATCCCGACTCCTTTTTGTTGTTCTGAATATACAATAGTCACCAGGTAGTTTACTCCAACCGCAACAATTATTCATTTACGGATAAATGCCCTTATCGCTTGGCGCAGTAATTACCATTTTGGTACTATCAAAGCCCTTTTCACTACAAAAGAAGTAATTGCCCACTATGACTCAAGTCGCGAAGAAAATTCTGGTAACGTGCGCGCTGCCGTACGCCAACGGCTCAATCCACCTCGGCCATATGCTGGAGCACATCCAGGCTGATGTCTGGGTCCGTTACCAGCGAATGCGCGGCCACCAGGTTAACTTCATCTGCGCGGACGACGCACACGGTACGCCAATCATGCTGAAAGCACAGCAGCTTGGGATCACGCCAGAGCAGATGATCGGTGAAATGAGTCAGGAGCATCAGACTGATTTTGCAGGTTTTGACATCAGCTATGACAACTACCACTCGACGCACAGCGAAGAGAACCGTGAGTTGTCTGAGCTGATTTATACTCGCCTGAAGGAGAACGGTTTTATTAAGAACCGTACAATCTCCCAGCTTTACGATCCGGAAAAAGGCATGTTCCTGCCGGACCGTTTTGTTAAAGGCACCTGCCCGAAATGTAAGTCTCCGGATCAGTACGGCGATAACTGTGAAGTCTGTGGCGCAACCTACAGCCCGACCGAACTTATCGAGCCGAAATCCGTCGTGTCTGGCGCAACGCCGGTGATGCGTGACTCCGAACACTTCTTCTTTGATCTGCCGTCATTTAGCGAAATGCTGCAGGCGTGGACACGCAGCGGCGCGTTACAGGAGCAGGTCGCCAACAAAATGCAGGAATGGTTCGAATCCGGCCTGCAACAGTGGGATATCTCTCGCGATTCCCCGTACTTCGGTTTTGAAATCCCGAATGCGCCTGGCAAGTACTTCTACGTGTGGCTGGACGCGCCAATTGGCTATATGGGTTCATTCAAAAACCTGTGCGATAAGCGCGGTGACACCACCAGTTTTGACGAATACTGGAAGAAAGATTCCGACGCCGAGCTGTATCACTTCATCGGTAAAGATATCGTCTACTTCCACAGCCTGTTCTGGCCTGCCATGCTGGAAGGCAGCAACTTCCGCAAGCCGACCAACCTGTTCGTACACGGCTACGTGACGGTGAACGGCGCGAAGATGTCCAAATCTCGCGGCACCTTCATTAAGGCCAGCACCTGGCTGAAGCACTTCGATGCCGACAGTCTGCGCTATTACTACACCGCGAAGCTTTCTTCACGTATTGATGACATCGACCTGAACCTGGAAGACTTTGTCCAGCGCGTTAACGCCGATATCGTCAACAAAGTAGTCAACCTGGCATCCCGTAACGCCGGCTTTATTGCTAAGCGTTTTGACGGCGTTCTGGCGAATGAACTGGCCGACCCGGCGCTGTATAAAACCTTCACCGACGCCGCAGCGGTGATTGGCGAAGCATGGGAAAGCCGTGAATTTGGTAAAGCTATCCGTGAAATCATGGCACTGGCCGACGTGGCAAACCGCTACGTTGACGAACAGGCACCGTGGGTCGTGGCTAAACAGGAAGGCCGCGATGCCGACCTGCAGGCGATCTGCTCCATGGGTATCAACCTGTTCCGCGTGCTGATGACCTACCTGAAACCGGTTCTGCCAACGCTTGCTGAACGTGTTGAAGCTTTCCTGAACAGCGAACTGAGCTGGGATGCCATTGAGCAGCCACTGCTCGGCCACAAGGTCAACACCTTTAAAGCGCTGTACAATCGCATCGACATGAAACAAGTTGAAGCGCTGGTTGAGGCGTCGAAAGAAGAAGTGAAAGCAGCTGCTGCACCGGTTACCGGCCCGCTGGCGGATGACCCGATTCAGGAAACCATCACCTTTGATGATTTCGCTAAAGTTGACCTGCGTGTAGCGCTGATTGAAAACGCCGAGTTCGTGGAAGGTTCTGACAAACTGCTGCGTCTGACGCTGGATCTCGGTGGTGAGAAACGTAACGTCTTCTCTGGTATTCGTTCTGCGTATCCAGATCCGCAGGTCCTGATTGGCCGCCAGACCATTATGGTGGCCAACCTGGCACCACGTAAGATGCGCTTCGGCATTTCCGAAGGGATGGTGATGGCCGCAGGTCCTGGCGGGAAAGATATCTTCCTGTTAAGCCCAGACGAAGGTGCAAAACCAGGCCAACAGGTGAAGTAAATCAAACATCTCAAGCGCTGCAACCGCAGCGCTTTTTTTTGCTACGCAAGTGCTTCCTCTAATCTTAACCCCTGCTCCATTTTCGGACTGCTTCGTTGTTAATATTAGATTTATTCTATACTGCTCTGGTATCAAGGTAGTCCGGGCTCACCAGATTCGTGGACGTTATTATTTAACATCCGATATTCATGAAATGGAGTTTTACATGAAAGCGTTACAAAAATTATTTTCTCTCGCCGTGGCATCGATTGTGGTTTTTTCCCTGGCGGGATGTGGTGATAAAGAAGAGACAAAAACATTCAATGCCAACATTAATGGTTCTGATATCACCGTCTCCTACACCTATAAAGGTGATAAGGTCCTGAAGCAAATCTCCGAAAGTAAAATTAGCTATGCGTCAGTCGGTGCCAGCAATAAAGAGGAAGCAGCAAAAGTATTCGACGCATTAAGCGCCAAATATCAAAACATTACTGGCATAGAAGAAAAACTCACCTATTCAGATACCTACGCGCAAGAAAATGTCACTATCGATATGGAAAAAGTTGATATAAAAGCGTTGCAGGCCATTTCAGGGATGAAACTCTCTGAAAACGCCGATAAAAACATCAGCATGAAGCAAATGCAAACGGTAATGGAATCGGCGGGTTTTAAAGAAGTGAAGTAAACCATCGGCGACCCGATGTTAATCGGTGTCGCCCATTTTTTCTTTATGGTTTCGCGTTATGTACCCGTGATGTCAAACCACGCAGAAAATAACGCAGGAACTGATCGCCGCATTCGCGATAGTTCTTATGATCAGGGGCACGCATCATGGCGGTAATTTCCGGCATCGACACACGGAATTTCTGCTCGGTCATAATAGCCAGAATATCGTCGGTTTTCAGCGAAAAGGCGATACGCAGCTTTTTCAGCACCGTATTGTTATTAACACGACGCTCCAGCGCCAGTTCCGGTGCAGAATCATCTTTACCACGCAGATGATAAATCAGGCCGTTTAAAAAACCGGAGAGAATGATATCCGGGCAACGAACAAACCCAGCCTCATCTTCTTTTGTCATCCAGGTATCGAAACCTGCGGAGGTGGATTCCATGTCAGCAAGCGCAAGAATACGCACCATGTCGTTATTGTTCGCTTTCAGGGTGTAGCGCAGGCTACGAAGAATATCGTTACTTAGCATAGAGCCTTCAACTGTCGGTGATGCAATGGCGCGCAGTGTATCAGTTTTACAGTCCAATCGCCTCTTTTAGACTTTTAAGATAACGACGACTCACTGGAACGGTCAGTCCGTTACGCAAAATCAGTTCCGCCTGACCGTTGTCTTCCAGACGGATCTCCTGCAATTGTGCCATATTTACCAGATATTGCCGATGACAACGCAGCAGAGGAGTACGACTCTCCAGCGTCCTGAGCGTCAACTCAGTGAAGCCTTCTTTACCATCGCTGCTCGTCACATACACACCACTCATGCGACTGCTGATAAACGCCACATCATCCATTTGCAGCAAATAAATCCGACTATGGCCGCTGCACGGAATAAACTTCAGTGCCTGCTGATTTTCTGGCAGCAGTGATACATCCTGCTTGGTGCGCTCCTGACGCAAACGGATCAGCGTTTTTTCCAGCCGTGCTTCTTCAATCGGCTTGAGCAGATAATCAAACGCATGTTCTTCGAAGGCTTTCACCGCATACTCATCAAAGGCGGTCAGAAAAACAATGTACGGACGATGCTCGGGATCAAGCATGCCAACCATTTCCAGGCCGCTGATACGCGGCATCTGAATATCAAGGAACAGAACATCCGGACGCAATTTATGCACCGCGCCAATGGCTTCCACCGCATTCGAACATTCACCGACAATCTCGATGTCGCTTTGCTCTTGCAACAGGATCCGCAGATTCTCCCGGGCTAACGGTTCGTCATCGACAATCAGCACTTTGATCATGCCAGTTCCTCCAGAGGAAGTCGTAAAGTGATTCGGGTAAAACGGTCAGGTTCACACGCTACGCTGATGCCAAAATCATCACCAAACCGCTCGCGCAGTCGTTTATCGACCAGATTCATACCCAGTCCACTGGCTTCTGAGGTTGGCTGATACAGCCCGGCATTGTCTTCGATATCCAGCATCAGATATTGCCCTTCGCGACGGGCGGTAATCGATACTTCACCGGTATCCAGTAACTGAGAAGTACCGTGTTTAATGGCATTCTCCACGATGGGTTGCAGAGTAAAGGCGGGTAATTGCTGATGCGAAAGTTCTTCTGGCACCGTCAAGGTCACCTGAAGACGCGACTGGAATCGTGCCTTTTCAATTTGCAGATAAGCATTAACGTGTTCAATTTCATCGGCCAGCGTCACAATTTCCGACGGGCGTTTTAAATTTTTACGAAAGAACGTCGACAGATACTGCACCAGTTGGCTGGCCTGCTCGCTATCGCGTCGGATCACAGCTTTGATGGTGTTGAGTGCATTAAACAGAAAATGGGGATTGACCTGGGCGTGCAGGAGTTTTATTTCCGACTGCGTGAGCATCGCTTTTTGCCGCTCATACTGCCCGGCCAGAATTTGCGCCGAAAGCAGTTGGGCGATCCCTTCCCCCAGCGTACGGTTGATCGAACTAAAGAGGCGGTTTTTGGCTTCATAAAGTTTGATGGTCCCCATTACCCGCTGGTTTTCACCTCGCAGGGGGATCACCAGCGTCGAGCCTAATTTGCATTGCGGGTGCAAAGAGCAACGGTAAGGAACTTCATTCCCATCGGCATACACCACCTCTCCGGTTTCAATCGCGCGTTGGGTATATGACGATGAAATAGGTTTTCCGGGTAGATGGTGATCGTCACCAATACCGGTAAATGCCAGCAGTTTCTCACGATCGGTAATCGCCACCGCACCGATATCCAGCTCTTCATACAGCACCTGAGCAACCTTCATGCTGTTAACCTCGTTGAATCCCTGGCGCAAAATACCTTCCGTTGAGGCGGCAACTTTGAGTGCTGTGGCGGAAAAAGCGGAGGTATATTTTTCAAACATCGCCCGTTTATCGAGCAAAATACGCATAAATAAGGCGGCGCCCACGGTATTGGTCACCATCATAGGTGCGGCAATATTACTGACCAACCGAAACGCATCGTCAAACGGACGAGCAATTAACAAGATAATTAGCATCTGCACCAGTTCGGCGACAAAGGTAATCGCCCCCGCAGTCAGCGGACTAAAGACTTTATCGGTACGACCACGACGGGTGAGCACGCTGTGCACCAGCCCGCCGAGCAACCCTTCCACAATGGTCGAGATCATGCAGCTAAGCGCAGTCATCCCACCCATCGAATAACGATGCAAACCGCCGGTAAGACCAACTAAACCGCCAACCACCGGGCCGCCAAGCAGCCCGCCCATCACCGCGCCAATAGCGCGAGTGTTAGCAATAGAGTCATCGATATGCAGCCCGAAATAGGTGCCTAAAATGCAGAAAATGGAAAAAGTAACATAGCAAAGCAGTTTGTGCGGAAGTCGGATAGTCACCTGCATCAACGGGATAAACAAACGCGTTTTGCTCATGAGCCACGCGATAACGAGGAACACACACATCTGCTGAAGCAGCAGCAACACCAGATTAAACTCGTACATACCCGCCAACCACACATCACTTAAAAGCGCGTAACATACATGGGCTGCGTGTAACTTTCTTTGAAGTGTTGCAAAAAAAGACGAATTTGTGAGAACGATCACTCGAAAGCGCGAGCATGGTTACAAATTCACCCATTCATAGATCAAAAAACAGACAAAACTACCTGGTTCGCAAAAGAGCGTCTAAAGTAAAACTGGGACCTCGCGAGCAAGAGTGAGACGACGATGGCGCTTTACACAATAGGTGAAGTGGCTTTGCTTTGTGATATCAACCCTGTCACTTTACGCGCGTGGCAGAGGCGTTACGGATTACTTAAACCGCAGCGGACAGACGGCGGGCATCGCCTGTTTAACGATGCGGATATCGACCGGATCCGCGAGATAAAACGCTGGATAAACAACGGTGTTCAGGTCAGCAAGGTTAAAATGTTGCTCAGCAATGAGAGCATTGATGTGCATAACGGTTGGCGTGAACAACAAGAGACGCTGTTGAGCTATTTGCAAAGTAATAATCTGCATAGCCTCAGACTGTGGATCAAAGAGCGCGGCCAGGATTATCCCGCGCAAACGCTCAACACCCATTTGTTCATTCCGCTGCGCCGACGTCTGCAATGCCAACAGCCGATCCTGCAGGCGTTACTGGGGATCCTCGACGGCGTACTGATCAACTACATCGCGATTTGTCTTGCCTCAGCACGTAAGAAACAGGGGAAAGATGCTCTGGTGGTTGGCTGGAACATTCATGATACGACCCGTTTATGGCTGGAAGGTTGGGTCGCCAGCCAGCAGGGATGGCGCATTGACGTCCTTGCCCATTCGCTGAACCAACTGCGACCGGAGCTGTTTGAAGGTCGCACCTTGCTTGTCTGGTGCGGCGAGAACCAAACGCCCGCTCAGCAGCAACAGCTGAATGAATGGCGCGCGTTAGGTCACGATATTTATCCACTCGGTATTTAATATTCTATTAACAAACGTGTACAATCCTTGAATTCACATAAGGAGTGCATAATGAGCGCAGCTAAAATCGGTGTTATCACCCTCTTTCTGCTAATGGCTATCGGCGGTATCGGCGGTGTCATGCTGGCAGGCTATACCTTTATTTTACGTGCCGGGTAAGATGTCTCGCTAATTTCTCAAACCCGCGGTCAACAATTACCGCCGCCAGCGCGACCAGCAGCGCCCCCTGAATCACATAGGCGGTATTGAACCCACTCAGCCCGATAATAATCGGCGTACCCAGCGTGTTTGCCCCAACGGTTGAGGCGATGGTTGCGGTGCCGATATTAATAATCACCGACGTGCGAATCCCGGCCAGAATCACCGGGGCCGCCAGCGGCAACTCGACTTTACGCAGCCGCTGCCCCTGACTCATGCCCATTCCGCTGGCAATATCCATCACGCTGGGTGAAATTCCGCCGAGTCCCGCCAGTGTTGCCTGCAAGATCGGTAATACGCCATACAGGATCAACGCGATAATTGCCGGTTCAGGACCAAATCCCATCACCGGTACAGCTATCGCCAACACCGCAACTGGCGGAAAGGTCTGCCCCACGGCGGCGATGGTTTCCACCATCGGCCTGAATTCCGCGCCCCAGGACCGGGTTACCGCTATACCGGCCCCGGTGCCAATAAGTACGGCAATCAGGCTCGAAATCCCCACCAGACCAAAATGGCTCAGTGCCAGCACCGCAAAACTTTCCTGCTGATACACGGGACGCGGTAGCGCCGGAAATAGCGCACTGAACAAGGCCTGACTATGAGGCAACCCAACTAACAGGACCAGAAACAGAACAATAAGCCATAACAACGGATCAGCAAGACGTTTCACGGGTCGGCATCTCCGAAAGCAAATCACGAAAATGAAGCGTACCGCAGGACAACCCCTGCGGGGTCACGACCGGCAAGACGTCGCAACCGCGTGCTACGAACACCGACAACGCATCACGCAGCGTCATTTCATCTACCAACGGTTCACCGGCTGTGTGTTCACCGCGACGGATAAAATCCCCTACCGTGCGAAGCGACAACAGACGTACGCCCAGTTCACTACGGCCAAAGAATGTTTGCACGAATTCGTTCGCCGGTGCTGTCAGCATCGACAGCGGCGTGCCCTGCTGTACTACCTTTCCTGCATCCATCAGAACCAGATGCTCCGCCAGCCTTAGCGCCTCGTCGATATCATGCGTCACCAGCACAATGGTACGCCCGAGCAGACGATGAATACGCGTCATCTCCTGCTGCAGCGCACCGCGGGTGACCGGATCCAGCGCACCAAAAGGCTCATCCATCAGCAGAACCTGCGGATTTGCCGCCAGGGCACGCGCCACTCCGACCCGCTGCTGTTGCCCGCCAGACAGCTGATGCGGATAACGATGGCGCAAACTGTCCTCAAGACCCAGCAGCGCCATCAGTTCGTCTGTTCGGTCATCAATACGAGAACGCGACCACTTTTGTAGCTGCGGCACCGTGGCGATGTTCTGCGCGACTGTCCAGTGGGGAAACAAGCCAATCGACTGAATCGCGTATCCCATACGCCGCCTTAACTCCAGCACCGGCAGGCTGCGGATCTCTTCCCCGGCAAAGCGAATCTGTCCGCTGTCATGTTCAACCAGCCGATTGATCATTTTCAGCGTGGTGGATTTCCCGGAACCTGACGTGCCAATTAACACCGAAAAGCTGCCCTCCCCCAACCGCAGGTTAAGGTCGTCAACGGCTGTTTGCTGACCATAGGTTTTACTGACATGGCGAAATTCAATCATTGTTTGTTACCTTCAACAGCGCGAGCCCTAAATCAAACAGCGCATCAATCAATACTGCCAGTACCACAACCGGGATCACGCCCAGCAACACTAAATCGACGGCGCTACTGAGCAATCCCTGAAAGACCAGCGCGCCAAATCCCCCTGCGCCAATCAGCGCAGCAATCACCGCCATTCCCACCGTTTGCACCATCACTACCCGTAAACTGCGCAAGAAGACCGGCAATGCCAGTGGGAACTGCACCGAGACAAACCGCTGGAAAGTGTTCATCCCCATCGCTCGGGCGCTTTCCAGTACATCCTGCGGCACCTGATTCAACCCAGCCACAACGCCACGAACCAGCGGTAACAGCGCATACAGCACTAACGCAATAAGCGCAGGCGTCAGGCCGGTTCCGGCGACGCCGAGCGAACCCAACAAAGGAAAGTGCTTCACCAACCCGGCAAGGGGCGCAATTAACAGGCCAAACAGCGCGACTGAGGGAATGGTTTGGATGATATTCAGTACCGCAAAAACAGGCCCCTGACGGGAGACAGAGAAAGCACACCAGATGCCCAACGGCACACCAATAAGCAGCGCGGGCACCACGGTAGCGAACAGAATTGTCAGATGCTGCGCCAGGGCGTCGTTGAAGACATCCTGACGGTTGGCATATTCTTTAAGCAGGGAAAGATCGTTAAACGTGCCGGAGAACAAAAGCACCAGCGGAAAAATAAACATTTGCGCGTGCAACAGCCAACGCCATGATGCCAGCTCGGTTATGCGACGAATAGCGTCACTGGCGGCCAGCAACATTAGTCCTAGCCCCAACCAGAACCCGCTGCCCAGGCTGGTTCTGGCCAGTGGACTTCCCGTCTGGGCCAGATACGTTGCCGTTGTTCCTGCGGTTACCAGCGCTGCAATCACCAGCAACTGGCTAATAACAAGGGTCAATATATTGCCGGGCTTTCCCGGTACAAAGCATAGAAGAAACAGCAGCAAACAGGCTACTGCCAATCCCCACGCCATGTCGGGCCGGATATCCCAGAGTTGGCGCCCCTCACCGGAGACCAGGCGATTAGGCGCATAGCTAATGAAAGGCAGCGCTGCCGCCGCGAAGGTAAGAAGTACCAGTAACAACAGCACCCGATTAACTGAAATCTTTGACAAAACACCCACCTGCTGCAAACTCCGTTACTTCACCCATCCTTTTTGCTTCAGGTAGTCTGCTGCAACTTTTTTCGCATCCAGCCCCTCCACGGCAATACTGGCATTCAGCTGCTGCAACGTTTTTTCATCCAGGCTGGCAAAAACTGGTTGTAGCCATTCTCCCATTTGCGGGTAGTCTTTCAGCACCGATTCACGTACGACGGGTGCTGGCGCATAAATGGGCTGGACACCTTTTGGATCGCTTAAAGTTTGCAGACCGAGCGCCGCAACCGGGCCATCTGTGCCATAAGCCATCGCCGCATTGACGCCAGAAGTCTGCTGCGCCGCTGCTTTAATCGTCACCGCGGTATCCCCTCCTGCTAGCGACAACAGCTGATTTTGATTCAGTTTGAAATCATAGGCTTTTTCAAACGCAGGCAACGCGTCAGCCCGTTCGATAAATTCAGCAGAGGCAGCAAGTTTGAACGTTCCCCCGTCTTTCAGGTAGCGGCCTAAATCAGCAAGGGACTCAAGCTTGTTCTTTTGCGCGACATCCTGGCGTACCGCAATAGTCCAGGTATTATTGGCGGGTGCAGGCGTTAGCCAGACCAGCTTATTTTGCTCTGCATCCAGCTTTTTCACTTTCTCGAAACCGGCCTGCGCATTTTTCCACGCCGGATCATTTTCATCTTTAAAAAAGAATGCGCCATTACCGGTATATTCCGGATAAATATCCAGCTCACCGGAGGTGATTGCCCCACGCACTACTGGGGTGGTGCCCAGCTGTACTTTATTGACAGTTTTCACACCATGGCTTTCGAGCACCTGCAAAATAATGTTGCCGAGCAGCGCCCCTTCGGTATCTATTTTTGAACCAACCGTGACGGGTGACGCGGCCTGTAAGGGTAGGCTTATCGCGGCTAACAGCGCCAGCGAACCCACCGATACTTTTGAGATTATCATGCTGTACTCCTTATCCTTTTGCGGCCCTTTTCAGAGACTTGAGGAAAAAGCATAGTCGAAAAATCAAGCCTTAACCTGGCAATTGGGTGGTAACGCTGAGAGTTATTAGCGGTAAGGCGATAATAAAATAAAAAAAATCCGGCAAACCCAATGTGAATTTGCCGGATGATACGACTTTGTCGGCCTGATAAGCGTAGAGCCATCAGGCATGCTGCATGACTTTATTCATCTATTACAGCAGTTCAAATTCGCCCTGCTTCACTCTGGCGGAATCCACGCCGATGAAAACGTTAAATTTGCCAGGCTCTGCATCGTATTTCATCTGCTGGTTCCAGAATTTGAGCGCTTCAATATCAATCGGGAAGCTGACGGTCTGGGTTTCACCTGGCTTAAGATTCACTTTTTCAAAACCTTTCAGCTGTTTTACCGGACGACTCATGGAGGCGGTCACATCCTGTAAATACATCTGAATCACCGTTGCACCTTCGCGTTTGCCGGTGTTGGTCACCTGCACGCTGGCCGTCACGGTTCCGTCACGCTTCATCGTCGGAGAAGAGAGCTTCACATCAGAAACCGTAAACGTGGTGTAGCTCAGGCCATAACCAAAGGGATACAACGGACCATTGGCTTCATCAAAGTAGCGCGACGTGTACTTGTTCGGCTTATCGGCGTTATACGGACGACCGGTATTGAGATGGCTGTAATAGACCGGGATCTGTCCAACAGAGCGCGGGAAAGACATCGGCAGCTTGCCTGACGGATTGTAATCACCAAACAGCACATCGGCGATGGCGTTACCGCCTTCCGTCCCGGCAAACCAGGTTTCGAGGATCGCATCGGCTTGTTGATCTTCCTTCACCAGCGCCAGCGGACGACCGTTCATCAACACCAGAACCAGAGGTTTACCCGTGGCTTTCAGCGCAGCAATCAGGTCACGCTGACTCTGCGGAATAGTGATATCGGTGCGGCTGGAAGCTTCATGCGCCATGCCCTGCGCTTCACCGACTACCGCGACAACCACATCAGATTGCTTCGCGGCGTTAACGGCTTCATCGATCATCGCCTGCGGCGAACGCGGGTCAACCTTTACCGCTTCTTCATACAGGTTGAGGAAATCGACAATGCCTTTGTCGTTGGTGATATTCGCCCCTTTGGCGTACAGCACTTTGCCCTGTTCGCCGACGGCATTTTTAATCCCCGTCAGCACCGTTACCGACTGATCGGCAACACCGGCGGCGGACCAACTGCCCATTACATCACGCTTGCTGTCGGCCAGCGGTCCGACAACCGCCACGGTGGCGGATTTTTTCAGCGGCAACGTTTCCAGACGGTTTTTCAGCAACACCAGGCTTTCGCGCGCCACTTCACGCGCCTCTTTGCGATGCAAACGGCTTTCTGCGTTGGTGTCCTGTGGGTCAGATTCTTTGGCCCCCAGATGGCTGTACGGATCGTTAAACAACCCCATATCATATTTCACGTTCAGCACGTGGCGTGCGGCGTCGTCCAGCTCCGCCATCGTCACTTTGCCGGATTTAATCAAGCCCGGCAGATATTTGCTGTAATACTCATCGCTCATACTCATGTTGATGCCGGACTTGATCGCCACACGCACCGCATCTTCAGGATCGGAGGCGGTACCGTGCTTAATCAGTTCCTTAATCGCGCCGTGATCGGAAACGGTAATCCCCTTAAAGCCCCACTCATCACGCAGCACGTCTTTTAACAGCCAGGCGTCTGAGGTTGCAGGCGTACCGTTTAGCGAATTAAGACCCACCATCACCGCACCGCTACCGGCATCCAGCCCGGCTTTATACGGCGGCATATAGTCGTTGAACAGACGCTGTGGGCTCATATCGACGGTGTTATATTCCTTGCCACCTTCAACCGCGCCATAGGCGGCGAAGTGCTTGACGCTGGTCATCACCGAATAGCGGTCAGCCGGGCTTTTCCCCTGCATCGCTTCCACCATGGTTTTACCCATCGTAGCCGTTAAATACGTGTCTTCACCAAAACCTTCTGAAGCACGGCCCCAGCGCGGATCGCGAGAGACATCGACCATTGGCGCCCAGGTCATATTCAGACCATCATCGGCAGCTTCATACGCGGAAATACGGCCAACGGTTCTGACCGCATCGAGATTAAAAGAGGACGCCAGGCCGAGACTTATCGGGAACACGGTACGCTGGCCGTGCAATACGTCGTAGGCAAAAAAGAGAGGAATTTTCAGGCGGCTGAGCTCCATCACCTGATCCTGCATTTTGCGGATATCCTGGCGCGTGACGGTGTTAAAAATTGCCCCAACCTGCCCGTCTTTGATCATCTCGCGGATGGCTTCTTTCGGGTTATCAGGCCCTACGCTTATCAAGCGTAGTTGCCCAATTTTCTCATCCACGGTCATCTGTTTAAGTAAATCGGTAACGAATGCATCCCGCGCTTCTGGCGTCAGAGGATGGTTACCAAACAGCGTGTCCGCCAGCGCTGGTTGCAACGCCAGACTCACCGCGACACCTACAGAACATAGCCATTTCATGTTGATTCTCTCTTTATTTTTTCCCGACGAGGCAGCGAAAATATAACAAAAACCGCAGTTTGCCGTAAGACTAAACGGGAGCGATAAAGAAAGCTAAGGTTATTCTCCTAATTTTCGAAACCAACGCGACTCAGTGGAGGACAACCCAGAGACAATGTGAATGAGAAAGCGTATTGTCATACAAAGCGCTATGCTTGTTCCTGATATTGAGTCCCACCACAAGGAGTGGAGAATGTCTTCCATTACAACAGATAATAAAGCTTTTCTGAATGAACTGACCCGTCTGGTAGGTCATTCACACCTGCTCACAGACCCTGCTAAAACCGCCCGCTATCGCAAGGGATTCCGTTCCGGTCAGGGCGATGCACTCGCCGTGGTGTTCCCTGGCTCGCTTTTAGAACTGTGGCGCGTCCTCAACGCTTGCGTCGCCGCAGATAAAATTATCCTGATGCAGGCCGCCAACACTGGCCTGACCGAAGGCTCTACGCCGAGCGGTAATGATTACGACCGCGAGATTGTCATTATCAGCACCCTGCGCCTTGATAAGCTGCACGTCATCGGCAAAGGCGAACAGGTGCTGGCCTATCCCGGCACCACGCTTTATTCACTGGAAAAAGCGCTCAAACCGTTTGGCCGTGAGCCGCATTCGGTGATCGGATCTTCCTGTATCGGCGCTTCAGTGATTGGCGGTATTTGTAACAACTCCGGCGGCTCGCTGGTTCAGCGCGGTCCGGCATACACGGAGATGTCGCTGTTTGCGCGTATTGACGAGCAGGGTAAATTACAGCTGGTTAACCATCTGGGTATCGAACTGGGCCAGACCCCAGAACAGATCCTTAGCAAACTTGATGACGAGCGTATCAAAGATGACGATGTGCGCCACGATGGACGTCATGCACACGATCACGACTACGTTACCCGCGTCAGAGATATTGAGGCGGACACGCCCGCTCGCTATAACGCCGACCCGGATCGGTTGTTTGAATCATCCGGTTGTGCAGGCAAGCTCGCGGTTTTTGCGGTGCGTCTGGACACCTTCGAAGCCGAAAAAAACCAGCAGGTCTTTTACATCGGTACCAACCAGCCAGAGGTGCTGACGGAGATTCGCCGTCATATTCTGGCAAAATTTGAGCATTTGCCGGTCGCCGGTGAATATATGCACCGCGATATTTATGACATCGCTGAGCAATACGGCAAAGATACGTTTCTGATGATCGACAAGCTCGGCACCGACAAAATGCCCTTCTTCTTCACCCTGAAAGGTCGCACCGATGCGATGCTGGAAAAAGTGAAAATTTTCCGTCCACATTTCACCGATCGGGCAATGCAGAAATTTGGCCATTTGTTCCCCAGCCACTTACCCGCGCGCATGAAAAGCTGGCGCGATAAGTACGAACATCACCTGCTGTTAAAAATGGCCGGTGGCGGCGTGGCTGAAGCGCAAAACTGGCTAAGCGAGTTTTTCAAAACCGCTGAAGGCGACTTCTTTGCCTGTACGCCGGAAGAAGGCAGCAAGGCGTTTTTGCATCGCTTTGCGGCGGCTGGCGCGGCGATTCGTTATCAGGCCGTACATGCCGATGAAGTGGAAGATATTCTGGCGCTGGATATCGCGCTGCGCCGTAACGACACCGAATGGTACGAGCATCTGCCTGCAGAGATCGACAGCCAACTGGTGCACAAACTCTATTACGGCCACTTTATGTGCTACGTCTTCCACCAGGATTACATCGTGAAAAAAGGCGTGGATGCGCATGCGCTGAAAGAGCAGATGCTGGAGCTTCTGCACGAGCGCGGAGCACAGTATCCAGCAGAGCATAACGTCGGACATCTGTATAAAGCACCGGAAACATTAACCCGTTTTTACCGCGAGAATGACCCCACCAACAGTATGAATCCGGGGATTGGTAAAACGAGTAAGCAAAAGTTCTGGAAAGAGTCGTAAACCAGAAAAAGATAAGCGCCACCGGGCATGTTGCCGGGGGCGCTTCGCTTGCCCGGCCTACCGCTACATTAGCTATGTGTATGCCGGATAAGTTGTCTTATTTAATCGTTCTGTGCAGTTTGCTCGCTCGTCACTGAACCCGCCGCTGCCATCTGCGCCGCTTTTTGCTTTTTATAGCTCAGCGCCGCTGCCGGAACCGGCATCACCTTGCCCGTTTCGATCCAGGTACGTAAACGGCTGGCATCAGCAAAGTGGGTATATTTACCGAACGCATCCATCACCACCAGCGCCACCGGTTTGTTATTGATCACGGTGCGCATCACCAGACAGTGGCCTGCCGCATTGGTAAACCCGGTTTTGGTTAACTGAATATTCCAGTTATCGCGGTATACCAGATGATTAGTGTTACGGAATGGCAGCGTATAAGCCGGGTTGGCAAAAGTCGCCATATCTTCACGCGTGGTGCTTAACTGGCCAATCAGCGGATACTGTTTGCTGGCGATCAGCAGCTTGGTTAAATCACGGGCGGTCGAGACGTTATGAATCGATAAGCCGGTTGGTTCCACAAAGCGAGTCTGAGTCATGCCGAGCGCTTTCGCTTTGGCATTCATGGCCTTAATAAACGCGTTATAACCGCCAGGGTAATGATGCGCCAGGCTCGCCGCCGCACGGTTTTCTGATGACATCAGCGCCAGCAGCAGCATGTCTTTACGGCTAATTTCACTGTTCAGTCGCACACGAGAGTAGATGCCTTTCATTTCCGGCGTCTGACTGATATCAACTTTCAGCTTCTCATCCAACGGCAGTCGTGCATCAAGCACCACCATCGCGGTCATTAATTTGGTAATCGACGCTATCGGACGCACCAGATCCGGGTGGTTCGAATAGATAACTTTGTTGGTATTCAGATCAACAATCATCGCGCTACCGGACGCTATCTCAGGCTGAGAAGCTGCTACAGTAGGTGCCGTTTTAGCCACGGCTTGGGGTGCAAAAGGAACGGCCAGCACCAGGGCAAGGCTTAATAATGAAACTCGGAATTTCAGCATGATGAGATTTCTGATAATGGTTCACGCACGTCACAACGCACACCGCCAGAGACTAAGTATTATCTCAAGCTAGCTCAGGCATCATAGCGATCCGGCAGGTTTGCCGCCACAGGAGAATCGTCTCGAAATGCTGCGTTGCTGACTTTTACGTCAACAACGCAGCGCAGACAGGTTTATCCGTCAAAATAACCGATAGCCGTAACCCCACAGGATTACCGTAATCGCCAGCAGAACTTCCAGCACCAGCACACCGATCGCCAGCGTCGAACTGGAAAAGCTCAGGCCTTCCTCTTTAGAGATATTCAGGAACGTCGGAATGCCGAGATAGAGTAAATAACCGGTGTAAAACAGCGCAATGGTCCCCACCAATGCGCACAGCCAGACCAGCGGATAAAGTGCGACCAGCCCGCTTAAAAACAGCGGCGTCGCGACATATCCGGCAAACACCATACAATGCGCCAGCGACGGACGTTGCGGATAATTACGCGCCATCCACCAGATAACCCGGCCCATGACGGCGACGCCTGCCAGCATGACCCCGTAGAACAGAATTGCCATCGCAAATCCGGTCAACAGAGATAACTTCAGGATATTGCCATCGCCAAAATTCCAGCCGATTTGCGTGGTACCGATAAACGCGCAAACAACCGGGATTGCCGCCATCAGCAGTACATGGTGGGTATAGTGATGCGAAACACTTTCGTTTTCGCTGTTGATCACGTGCATTTCACGATCGGGATGGGAAAATAGCCCCCAGACATGGTTCATACCGCCCCCTTCTTGTCAGCTCCGGACCTCAACACTTCAATTATAATTCAGCTTTTGATTATTTTATGTACACAGAGAAAATACCGAAGCGCCGGGTAAAAAGTGTGTAAGCCGTAGGCCTGATAAGCGAAGCGCCATCAGGCATTAGGGAACTGAACGACGTTATGCGCTACTACGCGGCTTTTCCGGCATCAAATAATCATAGGGTGTATGCTATGACCAGTGGAGGTCATACAACGTATGGATATAACGCATTATGTTGCGCAGTACGGCTATGCTGCGTTAATCATCGGCAGCCTGGCGGAAGGTGAAACCATTACCCTGTTAGGCGGCGTCGTGGCGCATCAGGGAGTCCTGAAATTCCCGCTGGTGGTACTCTCGGTCGCACTAGGTGGGATGATTGGCGATCAGTTGCTCTATTTACTCGGACGTCGTTTTGGCGGCAAAATTCTGCGTCGTTTCTCGCGCCATCAGGCGAAAATTCATTATGCGCAGAAAATGATCCAACGACGTCCTTACCTGTTTGTGGTCGGTACGCGCTTTATGTACGGCTTTCGCGTTATTGGTCCCTTACTGATTGGCGCCAGTCACCTGCCGCCGAAGATCTTTTTACCGCTGAATATTCTTGGCGCGTTTGTCTGGGCATTGCTATTTACCACCCTTGGCTACGTCGGTGGTGAAGTGATTGCACCGTGGCTGCACAGCCTCGACCAGCATATCAAGCATGGCATCTGGCTGGTGCTGGTTATTGGGATAGTCGCGGGCGTTCGCTGGTGGATGAAACGCCGAAGCACGCGTAAAGCGCAATGAAGATGGCCCGCCAGCGGAACACCGGCGGGCCGAACAATCAGGATGCGTGATAACCGCCGCCCAGCGCGCTGGTCAACTGGATTGAGGCATCCAGCCACTGGCCTTGTAAAATCAGACCGTTGCACTGTTCACGTAATGCCGGGATCTTTGCCTCACTGACCCTGGAGCCCGCAATAATACCCGCATTAAAGCGCGCCTGCGCCAGCCCCACTACGCGCTGAGCGTCATGTTCAATCTGCTGCTGATGCTGATTTTTCTGCGCCAGTGTTTCTACCTGCGATGCCGCACGTGCCACGTCATTCACCGCATCCACCACAGCTTTGTTGTAATTCGCCACCGTCAGATTACTTTGCGCTTTCGTAATATCGAGATTCGCATTCAGTCTGCCACTGTCAAAGATAGGCAGCGTCAACCCGGCGGTTACGCCCATTTGCTGCGCGGAATGGCGGAACAGGTCACTCAGATGTAACGCATCCTGTTGTAAAAATGCCATCAGATTCACATCGGGATAAAACGCCGCTTTCCCCGCATCAATACTGCTCAGCGATGACTCAATGTACCAGTGTGCTGCCTGCAAATCTGGTCGACGGGCCAGCAGCGAATAACCTAGCTGGGACGGAAGCTGACTTTCAACCACGGGCAGTTTGGTCGAATGGAGCTTCAGGGCAACGGACTGCGAGTTGCTCAACGCGCTTAGGCGCGCCTCAATCACCTTCATTTTACCGCTGACATCATTCAGCTGCTGCTCTGTTTTGCTGGAATCGATATCGGTTTCGACGCCTTCCACCGAAGAAGTGAGGCCGTTTTGATACAGTTGACGATCGACGGTAATCACATTTTGCTGCTCGCTTTCGATTTGCGTCAGCACGGTTTTCAGCGCCGCCTGCGTCTGCCATTCCCAGTAAAGACGGGAGACACCGCTCGCCAGCAGCTGCCGGGTTTGCTCGCGCTCAGCCTCACGTGCCTTAACGGCCCCTATACGCGCAGTCACTTCGGCCCGATTCTTACCCCACAGATCCAGATTCCAGCCGGCGGTTAAACCAAAAGTACCGTTGGTGTACCACGGCCCTGTCGTCCCGGCGGCCGGATCGGTTATGGCGAAAGGTCCCATCAGCCCCTCAGCTGACATTTTCTGACGCTCAACGTCTGCGGAGAAGTCGATCTCCGGGCCATCCTGCGCTTCCACGGCCTTAGCCTGCGCCTCCGCCAGTTGAATGCGCTGTTCCGCGACCTGCATATCAGGAGAATTTCGCAACGTGCTTTCAATCAACGCATTAAGCTGGGGGTCGTGATATGCCTTCCACCACTGGCTGTCCGGCCAGCCATTTTTTAACGCGGCAGGCAATGTGGTATCGACATTTGCGGCAGGCGTCTGCTGTGACAGAGACTGGCGGTCATCATGCATCGGCGCGCAGCCAGACATCAGAACAAAAAGCGGCAACAATGCCGTCGTGACAAACACAGAATTACGATTCATGGAGATATACAGGTAAGAAAAGATGTGCAGAGATTACGACTTGTCGCTGTTGCTTTTTTAGTTACGCGTGGCAATACATCTTTGGCAATAAAAATATATAATCAGAAAAATATACACCTCGTGAATAATATAGATTAAATAATTTTAATAATTAATGGATGGAGATGTTATGTCACAGAATATCTATGACAATCCTGAGTTCTTTGCCGGATATGCCACGCTGGATCGTTCAGTAAAGGGACTCGACGGCGCGCCAGAATGGCCGACAATACAAGCGATGCTCCCCTCTCTTCAAGGCAAAAATATTCTTGATTTGGGCTGTGGATATGGTTGGTTTTGCCGCTACGCGCGCGATAATCAGGCAGCCAGTGTAATGGGACTGGATATTTCACAAAAGATGTTAACCCAGGCACACAGTATGACGCAGGGTAATGGCATCGTTTATCAGCGTGAAGATCTCGAAACGCTAACCCTGTCCCCAAATTCTTTTGACCTGGTTTATAGCTCGCTTGCCCTGCACTATTTGCACGATATAGAACGATTATTCGTAACCATTTACCAGTCATTAACACCAGGCGGTATGTTAGTTTTCTCTGCCGAGCATCCAATTTATACCGCACCGCTTAATCAGGGTTGGATAAAAGATAAAACTGGGCAGCTGTCCTGGCCGGTTAATCATTATCAGCAGGAAGGTGAGCGCATCAGTAACTGGTTTGCTGAAGGCGTCAAAAAACAGCACCGTAAGCTGGCGACCTGGATTAATGCGCTGATTGCCGCCGGATTCGAGATCTTTTGTGTCGATGAATGGGGACCGTCCGCGCAACAGATTGCTGAAAACCCGGCTTTAGATGAAGAAAAAGAGCGGCCGATGGTGTTTCTGCTCAGCGCACGTAAACCTGCATAACAACGCCTCCAGGCAGAATGATTGATACTTTCCTATACTCAATCTGAACTTACCAAAAAAAGGAAAGTTAATGAAAATTCTGCTGTGGGTAATTCTGATTATTTTTCTGATTGGGCTATTGGTGGTAACAGGCGTGTTTAAGATGATTTTCTGATGTCGTCATTTCGCCCAGGCCTGATAGCAGAAATCTCAGGCTATTCTTCTCTCTGATGCCGGATGGCGGCGTAAACGCCTTATCCGGCCTACTGGAACTGAGATCAGGCAGTAATCTCGATAGCCTGAATCGCACGTGCGATATCCGGCGAATTATTCAACGCACGAATTTCCTGAAACAGTTCTGTTGCCTCTGAATATTCTTTGCGCAAATACCCTAACCACTGCTTAATCCGCGCTACATGATACAGCCCGGTGTCCCCCTGCTTTTCAAGGCGGGTATATTTTTGCAACAGCGTCACGACTTCAGGCCACGGCATACGCGGCTCGTTGTATTTCACCACGCGGCTCAGGTTCGGAATATTTAATGCGCCACGTCCGATCATCACCGCATCGCATCCGCTGATGGCCATACAATCCTGGGCGCTCTGCCAGTCCCAGATTTCGCCATTCGCAATAACCGGAATGGACAGCCGCTGGCGGATCTCGCCAATAGCCTGCCAGTTGATATGTTCCGCCTTGTAGCCCTGCTCTTTGGTTCGGCCATGCACCGCCAGTTCACTGGCACCAGCCTGCTGGACGGCATCGGCAATTTCAAACTGCCGGTCGCTGTTGTCCCAGCCCAGACGAACTTTCACCGTCACCGGAAGATGAGCCGGGACCGCCTCGCGCATAGCTTTTGCGCCCCGGTAAATAAGCTCAGGATCTTTCAATAATGTTGCGCCACCGCCGCTACCGTTCACCAGCTTCGATGGACAGCCACAGTTTAGATCGACACCGTACGAGCCCAGTTCTACCGCGCGTGCGGCATTCTCCGCCAGCCACTGCGGATACTGTCCTAACAGCTGAATGCGAACCAACGTGCCGGATGGCGTCCGGCTGTTGTTATGCAGTTCCGGGCAGAGTCGATGAAATACTTTTGCCGGCAGGAGCTGATCCACCACGCGCACAAACTCGGTGATGCACAGATCGTAATCATTCACTTCAGTCAGCAGCTCGCGCACCAGTGAGTCGAGCACGCCTTCCATCGGCGCCAGTAAAACACGCATATCATCACCCGCAAAAAAAGAGGCGCTATGGTAGCGCCTCCGTTCGGGAGATTAAAGAGGCTCAGCGCGGCAACAGACAGTTATCTTCTTTCCAACCGTACAGCCATTCCATACCGCGATAAAACTCTGCCTGCGATTTGTCTTTCCACAGCAGATTACGTACCTGACGCTCGACGCCTGCGGCGTGGTAGACACGGCCCATTTCACGCGTTGACCAGACGATGCGTGCGGTACGCGGAATACGCACCGACTCATACAGCGCAAAGGCATCAGCCGCATCGCCATCACACTGCTGTAGCGCTTTACCGAGCGTTACCGCGTCTTCCAACGCCATACAGGCACCCTGCGCCATATATTGCGCCACCGGGTGAGCGGCATCCCCCACCAGCGTGATGCGGTCGGTTCCCCATTTTTCTACCGGCTCGCGGTCGGCGGTGGACCAGCGCCGCCATGACGTCGGTTTATCCAGCATCTGACGCGGGCGCGGATGAATACCCGCAAAATAGGAGAGCACTTCCTCTTTGCTGCCATCCTTCACGCCCCACTCTTCCTGCTGACGACTGTGGAAGGTCACCACCAGGTTATATTGCTTACCGCCGCGCAGCGGATAGTGCACCAGGTGACAGTGTGGTCCGGCCCACAGCACCGGTGCGTTAATGCGTAAATCCTCCGGCATATCATCGCAATCAATCACGGCGCGATAGACCACGTGTCCGGTAACCCGTGGCGCATCGCCAATCAGAGACTGACGAACGACCGATTTTACACCGTCACAGCCCACCAAAATATCCGCCGTCCAGCTGTTGCCGTGCTCGTCAAATACCGTCACGTCATTCTCTGTCTGGCGGATATCAACCACGTTAGTTGAAGTGCGATACTCAACGTTAGGATGCACCAGCGCCGCTTCCCAAACGCTGGCGTGAATATCAACCCGATGGATAACCGCATAAGGACCGCCAAAGTGATCGCGGAACGCCTGGCCGGTTTCAATGCGGACCACCTCTTTTGCGTTTACCGCATCCATCATTGTGATGTGGTCGGTAAAAACGGCACGCTGACGGGCGACTTCTCCCACGCCAAGGCTGTCGAGCGCAGAGAACGCGTTTGGTCCGAGCTGAATACCCGCGCCAATTTCACCAATCTCGTGCGCTTTCTCCAGCAACATCACTTTAATGCCCTGACGGGCCAGCGATAGCGCGGTCGCCGCGCCGCCAATCCCGCCACCCACGATAATTGCGCGTGTCACTTTAGCCATTGTCGTTCTCCTTATCAGGCTGGAATTTTATCTTGTTGATTCTCGGGCGCGGCTGCAATAAACGCCGGAAGCTGAGTACAGGCATCATATACCGCCTTACAGCGCTGATATCCGCTCAGATCACAGCCCATACGTAACGCGTTCGCCCACTGTGGGATCAGACAGCAATCCGCCAGCGTTGGCGCATCACCCACGCAGAACGTCCCCGAATGGCTCTGGCGCAGCATCTGTTCCACCGCGCTTAGCCCCTGCTGGATCCAGTGCGCATACCAGCGTTTTTTATCTTCTTCACTGACCTTTAACTCTTCGCTCAGGTAGCGCAGTACCCGCATGTTATTCACTGGGTGGATATCACA
Organism: Citrobacter sp. Cpo040; assembly: GCF_030332915.1. Classification (NCBI taxonomy): domain Bacteria; kingdom Pseudomonadati; phylum Pseudomonadota; class Gammaproteobacteria; order Enterobacterales; family Enterobacteriaceae; genus Citrobacter; species Citrobacter sp. Cpo040. Next base: position 1,290,124 of record NZ_JAOWGX010000034.1, read on the forward strand.
GGCGATGGCATAGACTATTTCCAGCACCTTACTGCGCATCGGAAAGTCAGCAGGCAGCAGCGGCGACTGCGGAAAGTGGCTATCCAGCCAGTCAATTATTGCCAGCGACTGCCCAAGTGATTCTCCGTCATCGGTCACCAGAGTCGGCACCAGTCCCACCGGGTTCATCCGTCGGTAGGCCAGTTCGTTCTGCTGACCGATGCGAATGTTGACGCCCACCGTCTGGTAATCCAGCCCCTTCAGCGCCAGCGCAATGCGCACCCGATATGACGCCGAGCTATTAAAGAAACTGTACAGCTTCATCATCCACCTCAGACAATCTTCACGGCGATGGGGGTTAAACCGTCTACGTTTCCGGTGATCACATCCCCTTTCACTACCGCCCCCACGCCTTCTGGGGTACCGGTGTAGATCAGATCGCCCGGCTGCAGTTCGAAAAAGCCTGACAGATAGCTGATGGTTTCATTCACAGACCAGATGAGATGGCGAATATCGCTCCGCTGATGATCGTCGCCGTTGACCTGCAACCAGATTGGCGCATGGTTAACATCCACACTTTCGCTGGCTTTATGCAGCGGCGCGATGGGCGCAGAGAGATCAAACGCTTTGCCGATTTCCCACGGACGCCCCATCTGGCGCATCTCCATCTGCCGGTCACGGCGAGTCATATCCAGACCGGTGGCATAGCCCCAGATATATTCGTGCGCTTTTTCCAGCGGTATATCGCTGCCCTTTTTACCTATCGCCACCACCAGCTCTATCTCATAGTGATAGTTATCGGTTTGCGATGGGTACGGCAGTTCAAGGATCTGACCAGCCGCCACCGGGACTACCGCATCGGCAGGTTTACAGAAGAAGAACGGTGGTTCGCGATCCGGATCAAAGCCCATTTCACGGGCATGAGCGGCATAGTTACGGCCCACGCAGTAAACACGGCGCACAGGAAATTGTTCCTCACAGCCAACAACCGGAACGGTAACAGGCGCTTGTGGTTCAAATACGTATTGCGTCATTTTCTCTCTCCCAAATTAATAGCGTGCTTCGCGGAACAACCCCAGTGCTTCCTGAACCGGTCTGTCCGAAAAACTGAATAAGACGGTATCTTCGCGGGTCTGGAACGACACGCCGTGCCAGGTCGGCACCACAAAGATATCTTTTGGCGAAAAGTTGAAGGTTTCGTTGCCGATGGTGACCTGCCCACTTCCTTCCACCACGTGGTAGATAGTGCTGTCGGTGGTACGCGCCATCCGTGAGGAAAAGCCCTGCGGCAACAGTTGCAGGAAGGTTCCCATCGAAGGCATGGGATAACCGCCGGTTACCGGGTTGACGTAACGCATCTTGTAACCGTCCCACTCATCGGCGTCGCCCATGCGGGTCAGGTCATGCAGTGCTTCACGGCTGCGATCGTAGCGATAGTTAAAAATCGGCGATGAGTTACCTTTCTGATGACGCAGCGGCAGCATATTGGCCGCGTAGCGCGGCAAGTAATCCCCCTCCTTGCGCGTGACCGGCTGTTGATCTTCCGGGTAGTCTTCCGCAAAGCCACAGCCCAGCAGGTTCACCAACGGCAGGTCCAGACCGTCCAGCCACACCACCGGTTCACTGCCCGGGTTGCCGTGATCGTGCCAGCGCCACTGCGGCGTCAGAATAAAATCGCCTTCATGCATTTGGGTGCGCTCACCGTCCACGGCGGTAAATGCCCCTTTCCCTTCGACAATAAAGCGCAGTGCAGACTGATTATGACGATGACTCGGCGCAACCTCGCCCGGCATAATTAACTGCAATCCCGCGTACAGCGTTGGGGTGATTGAAGACTGTCCACGCAGCATTGGGTTTTCCAGCACCAGCACGCGGCGAATCGCCTCTTTCGCGCCAATCAGATCGCCACTTTCCAGCAGCAGCGGGCGGATCTCCTGATAGTTCCAGTACGCGGGCGCGCAATGTGCGTTCGGTGTTGGCGGCACCAGGCGGTGCAGCGACTCCCACAGCGGGGTCAGATTCTGCCCGGAAATATGCTGGTAAAACTGCTGACGGCTGTTCTTAACGTCCTGATTCAGTTCAGACATAGGGATTCTCCTTATTCATTCACAACACCTGCGCGTGGCAGAGTATTTGAGGCAGAGGCCGACTGGCGGATAACAACCGTCAGCAGCGTAAGCATTACCGCGCTGATGGCCGCCGGGACGGCAATAATGAAAAACAGGTTATCGAATGAGAAATTCATCGCCATCATCACCCCGCCGGAAAGCGAGCCGACAATCGCGCCGCAGCGCCCCACTGCATTAGACCAGCTGACGCCCGTCGCCCGGCTTTGTGTCGGATAAAGCGTAGCGGTTAACGCATTAAGACCAACCTGAGAACCGCTGATGCCGATGCCGGTGCCAAAAATAGCCAGTGCCATCAGCCACAGACCGTTTTCGCTCAGGCCAATCATGACGATGCACACTGCGCCCAGCGCATAACTCACGGCCAGCACGCGGAAAGGATTGTATTTGTCCATCAGCACGCCCAGCGCCAGTGCCCCCAGCGTTCCTCCAATCTGGAAGGCGGCAGTTACCCAGGAGGCATGCTGCAGATCAATTCCACGATGGTTAAGCAGCGTTGGCATCCAGCTGGAGAGCAGATAAATAATCAGCAGGCTCATAAAGAACACTACCCATAGCATCAGAGTAATAGGCAGCTGTCGCCCAACGAACAGCTGGCGAATGCTGCCTTTAGCTATCGCGGCACCTTCGTTGAGATAAAAATGGGTATTGTCATAACGTTCCCGGGTGATGGCGCTAACGGTTCTGGCAATCACGTTTTGCGGCAGTTGACGACGAACCTGCCAGCGCGGGGATTCCGGTAGCGCAAACAGCAGAGCAACAAACAGCATTAGCGGTAGAACGCCTCCCAGCACCAGAATGCCGTGCCAACCAATCACCGGCACCAGCTGTGCGCTGACGATACCGCCCATTGCCGATCCCAGAGTAAAGCCACAGAACATCATGGTGACCAGTGCGCCACGCCGACGCGCGGGCAGGTATTCCGAGGTCATAGTAATGGTATTCGGCATTGCGCCGCCCAGCCCTAAGCCGGTAAGAAAGCGCAAAATAACCAGCGTTTGCAGATCGGGTGAAAAAGCCGAGAGCAGGCTCAGTGCACCGAACAGCGCCACGCAGAGTTCTATCACACGTTTGCGGCCAAAACGGTCGGACAGCGGGCCACAGAGCAGCGCGCCAGCGGTCAGCCCCAGCAGACCTGCGCCAAACAGCGGTGCCAGATCGCCGGCAGTCAGCTGCCAGTGAGTGCGAATGTCGGGTGCGATAAAACCAATCGCCGCGGTATCAAATCCGTCGAGCATGACAACCAGAAAACAGCAGATGATAACGCGCCACTGGGTCTTACCGACGGGGGCGGAATCGATCAGTGCTTGTAGATCACGTTGTTGAGTCATAGTGAATGCCTCAGTGCAGGTAGAGTAGATGTCTGTTTTGTTTTAGGTATGTTGCGACTTTGTATGTTTGGAGATGAAATGTACAATGGCTTTTCATGCAGAGGCATAACCTGGAGGTTATAGCAAATGGCAAACTGGGCGCAGAAACTGAAGTTGCAACACCTGCAAACGCTTATCGCGCTGGGCGAACAGGGAAATCTGACGCACGTCGCCCGGATGATGAATATCACCCAGCCCGCATTGTCGAAATGGTTATCACAGCTCGAAGATGAGATTGGCATCACGCTCTTTGAACGTCATAGCAAAGGTTTGCGTCCTTCCGAAGGCGGCAAGTTGCTACTGCAACATGCCCAACGCCTGATCAATGATATGGAGCGTTCGCAGTATGAAATCGCCCGTTTTAAGCAAGGCGGACTTGTAGGGAGTCTGAAGATTGGCTGCTCGCCGGTAGCGACCGACTGTGTTTCACAGGCAATACTGGGTTTGCTCACAGAACTGCCAACCCTGCATCTTAATATTGAAGAGAAAGTGATGACCCCGCTGTTGCACGATCTGCTCGCGGGTTCGGTGGATGTCGTCGTCGGTCGGGTCGGCGGTCGGGCGCTTCAGTTGCCGCTCAATTATCAGGTGCTGTATACCGAGCCGGTCTGTTTCGTCGCCCGCCCCGACCATCCCTTAGCAAAATATCCCCTGCTCACCTGGCACGATCTGGCTAACTGGCGCTGGATTGTCTGGCCGACAGGAACCCCTATCCGGATGAGCATTGATAACGCGCTGGTTGATAACGGCGTAATGTTGCCGGAAAACATCATTGAATCGGCATCAATCAACGTCAGTACCAACCTGCTGCAAAGTAGCGACATGATCTCTATTCTTTCTTTGCGCCTGGCACAACGGTATGCCGCCCAGGGACAACTGGCTATCCTGAATCTGCCGAAGATTGAACAAAAAGGCAGCGTCGGCGTATTCTGGCGCAACAACGAAACGCCGACTACCGCCCTGAATCGTTTTCTGTACTACCTGGCACAGGTTTAGCGCGGAGAGTTAGGGCCATCGCCCGATGTTCCAGATATCTATTTCCTCTATGCTTAGAATTCATGATGTGATCGGTAGCACGTTTTTAAGTTTAATTGTATGATGAATGAATCTCGTCAAGGGTTTCAACTATGAGCAAAGCACTGAACGTTATCTGGCAATATTTGCGCGCATTCGTCCTGATTTATGCCTGCCTCTATGCAGGTATTTTTCTTGCATCGCTACTCCCCATCACCATTCCGGGCAGCATTATCGGCATGCTGATTCTGTTTGTCTTACTGGCTTTGCAGGTGTTACCGGCAAAATGGGTTAACCCCGGCTGCTACGTGCTGATTCGCTATATGGCCCTGTTGTTTGTCCCGATTGGCGTGGGGATCATGCAGTACTTTGACCTGCTGCGCGCGCAATTTGGTCCGGTGGTGGTGTCTTGTACCATCAGTACGCTGGTCGTTTTCCTGGTGGTGAGCTGGAGCTCGCACATTGTGCACGGTGAGCGCAAAATCGTTGGGCAAAAAGAGGCTAAAGCAAAAAAATGATGTCGTATATCTGGTGGTCGTTACCTCTTACGCTGGCGGTATTTTTTGGCGCACGTAAGCTGGCAGCTCGCTTTAAAATGCCTTTGCTGAATCCGCTGCTGGTTGCCATGGTGGTGATTATTCCCATTCTGCTGCTGACCGGTATTCCCTACGATCACTATTTCAAAGGCAGCGAAGTGCTGAACGATTTGCTGCAACCCGCCGTGGTCGCGCTGGCCTATCCGTTATACGAACAGTTGCACCAGATTCGCGCCCGCTGGAAATCAATCATTGCTATCTGTTTTGCCGGGAGCGTTGTGGCGATGGTAACAGGTACAACAATCGCCTTGTTGATGGGCGCATCACCGCAAATTGCCGCGTCTATTATGCCAAAATCGGTCACTACACCTATCGCTATGGCGGTGGGTGGCAGTATTGGCGGCATTCCGGCGATCAGCGCCGTATGCGTCATCTTTGTCGGTATCCTGGGGGCAGTGTTTGGTCATACGTTGCTTAATGCGATGCGTATCCGCACTAAGGCCGCACGTGGGTTGGCAATGGGCACCGCGTCGCACGCCCTGGGCACCGCACGCTGTGCGGAACTGGACTATCAGGAAGGTGCGTTTAGCTCACTGGCGCTGGTCATCTGCGGCATTATTACCTCGCTGGTAGCCCCGTTCCTGTTCCCGATTATTCTGGCAGTGGTGGGTTAATCTTCATTTTTTAGCTATTTATTTGCGATGCGTTGCACATTTTTCATTTAAGTTTCATAAGTTGCACACACAATGAGATTTGGATCACATATAAAGCCATAACAGGCCCGTAAACTACGATTCCATTACATTGTTATGAGGCATCGCCATGCATCCACGTTTTCAAACTGCTTTTGCCCAACTCGCGGATAACTTGCAATCAGCCCTGGCCCCTGTTCTGGCGGATGCACATTTCCCCGCCATGCTGACTGCTGAGCAGGTCTCTTTGCTGAAACGCGAATCGGGACTGGACGAAGACGCGCTGGCATTCGCTCTGCTGCCGCTGGCTGCGGCCTGCGCACGTACTCCGCTGTCCAACTTCAACGTTGGGGCAATTTCTCGCGGCATCAGCGGCAACTGGTACTTCGGTGGGAACATGGAGTTCCTGGGCGCGACCATGCAGCAAACTGTTCATGCCGAGCAAAGCGCTATCAGCCACGCCTGGCTGCGCGGTGAAAAAGGGCTCGCCGCCATCACCGTCAACTACACGCCGTGCGGCCACTGTCGCCAGTTTATGAACGAACTGAACAGCGGACTGGATTTACGGATTCATCTGCCGGGACGTGCGCCACACATGCTGCGTGATTACCTGCCAGATGCCTTCGGCCCGAAAGATCTGGAGATTAAAACGCTGCTGATGGACGATCAGGATCACGGCTTCGCGCTGCAGGGCGATGCGTTGACCCAAGCGGCAATCACTGCTGCCAACAGATGTCATATGCCGTACAGCAAATCCCCAAGCGGCGTGGCGCTGGAGTGTAAAGATGGCCGTATTTTTAGCGGCAGCTATGCTGAAAATGCCGCCTTTAACCCGACCCTGCCACCGCTGCAAGGCGCGTTAAACCTGTTGAATCTGAACGGTTATGATTATCCAGATATCCAACGCGCCGTGCTGGCTGAAAAAGCCGACGCGCCGTTGATTCAGTGGGATGCGACCTCCGCCACGCTGAAAGCACTGGGCTGCAATAATATTGAGCGCGTTCTCCTGGGTTAATCGACTCAATAACGCCGGTTCGTAGGCCGGATAAGGTGTTTACACCGCTATCCGGCACTATGCAGAATGCCTAAAATCCCCTCAATCAGACTGCTGTTTCTTGCGCTACGTCTTCCGGTACAGTAGCCTGATTGAAATTCCATCCAAATAACGAGTTTTCTGCATGTTAAAGCGCGTGTTTTACAGCCTGTTAGTCCTGCTAGGCTTGCTGCTTTTGACTGTGCTTGGACTCGATCGGTGGATGAGCTGGAAGACGGCTCCCTACATTTACGACGAACTGCAGGATTTGCCCTACCGCCAGGTCGGTGTGGTTCTGGGCACGGCGAAGTATTACCGTACCGGCGTCATCAATCAGTATTACCGCTACCGTATTCAGGGCGCATTGAACGCCTATAACAGCGGGAAGGTAAACTATCTGCTGTTAAGCGGCGACAATGCCCAGCAAAGCTATAACGAACCCATGACGATGCGTAAGGATCTGATTGCCGCAGGCGTCGATCCCGCTGACATCGTGCTTGATTACGCCGGGTTTCGGACGCTTGACTCCATCGTGCGTACCCGCAAGGTGTTCGATACCAACGATTTCATCATTATTACTCAACGATTCCACTGTGAGCGCGCCTTGTTTATTGCGCTGCATATGGGTATCCAGGCCCAGTGCTACGCCGTACCTTCGCCAAAAGATATGCTCACCGTGCGGGTTCGTGAATTTGGCGCGCGTTTTGGCGCACTCGCCGATCTCTACATTTTCAAACGTGAGCCCCGTTTTTTAGGTCCACTGGTGCCCATCCCTACCATGCATCAGGTACCGGACGATGCGCAGGGGTATCCGGCGGTCACGCCTGAACAATTACTCGAATTACAAAAGAAACAAGGAAAATAAGCATGGAAGGAAAAACGATCTTTATCGTTATTGGCGTACTGATGATTGTTCTCTGGACGTGCAGAGAAGGCCTGAAGGGACTACGTTCCGGTATCGTCGAGAAAACAGTGAAAGGTTCGCAGACGCCAATGATCATTTCTCGCGCTAAAGAACCCAGCACTTACTGGAGCTATATCATCGTTTATTTCGGTATGGCCATTGGTGCATTGTTCACTGGTATCTGGTTACTCTTTATCAAATAAAAAAACCGATGCAGAACGCCTCTGCACCGGTTTTATTTTTCTCTTCCCAGATTACTTCTTACGCGCGTACTTCAGTGAGTCCAGCGCGACCGCGAAGATAATAATGCCGCCCTTGATAATATACTGCCAGTATGGGTTCACGCCGATGTAGGTCAAACCGTAGTTGATGACGGTGAAGATAATCACACCGGTCACTACGCCAAACACGGTACCTACCCCGCCGCTGAACGACACGCCGCCAACCACGCACGCCGCAATCGCATCCAGCTCATACATAAAGCCGAGGTTGTTGGTCGCTGAGCCGATACGTCCGGCTTCCAGCAAACCACCGAAGGCATAGAACACGCCAGACAACGCATAGATAATCAGCAGGTTCAGCGCAACGTTTACACCGGACACTTTCGCAGCTTCCGGGTTTCCGCCGATGGCGAAAATGTTTTTACCGAAGCGAGTCTTGTTCCACAGCACCCACACAAAGGCCACCGCAATCAGCGCATAGAAAGTGATGTAGGAGAGTCGGAAACTGCCCAGTGCAATAAAGCCCTGCGCAAAGGTTGAGAATCCGCTGTCAAAGCCAGAAATTGGCGATGCGCCGACGAAGTCGTAGTACAGGGAGTTGATCCCGTAAACGATAATCATCGTACCCAGTGTGGTAATAAACGGCGTTACGTTCAGATAAGCAATGATAATACCGTTCACCAGACCGATAATGGCGCCAATCACGCAAACAATCAGCACCACTACAATGATCGGCATCGTCGCCATTTCCGGGAATACCTTGTTGGCATTCTCCATCGACTGCAACAGAGTTGCCGCCACCACTGCCGCCAGGCCAACCTGACGCCCCGCCGACAGGTCGGTCCCTTGGGTAACAATCAGTCCAGCCACACCCAATGCGATAATAATACGCACCGAGGATTGCGTGAGAATATTACTCAGGTTCAGTAAGCTTAAGAAAGTGGGATCCTGGAAAATAATAATCGCCAGCAAAACCAAAAGAACAACGTAAATTCCGCCTTCTTTCAGGTAAGTAAGAAAACTTTTCTTATTTAACGCACTCATGAGGAGCCCCTAATCTTAAAGGTGCAAAGACGCAAGACGGAGGATTTCGTTTTGCGTTGTTGTTTTAGTGTCAACAATTCCAGCAACGAGACCATTGCTCATCACCAGAATACGATCGGTAATACCCAGCAGCTCCGGCATTTCAGAGGAAATAATAATAATCCCCTTATCCTTTTTCGCGAGTTCGGCAATCAACTGATAAATTTCAAATTTCGCGCCAACATCGATTCCACGCGTCGGTTCATCCAGCATCAGAATTTCTGGCTGCGTTAATAACCAACGACCAATAACCACTTTTTGCTGATTACCACCAGAAAGTGAACCGATTTGCGTACGATGACCCGGTGTTTTTACCCTCATGGAGTCAATTACCCACTGGGTATCACTCTTCATGCGGGAATTATCCAACAGACCAACTTTGTTTTTATAGTTTTGGATATTGGAAATTAACGAGTTAAAACCAATGTCCAGATACGCATAAATACCGGTTGAACGGCGCTCTTCCGTGACCAGTGCAAAACCATGGTTGATGGCTTCATTTGCACTGTGGTTATTAATTTTTTTGCCGTGTAGCGTAATCGTACCTGATGATTTCTCACGAATACCAAAAAGCGTTTCAACGATATCCGTGCGTTTTGCGCCTACCAGACCTGCAATCCCAAGAATCTCCCCTTTGTGCAAATCAAACGAGATATCACGAATCGACGGCTGGCGCAGCGAGGTCAGGTTACGCACTTGCAGAATGACTTCACCAGGTTTGTTTTCTTTATCCGGAAAACGTTGGTTCAGTGAACGTCCGACCATCATGGCGATGATCTTATCCATATCCAGCCCTTCCAGCGGCTGGGTCGCAATCCACTGGCCATCGCGCAGAACGGTAATTTCATCGCACAGCTGGAAGATTTCTTCCATTTTGTGAGAGATATAAACAATACCGCATCCACGCTCTTTCAGCTTACGGATGATGGTGAACAGATGGTTAACTTCTTTTTCGGTTAACGATGAAGTTGGCTCATCCATGATGACGATTTTGGCGTCATAGGAGAATGCTTTCGCAATTTCAATCATCTGCATTTGTGAAACAGATAATGTGCCGACACGCGCACGCGGATCGATATCAATATCCAGTTCATCAAATATCGCTTTGGTATCACGGTACATTTTTTCCTGATCGACAAACATGCCCTTGGTGGGATAGCGTCCCAGCCACATGTTGTCCATTACAGAACGTTGTAATACCAGGTTTAATTCCTGGTGTACCATCGAAATACCATTTTCAAGCGCTTCTTTCGCAGAATGAAAATCGATTTCTTTACCCTGAAATAAAATACTGCCGGAATCTTTTTGATAGATGCCGAAAAGACATTTCAATAATGTTGATTTCCCCGCGCCATTCTCTCCCATTAGGGCGTGAATAGAATGCGGGCGGACTTTTAAATTAACATTATCAAGCGCCTTAACGCCGGGGAAGGACTTGTTGATGCCGGTCATTTCCAACAAGTATTCGCCTGACGACTGAGTATGTGTGCTGACCATAATTATACCTTGTTGGCCTTGCAGAGTGCGTTATTAAGGGCGCAATGAAATTGCGCCCACATACGGAGTATTTATTTGTTGGTGAACTCTGCCAGATTATCTTTATCGACACCTACGTACGGAACGCGAACAATCTTGTTCTCAATTTTCCAGTTAGTGCCATCTGCCGCACCTTTGCCGTCAGCCAGGTTTTTCGCCAGATCGAAGGTGGCTTTCGCCTGGTTGTTGGCATCGTTCAGGACGGTACCGGCCATGGCGCCAGATTTCACCAGAGCCAGCGCTTCAGGCAGCGCATCCACACCAAATACTGGTACGCTGGTTTTGTTGTGCGCTTTCAGCGCTTCAACTGCACCCATTGCCATCGCATCGTTGTTAGCGATAACCACTTCAATTTTGTTCGCGTTTGGACCAGACATCCACGCATCCATCTTATCTTTCGCCTGAGCGGTATCCCACATTGCAGTATCTAACTGCAGCTGCTCAGTTTTAATGCCTTTGTCGTTCAGCTCTTTAATCACGTAAGTGGTACGTGCTTCAGCATCCGGGTGTCCCGGTTCGCCTTTCAGCAGAACAAACTGAATTTTGCCGTCTTTGTTCAGGTCCCAGTTCGGGTTAGCTGCCCAGTGTTTGGCAATCAAATCACCCTGAATAATGCCGGACTCTTTAGAGTCGGTACCGACGTAATACGCTTTGTCATAGCTGTCCAGCGCTTTACGAGAAGGTTCTTTGTTGAAGAATACGATCGGTACGTTCTGTCCGCGTGCTTTTTCAATGACCGTGCCAGCAGCTGCCGGGTCAACCAGGTTAATCGCCAGTGCTTTAACGCCTTTTGCCAGCAGCACGTCGATCTGATCGTTTTGTTTGGACTGGTCGTTCTGCGAGTCGTTCATCAGCAGCTGTACATCTGGTGCCGCTTTGGCATCTTTTTCAATAGCCTTACGTACTACAGACATAAAGTTATCGTCATACTTATAGATAGTCACACCAATGCGGGTATCAGCAGCGTGCGCAGCCGCGCCGAATAACATGCTTGCCATTACAGCAGACAGGGTCAACACCTTCTTATTCATGGTATCTCCGGTTTTATTATGCAGGGTAGTACTTGAGATAAATGCTCGGCAGGCAGAACGTTACTGAAGTGTTACTGAACGCCGAAGCTCACTTTTAAAAAATATTTCTTCCGTGTCTGGCAACGCTCCAAAAACAGGCTTTAATTTTTGTTTAAGGCACCTAACCTCGATGAAAGTGATTATTCACCGTTACATAGTAGTTACAGCGCAACAAACAGTGTCATCATAGCTATCGCATTGTTAATATACTGTGAATTTACTCACATATTGAAAGCGGTTACATCGCGCAACGTTATGAGTTAGTGATCGGTGCCGCATTCTGCCGCAGCGCTACTGAATGACGACGCACCAGCGTTGGCATAAAACAATGCGACGCCTGCGGATCCAACGTGCCAGCCGCCCCCTGTAGCGCAAGCTCCGTCGCCATTTTTGCCATTGAGGCAATGGGATAGCGCACAGTGGTTAGCTGCGGATCGGTGTAACGTGCGATGGGAATATCATCGAAGCCAATGATAGAAAGGTGTAATGGAATAGCGATGCCGTTATCTTTTAGCGCGGTCAGTGCGCCTGCTGCCATATTGTCGTTATAAGCGAAGACCGCCGTCAGTTGTAAGTTACGCCCCAGCAATTCCACCATCGCGGACTCTCCGCCCTGCATATCGGGCGAACCGGTGCCGACCCAGCTTTCTGCCGCAACAATCCCTTGCTCTTTCAGGGCAGTTAACCATCCTTCTTTGCGCATGGCGTCATCTTCAATGCGGTGGCTTGATGCCAGATAACCGATGCGTTGATGACCATTATTTAGCAGCATTCGGGTAGCCATTTTGGCACCGCTGATGTTATCCAGGCAGACGCAACGGTGGGCGTAGCCAGGAACAAGGCGGTTGATCAGTACCATGCCGGGGATTTGATCCATAAACTCGGCCAGTTCCCGATCGCTCAGCGCTTTAGAGTGTACAATCAGCGCGTTACAGCGTTGGCGAATCAACACCTCAATGGCATGACGTTCTTTTTCCGCCTCATGGTAGCTGTTGCCAATCAGGACATACTTCTGATGCTGCTGGGCAACCATATCCACGGCTTTTACCAGCGCGCCAAAAAACGCATCTGATACATCCATGACGACAACACCAATCGTGTCGCTTACCTGCGTCGCCAGTGCTTGTGCGTTGGCATTAGGTCGATAGCCAAGCTGAGTGACTGCTTTCATTACCGCTTCACGCGTATCGGGACTCACCAGCGCACTGTTGTTCAGTACGCGGGAAACGGTCGCTACAGAAACGCCAGACTGCCGTGCCACATCACGAATGGTTACCATATTCACTGCCCTGTTTTAGATTGCGGCTGCCCGCAGACACCCCAGGCTGGGTATTTTGTCAGCACAATGAAACGGACTGCGTGAGTGAAGTCACAGGAATGAAAGCGCTTACATCCATTTTGTTAATGAATGTGATCCAGATCGTTATCTGGATGTTCGCGGTAATGATGTCCCCGCAGCACGCAGGGTTAATTGACGCCACAGCCATTCCACCGGACCCTGCCGGTAGAAACGCAGCCATATGACAGAGAAAAGTAAGTTAATCGCCCAGACAGGGATGACGAAAAACAGCAGCTCCAGCCGGTCAAATTTCATAAATAAACCGGCCTGATAAAACAACGTGGTGCAGATTAAGGTTTGTAACAGATAGTTGGTTAATGCCATGCGCCCCACACAGGCGATAGCAATGACCCATTTGAAGCGACTAAGCTGTGGCCAGAAACCAAACATCAGCGCAGCATAACCAATGGTTTGCAAAGGTGCCCCCAGCTCTCGCGGGGCTTGTAACAGGAAGGCACACCAGCGGTAGGCCCAGTCCAGATGCCACTGAGCGATGATAGCAGGCAGGTTAATCGCCATGCCGATAATAACCAGCAGAACGCCAGTGCGTCGATAATGCTGCAAACTGTACTGCCCTTTTAGCCAGCCGCTACGCATTAATGCCGCGCCGAGCAGCATCATCCCCGCCAGTTGCCAGCCATATTGCGCGCCTAACGCCAGCAAGCTATTGGACATCATATCCACGCGATTGCTGATTGCTTCCATTCCGCCGTTCACTTTCCAGTATTTTTCATACAGCAGCGCTGAAGCATCCGGCGTCCAGGCCCGGCTGGTTTCGCTCCCGGAGATCATACCCAACATCAGCAATACACCAACGCCCGCCAAATAAAGCACCACGCCGGTGTTAAACAAGCTTTTCACCGACGGCGCATCCCGGATCAGCCGCCAGCAAATCAGGCCGATCAAGCCATATGCCAGCAGGATATCGCCATCCCAGAAGAGTAAACCGTGAAGGAATCCCAATAGCACCAGCAACGTAAGCCGCGACTGGATCCAGCGTTTACCACGCGGGAGCAGCATTTGCAGACCAGCACCAAACAGCAGAGCAAACAGCGTGAGGAATTTTACCTGCGCGAAGAGATCGAGGAGCGCCCAGGTCCAGGCGTCAGATAAGGTAATGTCGCCATACCAGGCGGGGTTGAGATATGCCGCCTTCGGCAAGCCAAAGGCGCTAATATTGAGAAGCAGGATACCAAGAATGGCAACGCCACGAATAAAATCCAGCGTGACATTACGCTCCATGGTTCCTGTCCTAATCAGTTGTGATGACGTACTGCGCGCAGAAATTCCTGACGCGTGTTCTGGCTGGACTTAAACAATCCGCCAAGAGAAGTGGTGGTGGTCGCACTGGTCGCATCACGAATGCCGCGCGCTTTCACACAGTAATGCACCGCATCAATCGATACCGCCACATTATTCGTCCCGAGCAGCGTTTGCAGCGCGGTGAGAATTTGCTGGGTCAGACGTTCCTGTACCTGCGGACGCTGCGCAAAGAACTGCACAATGCGGTTAATCTTCGACAGACCAATGACCGAATCTTTCGGAATATACGCCACCGTCGCTTTGCCATCGATAGTGACAAAGTGGTGTTCGCAGGTGCTGGTCAGCGTGATATCGCGAACCGTGACCATCTCGTCCACCTTCATTTTGTTTTCAATGACGGTGATTTTCGGGAAGTTGGCGTAATCGAGGCCGGAGAAAATCTCATCGACATACATTTTCGCAATGCGATGCGGAGTTTCCATCAGACTGTCATCGCTCAAATCGAGATTGAGCAATTGCATAATCTCGGTCATATGGCCAGAGATAAGACGTTTGCGTGTTTCGTTATCCATCTCTTGCACGGGCGGGCGCAGCGGGGTTTCGAGACCACGCGCAACCAGCGCTTCATGAACCAGTGCCGCTTCTTTACTGAGTGATGACATTTCTTCTTCTCCTGCAGGTGGGGCGCCTCTGCCCTGCATGGGGCAAAGTTTTTAGGCTGTGTCACAGCCAGAACATTGTGCGTGAGGCGGCGCACATAATCCAGTATTCACCGTGATAATTATTGAAATTGGCACAGCCTTTCAGCGTTGCTGATTTCACTTGTCGTTCAGCCCGGTGACGTCGAGTGTTAATGTAAAGTTATATAGATGATGAAGTATGTTTGCTCAATGCGGAAGTGAAAGTTACTCACAGTGCTATGAATAATCTGTATTATGATGAGTTCGCAAACACATTCAGGTTCAACACAACAAGGAGCCACGCATGGAAATGCTTGAAGAGCACCGCTGTTTTGAAGGCTGGCAGCAACGCTGGCGTCACGACTCCGCCACGTTAAATTGCGCCATGACCTTCAGTATTTTTCTTCCACCACCCCGTGATAACGCCGCGCCTCCGGTGCTGTACTGGCTGTCGGGCCTGACCTGTAATGATGAAAACTTCACCACCAAAGCAGGCGCGCAGCGCATTGCAGCTGAGCTGGGTATTGTTCTCGTGATGCCGGACACCAGCCCGCGCGGCGAGCAGGTTGCCAACGATGATGGCTACGATTTAGGTCAAGGGGCCGGATTTTACCTCAATGCCACCCAGCAGCCGTGGGCAACGCATTTTCGTATGTATGACTATCTGCGTGATGAGCTTCCGGCACTGATTCAGTCGCAGTTTAACGTCAGCGATCGCTGCGCCATCAGCGGACACTCCATGGGCGGCCACGGCGCATTAATTATGGCGCTGAAAAATCCCGGGAGATACACCAGCGTTTCCGCCTTTGCGCCGATCGTAAACCCTTGTCGTGTTCCGTGGGGTGAGAAGGCTTTTAGCGCTTATCTGGGCGAAGATAAAACACAGTGGGCAGAGTGGGATAGCTGCGCGTTAATGCTGGCCAGCAAACCCGCAGACGCGATTCCGACGTTAATCGATCAGGGAGACAGCGATCAGTTTCTTGCCGATCAGCTGCAGCCCGCGGTACTGGCCGAAACTGCCCGTCAGACCGCATGGCCAATGACGCTACGCATCCAACCTGGTTACGACCACAGCTATTACTTTATTGCGTCGTTTATTGAGGATCACCTGCGCTTCCATGCCCAGTATTTGCTGAAGTAATCACCAGTAAAGAGTGTTTTCTATTGCCGCGCTGTAGCTCATCTCTTCTGATTGCGGCGCGGATGCTTTACGATTTAGATCGGCCGCCTGTTGGCGTACCTGTAATCGCCCCACGCTCTCACCGCCTTCATGACCTTCGTTAAAATTACGCACTTCAGACTCGAATAAGATTGCATCCAGATGGTGCAACTTATTCAGTGCCCGCAGCAGGGAGATAAGCGTGTCCAGATTGAGGCCGCCGCCTTTCTCAATGCGTTTAATGGTCGCAATGCCCACCTGTGCGCGATCAGCAAGCTGCTGCTGCGTTAGCGCCAGAGAAATCCGCGTTTCTCTGATGCGAGCGCATAATGACAAGATGATTTCATCATTATTCATGGTGTGATATTTCATGCCGCCCTCCCCGATTTTTTGGCTGAATTTTCCCAAGGCAGCCGTGATACGTTTCACGGTACTTCGCACTCATGTCTTTACCCGTTTCATACATGGCTGCAATCACCTCATCGAGCGAAACACATGGCTCGCTGACACGGCTCATCGCCATCGTTGCGGCATTAATCGCTTTTACGGACGAAATCGCGTTTCGTTCGACACAGGGAATTTGTACCTGCCCGCCAACCGGATCGCAGGTCAGCCCAAGATGGTGCTCCATGGTGATTTCTGCAGCGTTCAGCACCTGAGCAACTGACGCTCCCATCAGTTCCGCTAATCCGGCCGCGGCCATCGAACTGGCCACACCGATCTCTCCCTGACACCCGACTTCAGAACCTAAGATAGACGCGTTTTGTTTGAACAGTAGCGCAATGGCGCCAGCAGTGAGGAAAAAACGGATAACCGATGCGCTATCCAGCTTACAGACAAACTTATCGTACCAACTGAGGACCGCTGGGATGATACCGCTGGCACCATTGGTCGGCGCTGTCACCACTCGCCCTCCAGCGGCGTTTTCCTCGCTGACGGCAATCGCAAACGCATTCACCCAGTTGAGGTTGGTGAGAAAGTCGTTAGCAGAGGGTTTCATTGCCAGTAATTTATAGAGCGAGCAGGCCCTGCGCGGCACCTGATACGAGCCAGGCAGTAGTCCTTCAGTATGCAGACCACGATGGACTGCCTGCTGCATTATCGCCCAAACATGCGCGAAATAGTCATGCAACGCCGCCTGAGAATGCATCTGTAACTCATTTTTCATCATTAACGCCGCAACGGATAATCCATTACGCTGACACAGCGCCTGCAGCTGCGCGGCATTTTGAAACGCAAAAGGAAATGCGTTTTTTTGCGCGGTTCTCTCGGGCACCGACTCGCCGGGTTTGCGAACCTGGCCGGCGCCGGTTGAAAACCATGTTTCTTCATACAAGGTAAAATAATCATCCCTGGCGCGAAACGTCATCGCGTAGGGATGACCAGAATGCGGTTGTTGATTCGGCTTAATTACGACCGTCACGGTAACTGAAGGAGAAAGCGTCAGGGTGCCGTCCTGTTCAGCACGTTTAATGAGATCCATCTGTTGGCGTAATTCAACATCATCCGGCTGATTGCCCAACAGCCCCAGATAAAGAGCGATATCAACGTTATGACACTTGCGGCTTAATGAGAGCGCGCCATATAGCTCAACCTCGATCTCTCGCGTTAGCGGTAAGATCTCCTGTAGCTTTAATTGTGAAATGAAGTTAAACGCGGCACGCATTGGCCCTACTGTTCTTGAACTGGAAGGCCCAATGACGACTTTAAAAATATCAATACAACTTTCCATTTTAGACCCATCCCTGTTAGTCAAAATAGAATATACCGCCAGTAGCAACAGACCGTGACGTGTATATCAAAAATGATACCTTTCAGACTTTGTTTATTTGTTGGTATAAAAAACAATACTATTTTAGCTTTTTTTTAACATTCACATCTGTGATAAAGCTGGATTCAATCGTCACTCCCCACTATTACAATAACCTCAGTTTACAGGAGTGACAAAATGGCAATTATTTATTTCATTAGTGCAAAAGATACTGAAAAACTTCAGACATGGCTGCACAATACATTTCTAAATACCGAGACCAAACAATATCCGTGCGCACTGGAACAGTTATCTATAGCCGCATTCAATAAACCATATTTAAAATTATCAATAGCCGATGAAATATTCACCGATGACATATACAAGAAACTAAGGGCTACATCGTTCACTAAGCAATTTGATTTTTTCCTTAAACCACAAAAGATCCCGACGAACGGAATCATCGCCTTTGACATGGACTCGACGTTTATCGAGGAAGAAGGTGTGGATGAGATCGCCCGCGCGCTAGGCATCACCGATCGGATAACGGTACTGACGCAGCAGGCGATGGAAGGAAAACTGGATTTCAATAGCAGTTTCACTCAGCGCATCGGAATGTTAAAAGGGACGCACATCGATGTCATCAATGCCGTATGCGATCGGATGACGGCCTCTCCCGGCATCACCACCATTTTGCCATTCCTCAAACAGAAAGGATTTAAAACAGCAATCATTTCCGGCGGACTGGATATTTTCACCCGCCGTTTACAACAGAAATATAATCTGGATTATGTATTTTCAAATACTGTTGAAGTCAGGGATGGCATGCTGACGGATAATATTTCCACGCCAATCATGAACTCAGAAAATAAGAAAAAAACATTGGCCGGACTTGCCGAGTCTCTGCTGATACATCAGCATAATATTATCGCCTGTGGTGATGGCGCCAACGATATTCCCATGCTCACGTATGCTGGCACAGGTATTGCCTGGCAAGCAAAGCCCGCGGTCAGGGATTTAATTACCAATCAGATTAACTTTCACGGATTCGAGTCGCTTTTGTTCTTTATCGAAAATGGATTATAACCCCACGAGCACTGTCTGAAGGGAAGATCATATGAGCTTAAAATCATTTATATTCAGCCAGGCTGATAAGCCGGTTGTAAAAGAAAAAAAAGAGATTGACCATACTTACAAAAAATTCAGGATAGAGATTATTAGCTCGGTTTTTATCTCTTACGCCGTCTTTTATTTAACACGTAAAAACTTCTCAGCCGCCATGCCGGCCATGCTGTCAGATACCGCTCTGACCGCAGAAGATTTTGCCATCATGTCTTCACTGTTTTACATCCTGTATGGCTCAATGAAGTTTGTTGGCGGCATGCTGGTTGATAAAATCAATCCGAAAGCCATGACCGGCCCGGTTCTCATTGGCGTGGGGATCGTTAATATTCTGTTTGGTTTTTCCG
The DNA here is from genome assembly GCF_030332915.1 of Citrobacter sp. Cpo040. Classification (NCBI taxonomy): domain Bacteria; kingdom Pseudomonadati; phylum Pseudomonadota; class Gammaproteobacteria; order Enterobacterales; family Enterobacteriaceae; genus Citrobacter; species Citrobacter sp. Cpo040. Next base: position 1,309,348 of record NZ_JAOWGX010000034.1, read on the forward strand.
ACAGCGTTGCCGCGTTTTATGTGTTGTACAGCCTCAATGCTATCCTCCAGGGCACCAGTTTTCCGCCAATGGCAAAAATCATGGCATCCTGGTTTTCCAAGAATGAACGCGGACGTTGGTGGGCGGTCGTTGAGGCGGCACATAATATTGGCGGCAGTCTCGCCCCACTGCTGACGAGTTTCGCGATTGTCTGGAGCGGTAGCTGGAAAATGGGTTTTTATGTACCGGGCGCGATCTCCTTGCTAATGGGGGTCATTGCGCTCTTTACAATTAAAGACCGTCCCGGGACCTTAGGTTTGCCTAACGTAGGTGAATGGCGCAAGGATCCAACAGAGCTAGCCCAGGTTGAAGCCAGTCCGGTTAACCTCTCCTTTTGGCAGATTTTCGTTAAATATATCCTGATTAACCCGCTGGTGTGGATTATCATCATTGGTGATATGTCGGTTTATATTGCCCGCACTATTCTCAACGACTGGCCGCAAATTTACTATTCTCAGGTGCATGGCTGGAGCCTGATTAAAGCCAACTCCATTATCTCGTGGTTTGAAGCCGGTGGACTTGCCGGAGGTTTACTGGCAGGTTACTTATCGGACTTTATGTTTAAAAGTAATCGCTGGATGACAGGTTTAATATTCGCATTAATGTTGTGCGTATGTATTACCTTAATTCCACTGGTTCAGGATACTTCATATACCATTACGGCCATTCTCTTCACCATTATGGGTTTCGCCCTGTACGGCCCACATATGCTTTTTGCCGTAGGTTGTCTGGACGTCACTCACAAAGATGCGGCGGGATCAATAACCGGCTTCCGAGGATTGTTTAGCTATGTTGGTGCGGCGCTAGCGGGCGTACCTGTGATATTAGTGAAGAACAGTTGGGAGTGGTCTGGAGTCTATCTCTATGCCGTGATCGCTATCCTGTTAACCACCTTGTCACTGGCCTTACTCGCCAAATTCCATCGGTTATAAGTAAGCCATAACCGGACAGCGGTGCAATTGCCGCTGTCCTTCAGCCTGGTTCTTCCAGCATCAAAAAAGATTCCCACCCTCTTCATTTCTCCATCATTCCTTCACTTTTTCTCCTTTTTTCTTTCCCCACTATCTTATTGATTAAAAAAGCATTTCACGCAAAACCATATCAAACACAAATGATTTCTATTATCATTTGTGTTTACAAACATTCATACTTTTGTACAATCTCCCCCGCTTCTTTACTGAAAAGAGTCCTTAAAAGACAAATACATACAATTGTCATGGCCTTTCACATGACGCGCAGTTTGATTCATTTAAATGGAATGATACAAATGACTATACCTCACGTTAAGGCTGTAGCTGCCGCAGTATGCGTCGCCTGCCTCCCATCACTCGGCCATGCCGCTGAACAAGACACCGTGGTCGTTACCGCTACCGGTTTCGAGCAGAAAATTCAGGATGCCCCGGCTTCAATATCTGTTATTACCAAGCAGCAGATTGAGGACAAAGCCTATCGAGATGTCACCGATGCGCTAAAAGATGTCCCTGGCGTCGTCGTCACTGGCGGGGGAAGCAGCAGCGATATCAGTATTCGCGGTATGGCTTCGCAATACACGCTGTTCCTGGTCAATGGCAAACGTATCAGCACACGCGGCACACGACCTAACAGCGATAACTCAGGTATTGAACAAGGCTGGTTACCGCCGCTGGAATCCATCGAGCGTATCGAAGTCATCCGTGGCCCAATGTCATCGCTTTACGGCTCCGATGCGATGGGTGGCGTTATTAACGTCATCACCAAAAAAGTGTCGAATACCAAAGCCTGGACCGGATCCTTACACGGCGATGCCACTTTCCAGGAAGACAGAGATTCCGGTGATATTTACCAGACCAATGCCTATGCGTCCGGGCCGCTGGTTGACGGATTACTTGGCGCGAAGGTGACCGGATTATTCTCCCACCGCGCGGAAGATGAAATCGTAAATGGCTACAACGAACAGCGTATGCGTAGCGGGGGATTAACCCTGAACTTTACGCCAGATGATAAAAACGACATCGATTTCGATTACGCACGTGAATTGCAGGATCGCGACAGTACGCCAGGCAAATCCAAGGCTCAAGAAAACTGCCGCAACGGAAGCTGTAAGCCCAACAGTAAAAGCGAAAGCAAGTATGTGCACACCACATATTCACTCACCCATAGCGGCTATTACGACGACTTCAACTCCACCAGCTATGTCCAGCAGGAAGAGACCGACAACCCTGGTCGCCAGATGAAGTCTTACAACACGATTTTCAATAACCAGAACCAGGTCTTCCTTGGGGCACACACCCTGACGCTAGGCGGGCAATACCGTTATGAAAAACTGCGCGATAACGGTAACCAGCTGCAAGCGGCTGATGGGCTTAACAAACTAACTCGCTGGAGCTGGGCGCTGTTTGCTGAAGATGAATGGGCCGTAACCGATACCTTCACGCTGACCGGCGGTCTGCGTATGGATAAGGATGAAAACTACGGTGACAACTGGACGCCACGCGGCTATGGCGTATGGCATCTGAGCGATCAGTGGACCTTAAAAGGTGGCGTTTCCGCGGGCTATCGCGCACCGGATCTGCGCCAGTCCTCTGCCAGTTGGGGACAGGTTACCGGCGGCGGCCGTCTGAACGGAATCATTGTCGGCAACCCGGATCTGAAGCCGGAGAAAAGCCTCAGCGAAGAGATCGGTTTACTGTGGGATAACGGCAACGACCTCAACGCAGGCGTTACATTGTTCAATACCGACTTTAAAAACAAAATCACCGAAGTTCGCCGTTGTAACAGCAGTTCCGATCCGGCCTGCACCATCGGCAATACGACTTATGACTTCGTCAGCGATCGCGTTAACGTCGATAAAGCCAATATGCGCGGCGTAGAATCCACCTTCGGCTGGAAAATAACCTCCGACGTCAACTGGACCGCGAACTACACCTACACGGAATCTGAGCAGAAAAGCGGTCAGTTCTCCGGCCAGCCGTTGAACAAAATGCCGAAGCATATGTTTAACACGACGCTGGACTGGCAGGCTACGCAGGATCTCGGTTTCTGGAGCCGTCTGAATCTGCGCGGGAAAACGTCTGAATACCTGAGCCGAACCTCTATGGCACAGGGCACCCCGTCCTATACTCAGGTCGACGTTGGTTTACGTTACTATGCTACCAAGGATCTGTTGATGACCGCTGGCGTGTATAATGTGCTGGATAAACAAATCGATTACGATACCTACGACACCGTCCTTGATGGACGTCGTTACACGGTTGGCATGACTTACAGCTTCTAAGTTAGGCGCAATAAAAAACCCCGGCACTCATCATGCCGGGGTTTTGTTTTTTCTGCCGTATCTGGTTAAGAATTACTTCTTCACGCGACCCGGGAATTTCATTTCGCTGTAGCGAACAAAACGGGTTCCTTTGGTCAGCTTATAGCCAAACCAGATAATCAGGAACAGCGGGATACCGATATAGGTAGCCATCACGCCGCCCCAGTCAATGCTGTCTTTCAGGAACGCTTCGTAGTTCTGACCCAGGGTGATAATCAGGCACAGCACAAAGGCGAAGATCGGACCCAGCGGGAAGAAGCCAGAACGGTACGGCAGATCCTTCACATCGTGACCCTGCAGCACATAACCGCGACGGAAGCGATAGTGGCTAATAGCAATCCCCAGCCAGGCGATAAAGCCCGTCATCCCGGAAGTATTCAGCAGCCACAGATACACGGTCTGGTTGCCAAACATTGAAGTCAGGAAGCACAGCCCCGCCACCACGGTGGTCGCATACAGCGCGTTACGCGGTACGCCGCCACGAGACAGTTTACCGAAAATACGCGGTGCTTTACCGTCACATGCCAGGGTATAAAGCATACGCGTGGAGGCGTACATCCCGGAGTTACCTGCCGACAGCACCGCCGTCAGGATAACTGCGTTCATCACCGCTGCCGCAGACAGCAGACCCGCATGCTGGAATACCAGCGTGAACGGGCTAACGCTGATGTCTTTTACATCGTTACGCAGCAGGCTTGGATCGGTGTACGGAATGATCAGGCTGATAATCAAAATCGCGAACACATAGAACAGCAGGATTCGCCAGAATACCTGACGTACCGCACGTGGAATGTTCTTTTCAGGATCTTCAGATTCGCCAGCCGCGATACCGATAAGCTCTGTCCCCTGGAAGGAGAAGCCAACGATCATCGCCACGCCAATCATCGCAGCAAAACCACCGGCAAACGGTGCATCACCGGTCGTCCAGTTGCTCCAGCCCACCGGCTGAGCGCCTTTGAAGATACCGAAAATCATCATCACACCAACCACGATGAAGATAATGACGGTGGTAACTTTGATCAGTGAGAACCAATATTCCGCTTCACCAAACCCGCGAACGGAAATGTAGTTCAGCAGGAAGATAACGCCGAGGAACAGCGCACTCCAGATCCAGCCCGGCGTGTCCGGGAACCACCAGCTCATCACCAGCTGTGCGGCCACCAGGTCAACGGCAATGGTTACCGCCCAGTTGTACCAGTAGTTCCAGCCCAGCGCGAAGCCAAAGCCCTCTTCTACGTAGTTCTGACCGTAGGTGGAAAACGAGCCGGAAACCGGCATATAGGCAGCCAGTTCACCGAGGCTGGTCATCAGGAAGTACACCATCAGACCGATCAGAATATAAGAGAACAACGCGCCGCCTGGACCCGCTGCAGAAATAGTTGCACCAGATGCAACGAAAAGACCTGTACCGATGGAGCCTCCAATGGCAATCATCGTCAGGTGACGCGCCTTCAGTTCACGACGTAGCGTGGGCGCTTCTGTGGTTTTAGTTTCGGAAACCATGTGAAAATGCTATCCATCCAAAAAATGAGGCGCGATTGTAGCAGACGAAATGGCATTCTTCCGGCACAAATACGCTGTTATAAGAGACCTTCATGACTGGCCGCGGATTATAAGTAAAGCAGAAAATATGCGGCGCACAGCGGTTAAGATATAACCGCCGTTCTACAGAGATGACCTTACGACAGTAAGCGCCCTATTCTCCCAGCTCGACCTGATCGCTGTAATGTAAAAAACGCGTAATGGCATTGGAGATGTGTTTTTGCCTGTGATGCACGCGCCAGAGAGTACGGACTAAACGCGGCAGCGGCACGGGAACTTCGCTCAGCGTTCCCGCCTGCAGCTGCTCCGCAATGACCCGACGCGACAAGCAGCTGATCCCGAGACCATGGCGTACCGCATGCTTAATGGCCTCTGAGTTACCCAACTCCATTGCCATCTGAAATCTCGGCAGATGAGACAACAGCAGGTAATCCACCAGTTCACGCGTACCGGATCCTCGCTCACGCAGGATCCACGGCGAAGCCGCCAGCTGTTCCAGCGTAACAGGCCCCTTTGTGAGCGGTGACGACGGTGCGGCAAACACCACCAGCTCGTCTTCCAGCCACGGTTCAGAGATAATTTCAGTACTGTGACACGGCCCTTCGATCAGCCCAATGTCTACCCGAAAATCAAGCACAGCATTGATCACATCCTGACTGTTACCCACGCTCAGCTCGAGCGGCAAATCAGGAAAATCCTGCCGATAGCGGGCGATCATAGCAGGCAAGATATAGTTACCAATGGTGCTACTGGCATAGACCCGAATGGCACCATTATCTTCGCGAAAAAGCTGCTCGATTTCGGTCGTTTGCTCAAGTAACGCCAACGCTCGTGGGTAGAGCAAACGCCCGTGCTCATTGACCACTAGCCGTTTGCCGACGCGGTCAAACAGTTGCACGCCGAGTTGCCCTTCCAGATCGGTAAGTGCCGCACTCACCGCCGATTGCGACAATGCCAGCATGACAGACGCCTGGGTCGTTGAACCGCTTTTTAGTACCTCAGCAAACACTTCAAGTTGTCGCAAGGTGATATGCATAGTCGTTTTCCACCGGATATCCGTTACTTATACCCTAAATAATTCGAGTTGCAGGAAGGCGGCAAGAGAGAGACAAATTCGTCAGGAACGAATTTGACCAGCCAAAGGCTGGCCTCTGGTGAGGGACATGGATGTCCCTCATTAATCCCCGGGAGCGTACTTAAGTACGTGACTGGGGTGAACGAGCGCAGCCAACGCACATGCAACTTGAAGTATGACGGGTATACCACTTATATAGATTAATTATAAATATATAATCAATTTTATTTTTAAACCACTTCGCCGTACTCTTTTACCCAGATAAAGGAGAAGGATATGACAGAACTCACCTTGCAGACTCATCGTCGTACAGCGTGGCATTTTATTCCGGGGCTTGCCCTGAGTGCAGTTATCACTGGGGTCGCCTTATGGGGTGGATCTATTCCCGCCGTCGCAGGTGCCGGGTTCAGCGCCCTCACCTTAGCAATCTTGTTGGGGATGGTCCTCGGCAACACCGTCTATCCGCACATCTGGAAAAGCTGTGACGGCGGCGTGCTGTTTGCTAAACAACATTTATTACGTTTGGGGATCATCCTCTACGGCTTCCGTCTCACCTTCGCGCAAATTGCTGACGTCGGCGTCAGCGGTATCGTGATTGATGTGTTAACGCTGAGCAGTACCTTTTTGATTGCCTGCTTCCTGGGGCAGAAAGTGTTTGGTCTGGACCGCCACACCAGTTGGCTGATTGGTGCGGGGAGCAGCATTTGTGGGGCCGCCGCCGTGCTGGCAACCGAGCCGGTAGTGAAAGCGGAAGCCAGTAAGGTAACCGTCGCTGTCGCCACCGTGGTGATCTTCGGTACCATCGCTATCTTCCTGTATCCGGCAATGTATCCGCTGCTGGCACACTGGTTTAGCCCAGAAACCTACGGCATTTACATTGGTTCCACCATGCATGAAGTAGCACAGGTAGTGGCTGCCGGGCACGCCATTAACCCGGATGCAGAAAACGCCGCGGTTATTGCCAAAATGCTGCGTGTCATGATGCTGGCACCGTTCCTCATCCTCCTGGCCGCACGCGTTAAACAGTTGTCTCCGGCTACGGGCGGTGAGAAAAGCAAAATCACTATTCCATGGTTTGCCATCCTGTTCATTGTGGTCGCGATTTTTAACTCGTTCCACCTGCTGCCGCAGTCGGTTGTGAACATGCTGGTAACGCTGGATACCATTTTGCTGGCAATGGCGATGGCTGCACTGGGGTTAACCACTCACGTTAGCGCACTGAAAAAAGCCGGTGCCAAACCGTTACTGATGGCCCTGCTGCTGTTTGTCTGGCTGATTGTCGGTGGTGGTGCGATTAACGTCGCTGTCCACGCCCTGATGGCATAAACGATCACGACTCACCTCCATTAACCCGCTATACTCTCCCTTTTTGTATTTGAGTATGGCGGGTTAAATTTATGAAATATATCGGAGCGCACGTAAGCGCCGCTGGCGGTCTGGCTAACGCCGCTATTCGAGCCGCAGAAATCGAAGCGACCGCATTCGCCCTGTTCACCAAGAATCAGCGCCAGTGGCGTGCTGCGCCGCTAACCACCGAAATCATTGATGATTTCAAATCTGCCTGCGAGAAATACCACTACACCTCCGCACAAATCCTGCCTCACGACAGTTACCTGATTAACCTCGGTCACCCGGTCAGCGATGCGCTGGAAAAATCGCGTGATGCGTTTCTTGATGAAATGCAACGCTGTGAACTGCTGGGCTTATCCCTGCTGAACTTTCACCCGGGCAGCCATTTGATGCAGATCCCGGAAGATGAATGTCTGGCGCGCATTGCCGAATCCATCAACATCGTCCTCGCTCAGACCCAGGGCGTTACGGCAGTTATCGAAAATACCGCCGGACAAGGTAGTAATCTGGGATTCAAGTTTGAGCACCTGGCCGCCATTATCGACGGCGTCGAAGATAAGTCCCGTGTTGGCGTTTGTATTGATACTTGCCACGCTTTCGCGGCGGGTTACGATTTGCGTTCCGCAGAAGAGTGCGAAAAGACGTTTGCGGAATTTGAACGCATTGTCGGTTTCAAGTATCTACGCGGTATGCACCTGAACGACGCCAAGAGCGCGTTTGGCAGTCGCGTTGACCGTCATCACAGCCTGGGTGAAGGTAATATTGGCCATGATGCCTTCCGTTGGATTATGCAGGATAATCGTTTTGACGGTGTTCCGCTGGTACTGGAAACCATTAATCCGGATATATGGGCCGAAGAGATCGCCTGGCTGAAAGCCCAGCAAACAGAAAAAGCAGTGGCGTAACGATCTCCGCGCGCCAGACAAGCTGGCGCGTATCAAGTGAGCGTAACCAGATCCTCTGGCATATGGTTGTACAAAATCCGCCAGAAATGCTCTGCCGTTTTATTCAAACGGGTATCCATTCGGTAAATATAGGCCTGAATTGGCACCATCAACTCCGGCGTGTCCAGACAAACCAGGCGCTTATCCCGTAGTTCGTTCACGATCGTCCACGCTGGCAGCCAGGCGATACCATGACCATCCAATGCCATATTCTTCAATAGCTCACTCATCGAAGACATAAACAGCGTACGCGCTGAAATACTGCCCACCTCCGCCAGGTGACGGTTAACCAATCTTCCCATGTAGGAAGTGCTGGTATAGTTCAGAATCGGCACCTGCGGCTGATAGATATCAAACAACGCCTTACCCTGTGCATCCGCAGCACAGACGGGATACAGCTCAGACTCAAAAACCTTCAAGCCGCAGAAAGGCGACTGCATTAAGTCTTCATCGCGAAAGGAGATAATGAAATCACTTTTCCCTTCGCGCAATGTATTCACCGCCAGGACTACGTCAATCGCTTCGACGTGGTAAACAAATTCTTCGCCCCATGCCGACATTGAATGTACTAATCTGGGCAACATCGTCAGCGACAGAGAATGTGCCGCCGCTATTTTGATATTGGGAACGCCAAGCAGGTTGTGACCACTTAGCTCATCTAAATTGCATTCCAGCTGTTGTAGCAGGCTACGGGTCTGCGAATGGAATAACTTACCCTCCTCCGTCAGCTGCAGTGGACTTGTCGTACGGTCAAACAGCAGCACCCCAACAGCGGATTCGAGCGCCTTGATCCGCCGGCTAAATGCCGGTTGGGATAGGTTGCGCTCCTCTGCGGCCTGAGAAAAATGACGACACGCTTCCAGCGTCAGAAAATCATATAACCATTTTGTCTCGATATTTTTCATGCCTGTCACGCGGATGTTTAAATATGTCGATTAGTCTTAAGCATCATGCCTGAATATTCCCGGAGATGATATTCAACATCAGCATCTGGTGATTCGTTTTTTGCATAATACCTTCGTTTTTGACATTAACATGTTTCTTTACCCATCGACCACGACCGCTCATCCACCGCTGAATGACGGGCCTCTGGCTGATTACCGGCCTGCCGAGGTGGTAAAAGACATCACACTCATGCGTTTTTTGCATTGAACAAAACATTATTGCATTTCTCCTCACGACACTCTGCTGTTAAACATAAGCACCAGATAGACACCAGCTCTGAATATTAAATATCGGTAAATTAGAGGTATATATCGTGAAAGGTTTAATTGGCGTACTTGGTGGTATGGGGCCTGCTGCAACCGTCGATCTTTTTAATAAATTCGTCACCTTTACCGCAGCGCAACGCGATCAGGAACATATCCCATTAATTATTTCATCCATCCCTGATATTCCAGACCGAACTGATGCGTTAATGCATCATGGTCATTCCCCACTTCCGGCAATGCGTGATTATATGCACAAACTGGAAGATGCTGGTGCGGAGTGTATTGTGATCCCCTGTAATACCGCCCACTTTTGGTTTAATGAATTAAAAGAGTGCTGTCATACAGAGTTACTCAGTATCGTTGAAACAACCATGAATGAGGTCAAAAACTGCGGAAAATCACGTATCGGTTTACTTGCTACTAACGCCACCCTTTACATGGGACTCTACCAAAAAGGCATAGAATCTCTTGGTTTAACCTGCATCAGTCCTGATTCATCCGGTCAGGATAAGGTCATGGAAAGTATTTATTGCTTAAAAGCTGGCGACCTTAAGCGGGCACAAACGCTGATGAATGAACAGGCTGAAGTGCTCTTCTCACGCGGCGCACAAATCATTGTACTGGGATGTACTGAAGTCCCCGTCATTCTTGCCGACGCAGTCAGAAAGTATCCAGATAAATATATTGACTCAACCGGATCATTAGTTCGCGCCGGTATTAAATGGTACGAAAAACGAGTTGGCAAACATCATCTTCTGGCGCAATAACAGCCGTCACCAGATTAATAAAGCATTAAACAACCACTTATTTTAATAACAAATTATTCTCTGGCGGAGGCCATTATGGTTTGGTTAGAAATTATCGTCGTGTTGGGTGCAATATTTTTTGGTATCCGCCTCGGCGGAATAGGTATCGGTTTATGCGGTGGTCTGGGGCTGGCTATTTTAACGTTGGGATTTGATCTGCAAATTGGCTCGCCACCCGTTGACGTTATCCTCATTATTATGACAGTTGTCGTGGCAGCATCGGCGCTACAGGCCGCAGGAGGTATGGATTATCTGGTTCGCGTTGCCGGTAATTTCATGCGGCGTAACCCTAAATATATCAATATTATTGCACCGATTATCACCTGGTCGATGACCATTATGGCCGGAACAGGGTTCATTGTATTTTCTACCCTGCCAGTGATTGCCGAAGTCGCCAAAGAGTCCGGTATCCGCCCTTCTCGTACGCTCGCCGGATCCGTAGTCGCCTCCCAGGTGGCGATATCCGGTTCGCCGATCAGTGCCGCAATGGCGGCTATGCTGACCATTATGGAAGGCAACGGTATCACTTTTATTCAGGTCATGGCTGTATGTCTGCCAGCTTCTTTTGTCGCCGCGATGGTTGCCGCTTTTATCGCCTCACGTCAGGGATGCGAGCTACAGGATGATGAAGTCTATCTGGAACGCCTGCAAAAAGGATTAGTGCGTAAATATGAAGGGCAAAACAGCACCACGCCGGGTGCCAAACTCTCAGTCGCCCTGTTTATGCTGGCAACGGTCGTCATCGTTATTCTTGCCGCCTGCCCGCAGCTACGCCCTGGATTCGATGCAGGCAACCCAATGAATACCCGGGATATCATCATTATCTGTATGCTGGCTGCCGCTTGCCTGATGGTGGTGTTATGCAAAACATCAACCGATGCTATTGTCCTGACATCCACGTTTCGATCGGGGATGAGTTCACTGGCGGTCATTCTCGGGATTGTTACACTGGGAACGACCTTCATTGATGCCCACTTAGCGGAGATTAAGGATATCGCAGGCGATATTCTACGGGCTTACCCCATGCTGTTGGCACTGGTGTTGTTTGGTACCTGCGCGCTTCTTTACTCGCAAGGCGCCACCACGCCGCTGATCATCCCTCTGGCCGTTGCGCTCGGCGTGCCTACATGGGCAATTCTGGCCTCCTATGTGGCGGTAACCGGGGTGTTTGTTCTACCAACATACCCGACTTCGCTGGCGGCAATGGAGTTCGACACCACAGGGACAACGCGCGTGGGCAAGTATGTCTTAAACCATCCGTTTATGCTTCCAGGACTGGGTGGGATCATTGCTGGCGTTGCCTTTGGTTTTATCATCGCGCCAATGATTGCCTGACCCGTTTTATTAAGGCTGGATGGATTATTGTGGCGATGCTGCAACGTATAGGTAAATGCATAAAAAAGGGGCAGAGAATTCTCTGCCCCTGCTATTGACGTTAAATCAGGCCGCCTTTGCCACAACCTCAGCTTCCGGGCGCTTCAGCACCGCGTAGGAGAGACCGGCTACCAGCGTACCAGCAATAATTGCCAGCAGGTATCCCAACACCGGCGTGATTGCGCCTGGGATTAACAGGACAAACAGCCCGCCGTGTGGCGCCATCAGCTTCGCACCCACCGCCATCGAGATAGCCCCGGTAATCGCACCACCAACGATACAGCAAGGCAGAACGCGCATTGGGTCACGGGCAGCGAACGGGATTGCCCCTTCGGTGATAAAGCACAGGCCCAGTACCAGGGCAGCTTTGCCGCCTTCCTGCTGCGCTTTGTCGAACTTACGACGCGCAACCAGCGTTGCCAGACCCAGAGCCAGCGGAGGTACCATACCCGCAGCCATGATGGCCGCCATCGGCGCATAAGTTTGCGTACTCAGCAGACCCACACCGAAAGCATACGCCGCCTTGTTAACCGGACCACCCATGTCGGTACACATCATGCCGCCAAGAATCGCGCCAAGCAGCACCGCATTGGCCGTACCCATGGTTTGCAGCCAGTGAGTCAAACCTTCCAGAATACCCGCCACCGGTTTGCCGATCAGGTAAATCATGGCCAGACCAACCACCAGGCTTGAGAACAGCGGAATGATCAGGATCGGTTTCAGCGCTTCCATACTCTGCGGGAGTTTCAGCTTCGTGCTGATAAGCTTCGCCACATAACCGGCAAGGAAACCAGCAATAATCCCGCCAATAAAGCCGGAACCGGTGCTTACCGCCAGCATACCGCCGATAAGACCCGGCGTCAGACCCGGACGGTCAGCGATGGAAAACGCGATATAACCTGCCAGTACCGGCACCATCAGCGCGAAGGCTGAACCACCGCCAATCTGCATCAGCGCCGCCGCCAGCGTCCCCTGCTCTTTAAACGCTTCGATACCAAAAGCGAACGAGAGTGCAATACACAGACCGCCAGCAACCACCATCGGCAGCATGTAAGAGACGCCCGTCAGCAGGTGACGATACGCCCCCGCGCTCTCTTTCTTACTTTCGGTTGCTGAAGTCTGCGCTTTACCGGTTGGCTGGTACGGTGTTGCTTCTTCCAGCGCTTTGTCCAGCTCCTGCTTGGTTTTCTTCAACGCAAGACCGGTAGAGGTGCGGTACATCGGTTTGCCGGCAAACTTCGCCAGATCAACTTCAATGTCAGCGGCCACAATCACCAGATCAGCCTGAGCCACTTCCTCCGGCGTAATGGCATTACCTGCGCCAACAGAACCTCGGGTCTCAACCTTCACCCACCAGCCACGTTTTTTCGCTTCAGTTTCAATCGCTTCAGCGGCCATAAACGTATGAGCAACACCGGTCGGACACGCCGTCACCGCCACCACGCGTTTTGGACCACTGCTGGCCACAGGTGCTGTTGCAACCGGGGCGCTGTAGGGCTTTGCATGGCCTTTAGCTTCGCTGAGGAAGAGTTCAGGATGCGCAACCGCACGACCAATGTCGCCCAGCCAGACTTTTTTGCCGTTCAGCGAACTGTCGGCAGGAAGCGTATCGCCCAGAACAATTGCCAGTTCGGCATCATTCGGATTATCAATAATTTCCAGATGTGCTTTCTGTGCCGCCGCTCCAAGCAGGGTTTTCGCCATGTAAGCGCGAGCCTGGCCGAGATTAGCGTCAATAATCAGCAGCGTTTTCATTATGCCTCTCCTGCTGTCAGTTAAACGGTTTTAAGTCGACACGCGCCATCATTGCGGCCAACTGAGGACGATCGGTAATGCCTACATTACTTTGGCTTACCGCCAGGGCGGCAACAGCCGTCGCCAGACGCAGGGTATGTTCGCTGGACTCACGCATCAGCAGACCGTAAATCAGACCGCCAACCATTGAATCACCCGCGCCGACGGTGCTGACCACCTCAACTGACGGCGGTTTAGCAATCCACTCACCTGAGGCGTTAACCCACAGCGCACCTTCTGCGCCGAGTGAAATCACCACATGAGCGATCCCCTGTTCACGCAGCGCATGCGCCGCTTCAATCACATCTTTCATTTCCGGCAGCTTACGACCGGCCCAGATTTCCAGTTCGCGACGGTTTGGCTTCACCAGCCATGGTGCCGCTTTCAGACCTGCTACCAACGCTTCACGACTACTATCAAAGATAATGCAAGGACACTGACTACGCAGGCGCGTCATCCAGTCGGTGAAGGCTTCCGGGCTCACGCCGGTTGGCAAACTGCCGCTGACGCACACCATGTCGAACTGGCCCAGCCAGCTCAGCGAATCATTCACAAAGCGTTCCCAGTCAGCCGGGGTGACTTCAAAGCCGGAGAAGTTGAAGTCAGATACTTCACCGTCTTTTTCGGTCAGCTTGACGTTAATACGGGTACGGCCCTGCACGACCTGAAAACGGTTGGCAATGCCCAGCTCGCTGAACAACTGCTGAAAACCATCCTGGTTGTCTTTGCCCAGGAAGCCGCCCACAGTGACATCGATACCTAAATCCTTCAAAACCTTAGCGACGTTGATCCCTTTCCCTGCCGCATGCAGACCGGTGGTTTTAACCAGGTTCACTTCACCGCGTTCAATTTCCGGGCAGAAGCCCACCAGGTCGTAGGCCGGGTTAAGGGTGATAGTAGCAACACGTCTGCTCATTACGCGCCCTCCCCAAGACCTGCCGCGATGGCTTCGCCAATCGCCTTCAGCGCCTGTTCAGCATCTTCGCCCTGTGCAGTAAAGCGCAGGTGATGTCCTTTCTTCACGCCTAACGCCACAACTTTCATCAGACTGCGTCCATTCGCCGGCTTGCCGGTTCCATCAAGATTTGTCACGGTAATTTCACTGTTAAATTGTTTAATCGTATTCACCAGCATGGTGCCCGGGCGGGCATGTAAACCATGCTCATTGCGCACGATAAATTCGGCGCTCAGTACATCATCAGTTAAGGCATCATCGCTGGTCAGCAGCGCCAGCACCGTTGCCGCATCAGCTTTCAACAAACGGTCAGCTTTATTATTCAGCAGCAGATCGCCAAGGCGCTTCAGCACCGCAACCGGTTGATCGTCATTCATGGCGACGGTCACCAACAGGGCGGCAACTTCACCTTGTACATCGAACGCTGTTGCTGCACGGCTGACCGCAACGGCGCTACGCACGTTACCTTCAGCACAGTCATTCAGCCAGATTCCCTGACCAAGATTCATCGGCTGCTCATTGATTGCTCTGGCCACAAAGGTGGCGTCAACCGCACCGACTTCTTTCAGCCGTGCCGCGTTGAGTGCCTGCAGCGTCACCAGCGAGTTGGCCACGACATCCAGCGACAGCGTTTCGTTATCAAGCTTCAGCTGTTCACTTTGCTTTTCACCCATCAGCAGCGCACGCAGTTCTTCCGCCGTGGTCGCAGATTTCAGCTGTTCAGCAACGGAGTCATCGCTCAGCACGTGTGTCAGCTGACGCAGTAAACCGAGGTGTTCATCAGAGCTTGCGGCTATACCGATTGCCACATAAGCAACCTGCCCTTCGCCCCAGGTCACGCCCTGTGGAAACTGAAATACCTGCACACCGGTTTTCAGTACCTGATCGCGCGTGTCCGTCGTACCGTGAGGAATCGCAATACCGTTGCCGAGGAACGTGGACGTCTGTTGTTCGCGCGCCAGCATGCCATCGACGTAGCCTTCCGCGACGTTACCCGCCTGCACTAAGGCAGCGGCAACCTGGCGAATAGCCTCTTCTTTATTCCCGGCCTGTTCGCCCGGGTGAATATCCTGAACAGATAACTGGAACATGATTCTCCTCTCCCGCTGAATTGAAACGATTCAGCCAACATGAGAAAAAAGGCGTCACCCGACTCCATCAGTTAAGGCAAGATGACGCTGAAACGTTTCAAGAAGTCTTGCTCTTTTTTCTTCAGCACACAAGTAAAGTTGACAAATTACTTGCTGAATTTAGAGATAACGCACATTTTCTCTGCGAAGGAGAAAAAAATGCTGACGCAAAAACGCCGTCAGCTTGTCAGATTCAGCAACGTCAGCAAACAGCATTCTTTGACTGAAATGCTATTTTGATTTTTGATGCCGATTTTGATTTGGCTCCCTGTTTATTTTCTGACAAGCGGCGTAAACTCCGCGTCTCTTCACATCATTGATATCAAAACATGCATAACACCCCCGTAGCCGCCACACCCAAGGCGTTTGATTTAACGTCTTCGGCGTTCCTGCTTGTCGCATTTCTGACGGGTATCGCCGGTGCGTTGCAGACGCCAACGCTCAGCCTTTTTCTGACGGATGAAGTCCACGCCCGTCCCGGCATGGTCGGGTTCTTTTTTACCGGTAGCGCTGTGATCGGTATTCTGGTAAGTCAGTTTCTGGCCGGACGTTCAGATAGAAAAGGCGATCGCAAGAACCTGATTGTGTTTTGCTGCGTGCTGGGGATGCTGGCCTGCGTGCTGTTCGCCTGGAACCGTAATTATTTTATCTTGCTGTTTGTCGGGGTATTCCTCAGCAGCTTTGGATCGACCGCCAACCCGCAAATGTTTGCTCTCGCCCGTGAACACGCCGACCGCACAGGTCGGGAAGCCGTCATGTTCAGCTCAATATTACGTGCGCAGGTTTCGCTAGCCTGGGTAATTGGCCCGCCGCTGGCCTACGCGCTGGCCATGGGATTCAGCTTTACGGTGATGTATCTCAGCGCGGCGGTGGCGTTTGTTGTCTGCGGCGTAATGGTCTGGCTGTTTTTACCCTCAATGAGTAAAAACGTGCCTCTCGCGACAGGCGCAGTTGAGGCCCCGCGCCGCAATCGACGCGACACGTTGCTGCTGTTTGTTATCTGCACATTAATGTGGGGAACCAATAGTCTCTATATCATTAATATGCCGCTGTTTATCATCAACGAACTGCATCTGCCGGAAAAACTGGCGGGCATCATGATGGGCACCGCAGCCGGACTGGAAATCCCAACCATGCTGATTGCTGGCTATTTTGCAAAGCGTCTGGGTAAACGTCTGTTGATGAGAATTGCCGTCGTTGCCGGATTCTTCTTTTATGCCGGTATGCTGCTGGCTCACTCTCCGGCAATATTGCTTGGCTTACAGCTGCTGAACGCGATTTACATCGGTATTCTCGGCGGGATTGGTATGCTCTATTTCCAGGACCTGATGCCGGGACAGGCGGGTTCAGCCACCACCCTCTATACGAATACCATTCGCGTGGGCTGGATTATTGCTGGATCGCTGGCGGGGATTGCCGCTGAAATTTGGAACTATCACGCGGTGTTCTGGTTTGCACTGGTGATGATCGTCGCCACCGTCGCGTGCCTGGCACGCATCAAGGACGTTTAAGGCGCGGTTAGCGCTTCAAGCTCGATGAGATAAACCATGGCCTGGTGCGTCGTCCGCCCACACATTTCCGCACTGGGCTGTAAACCGCCGCACACCTTTGGTCGTAGCGGCGACGCAAAAATTTTGCAACGCAGGGATTCATCCAACTGAACGCAGGGCGTATTAGCGGGCTTGCCATCAGGCATACCGGGGATGGGACTGGAGATTGAAGGCGCGGTGCAGCATGCACCACAATCCGGACGGCATTCCATACAGTACTCTCTTTATCGTAAACCATCGGATTGTGCGGGAAGGGCACAGTACCACCTTTTTTGCACCAGCAAAAGCATGAATTCCGCTTGCCTGAATGCCCCGGCGCGAGTAGTTTTACGCGATATTTTAGACACTCCTCACTACAGGATTTTTTCGATGCCAAGAGCGAACGAAATTAAAAAAGGTATGGTACTGAACTACAACGGCAAACTGCTGATTGTAAAAGATATCGATATTCAATCACCGTCTGCACGTGGTGCTGCCACGCTGTACAAAATGCGTTTTTCTGATGTGCGTACCGGTCTGAAAGTTGAAGAGCGCTTCAAAGGCGACGATATCGTGGATACCGTCACTCTGAGCCGTCGTGGCGTTGATTTTTCCTACGTCGATGGCAACGAATACATCTTTATGGATAAAGAAGACTATACCCCGTATACCTTCACCAAAGACCAGATTGAAGAAGAGCTGCTGTTCATGCCGGAAGGCGGTATGCCGGATATGCAGGTACTGACCTGGGACGGCCAACTGCTGGCGCTTGAACTGCCGCAGACCGTAGACCTGGAAATCGTTGAAACCTCACCGGGTATTAAAGGTGCTTCAGCGAGTGCGCGCAACAAGCCAGCTACCCTGAGCACTGGTCTGGTGATCCAGGTTCCTGAGTATCTGAGTGCGGGTGAAAAAATCCGTATTCATATCGAAGAACGTCGCTATATGGGCCGTGCAGATTAATTTTCTGCTGCGCAGTGACGGCAAGGGACAGCGCTGGCTGTAATGCTCGTCTTTTAAGCATGTATGGTGAACATGTGATTCCGGCTCAGGATTCCGTTCACCTCAGCGGTGTCATTTCTCTGAAGCACCGATTCCCGTGAACGTGTAAAGGGCGTGGCGGAGAACGCCCTTTACACGTTCACGGGAATCCGTGTTTCAGAGAAACGATGAA
This sequence comes from Citrobacter sp. Cpo040, assembly GCF_030332915.1. Taxonomy (NCBI): domain Bacteria; kingdom Pseudomonadati; phylum Pseudomonadota; class Gammaproteobacteria; order Enterobacterales; family Enterobacteriaceae; genus Citrobacter; species Citrobacter sp. Cpo040. Next base: position 1,327,563 of record NZ_JAOWGX010000034.1, read on the forward strand.
CATGAGGTGAACGGAACTCTATCTCCGAGATAGCATGTTCTTAACCTCCGCCAGTTTACTGAAACTGAGGCGCTAACTGACTGGCATTACAACGCAGGCTGTCCCTTTTTTCATTTTCAGCGCTGGCTGCTGAAATAAAAATCATCCATCAGCAACGACTCCAGATACTGTTCATCCTCTTGCATAAAACGCACTATCAGATTCACCGTCTGAGGATAAAACCCCTCGTTATCCCGCACCAGACAAGCATCGCGAAATAACGGTGCCCAGCACAGAATATGATGATGCAAAAAGTAATATTGCGCCGATAGCCTCTCCTCTTTAGCAACCATCCTCGCCATTAATGCCAACTGCACAGCAATATGATCGGAGGGTTCATTCTCTCGCGCTGCCAGACCTTGCTCAATCAGCAGCACATTCATTTGCCGACGTTCTTCTGCCGCTGTCGTGTGTGGATAGTGCCCTGCATAGGGAGAAACACTAGCAGGCGGGGCCAGCAGAAACAGCGAGGCAAAATCTGCTGCCAGCTCCAGCTGTCGGGAGTCGCGCCGCAAAACCCGGCCCAGGCTGCGCTCAAAACGTTTAACCTCGGCAGACACTCCAGGAACCGCCGCCAGTGAGGCAATCCAAGCCTGGCTATCGCCGTTTTCCAGACTGGCGAGCTGTTTTTCATCCAGCTCACGAAATAACAGTTGCGAAAACCACTGGTACACAGCTGCCCGCTGCTGATGAATTTGCTTATGCTGCACTGGTCCCCTCCTCTTTCACAATCTGCGGACCACCGAAAGCCGTCACCTGCGGGGCTTTCTGCTGATAACGCTCGACCTCCACCAGCACGGTATGCGCTGAAGGCCCCTGGGCCAGCTGTGAAGTACCGATATCCGCGCTCAGCACGTTCGGGTCGCCATAAGTGCATAATGTCCCGGCTTCCCCCCCTTCCTGCGGGGAGTACCATGCACCTTCATGAATACGGACCACGCCAGGGGAAAAATCCGGGCTGACAACTACGCCAGCCAGTACCTGACCACGAGCGTTGAAGACGCGGGCGATATCACCGGCTTTTAAGCCACGAGCGGTGGCATCCTGTTCACTGATATAAAGCGGCTCTCTTCCGGCAACCGCATAGGTGTTGCGAAACGCCTCGCTAGAGCACAGTTGGGAATGCAGACGTTTATCCGGATGGCAGGATTGCAGATGCAGCGGGTATTTATCTTTTTTGCCGCTATGGGTACGCTCAAAGGGTTCCATCCACACCGGATGCCCCGGACAATCCTCATAGGCAAAGCCCGCGATGGTTTTGCTGTAGATTTCAATCAGACCTGACGGCGTTCCCAGCGGATTCAGGTCTGGCTGGTCGCGAAACTCACCGTGACGTACCCACGGCAGCCCCGGCGGATATTCAATATATCCGTCCCCCTGCCAGAACGTTGTGAAATCCGGTAATGAGACACCGAGCGACGCTCCCATCTTCACGCCTTCGTCATAAAGCGCCTGTATCCACTGCATTTCATCACGGTTTTCACGGTACACCGCTTCCTTGTCAAAGCGCTTACACAGCCCGGCAAATACATCAAAATCATGTCGCGCTTCATATTGCGGTTTGACGATCTGATGCAACGCCATCAGCCCTTTATTCGAATGCGTACCGAACTGCTCAATATCGTTACGTTCAAAGCGGGTAGTAACGGGCAGGACGATATCGGCAAATCGGCACGACGCGGTCCATTGGTGATCCAACACCACCACGGTTTCCAGCTTCTTCCACGCGTCGATCACGCGATTCCTGTCCTGCTGCGCATGAAATGGATTCGCCGCGCTGTAGATCGCCATTTTGATGTCAGGCCAGGTTAACGTCTCGCCGTTAAAGGCAACCTTCTTGCCCGGCTCAAGCAGGCAGTCAACGATACGCGAAGTGGGGATATGCTCCGATGCGCCGCGAAAATCCGCGTTGTACTTTGCCTGCGGGGGATTCGTGATCCCTCCCAGTCCAGAAAGCACAGGCCCGGCGGATGTTACCGTACCGCCACCGTTGTAGTGCCAGCCAAATCCTACCCCGCCGCCGGGCAAACCAATTTGACCGACCATGCTGGCCAGCACCACCAGCATCCACGGATACTGCTCACCATGGTGCATGCGTTGTACGCACCAACCGCCCATAAACTGTGTCCGCCCTTTCACCAACAGGCGGGCGAAGTCTCGGATCTGCTCTGCCGTCAGGCCGCAGATTTCAGCCGCCCATTCGGCATTTTTCGGCTGTTTATCGGTTTCGCCCAGCAGATACGGCAAAAACTGCTCAAAGCCGACGGTGTAATCGGTAATAAACGCCGTGTCGTACAGTTTTTCTTCGTACAAGGTATGCACCAGCGCCAGCATTAACGCCACATCGGTTTGTGGCCGCAACGCCAACTGCTCGCAGCCAAGATAGTTTTGCGACTTGCTCCGCACCGGATCAACACTGATAACGCGCATCTTACCCTGCGCTATCGCCTCTTTAATCTGCTGCCAGTAGCCAAACGCATCGTGATCGGGAACCAAAAACTCGATCTGCAAGTTCTTGATCGGATCGCAGCCCCACAGCACGATGGTATTGCTGTTTTGAATCACCAGCGGAAGCGACGTCTGCTGCTCATAAACTTCCAGCGAACCAATCACATGCGGTAAAATGACCTGTGCCGCTGCCGCAGAATAGTCGCCGACGGTTGTCACATAGCTACCATGCAGGCCAAGTCCCCGATCCATCGCCCCGCCCGCTTTATGGTATTTGCCCACCATTTGCCAGTCGGCAAGCCCGGTAAATACGCCTGATGAGCCATAGGTTTTTTGCACCCGCTCCAGCTCTTCGTAAAACAGATCCAGCGCCTGATCCCAACTGACCCGAACAAAACGGTTATCTCCGCGCTGACTGCGATCTGACTTCTCACGCTTACGCAGCCAGTCCAGACGCACCATCGGGTAGCGTACCCGCGACGGGTTGTAGACCACTTCACGCACCGCGTTCAGCATATCGCAGGGGTATTTGTCATGTTTGAACGGACGGGTTTCGGTCCACTCACCGTTGACCACTTTGGCTTCAAAAGCGCCATAGTGCGAACCAGATTGGATCCACTGCTCGGGATTTTCCCCCGCCGCCCACACTTTTGATATCAGCGGATTAGGCGCCAGTGCGCTGGCAGCCCCCACCGCCAGCATTCCGTTGAGAAAACGGCGGCGGGACGGATTAAAGTCATGAATATCCATACATTATCCTTACTTTTTGTTGGTTTCGGACACATCGCTGGCGTGGGTCTGGAGGTATTTCAACAACGTACGTTCCTCCACCGGATTAAGCCGGTAATAGGTCGACATGGCTTTCAGTCCGGCGATCCAGCCGTTAGCGGTATATCGGGTTGTAGGAGGAGTGCTATGACAGGCACTACAGGTGGATTGCAGCATTTGATCTGAGTATTCCCAGATTGGCGCAAGCGTGTTGATAAAGTCCTGATCGGTGGTCCAGGCGGTGACGCTCACATGCTGCCATTCCTGATGTGAGTCAGGATCGACCTGGGTTTGTAGCACTTTTACGTTCGCCATCAGGGGCTCATCGAGAACGGCGGAGAAAACGCGTTTCCCCATATACTGAGTGATCACCCGTCCACGCCCTTTGCTTTCTCGCCAGCCCGTGATTTCGAGCTGCACGTTACTGCCTTCTTTTTTCAGCACCTTGACCTCGGTAGCAGGAAATAACAGCGCCTTCCCGACCGGACTCCCTGCCGTTGCCGCCAGTGATTTTTCGCTTAATGAAAACAGTGTGGTCGCATCCGTTGGCGTATCTCCTTGACGCTGTAGCTGCTTATAGCGATCGCGAAAACCGCTGCTCATATCGGGTTTGTGATGGGCTATTCCTTTGTGACAATCGATACAGTTACTGTCTTTTGCTGCCGCTGCGGTCATTTGCGCAGCCGCGTTTGCCGATTGCTTGCCATGATCCATTGCCTCATAGCTATGGCAGGATTTACACGCCGCTGAATTATTCGCGCTCATGCGTGCCCACTCCCGCTGAGCCAGCTCCGGGCGTTTGGCAGCAAACTTTTCAGGAGTATCGATAGAAGGAGAAATAAAGGTGTGATAGAGGTCGTTTAAGGCTTCAGTTTTACGAACAAGCGTTGGAACAACGCCCGGGGGAATATGACAATCCTTACACTCAGCCCGCACGCCAGATGCGTTACGAAAATGCACGCTGGTTTTATATTCCTCTCCAGCCGTGCGCATCGAGTGACACGATAAACAAAATTCGGTGGTACTGGTGTAATGAACGCCTTGCCACGTTCCCCAAATAGCCAGGGCCATTGCCACCGCCCCAGCCAATACGCACCACAATGCGTTCTTTCTTATCCACGACATGCTTGCCTCCATTTTTTAATAGCGACACGCTAAGGGATAATAAAAATCAAAAATAGAGACAGCGATAGCAAGCTATAGGAACAGCTGCTACTCCATGAGGTGTATCAAATAGTAAAAACGAGAAATTCGTAATATAGTGGCCATATATTAATAAGGAATTCCTCATGCTTACATTAACGCTCAATAGAGAACTCCGCACTCCGCTGCAATTGCAAATTTTCCAATTTTATTTCCAGGCTATTCAGCGGGGAGATTTGCTTTGTGGCGATAAGCTTCCCTCTATTCGCGAGCAGGCTCAGGTATTGAACGTAGCCAAAATAACGGTAGTGATGGCCTATGATAAGCTTATGGCAGCAGGGTTAATCAAGAGCCGACACGGCATTGGCTATGAAGTGATATTCACCACGCCTGTACGTATAACACCAACGCATGTGCCCGTTACCCAGGGTTCTCCGCCGACAAAACCTAAAGCTGCCGGAGTCTCAACCGATGTTTACGCCGAGCCTGGACGAGAGTGCTACTGTCGGATGGGCGTCCCCGATCCCAACGCTTTTCCCTGGTCAAGCTGGCGGAAATGGAATAATGCTCCAAGCATACTTAAAGAACAATTATTTACCCGATACCATTCACCAAGTGGATTATTTTCACTGCGTGAGCAATTGGTCAGATACCTTAATTTATCCCGCGGAATTAATACCCGAGCAGAGAACATCATCATTACCAACGGGATTCAGGAAGGATTATCACTGCTCAGCCAAATATTTATTATTCATCATGCTGTCAGTCAGCAAAAAAAGTGCCATATTGTGACGGAATCCCCTTGTTATTCTGGCGCATGGCATCTTTTTAATTATTACGGTGCAGACATTACGTCAATTGCCGTAGATAACCACGGACTGCAAACAGATAATTTACCCGAGTATGAAACCCAGCTTTGTTATGTTACTCCAGCGCATCAGTATCCGATGGGAAGCGTGCTTTCACTGGAGCGCCGTCAGTCATTATTAACGTGGGCGCAACGCGTCGGCGCTTACATCATTGAAGATGATTACGATGCCGTTTTTACCTATGGGGAAAATCCCCTTCCCGCGCTGAAAGCCATGGATTATCACAACCGGGTTATCTACATGGGGACATTTTCTAAAACGCTGGGGCCAGGCGCACGGCTTGGCTATCTTATTTGCCCTGATGAATTGCTTCCGGCGGTACAGAATATGAAAGCGCTCAATAACAACGGCAGTCAGTGGTTGTTGCAGCAATTTTTGGCCGAACTGATGCAAAACCAGGTGTTCTATACGCATATCAGCAAGCTGGCCTGCAGCTATGCGACACGCCTCACCCTGTTACGCGATGGCCTTTCCACTCTGTTTCCCGAAGGGAAAATCGCTGGCGCAACGGCAGGTCTGCACCTCTCGTTACGCATTGACAGACACGCAGAATTCATCACCAGGTTGCAACAATGCTGCCTGTTGGCCGGGATCCGTTTCGACACTCTGCCGGATATAGAAAATGGATCAGAAGCCGCATGGCGCAAAGACAACAGCGATGCCGTTATGTTTTTTGGATTTGGTGGATTGCAGATACAGCAGATCAATAAAGTGCTGACAGTGCTGGAGCAGGCGCTCGCGCAGCCTTGATGAAAAACAGGGATCGCGCTTGTCGCGCAATCCCTGTTGTTAGACTTACAGTAGATCGCGGAACTGCGTTTGTTTCAGCGCCAGCTCAACGCCACGGACTTCTGCCAGGCCTTTCAGGCGACCAATCGCAGAGTAGCCCGGGTTGGTTTTCTTGTGCAGATCGTCAAGCATCTGGTGTCCATGATCCGGACGCATCGGGATAGGACGCAGGTCGCCCGCTTTTTTACGCCGCTGCTCTTCGCTCAAAATGGCAGCCACCACCGATACCATATCCACATCGCCCTGCAGGTGCGCACCTTCATGGAAGGTTTTCGGGTTATCTTCACGACAGGTTGAGCGCAGGTGCGTGAAGTGGATTCGATCGCCAAAGGTTTCGATCATTTTCACCAGATCGTTATCAGCGCGCACGCCGTAAGAACCGGTGCACATGGTGAAACCATTATTAATGCTATCGACCGTTTCTTTCAGCCATTGCATATCTTCAATAGTCGAAACAATACGCGGCAGGCCGAGGATCGGGCGCGGCGGATCGTCAGGATGCACGGCCAGACGTACGCCGACTTCTTCTGCCACTGGCACAATCGCCCGCAGGAATACCGCCATATTATCGCGCAGATCGTCCTTGCTGATGCCGTCGTATTCAGCGAGACGCGCACGGAACTGATCCAGCGTATAGCCCTCTTCTGCACCAGGCAGACCAGCAATGATATTGCGGGTCAGCTTTTCAATTTCTGCATCGCTCATGGCATTGAAGTAGTCCAGCGCCTGGCGTTGTTCTTCGGCGGTATAATCCGCTTCAGCTCCCGGGCGTTGCAGAATGTGAAGTTCGAAGGCCGCAAAAGCAATCTGGTCAAAACGCAGCGCTTTGGAACCATCCGGCAGCTGATATTCGAGGTCGGTACGCGTCCAGTCGAGGATCGGCATGAAGTTATAGCACACCGTATCGATACCACAGGTCGCCAGATTACGGATACTCTGCTGATAGTTGGCAATCCACGTTTGATATTGACCTGAACGCGTTTTGATATCTTCGTGGACAGGGATACTTTCCACTACCGACCAGGTCAGCCCTTTTTCAGCCAGAATGGCCTGACGCTGCTGAATTTCTTCTACCGGCCACACTTCACCGTTAGGAATATGGTGCAAGGCGGTCACAACACCCGTTGCGCCAGCCTGACGCACATCATCAAGCGATACCGGATCGTTAGGTCCGTACCAACGCCAGGTTTGTTCCATTGTTTCACCTCACAAGTTGTTATACCAAATTAAATCATCTTAATGACGACTACCATACAGGCATCCGTCAACTGATCAACACATTGCCGATGATTGGTTGATCAAGCTCACATTCCCCGGATAAATGAGGCACACCAATTCAATTTGTTGTCATATAACTTTATACTGCCATTGTTAATTTATGGTTAATCAGGTGTATTAAATGAAAACTATTGCCTCAGCGCCACTGGCGGAAAATGTCATGATGCCGCAATACGACCGCCAGCAATTAAAAACGCGGATTGTGCATTTTGGTTTCGGTGCTTTTCACCGCGCCCATCAGGCGTTACTAACCGACAGGGTGCTGAATGCGCAGGGTGGAGACTGGGGTATTTGTGAGATCAGTCTGTTCAGCGGCGATCGACTGATGAGCCAACTGCGCGAACAGGATCATTTATTTACCGTGCTGGAAAAAGGGGCCAACGGCAACCAGCCAATTGTTATCGGTGCCGTCAACGAATGTCTCAACGCCAGGCTGGATTCGCTGGCGGCCATTATCGAAAAATTCTGCGAACCTCAGGTGGTTATTGTCTCGCTAACCATCACAGAAAAAGGCTACTGCATCGATCCGGCGACAGGCTCGCTAGACCTCAGTAATCCACGTATTGCTCACGATCTGCAAACACCGACTGAACCGCACTCTGCCCCCGGAATTATTGTTGAAGCCCTACACCGTCGACGTGAACGCGGGCTACAGCCGTTTACCGTCCTCTCTTGCGATAACATCCCGGACAATGGTCATGTGGTAAAAAACGCCGTCCTTGGAATGGCGGAGAAACGTTCACCGGAACTGGCAACCTGGATTCAGGAGCATGTCAGTTTCCCTGGCACCATGGTCGACCGCATTGTCCCTGCCGCCACTGAAGAGTCACTGGCCGAAATTGCCCGCGAGCTGGGGGTTGCCGATCCTTGCGCAATCAGCTGCGAACCGTTTATCCAGTGGGTGATTGAAGATAATTTTGTGTGTGGCCGCCCACAATGGGAAACGGCGGGCGTCCAGATGGTCGAAAATGTGTTGCCGTGGGAACAAATGAAACTGCGGATGCTGAACGGCAGTCATTCGTTTCTCGCTTATCTCGGCTATCTGGCCGGGTTCCAGCACATCAGCGACTGTATGCAGGACAGCGCATTTCGTGAAGCCGCTTACCGCCTGATGCTCAACGAACAGGCACCTACGCTGCAAATTACCGATGTGGATTTAGACCAGTATGCCCTAAGCCTGTTGGAGCGTTTTGCCAACCCAGCGTTGAAACATAAAACCTGGCAAATCGCGATGGACGGTAGCCAGAAATTACCCCAGCGCATGTTGGAAGGGATCCGCGTACATTTAGCCCGCCAAAGTGAGTGGCCACTGCTGGCGCTCGGCGTCGCAGGCTGGATGCGTTATGTGAGCGGCGTGGATGATTCAGGCACCGCTATTGATGTTCGTGACCCGTTGAGTGAAAAAATTGCCGCTCTGGTTAAACAGAGCACAGAGTCAGAACGCGTCAACGCCCTGCTTTCGCTGCGCGAGATTTTCGCTACCGATCTCGTACAGAATCCGCAGTTTGTCGCGGCCATTCAGCAGGCCTGGCAACGCATTGCCCAATACGGTGCGCATCAGGCTGTCATTGAGACGTTAAAAAGTTAACGATTTCTGCCATTAAGCAGGACGAAGCGCCTCTTCGTCCTCTCACCCCTTCTCTTTTTCCCCGTTTTTCGCCAGGATTGTTAAATGCCATTACGGTAATTTATGATTCTGGAGTAAATGTGACTAAAACCAATCTCATCACCGGTTTTCTCGGCAGTGGCAAAACCACCTCTATTCTTCATTTGTTGGCAAACAAAGACCCTGCTGAGAAGTGGGCCGTGCTGGTTAATGAGTTTGGCGAAGTTGGCATTGATGGCGCGTTGCTGGCCGACAGCGGTGCGCTGCTAAAAGAGATCCCTGGCGGCTGTATGTGCTGTGTTAACGGTCTGCCAATGCAGGTTGGCCTCAATACGCTGCTGCGTCAGGGGAAACCCGACCGCCTGCTGATTGAACCCACCGGCCTCGGGCATCCCAAACAGATTCTGGATTTACTCACCGCACCGGTTTATGAGCCGTGGATCGATCTGCGCGCAACCCTTTGTATCCTTGATCCTCGCCTGTTACTGGATGAGAAAAGCGTCGCCAATGACAATTTCCGCGATCAGCTGGCCGCCGCTGATATCATTGTTGCCAACAAAACCGACCGTGCCACGACGGAAAGCGAAAACGCCCTGCAAAGCTGGTGGCAACACTACGGCGGTAATCGACAGTTGGTTCATGCCGACCATGGGCAAATTGACGGACAGCTACTGGATTTGCCCCGACTAAACCTGGCGGAGCTTCCTGTAAGCGCGGAGCACGCCCATAGCCATGCCAACAAAAAGGGGCTGGCAGCGTTGAGCTTACCCGCACAGCAGCGCTGGCGTCGTAGCCTGAACAGCGGTCAGGGCCATCAGGCCTGCGGTTGGATTTTTGACGCCGATACGGTGTTCGATACCATCGGTCTGCTGGAATGGTCGCGTCTTGCCCCGGTTGGGCGCGTGAAGGGGGTAATGCGTATTAAAGAAGGACTGGTACGCATTAACCGCCAGGGAGACGACTGGCATATAGAGACGCAAAACGTCGCACCACCGGATAGCCGTATTGAACTCATCGCCGATACCGAGACTGACTGGAATGCGTTACAGAGCGCGTTGTTGAGACTTCGTTTAGACGCTAGCGCGTAAGGTTGCCTTCGTTTTTAGCAATGGTAAACGACGATGAAAACCCGATACCCTTTAATCCTCCTGCTTAATATTGCTGGTCTGGCACTGTTTCTGTCCTGGTATATTCCAGCCGGGCATGGGTTCTGGTCTTCACTCGATACGGGCGTTTTCCGCTTCTTTAATCATAAACTGGCGGAAAGCCCACTGTTCTTATGGGTTGTTGCTATCACCAATAATCGGGCATTTGATGGCTGCTCATTGCTGGCTATGGGCGCATTGATGCTGCACTTTTGGCTCAAAGAGACGTCGGAAGGTCGCCGACGCATTGTGGCAATTGGTTTGGTTATGCTGCTCACTGCAGTGGTATTAAACCAGCTGGGCCAAGCGCTTATTCCCGTTAAACGCGCCAGTCCCACGCTTATGCTGGATAATATTTATCGCGTCAGCGAACTGCTGCATATTCCGACCAAAGATGCGTCGAAAGACAGTTTTCCTGGCGATCACGGCATGATGCTGCTTATTTTTTCCGCATTCATGCTGCGTTATTTCGGAAAAGTCGCAGGAATAATCGGCCTTATTATTGCTGTGGTTTTTGCCTTCCCGCGCGTAATGATTGGCGCCCACTGGCTCACCGATATCGTGGTTGGTTCCATGACGGTGGTCTTGATTGGCCTTCCCTGGTGGCTAATGACGCCATTAAGCGACCGATTAGTCACTCTGTTCGTGAATTATCTACCCGGCAAAAACAAACAATTTTTAAACAAATAACGCAGAGTAATTAACATCATCAGGGATACTTCTGATTCCCTGATGATGCCGGGCAATATTTCATCATTCTGATTGTCATTCTCCTGTCATCTTATTCATGTTTAAAATGAGTGGGTTGCGTATTTTTTACCCTGATTGTTCTTAATTTAGACAATGCCGTTTATTCACTTTCTGTATCAATTTTTCTTATAAGAAATCACGTAAAATCACTCGCATTGACCGGAACGATCGGGTAATCTCGAACTCGTTTTGCCTCGCGGGATAATTATTCCCTTTCAGAATAAATTTGTGCGTTCTGCCACAGATTTGACCTTAAGGAATTGTCTCATCGTGCGATGGTAATTAGTCTCGTCACGTTTGGCATTTTTTATAACGATATTTATCGTTAAGGACTTCAAGGGAAAACAAACAAAATGGTCAAATCTCAACCGATTTTGAGATATATCTTGCGGGGCATACCCGCGATAGCAGTTGCGGTTCTGCTTTCTGCATGTAGCACAACGAACACCGCCAAGAATATGCATTCTGAGACGCATGCTGTGGGCAATGGAGATAACTCTTCACTGCAAGCCTCTCAGGATGAATTTGAAAATATGGTACGTAATATCGATGTTAAATCACGTATTATGGACCAGTATGCTGACTGGAAAGGCGTGCGTTACCGCCTTGGCGGCAGCACCAAAAAAGGTATTGATTGCTCAAGCTTCGTGCAGCGTACATTCCGCGAGCAATTTGGTTTAGAGCTTCCGCGCTCAACCTATGAACAACAGGAAACGGGAAAATCCGTTTCGCGCACTAATCTGCGCACAGGCGATCTGGTTCTGTTCCGTGCTGGTTCTACTGGCCGTCACGTCGGTATTTATATCGGTAACAACCAGTTTGTACATGCCTCGACCAGCAGTGGCGTTATCATTTCCAGCATGAACGAGCCTTACTGGAAAAAACGTTACAACGAAGCTCGCCGGGTTCTGAGCCGCAGTTAGTTTCGTTTGGCAGCTATCCCTTGGCTATCCTGATGAGACATTCCAAAAGCACTGCTTCGGCGGTGCTTTTTTGTTTCCCCCTGCGACTAAGAAAAATCTCACAACATGAGTCATTTCAGGTTATATTCATACAGAGTAAGCGGTTAAATCAGGTAAAATAAGGATCTATGTTCAGACGCTCTTCTTCATCCGGTCGGAAAATCCTGCTTTCCTGTATGTTAACGGGGCTTATCGTCGCAATACTCGTGAGTACCCTGCAGTTTTTCGTCACCTGGCATAAACGAGAAGTTAAGTACGACACGCTCCTTGCCGATATCCAGAATTACGTCAGCAGCTACTTTACCGACCTCAAAACCACCACCGATGCCCTTCAGCCGCTGGTTGCCAACAGTTGCCAACAAGTTGGCGCTAAACTGACCTCCAGTGCAGCCTTTAGCCTGAACGTTCGCGCTTTCTTACTGGTAAAAGACGGTATCGCTTTCTGCTCTTCCGCAACAGGTTCCATGTTCACTCCGATTTTAGATTTGATCCCGAACCTCGATATCAGCAGAAATATTGATGTGGAATTACTTCCCGGTACGCCCATGATGCCGGACAAACCAGCGATCATGATTTGGCACCGAAACGCGTCGTTCAACGATAGCGGCGTATTTACCTCACTGAATATCAATCTGGCACCTTATCTGCTCTATACCGCCCGGCAGGATGATTTTGACGGTATTGCGATTATCGTCGGTAATACCGCAATTTCGACATTCTCATCGCGAATCATCGATGTTTCCGCTCTTCCTCATACCTCCTGGCGGCAGGCCACTCTTGAAGGGATCCCGCTTAAAATTCGCTTATACGCACAAGAGTGGAGCTATACCGACGTCTGGTATTCTATTTTGTTGGGATGTATGGCCGGGATTATTGCCGCCCTTCTCCTCTGGTACTACATCTACAGCATCCGTTTACGCCCAGGCAAAGATATCCTCAACGCCATCAAGCATAACCAGTTTTATGTGGTGTACCAGCCCGTCGTAGAGATGCAAACGCTGGAAGTGAAAGGCGTCGAGGTTCTGTTACGTTGGAATCACCCAACAACGGGCGAGATCCCACCGGATGCCTTTATTCATTACGCTGAATCACAGAAAATGATTGTCCCGCTGACTCAGCATCTCTTTAAGTTGATCGCCCAGGATGCCCCGGCGCTGCAAAAAGTGTTACCCGCTGGCGCAAAATTGGGGATCAATATCGCGCCATCGCATCTGCATGGCGAGACATTTAAAGACGACATCCGGCACCTGCACGCTTCACTTCCCGCAAACTATTTTCAGTTAGTGCTGGAAATCACTGAACGAGATATGCTCAATCAGCACGAGGCCACAAAGCTATTTGAATGGCTACATTCCGCAGGTTTTGAAATTGCGATTGATGATTTTGGCACCGGCCATAGCGCGCTTATTTATCTGGAACGCTTTACCGTTGACTACCTGAAAATCGATCGCGGATTTATTAACGCCATCGGGACGGAAACCCTGACCTCTCCGGTTCTGGACGCCGTGTTGACACTTTCTAAACGTCTTAATATGCTGACGGTTGCGGAAGGGGTAGAAACTCCTGAGCAAGCCCGTTGGCTGCGCGATCGTGGGGTGCATTTTTTCCAGGGATACTGGATTAGCCGACCATTAAAGCTTGCTGATTTTGTGCGTTGGATGGCACAGCCTAATAAGCCGACGTGGTGATCGCAGTATGCGATTCATATACTCTCACTCGCCGCTACATCCCTTATCTTTCAGGCATGATGCCCGTCGGGTTGTGGCAGGAAAAGGAAATCGCTTTTATATGATCCCTCGCGTACTGCTTCTGTTTATTACCCTCATCGGGTTTAGCGCCCAGGCGCAATCCATCAAAGAAAGCTATGCTTTTGCCGTACTGGGTGAACCGAAGTACGCATTTAACTTTAATCACTTCGATTATGTGAATCCCGCAGCCCCTAAAGGGGGTCAAATCACCCTGTCCGCCATTGGCACATTTGACAACTTTAACCGCTACGCGATGCGCGGTAACCCCGGTGCACGTACCGAAACGCTTTACGATACGTTGTTTACGACCTCTGACGATGAACCTGGTAGCTATTACCCGCTCATTGCCGACAGCGCGCGCTACGCTGACGACTATTCCTGGGTAGAAATTGCCATTAATCCACGAGCGCGTTTTCACGATGGCTCACCCATTACCGCCCGCGACGTCGCATTCACCTTCCACAAATTTATGACTGAAGGCGTGCCGCAGTTTCGTCTGGTCTACAAGGGAACAACGGTAAAAGCCATCGCGCCATTAACCGTACGCATTGAATTAGCCAAACCGGGTAAAGAGGACATGCTCAGCCTGTTTTCATTACCCGTAATGCCAGAGAAGTACTGGAAAGATCATAAGCTCAGCGATCCCTTATCATCGCCACCGCTCGCCAGCGGCCCTTATCGCATTACGAAATGGAAGATGGGCCAGTATATTGTCTATTCGCGCGTCAAAGATTATTGGGCCGCTAATCTGCCCGTCAATCGTGGACGCTGGAACTTTGATACCATCCGCTACGACTACTATCTGGATGATAACGTCGCCTTTGAAGCGTTTAAGGCCGGTGCGTTTGATCTGCGTCTTGAAAATGATGCCAAAAACTGGGCGACGCGTTATACCGGGAAAAATTTCGCGAATCACTACATCATCAAAGATGAACAAAAGAACGAATCCGCGCAGGATACCCGCTGGCTGGCATTTAATATTCAGCGTCCGGTATTCAGCGACCGACGGGTACGGGAAGCCATCACGCTGGCCTTTGATTTTGAATGGATGAATAAAGCGCTGTTCTATAATGCCTGGAGCCGGACCAACAGCTATTTTCAGAATACCGAATATGCCGCGACAAAATACCCCGACGCTGATGAACTGGTGATACTCGCGCCCTTGAAAAAAGATCTCCCCCCTGAGGTCTTTAGCCAAATCTATCAGCCGCCAAAATCAAAAGGCGATGGCTACGATCGCGACAACCTGTTGAAAGCCGATACCTTACTGGAGCAGGCCGGGTGGGCACTAAAGGGTCAGCAGCGCGTAAACAGCGCCAGCGGTAAACCTCTGAGCTTTGAACTGTTGCTCCCGGCGGGCAGCAACAGTCAATGGGTGCTGCCGTTCCAGCACAACCTGCAGCGCTTAGGTATTACCATGAATATCCGCCAGGTGGATAACTCACAAATCACGAACCGCCTGCGCAGTCGCGACTATGACATGATGCCGAGGTTGTATCGCGCGATGCCGTGGCCGAGTTCGGACCTGCAAATTCTGTGGGCCTCTCAATATATTGATTCCAGCTACAACGCCCCCGGCGTACAAAGCCCGGTGATTGATAAACTGATCGACCAAATCATCGCGGCGCAAGGTGATAAAGCCAAATTGATCCCACTGGGCCGGGCACTGGACAGGGTATTAACCTGGAACTACTACATGTTGCCAATGTGGTACATGGCCGAGGATCGTATCGCCTGGTGGGATAAATTTTCACATCCTGCTATTCGCCCAATTTACACCATCGGCCTCGATAACTGGTGGTATGACGTCAACAAATCGGCGAAGCTACCCGCAGCCAGACGGCAGGGAGAGTAAATGGGCGCTTATCTGATTCGACGTCTACTGCTGGTGATCCCAACGCTTTGGGCCATCATCACCATCAACTTTTTTATCGTGCAAATTGCCCCAGGCGGCCCGGTTGAACAGGCCGTCGCCGCCATTGAGTTCGGGCAAAGCGGGGCATTACCCGGCGCGGGTAGCGAAGGCGTTCGCGCCAGCCACGCGCAAACCGGCGTGGGTAACATCAGCGACAGTAATTATCGAGGTGGCCGGGGTCTGGACCCGGAAGTGATCGCCGAAATCACTCGCCGCTATGGGTTCGATAAGCCCATTCATGAGCGTTACTTCAAAATGCTCTGGGATTACATTCGTTTCGATTTCGGTGACAGCCTGTTTCGTAGCGCCTCGGTGCTGACGCTTATCAAAGACAGCCTGCCTGTTTCCATCACGCTGGGGCTGTGGAGTACGCTCATCATCTACATGGTGTCGATACCGCTTGGGATCCGCAAGGCGGTGCATAACGGCAGCCGGTTTGATGTCTGGAGCAGCGCATTTATTATTATCGGCTATGCCATCCCGGCATTTCTGTTTGCGATTTTGCTGATCGTCTTTTTTGCCGGGGGAAGCTATTACGATCTGTTCCCGCTACGCGGGCTGGTTTCCGCCAATTTTGACTCCCTGCCCTGGTATCAGAAAGTAACCGACTACCTTTGGCATATTACCCTGCCGGTGCTGGCGACGGTGGTTGGTGGGTTTGCCGCACTGACTATGCTGACCAAGAACTCATTTCTGGATGAGGTGCGCAAACAATATGTCGTCACCGCACGCGCTAAAGGGGTCAGCGAGAAAAATATTCTGTGGAAACATGTGTTTCGCAATGCCATGTTGCTGGTGATCGCCGGCTTCCCGGCAACGTTTATCAGCATGTTTTTTACCGGCTCACTGCTGATTGAAGTGATGTTCTCACTTAACGGCCTGGGATTGCTGGGTTATGAATCCACCGTATCACGCGACTACCCGGTAATGTTTGGCACGCTTTA
The DNA here is from genome assembly GCF_030332915.1 of Citrobacter sp. Cpo040. Classification (NCBI taxonomy): domain Bacteria; kingdom Pseudomonadati; phylum Pseudomonadota; class Gammaproteobacteria; order Enterobacterales; family Enterobacteriaceae; genus Citrobacter; species Citrobacter sp. Cpo040. The sequence goes on from NZ_JAOWGX010000034.1 coordinate 1,343,967, forward strand.
TATCTTCACCCTGATCGGTCTGCTGCTGAATATCCTCAGCGACATCAGCTATACGCTGGTCGATCCTCGTATTGATTTTGAGGGACGCTAATGTCGCGATTAAGCCCCGTCAATCAGGCCCGCTGGGCGCGCTTTCGCCACAATCGTCGCGGCTACTGGTCGCTGTGGATTTTTCTGGTGCTGTTCGGTCTTAGCCTGTGTTCAGAACTGATTGCCAATGATAAGCCGCTACTGGTGCGCTACGACAATAGCTGGTATTTCCCCCTGTTCAAAAACTACAGTGAAAGCGACTTCGGCGGACCGCTGGCGACTCAGGCTGATTATCAGGACCCGTGGCTACAACAGCGCCTGGAAAACCAGGGCTGGATCCTGTGGGCACCAATACGCTTTGGGGCCACCAGCATTAACTTTGCCACCGATAAGCCCTTCCCTTCCCCGCCTTCCGCACAAAACTGGCTGGGAACAGACGCCAACGGCGGTGATGTACTGGCGCGCATCCTCTACGGCACACGTATTTCTGTCTTGTTTGGTCTAATGCTCACCCTCTGTTCGAGCGTGATGGGCATTATGGCTGGCGCAATTCAGGGCTATTATGGCGGCAAGGTGGACCTGTGGGGGCAACGATTCATTGAAGTTTGGTCAGGAATGCCAACGCTGTTTCTCATCATCCTATTGTCGAGCGTGGTCCAGCCTAACTTCTGGTGGCTGCTGGGCATTACCGTACTGTTTGGCTGGATGAGTCTGGTTGGCGTGGTGCGCGCGGAATTTTTACGTACCCGAAACTTTGATTACATTCGAGCCGCTCAAGCGCTAGGCGTAAGCGATCGCAGTATTATTCTGCGTCATATGCTGCCCAACGCGATGGTCGCGGCCCTGACTTTTTTACCGTTTATTTTATGCGCCTCGATAACCACCCTGACCTCACTGGATTTTCTTGGGTTCGGTTTACCGCTTGGCTCGCCATCACTGGGAGAACTCCTGTTGCAGGGTAAAAACAACCTGCAGGCACCGTGGCTTGGCATCACCGCGTTCATCTCCGTTGCCCTGCTACTATCGCTACTGATCTTTATTGGTGAAGCGGTACGCGATGCGTTTGATCCCAACAAGGCGATTTAAAATGACACAACCTCTGTTAGCCATTGAAAATTTATCGGTAGGTTTTCGTCAACAAGAGACCGTGCGCACCGTAGTCAATGCCCTCTCACTACGGGTTGATGCCGGACAAACGCTAGCGCTGGTGGGCGAGTCTGGCTCGGGGAAAAGCGTGACCGCGCTTTCTATCCTACGGTTGTTACCGTCCCCTCCGGTAGTTTACCCTTCCGGGGACATCCGTTTTCATGGTGAATCATTACTTCACGCCAACGAGCAGACGCTTCGCGGCGTACGGGGGAATAAAATCGCCATGATTTTCCAGGAGCCGATGGTGTCACTGAACCCGCTCCACAATCTGGAAAAACAGCTTTATGAAGTGCTGTCGCTGCATAGGGGAATGCGTCGGGAGGCGGCGCGGGCAGAAATCCTGACCTGCCTGGATCGCGTAGGCATCCGTCAGGCAGCCAAACGTCTCGCAGATTACCCGCACCAACTGTCCGGCGGTGAACGCCAGCGCGTGATGATCGCCATGGCACTGCTGACACGACCTGAGCTGCTTATTGCCGATGAACCGACTACCGCGCTGGACGTTTCCGTCCAGGCACAGATCCTGCAACTGCTGAGGGAACTACAGCACGAACTGAACATGGGATTACTGTTCATCACCCACAACCTGAGCATTGTGAAAAAGCTTGCCGATACCGTGGCGGTCATGCAAAACGGCCAGTGCGTTGAGCAAAATAGAGCAGCACAGTTGCTCACTGCGCCAACGCATCCCTACACGAAGAAATTGTTAAACAGCGAACCTTCCGGCGACCCGGTACCTTTACCTGTCGGGCAAGCTCCGTTGCTGGAAGTGGAAAAACTCCGCGTCGCCTTTCCTATCCGCAAAGGTATCCTGAAACGCGTGGTGGACCACAACGTCGTCGTTAACGACGTCAGTTTTTCCCTCCGGCCCGGTGAAACGCTGGGGCTGGTGGGAGAGTCAGGCTCAGGAAAAAGCACCACCGGGCTGGCGCTTCTGCGGTTAATCACCTCGCAGGGAAGCATTGTGTTCGATGGGCTGGCACTGCATACCTTAAATCGACGCCAGCTGTTGCCGGTCCGTCACCGTATTCAGGTGGTATTTCAGGATCCCAACTCCTCGCTGAACCCACGCCTGAGCGTGCTACAGATTATCGAGGAGGGGTTGCGCGTTCATCAGCCTACCCTGTCAGCCGAACAACGCGAGGCACAGGTGAAAGCGGTAATGGCGGAAGTGGGATTGGATAGCGAAACGCGACATCGTTATCCTGCGGAGTTTTCTGGCGGACAACGCCAACGCATTGCTATTGCCAGAGCATTGATTCTCAAACCTTCCCTGATCATTCTGGATGAACCAACATCGTCGCTCGACAGGACCGTACAGGCGCAAATCCTGACGTTGTTAAAATCCTTACAGGAAAAGCATCGGCTGGCTTATATTTTTATCAGCCATGATTTGCACGTAGTACGCGCATTATGCCATCAGGTTATTGTGCTACGTCAGGGAGAGGTCGTGGAGCAAGGGCAATGCGAGCACGTCTTTAACGCACCACAGCAGGCCTATACGCGTCAGCTGCTCGCGCTAAGCTGACGCTCAAAAAGGATTGTTGTTTGAAAACGGTTCTGCGATAGCCACGCCGAAGTTTTTCAGTCTGCAGGTCGCGGCAAATTCGTCCTGACGATTCACAAACAGGCACGGCTCTCCTTCACATTCCAGTACGGAACAAGGAACCTCGATATCACTGAGGGCCTGGCTGAGCTTATGCATGACTGACCACGCGCTGTCACCATCAGGACTGAGCAATTTGAGTGCCACCAGGCTGTTCTCATTACTCTGACCGTTTTGCGGAATCGGTTCAACTTTCGAACCTGCGAAACCCACCGACCAACGATAGCTCTGCGGCAGACGATGAACGATTGAGAGTTGTAATGTCATCACTTTCTTTCCCTGGAAGCACAATCACTTCACAATTATTTTACATCAATATTAACACATCATTGACAATACGTCTTTAGACAGTTGGTAAACGTTTACATCCAGTACTTATGCTGCTTACAGAACCCAGTAATTAAATTTATTCAACGGTTCTGGCATATTTCCGGGCTATATGTACTAGTTTCTGCGATCTAACTCAACCTTTTTAACTACAATGATGTGACTTTTTACATAAATTGATTTTACATAAAATAAACATAAGCGGGGGAAATGATAGATTTGCGGTTGATGTACATCAACTCTGGAGACCTTATGGCCCCCAGGTTGTGTAATAGATCACCGTTTTTGAGCGCGACTGGCGTAAAGATAGAAGAGAATTGAGCAGGTAGCGCAAAATGCGATCGACCATATCATTGGCCAGGCCGAGTTAAAGGTCGCCAGAGACAACAGGGCCCCGACAATGGCGCCAATGCCAAAGCGGAATGTCCCAGCCAGCGATGACGCCGTTCCCGCCATATGCGGAAATTCATCCAGAATAACCGCCATGGCGTTTGATGACACCATCGATACACAGCCAACAAACGCCGCAACGCCCACGACCAGAGCCCAGAACCCCAGCCCAAACAGTGCGCTAAAGACCATCCATCCCGCCATCACGAACTGGATCCACAGACCGGTACGGAACATATTCAATGCCCCAACCCGACGCACAAAGCGGCTGTTGATGATAGTCATCACGAACAGGAATACGATGTTCAATGCGAAGTAATAACCGAAATGCTGCGGTGAAACGTGGTTGATCTCAATGTAAACAAAGGGTCCGGCGCTCAGAAACGAGAACATCCCGGCAAAGCTGAACCCACTGGCCAGCATATAGCTCAGCACTCGTTTATGACGAAACAGCGAGGCAAAGTTGCCAATAGTGGTACGCAGGCGAAACGGCTGGCGACGCTCTACAGGCAGGGTCTCTTTGATCAGCGTAAAGATCATCACCGACGCCAGAACAGCCGCCATGGCGAGGATCCAAAAGATATAGTGCCAGCTCAGCCATACCAGCACCCAACCACCCACGATAGGTGCCAGTAATGGCGCTATCGTGGTGACCAACATGACGAATGACATCATGCGCGAGAACTCTTCCTTTGGATAGATATCGCGCATCAGGGCGTTGATTACCACGCTCGCCGCCGCAGCAGCCAGACCGTGGAAGAAACGCATCACGATCAGTTGATCGATAGTTTGCGCCAGGGCGCAGGCCACTGCCGCCGCCGCAAACACCAGCGTTCCGCCCAGAATCACCGGCTTGCGCCCAATGCTGTCAGCCATTGGGCCATAGAGCAACTGCCCCACTGCAAACCCCAGAATATAGGTACTGAGGGTCATCTGCGCGCTACCCGCAGGCACACCAAACTGTTCTGAGATAACAGGTAGCGCCGGAAGATACATATCAATCGACAACGGCATTAGCATGGCTAACAAGCCAAGGATAAAGACTATGGCAATTGACGAGTTCTGCCGGGTGGTCACATTTAGCTCCTGAAATTAACGCGGGGTTAAGTTAACGCTGGCGATTTCTTCTTCGGTCAATGGACGGTATTCACCCGGCTCCAGATCGTCATCAAGCCTGATGTCACCAATTCGTTCACGGTGCAGTTCCACAACGTGGTTACCCACCGCGGCAAACATACGTTTTACTTGATGATAACGCCCTTCGCTGATGGTCAATCGCACCTGAGTTGGCGTAATGACCTCCAGAACAGCCGGTTTGGTCAGGTCTTTCTCATTATGCAACTGTACGCCATGGGCAAACTGCTCGGCGGTATCGTCTGCCACTGGCGACTCCAGCGTCACCAGATAGGTTTTCTCGCAATGGTGACGAGGAGAGGTGATACGATGTGACCACTGTCCGTCATCGGTCATCAGTACCAGTCCGGTGGTGTCGATATCCAGACGCCCTGCCGCATGCAATTTGTAGGCAACCGGTTCATCAAGGAAATAGAGCACCGTCGGATGATCCGGGTCATCCGTTGAGCAAACATAACCCTGAGGCTTATTCAGCATAAAATAGCGCGGGCCATTTTGTTGAACCAGGGAATTACCGTCATATTCGACGTCGTGTTCTGGTAGCAGCTTAAAGGCACTGTTTTTAACGATTTCACCGTCGACGGTAACGCGGTTAGCACGGATCTCACGCCCGGCAATAGCGCGGCTGACGCCGAGTTGCTGAGCGATAAATTTATCAAGTCGCATGAGTGTGATTTTTGCCTGTAAAAATACGAGAAGCGGGTTTACGCCCGAAAAGTGGGACTATTATCCGCCCAGTATAGCGGTGTTACACCATCCCTCAAGGGAAATGATTCATGGCATACTATACATTGTTGCTGTTTACCTTAATGAGCTCATGATTTTTACTCTTCGCCCGTACCAAAAAGAAGCCGTGGACGCCACGCTCAACCATTTTCGCCACCACCGCACCCCGGCGGTTATCGTCCTGCCAACCGGCGCGGGCAAAAGTCTGGTGATTGCTGAACTGGCCCGCGTGGCACGTGGTCGCGTACTGGTACTGGCGCACGTCAAAGAACTGGTCGCACAAAACCATGCCAAATATTGTGCGCTGGGGCTTGAAGCCGATATTTTTGCCGCAGGCCTGAAGCGTAAAGAGAGCCACGGGAAAGTAGTCTTTGGCAGCGTACAGTCGGTAGCGCGAAATCTGGAGGCCTTTCAGGGTGAATTCTCACTGCTGATCGTCGATGAATGCCACCGTATTGGCGATGATGAAGAGAGTCAGTATCAGCAAATCCTCACTCACCTGACTAAAGTAAATCCCCACTTACGTCTGCTCGGGCTTACCGCCACACCTTTTCGTTTGGGCAAGGGCTGGATTTATCATTTTCATTATCATGGTATGGTGCGCGGCGATGAAAAAGCGCTGTTTCGCGACTGCATTTATGAATTACCACTGCGCTACATGATTAAACACGGCTACCTGACGCCGCCAGAACGCCTCGACATGCCGGTCGTGCAGTATGACTTTAGTCGCCTGCAGGCGCAGAGTAACGGCCTGTTTAGCGAAGCAGATCTGAATCAGGAGCTGAAAAAGCAGCAGCGAATAACGCCACATATCATCAGCCAGATTATCGAGTTTGCCCAAACCCGCAAAGGGGTGATGATTTTCGCCGCCACCGTTGAGCACGCCAAAGAAATTCAGGGCCTGCTGCCCGCTGACGACGCCGCGCTAATCACTGGAGATACGCCAGGCGCTGAGCGCGACGTGCTGATTGAAGAGTTCAAAGCCCAGCGTTTTCGCTATCTGGTGAATGTATCGGTCCTGACCACCGGCTTCGATGCCCCGCACGTCGACCTTATCGCCATTCTGCGCCCAACAGAGTCTGTTAGCCTTTACCAACAAATTGTTGGTCGTGGGTTGCGCCTTGCACCGGGTAAAACCGACTGTCTGATCCTCGATTACGCCGGCAACCCGCACGATCTGTACGCACCGGAAGTGGGTGCTCCGAAAGGGAAAAGCGACAACGTTCCGGTACAGGTGTTCTGTCCTGCCTGCGGATTTGCAAACACCTTCTGGGGCAAAACCACGGCAGACGGCACGCTGATTGAACATTTTGGCCGCCGCTGCCAGGGATGGTTTGAAGATGATGACGGCCATCGCGAACAGTGCGATTTTCGTTTCCGTTTTAAAAACTGCCCACAGTGCAACGCGGAAAATGACATCGCCGCCCGCCGTTGTCGCGAGTGCGACACGGTGCTGGTTGACCCGGATGACATGCTGAAAGCCGCGCTCAGGCTCAAAGATGCGCTGGTCCTGCGCTGTAGCGGTATGGTGTTACAAAACGGGCAGGATGATAAAGGCGAATGGCTGAAAATCACCTATTACGATGAAGACGGCGCTGACGTCAGCGAACGCTTTCGCCTGCACACTCCCGCGCAGCGTACGGCCTTCGAACAACTGTTTATTCGCCCGCACACCCGAACACCCGGTATACCCTTACGCTGGATAACCGCCGCCGATATCCTCAATCAGCAGGCGTTGTTACGGCATCCTGATTTCGTGGTGGCGCGTATGAAAGGTCAGTACTGGCAGGTCCGTGAAAAGGTCTTCGATTATGAAGGTCGCTTTCGTCGGGCACATGAATTACGCGGTTAATCGTACTTTTGATTGATGTACCAGCCGTTTGAGTATAGAATCTCGCCCGCTTTTGCATACGCAAAGCAGATCACTTACCTGTTGCTGGGTCGCCTGTAGCAGGAATTATTAAAGAGAGATTTAAATGTTTACTATCAACGCTGAAGTACGTAAAGAGCAGGGTAAGGGTGCGAGCCGCCGCCTGCGTGCCGCTAACAAGTTCCCGGCAATCATCTACGGTGGCGCAGAAGCCCCGATTGCTATCGAACTGGATCACGATGCAGTTATGAACATGCAAGCTAAAGCTGAATTCTACAGCGAAGTTCTGACCATCGTTGTTGACGGTAAAGAAGTTAAAGTTAAAGCTCAGGCTGTACAGCGTCACCCGTTCAAGCCGAAGCTGTCCCACATCGACTTCGTTCGCGCGTAATCGCCTGGAAGTTGAAGAAAACCCCGCCTCGGCGGGGTTTTTTTATGCGTTTAATTTAGTTTGACGACATTAAGAGCAACGAGAACCCACTTTGCTTTTCCGCTTTCTTAAATCTCGTCAAATTCAATTAACGCCTCCCCTAATCGAGGATCTGTAGTTTCCGCTGCTGTAATCATACCTTTAAGCCGATTGAATAATGCCCGTTGACGAACGCTGGCACTTTCCGGTTTCCACGGCAAAATTCGTATTGGTATAGTTTGCCCTTCATTCAACGCATCAAATACCTTTTCATTGGTAAGTAAGTCGCCGCCGCTCCATCTCTTGCTATCAAACTGAAAATCAAAAAAGACATGGAGTTCCAGTTCATCTACACGCACTCGACGCTTTGCATTATCGATGCTTATTTCCACCTTCTCTTTACGTGTCAAAGTAGCATCAAGATTGAGTCCATACCGTTTCAACTGCCCCTTATCGTAATAGTAACTCATGCTGGAATAGGTTGATTTAAAAGCAAATCCAGTAATAAATAAACCAGTAAATAAGAACAGTGGGCATATGAACAAACTCAGTAACCAGTTGGCACCATGAGTATAAAACAGTACCAACGAGAGAACTGTGAACACAATACCAAGCATCAACATCATCAAAAATGTTACAATGTGCGCGTACAAAACCTGCCGAAATAAACTGAAATTAACAGACGGCTTCTGACGTATTCCTTTACTCACTACTGCGTCCTTTTATGTAGTATGCCCTTATTTCCCGCCCGACGTGCGACGCTGGAGCTGATCGCGCAGGTTCGGCGGCGTACCTTTGATGGTCAAGGTGTCTGTCGCCGGATCCCAGAAAATACGCTCACCCAGTAACATGGCGTCGAAGTTAATGGTTAACCCACCGCCGCTGCCGGCAAATTTGGTTAACTGACGCAGCGTACTGCGATCCGCAGGGAAGCTCTCTTCCAGCTCGTAGCCTTTATCAGCGGTAAATTCGCTGAAGCTGACTTCACTGACGCCGGAAAGCTCTTTAGACAGCGACTCTAGCTCGATCTCTTCACCAGCCTGCAACTGCTCGTTACAGTAGCTGTACACCTGCTGACGCACGTTCTGGCGTTCGGCTTTATCGAGTTGCGCCTCGGCGGTAAAGTCATCGACCGCCTGCAGCAGGCCACGGTTTTGCGCTTTGGCGTTCAGACCTTCGCTGGCACCGAGGAAATCCATAAAGAAATCGGCGACTTTACGCCCGACCCGCCCTTTCAGGAACGTCAGATAGCGCGTGGACTCCGGATTGGTTTCCCACTCGGTTAAATCAATACGCGCCACGATGTCCGCATGATTGATATCCAGATAGTGCGTCGGATTGATATCCAGATTTTCATTGACGCGCATGCTGCTTAAATTGTTCAGCACGGCGACCAGCAGATACTCTACCGCCAGATAGCGGTAATGGCAGAACAGGACAATACCGCCGTCGGCAAAAGGATATTTCGCCAGCTCGTCCCGCAAGCGTCCGGTCGCGGCACGACTAAATGCCAGAAAATCCTCTTCGCCCTGACGCTGTAAACGCAGCGTTTGCGCCAGTTCACTCTCTTCGCTAAACAGGCCATAGGCTTTATTCTTGGCGCTATACACCCGATGCAACTCAGCCATCATATCGACAACCGTCGCTGTCGGTTCCAGTAATGAATCGCGCAAGACCAGCTCAAGGTTCTGCTCGTCACGTTTGATAAGCTGGTGCAGGGCAATCTGGTTGATATCCAGACTCATGATAAACTCTCCTTTTAGACCGGGCGGTATTCAACCACCTGCCGGGCAGTGACGCAATAGAAGATAAAAAAGCAGAAAAAAAACTGTCCGTACGGTAATATGTTGCCCTTTCATGAACAGACTGATTTCGATTTATGCCACAAATTTCCCGCTATAGTGACGAACACGTTGAACAACTGCTGAATGAGATGCTCAACGTACTGGAAAAACATAAGGCGCCGACCGACCTTTCCCTGATGGTTCTGGGAAACATGGTGACTAACCTTATAAATACAAGCATCGCACCGGCCCAGCGCCAGGCGATTGCCAACTCTTTTGCCCGCGCATTGCAGTCTTCGGTAAACGACGACCAAGCGCATTAAGAGCCTGCTCCGGGGAAACGAACAACAGTTTATGGTAACTCATCGTCAGCGCTACCGTGAGAAAGTCTCCCAGATGGTTAGCTGGGGGCACTGGTTTGCCTTGTTCAACATTCTGTTGGCCATGGTTCTCGGTAGCCGTTACCTGTTTGTCGCCGACTGGCCGACAACCCTTGCAGGTCGTGTATATTCCTACCTGAGCGTTGTCGGGCATTTTAGCTTTCTGGTGTTTGCCACCTATCTGCTAATCCTGTTTCCCCTGACGTTTATCGTCATGTCCCAGAGGCTGATGCGATTCTTATCAGCTATTCTGGCGACGGCTGGCATGACGCTGTTGTTAATCGACAGCGAAGTTTTCACCCGCTTCCACCTGCACCTCAACCCGATCGTCTGGGAACTGGTCATTAACCCTGACCAGAATGAAGCGGCGCGTGACTGGCAACTGTTGTTTATCAGCGTGCCGGTTATCCTGTTAATAGAAATGTTGTTTGCGACCTGGAGCTGGCAAAAGCTGCGCAGCCTGACGCGTCGTCGCCATTTCGCCAAACCGTTAGCGGCATTCTTCTTCGTTTCTTTTATCGCCTCGCATGTGGTGTATATCTGGGCAGATGCCAATTTCTATCGCCCGATTACCATGCAGCGCGCAAACCTGCCACTCTCTTACCCGATGACGGCGCGTAAGTTTCTGGAAAAACATGGCCTGCTGGATGCGCAAGAGTATCAGCGTCGCCTGATCGAACAGGGCAATCCGGAAGCGGTTTCCGTGCAGTACCCGCTCAGCGAACTGCACTATCGCGATATGGGGACCGGCCAGAACGTTCTGCTGATCACCGTAGACGGCCTGAACTACTCACGCTTTGAAAAACAGATGCCTGCGCTGTCTGAGTTTGCCGGGCAGAATATCTCCTTTACGCGTCACATGAGCTCAGGCAACACCACGGATAACGGGATCTTTGGCCTGTTCTATGGCGTATCGCCAAGCTACATGGACGGTATTTTGTCGACCCGAACGCCTGCGGCGCTGATCTCTGCACTGAACCAGCAGGGTTATCAGTTAGGGCTATTCTCCTCGGATGGCTTTACCAGCCCGCTTTATCGTCAGGCGCTACTGTCAGATTTCTCCATGCCGAGCGTGCAAACGCAATCTGATGAGCAAACCGCAAGCCAATGGATTAACTGGCTGGGACGCTACGCGCAGGAAGATAATCGCTGGTTCTCCTGGGTCTCCTTTAACGGGACAAACCTTGATGACAGCAACCAGAAGAACTTTGCCAAACGCTACGCCAGCGCCGCTCAGGATGTGGATGCCAATATTAACCGTGTTCTTAGCGCCCTGCGCGACTCGGGTAAACTGGACAACACGGTGGTGATTATTACCGCGGGTCGCGGTGTGCCGCTGACTCAGGAAGAGAACAACTTTGCCTGGTCGCGCGGTCATCTGCAGGTTCCTCTGGTTATTCACTGGCCGGGAACACCTGCCCAGCGTATCAATAGCCTGACCGATCATACAGACCTGATGACGACGCTGATGCAGCGCCTGCTGCACGTCAGCACGCCGGCTAACGAATACTCGCAGGGGCAGGATTTGTTCAATGCTACACGTCGCCATTACTGGGTGACCGCCGCCGACGGCAGCACGATGGCAGTGACTACGCCAGAGATGACGCTGGTGCTGAACAACAACGGAAATTATCAGACCTATGATTTACGTGGCGAGAAAATAAAAGATCAGAAACCGCAGCTCAGCCTGCTGCTACAGGTTCTGACGGATGAGAAACGATTTATTGCTAACTGATTAATTATAAATCAGTTAGTGAGGCATCCTCTTGCATTCGTAGCGGAAAGCAGTAGTATTAGCAGCCATAGCGTCGGCACGTAGCGCAGCCTGGTAGCGCACCGTCATGGGGTGTCGGGGGTCGGAGGTTCAAATCCTCTCGTGCCGACCAAAAATCCCCAAAAAAACCAACCCTTGCGGTTGGTTTTTTTATGTCTGCGATTCCGCATTCCTGAGTTTTACAGCAGCCTTCAGCACAGGTTTTACTACTTACCCATGCACAAATTGGGGTAAAATTCATCCTCTCATCAGCGCGATGAATCTGGACGATTGATGCGCTGAAAACAATAATGATACTAATAAAAGCTCAGGAGAATAGTATGCCTGAAGTAACGCCTTTTCGGGTGCTGATTGTCGACGACCACCCACTCATGCGGCGGGGAATTAGTCAATTATTGCAACTGGATCCCGCATTTGACGTAGTCGCTGAAGCAGGCGACGGCGCAAGTGCTATCGATCTGGCAAACCGTCTGGACCTTGATGTGATCCTGCTGGATCTCAATATGAAAGGTATGAGCGGGCTGGACACCCTGAATGCGCTGCGTCGGGACGGCGTCACCGCGCAAATTATTATTCTTACCGTATCGGATGCCGCCAGCGATGTGTACGCCTTAATTGATGCCGGCGCGGATGGTTATTTACTGAAAGATAGCGATCCCGAAGTCTTGCTGGAAGCCATTCGTAACGGCGCCAAAGGTGGTAAAGCGTTTAGCGCTCGTGTTAGCGAATATCTGCGCGAACGTGACCTGTTTGGTGCGCAGGAAGATCCATTCAGCATTCTCACCGAACGCGAACTGGATGTGTTACACGAGCTGGCTCAGGGGCTGTCGAATAAACAGATTGCGTCGGTACTGAATATTTCCGAACAGACGGTGAAGGTGCATATTCGTAACCTGCTGCGCAAACTCAACGTGCGTTCTCGCGTTGCTGCCACCATCCTGTTTTTGCAAACACGCGGCATGCAGTAATCAATGAGATGCCGGATGGCGACGCAACAGCGTCTTATCCGGCCTACAAAGCTCGCACAGGCCCGAAAGCAGCACGCCTTCGGGCAATCTGGACTCTTACTTCTCCTGCGGCGTTAGCTGCTCCATCGCCTGCTTAATGCTGCGTTCTATCACCGCCCGACGGGTATCATTGGCCGGTAATAATTTCAGCATCATCTCCCATGCCGCAACCGCCTCACCAAAGCGCTGCTGTTCAAAAGCGTTAAACGCGTACATGCTGAGAACCCGCACGTTGGCATGCTCGCCGCGCACCAGCTGGCGTAACAGCTCCCCTCCCCTGCGATTATCGTCAGGATCGGATGAACGGGTCAGTGCTTCCGCATAACCCAGCGCCGCATCGCTGTTTTTAGGATCCAGTCGATAGGCATTGGCATAGGCTTCAGTGGCCGTACTGGCGTTACCGAGTACCATGCCAATACGCCCAAGCATGATCCAACCTTCAACGTTTGTAGGATCGGCTTGTAAACGCGTGCGCAGCCCCAGCGCCAGACGTGTCATATCTTCTTCATTGAGCGGGTCAGCTTTCGGATCCAACGCGCGTTCCAGCAGCGCCGGAGCCTGAGCGGTGGCCTGCTGCCAGACCTGAACCTGCTTATAGCTGCCGGTTTCATAATAGCTCACCGCGCCAACGATCAGCGCCACCACGATGCCGGGCACAAACAACCCAAATCCACCGCGCTTGCCATCCGGGATAACGTCGTCAGGAAACTCTTCAAGCTTCACCCGGACGCGTCGGCGAGTACGGGCAAAAATAATCCAGCCGCCCAAACCAATCGCTACCACCGGCATCACCCACAAAAGCACAGTAAGCGGCGTCAACGGCGGATCGTAAGTGACAAAGTTGCCGTAGCGCGCCACCATGTAGTCGACAATCTCTTTCTGGCTTTTCCCTTCCTGCATCAGTTCGTACACTTTCTGGCGCAGGTCAGTGGCAATCATTGAGTTAGAATCGGCGATACTGTTGTTCTGACATTTAGGACAGCGCAGCTGTTCGGTAAGCTGACGGAACTGCTGCTCCTGCGCTTCATCCTTAAACTGCATCACATCGATGGTCGCCAGCGCAGATCCCGAGATAACCAGCATCAGCAGGCCCAGTAAAAATCTCATTGCGCAGCCTCCTTACTGTACTTATCCAACAACGGTTTGATCTCGCTCTCCCACACCCTGGCATTCAAATCACCAGCATGGCGATAGCGAATAATACCTTTACCGTCGATCAGGAACGTTTCCGGCGCGCCGTACACGCCAAGATCCAGACCGAGCATACCGTCGCCGTCAAACAGGCTTAATGAGTAAGGATTGCCCAGCTCTTTCAGCCAGACAATGGCTTTCTGACGATCGTCTTTATAGTTCAGACCCACCACCCGCACGCCTTGTGCAGATAGCTGGTTCAGATACTGATGTTCGGCGCGACAGGTCGGACACCAGGTCGCCCAGACGTTCAGCAGTACCGGTTTGCCCTGGGTCAGCACATCGGCCTGATAATGCTGACCCGGATTCTCCAGCGACTCCAGGCGGAATGTCGGAACGGGTTTGCCGATCAGCGCCGATTCCAGATTCGTGGGATCGTCTCCCTGAGCGTTACGCGCCAGCTGCCACAGCAGCGCCGCCGCAATGATCAGAAAAATAATAAACGGAATTAACAGTGCGTTGCGCTTCATACAGCCTCCGACGCATTTTTTTGCACCGCGGCGCGAGGACGCGCGCGCTGACGATAGCGTGGATCAAACAGGCAGAACAATCCGCCCAGCGCCATCAGCAATCCTCCGGCCCAAATCCAGCGAATAAACGGTTTGTAGTACAGACGCACAGCCCATGCGCCGTTATCCAGTTCTTCACCCAGCGCGGCGTACAGATCGCGCGTGAATCCGCCGTCAATTGCCGCTTCGGTCATCATCGAACTGGTGCTGTTATAGAAGCGTTTTTCCGCATGCAGCGTGGCTTCCGGTTTACCATCTCGGGTAACGCCAATAATGGCGACACCGCCCCGGTAGTTAGGTCCGGTAATATCTTTCACTTCGCGGAACGTGAACTGATAGTTATGGATACTGACGCTATCACCTGCTTTCATGCGCACATCGCGTTCAACGCTGTAGTTCTGGCTGAAGGCAATACCGACAATAGTAATCGCCAGCCCAACGTGGCCCGACACCATGCCCCAATAGCTTGGTGTTAATTTCGTTCCGCGGGAAACACGCAGGAATGCTTCGGACATCGCCAGCACGAATATCCAGCATGCCATCGCCAGCCCTACCACCGTCATAGCGGCAACTCGATCCTCAAACAACCACGGCAGCAGCAGCGACAGAACAAGCGTGGTGACAAACGCGATAATCAGTAACGTTTTCAGTTTACGCGGTCGGTCACGGCCCCAGCGCACTAATGGCCCAATACCCAGCAACAGCGCGAACGGTGCCATCAGCCAGGTAAACATGGTGTTGAAGAACGGTTCGCCAATCGAAATACTGCCCAGACCCAGTTGTTTGTGCACCAGCGGCAGCAGCGTGCCCAAAAGCACCACCAGCATGGCGGCAATCAGCAGAACGTTGTTGCCCAACAGCAGAGATTCACGCGACCACAGCGCGTTGTTCACCCGTGAGCGGACCTTGTGACCGCGCACCGCAAACAGCAACAGGGAGCCGCCAATCACCAATACCATAAAGGCCAGAATAAACATCCCGCGCGACGGATCGGAGGCGAAGGCATGCACCGATACCAGAACGCCGGAGCGCACCAGGAAAGTACCTAACAGGCAAAGCGAGAATGCGCAGATTGACAGCAGCAGCGTCCAGGCTTTAAAGCTGGCACGCTGTTCGGTTACCGACAGCGAGTGCATCAGCGCCGTTCCCACCAGCCATGGCATAAACGAGGCGTTCTCAACCGGATCCCAGAACCACCAGCCGCCCCAGCCCAGCTCGTAATAGGCCCAGGCCGAACCGAGTACAATACCCAGCGTCAGGAACACCCATGCCGCCAGCGTCCACGGACGCGAAAAACGGGCGAAGGTACTGTCCAGTCGTCCGCTCATCAGCGCGGCAATCGCAAACGCGAAGGCCACGGAGAAGCCGACATACCCCATGTACAGCAACGGCGGATGGAAAATCAGTCCCGGATCCTGCAACAGCGGGTTCAGGTCGCGCCCTTCAATAGGGAAGTTGGGCAACGTACGGGCAAACGGGTTGGAGGTAAACAGAATAAACAGCAGAAAGCCAACGCTTACCATCCCCATCACCGCCAGCACGCGAGCAACGATGTCCAGCGGCATACGCTGGCTGAACGCCGCAACGGCGAACGTCCAGCCGCTCATCAGCAGCACCCATAGCAACAGCGAGCCTTCATGAGCCCCCCAGGTTGCCGCGACCCGATACCAGACCGGAAGCTGGGTATTGGAGTTGCTGGCAACGTAGGTGACAGTAAAGTCATTAACCACGAAGGCGTTGACCAGAATCAGGAACGCCCCCATCACGCAGATAAAAAGAACCCAGGCAAAAGGCCGCGCGGAGGCCATCATTCGCACGTCGCCGCGCGCTACGCCCCACAGCGGATAGACTGACAGTAGTAACGCCACGCCGAGCGCAAGGCACAACAGCGCATTGCCAATTTCAGGCATCATGACGTTTTATCCTTATAAACACTTTCCGGGCGACGATGGTTTTCCTGCATCGCTTTTTCGACTTCCGGCGGGGTGTAATTCTCATCATGTTTGGCAAGAACCTCTTTGGCCTGCACATGATTTCCTTCGTTCAATTCGCCCTGAACAACAACACCCTGCCCTTCGCGGAACAGATCCGGCAGAATGCCTTCGTAGGTGACATCCACCACACCTTCGGCGTCATAGATGCTGAAATTTACTTTTAGCGATTGCGGATCGCGCTTTACGCTACCGGGCATCACCATTCCGCCCACGCGCAGGCGCTGACCGACTTCGGGCATCTGCTGCGTTTCGCGCTTACCGTAGAGTATCTCTCCCGGCGTATAGAACAGGTCAATATTAGAACGCAGCGCATAAAGCACCAGCGTAATGGTCAACGCCAGACCCGCCAGTACCGCACAGGCTATCCATAACCGATTTTTACGTCGAATATTCACGCCGCCTCCCGTTGCACTTGCGCCGCACGCATACGCGCTTCTCTCGCCCGCTGCTGCGCTACACCGCGTAAAATTGCGCGATGTTGTAACGTGGAATGTAGTACCAGCACCACCAGCGGGATAACGCTCATCGCTACGGCAAGCCAGACATACAAGGCGTAGCCGCCCATCGCGAAAAAATCACTCCATGATGCAAATGCAGGGGTCATTGGCGGCCTCTTTTTAAGATCAGTTCGCTCACCCACGGGCGGCGTTTTTCCATCATCAAAATCAGGTTACGCATGCGCATCAGCGCCAGCGTGACAAACAGTAACAGATAGCCGACGATTGCCAGACGCAGCGGCGTACGCATCGCCGGATCGATGCTTTGCTGCATGCGGGTAGAACCCTGATGCAGCGTATTCCACCACTCAACCGAGTAGTGGATAATCGGTAAGTTGACCACGCCAATCAGCACCAGAATACCGGCGGCACGACCTGCCAGACGGCGGTCGTCAAAGGCATGCCACAGCGCAATGGCACCCACGTAGAGAAACAACAGTACCAGTTCAGAGGTGAGTCGAGCATCCCAGACCCACCAGGTTCCCCACATCGGTTTGCCCCATGCGGAGCCGGTCACCAGCGCAATAAAGGTAAACACTGCACCAATCGGCGCCATCGCAGCCAGCGCCAGATTGGCCATTTTCATCTGCCAGACCAGGCCGATAAACGCGGCAACAGCCATCGAGGCATAAATGCCCATCGACCAGATTGCCGCCGGAACGTGCAGATAAATAATGCGATAGCTCTGCCCCTGCTGATAATCCGCAGGCGCAAAACCAAAGCCCCAGACCCATCCCGTTATGAGTACCACCGCGCTGGCAATCGCCAGCCACGGGATAAACCAGCCACAGATCTGATAGAGCCGAGGGGGCATCGCCAATTGATGAAGTGTTTTCCACATAGTTCAGTCACCAGACTCCATAAATTAAAATCCGTTGTGCCAGAGCGCCTTGCCCGGCCTACACAT
Source organism: Citrobacter sp. Cpo040 (assembly GCF_030332915.1). Classification (NCBI taxonomy): domain Bacteria; kingdom Pseudomonadati; phylum Pseudomonadota; class Gammaproteobacteria; order Enterobacterales; family Enterobacteriaceae; genus Citrobacter; species Citrobacter sp. Cpo040. Next base: position 1,361,651 of record NZ_JAOWGX010000034.1, read on the forward strand.
CTAATTCTCGTTACTGCACGCTTATCCGTAACGCCGCGGCTGTGGCAAACGGGCTTAACGTGGCGCTGCCGACCAGCAACGCGCCCAGAATTGCCATGTACCCTTCAACCGGTAAGTGCATAGAAGCCGCATCCATCGCGGCGGTTGCAAAAATCAGTAAGGGTATGGTGAGCGGGAGCACCAGCACGCTTAGCAACACGCCGCCGCGCTTTAAGCCCACCGTCAGCCCCACACCCGGCGCACCGAGGAAGCCCAGCGTCGGCGTTCCGAGTAACAACGTCAGCGCCATAATTTTCCAGCTGTACATATCCATGCCCAGCAGCAGCGCCACTAGCGGCGAGAGGATCAACAGCGGCAGGCCGGTCACGACCCAGTGCGCCATCACTTTCGCCAGCACCACGGCCGGTAGCGGTAACGGCAGCAGCATCAGTTGCTCAAGGCTGCCGTCCTGCAGATCATCACGAAACAGGCGTTCCAGCGCCAGCAATGACGCCAGCAGCGCCGCAACCCAAATGATGCCCGGCGCAATGCGCGCCAGAAGCTGCGGCTCCGGCCCAATGCTCAGCGGGAACAGCGTAATAACAATCAGGAAGAACCATAAAGGATTGGCGATTTCCGCACTATGACGAAACGCAACTCGCAGTTCTAAACGGAAGATTCGCCACATCATTGCGTTGCCCTCTCGCTGGTCAGCGCAATACGTCGCACTTTATCGGTTTCGACATTGAGCGGTTGGTGGGTGGTGAGAATAACAATACCGCCCTGCTCCGTATGCTGCGCCATACGCTGAGTCAGTCGCTCAACGCCGTTCACATCAATGGCGGTAAAGGGTTCATCGAGGATCCACAGCCGGGCGCGGGTCAGCCACAAACGGGCCAGCGCCACACGCCGCTGTTGTCCGGCGGAGAGCTGGTTCACCGGGATATCTTCATATCCGGCAAGTCCCGCCTGCGCCAGCGCAGCCAGACACAGTGCAATGTCGCCGTCATGATGGAAGAAACGCAGGTTCTCCAACGCCGAAAGCCGGGTTTTTATCCCCGGCTGATGTCCGATCCACAGCAGTTGCTGATGGTAGCTGTCCCGCACGTAATGCAGCGGCTGCTCTTGCCAGCAAACCTCCCCTGCATCGGGACGCGCCAGCCCGGTAAGCAACCGCAGCAGAGTGGTTTTCCCTGCGCCGTTGCTGCCGGTAATTTGTACCCATTCCCCTGCGTTGACGCGAAATGACAGATTGCTGAACAGTATTCTGTCATCTCGCTCGCAAAGTAATTCTCTGGCTTCAAGCATACCTGGTTATCTACATCCTGTTAAAAGCCCGGTTTGACTTCGCGCATATCAGGCAGTTTGTGCGCTATCCCTTTATGACAGTCAATACAGGTTTGCCCGTCTTTCACGGCCTGGTCGTGCATTTTGGCCGCAACGCCTTTCTGGGCGGTTAAATCCATAAACTCGAAGTTGTGACAGTTTCGGCACTCTTGCGAATTATTATCTTTCATACGCCGCCACTCATTTTGCGCCATCGTCAGACGATGGTCTTCAAATTTCTGCGGTGTATCTATCAGCCCCAGTGCTTTCGCGTACAGCTCTTTACTGGCCTTGATCTTACGGATCATTTTCGGGCCCCACTCATGGGGGACGTGGCAATCAGGGCAAGTCGCTCGCACACCACTGCGGTTGTTGTAGTGTACGGTTTCCATGTATTCCTGGTATACCGTATTGCGCATTTCGTGACAGCTAATGCAGAACTCTTCTGTATTGGCCTTTTCCATACCGGTATTAAAGCCGCCCCAGAAAATAATGCCGCCCACAAAGCCGATTAACAACAGCGTGCCGAGTGCCAGACGGCTGGGGCGACGCCACCATTGCCAGACGCGCTTAATCCAGCCTGGTTTACGGTTAGAATTTTCCATAATGACCTCTTATTTCCCGTAACCTTTCGAGGGGGTGAAGGTATTTTCAACAATCGGCGCGGCGTCAGCCTGCGGAACGTGACATTGCAGGCAGAAATAACGACGCGGCGCAACTTCAGCCAATACCTTGCCGTCGCTGTCCATAAAGTGCGTCGGACTGATGCGCGGCGCACCGGTGGTGCGATAGCTTTCCACACCGTGGCATTGCAGGCAGCGGTTAGTGTTAGTCGTCACCTGATACCCTTCAACGCTATGCGGAATCATCGGCGGCTGATTCACATAGTTCAGCGGCATGCGCTCTTGCTCTTTCGGCATGCGAATCGCCCCTTCTTGTGTTCCTGAGACTTCCGGTGACTGGCTCAGATCCACTCCATTTGCAGCCCAAACGGCCCCACTGACGACCAGGGCAAGCAGGGCCGTCCATTGACACAGCGTCTTAATCAGGTCATGGCTTTTCATGATTTCGCTCCCGAACTCCATCGTGTTGTTATTGTAAAAACATCCTCAGAACAGACATCCACGCAGCGACCGCAGGCCATGCAATCGCGGCTGGTTACCTGCACCGGACTTTGCTCATCCAGCACCGGCGCACGTAGCACATGCGGTTCCGGGCAAACATGAAAACAATCCATACAGCGGTTACATCTGTTACGTTCTTTTGCCGAAACGGTTAATGCCCCTTTGCTTCCCACCACGCTATACAGCGCACCCAGTGGGCAAAGATGCCCGCACCAGCCATGCTCAACGACCAGTAAATCAAATAAAAACAGCGCGAGGATCAGCAACGCTCCGCTACCGAATCCCATTACCAGGCTCCGTCCAAGCAGAGAGACTGGATTTATCCACTCCCACAACAGCGTACCGGTCAGGGCGGAACCGACCAGGATAACCACCAGCAGGACGTACCGTATATGGCGCGGCAGGGTTGCGGACTGATTCAGGTCAAACCTTCTGCGCAACCAACTGGCTAAATCGGTAACCGGGTTCATGGGACAAACCCAGCTACAAAACAGCCGCTTACCGGCCAGGGCATACAGCACCGTGATGATAGCTGCTCCCGTTAACGCCACCGTCGCCGGCAGATGCCCGCTGGCCAGGCTTTGCAGAGTAATCAGCGGATCGGTGAATGGGATAGCGTCCAGCAACAGGCTGCTACTGTAGTTGCCATGCAGGATCCACACGCCAAGCCACGGGCCGCTGAGGAACATCGCCAGTATCAGAAACTGACTCAAACGACGCAGCAGCAGCCAGCGATGACTCTTCCACCACCCTTTTTTTGCCTGCGCTTCACGCCCAGCGTCACGTTTACGATTTGCCATTGTTCCCCTCCAGCCAACCGAAGCGGTAATGGTGTCCTAACTCCCCTTTTGCCAGCGACAGCGGCAGCACTTTTATTGCTGGCTGCTCCAGTACGCAGACTTTTTCGCATTTCCCGCAGCCGGTACAGGCATCGCTATGGACGGTTGGAATAAACCGCGCATGCTTGCCGGTTCGCATGTTGCGGTCCAGCTCAAGGGTGATAGCCTCATCGATTTTCGGGCACTCGCGGTAACACACATCGCAGCGTAACCCTTGGTAGTTGAGGCAGTTTTCGTGATCCAGCAGTACCGCCAGCCCCATACGCGAATCGTCAATGGATTCAATTTCCCTGTCCAACGCGCCGCTCGGGCAGACTTTGGCACACGGAATGTCCTCACACATTTCGCAGGGAATATCACGGGCGACAAAATATGGCGTACCGGCCGCCAGCCCGGAGGCCAGCGTTGCCAGCTTCAGCGTGTCATACGGGCATGCCTGAACGCACTGACCGCAACGTACGCAGGCGCTGGCGAATGCCTCCTCGCTCAGTGCACCTGGCGGGCGCAACCGCACGCCGGTTGCGCGTGCGGTTTGTTGTTGCAACCCCAGCGCCACGCCAACGACGGCCAGCCCGCCCGCTGCGCGAACCATATCGCGCAGAAAGCGGCGGCGGCCATTTTGGGGTTTTGCTGACCGGGACATAACGCGTTACACCTTCGCCAGTTTCACGGCGCACTTCTTGAAATCCGTCTCTTTGGAGAGCGGATCCGTCGCATCCAGCGTCAGGTTGTTCACCAACTGTGCGGCATCGAAGAACGGCATGTACACCAGCCCCTGCGGCGGACGGTTACGACCGCGTGTTTCAACAATCGAAATCACTTCGCCACGACGGGAAATCACTTTGACCTTATCGCCACGGCGCAGATCGCGTGCTTTTGCATCCAGCGGGTGGATAAACAGCACGGCTTCTGGGAAAGCACGGTGCAGTTCAGGCACACGACGCGTCATACTGCCAGTATGCCAGTGTTCCAGCACACGTCCGGTAGACAGCCACAGGTCATATTCTTTATCCGGCGCTTCAGCAGCAGGCTCAAATGGCAGCGCGAAGATAACCGCTTTACCGTCCGGTTTACCGTAGAACTTGTAGCTTTCACCTGCTTTCACGTAAGGGTCGTTGCCTTCGCTGTAGCGCCACTGGGTCTCTTTACCCTCAACGACCGGCCAGCGTAAACCGCGCGCTTTGTGGTAATCGTCAAATGGCGCAAGATCGTGCCCGTGACCGCGGCCAAACCAGGCGTACTCTTCGAACAAGCCTTTTTGCAGATAGAAGCCCAGCTCGCGGGATTCATCGTTTAGTTGATCTTCAGCCAGTTCAGTCACTGGGAATTTCGTTACTGCTGGCGTAGCAAACAGCACGTCATACAGCGTTTTACCGCGCAGTTCCGGTTTTTGTGCCAGCAGCTCTTCCGGCCATACTTCTTCTGTTTTGAAGCGACGAGAGAATTGCACCAGTTGCCACAGATCCGATTTCGATTCGCCCGGCGCTTTAATTTGCTGACGCCAGAACTGTGTACGGCGTTCCGCATTACCGTAGGCGCCTTCTTTCTCTACCCACATCGCGGTCGGCAGGATCAGGTCAGCCGACAGGGCGCTGATCGTCGGGTACGGATCGGAGACGATGATGAAGTTACGCGGATCGCGCCAGCCCGGCATACGCTCTTCGTTGATGTTCGGACCGGCCTGCATGTTGTTAGTACACATCGCCCAGTAGACGTTGAGCTTGCCATCTTTCAGCGCGCGATCTTGCGCCACGGCGTGCAGACCAACTTTTGCCGGAATGGTCCCTGACGGAATATTCCAGTGCTTCTCACAGATATCGCGGTGTTTTTCGTTCGTTACCACCATGTCCGCAGGCAGACGGTGGGAGAACGTACCGACTTCACGCGCGGTGCCGCACGCTGAAGGCTGGCCGGTCAGAGAGAACGGGCCGCAGCCTGGCTGGGAGATTTTGCCAGTCAGCAAGTGCAGGTTATAGACCAGGTTGTTGGCCCACACGCCGCGGGTGTGCTGGTTAAAGCCCATCGTCCAGTAGGAGATGACTTTTTTCTTCGGATCGGCATACAGCTGCGCCAGCTGTTCCAGCTGATCTTTCGGCACACCGGTCATTTCGGCGGTTTTATCCAGCGTGTACTCAGCAACGAAGGCTTTGTAATCCTCAAAGCTCATCGGTTCAGAAGCATCGGATCCCGGGTTTTTCGCCGCTTTTTCCAGCGGATGGGTTGGACGCAGACCGTAGCCGATGTCCGTCACGCCTTTACGCAGGTTAACGTGCTTGCTAAAGAAATCCTGGTTAATCGCATTGTTTTGAATAATGTAGTTCGCGATGTAGTTGAGGATCACCAGATCGGTTTGCGGCGTGAAGACCATACCGTTATCCGCCAGCTCAAAGCTGCGGTGCTGGAAGGTGGAAAGAACCGCGACGTTAACATTAGGATCGGACAGACGACGGTTGGTGATGCGCGACCACAGGATCGGGTGCATCTCTGCCATATTCGCGCCCCACAGGACGAAGGCATCCGCATGTTCGATATCGTCATAGCAGCCCATCGGTTCATCCATACCGAAGGTACGCATAAAACCGACTACCGCTGAGGCCATGCAGTGACGTGCGTTCGGGTCGATGTTATTGGAACGGAAACCCGCTTTAAACAATTTGGCAGCGGCATAACCTTCCCAAATCGTCCACTGGCCAGAGCCGAACATACCGATAGACTCCGGGCCTTTCTCTTTCATCGACGTTTTGAATTTCTCTTCCATCACGTCAAAGGCCTGGTCCCAGCTAATCGGGGTGAACTCGCCTTCTTTGTGATACTTGCCGTCTTTCATGCGCAGCATCGGCTGCGTTAAACGGTCTTTTCCGTACATGATTTTCGGCAGGAAGTAACCTTTGATGCAGTTAAGCCCACGGTTAACCGGCGCATCCGGATCGCCCTGGCATGCCACAACACGCCCTTGCTGCGTTCCGACCAATACGCCACAGCCCGTCCCGCAAAAACGGCACGGGGCTTTGTCCCATTTGATGGCTTCTTGCTGACCGACTACTGCGCGGGCAACGCCCGGCACGCTTAACCCGGCAGCCGCCGCAGCGGCCGCAACGGCGTTAGCTTTCATAAAGCTACGACGACTGAGTTTCATGGTGTTTCCTCACCTTGCTCATCCTGCTGGTGATAAACCAGCGACACCGCCAGTACGCCCGCAACGTTGCGTACTGACTCAATTGTTTTCATTAGCGTTTCACTTTGCTCAGCTTCCACCACCACAATCAACTGACCACTTTCCACATCGCTGAGTGCAACTTCGCAACCGGGAAAGGAACGCAACTGCGTGGCGATATCGTTGATATGCTGGCTTTTGGCCTGAACGACCAGGCTGCAGACCTGCCAGTTATTGTCCATGGTTGTACTCCGCGTTAATGGCTGATACCGGGCAGATAGCGACACAGGCGCCACATCCGTTACAGTCCTGATTGTCGAGCTGCGGCTGATAAATGCCGGAAAGCGTGGGGCGAAAGGTTATTGCCATGGGCTCACAGCTATCCTGACAGCGGTGACATTCAACGGACTGATGTGCGAGACAGTTTTCCCCAATCGTAAAATTCAGATCCCATGCCCTGGTGTGGCGCGGAAGAAAAAGTGATTCGGGACAGGCTTCTGCGCAGGCATAGCAAAAGCTGCACTCGCCGTGTTTGAAATTTACGCTCGGGTAACCACCCTGGCCTCGCTGCAGGATGTCGGTTTCGCACGCCTGGATGCAGGCGTCACAACGGAGGCAATGGGCCAGAAAGTGAGAGTCTTCCTTGCTCCACGGCGGACGAATCCCTGCGCTGGCGTTTCGCCAACTGCCTGTCAACATGCCTCGACGGGATAAATCAACCATGACATTGTCCTTCCATAATGACGCCCTCCCTCGGCGGGTTGAACGACATAAAAAACTGCACTATTTATGAGTAGTTATTTTTAGCCGTAAGATATTTCAGGATGTGTTAGAGGTGCATACCCCAATTGGGGTAAATGCTGTTGCCGGATCAAAGGAGTGTTGAGTTGGCGGGAAAAAATGCGCTTTTGCTCACATTTCAATGAGTTATATAACAATGTATATAACGAATTACTCAAAAAGACAAAGATATCAATATTAGGATAATTCCTAGGATATATCGCTACCATGGCAACGAAATTCTACCCAATACACTTTAAATATAAGTAAATCCAGATTAATAGATTATCCAAATATGTTAACCTGCTACAGACTCGTTCATAAGACAGAAGAAAGGAAACACTGTGAACAATAAGATGAAGACAATTGTCCCTGCCGTACTTTTCGCCGCCTTTGCCAGCACCTCTGCATGGGCTGCCAGTAACGATACCGCCGCTCAGCCGCTGGAAAAAGTCGCCCCTTATCCCAAGGCGGAAAAGGGTATGAAGCGCCAGGTTATCCAGCTTACCCCTGAGAAAGATGAATCTACTCTGAAAGTAGAACTGCTGATCGGACAAACGCTGGAAGTTGACTGTAACCAACACCGCCTGGGCGGAGAACTGGACAGCAAAACGCTGGAGGGTTGGGGATATGACTACTATGTCTTTGACAAAGTTACGTCTCCGGTTTCAACCATGATGGCCTGCCCGGACGGTAAGAAAGAGAAGAAATTCATTACTGCACATCTGGGTGATGACGGCATGCTGCGTTACAACAGCAAGTTGCCGATTGTGGTCTATACCCCGGAAAACGTGGACGTTAAATACCGTATCTGGAAAGCGGAAGACAAAATTCAGGACGCAGTCGCGCGCTAAGTGAGAATGTGCCGGATGGCAGCGTACCGCCTTATCCGGCCTACAGACGCATAAACAATGCCGGATAAGCGCAGCAGCGCCATCCGGCATTTTATTTTACAGCGCGATATCCGCGACGGCTTTCTGTTCAGGCTGCGGTTGTGCCTGAGGTTTCAGCTGTGGTTTCGGCGCTTCATCAGCAACCTGCGGCTTGTCATATTTCAGACCCAGAACCTCACTGGTGTACTGCAGCTCTTGTTCCGTAGCCTCAACGTTACCGTTCAGCTTAGTACCATAAGACGGAATAATGGTTTTCAGCTTCGCCTGCCACTCGGGGCTGGCTACTTTATCTTTAAACACTTTTTCCATCAGATGCAGCATGATCGGTGCCGCGGTTGATGCGCCCGGAGAAGCTCCCAGCAGCGCTGCAATCGTGCCTTCTTTATCGCTGACGACTTCAGTGCCCAGACGCAGCACGCCGCCCTTCTCCGCATCGCTTTTGATGATCTGCACACGCTGGCCAGCCTGCCATAAACGCCAGTCTTCTTTTTTCGCCTGCGGATAGTACTCTTGCAGCGCAGCAAAACGGTCGTCGTCGCTGAGCATCACCTGGCTCACCAGATATTTCACCAGATCGAAGTTATCCAGACCCACGTTGACCATCGGCATAAAGTTTGAGGTGGTGGTCGAGCTGAGCAGATCCCACAATGAACCATTCTTCAGGAACTTGGTGGAGAATGTCGCGAATGGCCCAAACAGCACAACGCGCTTGCCATCAAGGATACGGGTGTCGATATGCGGTACAGACATCGGCGGCGCGCCAACGGAGGCCTGACCGTACACTTTCGCCAGGTGGCGATTGACCACATCCGGGTTTTCCGCAACCAGGAACTGCCCGCCCACCGGGAATCCGGCATAGCCTTTCGCTTCCGGAATGTCGGTTTCCTGCAACAGCTTCAGCGCAGCGCCACCGGCACCGATAAAGACAAACTTCGCCTTGATATCGTGTTCCGCTTCGTTATTTTTCAGATCGGCGACTGTGACAGTCCAGCTATTATCGGCATTACGCTTAAAGCCACGCACTTCGGTGCTCAACTGCAGCGCAAAGTTGGGCTTTTTCTGCAATGAGGTAATCAGTTGGCGGGTGATTTCGCCGTAATTCACGTCAGTACCAATCTCGGTACGCGTTGCCGCGACTTTCTGCTGCGGATCGCGACCTTCCATGACCAGCGGCGCCCACTCTTTGATCTGCGCGTGGTCTTCTGAATAGCGCATACCACGGAACAGCGTGCTCTGCTGCAGTGCGGTGTAACGGGCACGCAGGAAGTTCACGTTCTCGTCACCCCAGACAAAACTCATGTGCGGAACGGTGGTGATAAACGAGCGTGGTTCATGCATTACGCCATTATTGACCTGATAGGCCCAAAACTGGCGGGAAATCTGGAAGGCTTCGTTAATTTCGACTGCCTTTTCAATGCTGATGCTACCGTCGGCCTTTTTAGGCGTGTAGTTCAGCTCCATCAGTGCGGAGTGGCCGGTTCCGGCGTTATTCCAGCCGTTTGAGCTTTCCTGCGCTACACCATCCAGTCGCTCAACCATGGTCATTGACCATTGCGGCTCCAGCTCCTGTAAATAGGTTCCCAGCGTGGCGCTCATGATGCCGCCGCCAATCAACAGTACATCCGTTTCCTGCTCTTCCGCCGCTTTCGCTTTTGCCGCCATCGAGACAACATTCAGCCCAACGGCCATGGTGAAGAGCATGGCAGTCACTTTTTTCATAATGTTAATGCCTTACTTTTAGTATCGCTTTTTTGCTTTTAATGCAGGTGAAAATCGAGCGGCACCAACGGTAACACTTAAGTAAAAATAATTAAATAAAGTTTATAAATTATATTTAATTTTTAAAAATGTTATTAATACGTTGATAGCTTATGCGGTTATTGACAATCATTTCTGGAAACCGGTCCATCTGACGGGTACTATGCTGCGCTTTGCTATTCACCGCACGGATGCCTGTCGGTCTGCTGTATCAGGCCATTTTTGACCTGAGTGTAACTATGTCTGCAACTCAACATTCCTCTGCCACAGTCTCAGAACACACGACCCGCGCCGTGCTCCGCCAACCCCGTCTGCTGGTGCGCGAAACGCTGGCCGGTGTGGTAACCGCCCTGGCGCTGATCCCGGAAGTAATCTCGTTTTCCGTGATCGCAGGCGTTGATCCTAAAGTCAGTCTGGTAGCCTCCGTCGTACTGTGCCTGGCGATGTCTTTTTTAGGCGGTCGTCCCGCAATGGTTACCGCCGCTGCAGGATCGGTCGCGCTGGTGATTGGTCCGATGGTGCATCAACACGGCGTGCAATACATCCTGCCTGCAGTGGTGCTGGCCGGGATGATTCAGATCCTGTTTGGTGTATTGGGAATGGCACGTCTGATGCGATTCATCCCTACGGCCGTGATGACCGGCTTTGTTAACGCGCTGGGGATATTGATTTTCTTTGCCCAGGTCCCGCATTTCTGGGGCAAAAGCCCGCTCATCTGGGGGCTGTTTGTCCTGACGCTGCTGATTGTGCTGTGGGTTCCGCGGTTTATTAAAGCAATCCCCGCACCGCTTATCGCCATCGTGCTGCTAACCGTGTTCACTGTCACCAGCGGGCAACTGTTACCGACCGTCGGTGACGAAGGTTCAATGAGCGGCGGACTGCCGGGTTTCACCCAGTTGTTGGCTCCGCTCAACCTGCACACGCTGGCGATTATCTGGCCCTGCGCGCTGAGTATCGCTTTTGTTGGTTTGATGGAGTCGTTGTTAACCGCCCGTCTGGTGGATGACCTGACGGTGACGCCGTCGAATAAAAATCGCGAGAGTGCCGGGCTGGGGATAGCCAATATTCTGGCCGGATTTTATGGCGGCATCGCCGGGTGCGCGATGATTGGTCAAACCATCGTTAACGTCGAGATGGGCAAAGGACGCAGCCGCGTCTCGACGGTTGCCGCCGGACTGGTATTACTCCTGTTAGTCACAGGGTTAAGCGAAGTTATGGCAGAAATACCCATGTCGGTGCTGGCAGGTATTATGGTGATTGTGGCGGTGAAAACCTTCAGTTGGCACAGCATCCAGCCCGCCACGCTGACGAAACTACCCGTCACTGAAACGCTGGTGATGCTGGTGACCGTCGCTGCCACGGTTTCTACCGGCAACCTGGCGATTGGCGTGGTTGCCGGGGTGATGACGATGCTTATTCTACCGCGTATCGTCAGACGCAAACGGGCGACTACATCAGAAACAGCGTTGCCAGACCGAGAAAAATAAAGAAACCACCAGTATCAGTGATAGCGGTTATCATGACGCTCGAGCCGACCGCCGGGTCGCGCCCGAGCTTCACCATCGTCATCGGAATGATAACCCCCATCAACGCCGCCATCAGCAGATTGAGCATCATCGCCAGAGTCATCACACCACCGAGCGCCATATCATCGTACAGCCACCAGGTAATGCCGCCCATAATCCCGCCCCACACGAGGCCGTTGATTAGCGCCACGCCCATCTCGCGCAGGATGAGAAACGTCAGGTTCCCCGGCTGAATATTTTGCAGCGCCAGCGCGCGGACGATCATAGTGATAGTTTGATTCCCGGTATTGCCGCCGATACCCGCCACAATCGGCATCAACGAGGCCAGCGCCACCAGTTGCGAAATCGTATGTTCAAAACCGTCGATCACCCGCGAGGCGATAAAGGCGGTACAGAGGTTAACGGCCAACCACGCCCAGCGGGTTTTTACCGCTTTGGTAACAGGCGCAAACACGTCCTCTTCGGCGCTTAAGCCCCCCATTCGACGCAGATCGGTATCGGTTTCTTCATAGACAACGTCGACGATCTCATCGATGGTTAAACGGCCCATCAGTTTACCGGAAGGGTCAACCACCGCGGCGCTGACCAGGTTGTCGCGTTCGAAGGTACGCGCAGCGTTTTCGGCGATATCTTCAGGAGAAAAGGTGAGCGGGTCATCTTCCATCACCTCGCTGACTTTTCGCTGCACATCATTGAGTAAAATGCAGGTTAGCGTCAGTTCGCCAACCAGCACTTTATTGCGATCGGTCACGAAAAGTTTATCGGTATTCTCCGGCATTTTCCCCAGCCGCCGCAGGTAGCGTTGCACCACTTCCAGCGTCACGTCCGGACGCACGGTGATGACCTCGAACTCCATGATCGCGCCGACGCTATTTTTCTCGTAGTGCAGCACCTGGCGGACGCGCGTCCGCTCCTCTGCCGGTAACGTCGCCAGCAGACGACCGGTAAGGTTACGAGGCAAATGCTGCACCAGGTAAATCTGTTCATCGATATCGAGATATTGCAGCGCATCCAGCAGCTCGCGGTCGCTCATCTCATCGATCAGGTCGTCCCAGACGTTTTCAGACGCCTCAAGCAAGACGTTACCGCGCTTTTCATTTTCGACCAGTCGCCACAGGGCGTGGCGCTCTTCAGAGGGCAAAGCTTCGAGGGTATCGGCCAGGTCTGGCGGTGGCAGGTGGGCCACCAGCGCCCCTACCTCAGCAATATCGTCGGCTAACGTACCGACGTCATATTGCTCAGCCAGGGTAAGCTTGCCCAACAGCGTTGATATAATGGCTTTATCAGTGGTCAGCAGCCAGATGAGGCGCGCACGCTCTTCATCACGCAGTCTGGCGCTGTTTTTGTTTATTACAGACATTAATCATAAATCCATGATATGAAATATCATTAATCATGATGCCGATTTATGTAAATAACAATAAACAGTGCCGTCGGGTGGCTAAAAAACCGGCGGCACGAAGGATCAGGCTGTGCGAGCCACCGCGTCGCGCGAGGCGGCGTCACGTTCATCGCCCAACAGTTCACTCAACTGTCCGTTACGCATTTCCAGTAGACGATCGGCGTGAATAAAATAGTGATCGTCGTGGCTGATGGCGAAAATGGTTTTCCCCATTTCCTGCATCAAAGGCAATAGCACCTGATAGAACTCCCGGCGGAAATGGGGATCCTGATCGGCAGCCCATTCATCCAGCAGAATGATGTCGCGCTCCTCCGCCAGGGCCAGCAGCAGCGCCACGCGTTTCTTCTGCCCTTTCGACAGCTTCAGATTGAGGATACGACCATCGCTCAGCTCCAGCTTATGACCCATCTTCAGATGTTCCAGCCACTTCGCGACCAGTTGCGGATTAGCCTCTTTACCTTCCGGCCCCAGCAGTTTGTCGAACAGCCAGACGTCGGTAAACACGGCGGAGAATAGCTTGCGGTAGTCTTCTGGTTTTTCAACGGCAACGGCCTTACCATCAAGCAATATTTCGCCTGACTGCGGCTGGTATAGACCGGTCAGTAACATCGCCAGCGTAGATTTTCCGCTACCGTTACCGCCAATCAGAAAGATCAGTTCACCGCGATGAATCGTCAGATTCACCGGCCCTACGGAAAACGCATTATCCTGATAGTGGAAAACCACGTTGCGCAGCTCCAGCGTTTGCCAGTTGGGAAACGCGGCTGGGCGTGGGAATTCGGCCTTAAAAGGTGCCAGTGCGAATTTATTCAGCTTGTTGAACGCCACCTGCGCGGTAAGCAGCGTCGGCAGCGCGCCAACGGCAGAGAGCAACGGTGTTCGCAGGAATAACAGCGTCAGAGAATAGGTCGCTGCCACGGCGGTATCAGCCCATCCCAGACTGTTAGCCATCCAGAACACCAGGCCAATGGCACCCAGCATCATAATGTTCGACCAGTTAACCGCGCTCAGGTGGAAGGTATCGGCACGGATAATATGGTGGCGATACTCTTTGGCATCCGGGACGTACATCTGATTAAAGATATGCTCGGCGCGCTCGCGGTTAAGCGTCAGCTCTTTGCGCCCTTCCAGCACCGTCTGATAATCGTTGTACAACTTGTCTTCAGTTTCGCGCAAGGTGGCCATGTGTTTATACACCCGCGCCACCAGCACAAATCCGCCCCAGATGGTGATTGCCATCCAGATTGCCGTTACCAGTAGCATTTTGGTCGACAGCATCGCCAGATACGCCGCCGATCCTATGGTCAGGATAATCCCCTGCACCAGCTCAGGCAGACGAACAAAGGCGATGGTGATGTTGCGGATATCACTGGTTAAACCGGCCAGCAACGAGGCGCTGCCAAGCTGTTCAATACGCTCGACGTGAGTATCCAGAATTCGTTTGATAAATTCGCTACGCAGGCGGTAGACAAAGTGGTGACCCAGCGTGGTCAACGCCAGCTGAGAACCGAGGGTGACAACCATCAACAACAGCAGCAGGCCAAGAAACTCCGGTAGCACCATCAGCGTGGTGTCGACCGTTTCGATCAAGCGCTGGTTGATAAACGCAATCAGCCCAATCCCCAACGCGGCGCTGGCGAGGCTGAGCGCCATCACGCTGATAAATGGCCAGCGATACTGCCGCCAGACAAGAAGTAAAAGTTCCATGCACACAACCCGGACAAGTAATAACAGCCCGCAGTTTAAACATCTCTTCGCTGACAGCAATAATAATTCTTATTTTTATTCTTTTTTACCTGCCTGGCGAAAAGTCAGATTGTAACGACAGTCTCCGGTCAACGGATGATAGCCCGTCTTAAGCGGCTGGATCCCATGATAAAACAGCCGCGAATTACCGCCCCACACCACGACATCGCCGTGTTCCAGCAGTAAACGCTTTAAAGGGTCATTACGGCGCAAGCCGCCAAATTGAAAGATGGCTGGTAGCCCCAGCGATACAGAGACAATTGGCGCCCGCAGGTCGGGCTCGTCTTTATCCTGATGTAAGGACAGTTTTGCCCCTGGCGTGTAGCGGTTAATCAGGCAGGCATTGGGTTGAAAATCAGCATAGCCCGCCGCCGTCGCCGCCTGTTGGCACAAATCAGCGAACGCATCCGGCAGCGGCGGCCAGTGCGTGCCGGTGAGTGGATCAAACGGAGAATAAAGATAGCCATGCTGATCCGTCGTCCAGCCCAGATGGCCGCAGTTGGTCATCGCCACCGACATCGTATAGCCGCCGGGCGTCACCATCTGGCGAAACGGCGACTGTCTGGCGACAGCCGCTATCGCCTGCAGTAAAGAGGGCGCAGAGTCAAAAGCGAAACGTCGCAGAATAACCGCACCTGACGCCAGCGGCTCCTGCCAGGGTTTCGCATCCGCAAAGAGATCGAGCATTATGTTTCCTCGCCAGTAGCTTCCCGATGCAGTAGCTGCGCCTTGCGCGCAATACCCCATCGGTAGCCCGAAAGTGCGCCATCGCCACGGATCACCCGGTGACACGGGATAACAATCGCCAGTTTGTTGGCCCCACAGGCACTGGCCACCGCGCGCACCGCCTTCGGTTTGCCGATGGCGCTGGCCAGCTGTTGGTAGCTCACTGTTTCGCCGCACGGAATTGTGCGCAGCGCCTGCCACACCTGCTGCTGAAATGCGGTGCCCCGGATATCCAGGGGTAGCGATAGCGGCGCGTCACGCGAATTGATCGCTACGATCACTTCGCGCACGCGCTGCTGAAAATTGGCATCTGCAGGAACATCCTGCGCGGCGGGAAACAGCGCATGAAGATCCGCAACCAACGTAGCGTCATCATCGCCAAGCAAGATCGCGCAGATACCCCGCTCGCTTTCCGCCACCAGACAGCGACCCAGAGCGCAATCTGCGAGGGTATAGCGTACAGAAACGTTGTCGCCACCTTTACGAAATTGCTTTGCCGTCATGCCTAATGCTTGATCGGCTTTGCGATAGTAGCTGCTGCTGTCGGGGAATCCGGCGTTGAGAATCGCCTGTGTAACCGGAACACCTTTCGCCAGGGCATCACGCAGACGGCGAGCACGCCATGATTGTTGCCACACTTTCGGGGTCATGCCCGTCGTGGCTTTGAACAGACGATGCAAGTGATACGGGCTCATTGCCACCTGCTGTGCCAGCTCGTCCAGCGTAAGAGGTGACTCTTGCTCCAACAACTGACAGGCGCGGGCAATTTTGTCCAGCCGATGCTGTTGCGCGCTGTCTTTATCCGGCTGGCAGCGCTTACAGGGGCGAAACCCGGCATCCTGAGCCTGCTGGGCATCGGCGAAAAAACGGACATTTTTGCGCAGCGCATGTTTTGCCCGACAGGACGGACGGCAGAAAATACCGGTGGTCTGGACGGCAAAAACAAACTGACCGTCGGCGTTAACGTCGCGATCCACAACGGACTGCCAACGGTCATCGTCAGTGATGCGTAAACGATTTTTCATTTCGGACTCCTTTGTTAAGCATAGCGCTTAGCCTCAGTGTGTCCCCATCGTCGGGCATAAAAACCCGCAATCTTGCTTTTTAATTTTTTTCGCTGACCAGAAAGCTATTAAACTGCGGCGACATCCAGGTTTTAAACCCCTCGCCCTCTTTCACAATCATATAGACCGCCAACCCTTCACGACGCACGACTTCTTTGGCCTTTTCCGGGCCGAGCACCATCAATCCGGTATCCCAGCCATCGGCCTCCAGCGCCGTTGGGGCAATCACCGTTACGGACACCAAATTATGTTCGATCGGGCGACCGGTTTGCGGGTCGATAACATGGGAAAGGCGCTTACCGTCCAGCTCATAATAGTTCCGGTAGCTGCCGGAGGTGCTAATGCCGTGCCCGTTAATGTCGACAATCGCCTGCACAGCGTTTTCGCGATCGGTCGGTTTCTGGATCGCCACTCGCCACGGATGCCCTTCAGCATTCATTCCTCTGCTGTTCAGTGCACCACCAACGGAAACCAGATAACGGGCGATCCCTTCTTGCTCCATCAATCGAGCCAGATGATCGGCGGCGTACCCTTCACCAACGGTAGAGAGATCCACATACAGATCCGGCAAGTCTTTTTGCAGGTAGTTCTGATGCGCTTCATTCACGACTTTCAGATGAGAAAGCCCGGTTTGCGCTTTTGCAGCGTCAATTTGCCCTTGGGTGGGAATATGCAACGGTTGCTGATCCGGGCCAAATCCCCACAGGTTGACTAACGGCCCCACGGTGATATCCATGGCCCCATCGGTTTTTGCACCAATGCGTAGCGCCGAAGTCACGATATCCGCCATGGCGTCGTTAACCGGCCACGGCGACAGACTTTTCGACAGGTTAAAGCGCATTAACGCAGAATCGTTTTTATAGGTGGAGAGCAGTTGATCATCGGCATCAAGCTGGGTCTGGATCTTGGCCTGCAGTTCCCTGGCGCGTTTGGCATCTACGCCTACCGCGCTGACCCGCCAGAAAGTGCCCATCGTTTTACCTTCCAGAACGATGGCAGGTGTTGTGGTCTGAGCAGGTTTCGGGGCCTCATCGCACCCGACAAAAAAGATCGTCACAGCCAGCAGTGCTGCGCGATAAAAATTCATTTCCATACGTAATTATCCTCATGCGAACGGGCGCAAGAGTACACCAAAAATCGTTGTTTGTACGGCGAAAAAACGGCATTAAAAAAGGCCCCGCAGGGCCTTTGATAGACATAATGTAGATTAGAACTGGTAAACCAGGCCCAGTGCTACGATGTCATCGGTGCTGATGCCAGCATCACGAGTGAACTGGTTGTCATCCAGCAGGTTGATTTTGTAATCAACATAGGTGGACATGTTTTTGTTGAAGTAGTAGGTCGCGCCAACATCAACATATTTCAGGATATCTTCGTCGCCATAGCCGCGGCCCAGGTCTTTACCTTTGGACTGCAGGTAAGCCACGGACGGACGCAGACCGAAGTCGAACTGGTACTGAGCAACGGCTTCGAAGTTCTGTGCTTTGTTAGCCCAGCCCAGGGAGCCTGCACGCGTTGCGTTGTAGGTCTGGGTGTACTGTGCTGCCAGGTACACGTTGTTCGCGTCGTATTTCAGACCACCAGTGTAGGTTTCAGCACGGTCGCCAGTACCGAAGTTCAAACGGTTCTGCTCGTCAGTACGTTTGGAGCTGGTGACAGCAGTACCCAGTGCGAAGCCTTCACCGATATCATAAGTGATAGATCCGCCAACGCCGTCGCCGTTTTGACGCAGCGCGTCACGACCGTTGTTGGTCACGCCAGTGAACGTTCTGCCGTTCTCGTCTTCGCCGCTTACGCTACCGTTTTTACCCTGATACTGAATGGCAAAGTTCAGGCCATCAACCAAACCGAAGAAGTCGGTGTTACGGTAGGTCGCGAAGCCGTTACCACGCTGCTGCATGAAGTTGTCAGCACCGTAAGTATCGCCGCCGAATTCCGGCAGAACGTCGGTCCAGGACGTTACGTCGTAAACTACGCCGTAGTTACGACCGTAGTCGAAAGAACCTACGTCAGCGAATTTCAGACCCGCAAACGCTACACGGGTCCAGGCGTTGTTTTCACTTTCAGCCGCATTACCCTGAATCTGGTATTCCCACTGGCCGTAACCGGTCAGTTGGTCGTTAACCTGAGTTTCGCCTTTGAAGCCGATACGCATGTAAGTCTTGTCACCATCATCACCTTTGTTGTCGGAGAAATAGTGCAGACCATCGACTTTACCGTACAGATCTAATTTGTTGCCGTCTTTGTTATAAATTTCAGCCGCATTCGCTGCGCCTGCTACCAGCAGTGCTGGTACCAGGAGGGACAGTACTTTAACTTTCATGTTATTAACCCTCTGTTATATGCCTTTATTGCTTTTTTATGCCACTGCATACTGATTAAGGTCATTAACCAGTCGGCAACTTCATTCTCCGCAAAAACACAGAATAATCCAACACGAATATGATACTAAAACTTTTAAGGTGTTTCATTTATCGGCATAGATGTTTCCAAATGTTAATGCGAGGGAACTTTTTTAAAATCAAAAAACAGTCGGAATAAGCACAAATAATCAAGAATCATTTCAATACTCTTTAAAATCAATGCATTACACAAAAAAATCTTATAGCACTGAATGACAAAACAAAATCTTCACTCGCAACTAAAATAGACCCGCTATCATCATTAACTTTATTTATTACCGTCATTCATTTATGAATGTCTGTTTACCCCTATTTCAGCCGAATGCTCAGCGTTCGGTTTTTTTTTACCCTTCTTTACACAAAACTTACCTTTCTGTGCTACCGATGCAAAACTATAACGACTATTAACTATCTCGTAGCGTTGTGATCAGATATAAATTTGATAAATAATTTCTTGTTATTTAATGCTAAATGTATACTTTCCGTACAAATATTTGTACCCGCCTTTATCCACTGTACACCTTTGCACCGTCATGGCTGCAACAAAATGAGGCGTAAAAAATGCAAGCTATGCCGCGCGGTGTAAGTGTGGTAATTCATACATTACCCTTTATACTGCCCCTTCATCTTTCGCGTCGTTTAACAGGTCATAAACACGAATGAGTCAGTCTGACACAACGGTTTCCACCCGATTCTCCCTGTTACCAGGAAGTATTACCCGTTTCTTCTTATTACTGATCGTTGTGCTGTTGGTGATGATGGGTGTTATGGTCCAGAGCGCCGTCAACACCTGGCTAAAGGATAAGAGTTATCAGATTGTCGATATTACCCATGCCATTCATAAAAGGGTCGATACCTGGCGATACGTGACCTGGCAAATCTATGACAATATTGCCGCTACAACCAGTTCACCAGGCGCAGATGGGCTACAGGAAACGCGTCTGAAACAAGATATCTATTATCTTGAGAAACCCCGCAGAAAGACTGAAGCGCTGATTTTCGGCTCGCATGACAGTTCTACACTGGAAATGACCCAGCGTATTTCAACGTATCTGGACACGTTGTGGGGCGCGGAGAATGTCCCATGGTCAATGTATTACCTGAATGGTCAGGACAACAGCCTGATCCTAATCTCGACGTTACCGCTGAAAGATCTGACCTCTGGTTTTAAAGAATCGACGATTGGAAATATTGTGGATTCCCGGCGCGCTGAGATGCTGCAACAGGCTAATGCGCTGGATGAACGTGAAAGCTTCTCTTCACTGCGCCGTCTGGCCTGGCAAAACGGGCATTACTTCACGCTACGCACGACCTTTAATCAGCCAGGACATCTGGCAACGGTTGTCGCCTTTGACCTGCCGATTAATGACTTGATCCCTCCCGGGATGCCGTTGGACAGTTTCCATCTGGAACCTGATGCCACCTCAACGACCGAGCACCTGAATGAAAAAGAGTCGCCTGACAGCGTCAGCATTAATTTCAACAACAGTAAAATTGAGATCTCTTCGGCGCTAAACTCAACGGATATGCGGCTGGTGTGGCAGGTTCCGTTTGGCTCATTGCTGCTCGACACATTGCAAAGCATTCTGCTACCGCTTTTGCTGAACATTGCGTTACTGGCTCTGGCGCTGTTTGGCTATACCACCTTTCGCCACCTCCCTGCCCGTTCGACTGAAGTGGCGCCAAACCTTGCGGCAAATAACGAACTGCGTGTTCTGCGCGCAATCAATGAAGAGATTGTTTCCCTTCTGCCGCTGGGATTACTGGTACACGATCAGGAAGCAAACCGCACGGTTATCAGCAATAAAATTGCCGACCACCTGCTGCCGCATTTAAATCTGCAAAACATTACCAATATGGCAGAGCAGCATCAGGGAGTGATTCAGGCCACCATCAATAATGAACTGTATGAGATCAGACTGTTTCGCAGCCAGATCTCCCCGAGAACGCAGATCTTTATCATTCGTGACCAGGACCGCGAGGTGCTGGTCAATAAGAAACTGAAACAAGCACAGCGGCTGTATGAGAAAAACCAGCAGGCCCGCGCGGCCTTTATGCAGAATATTGGCAGCGCGCTGAAAGACCCCGCGAAAACGCTGGCTGCTAATGCCGCCGCGCTCAATACACCAGACAGCCAGAAACTGGCCAATCAGGCCGACGTTCTGGTGCGCATGGTGGACGAAATCCAGCTAGCCAACCTGCTGGAGAACGATGCCTGGAAAGGTGAATCCACACTGTTTTCCGTGCAGGCATTAATTGACGACGTGGTTCCGGAGGTTCTGCCGGCCATTAAGCGCAAAGGGCTGCAGCTGCTGATTAAAAATCACTTAAGCGCCCATGACGAACGCCGTGGCGATCGCGATGCCTTGCGCCGTATTTTGCTGCTGTTGATCCAATATGCGGTAACCACCACGCAGATTGGTAAAATCACGCTGGAAGTCGACCAGGATGAGTCAGAGGCCGAACGCCTGACCTTCCGCATTCTGGATACCGGGGAAGGCGTCACATTAAATGAAGTTGATAATCTCCATTTCCCATTCATTAATGACACGCAGGGCGATCGGTATGGCAAAGCCAACCCGCTGACGTTCTGGCTGTGCGATCAGTTAGCCCGCAAACTTGGCGGACACCTGAATATTAAAGCACGGGAAGAACTTGGAACACGTTACATCGTCCATGTTAAAATGCCGCTGCACGATCAACATGCTGATAGTGAAGAGCGCCTGTTGGATGACGTCTGCGTAATGGTTGATGTCACCTCAAATGACGTACGTAGCATTGTATTACGTCAGCTGGAAAACTGGGGGGCAACCTGCATCACGCCCGATGAACGGTTGAATAGTCAAGAATATGATCTCTTTTTAACGGATAATCCGTCTAATCTTACTGCCTCAGGCCTACTTTTAAGCGATGATGAGTCTGGCGTACGGAAAATTGGCCCAGGCCAACTGCGCGTCAACTTTAATATGAGCAATGCTATGCAGGAAGCTGTCCTTGAGCTGATTGAAGAGCAGCTGGCACAAGAAGAGTTCCAGGAACTCCCCCTCGGCGGAGATGAAAACGCCGAACTTCATGCCAGTGGTTACTACGCACTCTTTGTAGACACAGTACCGGATGATGTTAAGAGGTTGTATACTGAGGCGGCTATCAGCGATTTCGCTGCATTAGCCCAAACGGCCCATCGCCTGAAAGGCGTGTTTGCCATGCTTAATCTGGTACCCGGCAAGCAGTTATGTGAAGCGCTGGAACATCTTATTCAAGAGAAAGATGCTCCAGGTATAGAAAAATACATCAGCGACATTGACGTTTACGTCAAGAGCTTGCTGTAGCAAGGTAGCCCAATACATGAACACTATGAACGTAATTATTGCCGATGACCACCCGATTGTACTGTTCGGTATTCGTAAATCACTTGAGCAAATCGAGTGGGTAAATGTTGTCGGCGAATTTGAAGACTCCACTGCACTGATCAACAATTTGCCTAAGTTGGATGCGCATGTGTTGATTACCGACCTCTCCATGCCGGGAGATAAATACGGTGATGGGATCACGTTAATTAAATATATCAAGCGTCATTTCCCAAGCCTGTCGATTATCGTTCTGACCATGAACAACAATCCGGCTATCCTGAGCGCGGTACTGGATCTCGATATCGAAGGGATCGTACTGAAGCAAGGCGCGCCAACCGACCTGCCAAAAGCGCTGGCCGCGCTGCAGAAAGGTAAGAAATTTACCCCGGAAAGCGTGTCTCGTCTGCTGGAGAAAATCAGCGCCAGCGGCTATGGCGACAAACGTCTGTCACCGAAAGAGAGTGAAGTTCTGCGCTTGTTTGCCGAAGGTTTCCTGGTTACTGAGATCGCCAAAAAGCTCAACCGCAGCATTAAAACCATCAGTAGCCAGAAAAAATCGGCAATGATGAAGCTTGGTGTGGAAAACGATATCGCACTGCTGAATTACCTCTCCTCTGTGACGCTGAGTCCGTCAGACAAAGAGTAATTCTTTATCACGTCAAAATGCCTGATGGCGCTGCGTTTATCAGGCCTACGAATAAACAGCATCGTGCACGTTTCGTAGGCCGGATAAGACTAACGCCGCCATCCGGCTCTTTTATCCCCTATCCCCGCGTTTTTCTCACTCTTTCCGCATAGACCGCCAGCGTTTGCTTCAATACGTCTAAGGTCACCGGCTTGGACAGACAGCTATCCATACCTGATTCCAGACAACGCTGCTTCTCTTCGGCCAGCGCGTTTGCCGTTACCCCCACAACAGGCAGCGTTAACCCTAGCTGGCGGATACGCTGCGTCAGGCGATAACCATCCATATTTGGCATGTTGACGTCACTCAGCACGATATCGATATGGTTTTTGCTGAGTACATTGAGCGCATCCACACCGTCATTCGCCGTTTTACACTGATATCCCAACGATCCCAGCTGATCGGCCAGTAAGCGCCGGTTGATAGGGTGATCGTCAACAACCAGGATCATCATGTCATCGTTCGTCGCACCGGCTTTATCCGGGGCTGGCAGCGCCGTGGAGAGATCTTCACTCCCCAGCTCTACACTGTAGATATGCGCCAACAGCGCAGGCAGTTCGTGCGGTGACGCCACGCTGTGTACCCATTCTCCAGGCTCTCTTTCCAGCGGAATGCCAATATGGCGGCGGCAGAAAATTACCGCTGCTCGTCCCTGCCAGGCCTGTTCCAGCACATCGTCGGCCACCAGCAGGTCATCCGCATCGGGCTGTTGTCCCTCATATCGCAGCACCGTCATCCCGTTACGCGTCAGGCTGGATTCGAGAAATTGGTACAGTGACGCATTACGTACTGCCAGCCAGCAACGCGTGCCTGCCAATCCTTCAACACCCTTTTTCAGCGGATACTGTGCGCCATAAAGCGGAATACGCAGCGTAAACTGACTCCCCATTCCCGGCTCGGAATCGACGGAAATATCCCCATCCATCATGCTGATCAGTTTTTCACAAATCGCCAAACCGAGTCCCGTTCCCTGGAAATTACGCTGTACGCCAGTCCCCACCTGGAAGAAAGGATCGAACAACCGAACCACCTCTTTGGCAGGGATCCCTACACCGGTATCACGCACTCGAATGCTCAGGTAGTCGCCGCTGCACTGCACGTGCAGCACAATACAACCGGTATCGGTAAACTTGATTGCGTTACTCAGCAGATTAGAAATCACCTGTTGTAAACGCATCGGATCGCCATTCAGCGCCACGGGCACATCCGGGTCGATAAAGCAGTACAACCCCAACTGCTTGCGGACCACCAGCGGCAAATAGTTAGCCGTAATATGGTTCATGACTTCACGCGGTGAAAACTCTCGCGGCTCAATCTTCAGCTGTTCAGATTCGATTTTTGAGAAGTCGAGAATATCGCTGATAATTTTCAGCAGCAGGCTGGAAGAGTTATTCATCGCCGTTACCAGACGATCCACCCCACTCGGTAACTCTTTGGTTTGCAACAAATCAAGATTACCGATAATGCCATATAGCGGTGTACGTAGCTCAT
This sequence comes from Citrobacter sp. Cpo040, assembly GCF_030332915.1. NCBI lineage: Bacteria > Pseudomonadati > Pseudomonadota > Gammaproteobacteria > Enterobacterales > Enterobacteriaceae > Citrobacter > Citrobacter sp. Cpo040. The sequence continues at coordinate 1,385,896 of NZ_JAOWGX010000034.1, forward strand.
GGCTCACCGTCGCAAGGAACATCGATTTGGACTGGCTGGCCTGTTCCGCCGCCTGCGCCATCTCCTGCAACGACTCTTCCATTTTAACGCGCGCACTGACATCAACCAGGACACAAATTGCCACGTTTTCATTGCGATAGCGCGAGTGCACAAAGCTGATTTGCAGATTGGTATTGTTGCTGGTCAGTACATCAACAAAATTGACCTGTTGGCCGCAAATAATTTGCGTTAGCCGCTGACGGTCTTCATGCGTCAACATGTTCAGATAGGTGTGCGCCAGTTCGTTACTCAGGATGTTAATCCCATCCATCGTGCGCAGAATACAAATACCCACCGGCGCAGAAGCTACGATTTTACGGTTAAACTGCTCATGTTCTTCCAGCCGCTGAGCATCACTTTCCGCCGGAATAAAAATGCGCCGTTCATACATGCGCGTGAGCATAAACAATGCCGCGCCAACCAGCACGTTCAACAAGATAGCGTTCAGGATCATCATGCGGATCCGTTCCAGCACCAGATCGACCGGAACGGAGTACACGATGCTCAGGGAGGACGGAGGCAGATTCTTCTTCAATACCAGCTCGCGGAAACCCGGCGTGTAGCCAAACCAGGAGCGCTCCTGCATCCAGTGGGGCTCAGCCTTAATATTCCCTTCAGGGCCAGTGAGAGAAATTAGCGCATGGCCATTTTCGTCGAGGATGGTCACACCCATCGGTAAACTGCCCGGAGTGAAGAAATTCTCCATGCGAATAGGCTGCTCTACGCCCAACAGCGCCTGGAGGCGATTGGCGAGGTAAACCGGCGTCAGCGCATAGAAATACCCTACTCCCGGACGTGGCCCCTGGCTGATCCAGAACAAGTTGTTACCGTTTTCGTCTTGCGTAGCATTGCGATACTTAATAATGCGCTCATGCAGCGCCTTCAGGGCCTCGTCACGTTCGACGGGCATATCACGCAAGCCGAAATTGGCCATACAGAGGTTGTCGCTGCCGATCAGGAACACTCGATTTAAATCATAGGCGGCGGAAAAGTTGTCGCGCCAGTAGCGCATAAACCATGCCAGTGATTCCAGAGAACCTCGCCAGGCGTTGCCCATGACAGAACAGTCTGAGTCGGCAAACAACGGCTCAAAATTAGGCACGACGGTTTTATCATCTCGCGCCCGCAGCGACATCACACCGTTTTCCGCCGTTAAGCGATTCTCGGCAATATATTTAAGCTCTTTAATGACATCAGATGTGCGCTGAATGTAGCGCTGGGCCTGATCGGAGCTGAGATTAAGTTCCTGATGGATCTCAGACTCTCGCTGGTGCAGCGCATTCACAATGTAGAACACGGAGGCGAACGCAATCAGACACCAGATGACGAGCGCCAACGCTCTGAACAGGTAGCGTGAAACTTTTAGGGTTGAATGAACGGAAGCAAGGTATTTCAAAGGGGCGAAGCTCCGCCTCAGGGCATTAATAGAGTGTGGTTAAGGTAGCGGTAAATGTCCGGCGTCGCAATGCCCTCTCTTTACGGGAATATGATACACCGCGCTGAAACCGTTGTCTTAACCCGTGATAATCGTCGTTTGCCTGAAAAACACTGCATGGATGTCAGAATGCGCGACCTGAGATGGCTGGCTCGTCGGTTATATCCACGACGATTACGCAACCAAATGATCATGATGGCCATTCTGATGGTCATCATTCCGACGATATCCATAGGTTATATCGTAGAAACTGAAGGCCGTTCAGCAGTCTTATCTGAAAAAGAGAAAAAACTGTCATCAGTCATAGCTCTGCTAAACGATGCGCTGGGCGACAGCTTTAACAACTACGACAACCTGCCGCGCGAAGAGCGCATTCGGGCGCTTAATCATGAGTTAGCCCCCGTTACCGAGCGAATTACCCGGGCGTTTCCCGGCGTTGGCGCAGGGTATTACCACAAAGCGCTGGATGCCATTATCACCTACGCGCCCTCTGCGCTGTATCAGAGCAATGTAGGTATCACTATCACCGACGATCATCCGGGACGCGAAGTGATGAGTAGCAATGCGCCAGTGGTCTATTCTGGGCGACAGGTGCGCGGCGACATACTCAACTCAATGATCCCAATAGAGCGCCATGGAGAGGTTATTGGGTATATCTGGGCCAATGAGCTAACCCAAGATATCCGCCAGCAGGCCTGGAGAATGGACGTCAGGATAATTGCCGTGCTGGTTACCGGGCTCATCTTTAGTCTGCTGCTGATCGTGCATTTTTCACGCCGACTCAGTGCGAATATCGACATTATCACTGATGGGCTCTCAACGCTGGCACAAAAAACGCCCGCCCGACTGCCTGAACTCCCCGGCGAGCTGGGACAAATCAGCCGTAGTGTTAATGCGCTGGCGCAAACGCTACGGGAAACCAAAACCCTCAACGATCTGATTATTGAAAATGCCGCAGATGGTGTGATCGCCATCGACAGACAAGGCGACGTCACCACCATGAACCCGGCGGCAGAGCAGATAACTGGCTACACGCTGCATGAACTGGTCGGACAGTCCTATGCAACGCTGTTTGCCAACACGCAGTTTCATAGCCCGGTACTGGATACTCTTGAGCACGGTACTGAGCACGTGGCTCAGGAGATTAGCTTTCCGGGACGTGAACGCACCATTGAGATAAGTGTTACCACCAGTCGGATCCATAACGCACACGGTGAGCTGATTGGCGCGCTGGTTATTTTCTCCGATTTAACCGCCCGGAAAGAGACCCAGCGTCGGTTGGCGCAAACCGAAAGGCTCGCCACTCTGGGTGAACTGATGGCCGGGGTCGCGCATGAAGTGAGAAACCCGCTGACCGCAATCCGTGGCTACGTCCAGATCATCCGCCAGCAAACCTCCCTGCCGGAACATCAGGAGTATTTATCTGTTGTGCTTAACGAAATTGATTCCATCAATAAAGTTATTCAACAACTGTTAGATTTTTCACGCCCGCGACAAAGCCAGTGGCAGCAGATTCAGCTCAATGCGTTGATTGAAGAAACGCTAATCCTGGTGCAAACCGCCGGCCTTCAGGCACGGATTGGTTTTACCACGGAATTAGATCCCAGCCTGCCGCCGATCGTCGCCGATCGCGAACTCCTCAAGCAGGTGATCCTCAACATTTTAATCAATGCGGTACAGGCGATCGCTGCGCGAGGCGAAATTCGCATTCGCACCTGGCAATACTCGGCCTCACAGCAGGCCGTGATGATTGAAGATAATGGCAACGGTATCGATCTCGCCATCCAGAAGAAAATATTCGATCCCTTTTTTACGACAAAAGCGTCAGGCACTGGTCTTGGACTGGCGCTGAGCCAGCGCATCATCAATGCGCATCAGGGGGATATCCACGTCACCAGCCAACCCGGCTGTGGGGCAATATTCACCCTGATTTTACCTCTTAACCCGCAGGGAAATCCGTCAGAATGAAAACGACATACCGTATTCTCATCGTTGATGATGAAGAAAATGTTCGCCGTATGCTTGCCACCGCATTTTCCCTGCAAGGGCATGAAACGCATTGCGCCAGCGACGGGAAAGCCGCGCTGAGCCTGTTTAGCGAAACGCAGCCAGACGTCGTGCTGATGGATATTCGCATGCCGGAGATGGACGGCATCGACGCGCTGAAAGTGATGCGCGCGCAACAACCACGGATCCCCGTCATTCTGATGACCGCTTACGCCGAAGTCGAAACCGCCGTAGAAGCGCTACGTAGCGGCGCATTTGATTACGTGATTAAACCTTTTGATCTCGACGAGCTAAGCATGGTGATTCAACGCGCATTGCAACTGCAGGAGATGAAACAGGAAATCCGCAATCTACACAAAGCCTTGAGCACCAGCTGGCAGTGGGGGCATATTCTGACCAACAGTCCGCGTATGATGGATATCTGTAAAGACACGGCGAAAATCGCCCTCTCACAGGCCAGTGTCCTGATAAGCGGTGAAAGCGGCACAGGAAAAGAGCTGATCGCCCGCGCCATTCACTACAACAGCAAACGCGCCAATGGCCCATTTATCAAAGTTAACTGCGCGGCTCTGCCGGAGTCGCTGCTGGAAAGCGAGCTATTTGGTCACGAAAAAGGCGCTTTTACCGGGGCGCAGACGTTGCGTCAGGGGTTATTCGAGCGCGCTCATCAGGGAACGCTGTTGCTTGATGAAATTGGTGAGATGCCGCTGGTGTTGCAGGCCAAACTGCTGCGTATTTTGCAGGAGAGAGAGTTTGAACGCATCGGCGGGCACCAGACCATTCGCGTTGATATTCGTATCGTTGCCGCCACCAACCGCTGCCTGCAAACCATGGTGAAGGAAGGAACGTTTCGCGAAGACCTGTTTTACCGGCTCAACGTTATCCATTTAACTTTGCCTCCCTTACGCGAGCGTCGTGAAGACATTGCCTTACTCGCCAACCACTTTTTACAAAAATTCAGCGCTGAAAATCAGCGCGATATCATCGAGATCGACCCGACGGCAATGTCGATGCTCACCGCCTGGCCCTGGCCGGGTAACATTCGTGAACTGTCAAACGTCATCGAACGTGCCGTCATTATGAATACTGGCGCGATAATTTTTGCCGACGATCTCCCCGACACTTTCCGCAACCCGGTGAGCGCCACGACAGAGACAAAACCGACTCACTCCGGGGAGCGCAATCTGAAAGAAGAGATTAAGCGTGAGGAAAAACGAATTATCCTCGAAGTCCTCGACAGTCAGGATGGCAACCGCACTCGCACGGCGTTGATGCTGGGGATTAGCCGACGCGCCCTGATGTATAAATTACAAGAGTACGGCATCGACCCTTCGGGTTCCTGATACGCAAATTTGCTATGCAGAATTTTGCACACTGCGCAAAATTCTGCATAGCCCCTCGCTTTACCGCCCCGTTAGAAATATTGGAATACATTAATAAATTCAAATAATTAAGGATTAATACGTCTTTTAAAGCATCCTGGCATTCTGCTTGCACTTCCCTGAGCGCACCCAAAATGGAGTATGCAAAAGGGAAACATAATGAAAACAAAACTGATTACCTTACAAGATGCTACAGGCTTCTTTCGTGACGGCATGACCATCATGGTCGGTGGTTTTATGGGGGTTGGCACACCGCCTCGCCTGGTTGAAGCCCTGCTGGAATCCGGCGTCAGAGATCTGACGCTGATTGCTAACGATACTGCATTTGTCGATACCGGTATCGGGCCCCTGATCGTCAATGGGCGGGTGAGCAAAGTCATTGCCTCGCACATTGGCACCAACCCGGAAACCGGTCGTCGCATGATTGCCGGCGAGATGGACGTACAGTTGGTTCCGCAAGGTACCCTGATCGAGCAAATTCGCTGCGGCGGCGCGGGTCTTGGTGGTTTTCTGACGCCTACCGGCGTTGGCACCATCGTGGAGGATGGTAAGCAGACCATCACGCTCGAGGGCAAAACCTGGCTGCTTGAACGACCATTGCGCGCCGATTTAGCGCTTATTCGCGCCCATCGCTCTGACATGCTTGGCAACCTCACCTACCAGCTCAGCGCCCGAAACTTTAACCCTCTGATTGCTCTCGCCGCTGACATCACGCTGGTTGAACCGGATGAAATGGTTGAAACAGGTGAGCTACAGCCTGACCAGATTGTTACCCCCGGCGCCGTTATCGACCATATCGTCATTCCACAGGAGAGCTAATGATGGATGCTAAACAACGTATTGCGCGCCGGGTGGCGCAAGAGCTTCGCGATGGCGATATCGTCAACTTAGGTATTGGCCTGCCAACCATGGTAGCCAACTACTTGCCTGCAGATATTCACATTACGCTGCAATCTGAGAACGGTTTTCTCGGACTGGGCCCGGTGACCACCGCGCATCCTGATCTGGTGAACGCGGGCGGCCAACCGTGCGGTATTTTGCCAGGCGCGGCGATGTTTGATAGCGCTATGTCGTTCGCGTTGATTCGCGGCGGTCACGTTGATGCTTGTGTGCTGGGTGGGTTACAGGTGGATGAGCAGGCTAACCTTGCCAACTGGGTGGTCCCGGGGAAAATGGTGCCTGGCATGGGTGGCGCAATGGATCTGGTGACCGGTGCACGGAAAGTCATTATCGCTATGGAGCATTGTGCGAAAGACGGCTCAGCGAAAATCCTGCGCCAATGCACCATGCCGCTCACCGCGCAGCATGCTGTGCACATGCTGGTCACTGAACTTGCCGTATTCCGCTTTATTGACGGCAAAATGTGGCTGACTGAAATTGTTGAAGGATGTGATGTCGCCACGCTGCGTGAAAAAACTGAAGCGCAGTTTGCTATTGCCGACGATCTGCTCATCCTGCGAGGTGACGCATGATTGGCCGCATCGCTCGCTTTATGACACGGGTGGTCAGCCGCTGGCTGCCCGACCCGCTGATTTTCGCCATGTTGTTAACATTGCTGACCTTCGGCATCGCGCTATGGTTAACGCCACAGACGCCCATCAGCATGGTGAAATTCTGGGGTGACGGTTTCTGGAACCTGCTGGCGTTTGGTATGCAGATGGCGCTAATCATCGTGACCGGCCATGCGTTAGCCAGTTCCGGGCCGGTGAAAAGCCTGCTGCGTACGGCGGCATCCGCTGCCAAAACCCCCGCTCAGGGCGTAATGCTGGTCACTTTTTTTGGTTCGGTTGCCTGCGTTATCAACTGGGGATTCGGTCTGGTAGTCGGGGCGATGTTCGCCCGCGAAGTCGCTCGTCGGGTACCGGGCTCCGATTATCCGTTACTGATTGCCTGCGCCTACATCGGCTTCCTGACCTGGGGCGGTGGTTTTTCCGGGTCAATGCCTTTGCTGGCGGCAACGCCTGGCAACCCGGTCGAGCACGTAGCGGGGTTAATTCCTGTCGCGGATACCCTGTTCACCGGCTTCAATATCTTCATCACCGTGGCACTGATTGTGGTAATGCCGTTCATCACGCGCATGATGACGCCAAAACCTGCAGATGTGGTGAGCATCGATCCGAAACTATTACTGGAAGAAGCTGATTTTCAGAAGAAGCTGCCGCCAGACGCGCCGCCATCGGAAAAACTGGAAGAAAGCCGCATTCTGGCACTGATCATCGGTGCATTAGGTATTGCCTATCTGGGCATCTACTTTGCCGAGAAAGGTTTCAACATCACCATCAATACCGTCAACCTGATGTTTATGATTGCCGGTCTGCTGCTGCATAAAACACCGATGGCCTATATGCGTGCCGTCAGCGCTGCCGCACGTAGCACCGCCGGGATTCTGGTGCAATTCCCCTTCTACGCCGGTATTCAGTTGATGATGGAGCACTCCGGTCTCGGCGGGCTTATTACCGAGTTTTTCATTAACGTCGCCAACAAAGATACCTTCCCGCTGATGACCTTCTTCAGTTCAGCGCTGATTAACTTTGCCGTGCCGTCCGGCGGCGGCCATTGGGTTATTCAGGGACCGTTCGTCATGCCTGCGGCGCAGGCGCTGGGTGCCGATCTTGGCAAATCAGTGATGGCCATCGCCTACGGGGAGCAGTGGATGAACATGGCACAACCATTCTGGGCGCTACCGGCGCTGGCCATCGCCGGGCTGGGCGTGCGCGACATTATGGGGTACTGCATCACCGCCCTGCTCTTCTCCGGCGTCATTTTTGTTATTGGATTGACCCTGTTCTGACGGCAACAACTTATTAAAAGGAACTGAAAAATGAAAAACTGTGTCATCGTCAGCGCGGCACGTACCGCAATCGGCAGTTTTAACGGCGCACTGGCAACAACGGGGGCCATCGAGCTTGGAGCCACCGTCATTAGAGCCGCCCTTGAGCGTGCTCACCTTGATCCACTGCACGTGGACGAGGTGATTATGGGCAACGTGTTGCAGTCAGGACTCGGACAAAATCCGGCGCGTCAGGCATTGTTAAAAAGCGGCCTGTCCGACACCGTTTGCGGCTTCACCGTCAACAAAGTGTGCGGCTCGGGCCTGAAAAGCGTGGCGCTTGCCGCCCTCGCAATTAAGGCAGGACAAGCTCAGGCGATCGTTGCGGGAGGGATGGAAAACATGAGCCAGGCCCCCTACCTGTTAGACGCAAAGGTCCGCTGGGGATATCGTCTTGGTGATGGGCAATTGTCCGACGTTATTCTGCGCGACGGTCTGATCTGCGCCGAGCATGGGTACCATATGGGGATCACCGCAGAAAATGTCGCTAAAGAGTACGGCATCAGCCGCGAAATGCAGGATGAACTGGCACTGCAGTCACAGCGTAAAGCCGTGGCCGCAATCGCGTCCGGCGCATTCCAGGCTGAAATCGTGCCCGTCAGCGTATCGTCCCGTAAAAAAACCATCATCTTTGAGCGCGATGAGTTTCCCAAAGCTGACTCGACGGCGGAAGGCCTCGCCGCCTTGCGCCCGGCTTTCGATAAAACAGGAACCGTCACTGCAGGCAACGCTTCGGGGATCAACGACGGTGCTGCGGCATTAGTGGTAATGGAAGAGTCAGCGGCACTGGCGGCAGGGCTAAAACCGCTGGCGCGGATCAAAGCCTGGGCCAGCGGCGGCGTGGCACCGGCGATGATGGGGATGGGGCCGGTTCCGGCCACGCAAAAAGCGCTACAGCTGAGCGGGCTGCAGCTGTCCGATATCGATCTTATCGAAGCCAACGAGGCATTTGCCGCGCAGTTTCTTGCCGTCGGCAAAACGCTGGGGTTCGATCCGCAAAAGGTTAACGTCAACGGCGGGGCCATTGCGCTGGGACATCCTATTGGCGCCAGCGGCGCACGAATTCTGGTTACGCTGCTGCATGCGCTACAGGCGCGCGATCAAACGCTTGGGCTTGCCACGCTGTGCATCGGCGGCGGTCAGGGAATCGCAATGATTGTGGAACGCATGAATTAAAAAAAGGGCCGGATTTCTCCGGCCCTTTTTATAGCGTCTTAATTACTCGTCAGCGTCATCCGCTGCTGCATCGTCATCGCTTTCCGCTTCAGGTGCGATATCCTCGTCACCTTCAGCTGCACTTCCGTCGATGGAGTCGAGCTCTTCATCATCAACCGGTTCAGCAACGCGTTGCAGACCCACGACGTTTTCGTCTTCCGCAGTACGGATAAGGATAACGCCCTGGGTATTACGCCCTACCACGCTGATTTCCGACACGCGAGTACGTACCAGCGTACCTGCGTCGGTGATCATCATGATCTGGTCGGTATCCTCAACCTGCACAGCGCCAACAACGGAACCGTTGCGCTCGGTAACCTTGATGGAGATAACGCCCTGGGTCGCACGAGACTTGGTCGGATACTCTTCCGCCGCCGTACGTTTACCGTAACCGTTCTGAGTAACGGTCAGGATAGCGCCTTCACCGCGCGGAACGATCAGCGATACCACGCTATCTTTTTCCGCCAGCTTGATACCGCGTACACCGGTCGCGGTACGACCCATTGCACGGACAGCATCTTCTTTAAAGCGCACCACTTTACCAGCCGCAGAGAACAACATGACTTCGTCACTGCCGGACGTCAGATCTACACCAATCAGTTCGTCGCCTTCGTTCAGGTTAACCGCAATAATACCGGCAGAACGCGGACGGCTGAACTCGGTCAGCGCCGTTTTCTTCACGGTACCGCTAGCGGTTGCCATGAAGACGTTCACGCCCTCTTCGTACTCACGTACTGGTAGAATTGCGGTAATACGTTCGTTAGCTTCCAGCGGCAGCAGGTTGACGATTGGACGTCCACGTGCGCCACGGCTTGCTTCCGGCAACTGATAGACCTTCATCCAGTACAAACGACCACGGCTGGAGAAGCAGAGGATCGTGTCATGGGTGTTGGCCACCAGCAGGCGGTCAATAAAGTCTTCTTCTTTAATGCGTGCTGCTGATTTACCTTTACCGCCACGACGCTGCGCTTCGTAATCGGTTAACGGCTGATATTTCACGTAGCCCTGATGAGACAAGGTTACGACAACATCTTCCTGGCTAATCAGATCTTCGATGTTGATGTCAGCGCTGTTCGCGGTGATTTCAGTACGACGAGCGTCACCGAACTGTTCACGAATCAGCTCCATCTCTTCACGGATAACTTCCATCAGACGATCGGCGCTGCCCAGAATGTGCAGCAGTTCAGCGATCTGTTCCAGCAGCTCTTTGTATTCGTCGAGCAGTTTTTCGTGCTCAAGGCCGGTCAGTTTCTGCAAACGCAGATCCAGAATAGCCTGGGCCTGCTGTTCAGTCAGATAGTACTGACCGTCACGCACGCCAAATTCCGGCTCCAGCCATTCAGGACGCGCGGCGTCATCACCGGCACGTTCCAGCATGGCGGAAACGTTGCCCAGTTCCCACGAACGCGCAACCAGCGCAGCTTTCGCTTCAGCCGGGGTCGGCGCGCGGCGGATCAGTTCGATGATCGGATCGATGTTCGCCAGCGCAATCGCCAGCGCTTCAAGGATGTGCGCACGGTCGCGGGCTTTACGCAGTTCAAAGATAGTACGACGGGTTACGACTTCACGGCGGTGACGTACGAACGCGGCAATAATATCTTTCAGGTTCATGATCTTCGGCTGGCCATGGTGCAATGCAACCATGTTGATACCGAAGGAAACCTGCAGTTGGGTCTGGGAATAGAGATTGTTCAGAACCACTTCCCCGACCGCATCGCGTTTCACTTCAATCACGATGCGCATACCGTCTTTGTCAGACTCGTCACGCAGCGCGCTGATGCCTTCAACGCGTTTGTCTTTTACCAGCTCGGCGATTTTCTCAATCAGGCGCGCTTTGTTTACCTGATACGGAATTTCGTGAACGATGATGGTTTCACGACCCGTTTTGGCATCCGCTTCGACTTCCGCGCGTGCGCGAATGTACACTTTGCCACGGCCGGTACGGTAGGCTTCTTCGATACCACGACGACCGTTGATGATCGCGGCAGTCGGGAAGTCCGGACCCGGAATATGTTCCATCAGCCCTTCAATGCTGATGTCTTCATCGTCAATATATGCCAGACAGCCGTTGATCACTTCGGTCAGGTTGTGCGGCGGAATGTTGGTCGCCATACCTACCGCGATACCGGACGAACCGTTCACCAGCAGGTTAGGAATTTTGGTCGGCATGACGTCAGGAATTTGTTCGGTGCCGTCATAGTTATCGACGAAATCAACCGTTTCTTTTTCCAGGTCAGCCATCAGCTCATGGGCGATTTTCGACATACGGATTTCCGTATAACGCATCGCCGCTGCGGAGTCGCCATCGACAGAACCAAAGTTACCCTGACCATCTACCAGCATGTAGCGCAAGGAGAATGGCTGCGCCATACGAACAATGGTGTCGTAAACGGCGGTATCACCATGAGGGTGGTATTTACCGATTACGTCACCAACGACACGGGCAGATTTTTTATAGGCTTTATTCCAGTCGTTGCCCAATACGTTCATGGCGTAAAGTACGCGACGGTGAACCGGTTTCAGGCCATCTCGGACGTCCGGCAGCGCACGGCCAACAATGACCGACATCGCATAATCCAGATAGGAGCTCTTCAGCTCTTCCTCAATGTTGACCGGTGTAATTTCTCTCGCAAGGTCGCTCATCTAACCGCTATCCCTCTACTGTATCCCGGATTCAAAGGTCGCAAATTATAACACATCCGTGCAGATTCAGGTAAATGGATTCCCCCTGACAGAGGCTTTATTCATCCCGTCAGGCTGATATACTCATTTGCATCGCAAATTTAGGAGTAGAAGCCCCAATGAATGCCGAAAAACCTCCGGTAGCTCACAACGTTGACCATGAAGAAATTGCCAAGTTTGAAGCAGTCGCGTCACGCTGGTGGGATCTTGAGGGTGAATTTAAGCCGCTGCACCGCATTAACCCACTGCGTCTGGGCTATATTACTGAGCGCTCAGGCGGCCTGTTTGGTAAAAAGGTACTCGACGTCGGATGCGGCGGCGGTATTCTGGCGGAGAGTATGGCGCGCGAAGGTGCCACCGTCACCGGACTGGACATGGGTTTTGAACCGCTGCAGGTAGCAAAACTGCATGCACTGGAAAGCGGTATCCAGGTAGAGTACGTACAAGAAACCGTCGAAGAGCATGCGGAAAAGCATGCACATCAGTATGACGTTGTCACCTGCATGGAAATGCTGGAGCACGTGCCAGACCCACAGTCAGTGGTCAGAGCTTGCGCCAGGCTGGTCAAACCGGGTGGCGAAGTATTTTTCTCCACGCTTAACCGCAACGGCAAATCCTGGCTGATGGCGGTGGTCGGAGCGGAATATATTCTGCGCATGGTGCCGAAAGGCACGCACGATGTGAAAAAATTTATTAAGCCTGCTGAATTATTAGAGTGGGTTGACCAGACCGTACTGAAAGAGCGCCATATGACCGGCCTGCATTACAACCCCATCACCAACACCTTCAAACTTGGCCCGGGCGTTGATGTGAACTATATGGTACATACCACCGCCAAGGTTGATTAACCGCTCCTGTAGGCCGGATAAAGCGTGCAACGCCGCCATCCGGCATGCTTACTGGAACCATACCTGATGACGTTTCGCTTATCAGGCCTACAAATCCTGTGCCAGATCATAAGAACTTTCCTTGCCTTAGATGAAGAAATCAGCACTCGATCAAATTTTCTATTTTTTTTCTCAATTATTGACATCCCCGCCAGGCCTTATAAGACGCGCACTTAGCGATTATCACCCTTTTGCAACCTCAATTTAACCTCAAAATCAACTCTTGTGCTGAAAAGAATCCCTACTAGAATACTCACCATATAGCGTCTATTTTATCAAACAACCCCTACATATAGTATTTATCCACAGACTTAGTCACAACATGACTCTGTGGATAATATGGGGGATATTTTTTCTTTCACGGACAGGTAAAAAACCACATGAATCAGAGTCTGCTGGTGACAAAGCGTGATGGTAGTACAGAGCGCATCAATCTCGACAAAATCCACCGAGTTCTGGATTGGGCGGCAGAAGGACTGAATAACGTATCGATTTCTCAGGTCGAGCTGCGCTCCCACATTCAGTTTTATGACGGAATCAAGACCTCCGACATCCATGAAACAATCATCAAAGCAGCCGCCGACCTGATCTCCCGCGAAGCGCCGGATTATCAGTATCTGGCTGCCCGTCTGGCGATTTTCCACCTGCGTAAAAAAGCGTACGGTGAGTTTGAACCGCCAAAGCTGTTCGACCATGTCGTGAAAATGGTTGAAATGGGCAAATACGACAATCATCTGCTGGAAGACTACACGGAAGAAGAGTTCAAGCAGATGGACTCGTTCATCGTACACGACCGTGATATGACCTTCTCCTACGCTGCGGTGAAGCAGTTGGAAGGTAAATATCTGGTGCAAAACCGTGTTACCGGTGAGATCTATGAAAGCGCACAGTTCCTCTACATTCTGGTAGCGGCTTGCCTGTTCTCTAACTATCCGCGTGAAACACGTCTGCAATATGTAAAACGTTTCTACGACGCCGTTTCTACGTTCAAAATCTCGCTGCCGACGCCAATTATGTCCGGCGTGCGTACCCCAACGCGTCAGTTCAGCTCCTGCGTACTAATCGAGTGCGGCGACAGCCTGGACTCCATCAACGCAACCTCCAGCGCAATTGTGAAATACGTTTCTCAGCGTGCCGGTATCGGCATTAACGCTGGTCGCATCCGTGCGCTGGGTAGCCCGATTCGCGGCGGTGAAGCGTTCCACACCGGCTGTATTCCGTTCTACAAGCATTTCCAGACTGCAGTGAAATCCTGCTCTCAGGGTGGCGTACGCGGTGGTGCAGCCACGCTGTTCTACCCAATGTGGCACCTGGAAGTTGAAAGCCTGCTGGTCCTGAAAAACAACCGTGGCGTAGAAGGCAACCGCGTACGTCACATGGACTACGGCGTGCAGATCAACAAACTGATGTACACCCGTCTGCTGAAAGGCGGCGACATCACCCTGTTCAGCCCGTCCGACGTCCCGGGTCTGTATGACGCGTTCTTCGCCGATCAGGATGAGTTCGAGCGTCTGTACACCCAATATGAAAACGACGACAGCATCCGCAAACAGCGCGTGAAAGCAGTTGAGCTGTTCTCACTGATGATGCAGGAACGTGCCTCGACCGGTCGTATCTACATTCAGAACGTTGACCACTGCAACACCCACAGCCCGTTTGATCCGGTTGTCGCGCCGGTACGCCAGTCCAACCTGTGCCTGGAAATAGCCCTGCCGACCAAACCGCTGACCGACGTTAACGATGAAAACGGCGAAATTGCGCTGTGTACGCTGTCCGCATTTAACCTGGGCGCTATCGAAAGTCTGGACGAACTGGAAGAGCTGGCCGTACTGGCGGTACGTGCGTTGGATGCGCTGCTCGATTACCAGGATTATCCGATTCCGGCCGCCAAACGCGGTGCGATGGGTCGTCGTACGCTGGGCATTGGCGTGATCAACTACGCTTACTGGCTGGCGAAAAACGGTAAACGCTACTCTGACGGCAGCGCCAATAACCTGACTCACAAAACCTTTGAAGCGATTCAGTATTACCTGCTGAAGGCTTCTAACGAGCTGGCAAAAGAGCAAGGCGCATGCCCGTGGTTTAACGAAACTACCTATGCGAAAGGCATTCTGCCGATTGATACCTATAAAAAAGACCTGGATGCTATCGTCAGCGAGTCCCTGCATTACGACTGGGAAAGCCTGCGCGAATCAATTAAAACTCACGGTCTGCGTAACTCCACGCTGTCAGCCCTGATGCCGTCCGAGACCTCTTCGCAGATCTCCAACGCCACCAACGGCATTGAACCGCCACGCGGTTACGTGAGCATCAAAGCATCGAAAGATGGAATTCTGCGTCAGGTCGTGCCGGACTACGAACACCTGCACGACGCATACGAACTTCTGTGGGAAATGCCAAACAACGACGGCTATCTGCAGCTGGTAGGCATCATGCAGAAATTTATCGATCAGTCGATTTCCGCCAACACCAACTACGATCCGTCGCGCTTCCCGTCCGGAAAAGTACCGATGCAGCAGTTGCTGAAAGACCTGCTCACCGCCTACAAATTTGGTGTCAAAACGCTGTATTATCAGAACACCCGTGACGGTGCGGAAGACTCTCAGGACGATCTGGTACCGTCCATTCAGGACGATGGCTGCGAAAGCGGCGCATGTAAGATTTAATCTTTTGCCGGGTGGCGTAGCGCTTACCCGGCCTATAAATTAATTCGCGGTATTGTAGGCCGGATAAGCAAAGCGCATCCGGCAGTACATTCCAGACAGGATTCACATCAATGGCATACACCACTTTTTCACAGACGAAAAATGATCAGCTTCTGGAACCGATGTTCTTCGGCCAGCCGGTGAACGTCGCCCGCTACGATCAGCAAAAATATGACATCTTTGAAAAACTGATCGAAAAGCAGCTCTCTTTCTTCTGGCGTCCGGAAGAAGTCGATGTTTCTCGCGATCGTATCGACTTCCAGGCATTGCCGGAACATGAAAAACATATCTTCATCAGCAACCTGAAGTATCAGACGCTGCTGGACTCCATTCAGGGACGTAGTCCTAACGTCGCGCTGCTGCCGTTAATCTCGATCCCTGAACTGGAAACCTGGGTGGAAACGTGGGCGTTTTCTGAAACGATCCACTCCCGCTCTTATACCCACATCATCCGTAATATCGTTAACGATCCGGCGGTGGTGTTTGACGATATCGTCACCAACGAGCAAATCCAGAAACGCGCAGAAGGCATCTCCAGCTACTACGACGAATTGATCGAGATGACCAGCTACTGGCATTTGCTCGGTGAAGGTACGCATACCGTTAATGGTAAAACGGTTGTCGTAAACCTGCGTGAGCTGAAGAAGAAGCTGTATCTGTGCCTGATGAGCGTGAACGCGCTGGAAGCGATCCGCTTTTATGTCAGCTTCGCCTGCTCTTTCGCCTTCGCCGAACGTGAACTGATGGAAGGCAACGCGAAAATTATTCGTCTGATCGCCCGCGACGAAGCCCTGCACCTGACCGGTACTCAGCATATGCTGAACCTGCTGCGCAGCGGCGTGGACGATCCGGAGATGGCGGAAATTGCCGAGGAGTGCAAACAAGAATGCTACGACCTGTTCGTACAGGCCGCGCTGCAGGAAAAAGAGTGGGCAGATTATCTGTTCCGTGATGGCTCAATGATTGGCCTGAACAAGGACATTCTGTGCCAGTACGTTGAGTACATCACCAACATCCGTATGCAGGCTGTTGGGCTCGATCTGCCATTCCAGACACGTTCTAACCCGATCCCGTGGATCAACACCTGGCTGGTGTCTGACAACGTCCAGGTTGCGCCGCAGGAAGTGGAAGTCAGCTCTTATCTGGTCGGCCAGATCGATGCCGAAGTCGATACTGACGATCTGAGTAACTTCCAGCTCTGATGGGCCGCGTGACTCTGCGCATCTCTGGCACGCAGTTGCTGTGCCAGGATGAACACCCTTCCCTGCTTGCCGCGCTCGAGTCGCACGATGTTGAAGTCGAATATCAGTGTCGTGAAGGATACTGCGGCTCCTGCCGTACCCGCCTGGTGGCGGGACAGGTTGACTGGATTGCAGAACCGCTGGCCTTCATTCAGCCCGGTGAAATATTGCCGTGCTGTTGCCGGGCAAAAGGCGATATTGAAATAGAGTTATAGTGTTTAGTGAACTTCATGCGCGGAGACCAGTACCACGTCTCCGCGTTTTTTCATCTGCATGATATACAGCGCCCCGGCCAGTACCGCCAGCAGCGCACCCACCAGATAAATCGCCCGATATCCCACACCCTCGACCATCATCCCCATGATAAACGCGCCGATTGCCATTCCTGCATCCATCGCATTGAAAAACAGCGAATTGGCGATACCAATTTTATGGGGTTCCACCGAACTAATAATTTGTGTCTGAAATACGGGTGTGACCGAACCATAACCGATGCCAATTAATCCACCGGAAATAATCATCATAATGCTGCCGTTAGTATAGCCAAGCGCCACCAGCCCGACGGTGAAGGCCAACAAACACGGATAGACCACGTATTTCGGCCCTTTTTTATCACAAATATTGCCGGTAAAGGTTCGACAGATCATCAGGCAAATGGCGTAGCACAGCAGGAAATTACTGGCGGCGGCCATTAGATCGAGCTCGCGCGCATACAGTGCGAGAAAAGCGGAAACGCCCGCGTACGAAAAGGTCATGAAAAACGTCACCATCGCGAAAGGCAGTGCGGCGCGATCAAACATTGCAGCAAATCCCAGCTTCGGTTTTGAGCCGTCAGCATGACGGATAACCGGCGGTACGGCGACAATCAATGACAGGATAATACCCAGTACGGCAACCGCGCTACACAGCCAGAATGCAGTGGTAAAAGCTTCCCAGCGTGCCATGTTCAACCCTACCCACGGCCCCACAACCATTGCCAGTCCCATGGCTAACGAGAAAAAACTGATGCCCTCCCCACGTCGGGAGGCCGGTATCAACCGCGCGGAAATCGTTCCTTTTACCGTGGTAATAACGCCAAACGTTACACCATGAAGCACCCGAATCAACAGCAGTGATTCAATTGAGTGGCAAAAAGGATACAGCGCAGTGACCACCAAAAAGGCCAGAGAAGAGAGCACCAGAATTGTTTTATTCGAATATTTTCCTACCCATTGTCCCGCAAACGGGCGCACAACAATTGCGGCCCCCAAAAAGAAGGTGACTAATAATCCGGCCTTATCTGGAGTGGCATGCAGTCGATCCGAAATATAGATCGGTAACAGCGTGAGCAGGACATAAAAAACAAAAAATATAATAAAGCTGATTATCGTTATTGCCCAAAAATCTTTCGTCCACAGTTTTTCTTTCATATTCGACAACCTGTCCAGACGGCGCACGCAGGCAACGCTCAGCTCAACTGAACTACGGACAGGTGCGTCGAAGTGTGATTTTACGGTAGACCGCAAGTATAAACAGGTCCATTATATTAGAGAAATTAATCGTTTTAATATTGTTGATTAGAGGGAACTAATGACATTAACCCAGATCCACGCCCTGCTTGCCGTACTTGAGTACGGTGGTTTTACCGAAGCCAGCAAGCGGCTGTACATGACCCAATCCGCCGTTAGCCAGGCAATTTCAGCGCTAGAGGAAGAGCTAGGGGTTGATATTCTTATCCGCGAACGCCGCAAAGACATTCAACTTAGTCCGGCCGGGAGTCGGATCGTTTCACACCTGCGGACGATCGTGTCTGAAACCAACGCGGTGAAAGAGATTGCCGAGCAAGAGCGACAAAACCCAGCCAGAACCCTGCGTATCGGCTGCTTTCCCAGCGCCTGTGCCTGTATTTTGCCCGGCATCATCCACCACTTCGAACAGCATCACCCGCACATCAAAATTATCCCTTATGAAGAAAACAGCACGGCAATCGTTGATTCCCTGCGCAGTGGGGACATCGATGCGGGATTTGTGCATTTCCCGGTAAATGGCATGTACTGCGTACCGGTGTATCGCGACAAATTTACCGTTGTAGTTCCTGAAAGCCATCCGCTGGCGGCCAAAAGCACAATTTCAGTGGAACAACTGGTTGGAGAACCGCTCATTATCAGCAAAGGTCGCTATGAATTAAGCATCATGGCGCTATTTAAAGAGAAGGGAATTGAACCGGTCATTAAATACGAGTTTAACCATCCGGATACCGCGATGAGCTTTATTCGTCAGGGGCTGGGTATAGCGTTATTACCGGAATTAACGCTGAAGGCGGTTGGTGGGAAAGTACGCTCAGTCGCGCTGGAACCGACGTTCTATCGACAGATATCCTTACTGGCAAAAGAGCCGCCGGTGGACGGCAGCCCTTTATTTCTCCTGCAGGCATGTATGGAAACGTTGACAGCAGACGGCCTTATCTAGCAGTTAAAACGTTTCATCCATTTAGGCCTGTGACCGGAGGTGCATCACAGGCCTTACGCCATCACTCTTTATTCAAGAATTTCACTGCTTTGTCGGGGAAGTCGGTGAACAGCCCGTCAACGCCCGCCTTGTTATAAAGAATGTCATACAGCTGGTTTACGTCAGTGGTGTAATCCGGCAGTTGATCGGCGCGAACGGTATAAGGATGCACCACCATCTTGTTCTGATGTGCGTCCTGCACCATGCCAGTTAACGAGATATTGCCCTTCTTCGACTTCTCATCAATCAGCATGTGGTAGTCCGGCCCAATGCCATCCGCATACTGCGCAACCTGCTTCATGGCACCCGGCTTAAACATCCAGTCGTAGTTGTAATTAACCCAACTACCGTCCGGCTTTTTCTCCTGAGTTTCATTCCAGTCGGTGTACGCAATCAACTGTACCAGATTGAGATCCATCCCCATCTTCGGTTCCAGTTCATTCTTAATGCGCTTTAACTCTGCAACATCAAAACATTGCAGATAGACCTTGTCGTTCTTGTCGGTATACCCGTACTTTTTCAGTACTTCCAGCGTCTTAGCCGCAATGTCCTTCCCTTCCTGGTGATGGAACCACGGCGCTTTCATTTCCGGGTAAATACCGATGTTTTTACCGGTGGAATGATTTAATCCCTGAACAAACTCAATCTCTTCTTCGAACGTGTGCACGCGGAAATCAGATTTACCCATCGGGAAGCGCCCTGGGTAGGTCTGGACCTTTTTGCCATTTTCGATATCGAAGCCTTCGGTAAATTTCAGCGATTTAATTTCATCCAGCGTAAAGTCGATAGCGTAGTAACGCCCGTCTTTACGCGCCCGATCCGGGAAACGCTCGGCAACATCGGTGACGCGGTCAAGATAATGGTCATGCAGGACGACCAGATGGTCATCCTTGGTCATCACCAAATCCTGCTCCAGATAATCCGCACCCTGGGCATAGGCCATCGCTTTCGCTGGCAGCGTATGCTCCGGTAGATAACCGCTCGCACCACGGTGCGCAATCACGATTTTATCTGCGGCAACCGCCGCGCTGCTGACCACCATACCTGTGAGCATCAGCGCCACGCTGAGACTTTTCAATGTAGTTTTCATCTATTAGCCCCCGTTACGTTTCAGTTGCATCTCTTCGTGATGGCGTTTTTCGCCAATCATGACGACCACCAGCAGGATAACCGCCAGCACGCTACCGCCAATCATCACCATAAAGCCGCCGTCCCAACCGAAGAAGTCAACGGTGTAGCCAACAATGGCGCTCGCAGCCACAGAACCGCCGAGATAACCGAACAGACCGGTAAAGCCAGCTGCCGTTCCCGCCGCTTTTTTCGGTGCCAGTTCCAGCGCGTGCAGACCAATCAACATTACCGGGCCGTAGATCAAGAAGCCGATGATGATCATACAAGCCATATCCACGTTCGGGTTGCCTGCCGGGTTCATCCAGTAAACGATGGTCGCAATAGTTACCAGCGTCATAAAGAACACGCCGGTCGCACCACGGTTACCACGGAAGACTTTATCCGACATCCAGCCGCACAGCAGCGTGCCCGGAATACCCGCATACTCATACAGGAAGTAGGCCCAGGATGATTTATCGAGTGCGAAATGCTTCACTTCTTTCAGGTAGGTCGGTGACCAGTCCAGGATGCCGTAGCGCAGCAGATAAACAAACACGTTGGCGATAGCGATGTACCACAACAGTTTGTTTGGCAGTACATACTGCATGAAGATCTGCTTCGCAGTCAGCTCTTCTTCCGCTTTCTCGTTGTAATCGTCCGGATAGTCGTTCTTATACTCTTCGATAGGCGGCAGGCCGCAGGACTGCGGCGTATCACGCATCATAGCAAAGGCGAACAGCGCAACCACAATCGCACCGAAAGCAGGCATATACAGCGCCGCTTTCCAGTCATTGAACCAGGCCATACCGAGCAGGAACAGCAGAGGAGGCAGACCGCCGCCCACGTTGTGCGCACAGTTCCAGACGGAAACAATACCGCCACGTTCTTTCTGCGACCACCAGTGCACCATGGTACGACCACACGGCGGCCACCCCATCCCCTGGAACCATCCGCAGAGGAACAGCAGCACAAACATTATCGCAATGCTCGATGTCGCCCACGGCACAAAGCCCATAAACAACATCACTGCGGCAGCCAGAATCAAACCTGCTGGCAGGAAAACGCGCGGATTCGAGCGATCCGAAACGGACCCCATGATGAATTTCGAAAATCCGTAAGCGATGGAGATACCGGACAACGCAAAACCCAGATCGCCGCGAGAGAAACCCTGCTCAACCAGATATGGCATCGCAAGGGCAAAGTTCTTACGTACCAGATAGTACGCGGCATAACCAAAGAAAATCCCCAGAAAAATCTGCCAACGTAATCGACGATATGTCGGGTCGATCTCCGCTGCAGGTAAACGCGCCGTGTGTGACGCTGGTTTAAAAATGCTCAACATAGTGTAGCCTCCGTGGCCGTCTTTCATTCGAAGTAAACACTGCAGTTCGTCATTACTACCCTACCGCTCCCAGTGTGGCCGCGATGTTAAGGAAAGATACATAACAAAAATGTGAAACGCAGCACATATTGTTACAGATTTATGACAAATGTTCATAAAGGCGCACGAAATCACGTTTCATTTTCGAATAATGAGCGATTATGCGCGAAATCAAACAATCCATGTTTTTTATGTGGCTAAATGATAAAAAACGAACTGTGAGGAAAAACAATGAAAACTCGCGACTCGCAAACAAGTGACGTGATTATCATTGGTGGAGGAGCAACAGGTGCAGGGATCGCACGTGACTGTGCGCTGCGCGGGTTGCGCGTCATCTTAGTGGAACGCCACGATATCGCCACAGGTGCGACCGGACGCAACCACGGCCTGCTGCACAGCGGTGCACGCTACGCCGTCACCGACGCTGAATCTGCCCGTGAGTGCATCAGCGAAAACCAAATTCTGAAACGTATCGCCCGTCATTGCGTTGAGCCAACGGACGGTCTGTTTATTACTCTGCCGGAGGATGAGCTGTCCTTCCAGGCCACCTTTATTCGCGCATGTGAAGAGGCAGGGATTCGCGCAGAAGCGATTGACCCTCAGCAGGCACGTATTATCGAACCTTCTGTGAATCCACAGCTGATTGGTGCAGTAAAAGTACCAGACGGCACGGTCGATCCTTTCCGCTTAACAGCAGCTAACATGCTGGATGCGCGTGAGCATGGCGCGGTTATCTTAACGGCGCATGAAGTGACGGGGCTGCTCCGCGAAGGCGCAACGGTTTGCGGCGTTAACGTGCGCAATCATCTGACAGGCGAAATGCAGTCCCTGCATGCACCGGTTGTCGTCAACGCCGCTGGGATCTGGGGTCAACGCATTGCGGAATATGCCGATCTGAGCATCCGTATGTTCCCGGCCAAAGGTTCGTTGCTGATTATGGATCATCGCATTAACCAGCATGTCATTAACCGCTGCCGTAAGCCTTCTGACGCCGATATTCTGGTGCCTGGCGATACCATTTCACTGATCGGTACCACCTCACAGCACATTGATTACGACGATATCGACAGCAACCGCGTCACCGCAGAAGAGGTCGATATTCTGCTGCGTGAAGGCGAGAAGCTGGCGCCGATTATGGCGAAAACGCGCATTTTACGCGCCTACTCCGGCGTACGCCCGCTGGTGGCCAGCGACGACGACCCAAGCGGTCGTAACGTCAGCCGTGGGATTGTACTGTTCGATCACGCTGAACGTGACGGACTGGAAGGGTTTATCACCATTACCGGCGGCAAACTGATGACCTACCGCCTGATGGCGGAATGGGCCACCGATGCCGTTTGCCGTAAGCTGGGCAATACCCAGCCTTGCACAACGGCAGACACCGCGCTGCCTGGCTCACAGGAATCTACCGAGCATACGCTTAAACGCGTGATCTCATTGCCCGCGCCACTACGCGGCTCGGCGGTCTACCGTCACGGCGATCGCACCCCTGCGTGGCTTAGCGAAGGCCGTCAGCACCGCAGCCTGGTCTGCGAATGCGAAGCAGTCACCGCAGGCGAAGTGCAATACGCCGTCGAGAATTTAACCGTCAACAGCCTGCTCGATTTGCGTCGCCGTACCCGTGTTGGAATGGGGACCTGCCAGGGCGAATTGTGTGCCTGCCGCGCCGCAGGTTTGCTGCAACGTTTTAATGTCACTACCGCAGCGCAGTCCATTACCCAGCTTTCCGATTTCCTCAACGAACGCTGGAAAGGCGTGCAGCCTATCGCCTGGGGAGATGCGCTGCGCGAAAGCGAATTCACGCGCTGGGTTTATCAAGGGTTGTGTGGTCTGGAAAAGGAGCACCAGGATGAAATTTGATACCGTCATTATCGGCGGCGGCCTCGCCGGACTGCTATGTGGCCTGCAACTGCAAAAAAGCGGACTGCGCTGCACGATTGTTACCCGCGGCCAAAGCGCCCTGCATTTTTCTTCCGGCTCACTGGATTTGCTCAGCAGCTTACCCGATGGTCAACCGGTGACGGATATAGAAGCGGGTTTGAATGCACTGCGCACTCAGGCACCCGCACATCCGTATAGCACCATCGGAACGCAGAACGTTCTGGAACTGGCCCAGCAGGCGCAAAATTTACTGGAAGAATGCGGAACACATTTGCAGGGCAAAGTGCATCAGGCGCATCAACGTGTTACCCCGCTGGGCACCCTGCGCTCAACCTGGTTAAGTTCCCCGGAAGTGCCGGTCTGGCCGCTGTCCGCACAGCGTATCTGCGTTGTAGGGATTAGCGGGTTACTGGATTTTCAGGCGCATCTCGCCGCAGCGTCATTACGTCAACGCAATCTCAGCGTCGAGACAGCAGAAATCGAGCTACCGGAGCTGGATGTCCTGCGTGATAACCCAACCGAGTTTCGCGCCGTTAATATTGCGCGCCTGCTGGATAACGAAGATAAATGGTCGCTGCTCTATGACGCATTGCTGCCAATGGCAAAAACCTGCGACATGATAATCATGCCGGCATGCTTTGGTCTGGCAGATGAGCGGCTCTGGCAGTGGCTTAACGAGCGCCTCCCCTGCTCTCTGACACTGTTACCGACCCTACCACCTTCGGTACTGGGCATGCGTTTGCACAACAAATTACAGCGCCAGTTTGTGCGCCAGGGCGGTGTGTGGATGCCGGGTGATGAAGTGAAAAAAATCACCTGTCAGGATGGCGTGGTCAGCGAAATCTGGACCCGAAATCATGCCGATATCCCCTTGCGGCCACGTTTCGCCGTGCTCGCCAGCGGCAGTTTCTTCAGCAGCGGGCTGGTCGCCACGCGTGAGGCAATCTACGAACCAATCCTGGGACTGGATGTACAGCAAACAGCTACCCGCGCCGAGTGGTATCAGCGTGATGTTTTCGATCCACAACCGTGGCAACAGTTTGGCGTGACTACCGATTCCGCATTACGCCCATCACTGGCGGGAAAAACGATAGAAAACATGTATGCCATTGGTTCCGTCCTCGGCGGATTCGACCCTATCGCCCAGGGTTGCGGAGGCGGCGTGTGCGCAGTTAGCGCCTTACATGCCGCGCATCATATTGCGAAACGTGCAGGAGGACAGCAATGAGCGACACACGTTTTGAAAGTTGTATCAAATGTACGGTGTGCACCACCGCCTGCCCGGTAAGCCGCGTCAATCCGAGCTACCCGGGTCCTAAGCAGGCCGGCCCGGACGGTGAACGTCTGCGCCTGAAAGATGGCGCGCTATATGACGACGCGCTGAAATACTGCATCAACTGTAAACGCTGCGAAGTGGCCTGTCCGTCAGACGTGAAAATCGGCGATATTATCCAGCGCGCGCGCGCCAAATACGACACGACGCGCCCATCGTTGCGTAACTTTGTCTTAAGCCATACCGATTTAATGGGTAGCGTATCCACCCCCTTCGCCCCAATAGTGAATACCGCCACCTCTTTAAAACCGGTGCGTCAACTGCTGGATTACGCGCTAAAAATCGATCATCGCCGTACGCTGCCGAAGTACTCCTTTGGCACCTTCCGCCGCTGGTATCGCAGCGTTGCCGCACAGCAGGCGCAGTATCAGGATCAGGTCGCCTTTTTCCACGGCTGTTTTGTGAATTACAACCATCCCCAGCTCGGCAAAGACCTGATCAAGGTGTTGAATGCGATGGGTACTGGCGTGCAACTGCTGAGTAAAGAGAAATGCTGCGGCGTACCGCTGATTGCCAACGGTTTTACCGATAAAGCGCGTAAGCAGGCAGTAAGCAACGTGGCCTCACTCAGAGAGGCGATTGATGGCAAAGGCATTCCGGTGATCGCCACCTCATCAACCTGTACCTTTGCGCTACGTGATGAATATCCGGAAGTGCTGGATGTCGACAACTCAGGCCTGCGTGAACACATTGAACTGGCAACCCGCTGGCTATGGCGCAAGCTGGATGAAGGTAAAACGCTGCCGCTGAAAACGCTGCCGCTGAAGGTGGTCTATCACACGCCATGTCACATGGAGAAAATGGGCTGGACGCTCTATACGCTGGAGCTACTGCGACAAATTCCAGGGCTGGAGCTGACGGTGCTGGATTCTCAGTGTTGCGGGATTGCCGGGACTTACGGCTTTAAAAAGGAAAACTATCCGACGTCACAGTCTATTGGCGCACCGTTATTCCGCCAAATTGAAGAAAGCGGCGCTGATATCGTCGTCACCGACTGCGAAACCTGTAAATGGCAGATTGAGATGTCTACAAGCAAAAGCTGCGAACATCCTATCACCCTGCTTGCCAAAGCGTTGGGTTAACTCTGTTGCCCGGTAGCATTTGCTACCGGGCATTTTTGCGTAGTCCGTTCCGCTTAATTGAATACGTTGCAGTCGGACGTATTTATCTCTGATTCACCCACGCAAAGAACACATTTCCCGCATGCAGCGCATATTAAAAGTGGATACCGTCACGCCATCTTCTCTTTCTGGTGACGGACTACCATGGCTAAATCCACTACATCTATACCGCATGATGCCGTTTTTAAAAAGATAATGTCTTACCCTGAGATGGCTCGGGATTTTCTGGATATACACCTTCCCATCGCATTACGTGAGATATGTGATTTACAAACGCTGAAGCTGGAGTCCACCAGTTTTATCGAGCAGGATCTCCGCGCATACTACTCCGACGTAGTGTGGTCACTAAAAACCCGCGAAGGTCAGGGCTATATTTATTGTGTTATTGAACATCAGAGTACCGCGGTACCGCATATGGCATTTCGCCTGATGCGTTATGCCACCGCGGCGATGCAGCATCATCTTGATGCCGGGAATAAAACGCTGCCGCTGGTGATCCCCATGTTGTTTTATCACGGTCAACAAAGTCCCTATCCCTGGTCGCTCAACTGGCTGGATGAATTTGAAAATCCGCAACTGGCACGACAACTGTATTCAGAGGCTTTTCCGCTGGTCGACATTACCGTAATACCTGACGATGAAATCGCGCAGCATCGCGGGGTTGCGCTGCTTGAGTTGATGCAAAAACATATCCGCGATCGTGATTTAATGGGGTTAGTGGACCGCCTGGTCTCGCTATTAATTACAAGCACTGCTAATGACAGCCAGCTACAAACGCTATTTAATTACCTGATACGGTACGGCGACGTTTCTCGCGTCAGTGAGTTTATCCGCGAAGTTGCCGAACGATCCCCCCATCACAAGGAGAAGCTGATGACAATTGCAGAGAGGCTCAGGCAGGAAGGCCACCAAAATGGACTGCAAGAAGGGATACAGCAAGGGGTGCAAAAAGGTACGCAAGAAGAAGCCTTACGTATCGCTCACATAATGCTGGAACAAGGTATTGATCGTGATTTAGTTCAGTTAATTACCGGGCTATTGCCTGGCGATACCACCGCATGAACCAGATTGGGAAGGCATTTAGCCTTCCCAATCAATGATTAAATCGTCAACGACTCAACCACTTCGATCCAGCCGTGTTCGCTAGTGATATCCTGATTGTTAAGCCAGCGGCGCAGCATATTTAGCGCCATCATCGCGCACACTTCCTGACGAATCGCCAGGCTGTAGCGATTTGCATTCAGCCGTACGCGCAAGGCGTGTGTCCCATCAGGCGTGGCCAGCGCAAAGTTAATATGTTCGTTTTCGAAAGCCGATATCGCCAGTGCCAATCCAGCATAATGTTTGCTGCGTCGCTCGGTTATCCAATGCGCCGTTTGCGCCAGCGTTTCTTCCTGGGGCGGAACCACTTCACTCGCCAACAGTGGCGCATTCGCACGAGAAAGCTGCAATGCCACCAGACCACCGGTGAATTGTTCGCTCAGCGTCAGGCTGAATTGCCGTTCTTGCAACGTGCGGGCGATTTGCGCGGGTAAGCCTTCCGTACCTTCAAAAATCATATTCTGCCCGGCAACCCGCTTAACTTCTGGCCACAGCGCCAGCATCGCTTCCCGTTGGGAGTCCGGCCCGGTCAGCTTCAGCTCAATAATTGGCATTGAGGAGCGATAACCCATTGTTACTCCCGGAGGCAACGGGAGCGGATCCAGGCTCTGCGCCAGGTCGCTTTCAGAACGGCCAAAGGTGGTTAATCGCAGGCATAACGGGGGCTGAGCCAAAGAGAAACGCTCACGCAAACGAGGCAGGATCTCATGCTCCACCATGACTTTGAATTCTGACGGTACACCCGGTGTAAAGAACATCAGGCAGCGGTTAAGCTTCAGGGCGAACCCACACGCGGTACCCACCGGATTATTGATAAACTCAGCGCTGGCCGGAAGTTCAGCCTGTTTGCGGTTGCTCGGCGCCATCACGCGGCCACGATCGCGGAAATATCGCTCCATCTCGGCCAGCCATGCTTCATGCAGCACCAGCCCTTCGCCTTTTGCCGTTGCCGCTGCCAGCGCGCTCAAATCATCGCTGGTAGGTCCCAGACCGCCATTAACGATCAGTACATCGGCGTGCTCGCTACGCTCACGCAAAACGGCGACCAAATCGTTAAGATTGTCACCTACCGTGTTGCGGCGTGTTAGCGGTAAACCCTGATTAAAGAAAAAATCGGCCAGCCAGGCGGCATTGGTGTCGACGATTTGTCCGTGCAACACTTCATCCCCTGTGGATAGCATCTCCACGTTTAACATCGTGTTCTCCTGCTTTTATGATGAAAACACTATAACGCATGGAGGGGGGAAGGCGCGACTGAACGCCGCGCCAGAAATGTTAGAAGCTAGCGTTAACCCCAACGTACGGGCCATCAGCAATCGCGTTATCACGGTTGCCGTCTTTGCCTGCCAGGTTCAGGTAACGATAACCGGCTTCGATGCTCAGCGGACGCATAATGGTCAGACGCGCACCGGCATTCGCTTCTTCATAGCTGTCGATACCGCTGGAAAGTGAATCAGGAGAGTAATAATACTCACCAAACAGACGGAAGCTATCGCCAATTGGCCATTGTAAACCACCACCGACAGCAGCAGCATAGCCTTCATCGCCATCGTTTGGATTAGTATAAACACCTTTACCACCAACGGTCGCCATCAGCGGCCCCAGTGGGATATTCAAACCTAAACCCAGCCCGGCAACATCACCGTCGTCATCGTTATGCATCCAGTTACCGCTGACGGCCAGACCAGTACTCTCAGTGCCCATACCGAATCCCAGGTTGGTGTAGTCTTCGCCAGCCTGGCCGCTGATGCTAATCGCGCTCGCCGATGCGGAAACAAACAGCATTCCGGCAAAACCCAACATTAAACTTTTTTTCATTTTCTATCCTTTCCAGCAAGAATCAAAACATAGCCCCAAAACCGATGAATTGTACTGTCAGATGGCGAGGAATCAATGAGCTAAAAAAGCGATGCAATGACATATTGTAACTAAATACTACTCACAAGATTTATTTAAGGTTAAATTCTTGTGCCAATTACACAGTCGGACGTCCCAGAACGTCATTTTCAACAAACATCCTGTTTTCCCTGCCAAAGCGCTCTTGATCACCGATGAAACATTTTTTCTGCCGCCAGCAAAAGGTAAGATGCGTGCATGACGGAATTTTCTCTACCTCCCCAACAAGGACTCGACTGATGCGCCAAAGAACGATTGTTTGCCCATTAATTCAAAACGATGGCTGTTATTTACTCTGCAAAATGGCTGATGACCGCGGTGTGTTTCCCGGTCAGTGGGCGCTTTCTGGCGGCGGTGTTGAACCGGGTGAACGTATTGAAGAAGCTCTGCGCCGTGAAGTGAGGGAAGAGCTGGGCGAGCAACTGGTGTTATCAGAAATTACCCCCTGGACCTTCAGTGATGATATTCGCACTAAAACCTATGCTGATGGCAGTCAGGAAGAGATTTACATGATTTATCTTATCTTCGATTGTGTCGCGGCGAATCGTGAAGTGAAGATTAACGAAGAGTTCCAGGCATTCGCCTGGGTTAAACCGGAAGATCTCAGTGCCTACGATTTAAATATCGCCACGCGTAAAACGTTAACCTTAAAAGGGTTACTGTAGGTTATCATTTTAATAACGGCATATAATTAACATTCTGAATAGCGGCATTGCACTCATCAACTTATAGCAAACAGCAATGTCGCAAAAACCTAAAAAAACACTTAATTTCATTAAGATAAACAAAAAAAACACCTCTATTTAGCTATCGTTCCCAAACCTTAAACTCTTAAGGATAAATTAACCTTCAGTCATTAACCTTTGTAGCCTGATGAAATAATTAACAACGCCCCTGTTTATCACTAAAAATAAAACTTCGGTGGCGTTAAATGGCTTGAAGGAATAATGATGTCTGACTTTTTGCCTTTCTCTCGCCCGGCCATGGGCGCTGAAGAACTTGCCGCAGTGAAGGCGGTTCTGGACTCTGGATGGATAACCACCGGCCCGAAAAATCAACAGTTGGAAGAGGCTTTTTGCCAGCTCACGGGGAATAAGCATGCCGTCGCCGTTTGCTCCGCCACTGCAGGAATGCACATTACGCTGATGGCGCTGGGCATTGGTGCAGGCGACGAGGTCATTACGCCGTCGATGACGTGGGTTTCCACCCTCAACATGATTGTTTTGCTGGGGGCGACGCCAGTGATGATCGATGTCGACCGCGATACGCTTATGGTGACACCTGAGCAAATTGAAGCTGCTATTACCCCACGAACCAAAGCCATTGTTCCAGTACATTATGCTGGCGCCCCCGCCGACCTCGACGCAATTTATGCCATTGGCGAGCGTTATGGAATCCCGGTAATAGAAGACGCAGCCCATGCCGTAGGGACATTGTATAAGGGCCGTCATGTCGGTGCTCGCGGCACGGCAATCTTCTCGTTTCACGCTATTAAAAATATCACCTGTGCGGAAGGTGGACTGATCGTTACCGACGACAGCCAGCTCGCTCAGCGGCTTCGCAGCCTGAAGTTTCACGGTCTGGGCGTTGATGCTTTTGATCGACAAACCTACGGCCGGGCACCACAAGCCGAAGTGCTTGCACCTGGATACAAATACAACCTGACGGATATTAACGCCGCTATTGCGCTGGTACAGCTCAATAAGCTGGAGCAACTGAACTCACGCCGGGCGCAAATTGCCCAGCACTATCAAAAAGCGCTGGCTGATACGTCATTTCAACCGCTGGGCCTACCGCAGTGGTCGCACGTTCATGCCTGGCATCTGTTCATCATTCGCGTTGACGAAGCGCGCTGTGGCCTGAGCAGAGATGCGCTGATGGAAGCGCTAAAGGCCAAAGATATCGGCACCGGCCTGCATTTTCGTGCAGCCCATACGCAAAAATATTATCGCGAACGCTTCACTACCCTTTCGCTCCCAAATACAGAATGGAATAGCGCACGCATCTGTTCGCTGCCGTTATTCCCCGACATGACCGACGCTGACACTCAGCGGGTCATTACGGCGCTTCGCGAGATAGCAGGACAATGAGCATGTTTGAAGCCACACCGATTAAAAAAGTCTCGGTTGTTATTCCCGTTTTTAATGAACAGGAAAGCCTGCCAGAGTTAATCAGACGCACCAGCGACGCCTGCGAGAAATTGGGCAAAGACTATGAAATTCTGCTAATCGACGACGGCAGCAGCGACCGTTCCG
Organism: Citrobacter sp. Cpo040; assembly: GCF_030332915.1. Taxonomy (NCBI): domain Bacteria; kingdom Pseudomonadati; phylum Pseudomonadota; class Gammaproteobacteria; order Enterobacterales; family Enterobacteriaceae; genus Citrobacter; species Citrobacter sp. Cpo040. The sequence continues at coordinate 1,416,884 of NZ_JAOWGX010000034.1, forward strand.
CTCAGTTGATGATGGACGCCTCTCAGGCACCGAACAGCCATATTGTCTCTATTTTACTGAATCGTAATTACGGACAGCACTCGGCGATTATGGCCGGTTTCAGCCATGTCACCGGAGACTTGATCATCACGCTGGATGCTGATTTGCAAAACCCGCCGGAGGAGATCCCACGGTTGGTCGCCACTGCAGATGAGGGTTTCGATGTGGTAGGCACGGTACGCCAGAACCGTCAGGATAGCGTATTTCGTAAGACCGCCTCACGAATGATCAACCATCTGATCCAACGAACCACCGGTAAAGCAATGGGCGACTACGGCTGCATGCTACGCGCCTATCGCCGTCACATCGTCGATGCCATGCTGCATTGCCAGGAGCGCAGCACCTTTATCCCTATTCTGGCCAACATTTTTGCCCGTCGCGCCACGGAGATCCCGGTACATCATGCAGAGCGTGAATTTGGTGACTCCAAATACAGCTTCATGCGTCTGATCAACCTGATGTATGACCTGGTGACTTGCCTTACCACAACACCGCTTCGCATGTTGAGCCTGCTGGGCAGCGTGATCGCTGCCACGGGCTTTACCTTATCAGTCCTGCTTGTTGTTCTGCGCCTGACGCTCGGCCCACAGTGGGCAGCAGAAGGGGTATTCATGCTGTTTGCCGTCCTGTTTACCTTTATCGGCGCACAGTTTATTGGCATGGGTTTACTCGGCGAATATATCGGTCGCATCTATAACGATGTCCGCGCCCGCCCCCGCTATTTTGTTCAACACGTTATCCGCCCACAAACTACGCAGTCAACCGAGGAAAACCGCGCATGAAAGCCGTCGTATTTGCCTATCACGATATGGGATGTCAGGGTGTCCAGGCCTTGATGGATGCAGGTTATGAAATCGCTGCCATTTTTACGCACACCGACAACCCGGGTGAAAAAGCGTTTTTTGGATCTGTTTCCCGCCTCGCCGCCAGCGCCGGTATTCCGGTTTACGCCCCAGACGAGGTTAATCATCCCCTGTGGATTGAGCGCATTAGCCAACTGGCACCCGATGTTATCTTCTCGTTCTACTATCGCCATTTACTGAGTGATGAGATCCTCAGTCTTGCCCCTAAGGGTGCATTTAATCTGCACGGCTCGCTGCTGCCGAAATACCGTGGCCGCGCACCGCTGAACTGGGTATTGGTCAATGGTGAAACCGAAACCGGCGTCACGCTTCACCGCATGGTTAAACGCGCGGATGCTGGTGCCATAGTTGCCCAGCAGCGTGTCGCTATTTCACCGGATGATGTGGCGTTAACGCTGCACCATAAGCTGTGCCAGGCTGCGCGTCACCTGCTGGAAGAGGCGCTGCCCGCGATTAAAACGGGAGATTATGCAGAACTCCCCCAACAGGAAGCAGAGGCGACCTGTTTTGGTCGCCGCACACCGGAAGATAGCTTCCTCGACTGGAACAAGCCTACTGCGGAATTACATAACCAGGTCCGTGCCGTCAGCGATCCATGGCCGGGTGCATTTAGCTATGTCGGCACGCAAAAGTTCACCGTCTGGTCATCGCGCGTTTGCACAAACGACATTGCGGCCCAGCCGGGCACCGTCATCTCCGTATCTCCTTTACTGATCGCCTGTGTCGATGGCGCACTGGAGATTATTACCGGGCAAGCTGGCGATGGTATTGCAATGCAGGGTTCACAACTGGCGCAAGTTCTGGGTCTGGTGCCAGGTTCTCGCCTGAACAGCCAGTCAGTGACCACCAGCAAACGCCGTACTCGCGTACTGATCCTCGGCGTTAACGGCTTCATTGGTAACCATCTGACCGAGCGCCTGCTGCAAGAAGATAATTACGAAGTGTATGGACTCGATATTGGCAGCGACGCCATTGGGCGTTTCCTGCAACATCCGCGATTCCATTTTGTCGAAGGTGATATCAGCATTCACTCCGAATGGATTGAATATCATGTGAAAAAATGCGACGTTGTACTGCCGCTGGTGGCGATCGCAACGCCTATCGAATATACCCGCAACCCGCTGCGCGTATTTGAGCTCGATTTTGAAGAGAACTTGAGAATCATTCGTTACTGCGTGAAATACCGCAAGCGCATCATTTTCCCGTCAACCTCCGAAGTCTACGGCATGTGTACCGACAAAGTCTTTGATGAAGACAGTTCGAATCTGATCGTCGGTCCGGTCAATAAACCACGCTGGATCTACTCCGTATCCAAGCAACTGCTGGACCGTGTTATCTGGGCGTACGGCGAAAAAGAGGGATTGCGCTTCACCCTGTTCCGCCCGTTTAACTGGATGGGACCGCGTCTGGACAGCCTTAACGCCGCGCGTATCGGCAGCTCACGCGCCATTACACAGCTGATCCTCAACCTCGTGGAAGGTTCACCGATTAAGCTGATTGAAGGCGGTAAGCAAAAACGCTGCTTTACCGACATTCGCGATGGTATCGAAGCTCTGTACCGCATCATTGAAAACGAAGGCGGCCGCTGTGACGGTGAGATTATCAACATCGGTAATCCACAGAACGAAGCAAGTATTCAGGAACTGGCAGAAATGCTGCTTTCCTGCTTTGAAAAACATCCGTTGCGTAACCACTTCCCGCCGTTTGCCGGTTTCCGTGACGTCGAAAGCAGCACCTACTACGGTAAAGGTTATCAAGACGTTGAGCATCGTAAGCCTAACATTCGCAATGCAAAACGCTGCCTGAACTGGGAACCGACCATTGAGATGCAGGAAACGGTAGAAGAGACGCTGGACTTCTTCTTACGCAGTGTGGATATCACGGAACACACATCATGACCAAAGTAGGCTTGCGCATTGATGTCGATACATTCAGGGGGGCGCGCGAAGGCGTGCCCCGCCTGCTGGAGACATTAAACCGACATAACGTTCGGGCAAGTTTTTTCTTTAGCGTTGGGCCTGACAACATGGGACGCCATCTCTGGCGTCTGGTGAAGCCACAATTTCTGTGGAAGATGCTGCGTTCAAACGCAGCATCACTCTACGGATGGGATATTTTATTGGCGGGAACCGCATGGCCGGGAAAAGAGATTGGCCAGGCCAACGCGGCAATCATTGCACAAACCGCCCAGATTCATGAAACCGGTTTGCATGCCTGGGATCATCACGCCTGGCAGGCGCGAAGCGGAAACTGGAATGACAAACAGCTGATTGATGATATTTCACAAGGTATCACCACACTTGAAGCCATCATCGGTCAGCCAGTCACCTGCTCTGCCGTTGCCGGATGGCGTGCCGACAACCGTGTCGTCCATGCCAAAGAAGCATTCCATCTGCGCTATAACAGTGACTGTCGGGGAACGTCGTTATTTCGTCCGGTGCTGGAATCCGGGAAAACGGGGACGCCACAAATTCCCGTCACCCTACCAACATGGGATGAAGTGGTTGGTCAGGAGGTCCAGGCGGTGGACTTCAACTCCTATATTCTCTCCCACATCCAGATGAGCAGAGGAACACCGGTGTACACCATTCATGCGGAAGTTGAAGGCATCGCCTTTCATCAGAACTTTGACGAGCTGCTTACTCGCGCCGCGGACATGGGGATGACATTCTGCCCGCTTGGCGAGCTGTTACCTGACGACATCAGTACGCTGCCGTTAGGACAGATAGTACGTGGAAAAATACCCGGCAGAGAGGGATGGCTCGGCTGCCAACAACCGGTGAGTGTGACACCATGAAACCTGCTGCCCGCTACACTCTGGCATTTATCGCTTTAATCGCACTGTATTTTATTTTACCTATCAACAGCCGTATGCTCTGGCAGCCTGATGAAACGCGCTATGCTGAAATCAGCCGGGAAATGCTCAACTCTGGTGACTGGATCGTTCCACACTTTTTAGGGCTGCGTTATTTTGAAAAACCAATTGCCGGATACTGGTTGAACAGCATCGGACAATGGCTGTTTGGCGCAAACAATTTTGGTGTCAGAGCGGGGGCTATTTTTGCCACTTTGTTGACCGCATTACTGGTAGCCTGGCTTGCCATGCGACTGTGGCATGATAAGCGTACCGCCGTACTCTCCTCCGCTATCTTTTTAACGTTTTTTTCGGTTTACAGCATCGGCACCTACGCGGTACTTGATCCCATCATAGCGCTTTGGCTGATGGCGGGCATGTGCTGTTTTTGGGAAGGCATGCAGGCCACCACCAGAACACGCAAAATCATCGCTTTTTTGTTGCTTGGGCTGACCTGCGGTATGGGTGTAATGACCAAAGGTTTTCTGGCACTCGCCGTCCCTGTGCTTAGCGTATTACCATGGGTTTTTGCACAAAAGCGTTGGAAAGACCTCATTCTCTACGGTCTGCTGGCGGTGATCGGCTGCATCGCGATCGTACTACCGTGGGGTATAGCGATTGCACAACGCGAGCCGGATTTCTGGCATTACTTCTTCTGGGTTGAACATATTCAGCGCTTTGCGCAGGATGATGCCCAGCATAAGGCTCCTATCTGGTACTACATCCCGATATTTGTGGCAGGCACATTACCGTGGCTCGGTCTGCTTCCCGGCGCGCTGCGTACGGGCTGGCGTGAGCGGGATGTTCCGCGCAGTGCTCTGTACCTGTTAAGCTGGATTATTATGCCAATTCTGTTTTTCAGCATCGCGAAAGGAAAACTGCCGACCTATATTCTTTCCTGCTTCGCGCCGCTGGCGATATTAACGGCGCGCTTCGGCCTGCAGGCTGCGGAAAAAGACTCAGCATCCCTGCGCATCAATGGCTGGATCAACGTGCTATTTGGTGTCGTCGGCATCGTCGCTACGTTTATTGTTTCCACGCTGGGACCATTGAAGACGCCGGTCTGGTCGCATATCGAAACGTATAAGGTTTTTTGTGCCTGGGGCATCTTTATCATCTGGACGATTTTTGGCTGGTATACGCTAAATAACCGCGAGAAGAACTGGAAATTCGCAGCACTATGCCCATTAGGGCTGGCGCTGTTATTTGGCTTCTCCATTCCTGACCGGGTGATGGAATCTAAACAGCCGCAGTTTTTTGTCGAGATGACCAAAGAATCGCTGGAGCCGAGCCGTTATATTCTCACCGACAGCGTTGGCGTCGCTGCGGGACTGGCCTGGAGCCTGAAGCGCGATGACATCATGATTTACGGACAAACGGGCGAGTTAAAATACGGCCTCAGCTACCCAGATGCTCAAGGCCGCTTTGTCAGCCGGGAAGGCTTTGCCGACTGGTTAGCGCAACATCGACAGCAAGGAAACATTACGCTCGTGCTCTCGATTGATAAGAATGAAGATATTAATCAGCTTGCCATCACTCCCGCTGACTACATTGATAATCAGGGGCGTCTGGTCCTGATTCAGTATCGGCCCAAATGATCTGGATAGCCTTAGTCCTCGCCAGCCTGCTCAGCGTCTGCGGCCAGCTATGCCAGAAGCAGGCGACCCGACCGGTGTCTGTTCGTGCGCGAAAACGCTACATTACGCAATGGATTGGGCTTGCTCTGGCAAGCCTCGGTCTGGCCATGCTGCTATGGCTGGCGGTTTTACAAAACATTCCTGTCGGTATTGCCTATCCCATGCTGAGCCTTAACTTTGTCTGGGTTACTCTCGCCGCATGGAAAATCTGGCGCGAACCCGTCACCACACGCCACTGGCTGGGCGTTGGGCTAATCATTACCGGCATATTTATTCTTGGGAGCGCAGTGTAATGGGCATATTTTGGGGATTATGTAGCGTTATTATCACCTCTGCTGCCCAGTTGAGCCTTGGCTTTGCGATGGATAATCTGCCGCCAATGCTGCAGCCGCTGGCGTTCATCTCTGCCGTATTCTCTGTCAGTATCGGAGCGTTTGCTTTATATGCCGGATTGACAGGGTATTTACTGTCGGTTATTTGCTGGCATAAAGCACTACACCAACTCGCGCTGAGCAAAGCCTATGCCCTACTCAGCCTGAGCTATGTGCTGGTGTGGGTTGCCTCAATGATCCTGCCCGGCTGGCAGGGAACATTTTCAGTGAAAGCGCTGGCAGGGGTACTGTGCATCATGGCAGGGTTAATGACGATTTTTCTGCCTTCACGCAAACACCTGTCCTGAGATTATTTATCTTTAGACAGTCGTAACAGACGTTCCCATTCATCACAAATGTACTGTCTGGCATCAATGATCTTAATCACCCGAGATGTATCGCGGTTAATACAATACTGAGCATCCTTCAGCGGCGAAAGAAGATCGCCGGGCTTAATCCGCTCAGATGATTGTGCCTGGGCAAGCATCTTGAGCGAACCACCGCTATCGCAAAGTACGATATAGAGTCTCCCTGCTTTTTTGTGACAGCAGGTCTTCTTCACATGCCATTCCATAGCGCACCTATTGTTAATAAATTTCACAATAGGTTACACATTAGCTCATAAACAAAAGGACAATAGCTGCGGAATGACAGAAATGAGAAATGTAATTAATGTTTTCTTAATGCTAACGATGAAGCGCTTACCCAATCCGACAACGCACGACGCGAGATTTTAATCCCTCCGGCTTTGAGTTCGGGCGGCAATGTCAGCCAACATACCGGTTGTTGAAAGCGGGCCAGCTTATCGTTTACCCACTCAGCCAGATTAGTTTCTCCAGCATTAGCGTCATACTCAATGACCGCCACCGGGCGATGGCCAAACTCTTTGTCTTCAATTGGTACAATAAAGGCCTGCAGAACATGCGGATGCGCTGCAATCACGCGTTCCACTTCTTCCGGCTGTATACCTTCCCCGCCGCTAAAAAACAGATTATCCATACGACCGACAATCGTTAACTTGCCGTCCTTTAGCACGCCGCGATCGCGGGTTGCAAACCAGCCTTCCGCGTTCACTAAAGGAATAAGCTGTCCGTTACGCCAGTAACCTTGCGCCATGCTGGCAGCCCGTAACCAGACTTCATCATCAACGATTCTGACTTCTCTGCCTACCAGAGGGGAACCCACATCTGCCAGACCATCCGCCTCTTTCGCACAGACCGTAGAAGCGAATTCCGTCAGTCCATAACCGCACCAGCAGCGAATCCCCTGCTCGTGCGCCTGCTCCGTCAACTCAACAGGAATAGCCGCGCCGCCCAGCAGCACCGCTTTGAGCGTGACCGGCGTTTTATTGACCAACAAGCGCCACAGCTGCGTGGGCACCAGTGAAGCGTGGGTACATCCAGCCAGCATTTGCTCCAGCGGCTGCTTGTCGCGCACGGTCATTCTCGCCCCGGCAAACAACCAGCGCCATAAAATCCCCTGGCCGGAAACATGAAACAGCGGCAGCGAGAGCAGCCAGTCATCCTCAGCACCAAACGGCATTAATGACAGTACGCCCTGCGCGCTTGCCAGATGCGCCTGACAGGTATGAACAGCCGCTTTTGGCAATCCGGTAGAACCTGAAGTTAACGTCATCGTGCTCAAACGTTCAGGCAACCACGCGGCGGCGCGATCGCCTGGTAACGACCGCATCTGCAACGGGCTGAGTTCCGGAAGTGCGATAGCGGCCTCCAGATCCAGCGCAAAACGTAGCGTTAAGTCCGGGATAAGCGCATCAAGCAGCGGCTGAGGCAACTGTGGGTTCACAGGTAAAACCCGCGCCCCACATTGCAGCAGCGCGAGCCAGGCCAGCAAAGCGCGCGGATGATTCCAGGCGCGAAGCAGAACACCATCGCCCTCTTCCACGCCCTGAGCGGCAAAACCGCAGGCCAGATGATCTACACGTGTGCAGAGATCGCTCCAGCTTAATACCTCATCGTTGAGGCGTAAGGCTGGCGCCTTCGCACGAACCTGTCGCCAGTGACGCCACGGCCAGTCACTGAACTGCACCAGGCCCGATAAGCTCACGCTATCGGGCATTTCCTGCTGGATCATAGCAGACGTTCCAGCGCATCAACGTCGATACACGGCAACGTGCTACCCGGCCAGGTGCGAACCTGCTGGCACTGCATCAGACTCAGGGTATCCAGACCCGGAATGGTCTGCGGCGTTAACCAGGCGGCAATTCTCGCCAACTGGGTTAAGCCCAGACTCGACTCAATTGACGAACTAATAACGGCAGTAAGACCAAGCGCATGCGCCGCAGCCACCTGTTCACGGACTTTATCGAGACTGCCAGTCAGCGTAGGTTTGATAACCACGGCCTTGACGCCCTCTTCGGCTTCGAAGGTGAAATCCGCTTCACGCAGACTTTCATCCCAGGCGATGGCAATGCCGGTTTCACGCGCGAAGGTACGAGAATCATCGCGGGTTTTGCACGGCTCTTCGAGGAAGGCAATGCGGCCGCGATACTCTGGATTAACGTATTTTGCGAACTGCTGCGCTTTCAACGGCGTCCAGGCCCGGTTGGCATCAAGTCGCAAATGCAGCTCCGGAATCGCCTCAAGCAGCAGATTGGCTACCATGCCATCACGGACCGCTTCATACAAACCGACCTTGATCTTCGCCACTTTTTCACCCGGCATATCCGCCAGTTGTAGCACCAGATCGTCAGGATCGCCGGTACACAGCGGCGCAGCACGATAGTCTGCGTCCAGTGGCAATACGCCAGCCAGTTCGGCCAGCGCACAGCTTACGCCAAAGGCGACCGAAGGCAGTTGCGGTAAGGAGCCATCCCCTTGCAACCAGCCTTTCACCCAGGCCAGCAGCTCAGTTTGCGCCTCTTCCCAGCTTTCCTGACTGAAGCCCGGCAGCGGGGAGATTTCTCCCCACCCTTCGCTCTCGCCGTCACGAAGACAAATGTACAGCCCGTCACGCGTTTTTAACCGCCTGTCGCGCAGAATCACCCCCGCGTCCATGGGGATCTGCCAGCGGTATACCTGCGCGCTACGCATTACGGATTCCGTTTGAATTTGCTGAAATCAGGCTGACGTTTCTGGTTAAAGGCGTTACGGCCTTCCTGACCTTCTTCCGTCATATAGAACAGCATAGTGGCGTTACCTGCCAGCTCCTGCAGACCAGCCTGACCATCACAGTCGGCGTTCAGTGCGGCTTTCAGGCAGCGCAGCGCCATTGGACTGTTTTGCAGCATTTCACGGCACCAGCGTACGGTCTCTTTTTCCAGATCCGCCAGCGGAACCACTGTGTTGACCAGACCCATATCCAGCGCCTGTTTCGCATCGTACTGACGGCACAGGAACCAGATTTCACGCGCTTTTTTCTGACCGACGATGCGCGCCATGTAGGAAGCGCCCCAACCGCCGTCGAAAGAACCGACTTTCGGGCCGGTCTGACCAAAGATGGCGTTTTCAGCCGCAATGGTCAGGTCACACATCATGTGCAGCACATGGCCACCGCCAATGGAGAAACCTGCAACCATCGCTACTACCGGTTTCGGACAGGTACGAATCTGGCGCTGGAAGTCCAGTACGTTCAGGTGATGCACACCGGAGTCATCCTGGTATCCGCCGTAGTCACCACGCACTTTCTGATCGCCGCCTGCGCAGAACGCTTTGTCGCCAGCACCGGTCAGAATAATTACGCCGATGTTGTCATCATAGCGGGCATCCGCCAGCGCCTGGATCATCTCTTTCACGGTGACCGGACGGAAGGCATTGCGTACCTGTGGACGATTAATGGTGATTTTTGCGATACCGTCGGTGGATTTCTCGTAAAGAATGTCGGTATAGCCTTCAGAGCAATCGTGCCATTCTACCGGTGCGTAAAGCATTGTTTCATCAGGATAGATCATAAAATGTCCTATAGTCAGCGACGCAGAATCTGAGCCAGACAGTCCACTACACCCGCGGGGTTGTCCCGATGCGCGTTGTGTCCGGCATTACGAATCACATGGTTTGGTACTGATATTTCCGCCGCCAGAGCACGGAATTTTTCGTCACGTTCACCACATAAATAATAAAACGGAAATGTGCGCGTCGTGAGTTGCGCACGTAAATCAGGTTGTACGGCAAGCGAGGTGGCCTCCAGCATTGCCGCCAGCGTTTGCCCATTATTCTGGCTACGCAGTGCGACCAGCGCCTCTCTTTGTTTCGCGTTCAGCGAGGAAAAAACGGGCTGTTGATACCAGTCATTAAACACCTCACGTAGCGGCTCTGCGCGAAAACGTGCAGCCCAGCGGCCATCCGAGAGACGACGCTGAACGCGCGCCTCCTCGCTTTGCAGGCCGGGATGTCCGCCTTCAACCACCAGACCACAAAGCCCTGGCATCTCCTGACTGGCCGCCATCATCGCGACTCTGCCGCCAAGAGAGTATCCCACCATCCAGTAGTTAAGTATGTTGTAACTAAGTAAAGTATTACGCAACAAAACGCTGACATCATCGAACCCGCTCACGCTGATGTCAGCGGAGCCACCGTGTCCCGGCAGGTCGATGTATAGCCGCGAATAATCCTGAAACGCTTCGCCGACCGTCTGCCATTCCCGGCAATCGCCAGAGAAACCGTGCAGGAAAACCAGCCAGGGAAATCCCGTCTGCCCCTCTTTCGCCTGCGCATGCAGGATCATAGATGACTTACCTGCGCCAGCAGTTGCTGCAAGGTTTGCGCCCCGTCAGTTTCGTTCACCACCAGCTCAATCATCGTGGCCGCAGGTGTACGCCACGCGTTAGTCAACGCGCTCTCCAGCTGCTCCCAGTTTTCCGGGCGCTGGTATTTAAGGTTAAACATGGCGGCAGCATGCTCGAAATGTACGTTCTGCGGCATCAGATAGAACCGTTCGCGTTCGCTGGCTGGCGTCGGCAGCAGGGAAAAAATCTGCCCGCCGTTATTATTGACCACTATCAGGACAAACGGTGCAGAAACCTGGCGCAATAACGCCAGCGCATTCAGGTCATACAATGCAGATAAATCGCCAACAATCGCCAGCGTCGATTTCGCGCTGGCACGCTGTACACCTGCTGCCGTTGACAGCAGGCCGTCAATACCGCTCGCGCCACGGTTGCTATAGACCGGGTAACCAGCCGGAAGCTGCGACAGCGCATCAATCAGGCGCACCACCAGACTGTTACCCACAAACAGCTGGCCCTGCTCCGGCAAATAGTCGCGGATACGGTGGGCTAGTTGCGCTTCACCAAACGCCTCACGACGGGCTTCTACCGCCTGCCAGGCCTGTTGCGCCAGACGAGGGATCTCAATACACCAGGGCTGACGTTTCTCCGCCGGATGCAGCTCCAGCCAGTCGCCAACTTTCGCCACCAACCTGCGGCCGCGATGATGGGCCGGATCGAGGCGGCCTTCGATATTATCGACAATCCAGTATTCCTGCGGATCGCAGCTCGCCTGCCATTGCAGCAGACGTTTTCCGGTCAGGCTGCTACCAAGCTGCACCACAATCTGCGCCTGCTGCAATTCAGCTACCGCTTTCGCATTTCCCAGCCACAGGTCGGCGCACGGCAGCGGTTGTCCGGTTTGCGACAGAACATCACCAATCAGCGGCCAGCCTAACGTCTGCGCCCACTGCGCAACCTTCTTACCTTCTTCCGCGCTCATGCGGCCCGCAATGACTACGCCGCGTTTTTGTCGCCAGAAAAACCAGTCGAGTTGTTTGTCGCTTTCCAGCCGACGCGCTTCTCGCAGCCAGGGTTTATCGTCCTGCCACCAGTCGCCGAGGCGCTGCTGCCAGGCAATCCCCGTTTCGTCCATATCGCCATACAGCGGTTCCGCAAACGGGCAATTGATATGAACCGCCCCGCTATGCAGGGCAGCTAACGCATTATCAATCGTGGACACCAGCCAGCTTGCCGGAATGTCCTGAGTCGGACGCGGTAAAGAGAGCGTTTGCGATGGATGCGAGGCAAACATTCCGGCCTGACGAATCGCCTGGTTCGCGCCACAGTCGATAAGCTCTGGCGGTCTGTCCGCGGTAAGTAAAATCAGTTTTTCACCGGTCAGGCCCGCTTCGATCAACGCGGGATACAAATTCGCCACCGCGGTACCGGACGTCACAATCACGGCGACAGGCTGCCGGCTGACTTTTGCCAGACCTAAAGCCAGATGCCCAAGACCGCGCTCGTCAAAATGGGTGTGGTGGATGAATGCGGGGTTTTCCGCTGCCGCCAGCGTCAACGGTGTAGAACGAGAGCCAGGGGCAATGCAGACATGCCTGACGCCGTGGCGAGTGAGTGCTTCCAGAATGACCGCCGCCCAGCGTCGGTTAAATGCGCTTACTGACATGAGATTGTCCGGTATCAATATTGCGACACAGTATAGAGAATCGAATAAATGGATTTTTGATATGAATCGGAAATATACACGAAATCACTATCCTTCCATCTGTAATAAAGTACGTAACCCTGCCGCTTTATTGTCTATTTCTTGCCATTCCTGCTCAGGATCTGAGCCACGTACAATCCCTGCCCCGGCATACAGGCGTACCACGTTTGCGCTAATTTTCGCTGAACGCAATGACACACAAAACTCGCTTTGGCGCAAAGAAAGATAACCCGCTGAACCGGCATACCACTCGCGTTCAAAGGGTTCATTTTGTTGGATGAATTCACGCGCCAGCTCACGCGGAATACCGGCAACTGCCGCCGTGGGCTGAAGCTGCATCAGGCAAAGCATATCGTCGGCCTGATTCAGTTCCGTCCAGATGCAACGGCGCAGGTGCTGCACTTTACGCAGCCTGAGCACCTGCGGTGGCAGCACATCGAGAGTTTGCGTACAGCCTTGCAGACGCTGGCAAATATCTTCGACCACCAGCATATTCTCGCGCTGGTTTTTATCATCTTTCATTAGCCAGTCGCCCAATTGCCAGGCCCGATGATCCTCAGGGTGATTGGCCACGGTTCCGGCCAGCGCCTCGGTGCGCAGCGCCGTATCACGTCGTCGATACAGACGTTCAGGAGAAGAGCCAAGAAAAGCGGTGTCGGCGGAGAATGCCATAAAGAAATGGTAGCAGTTCAGATTTAAGCGACGGCTGGAAGCCATCACGGCAGCGGCATTAACCGACTGAGAAAATTGTAAATCGGTCGCCCGCGCCAGCACGACCTTATCGAGGTCTTCTCCTGCGATCGTTTGAGTGGCGAGTTTTATCAGGTCTATCCAGCCAGCTTTCTCCGGCCAGTGCTGTTCTCCCGTCAAATTCAAACGCAATGCAGGGAGCGGTTTTACGGGAGCAAGCGATGAGATGAAGGCGATCGCTTGTGCAGCGTCTTCACGTAGCGACACGTCGCTATAGAGATGTAAGCGTAAGCTCGCCACTCCGGCGCAACGTCGCCACTCCAGCCGCGGCAGCAGTAAATTACCACGCTGAGGCTCAAAGGCATTCAGGCCCCAGATGCGCAGGTCGGGATGATTATCATGCTGATGTAAAAATTGCTGGGCTGATTCCAGCGAGGAAAATGCGGCGACGGTCCCTAATACGGCGGCTTCTTCATCGCCGTTACGCTGCTGCCAGTAAAACTGGGGCCAGACGGGTTGACTGGCCAGCCATCCTAAAGCGTCAAACGCATCATTCAGTGGGAAAGGTATATCGTAAATACGAATTCCAGGTGCTGCTGGCATCTCTTGCGATAAATGACGCATCAGACTTTCCAGCGCAGTAGTGATTGAATGCACGCGGACCTCTCCCTGTTAAAAACCTCTCATTATACGGGGTACTGAGCAGAAAAAGCAGTACCCCCAGTTAGGGAGTACGTACAAATGCGATGACAGAACGGAATTTATCGCCGCGCTAACAATAATCCCATCACTAAACCGACCGTGGCGCCAACGCCGATTCCTCGCCAGGGTTTTTCGTGCACATAGTCATCCGCCCGACAAACGGCTTTTTTCGCACGGTAATAGTAGCTGTCAGAAGCATGGCTGACGCGATTTCTCACCTCTTCTAACGCCCGCTCTGCCCGCGCTTTTAACTCAAGGTATTTTTGATCTGCTGGGTCGCCAGAAGAACGCAGCACCTCTTCCAGCGTTTCACTTAATAATTCCAGATCATCATCGATACGTGATTCATAAGAATGAAAAGACATTATATTCTCCCTTTCTATTGACGTACCCGCTAACTATAGACAACCTGGACTGATTGCGCCTGTTTACGCCTGATGTGCTTCCCGCGCCATTCCGACGTGTGGAATACCATCTTCGTCATAGATATCCGTAACCGGAACAAAGCCAAAGCGTGCATAGAATGATTGCAGATGCGCCTGCGCGCCCAGATACAACGCCTTGTGCGGCCAGTGTTGCGCGCAGGATGCCAGCGTCTGGGCCATTAGCTGTTGCCCCAGTTTTTCACCACGCAGCGCTTCGCTTACAATCACCCGACCAATCACTACCGGCTCCAGCTCGTCATCGCTTTTCAGAATCCTCGCATACGCCACCAGCTCATCGTTATGCCAGCCCAGAATATGCCGATTCTCTCCAGCCAGGTCATCGCCATCCACATCCTGGTACGGACACTGTTGCTCAACTACAAACACCGCGCATCGTAGCTGAAGTAGTGCGTACAGTTGTTGGGTACTCAGCTTTGCATGGTGGAGATCTTGCCAGTGAATCATTGTCTGCCCCTATGTTGTGATAACCTGAACACCCTGCCTTATTGATGGCGAAAAGTGTAACGCAAAGATGGAATTACTATTTTTAGGCACGTCTGCGGGAGTCCCCACGCGCTCACGCAATGTAACGGCAATTTTACTGAATCTGCAACACCCGACTCAGGCGGGGCTGTGGCTTTTTGATTGCGGCGAAGGGACGCAGCATCAGATGCTCACCACGCCTTTCAATCCAGGAAAACTCGATCGTATTTTTATCAGCCATCTGCACGGCGATCACCTGTTTGGTTTACCGGGGCTACTGTGCAGTCGCTCAATGGCCGGCAATGTCCAGCCTCTGACGCTCTACGGGCCAAAAGGGTTGCGAGAGTTTACCGAAACCGCATTGCGTCTGAGCGGCTCCTGGACCGATTATCCTCTGGATATTGTAGAAATTACCGCGGGTGAGATTGTGGATGACGGCCTGCGAAAAGTAACGGCGTACCCGCTGGTGCATCCGCTGGAATGCTACGGTTTTCGCATTCAAGAGCACGACAAACCGGGTGCGCTTGACGCTAGCGCCCTGAAGGCGGCAGGCGTTAAAGCGGGCCCGTGGTTTCAGGATTTGAAAGCCGGAAAAACCATCGTGCTGGAGGATGGTCGAGCGATTAACGGTGCCGATTTTCTTTCCCCGCCCACCAGGGGAAAATCAGTCGCTATTTTCGGTGACACAGGACCCTGCGCATCCGCCATTGAACTGGCACGAGGTGTGGATGTGATGGTACATGAAACCACACTGGACGCCTCAATGGAGGAAAAAGCCAACAGCCGCGGGCACAGCTCGACCCGACAAGCCGCAAAGCTGGCGCTGGAGGCCGGAGTGGGACGCCTGATCATGACCCACGTTAGCTCACGTTACGATGAAAAAGGCTGTCAGCGATTACTCGAAGAGTGCAAAGCAATATTTCCAGACACGGCACTGGCTCACGATTTCGCCATTTTCACCGTTTAACGCTCTATTTTTCCGCCTCAGTGCCGATAACAGTGGAAAGGCTGGCTTTCACACTGAGGACAGGATGAACAATTTCCAGAAAGATATTGATGACAGGACAAACCTAACCCTGTCTAACCGTTTTGAACTGCTGCTGTTTCGCCTCGGCAAATCTGTTGAGGAGCAGAAATCAGAGCTGTTTGGCATCAACGTATTCAAGCTGCGTGAAATCGTGCCGATGCCGACCTTTACGCGTCCGGCGGGTATGAAGGCCCCGTTACTGGGTATGGTTAACATTCGCGATCAGGTGATCCCGGTGATTGACCTGCCCGCCGTCGCGGGCTGTAAGCCAGAGACCGGACTCAATATTCTGTTGATCACAGAATATGCCCGCAGCGTCCAGGCTTTTGCGGTGGAGTCAGTGGAAAATATTATGCGCCTGGACTGGCAACAGGTGCATACCGCCGAGAAAGCCGTCAATGGTCGCTATATCACCAGTATCGCTTGCCTGGACGACAACAAAGAGACCAACAACCTGGCGCTGGTACTCGACGTTGAGCAGATCCTGTACGACATCGTACCGGCGAACCACGACCTGCGCGCAACCGATCTGAAAACCAATAAATTCAACATCACGCCGGGTGCGGTGGCGATTGTGGCTGATGATTCCAAAGTGGCCCGCGCAATGCTGGAAAAAGGGCTTAACGCCATGGAGATCCCGCATCTGATGCATGTAACAGGTCAGGATGCGTGGGAAAAAATACAGCAGCTTTCCGCAGAAGCGCTGGCGGAGGGCAAGCCTGTCAGTGAGAAGATCGCTCTGGTTCTCACCGATCTCGAAATGCCGGAGATGGACGGTTTTACGCTTACCCGTAAGATAAAAACCGACGAACGTCTGAAGAAAATCCCGGTCGTTATCCACTCTTCGCTTTCCGGTAGCGCGAACGAAGATCACGTTCGCCGAGTAAAAGCAGATGGCTACGTGGCCAAATTCGAAGTCAATGAGCTTTCTTCAGTGATCCAGGAAGTGATGGATCGCACAGCGAAAGGCATCAGCGGTCCGCTGGTGAGCCGTCAGCTATTAAACTGACCGTATTTCACGCATAAAAAAACCCGCCAAGGCGGGTTTTTTCGTTTCTGCATTTCGTTTACATCAGCGGAGTCGCTAACTGCACAATGCTGATCAGCGGTTGCGGGTAAATACCCAGCACCAGTACCAGCAGAGCAGAAATCAGCACCACGATACCGCCCGCGCTGTACTGCCAGTTGGACGGCGCATCGCGGTTCAACTGCTGCGGTGCGCTCAAGTACAGGCTCACCGCAACACGCAGGTAGTAGTACAAACCAATCGCGGAACCGACCACCACCGCGGCAACCAGCCACCACAGGTTAGCCTGTACACCGACGGCCAGTACGTAGAACTTACCGATAAAGCCCAGCGTCATCGGGATACCTGCCAGAGACAGCATCATCACCGTCATCACTGCCGCGAGGATCGGACGATGCCAGAACAGACCACGGTAGGAGAACAGAGAGTCTGCATCCGGACCGCGGTACGGGCTGGACATCAGGCTGACCACACCGAACGCGCCGAGGCTGCTGAACAGGTAACCGGCCAGGTAAACGCCAACCGCTTCCATCGACATCTCGCCGCTCTGCAGAGCAATCAGCGCCACCAGCAGGTAGCCGAGGTGAGAGATAGAAGAGTAACCGAGCAGACGTTTAATATTGGTCTGGCTCAGCGCCATCAGGTTACCGAAGATGATGGAAGCAAAGGCAATCACGCCCAGTACGATACGTACCGCTTCGCTATCCCCTACCGGTGCGTACAGGAACAGACGCATCACCACGCCGAAGATAGCGATTTTGCTCGCCGTCGCCAGGAAAGTGGAAACCGGAGCAGGAGCGCCCTGGTATACGTCTGGCGTCCACAGGTGGAACGGAACCAGCGAGAGTTTAAAGCCGAGGCCAACAATCATCAGACCGAAGCCCGCCAGCAGCAGCGGTTCGTGCAGCATGCCGTCGCCGAGGCTCTTACCGAGCGCAACAAACGACAGATTACCAGACTGCGCGTACACCAGCGCCATACCGAACAGCAGGAAGGAAGACGCTGCGGCAGACAGAATGGTGTATTTGATACTGGCTTCCAGCGAACGTTTCTGACGGAACGCATAGCCAACCAGACCAAACAGCGGCAGAGAGATCAGCTCAATACCAAGGAACAGCGCCGCCAGATGGTTAGCGTTAGCCAGCAGAATACCGCCAAGTGCGGCAATCAGCACCAACAGGTAGAACTCTTCCCGGTTGTCATCGTAGCCTTCCAGCCACGGGTAAGCGAAGGTACAGGTGGCAAGACTCGCCAGCAGCACCAGCCCGGTGTAGAGCATGGCGAAACCGTCAACCCGCATCAGCGGGGTGACGTCCATGGCGCCCGCCTGGCCAACAAACCAGAGCGAAACAAGCGCGGCGTTAAGCCCAATGACCGACAGCGTGGCATTGAGGAAGTGATTGCGTCGCCACGCAATGGAGAGCATCACAACCACCACCGTCAAGCCGACGATCAGCAGCGGTAGCAGCGCAATCAGGTGTTGTGGAGTTATTGTCATGGCGATTTACGGCCTTGTAGTAGTAACGGAATTAACAAACCACTGCTGGATGTTGCTCATCGCAGAATGCGAGGTATCCAGAATCGGCTGCGGATAGAAGCCAAGCAGTACCAGAAGCACAACCAGCAACAGGATGATAAACAGCTCACGCAGCGACATCCCTGGCAGTTCAACACTGGCAATCTGGCTCTTCGCTTTACCGAAGTAAGCGCGATGCAGCATCGCCAGCGAGTAAACAGAGGCAAACACCAGACCAAAGGTCGAGATCACGGTAATGACCGGAACCACCTGGTAGCTGCCGAACAGAATCATAAATTCGCCAACGAAGTTACCTGTACCCGGCATACCCAGCGTACACACTGCGAAGAACATCGACAGCGCAGGCAACCATTTCATTTTGCCCCACAGGCCGCCCATCATACGCATATCACGCGTGTGCAGACGTTCGTACAGCTGACCACACAGAATGAACAGACCGGCTGCGGACAGACCGTGCGCAATCATCTGGATAACAGCACCCTGGTACGCCAGCTGGCTGCCGGTGTAGATAGCAATCAGTACGAAGCCCATGTGCGATACGGAGGTGTAAGCGATCAGACGTTTGATATCGTACTGATTAAAGGCCATCCACGCGCCGTAGAAGATACCGATAACGCCCAGCCACATTGCGATAGGTGCAAACTCAGCCGACGCGTTCGGGAACAGCGGCAGAGAGAAGCGCAGCAGACCGTAAGCCGCGGTTTTCAGCAAGATCCCCGCCAGGTCAACGGAACCTGCGGTCGGCGCCTGGGAGTGCGCATCCGGCAACCAGCCGTGCAGCGGAACCACCGGCATTTTCACCGCGAAGGCGATGAAGAAGCCCAGCATCAACAGATATTCCACACCGTGGGACATCGGGGTATTCAGCAGCTCTTCATAGTTGAAGGTCCACACACCGGTCGCTTTATAGTGCACAAACACCAGCGCCAGGATGGCAATCAACATCACCAGACCACTCGCCTGGGTATAAATGAAGAACTTGGTCGCCGCAGTGATACGCGTTTTACCATCAGAGGCTTTATGGCCCCACAACGCGATCAGGAAGTACATCGGCACCAGCATCATTTCCCAGAAGAAGAAGAACAGGAACATGTCGATGGCAAGGAACACGCCGATCACGCCGCCTAAGATCCACATCAGGTTCAGATGGAAGAAGCCCTGGTATTTTTCGATTTCATTCCAGGAGCAAAGTACCGCCAGAACACCGAGCAGACCGGTCAGCACTACCATCAGCAGCGACAGACCGTCGATAGCCAGATGAATAGAGATGCCAAAACGTGGGATCCACGGCAGGACAAATTCAGACTGCCACTGCGGAATGCCAGCGGATTGCGTCAGTGAATAGCCGCCCTGCAACCACAGTTGCAGGCCAAGCGCCAGCGTCAATCCCATGGTAATCAGCGCGATCCAGCGCGGCACCTTCACGCCAAAGCGTTCGGTCTGCCAGCACAGGAAGCCACCGATAAAGGGAATTAATATCAACCAGGGTAATAACATAGCTAAGTATGTCCCTTATATTTACTCCTGCTCAGGCTATCTCACTCGTCAGCCCAAATCCCGGCAGTGCTCGCAATCTTCACGTACTTCAGTACGCTCCGGTTGCTCTGCGCTGGCGGTCTCCGGTCTGACTTCGCCGATGACGCCTGTACATCAGGAACAGATTTTCAACGAATTCTAAAAATTATTTTTGGGTTTGTAGGCCGGATAAGCGCAGCGCCATCCGGCAATCGTTCATCCAGCCAACAAACTCAACGCAGTACCATCAACAGTGCCAGCACAACGACGGCGCCGATGCTCATTGATGCAACATACCAGCGCAGATAACCGTTCTCGCTCAACAGCAGGCCTTTACCTGCAAAGCGGGAAAGGATCGCCGGAATGTTCATCATTGAGTTGAGCGGATCGCGTTTCAGCAACCAGGCAACACCCAGGAACGGCTTGACGAACACTTTGTCGTACAGCCAGTCGAAGCCCCAGGCGTTATACCACCAGGTACCCAGCAGGCGGCCCGGCGCACTGTTCGCAATCGACGTCACCAGCGTGCGTTTACCCAGCCACAGCCATGCTGCGATCAGGATGCCCGCAATCGCTACGATACCGGAGGTAATTTCCAGCGTCATGACGCGACCATGCTCAAGCTCGGTCGTCGCAGGCAGTACACCCTGCAGCGGCGGCACAATCAGCGCGCCAACGAAGGTGGACAGGATCATCAGCACAATCAGCGGCAGATGATGGGTAATCCCCTTCCCTGCGTGGGCGTGAATTTGTTCTTTACCGTGGAACACGATGAAAATCATACGGAAGGTGTACAGAGAGGTCATGAATGCACCGACCAGACCTGCAACCATCAGATTAATATGACCATTCGCCATTGCACCGGCCAGAATCTCATCCTTACTGAAGAAGCCAGCGGTAATCAGCGGCAGAGCCGACAGCGCCGCGCCACCGATCAGGAAGCAGAGATACACCAGCGGAATTGACTTACGCAGCCCGCCCATCTTGAAGATGTTCTGTTCGTGGTGGCAAGCCAGGATAACCGAGCCGGATGCCAGGAACAGCAGCGCTTTAAAGAAGGCGTGCGTCATCAGGTGGAAAATCGCCGCATCCCACGCCTGTACGCCGAGAGCCAGGAACATATAACCAATCTGGCTCATGGTGGAGTACGCAAGAACGCGTTTGATGTCGGTCTGTACCAGCGCAGCAAAACCCGCCAGCACCAGCGTGATCGCACCGATAATCCCCACCAGGTGCAGGATTTCAGGCGTCATCAGGAACAGGCCGTGCGTACGTGCTATCAGGTAGACACCAGCGGTAACCATCGTCGCGGCGTGGATCAACGCGGAGACAGGCGTCGGGCCGGCCATCGCATCAGCAAGCCAGGTCTGCAACGGCAGCTGTGCAGATTTACCGACCGCACCGCCCAGCAGCATCAGGGTTGCCCACATCAGCATGTTGTTACCGTCTGCAAAGTGCGCAGGCGCCAGTTCCACCATTTCGCGGAAGTTCAACGTGCCCAGCTCGTTGTAGAGGATGAACAGCGCGAACGCCAGGAATACGTCACCAACGCGGGTTACCACGAAGGCTTTCATTGCCGCAGCGCCATTCTTCGGATCGGTGTAGTAGAAACCAATCAGCAGATAGGAGCACAGGCCCACGCCTTCCCAGCCGAGGTACATCAGCAGCAGGTTATCCGCCAGTACCAGAACCACCATGCTGGCGATAAACAGGTTGGTGTAGGCGAAGAAACGAGAATAGCCCTCTTCTCCGCGCATATACCAGGAGGCGAACATGTGGATCAGGAAACCAACGCCGGTCACCACGGAGAGCATGGTCAGCGACAGGCCGTCCAGCACCAGGTTGAAGCCGATGTTGAAGTCGCCGACTGACATCCACGTCCACAGCGGCTGGCTGTAAGCCTGCTGGCCATTGGCAAAGAAATCAACGCCAACAAACGCAGTCACCAGCGCGGCCAGACCGATCGACCCGACACCCACGGTAGCGGACAGATTTTCTGACCAACGACCACGAGAAAACGCCAGTAATACAAAGCCAATAAATGGCAGAATAATGGTTAAGGCAAGCATGTTCATCCACGCATCTCACTTACTGAATCGATGTTCAGGTTCTGGCGACGGCGATGAAGTTGCAGCAACAGCGCAAGCCCAATGCTCGCTTCGGCAGCCGCAAGGCTGATGGCGAGAATATACATCACCTGACCATCGGTCTGGCCCCAGTAGCTTCCGGCGACCACAAAGGCCAGCGCGGAGGCGTTAATCATGATTTCCAGTCCGATCAGCATAAACAGCAGATTGCGGCGGATAACCAGACCGGTTAAGCCCAGCACGAATAAGATCGCAGCGAGGATCAGTCCATGTTGTAAGGGGATCATGCGTGCTCCTCCGTTTTTCTTTTCGCGCGGTCATCGGTGCGATTGCTCAGCACTTCACCAGAACGCTCTTCGCGCCCCACGTGGAAGGCCACAACCAGACCCGCCAGCAGCAGCATCGAAGCCAGTTCAACCGCCAGTACATACGGTCCGAACAGGGAAATACCGACTGCTTTCGCGCTAATTGGCGTGCCGTCGATGCCCTGATCGTTAACGCCCAGAATGGCGTAAACAATAACCACCAGCATAATGGCCGACAGAATCGCCGGACCAATCCACACCTGCGGTTTCAGCCACTGACGTTCCTGTTCAATTTCAGAACCACCAAGGTTGAGCATCATCACCACGAACACGAACAGCACCATGATGGCGCCCGCGTAGACGATAATTTCCAGCGCACCAGCGAAGTAAGCGCCTAACGAGAAGAACACCCCAGAAATCGCCAGCAGCGAAATAATCAGGTATAGCAACGCGTGTACCGGATTGGTGTGGGTGATCACCCGCAAGGTTGCGAGAATGGCTATCAGGCCACAGATATAAAAAGCGAACTCCATTGCCCCTCTCCTTACGGTAACAGGCTCTTGACGTCGATAGGCTTAGCTTCGTTCTCTGCTTCACCCTTATCTTTGCCGTCGATTGCCATACCTGCCATCCGGTAGAAGTTATATTCCGGGTATTTGCCCGGACCGGAGATCAGCAGATCCTCTTTCTCGTAAACCAGGTCCTGGCGCTTGTACTCACCCAGCTCGAAATCTGGAGTCAGCTGAATAGCCGTAGTCGGACAGGCTTCTTCGCACAGGCCGCAGAAAATGCAGCGTGAGAAGTTAATGCGGAAAAACTCCGGATACCAGCGGCCGTCTTTGGTCTCTGCTTTTTGCAGAGAAATACAGCCTACCGGACACGCTACCGCACACAGGTTACAGGCAACGCAGCGCTCTTCACCGTCTGGATCACGAGTCAGAACGATACGACCACGAAAACGGGGCGGTAGATAGACCGGCTCTTCCGGATACATCTGCGTTTCGCGTTTCGCGAACGCATGCAGGCCGATCATCCAGATACTACGTACCTGGGTGCCGAAACCTACGAACAATTCTTTTAAGGTCATGGTCTTTGTGTCCCTTATTGCGCCTGCCAGAGAATGACAGCCGCCGTTACCAGCAAGTTGACGAGCGTCAGCGGCAGACAGACTTTCCAGCCGAAGGACATTACCTGGTCATAACGAGGACGCGGTAACGACGCACGAATCAAAATGAACATCATCATGAAGAACGCGGTTTTCAGCGCGAACCAGACGAATGGCGGTAAGAACGGGCCATGCCAGCCACCGAAGAACAGGGTAACCATCAGTGCAGAAATGGTGACGATACCGATGTATTCACCCACGAAGAACAAACCGAATTTCATACCGGAATATTCAATGTGGTAACCGTCGGCCAGTTCCTGCTCGGCTTCTGGCTGGTCAAACGGGTGACGGTGGCACACCGCCACGCCCGCGATGGCAAAGGTGACAAAACCAAAGAACTGCGGAATAACGTTCCAGATATCAGCCTGGTTGTTGACGATGTCGGTCATGTTAAATGAACCGGCCTGCGCCACCACGCCCATCAGGGAAAGCCCGAGGAACACTTCGTAGCTCAGCGTCTGCGCAGACGCACGCATCGCACCGAGCAGGGAGTATTTGTTGTTACTGGACCAGCCAGCGAACAGCACCGCGTATACCGCGAGGCCCGCCATCATCAGGAAGAACAGGATCCCGATGTTCAGGTCAGCAACCACCCAGTTCGGACTCACCGGCACGATGGCGAAAGCCAGCAGCAGCGAGGTGAAGGCGATCATCGGTGCCAGGGTAAAGATGACGCGATCCGAGAATTTCGGGATCCAGTCTTCTTTAAAGAACATCTTGATCATGTCCGCAACCAGCTGGAGCGAACCGCCCCAGCCAACACGGTTCGGTCCGTAACGGTTCTGGAACAGACCCAGCAGACGACGTTCGCCAAAGCTCATGAATGCCCCGCAGGTGACCACCACCAGCAGGATCACGACCGCTTTGAGAATGCTCAGCAGGATCTCAATCAGATCGGGTGTAATCCAACTCATTGTTGTGCCTCCTGCAGATCCTCAAGACGCGCACCTGCCAGAACCGGCGCGATGCCAGGCATACCCATCGGCAAACCAACCTGCCCTGCCGTTAATCCTTCAGCGATTTCAACCGGCAGCGTAACCGTGTTGCCATCGTAGCTGAAAGAAACGCGCGTACCGGCATTAACACCCAACTTCGCGGCATCAGCCGGGTTGAGTTTGATGTACGGCTGCGGCATGCGAGTCTGGAAGACTGGCGCACGCTGGGACATTTCGTCACTGCCAAACAGATGGTAGTACGGCGCTATACGCCACTGACCATCCTGAGCCTGGAAGCTCGCCGGAACGGTAGTGAAGTAATCCATACCATCTGCAGAAGCTTCGATCAGACGCACGCCCGGATCGCCATGACGCAGTTTACCGCCCACTTCATCCTGGAACTTGTTCCACGCCTGTGGGGAGTTCCAGCCCGGAGCCCAGGCAAACGGAATTTGTGAACGCGGCGCAGACGGTTGGTTGTTCCCTTCCATAGAGAAGGCGAACATAGTGTCTTTGTCCTGCGGCTGGCGCGGTTCGTGTACGCTGATGTTGGCGCGCATTGCGGTACGACCGCTGTAGCGGTGCGGTTCACGTGCCAATTTCTGTCCACGGATACGGAAGCTTGCGTCCGGAGCGGCATCTTTGATACCCGCCAGTTGCGGCAGCTTCTCAACGACCGCGTCGATAACGTGGTCGAGCTGCGTCCAGTCCACTTCGCGGCTCTGCACGGTGCTGTGCAGCGAGTGCAGCCAGCGCCAGCTTTCCAGCATCACGGTGTTACTGTCGTAGTAGGACGGGTCGTAGACCTGGAAGAAACGCTGAGCGCGGCCTTCGTTGTTAATCACCGTACCATCGCTTTCGGCGAAGCTTGCGGCGGAAAGCACCAGATGAGCGTTTTCCATAATTGCCGTACGCTGATGGTCAATGACCAGTACCAGCGGTGCTTTCGCCAGCGCAGCGTTCACACGCGTTGCTGAAGCATGGCGATGCAGGTCATTCTCCAGCACCACAACGGCGTCAGCACGACCTGTTTCCAGCTCGGTCAGCGCATCGTCAAGGGAACCACCGCCAATCATACCCAGGCCCATGCTGTTAACAGAGCGAGCAATCATGGTGATGCCGACGTCTGCGCCACGGCCTTTCAGCGCCTTCGCCACGTTGGCAGCCGCCTGAATCACTTCGGCGCTACCGGCGTTGGTGCCGGAAATAATCAGTGGTTTCTTCGCCCCGGCCAGTGCCTGAACGATAACGTCAATTTTGTTCTGCAGGTCACGGTCGATACCGTCAACCGCCGGAGCGTTGTTATCCAGCGCATGAGCGATAGCGAAACCTAAACGCGCCTGATCTTCAACCGGTGCACGATAGGTCCATGCGGCGATGTCATCCAGACGGGTGTTATCGACGTTGGTAACGAACAGCGGGTGCTTAGCACGCTGGCCGATGTTAAGGATTGCTGCGATCTGCCAGTCAGCCACTTTCTGTGCCGCCGCCATTTCACGCGCTTTACCTTTCACCGCCTGACGCACTGCCAGCGCAACGCGTGCGCCGGTCTGGGTGACATCTTCGCCCAGCACCAGAACCGCATCATAAGATTCGATTTCGCGCAGTGCCGGAGTATGAATCCCGCCGTCACGCAGCACGCTCAGTGCCAGTTGCAGACGTTCCTGCTCGCCCTGGGCGATACCGGTATAGAAGTTATCCGCACCCACCAGTTCACGCAGCGCGAAGTTACTTTCAACGCTGGCGCGCGGGGAGCCGATACCAATTACTTTCTTCGACTGACGCAGAATATCTGCCGCGCCCTGCATCGCCTGCTCGGCGTTGAGCGTGATCAGGTCATCGCCACGACGCTGTACTGGCTGACGCGGACGGTCTTTCAGGTTCACGTAACCATAGCCAAAACGACCACGGTCGCAGAGGAAGTAGTGGTTAACGGTACCGTTATAACGGTTTTCGATACGACGCAGTTCACCATAGCGTTCGCCCGGGCTGGTGTTACAGCCGATGGAACACTGCTGGCAGATGCTCGGCGCAAACTGCATGTCCCATTTACGGTTATAACGCTCAGAGTGCGTTTTATCGGTGAAGACGCCGGTCGGGCAAATTTCTACCAGGTTACCGGAGAACTCACTTTCGAGCGTACCGTCTTCCGGGCGGCCAAAGTAGACGTTGTCATGTGCGCCATAGACGCCCAGATCCGCGCCATCGGCGTAATCTTTGTAGTAACGTACGCAGCGATAGCAGGCGATGCAGCGGTTCATTTCGTGAGAGATGAACGGCCCCAGGTCCTGGTTACGGTGAGTACGCTTCGTGAAGCGGTAGCGACGGAAGCTGTGACCGGTCATGACGGTCATATCCTGCAGGTGGCAGTTGCCGCCCTCTTCACAGACCGGACAGTCGTGCGGGTGGTTAGTCATCAACCACTCCACGACGCTTTCGCGGAACTGTTTCGCTTCTTCGTCATCAATAGAAATAAAGGTGCCTTCGGTGGCCGGTGTCATACAAGACATCACCAGGCGACCACGCGTGTCTTCCGCGTTTTGATATTGCTTCACCGCACACTGGCGGCAAGCACCGACGCTTCCCAGCGCCGGGTGCCAGCAAAAGTACGGAATATCAAGGCCGAGAGACAGACAAGCTTCCAGCAGGTTGTCCGCTCCGTTGACCTCATATTCTTTGCCGTCTACATGAATCGTAGCCATAGTCAGCATGCTTCCAGTTGGCTCGGTCGTAACCGAGCGTTAATCGAATTTCTTATCGCGACACAGGGCTAACCCTGTAATCACCAGCGCTCTTTCAGCAGGTTCGGCTGAATACCACCAATCTGATGGGTATTGCTGAAGGACTGCTTGATGCCAGCTTCGAATTCTTCGCGGAAATATTTAATGGCGCTCTGCAGCGGTTCCACTGCACCCGGTGCGTGTGCACAGAAGGTTTTACCCGGGCCGAGGAAACGACACAGTTGCTCAAGTGTCTCGATATCCCCAGGCTGGCCTTCGCCACGCTCCAGCGCGCGCAGAATTTTCACACTCCACGGCAGACCGTCACGGCACGGCGTACACCAGCCGCAAGACTCGCGGGCAAAGAACTCTTCGAGGTTACGCACCAAAGGAACCATGCCAATCTCGTGATCAACAGCCATGGCCAGCGCGGTGCCCAGACGGCTACCTGCTTTACCAATGCTTTCGAATTCCATCGGCAGATCGAGGTGTGCTTCGGTCAGGAAGTCAGTCCCTGCACCGCCTGGCTGCCAGGCTTTAAACTTCAGTCCATCGCGCATGCCGCCCGCGTAATCTTCGAGGATCTCACGCGCGGTAGTACCGAAAGGCAGTTCCCACAGGCCAGGATTCTTCACGCGACCAGAGAAGCCCATCAGCTTGGTGCCCGCGTCTTTGCTCTTCGAAATGTTCTGGTACCACTCCACGCCGTTCGCGAGGATAGCCGGTACGTTACACAGGGTTTCGACGTTGTTTACGCAGGTCGGTTTGCCCCATGCGCCAGAGCTTGCCGGGAACGGCGGCTTGGAGCGCGGGTTAGCACGGCGACCTTCGAGGGAGTTGATCAGCGCGGTTTCTTCACCGCAGATGTAACGCCCTGCCCCGGTGTGGACAAACAGTTCGAAGTCGAAACCAGTGCCCATGATGTTTTTGCCAAGCAGACCGGCTTCGGTCGCTTCGGCAATCGCGCGACGCAGATGCACGGCTGCTTCGATATATTCACCGCGCAGGAAGATGTAACCACGGTACGCTTTCAGCGCAAACGCGGAAATCAGCATGCCTTCCACCAGCAGGTGCGGCAGCTGTTCCATCAGCAGACGGTCTTTATAGGTGCCCGGCTCCATTTCATCGGCGTTACACAGCAGGTAACGGATGTTCATGGATTCGTCTTTCGGCATCAGGCTCCACTTCAGACCGGTGGAAAAGCCCGCGCCGCCGCGCCCTTTCAGGCCAGCGTCTTTTACCTGATTAACGATTTCGTCCGGTGACAGCCCGGTCAGGGCCTTACGCGCACCTTCGTAGCCGTTCTTGCTACGGTATTCGTCCAGCCAGACCGGCTGTTTGTCATCACGCAGACGCCAGGTCAGCGGATGGGTTTCGGGAGTACGGATAATGTCTTTCATTTATACCGCTCCAGTAGTTCGGGAATGCCTTCCGGGGTCAGGTGAGCGTGAGTATCCTCATCGATCATCATGTTTGGCCCTTTATCGCAGTTCCCCAGGCAACAGGTCGGCAGCAGCGTAAAGCGACCATCAAAGGTCGTCTGCCCCGGCTTGATGTTGAGTTTTTTCTCAAGCGCGGCCTGGATCCCCTGGTAGCCGTTGATATGGCACACCACGCTGTCGCAATAGCGGATCACGTGGCGACCTACCGGCTGGCGGAAGATCTGGCTATAAAACGTAGCAACACCTTCTACGTCGCTTGCCGGAATACCCAGCACATCAGCGATCGCATAGATCGCCCCATCCGGCACCCAGCCACGCTGTTTCTGAACGATTTTCAGCGCTTCAATGGACGCCGCACGCGGGTCTTCGTAGTGGTGCTTCTCGTGCTCAATCGCTTCACGCTCAGCCGCACTCAGCTCAAAAGCCTCGGTTTGTGGTTGTTGATTCTCGTGCATAATTAGCGGTCCACATCTGACATAACAAAATCGATACTACCCAGATGGACGATTAAGTCGGACACCAGGCTGCCACGTACCGCTACCGGGATCTGCTGCAGGTGCGCATAGCTCGGGGTACGGATACGGGTACGGTAACTCATGGTGCTGCCATCGCTGGTCAGGTAGTAACTGTTGATACCCTTGGTCGCTTCCACCATCTGGAAGGACTCGTTTGCCGGCATAACCGGACCCCACGAAACCTGCAGGAAGTGGGTGATCAGGGTTTCGATATGTTGCAGCGTGCGCTCTTTCGGCGGCGGCGTCGTCAGCGGGTGATCCGCTTTGAACGGGCCTTCCGGCATGTTATTGAGGCACTGCTCAAGGATGCGCAGACTCTGGCGCAGCTCTTCAACTTTCAGCATCACGCGGGTATAGCAGTCAGAAACGCCGCCGCCAACCGGGACTTCAAAGTCAAAGTTTTCGTAACCAGAGTACGGACGCGCTTTACGCACGTCGAAATCAATACCGGTCGCGCGCAGCGCAGCACCGGTACAACCCCAGTCCAGCGCTTCTTTCTTACCGTAAGCGGCAACGCCCTGCGAACGGCCTTTCAGGATGGTGTTACGCAGTGCGGCTTTCTCGTAAGAATCCAGACGTTTTGGCATCCAGTCGAGGAAGTCACGCAGCAGCTTGTCCCAACCGCGCGGCAGATCGTGTGCCACACCGCCGATACGGAACCAGGCCGGGTGCATACGGAAACCGGTGATCGCTTCCACCACGTCATAGATTTTCTGACGGTCGGTAAAGGCGAAGAAGACCGGGGTCATCGCGCCGACGTCCTGAATGAACGTGGAGATGTACAGCAGGTGGCTGTTGATACGGAACAGTTCGGACAACATCACGCGAATCACGTTGACGCGATCCGGTGTGGTGATACCAGCCAGCTTCTCAACGGCCAGTACGTAAGGCATTTCGTTTACGCAGCCGCCGAGGTACTCAATACGGTCGGTGTACGGAATGTAGCTGTGCCAGGACTGACGTTCACCCATCTTTTCAGCGCCACGGTGGTGGTAGCCGATGTCAGGTACGCAGTCGACGATTTCTTCGCCATCAAGCTGCAGCACAATACGGAAAGCACCGTGAGAAGACGGGTGGTTAGGACCGAGGTTGAGGAACATGAAGTCCTCGTTTTCGGTACTACGCTTCATACCCCAATCTTCAGGTTTGAAGGTCAGCGCTTCCATTTCCAGATCCTGTTTGGCTTTAGTCAGCTCAAACGGATCAAATTCGGTCGCACGCGCCGGGTAGTCTTTACGCAGCGGATGACCTTCCCAGGTATGCGGCATCAGCAGACGCGTCAGGTGCGGGTGACCTTCGATATCGATGCCAAACATTTCCCAGGTTTCACGCTCGTACCAGTTGGCGTTCGGGAACAGTTTGGTGAAAGTCGGTACGCGCAGATCGTTTTCAGACAAAGCCACCTTGAGCATGATATCGCGATTGCGTTCAATGGAAATCAGGTGATAGAAAACGGAAAAATCCGCGGCAGGTAACCCTTCGCGGTGCGTACGCAGACGTTCGTCCATGCCGTGTAAGTCAAACAGCATGACGTAAGGTTTCGGCAGTCTCTTTAAGAAATCGCCAACTTCCAGTAATTGTTCACGCTTGACCCAAACAACGGGTACCCCGGTGCGAGTCGCCTGAACGGTAAAGGCATCCGGCCCAAAACGGTTGCGCAGTTCGCCAATGACCGGGTCATCAAGGTGATCCCGTGTTTGCCATACGGCGTCTTGCGCGGTTAAGTCGGTCATATTGTTCACCATTGCAAATGGTCCGTGGTGGTCGGCAGTGCTTCGCGCTATTTATGTAGTGATAAGCGAAGGAAGTGCTGCTGCCGACAGGCGCAAATTAAATCTCGTCTGGTGTACGAAGATTCGTTACAGCAATACGTTCGCCGCGTTTACGCTCGCGTTCTGACTGCATATTGGCGCGATAAACGCCCTGATCGCCAACCACCCAGGAGAGCGGACGGCGTTCTTTGCCAATGGAATCTTGCAGCAGCATCAGAGCCTGCATATACGCTTCTGGGCGCGGCGGACATCCCGGGATGTACACATCGACCGGAATAAATTTATCAACGCCCTGCACCACAGAATAGATGTCGTACATACCGCCGGAGTTGGCGCATGCGCCCATGGAAATAACCCATTTCGGTTCCAGCATCTGATCGTAGAGGCGCTGAATAACTGGTGCCATTTTGGTAAAGCAGGTTCCGGCTACGACCATCAGGTCAGCCTGACGCGGCGATGCACGCAGTACTTCCGCACCAAAACGGGCCACATCGTGCACGGCGGTAAACGAGGTCACCATCTCAACGTAGCAGCAGGAAAGGCCAAAGTTATATGGCCAAATTGAGTTTTTACGGCCCCAGTTAACCATGTCATGCAGTTTGCCCATGAACACGTTTTTGTTAACTTCTTGTTCCAGGGGGTCGGTTACGATCTCCTGTTTTTGCAGGGGGTAACGGTCGTTCTCACCGTTAGGATCTATGCGGGTGAGCGTATAATCCATCTTAATGCCTCGCGGTTAGCGTTGACGATTAGCGATACTGTTCGTTTCCGGGTTCATACGCTCGCGGCGTGAACGCGCGGGCGTCCAGTCCAGCGCGCCAATACGCACCAGATAAACCAGACCTGCCAGTAACACAAAAATAAAAATTGCAGCTTCCACAAAGCCAATCCAACCGCTTTCACGGATAGAAGTTGACCATGCGAACAGATACAGCGCTTCAACGTCGAAGATAACGAAGAACATGGCTACCAGATAAAACTTGGCAGACAGGCGCAGGCGGGCGGTGCCGACCGAGTCGATACCTGATTCAAACGGCACGTTTTTAGATCTCGCGCGTGCGCGACCCCCTAAAAACCAGCCGCCGACGAGCATCAGGCAGCACAGGCCAATGGCAACGATAAGAAAGATAGCGAATGCCCAGTGATGAGCGATGATTTCAGTGGATGTTGACATACTCATTGCTTACTCATCAAAAGTAGCGCCAAATTCTCTGCTCTTTTCGGCAGATGAACGCCACATCGATTCATGGGGAGGAATAAAAAAACCTTACAATCACTGTGAAAAATCATTTTATACAGCTAATTGATGGGGTTTTTTACTCCTTTCTATAACCTTTTGTCAACTTTAACAAAAGTTTCCTCACATTATTTTACACTGTTCCAACTTCATTAACATAAAGTGCTCTTTAGACCCACTTCGATTGCATCATCGGTCATTTTTAATGTTGTTGAATCGTGTCCGTAGTGAAGTAAAAAAGATAATACACGTCTATTTTGACAGGAATTCACCCAGATGCCTCCCCCTAAATGGGAGTATTTTCTTGATCTGTGACACGCTTTTGTTAATTCACCATAAAAAACAGCAACAATTTCTCTAGTTTTTTAACATGGAAACATTTAGCAACTCAGCTGATTATTTTTCATCCTATTGTCAGTCTGTTTTTTTACCTGCTGATTTTGTTAAGTTTTAGTATATGAATGAACAGAAAGCAGTAATATTTGCATAAAAAAAGAGCCGCTGGATGTTTTTTCATCATCAGTGGCTCTTTTTTACACTTACATTTTAAAACGTTTTTTTGTGACGCTTTACTCAAAGTCGCCTTCAACAATCAGCGAGTCATCTCCCCCTTCAGGGGTAAACTGATTGTATTGCCAAGGATTTTGATATGTCTGCATCGACTTAAAGATAACCTGAGCTAATTCATTTTGCGTGGCCGGATCGCTGCACAGCAGATACTCGGTATCAGGCAGAGGTGGTAATCCGTCTGCCGCACCCAGTACGCGTAAATCCGGGCTCATCATTTCGACAGGACGGGCAGTAACGCCCAGCCCTGCTTTTACCGCCGCGCGGACCGCAGGCAATGTTGAAGCGACATAAGCCAGACGCCACGGGATCTGTGCGGCATTCAACGTCGCCAGCACGATATCGCGAAACGGGCTGGGATCGTCCAGCAGAACTAACGGCACCGGTTCCCCTTTTTGCAGGATATATTCGGCTGCGCAATACCAGTGCGTCGGTGAAGTCCGCAAATTCAGGCACTCAAAATCGCCAGGTCGGTTAGTGGTGACCACTAAATCCACTTCTTGCGACTTAAGCATCTCCACCATGTAGGCGTTGCGTTTCACTCTGACATCCAGTGCAAGTTTCGGATAAACCGAACTTATACGGTTAAGCAGAAAAGGGAGTATGGTATCGGCGGATTCATCAGAAGCACCGATAGTTAACACCCCCTGAAGATTGTTAAACATCAATGATGAGCATGCCTCATCATTAAATCGCAGTATTTTCCTGGCGTAACCCAACAGCTGGATACCATGTTCGGTCAGCAGTTTGTTGCGTCCATGGCGCGCGAACAACTCTTTCCCCACAAGTTGTTCAAGACGCTGCATTTGCTGACTTACCGCAGACTGAGTTCGACATACCGCAGCTGCCGCAGCCGCAAAGGTATTCAGGTCGGCAACAGCAACAAAGGTTCTCAGCAGATCGAGGTCGAGGTTAATTATCGGACGATTTGCATTTATCATAGTTTTTCACTTACTCGCGGGTCATACCGGGTTAATGCTGTGCATTCAGAATCAAACAACTCCATTTGTAATGTGCCTCCCTTCAGTTTCGCTTAGTGTAACCAAGTGAAAATAAGGATGTATTTGGTTTAACAAACGAAACAATTCTCTTTCTGAGCTATTTTAATACCCGTGATATTCATCGGAATATAGCAACGAGAAAGAGCCGTATTTTTAGCTGCTGGATGATTCTGACTAATGGGAAACATGTAAATTTTGTAAATTTAAAAAATAGTTAACGAACAATAATTTACACATTAAAAACTAACTTTTCAGGATGTTAGGAACAACCAACAAACATTTGAATTATCGTAAAATTCGTACTACACACCATTTCATAGGAGTTATCTTAACCTAAAACCACTATATTTATAAGTGTTATCGCGAATAATTCCGGGCAAATTGGTGTTATGTCAGCGCAACGGTTTTCGTATTATTGGCCCACTCAATTTGATGTCGTTTAAATAATAAATAATAATTAATTAAGAATCTCTCAATTCATTAATTATGCTTAACAATGGATTCACACCGCATCACGCAGGGATCAGACCGATAACAGATTTCGCAGGCAAAACCTCAGTATTTTCGAATTACGCCATTCAGCTGAGATCTCGGCTACCTTTTTCTTTACAGGTCTAACTTTTTTCGACCAGACAAATCACCACACCCACACTAACAAAGCAAAATATAAACCACAAAAAACACAACAATCCAGATTATTACTCTACAAAAATCACATTATTTAGTTATTAACAGTGAATTATAATCCTCCTGCTTTCCAAAATCTTCTACTAAAGACCCTTCAAAACTCACCGTCGTGGGAGTACATTGTGCTGGGCTGACTTCCACGGCAGGGAGTGGCATTCACAGCTAAAAAGGTCAACGTTCATGTCCCCCATTGAAAAATCCAGCAAATTAGAAAACGTCTGTTATGACATTCGCGGCCCGGTTCTGAAGGAAGCAAAGCGCCTGGAAGAAGAAGGCAACAAAGTTCTGAAACTGAACATCGGCAACCCTGCGCCTTTCGGGTTTGAAGCGCCAGATGAAATTTTGGTGGATGTGATCCGCAATTTGCCAACTGCGCAAGGATATTGCGATTCCAAAGGCCTTTATTCAGCCCGCAAAGCAATCATGCAGCATTACCAGGCCCGTGGGATGCGCGACGTAACCGTGGAAGATATCTATATCGGTAACGGCGTATCTGAATTGATTGTGCAGGCCATGCAGGCATTGCTAAACAGTGGGGACGAAATGCTGGTTCCTGCACCTGATTATCCACTGTGGACGGCGGCGGTTTCGCTCTCTGGTGGTAATGCCGTGCACTACCTGTGTGACGAATCGTCAGACTGGTTCCCGGACCTGGATGATATCCGCGCCAAAATTACGCCGCGTACCCGTGGGATCGTCATCATCAACCCAAACAACCCTACTGGCGCGGTGTATTCTAAAGAGCTGCTGATGGAGATTGTTGAGATTGCCCGCCAAAACAATCTCATCATCTTTGCGGACGAGATTTACGACAAAATTCTTTACGATGACGCCGAGCACCACTCGATTGCGGCAATGGCCCCTGACCTGCTGACTATTACCTTTAACGGCCTGTCAAAAACCTATCGTGTTGCCGGTTTCCGCCAGGGCTGGATGGTATTGAACGGACCGAAGAAACATGCCAAAGGGTATATCGAAGGCCTTGAGATGCTGGCTTCTATGCGCCTTTGTGCCAACGTTCCGGCACAACATGCCATTCAGACCGCACTGGGTGGATATCAGAGCATCAGCGAATTCATCATGCCAGGCGGGCGTCTGTATGAGCAACGTAACCGCGCCTGGGAACTGCTTAATGACATCCCCGGCGTCTCTTGCGTAAAACCGCGCGGTGCGCTGTATATGTTCCCGAAAATTGATGCTAAACGCTTCAATATTCATGACGACCAGAAAATGGTACTCGACTTCCTGTTGCAGGAAAAAGTACTGCTGGTCCAGGGGACGGCATTCAACTGGCCGTGGCCGGATCATTTCCGCATCGTCACGCTACCGCGTATTGACGATATCGAAATGTCGCTGAGTAAATTTGAGCGTTTCCTGTCAGGATATCGCCAGCTGTAACCACGCAAAGTGCTGCCGGGTTTGCATCCGGTAGCACTCTCTGCGCAAAATACCGTTACTGAAGTCACTGAGTAAGGGTCGTTATGAAGCAGAGCCACTTTTTTGCCCACCTCTCCCGTCTGAAACTCATTAACCGCTGGCCGCTGATGCGCAACGTGCGCACCGAAAACGTGTCCGAACACAGTCTGCAGGTTGCCATGGTTGCCCATGCGCTGGCCGCAATTAAAAACCGTAAATTTGGTGGTCAGGTTAATGCTGAGCGTATTGCCCTGCTGGCGATGTATCACGATGCGTCAGAGGTGTTAACCGGCGATCTCCCTACCCCAGTGAAATATTTCAACTCGCAGATTGCCCAAGAATATAAAGCGATAGAGAAAATTGCCCAACAAAAACTGGTCGATATGGTTCCCGATGAGCTGCGCGATATTTTTGCGCCGCTCATTGATGAACATGCCTTAAGTGAAGAAGAGAGGTCGATTGTTAAACAGGCCGATGCCCTGTGCGCGTATCTGAAGTGCCTGGAAGAACTCTCTGCCGGTAACAACGAATTTCTGCTGGCGAAAACACGTCTGGAAAAAACGCTGGAGTCACGACGCAGCGAAGAGATGGACTACTTTATGGACGTATTCGTCCCGAGTTTTCACCTCTCATTAGATGAAATCAGTCAGGATTCTCCATTGTAAGTTTGCGGCGACATTGCCTTTGTAGGCCGGATGAGGCGTTAGCCGCCATCCGGCACATAAAAATCAAAACGGAAACAGCATCGGGATCATCACCACGCACACCACCATCACAATGATGGTAAACGGCACGCCAATTTTTACGAAATCGCTAAAGCTGTAGTTACCCGGCCCGAGTACCAGTGTGTTTACCGGTGAAGAAACTGGCGTCATAAAGGCTGCGGAAGCCGCCATCGCAATCACCATTGCAAAAGGATACGGCGAAACGCCCATCGACTTTGCTGCCGCCAGCGCAATCGGCGCCATCAGTACCGCCGTCGCAGTGTTAGAGATAAATAACCCAATGGTCGCGCACAGCACGAACAGACAGCCCAGCATCATATACGGGCCGTACCCTCCACCA
Source organism: Citrobacter sp. Cpo040 (assembly GCF_030332915.1). Taxonomy (NCBI): domain Bacteria; kingdom Pseudomonadati; phylum Pseudomonadota; class Gammaproteobacteria; order Enterobacterales; family Enterobacteriaceae; genus Citrobacter; species Citrobacter sp. Cpo040. The sequence goes on from NZ_JAOWGX010000034.1 coordinate 1,453,357, forward strand.
ACGTCCATTAGCCCTTTAACCACCAGATCGACGCCGCCCGTTTTTTGTAATGCCAGCGCAAAAGGCATCATTCCGACAATCAAAATAATACTTGGCCAGTGAATGGCTTTGTAGGCGCTTTCGGCATCGATGCAGCGGAATTTTCCCATCAGCAAACAGGCGATAATCGCGGCAACTGTATTAGGGATTTCATCGGTGAGCATTAACGCGACCATCAGCACCAGACAGAAAATCGCATGCGGCGCCTGGCTGTGCGCCGGAGAAGCTTCACTGACTTCCACGGGCATATTCAGCACCACGAAATCGCGCCCTTTTTGCCCCAACAAAGTGATGAGTTTCCAGTTGCCCACCACCAGAATGATATCGCCCATCAGTAGTGGTTCATCAACCACCGCTCCGGCCAGTGCCGTACCATCACGCTTCAGTCCGACGACATTAAGCCCGTAACGCGAACGAAAAGCGATTTCCCGTACCGTTTTGCCGATCAATTCCGATTCAGGAATCAATGAAATCTCGGCCATACCCACATCAAGCGCCTGCTCGGAGAAGTATTCACCACGCAGCACCATCGGCTCCAACAGTTGCTCGCTGCAAAACTCACGCAGGTCAACGTCGGCCGCTGACATATCGATCAGCAATACGTCACGGGCACGGAACTCAGAAACCCCGTTAACATCGACAATCACGCGGCGAAAACGCCGCCAGCGTTCAACACCAATCACGTTTGCCCCGTAGCGTTCACGCAATTTCAGGTCATCCAGACGTTGGCCAATCATGGGAGAACCCGGGCGAATCGCCAGGCGACGGGCACGCCCTGTCAGGCGATATTCTTTGATCAGATCGCGAAAGGTCCGGCGCTTCCAGCCGTCTCCCGGCTGCCCGGAGTCTTCGCCTTTCAGCATAAAACGCATCACCAGCATATAAATTATGCCGAGTACCAACACCACCAGTCCCAGTGGGGTTACGCTAAAAAAGCTAAAACCGTTAAGTCCTTCACGTAACAATTCACTGTTGACGACCAGGTTCGGCGGCGTTGCCACCAGCGTCATCATGCCGCTTATCAATCCGGCAAAGCTCAATGGCATCATCAGGCGTGAGGGGGAGATTTGCATGCGCATGGAAACGCTTAAGACAACCGGAATAAAGATGGCGACCACACCGGTCGAACTCATGAAGGCACCGAGTCCGGCTACGGTTATCATCAGCAACACCAGCATTTTAACTTCACTGCTGCCAGCGACCTTCACCAGCCAGGCACCCATTACCGTCGCCACGCCGGTACGCACCAGGCCGTCGCCGATAATGAATAAAGCCGCTATCAAAATAACGTTAGGATCGCTGAACCCGGAAAAAGCCTCTGTGATGCTCAATGTTCCGCTCAGAACAAAGGCAATAATGACCAGCAAAGCGACCGCGTCCATACGCACTCTGCCAGTTGCAAACAAGACGACGGCAATCGCCAGCAATGAGAGAACCCATATCAATTCACCGTTCACAACATATCCTTGTTAAATGAGAGGGATGGGCTGATTCTGCCATAAAAAAGCCCCAACAATCTGGGGCTAAATCATGATCAGGTATTTCTTATAACGACCACATTTCCGTTGGGTTGTTTGGTCACAGAAATATGTTCCAGACTGGTCAGCGAAAAATCAACCTCGTCCAGACGCGGCGTATCCGCTGGCGCGTTAACCGCGATGACATGACACCCAGCAGCCAGTCCTGAGAGCACCCCGGCGGGGGCATCTTCCACCACTGCACATTCCTGCGGCGCCAGACCCAGAAGTTGAGCGCCTAACAGATACGCGTCTGGCTCTGGCTTCCCTCTTTTTACCCGCTCAGCGGTGACAAACACTTCTGGAGCAGGAAGCCCAGCAACACGATGGCGCGCCCGTGCGACCGGCATGGAGCCGGAGGTCACAATCGCCCATGGAATACCCGCTTTATTGAGATGGTTGAGTAAATCAACTGCCCCCGGCAGCGCGGTGATCCCGGCGGTTTCCGTCGCTTCGATCTGCTCCAGACGGGTAAATTCCGCGGCGATCTCTGCCTCAGACTTGCCCACCATAAAGTGTCGCAGGGAGGTAATGGCCTGCTTGCCATGAATAAAGCCGAGTACCTCGGCGTGATCGAGGCCGAAGCGATCGGCCCAGTTGCACCACGCACGCTCTACTGCGGGTAAGGAATCGACCAGCGTTCCATCCAGATCAAACAGAAAACCTTTGCACTGCACGCTCGCCCCCTCAGGCATTAATGATTTGGTTAATTTCATTCGCGCTCAGGTGATACTGACGCGGGCAAGAGTGCCAAACATTCAGCATACGCTGATATTTTTCCCACATTGGGGTCTGGGCGTTGAAGCCATGCGTACCCGCATCAAAGTGGGTGTAACGACCTTCCACATTGACCATAAAACGAACGTACCCGAGGAAACGGGCTTCCGTTGCGGCGTCAAAACCGAGGAAGGTCACGCGACGCTCATCAATAGCCTGCGCATCCTTAAGATTAGTCCAGGACACATGTAATGCGTGATACATCTCCATAATATCGATAATCGTACGACAGGTTTCTTCCGTCAGTTCACCAAACTCACGATCCAGCTCACGCATCTGCAAGCCGTAACCGCGTTCAATAATCGTCTGCAAACGACGATAACGCTCGGCGTTAGTTGGATCGAGCATAGTCATCATTTTGTACTGATTCGACAAAATCAGACGTTGAGCGTTGGTCATTTCCATTTGGGACTCCTGTATCACTACTACTGCGATGAAAAAAAAGAAGGCATCTTGTGCCTTCTTTTATATGCGTAATCAGGGGTCAATTACAAATCATCAAGGAAAGTTTTATCCAGTTGTTTGAAGGCGCGCTTAAGCGTGTCAGCCAACGCCTGGTAATCCGGCTTTCCTTCCACCGGAGAGAGCGCCTGCCCAGCTTCTTGCAATTTACCCCGAACTTCGTAGAACCAATTGAGAATTGAAGGCGGCAGCGGCGTTACGGAACGTTTTCCCAGCCACCACATCCCCTGCATCGGCAGGCTAAGCGCAAACAGAGCAGTCGCCACGGCCGGGCCCAACTGCCCCCCTAACGCAATTTGCCAACATAAGGTGAAGACGGCGATAGGCGGCATAAAACGAATCGCGTAACGCGTCATGCGGATCACGCGGTTCTCAACAAACACGGGCGCAAGGCGCTTTTCCATTGGCCACGTCTTTGCATAGTGCTGCCCCCGGCGAAACAAGCTAAAAAAATTGACGGAGCGATTATCCGGTGTCGACATGGCGGTTACCTCAACTTCACATATAAAAATTAAAAAATTTGTGCAAAACAACAACTACAAGGGACATCGTTCAAAACATTTTGTCTTTGATACCCACATTCAGGTATCCTGTGCCGGCCTGTAAGGCCTGTAGTCCAAAATCATTGAGTCGTCAAATTGGCATACATTATGCCATTGCCTGAAAAATACGCAAAATGACATAGACTCAAAGGTATTTATTCCATCGTGCCCAAAAAGACTATGGCGCATGATGTTAATCATAAACGTCGGTGTCATCATGCGCTACGCTCTATGACTCCCTGACGTTTTTTTAGCCACGTATCATAAATAGGTACTTCCATGTCGAGTAAGTTAGTACTGGTTCTGAACTGCGGTAGCTCCTCACTGAAATTTGCCATCATCGATGCAGTAAACGGTGAAGAATACCTCTCTGGTTTAGCCGAATGTTTCCATCTCCCAGAAGCACGTATCAAGTGGAAAATGGACGGCGGTAAACAAGAAGCGGCTTTAGGTGCAGGCGCCGCTCACAGTGAAGCGCTGAACTTTATCGTTAACACTATTCTGGCACAAAAACCAGAATTGTCTGCGCAATTGACCGCTATTGGTCACCGTATCGTACACGGCGGCGAGAAGTACACCAGCTCCGTGGTTATCGATGATTCCGTTATTCAGGGCATCAAAGATTCTGCCTCTTTCGCACCGCTGCATAACCCGGCTCACCTGATCGGTATCGCAGAAGCGCTGAAATCCTTCCCTAATCTGAAAGACAAAAACGTGGCTGTATTCGACACCGCGTTCCATCAGACTATGCCGGAAGAGTCTTACCTCTATGCTCTGCCGTACAGCCTGTACAAAGAACACGGCGTTCGTCGTTACGGCGCGCACGGTACCAGCCACTTCTTCGTCACACAGGAAGCGGCAAAAGTGCTGAACAAACCGGTTGAAGAGCTGAACATCATCACTTGCCACCTGGGCAATGGCGGTTCTGTATCTGCTATCCGTAACGGTAAATGTGTTGATACCTCCATGGGTCTGACCCCGCTGGAAGGTCTGGTGATGGGTACGCGTTCCGGTGACATCGACCCGGCGATCATCTTCCACCTGCACGATACCCTGGGCATGAGCGTTGACCAGATCAACAAAATGCTGACCAAAGAGTCCGGCCTGCTGGGTCTGACCGAAGTCACCAGCGACTGCCGTTATGTTGAAGATAACTACGCTACTAAAGAAGACGCTAAACGTGCAATGGACGTTTACTGCCACCGTCTGGCGAAATACATCGGTTCTTACACTGCGCTGATGGATGGTCGTCTGGATGCAGTTGTCTTCACCGGTGGTATCGGTGAAAACGCAGCGATGGTTCGTGAACTGTCTCTGGGCAAACTGGGCGTTCTGGGCTTTGAAGTTGACCACGAACGTAACCTGGCCGCACGTTTCGGCAAATCTGGTTTCATCAACAAAGAAGGTACCCGTCCTGCGCTGGTTATCCCAACCAACGAAGAACTGGTTATCGCGCAAGACGCGAGCCGTCTGACTGCCTGATTTCACACCGCCAGCCTAGCTGGCGGTGCTGTTTTGTAACCCGTCTAAATTGGCGGTAACGAAAGAGGATAAACCGTGTCCCGTATTATTATGCTGATCCCTACCGGAACCAGCGTCGGCCTGACCAGCGTCAGCCTTGGCGTGATCCGCGCAATGGAACGCAAAGGCGTTCGTCTGAGCGTCTTTAAGCCGATCGCTCAACCGCGTGCCGGTGGCGATGCGCCAGACCAGACTACCAGCATCGTCCGTGCTAACTCTTCTCTGCCAGCCGCTGAGCCGCTGAAGATGAGCCACGTTGAATCTTTACTGTCCAGCAATCAGAAAGATGTGCTGATGGAAGAGATCATCGCGAACTACCACGCGAACACCAAAGACGCTGAAGTCGTACTGGTTGAAGGCCTGGTCCCAACCCGTAAACATCAGTTCGCGCAGTCTCTGAACTACGAAATCGCGAAAACGCTGAACGCGGAAATCGTCTTCGTTATGTCTCAGGGTACCGACACCCCGGAACAGCTGAACGAGCGTATTGAACTGACTCGCAGCAGCTTCGGCGGCGCGAAAAACACCAACATCACCGGCGTAATCGTTAACAAACTGAACGCACCGGTTGATGAGCAGGGCCGTACTCGCCCGGATCTGTCCGAGATTTTCGACGACTCTTCCAAAGCGAAAGTGATCAAAGTTGATCCGGCTAAACTGCAAGAATCCAGTCCGCTGCCGGTTCTGGGCGCGGTGCCATGGAGCTTCGATCTGATCGCTACTCGTGCAATCGATATGGCGCGTCACCTGAACGCCACCATCGTTAACGAAGGCGATATCAACACCCGTCGCGTGAAGTCTGTGACGTTCTGCGCACGCAGCATTCCACATATGCTGGAACACTTCCGCGCAGGCTCCCTGCTGGTAACTTCCGCAGATCGTCCTGACGTGCTGGTTGCAGCATGCCTGGCGGCCATGAACGGCGTGGAAATCGGTGCCCTGCTGCTGACTGGCGGCTACGAAATGGACGCGCGCATCACTAAACTGTGCGAACGTGCATTTGAAACCGGCCTGCCGGTATTCATGGTAAACACCAACACCTGGCAGACCTCTCTGAGCCTGCAGAGCTTCAACCTGGAAGTTCCGGTTGACGATCACGAGCGCATTGAGAAAGTTCAGGAATACGTTGCTAACTACATCAACGCTGACTGGATTGAATCCCTGACTGCAACCTCTGAGCGTAGCCGTCGTCTGTCTCCGCCAGCGTTCCGTTATCAGTTGACCGAGCTGGCGCGCAAAGCGGGCAAACGCGTTGTTCTGCCGGAAGGTGACGAACCGCGTACCGTTAAAGCGGCAGCCATCTGTGCTGAACGTGGTATCGCAACCTGCGTACTGCTGGGTAACCCGGATGAGATCACCCGCGTTGCAGCCTCTCAGGGCGTTGAACTGGGCGCTGGCGTAGAAATCGTTGATCCAGATGTGGTTCGCGAAAGCTACGTTGCTCGCCTGGTCGAACTGCGTAAAAACAAAGGTATGACCGAAACCGTTGCCCGCGAACAGCTGGAAGACAACGTTGTTCTCGGTACCCTGATGCTGGAACAGGACGATGTTGACGGTCTGGTTTCTGGTGCAGTACACACCACTGCGAACACCATCCGTCCGCCGCTGCAGCTGATCAAAACTGCACCAGGTAGCTCTCTGGTGTCTTCCGTGTTCTTCATGCTGCTGCCGGATCAGGTTTACGTTTACGGCGACTGCGCGATCAACCCGGATCCGACTGCAGAGCAGTTGGCAGAAATCGCGATTCAGTCCGCTGATTCCGCAATTGCCTTCGGTATCGAACCGCGCGTAGCGATGCTCTCCTACTCCACCGGTACTTCTGGTGCAGGTAGTGACGTAGAGAAAGTTCGCGAAGCAACCCGTCTGGCACAGGAAAAACGTCCTGACCTGATGATCGACGGTCCGCTGCAGTACGACGCCGCCGTTATGGCTGACGTAGCGAAATCCAAAGCGCCGAACTCTCCGGTTGCAGGTCGCGCTACCGTGTTCATCTTCCCGGATCTGAACACCGGTAACACCACTTACAAAGCGGTACAGCGTTCTGCCGACCTGATCTCCATCGGGCCAATGCTGCAGGGTATGCGCAAGCCGGTGAACGACCTGTCTCGTGGCGCGCTGGTAGACGATATCGTCTACACCATCGCACTGACCGCGATCCAGTCTTCCCAGCAGCAGCAGTAATCTGCCGAGTGTGCCGGATCTTTTATCCGGCAACACATCTGCTTATCAAACCGGAAATAGCTGATATTTCCGGTTTTTTTATGTCTTTTTCCCCTTTGGCATAATCTGAAACATTTGCCTGGATGCGCTGTATCAATGAATAACTATTCTTCTGTTCGCATACTTACTCTCTTTTGCGTTGCAACAGGGATAGTCTTTCATGTCAGCAGTAACAGAATCACAGCCAGCTAAAAAATGGGCGATGCCCGACACGCTGGTGATTATTTTTTTCGTCGCCATTTTAACCAGTCTGGCAACATGGGTTGTTCCCGTCGGGATGTTCGACAGCCAGGAAGTTCAGTATCAGGTTGATGGACAAACCAAAACCCGTAAGGTGGTTGACCCCCATTCCTTTCGTATTCTGACCAACGACGCAGGTGAAGAGCAGTATCACCGGGTGCAGTTATTCACCACCGGAGATGAACGCCCAGGCCTGATGAATTTCCCGTTTGAAGGATTAACCTCCGGCTCGAAATTCGGCACTGCTGTCGGCATCATTATGTTTATGCTGGTCATTGGCGGCGCATTCGGCATCGTTATGCGTACCGGCACCATTGATAACGGCATCCTGGCGCTCATTCGCCATACGCGGGGCAACGAGGTCCTGTTTATCCCAGTGATGTTTATTCTCTTCTCCTTAGGCGGTGCGGTGTTTGGCATGGGGGAAGAGGCTGTTGCCTTTGCCATTATCATCGCGCCTTTGATGGTACGGCTAGGTTACGACAGTATCACCACCGTGCTGGTTACCTATATCGCGACTCAGATTGGTTTCGCCAGCTCATGGATGAACCCATTTTGCGTGGTGGTCGCGCAAGGTATTGCGGGGGTACCGGTGCTCTCTGGTTCCGGGCTACGCATCGTGGTCTGGGTGATCGCTACACTAATCGGGCTGACCTTCACGCTGGCCTATGCGGCGCGTATCAAAAAGAATCCGCTTTTGTCCCGGGTACATGAATCCGACAGCTTCTTTCGCGAGCAGCAGGACGAGGTCGTGGAACGACGCTTCACGCTGGGCGACTGGTTAGTGCTACTGGTGCTAACCGCGGTGATGATTTGGGTTGTCTGGGGCGTTATCGTCAACGCGTGGTTTATTCCTGAGATCGCCAGTCAGTTCTTCACGATGGGTCTGGTGATTGGCATTATCGGCGTCGTGTTTCGGCTCAACGGCATGACGGTCAACATCATGGCCTCCTCATTCACTGAGGGTGCACGAATGATGATTGCCCCTGCCCTGCTGGTTGGTTTTGCCAAAGGCATTTTACTGCTGGTCGGTAATGGAGAGGCGGGTGAAGCCAGCGTGTTAAACACTCTGCTGCACAGCATTGCCAATGGCATCAGCGGGCTGGATAACGCCATCGCGGCGTGGTTTATGCTGTTGTTCCAGGCAGTTTTTAATTTCTTCGTCACTTCCGGCTCTGGTCAGGCTGCGTTAACCATGCCGCTACTGGCACCGCTGGGCGATCTGGTTGGCGTAAACCGTCAGGTCACAGTCCTGGCCTTCCAGTTTGGCGACGGATTCAGTCATATTATCTATCCGACGTCAGCATCTCTGATGGCTACGTTAGGCGTTTGTCGAGTGGATTTTCGTAACTGGCTGAAGGTAGGTGCTACGCTGTTGGGACTGCTGTTTATTATGTCCAGCGTGGTGGTGATTGGCGCGCAGATGATGGGTTACCATTAAAAAGTGTGCGTCCGGCCTACTCGATTTCTCGACGCAGTAGGCCGGATGAACAGAGTTTACTCAGCTTCTTCCTGCTTTTCGGCTTTCGCCCCTTCATTCTTGGCGTTGCGGGTCATCCACAGCGCCAGGGCTTTCAGGGAGTCCGGTGTAAATTCGTCGCAGCGCGCGGTAATTTCTTCCGGCGTCAACCAGCAAACTTCACTGACCTCATCTTCCTGAAGCGCAAACGGTCCGTGGGAAACGCAGCTAAACAACCCACCCCATACGCGACAGTTCTGGTCTTCAAAGTAAAACTGACCATGCTCGGCAAACGGCACGCCCGCAATCCCCAGTTCCTCTTCTGCTTCACGACGCGCTGATTCCAGCATCTGCTCGTCAGCCTGAACCACACCGCCTGCGGTGGCATCCAGCATGCCGGGCAAAAAATCTTTTGTCTCAGTGCGACGTTGAACCAGAATTTTGCCCATACCATCATGCACAACGATATACGTTGCACGATGGCGTAAGCGTTGCGCCCGCATTTGTTCCCGGCTGGACTGTGCAATGACTTCATTGTCTTCATTCACAATATCCACCCATTCAGTACTTGCCAAACGACGCTGTTCCACCATCAGGAAACCTTCTTTTTTCTGGCGCTCTTACGGCGCGTTTATGTTTGTGGGGTAAATTACGGATTAATCTCGACCTGTGCAATAACACTTTGATCATTGAGTGCCATTACGCTGAGAACATTATCATCCAGAATCCCGTAACTTGCCGCAAAGCCCCCTTTCGGGATGCTTACCGAGCCGGGATTGAAATGATAGATACCCTCGCGCCGCTCAGCAACCGGCAGATGAGTATGCCCATAAACCAGAACATCGCCCGCATTGAGCGCCGGCAAATTTTGCGGGCCAAAAAGATGTCCGTGCGTCAAAAAGAGTCGCTGGTTTTCTGTCAGAATTTGCTGCCACGGCGCAGTCATCGGAAAATGCAGGAGCATCTGATCCACTTCGCTGTCGCAATTACCACGCACCGCAATAATTCGCGATGCCAGCTCATTCAGCCGTTCAGCAACCTGCGCAGGTGCATAGCCTTCTGGAAGCGCATTACGCGGCCCGTGGTTTAAAACATCACCCAATATCACCAGCCATTGCGCGCCGCTTGCAGCAAACCGCTCGAGTACGCGTTCCGTGGCTGGCAACGAACCATGAATGTCCGATGCGAACATCAGTTTCATCACTCACTCCTCGCTGAAAATTACCTTGTAATGATACTGGATTACGGCCCGTTTTTCAGCAGGAACGCTTCGCTGAAAGCGCGATAAAACGCTGTACTGAAGCGCGCTGCCACTGGAAGGTGGCGTATTCCGCAAGCGCTTCTGGAACCTCATCGCCGTTAAGGACCAGGCGATTAAGCATTAGCGCTAAATCACAGTCAGCGATACACCATTCGCCAAATAAATTCTGCTTACCGTGGCTCAGTAAACTGCTCGCAGTAGCGAACAGTTTTTCCGCACTGGCTTTTCCCGCTTCGCTTAACGGTCCTTTCTTTACGTCAGCAAAAACGACATCTGTTGATCGTTCCTCACGGATAGGCATTAAATCGCTGCGGATCCACGCCTGAACCTGGCGCGCCCGAGCGCGCTTTTGTACATCGTGTGGGTAGATACGCTCCCACTGTGGCGGTGCAAAGCTCTCTTCCAGGAATTCCGTAATCGCTGATGATTCGCTTAGTTCAAAACCATCGATCTCAAGAACCGGTACGCGGCGCGTCAAGGCGTAACCTTGCCATGAAGGATGCAAGTGTTCACCACTATTGAGATCAACGGTTTTCAGCGTAAAAGGTAGCCCTTTCTCTTGCAGAGCAACATAAACAGACAGCACGTAAGGGGAGAAAAAATTGGCATCTGACCACAGCGTAATTGCAGATTTGCTCATAATGTCCTCTGAAGTGTATTGGCTTGCTTTCAAAATATAGAGTCTTTCTCTCGCTGTCACTTGATGAAAACTCACGCACGCCAACAGGCTCTATACTTGTAATGACCCGGTTCATGACAAAACGGATGCTGAAAATGATCGATCTCTTTTACACGCCATCGCCAAACGGTCACAAAATCACGCTGTTTCTTGAAGAGGCACAGCTGCAATACCGTCTGATTCATGTCGATATCAGCAAAGGCAGCCAGTTTCGCCCCGATTTTCTACTGATCTCGCCGAACAATAAAATCCCGGCCATTATCGATCATGCGCCGGAAGATGGCGGAAGGCCCATCAGCTTGTTTGAGTCCGGAGAAATTTTACTCTATCTGGCGGAGAAGAGCGGTAAGCTGCTCAGCGGTGAATTACGCGAACGCCACACCACACTGCAGTGGCTGTTCTGGCAGGTCAGCGGTCTGGGTCCCATGCTGGGGCAGAATCATCATTTCAGTCATTACGCTCCGCAAACGATCCCTTACGCTATTGAAAGATACCAGGTTGAAACCCAGCGCCTGTACAACGTGATGAATAAACGTCTGGAAACGTCACCCTGGCTGGGAGGCGATCACTACAGCATTGCTGACATTGCCTGCTGGCCGTGGATCCACGCCCATCAGCGTCAGCGCATCGACCTCGACAATTACCCGGCGGTCAACAACTGGCACGAACGCATCCGTACGCGTCCCGCCACGGAACGCGCCATGCAGCAAGCACTGAGTGAGAAGCGGTGACGCAATTCGGTTCTCGTGTATCATGCAGAGGTTCATACATGGAGGAAACCTGCAATGTCACAACCTGACGCCATTATTCGTATAAAAAACCTTCGTCTGCGCACCTTTATCGGCATCAAAGAAGAGGAGATCCTTAATCGCCAGGATATCGTCATCAACATTGCCATTCACTATCCGGCAGACAAAGCCCGTACCAGCGAAGATATCAACGACGCGCTGAATTATCGCACTATAACCAAAAGCATCATTGCCCACGTGGAGGGTAACCGCTTCTCATTGTTAGAAAAATTAACTCAAGATGTGCTCGATATCGCACGCGAACATCACTGGGTCACTTATGCTGAAGTGGAGATAGATAAACTTCACGCATTGCGTTACGCCGACTCAGTATCAATGACGCTGAGCTGGCAGCGCTAAAACGTAACCCGGGAGGCGACATGCAGATTCTGATTACCGGCGGTACTGGCCTGATTGGACGTCATCTGATCCCCTGCCTGCTGGAACTGGGGCATCAGATAATCGTAGTGACACGTACCCCTGATAAGGCTCGTCAGATTCTCGACTCTCGGGTCACGTTATGGAAAGGACTGGAAGAGCGGCAACATCTCAATAATATTGATGCCGTGATTAACCTTGCCGGAGAGCCTATTGCAGATAAGCGCTGGAGCGCACAGCAAAAGGAACGCTTGTGCCAGAGCCGTTGGGGCATTACGCAGAAACTGGTCGATTTAATCAATGCCAGCGAGACGCCGCCCTCAGTGTTAATCTCCGGTTCCGCTACCGGTTACTACGGCGATTTGGGCGAAGTTGTGGTTACGGAAGAAGAGCCACCGCATAACGAATTTACCCACAAGCTGTGCGCCCGCTGGGAGCAAATTGCCAGCACTGCGCAAAGCGACAAAACCCGCGTATGTATGCTGCGTACCGGCGTGGTACTGGCCTCAGCAGGCGGCATTCTGGCAAAAATGGTCCCGCCGTTTCGTCTTGGCTTAGGCGGCCCGATCGGTAACGGACGCCAGTATATGGCATGGATCCATGTTGATGATATGGTCAACGGAATTATCTGGCTGCTGAATAACGATCTACGCGGTCCCTTCAATATGGTTTCGCCATACCCGGTGCACAATGAGCAGTTTGCCCACGCGCTGGGTCACGCTCTGAACCGCCCTGCAATTCTGCGCGTTCCCGCCACCGCTATGCGACTGCTGATGGGGGAATCGTCAGTACTGGTCCTTGGTGGACAACGCGCATTGCCCAAACGCCTGGAAGCTTCCGGTTTTACGTTTCGCTGGTACGATTTAGAAGAAGCGCTGGCGGATGTCATCCGATAACCCCTATGCACTATTCACAGTCGCCGTTGTGGTGGTAAGGTTATAGACCAGATTTCCGCAATGGCGACGTTATGGCGATAATATCGACTCCCCGACTTACCCTCTCTTTGTTTCAATTTTCTGACTGGTCATTTTTCCAGAAACTCCGTGAATGTCCTGAAGTCATGCGCTATATGGGCAACATCGCCCCGGCGAAAGATACGCGGCTGTTATTCGCCAGACGTCTGGCCGCACAGCACACTTTCGTCATCCGCGAACATAACAGCCCGACGCCACTTGGCGATATTGGTCTGCAAATCAGCCATCTTTACCCGCAGGAAGCCGACCTCGGCTACGCCATCATGCCACAGGCTCAGGGGAAAGGTATTGCCAGCGAAGCCGTGCGCGCGGTGTGCCAGTATGCCTTCGAGCATGCAGGTGTGACGGCGATAAACGCATACGCGCTGGCGGATAACAAGGGTTCAATCCGTATTCTGGAAAAGACAGGCTTTGTACGTACGCAGGTACTGGAAAAGGCGTATGAGATTGACGGCATCGCCTACGACGACTGGGTGTTTCGGCTGGAGCGCGACGCGCTAAAATTGTAAGCCCGGAAAGCGTAGCGCCTCCGGGCTGTTGACTTACTTCAGCGATCCTTTAAGGAACTGTTGCAAACGCGGGCTTTGCGGATTACCAAATACCTGCTCCGGGTCACCCTCTTCCTCAATTTTCCCCTGATGCAGGAAAATCACGTGCGTGGAAACATGACGGGCAAACCCCATTTCGTGGGTCACCACCACCATGGTTTTCCCCTCTTCAGCCAGCTGTTGCATAATGCGCAGCACTTCACCCACCAGCTCAGGATCAAGCGCCGACGTAGGTTCATCAAACAGCAACACTTCCGGTTCCATCGCCAGCGCACGGGCAATGGAAACACGCTGCTGCTGACCACCGGACAGGTGCACCGGATATTTGCCCTGTGCGCGCTCATCAATGCCCACTTTAGCCAGATACTTCACCGCACGGTCGCGAGCTTCCTGCTTGCTCAGCCCCAACACCTGAATCGGCGCTTCCATGACGTTTTCCAGCACTGTCATGTGACTCCACAGATTAAAGTGCTGAAAGACCATCGTCAGACGCGTACGCAGCAGGCGTAGCTGATTTTTGTCCGCAACCTTCAACTGGCCGTCTTTGTCGCGCACCAGACCAATGTTCTGACCGCTGACGACAATCGACCCGGCACTCGGTTTCTCGAGAAAGTTAATGCAGCGCAGGAAGGTACTTTTACCGGAACCTGACGAGCCAATAATGCTGATAACATCACCCGCGTTGGCCTGCAGCGATACCCCTTTCAGCACTTCATGTTCGCCGTAGTGCTTATGTAAATCGATAACGTTTAATTTATTTTCAGACATCGTGTTACTCGAATCATTTAGAGGATACATGCTGCAACCAGCGTTTTTCCGCTTTACGGAACAGACTGATCAGGACATACGAAATAATCAAATACAGCACAGCGGCAATACCGAAGGCGGTAAACGGCTGATACGTTGCCGAGTTGATATCGCGAGCGATTTTCAACAAATCTGGCACCGTGGCCGTAAATGCCAGCGCCGTGGAGTGCAGCATTAAAATGACTTCATTACTGTATGCCGGCAGCGCAATACGCAGCGCGGAAGGTAAAATAATGCATCGATACAGTTTGAATGACGAGAAACCGTATGCGCGCGCAGCCTCAATCTCACCGTGAGGCACGGAACGAATAGCCCCGGCGAAAATCTCCGTGGTATAGGCGCAGGTATTCAGCGTCAGCGCCAGCACGGTGCAATTCAGCCCGCTGCGGAAAAACGCGTTGAGGAAGTCCGTGCCTTTAACTATTTCCAGCGTATACATCCCGGAATAAAACACCAGTAACTGAACGTACAGCGGCGTCCCACGAAAAATATAGGTGAACAGCCAGATGGGAAACTGGATAAATTTATTACTGGAAACGCGACCAATCGCCAAAAAGAGTGCCAGTATTCCGCCCATCACTACTGACGAAATCAAAAGCCACAGGGTGATAGCGACGCCAGTGTAGCGATATCCGTCGGTCCACAGCAGGGACTTCCAGTATTCCTGAATAATCTCGATCACAGGTCAGCCCTCTTCACACCCACGGAATAGCGGCGCTCAAGGTACAGCAGCACACCATTAGAAACAGTGGTAAACACCAGATAGATGACCCCGCACACGACGGCAAAATAGAACGGCTCCCAGGTACTCTTCCCGGCAAGCTGAGTCGCTTTCACCACGTCTTCAAGTCCAAGCAACGATACCAGCGCCGTAGCCTTAAGAATAACCTGCCAGTTATTGCCGATTCCCGGTAAGGCATAACGCATCATCGCCGGGAACATAATGCGACGAAATATTTGTGAGCTGGTAAAGCCAAACGCCGTCGCGGCTTCAATATGGCCTTTTGGTACAGCCATAAACGCACCGCGAAAAGTTTCGGTAAAATAGGCGCCGTAGATGAATCCAAGGGTGATAATGCCCGCAACCATCGGATCAATATCAATCTGGCCGATACCGATGGCATCGGTAATGGTATTCAGCGCGATTTGTAATCCGTAGAAGATGAGCAGCATTAAGACCAGATCGGGCACGCCGCGGATTAGCGTTGTGTACCCTTCGAAAATAAGTCCCATTGCCCGGCTTTGCGACAGCTTTGCTGCTGCGCCGACAAGACCTATCAGAACCGCCAGTACCACCGAGCTGAGTGCCAGCTCCAGCGTAACAATTGCGCCCTGTAAAATAACACCTGAAAAGCCATACAACATGCTGCCTGTCCTGTCGTGTGTGGTGGAGTAGTAAGCCTCTTTTGATTTCAGACTAACCGTTAAATGCCGGATGGCGGCCTTGCCTTATCCGGCCTACAAAATCACCGTAGGCCGGATAAGCGCGGTGCCATCGGGCATAAATTCAACGCGTCAAAAATCTACGGGCTTTATCAGCACCTGCGGTAATTAACCGCCGTAAACATCAAAATCGAAGTACTTTTTCGCCAGCTTCTCGTAAGTACCGTCAGCTCGCATTTCGGCAAAGGCTTTATTCAGCGCTTCGCGCAGTTCGTTATCGTCTTTGCGCAGCCCCATACCGGTACCCACGCCGAACAACTTCTCGTCTTTCACAGACGGGCCGCCGAATTTGTAATCTTTACCGACTGGCTGTTTCAGGAAGCCTTCGCTGGCCGCAACTTCATCCTGGAACGCTGCGTCAATACGCCCGGCAGTCAGGTCAGAATAGATATTGTCCTGCCCCTGATAAGAGACAATCTCAATACCTTTTGGCGCCCAGTGTTCGTTGCCGAACGTTTCCTGGGTAGTGCCCTGCAGCACACCAACACGTTTGCCTTTCAGCGACTCAATGGTCGGCTGAATAGCAGAATCTTTAGCGACAACCAGACGCGAATCGGCGGCATAAAGCTTGTCGGTAAATGCGATTTCCTGCTGACGTTTTTCAGTAATGGAAAGCGAGGACATGATGGCATCGATTTTCTTCGCTTTTAGCGAAGGGATCAGCGCGTCCAGCGGGTTTTCCACGAAGGTACATTGCGTATTGATACGTTTGCACAGTTCTTTAGCCAGATCGATATCAAAACCGACTAATTCACCCTGCGCATTCTTCGATTCGAACGGCGCATAAGTAGGATCGGTACCGATACGAATTTTTTGCGGAATGGCTGCAAATGCTGCGGTAGCACTGGAGAAAGCCAGAACCAGAGAAAGAGACAACACCAGTTTTTTCATAACTATCCTCAACAGACTGTCTTTTATAGGGGATCTTTACAGGACCAGGTGCAGTTATCGTGCCATTAATCAGGCCGACAAGGCAAAGCATTCTACCCTGTCGGCGGTATTTATTTGCATGAAAAGCGCTTAAGTATGCACTCATGCTTATTAAGTCAGCGATAAAAGCACTAAAACAGTGCACTGAATTTATCATGCACCGTAATGGTTACCCGCAATGGTGCAGTCAATTCCCCGCTGCGGCGTATTAATCGCCGTAGACATTGAAGTTAAAATACTTGCTCGCCATTTTGTCGTAGGTGCCGTCTTTGCGCAGTTCGCCCAGCGCTTTATCGAAAGCGGCTTTCAGCTCTGCGTCATCTTTACGTAAGCCAATCCCGGTTCCGTCGCCAAAGTATTTTTTATCTTTTACTGAGGGACCGGCAAAGACGTAGTCCTTACCAGCAGGCTGCTTCAGGAAGCCTTCGCTGGCCGCGACTTCATCTTGCAACGCCGCGTCCAGACGGCCCGCCGTCAGGTCAGAATAGATGAGGTCCTGGTTCGCATAGGCCACCACGTCCACGCCTTTGCTGCGCCAGTTGTCATTGGCATAGGCTTCTTGAGTCGAGCCTTGCAGGACGCCAACGTGCTTGCCCTTCAGGGAGTCCAGAGTCGGTTGAATCGGGGAACCTTTCGCGGCGATCAGACGTGAGTCTGCAGCGTAAAGTTTGTCTGAGAATGCAATCTCTTGCTGACGCTTCTCGGTGATAGAAAGCGAGGAGATGATGGCATCGATTTTTTTCGCTTTCAGCGACGGGATCAGCGCATCAAAGTCGCTGGCAACCCAGGTACATTTGATCTGCATGCGCTTACACATCTCATTTCCCAGATCGATATCAAAGCCGACGAAGTCGCCTTTGGCATCTTTAGAGGAAAAAGGTGCGTACGTTGTATCTGTACCAATACGAACCGTCTGCGGAAGTGCTGCGTAGCTGGCCGCGGTGGCGGAGAGTCCTACCAGCAAAGACAAAGCAAGAACCGTCTTCTTCATACATAACCCTCAAGTGGCGTAATTTTATTATGTTTTACGTTGTGTTGTGTGTTTGCAGACTTTTTCATGCAGGTCTTATGCCATTTTCGCGCCGATGAGGATATTCGACGTTAAATATGTTAATAAAACGTTGCAATAATGTCCTGATTTTGAAGATAGCAGGTCTGACGGTTGAACCGCAGCGTTTCGTTGAGTTTTAACGAATTAAATGTTGAGGATATGATCGCGGTTACAAAATTGCCCTGAAACAGGGCAACGGATGTTTCTTTGCACGCTGATGGAACGGCTTACGCCCCTTGCCAGCGGGTGAACAGATCCTGCGGAAGGGAGATATCAAACTGATCAAGTACGCGGTTAACCGTTTGATTAATCACATCATCCAGCGTTTGAGGGCGATGATAGAATGCCGGGACAGGCGGCATAATCACCGCGCCAATTTCCGCCGCCTGCGTCATCAGCCGCAGATGACCCAGATGCAACGGCGTTTCACGCACGCACAGCACCAACGGGCGACGTTCTTTTAACACCACGTCTGCCGCACGGGTAAGCAGTCCATCGGTGTAGCTGTGAACGATGCCAGAAAGCGTTTTGATTGAACACGGCAGAATAACCATTCCGGCGGTCTGAAAAGAACCGGAGGAGATACTGGCGGCGATATCGCGCGTATCGTGATTCACATTCGCCAAGGCCTGCACGTCGCGTACAGAGAGGTCCGTTTCCAGCGCCAGTGTCTGCCGGGCAGCGGCACTCATCACCAGATGGGTTTCCACATCGCTAACGTCACGCAAAACCTGCAGCAGGCGCACGCCGTAAATTGCCCCGCTTGCGCCAGAAATACCAATGATGAGTCGTTTCATGTGTAATCGCCCTTACTTGCTCAGGGCCGACTTTGCAGGAAATTACGGTGAGTTGCAAGCAAGGGCGCAGGTTGCGCCCTTGCTTGCGAGCAAACATTAACCTTCGTTGTGCATCTCAAGGTTTTCCGCTTCGTTCTGACGCAACACCGCTTTGGCATCGTCATTACGCAGGGAGTCGAGGAAATCGAGATATTGCTGGTCGACGTCTTTGGTAACGTACACGCCGTTAAACACTGAACATTCAAACTGCTGAATATCCGGGTTCTCAGCACGGACAGCTTCAATCAGATCGTTCAGATCCTGGAAGATCAGACCATCTGCGCCGATTATCTGGCGAATCTCGTCCACTTCACGACCATGCGCAATCAGCTCCGTCGCCGTAGGCATATCGATGCCATAAACGTTCGGGAAGCGAATTTCCGGGGCGGCAGAGGCCAGATACACCTTCTTCGCTCCGGCTTCACGCGCCATCTCGATAATCTGTTCTGAGGTGGTGCCACGCACGATGGAGTCATCCACCAACAGCACGTTTTTATCACGGAATTCCGCACGGTTAGCGTTCAGCTTACGGCGCACAGATTTACGACGCAACTGCTGGCCCGGCATGATAAAGGTACGGCCCACATAGCGGTTTTTCACAAACCCCTGGCGGTACGGCTTACCGAGAATGCGGGCAATTTCCAGCGCGATATCACAGGAGGTTTCCGGGATTGGGATTACTACGTCGATGTCCAGATCTTCCCACTCACGGGCAATTTTTTCGCCAAGCTTAGTCCCCATATTCACACGGGCGCTGTAGACGGAAATCTTGTCGATAAAGGAGTCAGGACGTGCGAAGTAAACGTATTCAAACAGACATGGATTGCTCACCGGGTTATCGGCACACTGACGGGTAAACAGCTGGCCTTTTTCGGTGATGTACACCGCTTCGCCAGGCGCTACGTCGCGCAAGAATTCAAAGCCCAGCGTATCCAGCGCTACGCTCTCAGACGCCACCATGTACTCGGTACGGCCATCGCCAATATCGCGTTTGCCCATCACCAGCGGACGGATACCGTTAGGGTCGCGGAAGGCAACCATACCGTGACCGATAATCATCGCCACGCAGGCATAGGCGCCGCGAATCTGGCGGTTGGTTGCCGCAATGGCCGCAAAAATATTGTCGGCTTCCAGCGGGTAATGGCGGAAGTTATCCAGCTCGCTGGCGAAAATATTCAGCAGAATTTCAGAATCTGAAGTGGTATTGATGTGGCGGCGCTTTTCTTCAAACAGCTTTTTACGCAACTCATGCGCGTTGGTCAGGTTGCCATTGTGGGCAAGCGTAATGCCATACGGTGAGTTGACGTAAAAAGGTTGAGCTTCGGAGGCGCTGGAGCTGCCAGCCGTTGGGTAACGCACATGACCGATGCCCATATTGCCCTGCAAACGCTGCATATGGCGCGCTTCAAAAATATCGCTCACCATTCCGTTTGCTTTACGCAAGCGGAAGCAGTTGTTGGCATCAATGGTGATGATGCCCGCAGCATCCTGACCACGATGCTGGAGCACCGTTAACGCGTCATAAATCGACTGGTTTACCGGCATAACACCGGCGATACCGACAATACCGCACATACGTCTTTTCCTCGTTCAGCAACGACCCAAAGTTTATACTTTGGGCAAGAAACTTGACGAGCTTTGCAGATAGTCAAAGAACCATCTGATGATGAAACTGAACTGCGGGATCAGCTGTGACTTACCCCAGTCTTCACTTTTCGACAGACCGGTAAAGGTATCGAGAAAGAACAGTATGGCGGCGACGATCAACGCTCCACGCAAAGCACCGAAGCAGATCCCCAACACCCTGTCGGTACCCGACAGTCCTGTTTTCTCTACCAGTTGGCCTATCACAAAGTTAACGATAGCGCCGACGATAAGTGTCGCGATGAACAGTATCGCGATAGCAATCCCATTTCGAACCAGTTCGTCTTCAAAGCCCGTAAACCAGACAGACAGGTAAGTGTAGTAATGGCTGGCGACAAAGAAAGCACAACCCCAAGTCACCAACGATAATGCTTCACGAACAAAGCCACGGATCAGGCTAACCAGACAGGAAAAACCAATCACCGCGATAATGGCGTAATCAATCCAGACCATATGTGTCCCACGATTTTACGCCCTGTCGTCCTGTTCGGGGCGCATTCTAACAGAAAAAGAAAACGTTTGCGTAGGGATTTCCTTTCCACGCGTAAATAAAAATGGCGCTGAAAAAATCTTCAACGCCATACGATTTTATGCCTCTTCGGACACTGCCGGATGGCGGTGTAAACACCTTGTCCGGCCTACATCAGAGCAACGTAACGCAATCCCTTAGTTAGGAGTATACCCCATCACCACCCCGCTCAAACCAGAGATCTTCTGCAGCTCGCCCAGCGAGTTCTTCAGCTTATCTTTGGAGGCGTCAGGCCCTACGAGAATGCGGGTTATTTTACCCTGCACCGGCGTTGACGGGGAAGTATATACCCGGAAGCCCGCGCCACGAAGTTTACCCACGATCTCATTGACCTTATCCGCGTTTTTCAGCGCACCGAGTTGTACAACGTACGCTTTGCCGGTTGGCGCTGGCGCTTCCTCAGCGGCCGGTTTCGGCGCTGGAGTCGGTGCCGGTGTTGGCGTCGGGGCGACGGCAACAGGCTGCGGTTTCGGTTTAGGTTTCGGTGGTTCCACAGGCGCAGGGACAGGATCTAACTCCGCACTGTTTGCCGTCGTCAAACGTGATGGATCCAACGATGGCGCGGCAGCATCACCCGCACGCACCTCTTCTGCCGCCCCTTCCGGCGGCTGAGTCGGCAGAGCCTGCGTTGCTGCAGGCATCATGTCTGGTTCATCGCGATCGCCGGGTTTAGGTACCAGTGGGATCGCTGCAAATTCATCCTGATAATGCTTTTTCTGGCCGTCAAGCAGCCCGGGAAGCACAATCACCCCGAGCGCGACCAGCACAATTGTGCCGACTAATCGATTCTGAAACTTACTCGCCACCGCTTCTCCCCACGTCTATTACTTCCATGACATGTGCGACAGTGTGAAACGATCCACACACCAACACGGTATCTTCTGGCTTCGCCTCAGCAAGTGCCGCAGTCCATGCCTGCGCCACGCTGTCATAAGCGTTGCCTTTGCCCAGGTGCTTCAGCAGCTGTTCTGCCGTTGCACCACGCGGCCCTTCCAGGGGCGCACAGTACCAGTCGTCAACCACGCTTTTCAGCCAGGCCAACGTACCGGCAATATCTTTATCATGTAGCATACCGATAACCGCAAGTACACGCCCGCTTTTCACTAACTTTTTCAGACGTCCGGTCAGATACTCCGCCGCATGCGGGTTATGGGCAACATCAAAAATCACCCGCGGCGACTCGCTCACAATCTGGAAGCGTCCCGGTAAAATCGCTTGTTCGATACCGTCACGAATGGCCTGCTCGCTGACGTTAAGACCACTTGCGCGCAGTGCAGCCAGTGCGGTTGCAGCATTAGGTTGTGGCACCTGCGGCAACGGCAGGTGCGCCAGCGTTCCATGAGCATCAGTAAACGACCAGTCGTTCTCCGTGACCGCATAGCGCCAATCCACACCACAACGTTGCAAAATCGCCCCGCACTCCTGAGCGACATCCGCGATGGTGTAAGGCATTTCCGGTTCACCGACGATGGCCGGTTTCTCTGCGCGGAAAATCCCTGCCTTCTCACGACCAATACTTTCGCGATCCGGGCCCAGCCAGTCAGTATGGTCAAGCGCAATACTGGTGACTACTGCGACATCGGCATCGACGATATTGGTGGCGTCAAGGCGGCCACCTAACCCCACTTCCAGAATAACAACATCCAGTTGGGCCTGTTTAAACAGCCAGAGTGCCGATAACGTACCGTATTCAAAGTAAGTCAGGGAAATGTCACCACGTGAGTCTTCAATCTCAGCAAACGAGGCGGTATGAGCTGATTCCGGCAGTTCACGCCCCTGCACGCGCACGCGTTCCGTGTAGCGCACCAGATGAGGCGAACTGTACACCCCAACTTTATAGCCTGCCGCAGTCAGCACAGATTCCAGCGTACGACAGGTTGTGCCTTTCCCATTGGTTCCTGCCACCGTAAAAACAAATGGCGCAGGTTTCAACACACCCAGTTTACGCGCCACCTGGCTGACGCGTTCAAGGCCCAGATCGATGGTTTTACTGTGCAGGTTTTCAAGATAAGAAAGCCACGACGCCAGGGGCGACGCGGCTTGAGGGATACGTTTATTGTCCATGATGCCTGTAGATTCTTTACGTTGAGAAAAGCAAAAGGGCAGCGCCAACCGGCCTGCCCTTTTTTACACGTCGTTTTCCACGTTGCAGATGTGTTGGCTGTACTCGCTCTCCCGAATCACTTAACGGTGTAAGTTCATCGGGATTAACACTCTTGTCGCCTGCCTGCAACCCGAAACCCATAGCGTAAACTATCAGGCCTCTGGTTCCTGATCGGGAACCGGAGGTACCACTTCGCCTTCACGCGGCTCATCCGGATTCGGCGCAGGAAGATTCATCAGCTTCGCCAGGATGCTTGCCAGTTTCAGGCGCATTTCCGGACGGCGGACGATCATATCGATAGCGCCTTTTTCAATCAGGAACTCGCTGCGCTGGAATCCCGGCGGCAGTTTCTCACGTACGGTTTGCTCGATAACACGCGGACCAGCGAAGCCGATCAATGCTTTCGGTTCGGCAATGTTGAGATCGCCCAGCATCGCAAAGCTTGCGGAAACACCACCCATTGTTGGGTCGGTCAGTACAGAAATATACGGTAAACCGCGTTCCTGCATTTTCGCCAGCGCAGCAGAGGTTTTCGCCATCTGCATCAAAGACATCAGCGCTTCCTGCATACGCGCCCCGCCAGAAGCGGAGAAGCAGATCAGCGGACAGTTGTCTTCCAGCGCCTGCTCAACGGCACGGACAAAACGCGCGCCGACCACAGAGCCCATGGAGCCGCCCATAAACGCGAACTCGAATGCCGCAGCAACGACCGGCATACCGTGAAGTGTGCCTTTCATCACCACCAGCGCATCTTTCTCGCCAGTTTCTTTCTGCGCAGAAGCCAGTCTGTCTTTGTATTTTTTGGAGTCACGAAACTTCAGCACGTCTTTCGGCTCAAGCTCGCTACCCAGTTCCACAAGAGAACCTTCATCTAACAGGCTATGCAGGCGATTGCGCGCCGACATGCGCATATGATGGTCACACTTCGGACAGACCTCAAGATTACGTTCCAGCTCAGCACGGTATAAAACCTGACCGCAGCTATCACACTTGGTCCACACCCCTTCAGGAATGCTTGCCTTGCGGGTGGGAGTAATGTTGCTTTTAATTCGTTCAATCCAGCTCATTGGTGACCTTTCTGCCTGAACCCTAGTCAGCTTTGTTATAAGGGGCGCATAATGCCATTTTTGCCCCTAACAGACCATGAATGTTGCACATTAAAACATAACAGCCCGAAACTTTGGATAAAAAAGTGGTCGAACCGCTGAGTTACTTTCTATTTTGCAGCCCGTGACGCAGCACGCTTATGGCGAATTACTTCAATCACCCCCGGCAATACGGAAAGGACGATAATCGCCACAATCAATAATTTCAGGTTTTCCTGGACGATCGGCAAATCGCCGAATAGGTAGCCTGCGTAGGTGAACAACAATACCCACAGCAATGCACCTACGACGTTATACATCGCAAAGTGACGGTAGGACATATGTCCCATACCGGCAACAAACGGCGCAAATGTACGCACGATAGGCACGAAACGCGCCAGGATAATCGTCTTACCGCCATGACGCTCGTAGAACGCATGGGTTTTATCCAGGTAGCTGCGGCGGAAAATTTTGGAGTTCGGGTTACTGAAAAGTTTTTCCCCGAACAATCGGCCAATCGTGTAGTTCACCGCATCGCCCACAATCGCCGCCACAATCATCAGTGCCACCATCAGATGAACATTAAGATCGTTGGTTGGCAGCGCAGAAAGCGCACCCGCAACAAACAGCAGCGAGTCCCCAGGCAGGAATGGTGTCACCACCAGCCCGGTTTCACAGAACAGGATCAGAAACAGAATGGCATATACCCAGATACCGTATTCCGCAACCAGCTCCGCCAGGTGCACATCAATGTGCAGGATAAAATCGATAAGAAAGTAAATCAGGTCCATAGTTTTGCCTTTATACGACTCAAATTAGTCCGCCAGAAATAGCGGGCCCATAGGCGGTTTTGGCAGGTCGAACCGGTCCGGGTAATCTACCGCAACCAGGTACAATCCTTCCGCTTTCGCCGTTGCCGCTGCCAGCGTTCTGTCCTTTGCCGCTAACAGTTCTGCTATCCAGCTCTCCGGCTGGTTGTTGGCGCCAACTTCCATCAGGCTGCCGACAATATTCCTGACCATATGATGTACAAAGGCATTCGCTTTAATATCCACCACCACATATGCACCGAAACGTTCGACGTTAATGTGCATCACGTTTCGCCACGGCGTGCGCGACTGACACTGCACCGCTCGAAACGAGGTAAAATCATTTTCGCCAATCAGACACTGGGCCGCACGATGCATACGCTCAGCGTCCAGCGGTTCATAGTAATGGGTTACCCCTTTACCCAAAACCGCAGGGCGCAACCGATGATTGTAGATGATGTAGCGATAACGGCGAGCCGTGGCGCTAAATCGGGCATGAAAATCATCGGGTACAGCTTTAACCCAGCGCACGGCGATGTCACCAGGTAAATTCGCATTTACCCCTAGTGTCCAGGCCGCATCTTTACGCTGGGCAGTGGTTTCAAAATGCACGACCTGCCCAGTGCCATGAACGCCCGCATCCGTGCGTCCTGCACAAAAAACATTGATGCGTTCATTCGCCACCTGAGAGAGCGCTTTTTCCAGTTTTTCCTGAACGCTACGCACTTCGTTCTGGCGCTGCCAGCCATAATATTTGCTGCCGTCATACTCAATGCCCAGCGCAATTTTATGGGTTGACGGCTGTTGCTGGTCAGACATTAGTACAGGTACTCCTGCACCAGTTTTTCCGCAATTTTCACCGCCATTAACGCGCCGCCAAAGCGTACGTTGTCCGCCACAGACCAGAACTGAACCTGCTCTGGCATACCGTAATCATTATGCACGCAGCCAATAGAAAGGTGCGGCGTGCCCGATGCATCGCCAACCTGGGTCGGGAAGTCGGTCTCTTCCGACAACACCACGTCTTCACCGCGTGAAAACGCATCGCGCGCTTCTTCCGCCGCCAACGGGCGCAGGGCCTCAAAATTTACCATCTGCGCGTGGCCATAAAATACCGGGGACTGCACAATGCTGGCGGAGATGAGCAGACCGTCATCCTGCATAATTTTGCGCACTTCATCGACGATACGACGCTCTTCACGCACGCTACCTTCACGATCGGGCAGCAGCGGCAGCATGTTGAATGCCAACTGACGGCCAAAGAAATCATCTTCGTCAATCGGGATACCGTTAAGCAGTTTCGCACTCTGTCCGGCCAGCGCATCCACCGCTTTTTTGCCATGAGCGGAAGCTGAGATAATATTGGTCACCGTAATACGCGAAAGCCCACCGTCATCAATCAACGGTTTCAGCGCAGACAGCAGTTGGCTGGTCAGACTGTTAGGCACTGCAATCACATTGCGGTTACGGTAATCCGCCAGCACGAACGGGTTAACGTCCGGAACCACCAGCGGAACGTCTGGCTCAAGCGCGAACAGACCGCTGCTGTCGATCACCAGGCAACCCGCATTAGTGGCTTCTTCTACCCATGCGGCGGTGGCTTCAGCGCCCGCAACAAAAAATGCCAACTGTGCCTGCGTCCAGTCAAAGTCTGCAACGTCCTGTACTATGACCGATTTACCGTTAAAACGCAGATGTTCACCGGCGCTTTCATTACGCGCCAGCGCATAAATTTCACCGACCGGGAACTGGCGTTCAGCCAGCGTATCGAGCAGGGCTTCGCCTACGGCGCCCGTTGCGCCCAGAATGGCAATATTCCAGCCTTCAGACATGGTGATTTACTCCAAGAAATACGTAAGCGTCCCTGTCGCATTATTCGACAGGGAGCATTAAGAAGACATTAATGTGCCGGATGATGAACAGCGTTAAAACCCAGCTTACACAATAAGGCAGCAGCCGTTGCGTCGTCACACATCACATATAAAGACGACCATTCACGACGCTCAAGGTAATTTTTACGCAGTTTATCAAACTCACCCGGAATTCCAGCGACTTTACGCAGCGGCGCATCATCGCGGCGCACATCATACACTAAATGCACCAGCCTTTTCAGCGTTGGCTGATCTAACGGGCCGTGCAGGGTGATACGACCAAATTCCGGCGCGGGTAACAGGGTACTGAGCGCAACGTGCTGCTCGTGACCAATAAACTTACTATAGGCCTCAAAGACCTGCGTGGTGCCACGCGCTTTTCCTTCGAGGGTATACCCGGCAATGTGCGCCGTGCCGATATCGGCTTTCTCCAGCAACGCCACATTAAGATCCGGCTCTCCTTCCCAGACATCCAGCACAACGCTCAGCGACTGACCGGCATTCAACCGGTTCAGCAATGCCGTATTGTCGATGACCGGCCCACGGCAGGCGTTGATCAGAATAGTGCCCGGCTTCAACCGGCTAATCAGCGCGTCATCCGCCATGTGCAGCGTTTTGTACGGCCCGTCTTTAAACAGCGGGGTATGGAAAGTCAGCACATCGGCTTGCTCAACCAGTTCATCCAGCGAGCAGAAATTGCCTTCGTCACCGCGATCGGCTCGCGGTAGATCGCACAGCAGCGTGCGGATCCCCAGCGCTTCCAGACGCGCCTGCAAACGCCCGCCCACGTTGCCCACACCCACAATGCCTACGGTGCGATCGCGTAACGCAAACCCGTCGCGCTCCGCCAGCATCAGCAACGCTGAAAAAACATATTCTACGACCGCTATTGCGTTACAACCGGGCGCGGCGGAAAAACCGATCCCCGCCTGCGCAAGCCAGGCGTCATCCACATGGTCTGTGCCAGCGGTTGCCGTACCGACAAATTTAACCGTTTTTCCGCCAAGCAGTGATTCATTTACTTTCGTCACCGAGCGCACCATTAAAGCATCCGCATCATCCAGTTCAGCAACGGGAATCGGACGACCGGGAACCGCTTTGACCTCCCCCAAACGACTGAACAGTTCGCGGGCATAGGGCATATTTTCATCAACGAGGATTTTCACGTCTTTCGCACCTGTTTGAGAACGAGAGTTAACCGGGCAAGTGTGCCATAATCTCGCCGCCAGGCATACTGCGAGACCTGGTCAGCACAGATTTAAGGAACAGAGATGATGCAGCCCATTTCAGGTACGCCCGCACGCCCTCCCGGCGAAGGCCAAAATGCCCCTTCCGCTGCGGGTGAACAACCGTTATCCACGCAACAACGTACTGTGCTGGAACGGCTAATTACCCGTTTGATTTCACTCACCCAGCAGCAAAGCGCTGAGGTGTGGGCCGGAATGAAGCACGATCTGGGCGTCAAAAGTGATACGCCGCTGCAGTCACGTCACTTTCCTGCCGCTGAGCAAAACCTTAACCAACGACTGGGGGTTGCTCAGCAAAATCATGTTAATCGTCAGGTGCTTTCGCAGCTCACTGAATTACTGAGCCAGGGAAATAATCGCCAGGCGGTGAGTGATTTTATCCGTCAGCAGTATGGGCAAACGGCGCTCAGCCAGCTCACGCCTGAGCAGTTGAAGAACGTGCTCACGCTGCTGCAACAAGGACAGCTGTCGATACCGCAGCCGCAGCAGCGCCCTGCTACCGATCGCCCGTTGCTCCCCGCAGAGCACAATACGCTGAACCAGTTAGTTACCAAACTGGCGGCGGCCACGGGAGAATCCGGGAAGATGATCTGGCAGTCGATGCTGGAGCTGTCTGGCGTAAAAAGCGGTGAGCTGATCCCTGCCAAACAGTTTACGCACCTGGTCACCTGGCTGCAGGCGCGCCAGACGCTCAGCCTGCAAAGCGCACCAACGCTACAAACGCTCCAGGCGGCGCTGAAGCTGCCATTAGAGCCGAATGAGCTGACAGCGATAAAAGAATACGCGCAGCAGACGTATCAGATCCAACCACAATCGATTCTGACCACGGTGCAGGTGCAGGACTTGCTCAATCAAATTTTCCTGCGTCGCGTGGAACGAGAACGTGAGCTCATCGATCCGCGTCATCTGCAGCCCATTTACAGCCCGTTCGCGCCGATGATTGAAACGGTTAAATCTCTGTCGGCACGACCGGGACTGCTGTTTGTTGCGTTGATGATTGCGTTAGCCATTTTCTGGCTGGTCGCTTAACCTTTACGCAGCGTAAGCAACGTTACAATAATCCCCACCACGGCGGATATCGCCCCGGCAAGGAACACTGAGGGATAACCGTACGCGGTGGCCAGCACCCCGGCGACCGGACCGCTTATGCCGTAGGAGATATCCTGAAACGCGGCGTAACCGCCCAGCGCCGTACCGCGAACCTGCGCGGGCACTCGCTTCACCACTTCGACGCCCAATGCCGGGAAGATAAGCGAACACCCGGCCCCGGTTAATGCCGCCCCGAGCAGCGCAATCCAGGCCGATGGGGCCTGCCACAGCAAAATCAGCCCCGTTGTTTCCACCAGCAAAGAGACAACGGCAACCTTCACGCCGCCGAAACGGTCCGGCATCCAGCCAAACAGAATGCGCATCAGCACAAATGCCCCACCAAACGCAGTCAGGGTGAACCCCGCCATCGTCCAGCCGTTGCTGACAAAATAGAGTGAAATAAATGTACCGATCACCGCAAAGCCAACGCCCTGCAGCGCCAGGCCCAGGCCCGGTTTCCAGATAAGCCCCACCACGCTCCATAACGAAGGACGTTCTCCTGCATGCGCAGGCACTTTACGCACGGTGCCGTTGAATGCCCATGCCAGCAGCGGTAATACCATCGTCGTTCCCGCCAGCGCCGCGAAGCCAAAGTGGCTGTGGATCAACAGGCCCAGCGGTGCACCGGCGGCCAGCGCGCCGTAAATCGCCATTCCGTTCCACGACATCACCTTACCGGAGCGTGTTGGGCCGACCAGCCCCAACCCCCAGGTCAGCGTACCGGTGAGCAGTTGGCTTTCGCCAAAACCGAGGATCAAACGCCCGACGATTAACAACGCAAATTTTACAGGGACAGAAACAGGCAATAGCGCGGCTAAAAGCCACGCCGCGCCCGCCAACCCACAGGCAAACATCCCCTGTAGCGCCGAGCGTTTAGCACCATATTGATCGGCTAAGCGCCCGGCGTAGCCGCGCGTTAATACCGTCGCCAGAAACTGTACACCTACGGCGATACCGACCATGGTGTTGCCATAGCCCAGTTCCTGATGCACAAACAGAGGAATCACGGGCAAAGGGAGACCGACCGTCATATAGGTCAGGAAAACTGCAAAAGCGATACGAAACAGCGAAAAGTTCGCCGAAGGTGTTTTTTCTTGTTGGGTTACAGCTGTCATGCGTTACTCCAAAATGCAGAGTAAGGCGAGGAATGCCCACGCCCCCTCTACCTGACTATCAGGATTAAGGTGCGTTGGATAACGTTAAACGCTTACGCATTATCAAGAGGATAATGTTGAAGCTGGAGTCTGCCTGTAAACCCGATCGATTGTCAACGATATAAAAAAGGGAGCCTGACGGCTCCCTTTACTGTACAGCATGAGCCGGATATAAGATCCGGCACACTGTCTTATGCTTTCAGCTTACGCATGACCAGCGTTGCGTTAGTGCCGCCAAAGCCGAAGCTGTTAGACATCACGGTAGTCAGCGCCTGCTCGGTCGGTTTGGTCACGATGTTCAGACCTGCCGCCTGCTCATCCAGCTCTTCAATGTTGATGCTCGGCGCGATAAAGCCGTGTTCCAGCATCAGCAGAGAGTAGATAGCTTCCTGTACGCCAGCTGCGCCCAGGGAGTGGCCGGTCATGGCTTTAGTCGCAGAGATTGCCGGGCTGTTGTCGCCAAACACTTCACGGATTGCACCCAGCTCTTTCACGTCGCCTACCGGGGTAGAGGTACCGTGAGAGTTCAGGTAGTCGATCGGGGTGTCTACACCGTGCATCGCCATTTGCATGCAACGTACTGCGCCTTCACCAGACGGAGCAACCATGTCTGCGCCATCGGACGTTGCGCCGTAACCGACGATTTCCGCGTAGATATGCGCGCCACGTGCCAGCGCGTGCTCCAGCTCTTCGACCACGACCATACCGCCACCACCAGCGATAACGAAACCGTCACGGTGTGCGTCATAGGTACGGGAAGCTTTTTCCGGTGCATCGTTGTATTTGGTAGACAGCGCGCCCATGGCGTCGAATTCACACGCCATTTCCCAGCACAGCTCTTCGCCGCCGCCAGCAAAAACGATATCCTGTTTGCCCAGCTGAATTTGTTCTACCGCGTTACCGATACAGTGCGCGGATGTCGCACAGGCAGAGCTGATAGAGTAGTTTACGCCGTGAATTTTGAACGGCGTTGCGAGGCAGGCAGAAACGCCGGACGCCATCGCTTTGGTGACCACATACGGGCCAACCGCTTTCAGACCTCGCGGGCTACGCATTGCGTCAGCACCGAACACCTGAAAACGCGGGGAGCCGCCGCCGGAACCTGCAATCAGGCCAACGCGCGGGTTGTTCTGGTAATCTTCTGCTGCAAGGCCGGCATCAGCCACTGCCTGTTCCATAGAAAGGAATGCATAGATGGATGCGTCGCTCATAAAGCGCACTACTTTGCGGTCAATGAGGCCAGTGGTATCCAGTTTTACGTTGCCCCAAACGTGGCTACGCATGCCGGAGTCCTTCAGCTCCTGAGAGAAAGTGATCCCTGAACGTCCTTCACGCAGAGATGCCAGGACTTCCTGCTGGTTATTACCGATGCTGGAAACGATGCCCAAGCCAGTAATCACTGCACGTTTCATTCAATACCTCTGTAAGTCGCACTATTTTAAAGTTTCGAGTGGCACAATAGCGTACACTTGTACGCCGAACAAGTCCGATCAGCCATTTAATGTGGAAATTTGCGCAGCCAGGCACTCATCGCTAAGATCGGGGCACAGCCTGCCAGACGAGTAACTTACGTGAAACAATACGCTATACAACCTGCAAACCTTGAATTCAACGCTGAGGGTACACCTGTTTCCCGAGATTTTGACGATGTCTATTTTTCTAATGATAACGGGCTGGAAGAGACACGTTACGTCTTTCTCGGCGGGAATCATCTCGCCCAGCGATTCCCCGCGCATTCACGTCCCCTCTTGGTGGTGGCAGAAAGCGGGTTTGGCACCGGACTTAACTTCCTGACGCTCTGGCAGGCATTTACCGGTTTTCGCGATAGCCATCCTGAAGCTACCCTGGAAAGATTACATTTCATCAGTTTTGAAAAATATCCGCTAACGCGCGAAGATCTCACCTTAGCCCATCAGCACTGGCCAGAACTTGCCCCGTGGGCCACGGCGCTGCAAGAGCAATGGCCGCTGCCACTGGCGGGATGCCATCGCCTGCTCCTTGATGAAGGACGCGTCACGCTGGATCTGTGGTTTGGCGATATTAACGAACTGACCAGTAAGCTCGATGACTCCCTGAATCAAAAAGTGGACGCCTGGTTTCTGGACGGTTTCGCACCGGCAAAAAATCCGGATATGTGGACGCCAACGCTGTTTAACGCAATGGCCCGTCTGGCTCGTCCCGGCGGTACGCTGGCGACCTTCACCTCAGCGGGCTTTGTGCGTCGGGGGTTGCAGGAAGCCGGGTTTACGATGCAAAAATGCAAAGGCTTTGGTCGCAAACGTGAAATGCTCTGTGGCGTAATGGAACAGACGCTGACGCTCCCTTCATCGGCTCCCTGGTTTGCACGTTCCGGAACAGATAAACGCGAAGCCGCCATTATTGGCGGGGGGATTGCCAGCGCATTGCTGTCGTTGGCGTTACTGCGTCGCGGTTGGCAGGTCACACTCTATTGCGCCGACGATAATCCAGCCGGGGGTGCCTCCGGCAATCGCCAGGGCGCGCTTTATCCGCTAATCAGCAAGCATGACGCGGCCATTAATCTCTTTTTCCCCACCGCGTTTACCTTCGCTCGTCGACTGTATGACGCCCTCCCCGTTGAGTTCGCGCATGACTGGTGCGGTGTGACGCAACTGGCGTGGGATGAAAAAAGCCAGCAAAAAATCGACCAAATGCTGTCCCTTGAATTGCCTGATGCGCTCGCCGTCAGCGTTAACGCAGAGCAGGTTTTACAAACGACCGGCGTCGAAACCGGATGCGGCGGGATTCAGTACCCTGCCGGAGGATGGCTGTGTCCGGCACAGTTAACCGCCGCCGTATTCGACTACGCCGCAACGCTGGGATTACGCACGCGGTATCAACATACGCTGGCCTCGCTGTCTCGCCAGACAGAACACTGGCAATTGACGTTTGCCAGTGGCGAAACCGCCACTCACGCTGCTATAGTTCTGGCTAACGGGCATCGCATTAACGGCGTTGAGCAAACGCAGTCGCTACCAGTGTACTCCGTAGGCGGTCAGGTGAGTCACATTCCTACTACGCCTTCGCTTTCAGCGCTGCGCCAGGTGCTGTGCTATGACGGCTACCTCACGCCGCACAACCCGCAAAACCAGCAGCACTGCATTGGCGCCAGCTATCATCGCGGAAGTGAAGAAACGGTGTATCGCGCGGACGATCAGCAGCAAAACCGTCAGCGCTTAATAGATTGTTTCCCGAATGCCGCATGGGCAAAAGAAGTAGACGTTAGTGGCAATGCCGCCCGTTGTGGAGTGCGCTGCGCCACGCGCGACCACATGCCGATGGTCGGCAACGTCGCGGATTATGACGCCACGCTCAGCCAGTATGCCACTCTTGCCGAAGACAAAGTGCACGCCGTAAACGCCCCGGTGTATTCCGATTTATTTATGTTGGGTGCGCTGGGCTCGCGCGGGCTGTGTACTGCCCCGCTGTGTGCAGAAATTCTGGCATCGCAAATGAGCAATGAACCCATACCAATGGATGCCAACACGCTGGCAGCGCTGAATCCGAATCGTCTGTGGGTAAGGAAGTTATTGAAGGGTAAAGCGGTGAAATAAGATACCATCTCGCCATTGCCTGATGGCGCTACGCTTATCCGGCCTACAACCCCCGTCCGCGTAGGCCGGATAAGACGCCTTCGCGTCGCCATCCGGCACAATCCACTGCAATTATTATTGCGTTGCCTTCTGGAACAGTGTGTCCCACATCTCTTTCACTAACGCCTGGTCACGCGGCGAGAGTTCGCCTGCGCTGATGGCCTTTTCCAGGCTGCTGGTCACATTGGCGTACAATGCCTCAGCGGAATGGTCCTCGCCAGCATCCAGCTCAGCCACAGCCAGCGTCAGGTGCCCACGCAAATAGCCACTGGCAAACAACTCATCATCGCTGGCGTGCTCTACCATATCGTCGATTAATGCCAGAATGCGTGATTCAAACTCCGCGATCATCTTATTTCCTCATTGTAAACGTGGCAGCGGCTTCAGTTGAGCGCTTCGGGCCACGGGAATTGTTCCGCCGTAAGTTCAGGCGTGTGATAA
Organism: Citrobacter sp. Cpo040; assembly: GCF_030332915.1. Lineage (NCBI taxonomy): Bacteria > Pseudomonadati > Pseudomonadota > Gammaproteobacteria > Enterobacterales > Enterobacteriaceae > Citrobacter > Citrobacter sp. Cpo040. The sequence goes on from NZ_JAOWGX010000034.1 coordinate 1,487,413, forward strand.
TAATTCTGTAACGCGTTAATGAAACGCGCCGGACGTTCAGGGATCCCCTTTTCCAGGTACTCCATCACCTGAGCATGAACACGGCGCTGGAATACCACGCGATCCGGTTCAAAGTCTCCTTCCAGATTGTCGCAACTGACGTTAAACGGGTAGCCCGCCGCCATGCAAAACAACCAGTCAAACGCCTGCGGCTTCACTTCCACGTCTTCAAACTGGCATTGTGTCTTCGCGTCGCGTCCGTCCGGGCAGTACCAGTAACCGAAATCGACCAGTTCACGACGGGCTTTACCGGCGATGCACCAGTGTGAAATTTCGTGTAACGCACTGGCGTAATAACCATGCGCAAAAACGATACGGTGATACGGTAATTCCGCATCCGCTGGAAGATAGATCGGTTCGTCGTCGCCTTTAATCAGACGGGTATTAAATTCATCGGCAAAGCAGCCGTTAAAAATCTCAATTAACTGTTCGTAGTGATGCGTATTATTCATTAGTTCATCCCCAGCCAGTGGAGAATCTCCTGTCCATGATTATCATAAAGTAGCTTGGCGCTCATCACGGCGGAGACAATAACGATCATTGGCCGAATGAGTTTTTGTCCTTTGCTGAGTACCAGTCGAGAGCCCATCCGTGCGCCAATAAACTGGCCAATGAGCATCACAAAACCTGTCGCCCAAATCACTTTGCCGCCGAGGGCAAACAGCAACAACCCACCGATATTCGATGTGGCATTTAATACTTTGGCGTGGGCCGTCGATTTCGCCAGGTTGTATCCGCACAGCATGACAAAAGCCAGCGCGTAGAACGACCCCGCCGCCGGACCAAAAAAGCCATCGTAAAAGCCGACGCAGCCCCCGGCCACCAGCGCGAAAGGCAAACCGTGCAGTCGGCGCTGTCGATCCTCTTCCCCGATTTTCGGCATCAACAGAAAGTAAAGGCCAATACAGATAACCAATACTGGCAGGATCTGGCGCAGAACATCTGACTGCACGTGCTGAACCAACAGCGCGCCACTCATTGAGCCGATAAAGGTCATGAAGATATTGAGCTTCTGATCCGCCAGATTCACCACACCCCGACGAATAAAATAGAGGGAGGAAGAGATAGATCCCCCGCAGGCTTGCAGCTTATTGGTCGCCAGCGCTTGCGCAGGTGGCATCCCGGCCGCCATCAATGCCGGGATGGTGAGTAGACCACCACCTCCGGCCAGAGAATCAATAAAACCTGCCAGCATCGCCACAAAAAAAAGCACACCTAACAGCAGTGGCGACACCATAAACAGAGAGGCAAAATGATCCATTAGAGTACATGCTCGTCCAGTAGCGCCTGGCAGGAAGGCGGCAACGGCGGCGGTGTCTTCTTCTCAGGCTTGGTGGTTCCAGGTTTTGGAGGTTCGAACCAGCTTTGCAGCTCTGCGCCACAGCCGTCACCCGGTGGCGGTAACGGTTGATCTTCGCACTCAAGGCTGTCGGCAGGGCAACGTAACCGCACGTGCATATGCGCACGATGCTGGAACCACGGCCGCACTTTACGCAACCAGTCCCTGTCGGTCCCTGCATCCAGACAAAGTTGTTGCTTAATCGCCGGATTCACGAAAATACGCGTTACTTCATTATCTTTTGCAGCCAGCCTGATCAGGCTGAAAATCTCCGGTTTCCACAGTGACGGCACAACACGTTTGCCATCCTGTGAGACCAGATCTAACGCCTGCGGCCGCAGCAGTTGCGACTGGGTCCAGCGCGTTTTCGGCAGTTGCAGGAAAATATCCACATCCAGTCCCGTCTGGTGGCTGGCGTGACCGCCATTGAAACGCCCACCGGCCGGCATCCCCATATCGCCGATTAACACCGTGCCCAGCCCCTGACTATTGGCCTGATAACTCAGACGCTGGATAAACCTCACCAGATCCGGATGGCCAAAGTAACGACGCTGATCGGTGCGCATCACCTGATAGTGTTCTGACTGTACAGGCAGCGTATCAGCGCCAACAATACAGCCATTGGAAAACGCGCCGATAGACTGCGCACTTCCTGCAACCGGATGGGTAATTTTCTGCCAGGGCGTCGCCGCCAGACAGGCGGTACTGGCAAACAGAGCCAGCGCCGCAAGTGCCGTTTTTTTCATCTCTTACCAGCGTGGAATATCGGTCTTCACGTCCGCATTTTGCGCCCGCTGACGCAGCAGGTGATCCATCAATACGATCGCCAGCATCGCCTCGGCGATCGGTACGGCGCGGATCCCTACGCACGGATCGTGGCGACCTTTAGTGATCATTTCGACTTCTTCTCCAAAGCGGTTAATAGTGCGCCCAGGAACGGTAATACTGGACGTCGGTTTCAGCGCCATATGAGCAATGATTTGCTGCCCGCTGCTGATCCCGCCCAGAATGCCGCCCGCATGGTTACTCTGGAAACCTTCTTTGGTGATTTCGTCACGGTTCTGACTGCCGCGCAGCGCAACAACGTCAAATCCATCGCCAATCTCAACGCCCTTAACGGCGTTAATGCTCATCAGCGCATGGGCGATGTCAGCATCCAGGCGGTCGAATACAGGTTCGCCGAGACCCGCAGGTACACCGCGTGCAACAACGGTCACCTTCGCTCCGATTGAGTCACCTTCTTTCTTCAGCCCGCGCATCAGTTCGTCCAGCGCTTCGAGTTTATCCGGGTCCGGGCAAAAGAACGGGTTAAGTTCCACCTGGGACCAGTCTTTGATCTCCAGCGGAATATCACCCATCTGCGTCAGGCAGCCGCGGATCTCAACGCCGAATTTTTCCGCCAGATATTTTTTGGCAATCGCTCCGGCCGCCACGCGCATCGCCGTTTCACGTGCGGATGAACGTCCGCCGCCACGGTAGTCGCGCAGGCCATATTTTTGCTCATAGGTATAGTCGGCGTGTCCCGGACGAAAAACGTCCTTAATCGCGCCGTAATCCTGTGAACGCTGATCGGTATTTTCGATCAGCAGGCCAATGCTGGTGCCTGTGGTAACGCCCTCGAACACCCCGGAGAGGATTTTCACCTGATCCGGCTCACGACGCTGCGTAGTGTAGCGCGATGTGCCCGGACGGCGTCTGTCGAGATCGTGCTGCAGGTCAGCTTCCGTCAGAGAAATGCCCGGCGGAACACCATCGACAATACAACCGAGCGCCAGCCCGTGTGATTCGCCGAAAGTGGTTACGCGAAAGAGTTGCCCAATTGTGTTTCCTGCCATCACGGCTCCGTTATGCGTGTTGTGTATGTGCGCGTGTAATTAGTCTTTATAAATGCTGAAGTGCTCGCGAGCAGCAACTAACTGCTCTTTGGTCAGCATGAATACGCCGTCACCGCCGTTGTCGAACTCCAGCCAGGTGAACGGTACATCCGGATATTGCTCTATCAGATGTACCATGCTGTTTCCGACTTCACAAATCAGAATACCGTTATCTGACAGGTAGTCTGGGGCGTTCCCCAGAATGCGGCGGGTAAGTTTCAGCCCATCGCTGCCGGACGCCAGACCCAGTTCAGGTTCGTGACGATATTCGTTTGGCAGATCGGACATATCTTCTGCATCGACATACGGCGGGTTGGTCACAATCAGGTCATACTGGACTTTCAGCAGATCGCGGAACAGATCGGAACGGATCGGCGTGACGTGATGAATCAGGCCGTGTTCTTCAATATTGTGTTCGGTCACCGCCAGCGCGTCAGTGGAAATATCCACCGCATCCACTTCGGCTTCCGGGAAGGCATACGCGCAGGCAATGGCAATACAGCCGCTGCCAGTACACATATCGAGGATATGCTGTGGTTGCTCATTAATAAGGCCCGCAAAGCGGTTATTGATAAGCTCGCCAATCGGTGAACGCGGAACCAGCACGCGTTCATCAACATAAAACTCATGCCCGCAGAACCAGGCTTTGTTGGTCAGATAAGCAACCGGAATGCGCTCGTTGACGCGGCGAATCACGCGTTCAACAATACGATGACGCTCGCTGGAGGTCAGACGCGCGGTACGCATATCTTCTGGAATATCCAACGGCAAATAAAGTGACGGCAGCACCAGTTGTACGGCCTCGTCCCATGGGTTATCCGTGCCATGGCCATACCAGATGTTCGCCGCGCTAAAACGGCTGACCGCCCAACGCAACATGTCCTGAATGGTATGCAGTTCACTCACTGCTTCATCGACGAAAATTTTATCCACGTATTCCTCCAGGGCATGCTCGTATTAATTTCGGCGGCTAGTTTGCCACGAAGACGGCGATAAATCAGCATTCACACGGGGCCTGAACGCGAAAATTGCGTTTTAAGCGATCGGATGCCCGCCGAGTCGGGTTAAACTAACGGAAAATAAAAGTTGAGACTCTCGAATGAAAAAGAAAACATCGCTCAGCGAGGAGGATCAGACGCTGTTTCGCCAGCTGATGACCGGCACGCGTAAAATTAAACAGGACACCATTGTTCACCGACCTCCACGTAAAAAAATTGCCGAGGTTCCGGTTAAAAGACTGCTACAGGAGCAGGCTGATGCCAGCCACTATTTCTCGGATGAGTTTCAGCCGCTGCTGAATACGGACGGTCCGGTAAGATACCTGCGCGCCGACGTCAGCCATTTCGAACTGAAGAAAATGCGCCGTGGCGATTACTCTCCGGAGCTGTTTCTCGATCTGCATGGGCTGACCCAGCAACAGGCCAAACAAGAGTTAGGCGCGCTGATTGCCGCCTGTCGCCGTGAGCATGTATTTTGCGCCTGCGTGATGCATGGCCACGGAAAACATATTCTGAAACAGCAGACGCCGCTCTGGCTGGCACAGCATCCGCACGTGATGGCCTTTCATCAGGCGCCGAAAGAATACGGTGGCGACGCCGCGCTGCTGGTGCTGATTGAAGTGGAAGAGTGGCTACCGCCCGAACTTCCGTGATGCAGAAAAACAAAAAGAGCCGCATTTGCGGCTCTTTGATTTTCCGGGTGGCGGCTGCGCCTTATCCGGCCTGTTTAAATCGCTTTTGCCATTTTCAGGTTACACGGGCTCATCTGCCAGTTAAAAGTACCCTTCCCGCTCTCATCAAGCGTAACGCTGGCAATCGCTGATGTGGTAAACATCGGCGGTGTTTCACCAGGGCAAAGCTCAGACACCAGATATCCCACTAAAGGCAAGTGAGAGATAACCAGTGCCGTGGCAATACCTTCATTGGCCAGAGCCTGTAAATAGGCGCTGACCAGACCGACATCGCCGCAGGGAGTCAGCTCCGGCAAAACATCAACACCGGTTGGCAGGTTCATACACTCCCCCACCACATCCAGCGTTTGTTCGGCTCGTAGGAACGGGCTCACCAGAACACGTTCGATATCCACTTTTTGACCTTTCAGCCAGTTCGCCATCAGGCGAGATTCGTCACAACCACAGGAGGTTAAGGGACGAACCGAATCACTGGCGGCATCGAGGGCCGCGTCGCCGTGACGCATGATAAAAACTTGCATATTGCACCGCTTTTGTTAACCAGAATCACCACTACCTTTATTCACAGCCCCTATTGGCTGTGGTAACGATATGGTGGCCGGCATTGTGCCTTATCCATTCACCGAATGAAACGCTGTTTTTTACCTCAACGGCGTAAGTATAGTCAATCTCTGTTTACATTTTGAGCGCGACCCATACATTCAGTGCGGATTCATCCTACCTTTGACCTCATGAATTCAGGTCAGTTTCCCCAATATTCCAGAATCTTTCACTGCGTTCCGCCATCTGCAATAACTGCTCACACGGCGTAAACCGCGAGCCGTACTGCGTGGTCAGCCGTTGCAGAACCGCAACCACTTCACCCGCGCCGAGAGAATCCATATACCGGAACGGGCCGCCGAGGAATGGCGGAAAACCAATACCAAATACAGCGCCGATGTCGCCATCACGTACGCTGCGGACTATCTTCTCGTCGAAACAACGGGCTGCTTCATTGAGCATTAACATAACGCACCGCTCTGCTATCTGCGCGGCGGTAAGTCGGCCCTGACCCTGGACGCCAATAAGCGTATAAATTGCAGGGTCGACCTGTTTTTTGCTTTTACGCCCTTTCGCAGCATAAAGATAGAAACCCCGACCATTTTTTCTACCTTTGCGATCGTCATTCAAAATTGAAGCAACAACATTTGCAGGCGCGCTAAAACGTTCTCCATATGCAGCCTCAAGCACTGGTATAATTTTAGTGCCCGTATCAATTCCGACCTCATCCAAAAGTTGGATTGGCCCAACTGGAAAACCAAACTTAACCAGCGCGGCGTCTATGGTTTCGACCCGCTCGCCTTCGGTCAACATACGAATCGCTTCGTTAATATAAGGCGCTAAAATGCGGTTAACGTAAAAGCCGGCCTTATCTCTCACCACTATCGGCGTTTTGCCCTGTTTTTTCGCTAACTTAACGGTAGTTGCAATTGTCTGCTCAGAGGTCGTGGCATGCGGGATCACTTCGACCAACGGCATTTTTTCCACCGGACTAAAAAAGTGTAAACCAATCACTTGTTCGGGCCTGGCAGAGTTCGCAGCAATATCGCCAATGGGCAAAGAGGAGGTGTTAGAAGCAAAAATGGTATGAGGTGCGCAATTTTGCTCAACTTCTGCCACCATCCGTTGTTTTAGCGACAGATCTTCAAACACGGCTTCAATAATTAGATCGCGATGCGCAAAGCCACGGTAGTCGATTGATCCCGAAATCAGCGCCAGTTGTTTATCGCGTTCGCTGGCTTTGATATGACGGCGGCGAACCTTCGTTTCAAGCTGATCCCAGCTGTACTTCAGCGCGTGGTTGATTCCCTTAGCGTTTATATCTTTGATGCGCACAGGCAAGCCGCCTTTACAGGCCGTCACGTAGGCAATACCCCCGCCCATCAGACCGCCCCCCAAAATACCTACGCTGTTTAGCGGGCCAGGTTTCGCATCACTTCCGGGATCTTTTTTCACATCGGTGTTGGCAAAAAAGATGTGCCGTAGCGCCTGAGACTGGGATGTCATCGCCAGTTCACCAAACGCGCGGGCCTCAGCGTCGTAACCGCTACTGCTGCCTTGCGCTAGCCCGGTTTCGATGACCTCAAGGATACGTTCTGTTGCAGGGTAGTTACCTTGCGTTTTTTGCGCCGTCTTTTTACTGGCCATGCGGAACAACAGCGCCCGCCCCAGCGGCCCCGCCAACACTCGCTCTCTCACGGGCAGTGTTCGATGCGCAGAACTGTCCTGTTTAGCCAGTTCAACGGCCGCTTCCAGCAAAATGGAATGCGGTACAACTTCATCCACTAAACCAACTTTCAGCGCCTGTTTTGCGCGTAATTGTTTTCCGGTGAGGATCATATCCAGTGCGGTACTGACGCCAATCAGGCGCGGCAGCCGCTGCGTACCACCGGAGCCGGGCAACAAGCCAAGTTGTACTTCCGGTAAACCCAGAACGGTTTTAGCATCATCGGTACAAATACGATTGTGGCACGCCAGCGCCATCTCCAGGCCACCGCCGAGGCATGCGCCATGAATCGCGGCGATAACCGGGATCGGCAAGGCATTAATTTCCGCCATCATCTGCTGCCCCTGACGGGCCAGCGTTTCGGCTTCCTGCGCGCTACGACAGCTACCAATCATGTTGATATCCGCCCCGGCAATGAAGTTATCGGGTTTAGCCGAAATAAACACCACGCCGCGCAATGCTTTGTTATCGCGGATTTGCTTCAGAATGGCCCGTACCTGAGAAGCAAACTCCGCTTTCAGGGTGTTCATTTTCTCTCCGGGCACATCAATGGTGACAACAGCAACGTTATCCAGACGTACGTTTAGTGTAAAAGCCGATGCCATTTCCATTATTCCGCCTCCAGAACCATGGCTGCACCCAAACCACCAGCTGCACAGGCGGTCACTAAACCAAAACCACCGCCACGACGTCGTAACTCATGGAGGGTTTGGGTAATCATGCGCGCACCGGTAGCGGCGAAGGGGTGCCCATAGGCAATCGATCCACCCAGCACGTTAAATTTACTGTCATCAACTTCGCCAGTGGCATGTGCTCTGCCCAGCACGTCGCGGGCAAAACGTTCGCTACCCAGCAACTGAATATTCGCCAGCGTTTGAGCGGCAAAGGCTTCATGCATGTCGATCAGCGTTAAATCTGCCATCGTCAGACCCGCTCTCTCCAGGGCAAGCGGCGTTGACCACGCTGGTCCCAGCAGCATGTCCTGCCAGACATCGATGGCGGTAAAAGCAAAACTACGCAGGTACCCCAGTGGCACCAGCCCCAGCTCTTTCGCACGCGACTCCGTCATCATGATCACGGCGGCTGCGCCGTCCGTTAGCGGGGTACTGTTTGCTGCGGTGACAGTGCCGTGCTTGCGGTCAAACGCTGGACGTAGTTTGGCGTAATCGGCCAGCGTAGAGTTACCACGAATATTGTTATCTTCTGAAAAAGGATCTTTAAACGGTGGCGCGTAGGTAGTCATTACCTCATCTGCCAGCTTTCCTTCAGCCCACGCCTGAGCGGCACGCTGATGAGAGCGGTGCGCCAGAGCGTCCTGCTGTTCTCGGGTAATACCATAGGTTTTGGCCATTTGCTCAGCCGTATCCCCCATACGCAAACCGGTGGAATACTCAGCGACGGCTGGCGGCACAGGCATCAGATCACGTAATCGCAGTCGGGAAAAGAGTTTAAGGCGTTGACCGGTAGTCCGGGCCTTATTGACATCCACCAGCACCCGCGCCAGCTTTTTACTAACGCCAATAGGCAAGACTGACGAGGAGTCCGCACCCCCCGCAATTCCCGCACGAATAGACCCCGCCATCAGGCTTTCCGCGACATTCGCCACTGCCTGAAAACTGGTCGCGCAGGCTCGGCTTACGCTATAGGCATCCGTATGCACATTCATGCCGGTTCCCAGCACGATTTCACGAGCAATATTTGGCGCTTCAGGCATTTGCACCACCTGACCAAAAACCAGTTGCTCAATCACATCAGCAGGTATTTCGCTGCGCGCCAGCAGCTCACCGACGACCATTTTTCCTAAATCAACGGCGGGAATGCCATGAAACGCGGTAGCCTGACGAGCAAATGGCGTACGCAATCCACTTACAATGGCAATACGGTCGCCCTGGCGGGTAACCAGCGGTAAAGCCTGACTCATAACACTCCCCTGTAAAAAAAATAAAATAAGTGGTCTGACCTGATCATAGTCTTAACCAATTTTTTACATTTAGCCAAGCGGAGAGAAAAGAAAGTGGGAGCTAAGACACAGTGAATAATCACTGACAGTTACGAAAAAGCCCTTGCTATCTGATAGCAAGGGCTTTTGCAGAGGGGGAGATTAACGCAGGCCCAGCTGGAAGATCAGCGTTTCAGCTTCACAGGCAAAAACAAAGTCGATATCCAGACGCACACCTTCTGACTCTTCAGTAAAGGTCGAGGTGATTTGGCAAGGCTCAGATTCCACGCCACGCGCCTTTTCGGTCAGAGCGGCCAGCGTTTCTTCCGCCTCTGCGCGATTCGCGAACACACGGCTGTAGGACGCGGTGCAATCGGAGTTGTCCATGATGGTGCCAACATCCATACAGCAGCAAACCGGGGTTTCATCAGCACTGCATTTACTCATTGTAGATTTCCTCTGTATTCGCACCTGAGGTGCCAGATAAACGATAGGGATATTTTACGCTCCCATTATTCGCCTCTCCAGTCGTTAATTGTATGAAATGCGATAAGTGACCGAAATCACACTTAAAAATGATCTAAAACAAAAATCGCCCAAACAGGTGAGTGCGCACCCCCGCAATTTTGCCAGCTGGATCGCGTTTCTCTGATCAAATTTGAAAATATTTATAAACATACTTGCAACATTCCAGCTGGTCCGACCTATACTCACGCCACTGGTCTGATTTCTAAGTCGTACCTCAGACCCTACACTTCGCGCTCCTGTTACGGCATGTAACATTGTTTGTATAAAAATAAATCTATGAGGTTATGGTCATGAGCCAGAAAACCCTGTTTACAAAGTCTGCTCTCGCAGTCGCAGTGGCAATTATCTCCACACAGGCCTGGTCTGCAGGCTTTCAGTTAAACGAATTTTCTTCCTCTGGCCTTGGCCGGGCATATTCGGGTGAAGGCGCAATTGCAGATGATGCAGGTAACGCCAGTCGTAACCCGGCATTGATTATGATGTTCGATCGCCCTACTTTTTCAGCAGGTGCAATTTTCGTTGACCCAGATGTAGATATTTCCGGTCGCTCGCGTATTGGCAATGACGCCAGCCAGGATAATATCGCCCCAACAGCCTGGATACCGAACGTGCATTTTGTTGCTCCGATTAACGATCAGTTTGGTTGGGGGGCCTCAGTCACCTCTAACTACGGCCTGGCTACGGAGTTTAACAATAATTACACAGCAGGCTCGATGGGCGGGAAAACCGATCTGGAAACGCTCAATCTAAACCTGAGCGGTGCTTATCGCCTGAACAATCATTTTAGCTTCGGTCTCGGTTTAAACGCCGTCTATGCAAAAGCGAAGCTTGAACGCTATGCTGGCGATTTACCACAGCAGATCGTTGCAGGCTCCGGGGGCAGAATTCCTCCATCACTGGCCGCGCAATATCCGGCAGATACACAGATTGCGCGCCTGAAAGGTGACGAGTGGGGCTTCGGTTGGAATGCTGGCCTTCTTTATGAAGTAGATAAAGATAACCGCTACGGTTTCACCTACCGTTCTGAAGTAAAAATTGACTTCAACGGTGATTACCGCAGCAATCTGCCATCAATGGACCGTATTCCTGCGCAGTTGCGTCCGGTGTTCGCGAGCCTGCCAGCAGGAACCAACGGCAGTACGATCGATGGTTCACTTGATCTGAACCTGCCAGAAATGTGGGAGTTTTCAGGCTATAACCGCGTTGCACCACAGTGGGCGGTTCACTACAGCATGGCTTATACCAGCTGGAGTCAGTTCCAGGAGCTGAAAGCAAAAGGCAACAACGGCCAAACCTTGTTCTATAAAGAAGAAGGCTTCAAAGACTCCTATCGCATCGCGCTCGGTACTACCTATTACTATGATGATACCTGGACGTTCCGTACCGGTATCGCCTTTGATGATAGCCCGGTTCCGGCAAACCGTCGTTCCATCTCTATTCCGGATCAGGACCGCTTCTGGCTGAGCGCGGGTACAACCTACGCCTTTAATAAGGATGCATCGTTGGATGTTGGCATCTCTTATATGCACGGTCAGAAAGTGAAATTCGAAGAAGGCCCATACTCCTTTGAATCTGAAGGGAAAGCCTGGTTGTACGGTATGAACTTGAACTACGCATTCTGATTTTCTTCAGACGTAAAAAAGGTGAGCTTTTTAGCTCACCTTTTTATTTGCCCAATTCCTTACTCAGAATCGATCTCTTTTAAATCGTCCTGAATATCTTTCGCGTTCGGGTTTTCTTCTGGTTTGAGTTTCCCGCCGTTCGCAATAAAGTCATGACGCTGGAAGTAAGCTTCACGCACCATGATGTAAGGATCGGAAGACTGACGCAGCAGACCATCAGAGTCGAGCAATTGCGCACGAGTTTCAATCCCTTCAACCGTCCATTTGCCTATCGACAACGGCCAGGTCAGCCAAGACAGTACCGGATACAGCGTATCGACCATATCGCCGCCGTCATCACGCAGCGTGAAACTACCGTAGAACGGAAGCTGCATATACGGCCCGTAACCAACATCATAGTGGCCTAACGTACTGCCAAAGCGGTGTGGTTCAACGCGCTGCAACTTCGGATTAGCCATACCTGCCACATCGATAAAGCCGCCCATACCTAACAGGGTATTCAGGAAGAAACGGGTAAAGTGCACCATCCCCTGATAAGGATCGCCTTGCAGGAAATAGTTGACCATGACGGCCGGCTCTTCAAGGTTCCCCGTAAAGTTGCTTAAACCATTACGCGCCGGCTGCGGAACATAGTCACGCCAGGCAACAGCTACGGGTCTTACAACGTATGGATCTAAAACATTAAAGTTGAAGTTGTACATGGTGCGGTTGAACCCTTCAAATGGGTCCGAACGCCCCTGCTGTTCAGTACCGGAGCTCGCACACCCCACCAAAAGTGTGGTTCCCAGCGCAAGCGCCGACAGGCGAAGCTTCATAAGTGTCTCCCTGTGTTTTATGGCTATCGCTGATTGCCATCCATGACGGAACGATGACGTATCCGCCTGTTTAGATGTGAGCGATTGTAACAGCACGTCAAATGATGTCTATATACCCTGTCTTACTGATTTGATCATAGCCTGGTAATGCGCACTCCGCGGCGGTTCTATTCTAACTAACCCGATAAAAACAAACGTTACTATTTTTGCTATCTCAGACTTTCTCCCGCTGATTTTCAGACAAAAGCCGCTACGCTTTAGCAATACGTGCTTATTCAGGATTCGGCTATGAATGACATCAAGAAAGATAAGATTGATCGACACAGCGACGAACTCGAGGTGGAAAGCGATGAAAAGCTAACAGGGAAAAAGATAGAGCTTGATGAGGACAGACTCCCCTCCCGCGCCATGGCAATCCATGAACATATTCGCCAGGATGGGGAGAAAGAGATGGAGCGTGACGCGATGGCGCTACTGTGGTCAGCCATCGCAGCAGGACTGTCGATGGGCGCCTCGCTACTGGCAAAAGGGATTTTTCACGTACAGCTGGAAGGTGTGCCAGGGGGATTTTTACTCGAGAACCTCGGTTATACCTTCGGCTTTATTATTGTCATTATGGCCCGCCAGCAACTTTTTACCGAAAATACCGTCACCGCTGTACTGCCGGTGATGCAAAACCCTACCCTTGGCAATTTTGGCCTGTTGATGCGCCTGTGGAGCGTGGTTCTGCTGGGTAATATTATTGGCACCGGGGTTGCAGCATGGGCATTTGAACATATGCCGATTTTTGATGAAGAGACCCGCGATGCTTTTGTCAAAATCGGCATGGATGTGATGAAAAACACTCCTGTGGAGATGTTTTCCAACGCCATCATTTCCGGCTGGTTAATTGCCACCATGGTGTGGATGTTTCCCGCCGCCGGAGCGGCAAAAATTGTGGTCATTATTCTGATGACCTGGCTGATTGCGTTAGGTGATACCACGCATATCGTCGTCGGCTCGGTGGAAATTCTCTATTTGGTCTTTAATGGCACGCTGCACTGGAGTGATTTTTTCTGGCCCTTTGCGCTACCAACGCTCGCCGGGAATATCTGTGGCGGAACGTTTATTTTCGCGCTAATGAGCCATGCGCAGATCCGCAATGATATGAGCAACAAACGCAAGGAAGAAGCCAGGTTGCAAGCAAAGCGTGATGAGCAAAAGCAGAAAAACCAGAAAAAACAGGCCTGAATGGTGACTGTTTGAGCAGTCGGGCGGCCTGAGACTTACCGTTGTGAGTAAAAAACGCTATACTCGTGCCGCTTCGTCCCCTTAGTTAAATGGATATAACGAGCCCCTCCTAAGGGCTAGTTGCAGGTTCGATTCCTGCAGGGGACACCATGAATTCTTATGCTCCCCGTTATAATCCCTTCATTTACCAGTCAGTTCATCCCTGTGCCAGGCGGTAAAACGGCACATTCCTCACTGTTGCAGTAAGATTGTCGGACACCATTGTCTGCTTTGTCGCTATCCGCATCCCTGCTTTTCTCAGCCTCAACACATCAGCGGCAATACGCTGGCTGCCAAACCAGAAAAGCCCGTCCAGCGCAGTGACATCAAGGCCCGATTCCAGTGCCAGCTTCAGACGTTCACGCGGCGCTTTTACTGTTTTAGCAATCTGCTGATATGGCGCTTCGCTTGAACCTGCAGGACTAATGCGCCGGATACGATGTGACAAGCGGTACTGAAATTCATCCGGTATCCCACCGAGACTCGCTTTCAGGCTGTAAACACAACCAAAGCGTTTGCCGTTAAAGATGACGTTTTTCTGACTAAGCTGCAGCTCTTCACGCACGCTGGCAATCAGTTGTGGAGTACGGAGTAATAACAAGCGGAAAGGCAGCTCAAAGCTAGTCACGTAGTCCACATTCAATAAAGCAATACGCAGACGTTCTTGGGGCCCCGCCTTCATTTCCCGGCATTCAGCAATAACATCAGCCCACTGGCCGGTAAGACGGGAACACTCTGTCGCCTCAGTAAAACTGTATTTTTCAGCCTGATAATCAATACGCTCGGTCACACTGAATTCCCTTCTGGCCAGATCTCGGTATTGGTTGCTCACTTTACCAGCGACGACATCCCTGTGTCAGAAATCTTTTTCTAACCCACTGAAAGTGCCTGACCAATCTTCCCTCGTATCCTCACCATGAGGATACGACAACTAACCGACCCGGTATGTTTTCCGGGTCGGTTAAACGGCGCCACGTCAGACAACAAAACGGTTAACCAGATCCTTCATGGTTGCCGACAGATTGTCCAGCCGCTGGCTGTCGCTCGCAGCCTGAGATACCAACGCCGCATTTTGCTGTGTGACCTGTTCCATCGGTCGCAATGCCAGGTTTATCTGGGTTACCCCTTGTGACTGCTCCGTCGCCACACGAGCGATATCCGCAATATATTGCTTCATACTGGTGGTATTATCCGCCGCGGCTTCCAGCGCGGTAGCAGATGCAGTAACCCGCTCAACGCCCTCACTAATTTTGACCATATTCTGCGCGACCAACTCACGGATTTGGTTAGCCTCTTTGGCGCAACGCTGCGAAAGATTTCTCACTTCACTAGCTACGACAGCAAACCCCCTGCCCATCTCTCCTGCCCGAGCAGCTTCCACTGCCGCATTCAGCGCCAGTAAATTAGTCTGAAACGAAATATCATCAATCGAGGTCACAATATTCGAGATTTTCTCACTGGAAGCGCGAATATCCCCCATGCTCTGGTTCGCCGCACTGGCAACGTTACTGGCCTGTCGGACCTCTTTTTCCAGTCTGATTGTCAGATGCTCCGCTTCGCGGGCATTATCCGCCGTTTGCGTAATCGCAGTTGATAACTGCTCCATACTGGCCACAGCTTCTACTATTGATGCAGCCTGTTCATCTGTACGTTGAGCCAGATCCTGATTTCCCGCCGTAATACTGCTACTGGCATCGGACAAAACCACGGAGCCTTGCTTAATCTCCTGTACGATATGCTGAATACTTTCCAGCATCGTGTTATAGGCACGATTAAGTGAGGAAAGCTCATCTTTGCCCGGGGTCGCCAGACGTTGAGTCAGATCGCCATTCATACCCGCAATCTTGCGTAGCGTGTCACTAAACTGACGGTGCATATTGATTGCGATGGCCCCAGCGAACGTCAATGATGCCAGGAGCGCTAACAGGCTAACAGCCATATATATTTGCCAGTTTTTTCGTGCATCCTGCGCGAGTTTTTCTGCATTCGCCAACAGACGATTCGCCGTCACATTTTCTATCTGCCGCATCACTTCAATACGCTGGGTTTGTACTTTAAACCAGGTAGTAGGATCGACACCAAATCCACCGTTCTCGACATGGTTAAACGCGATCTCGCGAAATGCGAGGGCTTTAGACGCTTCTGCTGACTGTAAGCGGCTTTTCAACATGGCCGCCTGTTCCGGTGAACTCAGGCGTAACGATTCTGCCAACCAAACGTTCTGTTTACTGACGACATCACTGAGTTGATGTAACTGTCCGTCGGCGAAATGGCCGGAGGAAAAGATATTTGATAACAGCGCCCGTTCAATACCCGCTTGTTCTTTCAAATTCAGCAGGTTGTAGTAGGCGGCAAATGCGTTTGCCATCTCGCCAGAATCCGTCAACTGCCCCAATCTACCCACAAAATTCAGCACATCAGCAATGACGTTGGTATAAAACTTAACGACATCTGAAGCCGGAAGCCCTAATTGCGTGACATTCTCCCGTATAGTGGAGAGAGAAAGAATGTTTTTCTTAAACGTAGCGACAGAGGTGGCGACATCCCCTTCCGGTAATGCAGTATCGGACAGTGACCGCACAAATACCTCGATCTCGCGATCGGTCAAAGCCCGCTGTGCGTTTAACTCATCTTTGAACGTCTTCCCTTCAGCCCCCAGAAACCCGACACTCATGCCGCGTTCTTTTTGCAATTCATGCACTACATTTCCGGCACTGCGTGCGAGCGCTGTCAGTTGGGCAATATTCTCCATCTGCCGTTCTGTCTCAATGCGCGTTAATATTCCTGAACCAGCAAACCAACATAACGCCAGTAATAATGGTTGTAGCGCAATTATTAACTTCATTTTCATCGGCATTCGATAAACCCACCACATGCCACTTCCCTCCATTATCCATATCTTCATTATGGTTATCGGCGTAAAGAAGCGGCTCTTTAAATTTGAACAATGGGCAACCGTTTGTTTTTTAGATTAAATTTTTGCCAGAATAACTCTATTTAATTACTTCAATCAGAATAAAACCCTGACTAATACGGATTTGTAAACCTATAGTCCATTTTATTAACTTATTTGGCATATTATTTTTTATTAAAAAATCAGGTAATCATTAACTGATTCAAAAGAGAGAGAAGCACAGGACAGTGACAGCAGCCCGAGATAACAGCCATGGCGCGGCCATCATTCTGGCGTCCCGCCGAACGTTAAGGTTATAATCCTTGCAACGATTTTTGGATTAGAAGCGACAATGACAAAACTTACCCTACAAGAACAGATGCTTAAAGCAGGTCTGGTCAGCAGCAAAAAAATGGCGAAAGTGCAGAGAACGGCGAAAAAATCGCGTGTTCAGGCTCGTGAAGCCAGAGAAGCGGTTGAAGAAAATAAAAAAGCACAGGTCGAGCGTGATAAGCAGCTCAGCGAACAGCAGAAGCAGGCCGCATTGTCTAAAGAATACAAAGCGCAGATCAAGCAGCTGATCGAGATGAACAAAATCACCATTTCCCGTGGCGATATTGGTTACAACTTTACTGACAATAACCTGATCAAAAAAGTTTATGTTGATAAGGTAACCCAGTCTCAGTTGATCAAGGGCCGTCTGGCCATTGCCCGCCTGACTGCTGAAAGCAGCAGCGAGAGCGAATACGCCATTATCCCGGCTGTTGTCGCCGACAAGATTGCCCAGCGCGATGCAAGCTATATTGTTCTCAATTGCGAACTGAGCCAGGAAGCGAAGGACGAAGACGATCCGTATGCTGATTTTGTCATTCCTGACGATTTGATGTGGTAAGAAAAACACCCCGATAATCACCCAGAGTTCCGTCGTGTATTTCGGTGAACGCTAGCGCCGCCACCGAAATACCGTCAACCGCTATTCTTCCCCACATGCCGTCTGCTAAAACTTATAGTGTTCCTTGCTCAGTCCGTATTTTCTCATGCGCAAATACAGTTTCTTACGCGGAATTTGTAAATACTCCGCCACTTCATTAATACGTCCCTGATGAATATTAAGCGCTTCGGTAATGATCTGTCGCTCGTACTCATCGACGCGACGATCGAGCGGTGTCGGTTCGGGCAAATGTAGCTGTGGATTCGCGGTTTCAGCCAGTGGCAATAACCCAACGGCAAAAAGCTCGGCGGCATTGGCCAGCTCTCGAACATTGCTCAACCACACGCGACGCCGCATTCCTTTTAGTAATTCCCCGTCAACCTCGGGCACCGGATGGTTCAGACGCAGACAGGCTTTCTGCAGATAATGGCGAAACAGCGGCTCAATATCATCCGGGCGCTGAGACAACGGCTGGCAACCAATTTGCGTCATCGCGAAACAGTAATAAAGTTCGGCCACAATCTGGTTGGTTGCTGCCAGTTCCACCAACGAAGTAGCGCCAATACCGATTAAGCGAAACGGACGCCGCTCCTGGCTTTGCAAATGCACCAGCTGGTGCTGCTGTTCGCGCGTCAGGCACTCAATATGGCTCAGGACCAGCGTTCCCCCTTGCGCCTGGGCAATAAGGTCATTGAGTTGCCCCGCATTCTCTAACGTCAATTCCCCGCGGATAAACGGTCCTTCAGCGCTGCGCCCAAGCTGATGCAAATAACGGGCTCCGGTCATACGCCCCGTTCCCGGCTCGCCATAAAACCAGACGGCAATATCCGTTTCCGCCAGTTGCCGTAAGCGCTGGCGGTACTGATTAACCCAGTCGCTGTAGCCGACCAGTTCAACCTGGAGCTTTTGCTGGCAATAGTGACGACGTGCAATCACAGATTTTCTCTGCCGCAACGCATCCTCTACCAACACCAGCAGTTTGCCTGGATCAACCGGTTTTTGCAGAAAATCCCACGCACCTTTCTTCACCGCGTCCACCGCCATCGGGACATCGCCATGTCCGGTGATCAACAGGATCGGAAGCTGATTGTCATCCTGATGAAACAACGTCATCAGGTCGATTCCATTACAGCCAGGCATACACACGTCGCTCAGGACAATCCCTGGCCAGTCGGCCTGCAGCCAATTTCGGGCATCAAAAGGGTTACTGCATGCGAATACATGATATCCCTCCTGTTCAAGCAACAGGGTGTAAGCGTCAAGAACATCGGCATCATCATCAATAAGCAGAACAGAATATTCATCACTCAACATCGTTTACATCCGTCAGATTAAATTGCAGAACGACGCAGGCATTGCGCCCCGGGGTCGACGCCAGGCGCAGTTCGCCGTTCATTTGCATCATTAACGATACACAAATCGATAAGCCAATACCGAGGCCAACATCCTTACTGGTGGTAAACGGTTTTAACAGTGATGGTAATAATGCTCCAGGCCAACCAGGGCCGTTATCACTGATAAATACGCACAACCGGCTGCCTTCGGTCTGCCAGTGAACCTCTATTTTCGCTGCAACCGGACAGGCATCCAGCGCATTTGCCAGGACGTTTACCAGTACCTGCTGGATACGCACTTCATCACCAACCACCCACACGCCCCGGTCTGGGAGCGTCAGCGTACCCTGCTGTGGCTTGTGTCGCATGGCCAACAGTTCCCAGGCAGCGTTGAACGTTTGTCGGAGATCGACCGGATGCAGAGGCGTGCCAGGCTCGGCCCGGCGCGCAAACTGACGCAGTGAACGGATAATGGCATCGATGCGAGTAATCAGCCCTTCCGCTTTGGTTAATGTGCTTCTCGCCTGAGCGGGTTGCCCCTGTTCGATTGCCCTCCCCGCCGTAAACAGGTACATCGACAGCGCATTCAGCGGTTGATTAATCTCGTGCGCCAGCGTGGTCATAGTCTGGCCGACCACCGCCAGTTTTGCCGTCTGGATCAGCTCATCTTGCGTTGCACGAAGATCAGATTCAATCTCCTTGCGTTCGGTCACTTCCTGCTCCAGCTGATTTTTTTGCGCACTCAACTGGCCCAGGGTATGACGCAGCAAGCCTGCGATACGCCCCAACTCATCGCGTCCATATACCGGGATAGAGGCATCCGTTCTGCCAAGACCAATTTGCACCACGGCCTGGTTGAGCGCAGTAAAACGCTTCACCAGACGCGAGCGAATGAAGTAGTGGTTAAGCCCCCAGGCGAGAAGTAGCGCCAGCAGCGTCGCCAGCAGGATAAGTCCACCGCTGACGCGAACAATTTGTTCCAGCCGCTGGTTAAACGTCTGCATTTGCTGATGGCTACTCCCCAGTTGCGCTTCCAGCAGTGTTCGAAAGCGCCCAAGCGTAGCCTCTCTGGCATGGCTGGCATCAACCAGCGCTTTTTGCGCTGCGACATAATCGCGCATCGTATCGGGCATTTTATTTTTCATCATCCCGATTTCCAGCAGCTCATCGATAGTTTGTCGCAGTGTGATAGTGCTGGGCCAGTCATCGAGGGTGCGGATATTTTCATCCGCCGTTTTCTTCAGATTTTCCAGGTAGCGGATGTGATTCTCCACCAGCATGCCATCGTCGCTACCCGATTTCAGTTCATTGAGCCTGTCGCGTAAATCATCAACGATCTGGTTTTCAATTCTTGCCAGGGTATAGACCTGCTGCTGCTCGTTTTGCACCTCTCGGGCACGTTTGAGATACAGCGCCGCATCACCATTTTTGGCCTCGATTTGATCCAGCAACGTCCCCTGCTGCCAGGTAAAATCCTGCACCAGTGAATTCAGCTCAGTAGTAAAATCATCATGTAGCCAATCAATGCGCGCGGAAAGTTCGCTCACTTTTTCGCGGACAAGGAACATGTTGTAGAGCACCCGGTCCAGTTCCGCCATCAGCGCCCGGCTGTCCTGCAAAATCACCGCCAGTTGCTGCTGTTCTGCTGGTTGCAACCCCCTGCTCAGCACTTCGATTTTATCCAGATGCGAGATTATCTGATTGCGCAGTTGCAGCCTAACCGTCGTATTGGGAGCCAGCAGGAATTCATTAAGCTGGTCCACAACCAGATTGAGATTCCCTTCAATCAAAAAAGCGGAATGCACGCGCGGGAAGTAATCATCAAGCGAATAGCGTATCTGCGAGCTCTGCTCATGCCAGGAGTATAAACTGACGCAGCTTACGCTCAACGTCAGTAATGCGCCCGTTAGAAAGGCTCCCCGCAGGCTGCTGCTGATGCTGAGTTGGCGAAGGCGTTGCAGTATCGATCCACCTTTCATTTTAATTCTTCCAGTTTTGATATCGCCTGACGCTGGTTTTTAAGAAACCAGAGCTGCCACTCCATCATCTGCTGTTCGGCAACGCTTTTATTATCAAACTGCGCAAGCCAGGCTTCATCTTCACTACTTTTGGCATCTATCGGAACGCTGGTCAGTAAGGCTCTGATTTCGGGTAGCGGGCGTTTCAGGCGTGCTTCCGCACTGTATAGTGCCCGCCATGCATCCTTCAGTTGCGCAAGACGGAAACTGATGGCGGTATCAAACATCCGCTGCACTAACTGTTGTCGCTTAAGGATCAGCCGATAATTAAGCGGAGGCTGGTTCATTAAAATAGCCTGCTGAGCAGCGCGGGGATTATCAGATGCGAGCTGCGTTACCGGATATTTCCCCGTATTCGCATCAGCAAGGATCCGCTGCCCCTCCGGGCTTAACAAATAGCGGATAAAACGACGCGCTTCATTGGGGTGCTGGCTGTTCTTGAGAACAGCAACATAGGTTGGCGATACCGCCGAGCGTGGAAAATAGGTAAAAGTCAGGTGAGGATCGTTAAGCAACAGGTTGGCATAATTATCAATGACCGGCCCCGCCACGCCCAGGCCACTCTTAATTTTGTCGGCTACGCCAAAACTGCGTGATGAAATCGTCACCAGATTTCCAGCACTCGCCAGCAGCGTCGCCCACCCCGCTTCCCACCCTTTTTGCTGTAGCAATGACTCAACCATCAGATGGTTGGTATCCGAACGCGATGGGCTACTCATCAACAGTGCGTTCTGATATTTGGGCAGCGTTAAATCCCCCCAGTCGGCAGGAGGCGACAGATGTCGTGCCACCAGCGCAGAACGATTAATCAACAGACCAAAACCAGATATCGCCACTGCCACGGAGGTCGAACGGATAGAGTCTGGCACCAGCCGCTGGCTTTCCGGCAACGCATTTTCGAAGGACGCCAGCTTCTGATGCTCCTGCAGATGCTGTAACAGCATAGGGGATGAGGTCAAAATCAGATCAACATTTTCCGCATTCGCGGTATCCAGCAGTTGCTCCAATGAAATGCTGGTCCGGTTTAACGTGCGAATCATCACCGACCCCGGTTCAGTCTGCCAACGCTGAATAATCCAGGCCGTTGCCCCAGGGGAAAAGGTTGTCGCCATTACCAGCTCTTTACCCTGCGCCAGGCAACTCACCGACAACGACATAAAACAGAGCGAGAACGCCCAACAACGCCCCCGGCCCAAAAGTCTGTTTGTGATCCCGTTCATAAATACCAACATATGCAAAAAAAAATATTGAGACAAAACTTACCCGTTTATCACCGACTGGGGGAAGAATAAGGTTATTCGTAGAATAACCAAACGGAAAGTGACGACATCGGTAAAGAATACCCGAAAATGCAGTCTGAATTTGTTAATATCCGCACACGCCGATGATAAAAGCGTCCGTAAAAGAATAGAATTGAAAAGCCATTATTTAAAAAGAGTCAAAATAAGCCACACCATCCAAAAATTGAGTCAATAGTGACACATTTCATCTATTTGAATTTCTCGCCCGCCTATTTCACTCTTCACTACGAAAAATCCTGATATTCACATCAATATAAATTTAGGTGATGATATGTTATCCATATTTAAGGCAGGGCCTTCAGCAAATAAAGTCCCGGCGGAGAAAGTCCAGGAAACTTATGGCCGATACCGCATTCAGGCATTACTCAGCGTATTTCTTGGCTATCTTGCGTACTATATTGTGCGTAATAACTTCACGCTCTCAACACCGTACCTGAAAGAACATCTGGATCTCAGTGCCACGCAAATTGGTCTACTCAGCAGTTGTATGCTTATTGCCTATGGGATCAGTAAAGGCATTATGAGTAGTCTGGCAGACAAGGCCAGCCCTAAGGTCTTTATGGCATGCGGCCTGGTTCTGTGCGCCATCGTAAACGTCGGTTTAGGATTCAGTACCGGATTCTGGATTTTTGCCGCTCTGGTCGTTTTCAACGGTTTGTTCCAGGGTATGGGCGTTGGCCCTTCATTTATTACCATCGCCAACTGGTTTCCGCGTAAAGAACGTGGACGCGTCGGCGCATTCTGGAATATTTCTCACAACGTTGGCGGTGGTATTGTCGCTCCGATTGTTGGTGCCGCCTTTGCCATTTTAGGGAGCGAGCACTGGCAAAGCGCCAGCTATATTGTCCCGGCCGGTGTTGCCGTACTGTTTGCTTTTATTGTGCTGATGCTGGGGAAAGGTTCACCGCGCCAGGAAGGCTTACCGGCTCTGGAAGAAATGATGCCGGAAGAAAAAGTAGTATTAAATTCCCGACACACTGACCAGGCGCCAGAAAATATGAGTGCCTTCCAGATTTTCTGCACCTATGTGCTGCGTAATAAGAATGCCTGGTATGTTTCACTGGTAGATGTCTTCGTCTATATGGTGCGTTTTGGCATGATTAGCTGGTTGCCTATTTATCTGTTAACCGAAAAACATTTCTCGAAAGAGCAAATGAGCATCGCTTTTCTGTTTTTTGAATGGGCGGCAATCCCTTCCACATTACTGGCGGGCTGGCTTACCGATAAACTGTTTAAAGGCCGTCGCATGCCGCTGGCCATGATTTGTATGGCGCTGATTTTCGTCTGTTTGATCGGCTACTGGAAAAGTGAATCCCTGCTGATGGTCACTATTTTTGCCGCCATTGTGGGTTGCCTGATCTATGTTCCACAGTTCCTCGCTTCTGTTCAGACGATGGAAATCGTTCCCAGCTTCGCAGTAGGTTCTGCAGTAGGACTGCGCGGATTTATGAGCTACATTTTTGGCGCATCGCTGGGCACCAGTCTGTTTGGCGTAATGGTCGACAAAATGGGGTGGCACGGCGGCTTCTATCTGCTGATGGGGGGTATTGTTTGCTGCATCCTGTTCTGCTACCTCTCTCATCGCGGTGCGCTGGAACTTGAGCAACAGCGAAAAAATGCTCAGCAAGAGGAAGCATCACTCCAGTTGGCGGATGCCCGGTAATTCATTTCGGCCTCACAAAAAAGTGCCAGCGATGCTGGCACTTCAATAAACTCAGATAAATAATAAATAACTCAAGGTGATAATTTATTGCTAAACGTAACATTCCAAATTATTGCTTACCATCCGCGACCATAAAGCGAATGATCAAACCACATGTCGGGGCAAGAAACAGGAATAATCCAGTTACCATTTCGTTACCATTGGTCAGCCGCATAGTAAAAACGTAAATTAATGCCGTAAGGATGGCCATGCCGAGAAAAGCGCTAATTGACGCCGCAGCGCCTATAACCTGCCAGATATAGCAACTGACGCACAGAATGCTCAGTATGAGAAAGGTCCAGAAATAGAGCATAGCGATACCTCCTGTCTGCCGTAAACTTAACGTAAGTCCTTACACTCCCTTAACTTTATATTCTAAGACAATTCCTATCCGCTTGCAATTTGAGCAACATTTTATTCACAAAAATCATTCGACCGCTTACTATTACACTGTTCTCCGTCGTTTATTTAATCATCATAAAAACAACGAATTATATATAGGCGAAATTTTGCCCTTAATCGCCCTAAAAACATTTACGAATCTTGAGTAATTATTTCTGGCTGACATTAATTTTCGGGTGTACATTGTGCGTCCGATCATTCATGCCCCCTCGTGGTTTTGTCCTGACTCAGTTTTACACTCTTTACAGGAACCAATGTCGTTCATGGCGGCCTAACGATCAGTGCAGAGTGTAAAGCGACAGGCAAAGAATCTTCGCGATACATCTATTTCGTATCAACAACAGGTGCTTATGTTCCCCCAATGTAAATTTTCACGCGCGTTTTTGCATCCGCGCTACTGGCTCACATGGTTTGGTGTTGGTGTGCTCTGGTTACTGGTACAGCTTCCCTATCCCGTATTGTGTTTTCTTGGTACCCGTACAGGAACGCTGGCTCGTCCATTTTTAAAACGCCGTGAATCTATTGCACGTAAAAATCTCGAACTCTGTTTCCCAAATCTGTCACAGGAAGAAAGAGACAAACTGGTCGATGAGAATTTCCGTTCGCTCGGCATGGGGCTGCTTGAAACAGGTATGGCCTGGTTCTGGCCGGACCGCCGGGTGCGCAAATGGTTTGATGTAGAAGGGCTGGACAACCTGAAGCGCGCTCAGATGCAAAATCGTGGCGTGATGGTCGTTGGCGTACACTTTATGTCGCTCGAGTTGGGTGGTCGCGTAATGGGGCTTTGCCAGCCAATGATGGCAACCTATCGCCCGCACAATAATAAGTTGATGGAGTGGATCCAAACCCGCGGTCGTATGCGCTCCAACAAGGCGATGATCGGCAGAAATAATCTGCGTGGTATTGTCGGCGCCCTGAAAAAAGGCGAGGCAGTGTGGTTTGCCCCCGATCAGGACTATGGTCGTAAAGGGAGTTCATTCGCCCCCTTCTTCGCAGTTAAAGACGTGGCGACCACCAACGGTACCTACGTACTGTCACGGTTATCGGGCGCAGCAATGCTGACCGTAACCATGGTGAGAAAAGCAGATAACACCGGTTACCGCCTGTTCATCACCCCAGAAATGGAAGGTTACCCGGCAGATGAAAGCCAGGCTGCGGCGTATATGAACAAAATTATCGAAAAAGAGATCATGCGTGCACCCGAGCAGTATCTCTGGATCCACCGTCGCTTCAAAACTCGCCCGATGGGTGAAGCTTCGTTGTATATCTAAAAAGAAAGGCCGTAAGGCCTTTCTTTTTTTCTGCGGTTGAATTACTTAACGCCCCATTTGCTGTGCAGTTCAGCCATTCGCTCGCTGTAGTTGCGGGCGATGCAGGCTGATTTATCCTGTTCCTTCCAGCACTCGTTACGCCCTTTCACCCAACCGCGCTGCTCTGCTTTCAGCGTCTGGTTATTGCTCGATTTAACCAGCGCCTGCTTGTAGGCCCCGTTTAACGCTAAATCCATTTCTGAGAGCGAAGGACTGTGGCAGATAATCTCTTCGATACTGCCCTTTGCAACCGCAGCGCAGGAAAAAGAGGGTCCAGTGCTGGTCGATTTTTTGGCCCCAGAAAAGTCAATATTATCTTCAGGCAGGCATACCCCGTGCTTTCGATTCGGCCCACTCCAGGAAACGTCCGGATTCCCGTCATCTTTACGAGAAATAGAAACCGTATTGTTCCCGCTTTTGGCTTCCCAGTAATTTTCATTGAAGGCCTTCACCGTCGCCTTCGAGCCATCAATCCAAACATTGCCTTTGCCATCACTATTCACGCCACCAATACTTGCGCAGCTGAAATTAAACGCCAACGGTGAGGCCGCCATCGACGTCAATGGCGTAAAAACGAGTGCTAACATCATTAATCTGGTCATTTTTAACCTTTTCATTATCTCATTTCGCGAAAAATTAACCGCATTAACATCATGGCGATATGAGAATTCTCCGAGTAACCATTACGTCGCTCAATAGCAATTTATTACCGGCAGAAATTAAACTGTCGCCGAATCACGACAGTTGTAAGTTATTAAAATTAAATAAAAAAATGCCTCTTGTCTCTCCTCATTTTTAGGCGTACATTAGCGCCGTCTGGAGCATTAAAGCTCAGAATTCTGAGGTGATGCAGCCAAGCAAATGAGGGGGATTCTCCCTTTCGTTCGCGAGTGCATCAGCTCTATGTCAGGTAAGCATATGTTCATTTAGACGTACCCCAGGTATGCGGAGAGATGAAAAGTGAAATATTTCTTTATGGGCATTTCTTTTATGGTCATCGTTTGGGCCGGTACTTTCGCCCTGATGATCTAAATTAAAAGACGCAGCAAAAAAACAGGAGCCATCAGGCTCCTGTTTTGCATTTTGGGGAAACATTCTATCAGTCGATACTTTCAGAAGCCGGTTTTGCACTGGTCGGTAACAGGCCATCTGCGCGAAACATCGCCTTGATGCCGCGAATAGCCTGGCGGGTACGGTCACGGTTTTCAATCAACGCAAATCGCACATGCGTATCACCATAATCACCAAACCCAATCCCTGGCGAAACGCATACCTTCGCTTCGTTCAGCAGCTTCTTGGCAAACTCAAGTGACCCCATCCCGGCGTATTGCTCTGGAATTTTCGCCCAAACGTACATTGAGGCCTTTGGCATCTCGACCATCCAGCCTGCTTCATGCAGTCCTTTGACCAGCACATCACGACGACGTTTATATTGCTCAGCGATATCCCGCACACATTGCTGATCGCCTTCCAGCGCGGCAATTGCTGCAACCTGCAGTGGCGTAAAGGTCCCGTAATCGTGATAGCTCTTGATTCGCGCCAGCGCGTTCACCAGCGTTTTGTTGCCCACCATAAACCCGATACGCCATCCCGCCATGTTGTAGCTTTTCGACAGGGTGAAAAATTCAACAGCGACGTCGCGAGCGCCGGGTACCTGCATAATCGATGGCGCCATCCAGCCGTCATAAACAATATCAGCGTAGGCCAGGTCGTGAACCACCAACACGTCATAGCGTTTAGCCAGGGCCACCACTTTCTCAAAGAATTCCAGCTCGACGCACTGCGCGGTCGGGTTGGATGGGAAACCTAAGATCATCATCTTCGGCTTCGGGTAACTTTCGCGTATTGCGCGTTCCAGCTCATTAAAGAAGTCGACCCCCTCAACCAGCGGCACTGAACGCACCTGCGCGCCGGCAATCACCGCGCCATAGATATGGATGGGATAACTTGGGTTGGGCACGAGGACCGTATCACCGTGATCGAGCGTTGCCAGCATCAGGTGCGCCAGCCCCTCTTTGGAACCGATGGTCACAATGGCTTCGGATTCAGGATCGATCTCAACGTCATAGCGTTCCTGGTACCAGCGGGAAATCGCCCGACGCAAACGCGGAATGCCGCGTGAGGTGGAGTAACCGTGAGTATCCGGGCGCTGCGCCACGGTACACAGTTTTTCGACAATGTGAGGAGGCGTGGCTCCATCCGGGTTCCCCATACTGAAATCGATAATATCTTCGCCGCGCCGACGCGCAGCCATCTTCAGTTCAGCGGTGATGTTAAAAACGTACGGGGGAAGGCGATCAATACGCGTAAAGCGACGTTCAGGGCGGGAGTCAGCCATAATATCCTCAGATTAACGTTAGCGCCCGGACCGTCCGAGCGACGCTGCCACGATGGTGGCACGTTTAGAAAATAGCCTGAATAATTTCCTTCTGTCGAGAGGCAAAACAAAATATTTTTTCCTGACGAAAAAGAGGAACAGCTGAGCAAAATGAGGAAATAACCATTTTCACAACCCGCCAAAAATTACCATCATTTAACATTTTGTTGTTAAATACATTACCTTGAACGCAGTGCTCACAGGACAGGTATTGTAAATACAACAATCATGCAACAATCCCCTTTTAATATTATGGTTTTTCCCCATTAGCTCTGAACTGCGGGGATGCTGGTCATCCTGCCTCAGGTTACCTATCATAGTGGTTTAACCCTTGCGCAAGAGTCACCCGTGCACGAAATATTCAATATGCTGCTGGCGGTATTTGACCGGGCAGCACTGATGCTGTTCTGTCTGTTTTTCCTGATTCGTATCCGCCTGTTTCGCGAACTGTTGCACAAGTCAGCCCACTCCCCAAAAGAGCTGCTCGCCGTTACCGCGATTTTCTCCATGTTTGCCCTGTTCAGTACCTGGTCAGGCGTACCGGTAGAAGGTTCTCTGGTCAATGTGCGTATTATCGCGGTCATGTCAGGAGGGATCCTGTTCGGTCCGTGGGTTGGCATTATTACGGGGCTGATCGCAGGCACCCACCGTTACCTGATCGATATTGGCGGCGTAACTGCCCTACCCTGCTTTATTACCAGCATTCTGGCTGGCTGCATTGCCGGGTGGATCAACCGTAAGATCCCCAAAGCGCAGCACTGGCGCGCGGGTATTTTAGGCGGAATGCTGTGCGAATCACTGACCATGATCCTCGTCGTCGCCTGGGCACCCACCACCGAGCTGGGGCTGGATATTGTCTCAAAAATCGGTATCCCAATGATCCTCGGCAGCGTCTGTATTGGTTTTATCGTGATGCTGGTACAAAGCGTTGAAGGTGAGAAAGAAGCCAGCGCTGCAAAACAGGCCAAGCTGGCGCTGGATATCGCCAACAAAACGCTGCCGCTCTTTCGTCAGGTCAACAGCGAGTCGTTACGCCAGGTGTGCGAAATTATTCGCCACGATATCCACGCTGACGCGGTTGCCATCACCAATACTCAGCACGTTCTGGCCTATGTTGGCGTTGGAGAGATCAACTACCGCGATAACGATGACTTCGTCAGCCCCACCACGCAGGAGGCCATAAATCACGGTAAAATCATCATAAAAAACAATGATGAAGCGCATCGCACCCCGGAAATTCACTCCATGCTGGTGATCCCGCTTTGGGAGAAAGGCGTCGTGACCGGCACGCTGAAGATCTACTACTGTCACGCTCATCAAATCACTTCCTCGTTACAGGAAATGGCGATCGGTCTGTCGCAAATCATCTCCACCCAGCTTGAAGTCTCCCGCGCAGAGCAACTACGAGAAATGGCAAATAAGGCAGAGCTACGCGCGCTGCAAAGCAAAATAAATCCCCATTTTCTGTTTAATGCCCTGAACGCGATTTCATCGTCGGTGCGGCTTAACCCGGACACCGCACGTCAGCTCATTTTTAATTTGTCGCGCTATCTTCGCTATAATATTGAATTAAAAGACGATGAGCAGATCGACATCAAGAAAGAGCTGTATCAAATCAAGGATTACATCACCATCGAACAGGCCCGCTTTGGCGACAAGCTGACCGTTATTTATGATATCGATGAAGAGGTAAGCTGTTTTATTCCCAGCCTGCTGATTCAGCCGTTGGTCGAGAACGCTATCGTCCATGGGATCCAGCCCTGCAAAGGGAAAGGTGTGGTCACCATCAGCGTTGCGGAGTGCGGCAACCGGGTACGGATTGCCGTACGAGATACGGGTCATGGTATCGACCCAAAAGTGATTGAACGGGTCGAGTCCAATGAAATGCCGGGCAATAAAATTGGTCTGTTGAATGTGCACCATCGCGTTAAGCTGCTCTACGGTGAGGGATTACATATCCGCCGTCTGGAGCCAGGCACAGAGATTGCCTTTTATGTACCTAATGTGCACTCGCCCGCAGCCGCGCCAACTACATTATTGCTTTAACCAGGAGTGAAGTCGTGAAAGTCATCATTGTTGAAGATGAATTCCTGGCCCAACAGGAACTGAGCTGGCTGATAAAAGAGCACAGCCAGATGGAGATTGTCGGCACGTTTGACGATGGTCTGGACGTGCTGAAATATCTCCAGCACAACCGCGTTGACGCCATTTTTCTGGATATTAATATTCCCTCGCTGGACGGCGTATTGCTGGCACAAAATATCAGCCAGTTCGCGCATAAACCCTTTATTGTGTTTATTACCGCATGGAAAGAGCATGCTGTTGAAGCCTTCGAACTGGAAGCTTTTGACTACATTCTGAAGCCGTACCAGGAATCACGCATTGTCAGTATGCTGCAAAAGCTAGAAGCCGCCTGGCAGCAACAGCAAACGGGAACGTCTCCTGTAAGTCCGGTGGCCCGCGAAAACGATACGCTCAACCTGATCAAGGATGAGCGGATCATCGTGACCCCAATCAACGACATCTACTACGCTGAAGCGCATGAAAAGATGACGTTCGTCTATACGCGACGAGAATCATACGTCATGCCGATGAACATCAGTGAATTTTGCAGCAAACTGCCGGCTTCGCATTTCTTCCGCTGCCACCGCTCGTTCTGCGTAAATCTGAATAAAATCCGCGAGATCGAACCCTGGTTTAACAACACTTATATTCTGCGTTTAAAGGATCTGGAATTTGAAATCCCGGTTAGTCGGAGCAAAGTGAAAGAATTCAGACAATTAATGCATTTATAGTGCTGAAAAAGCGTGACGAATGGAGAGTACAGCGCGCGCTTTCAGTCGTTTCCGCGACTAACAGGATAGCGGAACTAAGTTTGTAGTATATTGGTCGTCACTCTATTTTTTACAGGTGATGTCATGGCAAAGCTGAGCGAAAAATATCAACGTACATATCTACGCGAATACGCAAAAGAAGCGGAAAAAAATGCCCTGATATGGATAAGTACGGACGATTATTTAGCTGAGTGCCTGGATATTCATGAACAATGCCATCTGGATTATTCACTGCAACAACAGCTGAGTTCATGGCTTTTTATGCTGCGCATGAAGCGCAGCCCGGATTTATTAGGATATAAAACCGCGATACAGTCAAATAATATGGAATCTCTGCACTTATCCCTGCGACAGTCTGCGATGATTAAACATGTGACGCAGGGTGTGGACTCAGGCTGCGATCACAGTATTAATGTATGGACGACACTGGAGATTCTTGCCGCGGGTTTATTTGACCGAGTACCGCTCTTATTGCCTGAAAAATTGGGCATGAGTGATAACGGTCACCCTGTTAACCTGGCCATGACGAATTTAATGATGGCGGTGTGGTACAAACGTGCAGACTTTGCAGTGGATGCCAGAAAAAGAGCGCAAAAGGTACTGGCCGCGAAGCAGACAGCAAGCGATATGTTCATCCTCCGCTACCTGATGGCGCTCCTGGATGAGGATGTGACAGAAGCAGGGACACAACTCGATTTATATTGTAAAAGCGTATCTGCATTGAGAGAACCGGGACTCACTAAGCTCCATAAAATGTTCTGGCCATACGCGCACGGGTTATACAACATGGTTTATATTGTATTGGGCAAAGATAAAGCCAGCGCGATGCCAAAACCAACCGCAGAGTGTTTCATGGACGATCTGGCGGAATGGCAAAATAAAAATAACTATCGCCATGGCCCGCTATTTGTTGAATACCCTAAACCAATTGACCTTATTAACACCCTGATCTCATGCACGCCGCCAGAATGTTGTTTGCATCAACCCTATCTGGATACCGATAAAAAATATAAAAACACAAGATACCTGCATGCCGATTTATTTGAACAACAGATGATCAAGATAATTTTAGAAAATATGAACAGCCAGAACGACAAGGCCGGATAAGCGCTGAGC
This sequence comes from Citrobacter sp. Cpo040, assembly GCF_030332915.1. Lineage (NCBI taxonomy): Bacteria > Pseudomonadati > Pseudomonadota > Gammaproteobacteria > Enterobacterales > Enterobacteriaceae > Citrobacter > Citrobacter sp. Cpo040. The sequence continues at coordinate 1,519,012 of NZ_JAOWGX010000034.1, forward strand.
ACCATCCGGCCCTGACCTTACAAAATGTGGCCCAGCGTCTGACGTAAATGCGCACCAGCGCCAAGTAGTCCTGGATTATCGTGCACGATCAGATACACCGGAATATCCTGCACGTAGGCTTTAAAACGACCTTTATCTTCAAAACCACCGCGGAAGCCCGACGCTTTAAAAAAGTCGAGGAAGCGCGGCACAATACCGCCGGCGATGTACACACCGCCAAATGTGCCCAGCGTTAACGCCAGATCGCCACCAAAACGTCCCATGATGACGCAGAACAGCGACAGCGCACGACGACAGTCAATGCAAGAATCTTCCAGCGCCCGTGCGGTGATATCCTTCGGCTGCAGATTTTCCGGCAGGCGTCCGTCAGATTTGACGATCGCGCGATACAGATTCACCAGTCCCGGACCAGACAGCACGCGTTCTGCGGACACGTGACCTATTTCCGCGCGCAGAACCTCAAGGATAATTCCCTCTTCCTCGCTGTTAGGCGCAAAATCCACGTGGCCGCCTTCACCAGGGAGGCTTACCCAGCGTTTATCCACGTGGACCAGATGCGCCACGCCGAGCCCGGTTCCTGCGCCATAAACAGCAATAGGTTTACCTTCAACAGGTTCCGCGCCACCAAACTGGATTAAATGCTCTTTTTTCAGCATCGGGATCGCCATCGACACAGCGGTGAAATCATTGATGATTTCCAGATGGCTGAAGCCCAGGTTTTTTTTCATCTCAGCAATAGAGAACGCCCAGGTATGGTTGGTCATTGCCACCCAGTCGCCGGTTATCGGACAGGCAATGGCAATACAACCATCTTCAACGCTAACGCTATGCTCATCCAGGTACACGCGCACCACCGCCTCCAGACTTGGATAATCCAACCCGGAATAGGTTTTTGCCTGCGAAATCTCGCCACTGGCAATATCGCACAGAGCAAGACGCGCGTTGGTGCCGCCAACATCCCCTACTAAAGCATATTTTGTCATTCTTCCACTGCTCCGCTAAAGTCAGAATAAATCTTTGCCACACTGTAAATTCATGGGGACATAACAACAACGGTCTGAAGGCTGATGCCCGTGGAAAATCGATCCAGATCACACAATTACTTTATCGTTTCAGCACCATTTGCAGCGATGTCGTCAGGCAGGCTGTGCAAACTATGTCTATGAATCTGTTTTAAGGAATAGAAAATGCTCCATCCGCGAGCCAGAACGATGCTCTTGCTATCAATCCCAGCGCTAATCATTGGCATAGCGTCCAGCCTGGTGTTGATCGTTGTGATGAAAGTGGCTTCCGTTTTACAGCAGTTTTTGTGGGAACGTCTGCCTGTTAGCATCGGTATAGCCCAGGACTCTCCGGTCTGGATTATCGGTATGCTGACACTCACGGGGATCATGGTCGGGTTAGTTATCCGTTACAGCCATGGCCACGCAGGCCCGGATCCGGCCTGTGAACCGTTAATTGGTATGCCGGTGCCAACGTCAGCAATACCGGGCCTGCTGGCAGCGCTAATCCTCGGCCTCGCGGGTGGCGTCAGTCTGGGTCCGGAACACCCCATCATGACCGTGAATATCGCACTGGCAGTGGCACTTGGTAGCCGCATGTTTCCGCGCATTGCGAAGCTGGACTGGACCATTCTCGCCTCTGCCGGCACCATCGGCGCGCTATTTGGTACCCCCGTTGCCGCCGCGCTGATATTTTCGCAAACGCTAAATAGCTCAAACGATGTGCCCTTGTGGGATCGCCTGTTTGCACCGTTAATGGCCGCCGCCGCGGGTTCGCTAACCACCAGCCTGTTTTTTCACCCCCATTTTTCACTGCCCATCGCGCACTACACGCAGATGCACTTGATCGATATCCTCAGCGGCGCGGTTGTTGCTGCCATCGCCATTGCCGCTGGGATGGTTGCCGTCTGGTGTCTGCCGCGTTTGCACCATTTAATGCATCGATTAAGACACCCGGTGCTGATCCTCGGGGCAGGCGGTTTTATCCTTGGTATTTTGGGTGTTATCGGCGGGCCGCTTACCTTGTTTAAGGGACTGGACGAAATGCAGCAAATGGCATTTAGCCAAACGCTGGGGACATCAGATTATTTCATGCTCGCCGTGATCAAACTAACGGCATTGGTGGTAGCAGCGGCGAGTGGTTTTCGCGGCGGACGAATCTTCCCGGCGGTATTCGTTGGCGTCGCGCTTGGCCTGATGCTGCACGCCCATGTTGAAGCTGTGCCGGCTGCCATCACGGTTTCTTGCTCTATTCTCGGGCTGGTGCTGGTCGTCACCCGTGACGCCTGGCTGAGCCTGTTTATGGCAGCAGTGGTGGTGCCAGATTCCACCCTGCTACCGCTGCTGTGCATCGTCATGCTGCCCGCCTGGCTGCTGCTGGCAGGCAAACCGATGATGGTCGCTGAGCGCCCTGATAAATAGCTATCCGCCGTTGCGAGATTCCAGCGCACGGGTCACCGTGCGCAATAATTCAGGAAGATCGGCTTTCGGTAGCACCACCTCAATTAACGACAATCGTTGCGGATTGGACAACCGGGCCAGCACCTCTTCCAACTGTACCGCCAGCTTCACCCGCCAACATTCTGCCTGACATTCACGACTAAACGCCTGCGGCACCGACGTCCAGCTCCAGGCGGCGATGTCGTTATAGCGCTGATTTGCCCCATGTATGGCCCGCTCCACGGTATAACCGTCATTGTTGAGCAGTAAAATAACCGGCGATTGCCCGTCTCTGAGCATGGAGCCCAGCTCCTGAATGGTGAGCTGCGCCGCGCCATCACCAATAATCAGGATCACCCGACGGTCCGGACAGGCCGTTTGCGCACCGAATGCCGCCGGGAGCGCGTAGCCGATAGATCCCCACAAAGGTTGAACCAGTACTTCCGCCCCGCAAGGTAGTGAGAGCGCAGCCGCGCCAAAGGCGGCGGTTCCCTGATCGACGAGGATAATGTCATCAGGCTTCAGAAACTGCTGCACCGTGTGCCAGAAGTTTTCCTGCGTCAGTTGGCCCTTCTCAACCTGAACACGCCTAATTGGCGGACGTTCTGGCGGTAGAGAAAACGACATTTCCAGGCACAACTCACGTAATGTGGTGACCGCCTGCTCCATCGGGATGTTAAACCAGTGGGATCCAATTCGTGACGCATGGGGCTGAACGTCAATGGTGCGATCCTGCGGTAGCTGTTGTGTAAACCCAGCAGTGAGGGTGTCGACAAATTGTGTGCCGACACACATTATCGTATCGGCATCTTCTATCGCCTGACGTACATAATCGCTGCTGGCTCCAGCGCTGTACGTGCCAACAAACGCCGGGTGACGCTCATCAAACAGTCCTTTGCCCATCAACAACGTGGCATGAGCCATCGGCGTTTCCGCCATCCAGCGCTGTAAAACCGGCTGCAGGCCAAAACGCAGCGCGAGGAAGTCGGCCAGCAACGCTACGCGTGGGCTGTCCAGCAATCGTTCACGGGCATGGTAGCGAAACGCCTCTATCACGCTGCTTTCCGGCTCGCTCAGAGGAACAATCATAATATCATTCGGTGGCGTAGCAGGCTGTTTAGCCACATCAGCAGGCAGCATCAGATAGCCCGGCCTGCGCTCGCTGAGCATCATTCGCAACACACGGTCAATTTCATAGCAGGCATTTTGTTCATCCAGTATCGCGCTGGCCGTTGTTACTGCCTGCTGCATGCGGTAAAAATGCTGAAAGTCACCGTCACCCAAAGTGTGATGCATCAACTCTCCGCGACGCTGCGCGCCGCGACAGGGTGCGCCGACAATATGCAAAACAGGAACATATTCCGCGAAGCTACCCGCGATACCGTTAATTGCGCTTAACTCCCCCACACCAAACGTGGTGAGCAGCGCCCCAACCCCGGATACCCGGGCATAGCCATCTGCCGCATAAGCCGCATTCAATTCATTCGCACACCCGACCCAACATACGTTGGGATGTTCAATCACGTGGTCAAGAAACTGCAAATTATAATCGCCCGGCACACCAAAGAGATGGCCGACGCCACAGCCTGCCAGCCTGTCCAGCAGATAATCAGCAACGGAATACGGGGTTTGCATGACAGCTATCCTTCTGACGGTAACCTCATGTTGAGTATCGAAGAACTGTGATGACTGTCCAGGAAAGTCGCTGTGAAAGGGTGGAAAGCAGGATTTACAGTTTTGGCGGTTAAAATTCATTGAAGAATCGACGGTGTAACCGTATACACTGAAAGACACACGCATTGTGGAAGGGAGGTGACATGGTTTATCACGCAGATGAAAATCGTTATCAGACAATGGAGTACCGCCGCTGCGGTCAAAGCGGCCTTAAGCTCCCGATTGTCTCTCTGGGTTTGTGGCACAATTTTGGCGATACCACGCAGGTCGAGAACAGTCGCGCATTGCTACAGCGCGCATTCGATCTGGGGATTAACCATTTTGATCTGGCAAATAACTATGGTCCACCGCCGGGTTCGGCAGAACGGAATTTTGGTCGGATCCTGCAGGAAGATTTTTTACCGTGGCGAGATGAGCTTATTATCTCCACAAAAGCGGGCTACACCATGTGGGAAGGTCCCTACGGTGACTGGGGTTCACGCAAATATCTGATTGCCAGTCTCGATCAAAGCCTGAAGCGTCTGGGGCTGGAGTATGTCGATATCTTCTACCACCATCGCCCCGACCCTGAAACACCGCTCAGAGAAACCATGCGCGCGCTGGATCACATCGTCCGTCAGGGCAAAGCGCTGTACGTCGGGTTGTCTAACTATCCAGCAGATCTTGCCAGGCAGGCGATTGAAATACTCGACGATTTAGGTACGCCATGCCTTATTCACCAGCCCAAATATTCCATGTTTGAACGTTGGGTCGAAGGCGGCTTGCTGTCGCTATTACAGGAAAAAGGTGTCGGCAGTATCGCCTTCTCACCGCTGGCTGGCGGACAGTTAACCGACCGCTATCTGAACGGCATTCCTGCGGATTCTCGTGCGGCAAGCACCAGTCGCTTTCTGAATCCGGACCAGATCACTCCACAAAAACTGGAAAAAGTGCGGGCGCTGAATGTGCTGGCAGAACGACGCGGGCAAAAGCTTTCCCAAATGGCGCTAGCATGGGTGTTACGGGATGACAAAGTCACGTCCGTGCTGATTGGCGCGAGTAAAACGGCGCAGATTGAAGACGCTGTCGGTATGCTGGCAAACCGTCACTTTACGTCTGAAGAGTGCGCGGAGATTGATGCTATCCTGAGTTGATTGAAATAAAGACACATTTATTAACAAAAAGTGCTCTCACTTGCGATTTAAGAGTTAAGGCGATGAAACGGGGCTTTACTGCCCCGTAATATTACGTTAACAGGCCGGCTACGGCTCGATCGTGAAGGAGAGAAAACATGTTCAGGTCACTGATTCTGGCGGCAGTCTTATTGGCTTTTACACCGCTGGCCGCGAACGCTGGCGAAATCACCCTGCTGCCATCAATAAAATTACAAATTGGCGATCGCGATAACTACGGTAACTACTGGGATGGCGGCCGCTGGCGCGACCGGGATTACTGGCACCATAACTATGAGTGGCGCAAAAATCGCTGGTGGCGTCATGACAACGGCTACCATCGTGGCTGGGACAAACGCAAAGCTTATGAGCGTGGTTATCGTGAAGGCTGGAACGATCGTGACGACCACCGCGGTCGCGGGCGTGGCCACAAACATCATCATTAATGTAACAAAAGGGCCAACGGGCCCTTTTGTTTTTACAAACCGAGTGCGGTTCCTACCAACAGCCAGATATTAAGCGCCACCACCAGTACAACAATCACCCAGCCTACCTGTTTTACCCAACGGGTATTCACCAAATCGCCCATCAGCTTACCGTCACTGGTAAAGATCAGTAGCGGCACCAGCGCCAGTGCAATACCAAAACTGAGCAATACCTGGCTCATCACCAGAATACGCGTCGGATCCAGTCCCATCAAAATCACAATAAATGATGGCATCATGGTGACGGTACGGCGTACCCAAAGCGGAATGTGAAAGCGGATAAACCCTTGCATCACCACCTGCCCGGCCAACGTACCGACCACGGTAGAAGAAAGTCCCGCAGCCACCAGGCTTAAACCGAATACCGTCGCCGCAGCGTGACTCAACAGCGGTTCAAGTGTCAGATACGCTTGATCGAGATCGGCAATACCGGTATGCCCGCTAAAGTGAAATGCAGCGGCAGCCGTCGCCATCATCGCCAGATTGACAAATCCAGCAATCGTCATGGCGATTGCCACATCCCATTTCGTGGCCGCATAGCGCTGTTGACGTGTTCCGCCGTGCAGATGCTGAGTTAAGGAAGAGTGCAGATAAATGACGTGTGGCATGATAGTCGCGCCGAGCACGCCAGCCGCCAGGAACACCGCTTCGGAATTAGGCAGGCTCGGGATAACCATTCCCTTGCTAAGTTGCGCGAAGTTCGGCTGGGAAAAGATCAGTTCCACAATGTAAGCCGCAGCCACAAACAGCAGCAAGCCGCCAATCACTTTTTCCAGCGGTTTTTGCCCACGGCGCTGCAACATCAGAATCAAAAAAGTCGCGATACCGGTGAGCACGGCCCCCTGCAATAACGACACGCCGAGGATCAATTTGAAACCAATCGCGGCACCAATGAATTCAGCAAGGTCTGTCGCCATGGCGATAATTTCGGCCTGCACCCAGTAGAACCACACCACCGGACGAGGATAGTGATCGCGAATTTGCTCCGCCAGGTTTTTACCCGTGGCAATACCCAGCTTTGCCGACAGCACCTGAATCAGCATCGCCATCAGATTTGCCCAGACCACCACCCACAACAATTTATAGCCAAAGCTGGCCCCTGCCTGGATGTTGGTGGCGAAGTTGCCCGGATCGATGTAGCCGATCGCCGCGATGAACGCAGGTCCCATTAATGCGAGCTTCAACTTGCGCGCTGCCCGTCCACTGCTACTCTCAACGCGATCGTTAGTCATTTTAGTGCCTCAGAAACATAGCCTTTGCTATGTTTCAAGCTACGCCTATTGAGAATGATTATCAAATTCATTTTAATGGGTGAAGTTGATTTCTCTGATAGCGTTTGTCTATGGATCGATAAGGATTCTGGAAATACCGGTGAGATGTTTAATTATTGTTATGAGATTAGCACAATGACATAACTTTTCACTTCCATACTAAACATAACAGAAGTGTATCACCGATCACTAATTTTGAATCTCGTCACAGGTCCTTATTATAGTGTGTGTTTGATCTCGTTTTCTTTATGGTTGTTACATAGAATGTGCACGAAAACTAAACCTGCCTCATATTTGGAGCAAATATGGACCGCGTTCTTCATTTCGTCCTGGCCCTTGCCGTGGTTGCGGTACTCGCACTGCTGGTAAGCAGTGACCGTAAAAAAATCCGCATTCGTTATGTTATTCAATTGCTTGTTATTGAAGTGTTACTGGCATGGTTCTTCCTGAACTCTGATGTCGGTCTGGGCTTCGTGAGAGGCTTCTCCGAGATGTTTGAAAAACTCCTCGGATTCGCTAATGAAGGGACAAACTTTGTCTTCGGCAGCATGAACGACAAAGGCCTGGCATTCTTCTTCCTGAAAGTGCTGTGCCCAATCGTCTTCATTTCCGCTCTTATCGGTATTTTGCAGCATATCCGCGTTCTGCCGGTTATCATCCGCGCGATTGGTTTCCTGTTATCCAAAGTGAACGGTATGGGCAAGCTGGAATCCTTCAACGCCGTCAGCTCCCTGATCCTGGGTCAGTCCGAGAACTTTATCGCCTATAAAGATATTCTCGGCAAAATGTCTCGCAACCGTATGTACACCATGGCTGCAACGGCGATGTCGACCGTTTCCATGTCTATCGTCGGCGCGTACATGACCATGCTGGAGCCGAAGTACGTGGTTGCAGCGCTGGTTCTGAACATGTTCAGCACCTTTATCGTGCTGTCGCTGATCAACCCGTACACCGTTGATGCCAGCGAAGAAAACATCCAGATGTCTAACCTGCACGAAGGCCAGAGCTTCTTCGAAATGCTGGGTGAATACATCCTGGCAGGTTTCAAAGTGGCAATTATCGTTGCGGCGATGCTGATTGGTTTCATCGCGCTGATCGCGGCCCTGAACGCCCTGTTCGCCACCGTGACCGGCTGGTTTGGCTACAGCATCTCCTTCCAGGGCATCCTGGGCTACATCTTCTACCCGGTTGCATGGGTAATGGGTGTGCCGTCCAGCGAAGCGCTGCAGGTGGGCAGTATCATGGCAACCAAACTGGTTTCCAACGAATTCGTCGCGATGATGGATCTGCAGAAAATTGCCGCCACGCTCTCTCCGCGTGCAGAAGGTATCCTGTCCGTGTTCCTGGTCTCCTTCGCTAACTTCTCTTCCATCGGTATTATCGCCGGTGCGATTAAAGGTCTGAACGAAGAGCAAGGTAACGTGGTTTCCCGCTTCGGTCTGAAGCTGGTGTACGGCTCTACGCTGGTGAGCGTACTGTCTGCATCTATCGCCGCACTGGTGCTGTAAGCGTAAGACAACGTCGTATTGATAAGACCGGGGAGATTCTTCTCCCCGGTTTTTTTATGCCTGCTATCCAGCAAACCGAAGAGATACAGGGTAAGAACAGGTAGGATACAGAAACAAAAAACCCCCGCTTTTCAGCGAGGGTTTAAATTTTGGTGGAGCTAAGCGGGATCGAACCGCTGACCTCTTGCATGCCATGCAAGCGCTCTCCCAGCTGAGCTATAGCCCCACGATGCTATTACGTACATACCAAATTCATTGGGATTAAATTTGGTGGAGCTAAGCGGGATCGAACCGCTGACCTCTTGCATGCCATGCAAGCGCTCTCCCAGCTGAGCTATAGCCCCATTACGTAAAGCTTGTCGAGTTGACGGGCGGCATCATATGAATTCCCTTCGCGTGTGTCAACGGCAAAATTAACTCATAGAATTCAATCGCTGAAAAAGCAGTCAAATGAAGAACATTGCGTAACAACTCGCATTCAGTAGTTAAACGCGTCACGGTTTCTACTAAAATGGTGCTATAAAATGAGCCACTAATTAACCCCACGACTATTCAGGGAATCGTTATGTTCAAGGAACGGATGACGCCAGAAGAACTTGCTAATCTGACCGGATACAGCCGACAGACCATCAATAAATGGGTGCGCAAGGAGGGTTGGGCTACATCACCAAAACCAGGCGTACAGGGCGGTAAAGCGCGTCTGGTTCACGTCACCGAACAAGTTCGTGAATACATTCGCAGCGCTGAGCGTTCAGCCGAAGGTTTATCAGATAATTTATCGTTATCCGGCGATACCTCTATCGAAGCTCTACTGATTAGGCTCGCCAAAGAGATGACTCCGTCAGAACAAAAAATGTTTACGTCACTGATCCTGCGTGAAGGCATTACGGGTTTGTTACAACGCTTAGGGATCCGCGACAACAAATAATATGAAAAAATTACGCAGCAAAATGACGACCGAAGAACTGGCGGAATGTCTCGGGGTTGCCAAACAAACCGTCAATCGTTGGATCAGAGAACAAAACTGGACCACCGAAAAGTTTCCCGGCGTTAAAGGGGGTCGTGCAAGGCTGATCCATATCGACTCCAGCGTCCGTACGTTTCTGCTCAATATTCCGGCTTTTCGCAAAGTCCCTGAAATTTATCAGGCTGAGGAACCGCTGGCAGAATACACCCACGTGGTGCGTAGCCACGCCTGTCGCCAGATAATTAGCGCACTGGACAACATGTCCCCAACGGAACAAGAAAAGCTGGCAATGTATATTTCGCGCGAAGGTATTCGCACTTTCCTTACCCGTCTGGGTATTGATGAGTCTGAATAACAGGCAAAAAAAACGGCAGGATGCGCTCCTGCCGTTGTTTCATCGCTCAACCGGTCTTACTGCTGGCTTTCACGCTCAGCAATAAACGCCAGCGCTTTATTAATACGCTCAATGCTGCGGGATTTACCAATCGCATGCACCGTTACGTCTAACGCCGGAGACTGACCCGCGCCGGTTACGGCTACGCGCAGCGGCATCCCAACTTTACCCATACCCACTTCCAGCTCATCAGCGGTTGCCTGAATCGCGTGATGCACGTTTTCTGCCGTCCACTCGCTGATAGCAGCCAGCTTATCGCGAACCACTTCCAGCGGCTGACGCGCTACCGGACGCAGGTGTTTCTTAGCTGCATCCGCGTCGAACTCAGCAAAGTCTTCGTAGAAGTAGCGGCAGCTCTGCGCCATCTCTTTCAGCGTTTTGCAGCGCTCACCCAGCAGTTTAACCAGCTCAGACAGCTGCGGGCCGACGCGAGTATCGATATTTTCCTGCTCAATATGCCATTGCAGATGCGTTGCCACATATTCAGGTGCCAGCGAATTAATGTAGTGATGGTTCAGCCACTGCAGTTTTTCGGTGTTGAACGCACTGGCAGACTTGCTCACCGCACCAAGGGAGAACAGTTTGATCATCTCTTCACGGGTGAAGATTTCCTGATCGCCGCTGGACCAGCCCAGACGCACCAGATAGTTCAGCAGCGCTTCCGGCAGGTAACCGTCGTCGCGATACTGCATAACGCTGACCGCACCGTGACGTTTAGAGAGTTTTTTACCGTCGTCGCCGTTGATCATCGACACGTGTGCATAAACCGGCACCGGCGCATTCAGCGCTTTCAGGATGTTAATCTGACGCGGAGTGTTGTTGATATGGTCTTCACCACGAATAACGTGGGTGATTTCCATATCCCAATCGTCGACAACAACACAGAAGTTGTAGGTCGGGGAACCGTCAGTACGGCGGATGATCAGATCGTCCAGCTCCTGGTTGCTGAATTCGATCGGCCCACGGATCTGGTCGTCAAAAATAACGGATCCATCCTGCGGGTTGGCAAAACGCACCACGCAGGGTTCATCAGCAGCATGATGTTCATGGCCGTGGCGGCAGCGACCGTCGTAACGTGGCTTCTCACCGTTTGCCATCTGCTCTTCGCGCAGCGCGTCCAGACGCTCTTTGGAGCAGTAGCATTTATACGCGGTACCGGCTTCCAGCATCTCATCAATCACGGCGTTGTAGCGATCAAAACGTTTGGTCTGGAAGTACGGGCCTTCATCCCATTCCAGATTCAGCCAGTTCATGCCATCCATAATGGCTTCAATAGCTTCCGGAGTGGAGCGTTCAAGATCGGTGTCTTCAATACGCAGCACAAACTCACCGTCATGGTTACGTGCAAAAAGCCAGGAATATAGAGCAGTACGCGCACCACCGACATGCAGGTAACCTGTCGGGCTTGGCGCGAAGCGAGTTTTGATTTTCATGAAATGGCCTTACGTTTATAAAGATGCCGACAACCGGCAAATCCTGGGAAGATTATCAGGCTCGTATTCTATCACTGTGGCCTGATTCCTCAATGTTGTTCAGGTTGGAACATCACGCTTTGCCATTTTCGTATACAAATCATGCTGCATGGATTGATTTGCGATCGTTTTGTTTAAATTTACGACGAACGAACAAATTCTTTAGAAAATGCGTTGACTCATTTTCAACTCTCCCTATAATGCGACTCCACACAGCGGGGGTGATTAGCTCAGCTGGGAGAGCACCTCCCTTACAAGGAGGGGGTCGGCGGTTCGAACCCGTCATCACCCACCAACTACTTTATGTAGTCTCCGCCGTGTAGAGTAAGAAATTGAGAAGTGGGTGATTAGCTCAGCTGGGAGAGCACCTCCCTTACAAGGAGGGGGTCGGCGGTTCGATCCCGTCATCACCCACCACTTTCTCTCCAGCTGGATTTCTTACGATAAAATTGAAGTACCGAAGTGGGTGATTAGCTCAGCTGGGAGAGCACCTCCCTTACAAGGAGGGGGTCGGCGGTTCGATCCCGTCATCACCCACCACTTCGGGTCGTTAGCTCAGTTGGTAGAGCAGTTGACTTTTAATCAATTGGTCGCAGGTTCGAATCCTGCACGACCCACCAATGTAAAAAGGCGCCCTAAAGGCGCCTTTTTGCTATCTGCGATTTATAAGATTCGAACCTGCATCGCCTGATGCGCTACGCTTATCAGGCCTACAGACAATACCGCACGCGTAGGCCGGATAAGACGTTAGTCGCTATCCGGCACAGACAACACTACACACGTAGGCCGGATAAGACGTTAGTCGCCATCCGGCACAGACAGCACTACACACGTAGGCCGGATAAGACGTCAGTCGCCATCCGGCACAGACAATACCGCACACGTAGGCCGGATAAGACGTCAGTCGCCATCCGGCACAGACAACACTACACACGTAGGCCGGATAAGACGTCAGTCGCCATCCGGCACAGACATCACATCGTCAATGCCGCTACCAGTTTCTCCAGCGCGGGTGTCGCCTGCAGTTGGTCATACACAATATACAAATCCGCCGGAATACGTTCCTCTAACGGTCGAAATACCACACCAGGCCAACTCATCTGCGCATAGCTGTCAGCAATTAACGTAATACCAATCCCCATGCTGATCATCGCCAGCACCGTTTGCGGCTCCCTCACCTCACGAATAATCATCGGGGAAAATCCAGCACTCAGGCAAACTCGCTGCAAAAATGCCCAGTCAGTATGAATGGAAGGCATTGTGACAAAATATTCATTTCTCAGCGCCTCCAGCGGTATGGACTCACAGGCAGTAAGAGGATGTTCTTCCGGCATGGCAACCAGAAAAGAGGACTCATGCAAACGCAAACTGGTAAACCCGGGAGAAAGCTCCGTAGCCATCCGCCAAATTCCTGCATCCAGTTCACGCCGTTCCAGCATCGTCATCTGCATCGCGGGCATGTTCTCGCGAAACAGCACCTCAACATTGGGATTATCCTTCATAAAACGCCGCATCACCGGACGCATTTTTCCCCACATCGCTGTACCGATAACGCCAAGCTCAATTCGCCCTGCCTCACCACGACCAATTTGCTCCACTCTCGCCAGCGCCTGATTGGCACTGGATAACAGTCGGCGCGACTCTTCCATCAATATCTTTCCCGCGTGAGTTAACGCCACGCTGCGAGAATGACGGATAAATAGCAAAGTGCCGAGCTGTTGCTCCAGCTCTTTAATATGGGTACTGAGCGGCGGTTGCGACATATTCAGGCGAGCAGCAGCGCGTCCAAAATGCAGTTCTTCTGCGACAGCAAGAAAATAACGCAGTAACTTCAGATCGATACGGTGCGTGCGTTCCATGGATAATGCGCTCCTGAAATAAGGATAATGCGCAAAGTTACCACATTGCCTCGCAGATAATGAAACGGCGGGTATCAGAACCCGCCGCCAATGGAGTGTTAATGTGCCGATGATTTCTGTGCCAGTCGTTCAGGCTCATGCCTGTACTTAAAGAACAATGCAAAGATAACCGCAAGTGCTAACGCATACGCGGCAAACACCAGCCAGATGGTTTGCCAATCCTTAACGCCATCGACAGAGAAGTAATCTACCGCCATCCCGCTCAGGATTGAACCCACCCAAGCGCCCACGCCGTTGACCATCGTCATAAATAGCCCCTGCGCGCTGGCGCGAATGTTAGAGCTAACCTCCTGCTCGACAAATACCGATCCCGAGATATTGAAGAAATCAAACGCACAGCCGTAGACGATCATCGACATCAGCAGCAGCACAAAACCAAACGGCGACGGATCGCCAAAGGCAAAGAAGCCAAAGCGCAGCGTCCATGCCAGCATGCTCATCAGCATCACCGTTTTAATGCCAAAGCGTTTAAGGAAGTACGGAATAGTGAGAATAAAGCCCACCTCCGCCATCTGTGAAACGGAAAGCAATATGGAGGGGTACTTCACCACAAAGCTGTCGGCAAACTCAGGATTACGGGCAAAATCATGCAGGAACGGATTGCCAAAGACGTTGGTGATTTGCAACACCGCCCCCAGCATCATCGCAAACAAAAAGAAGATTGCCATCTGCGGTTTTTTAAACAGAACAAAGGCGTCCAGACCGAGCTTGCTGGCAAGCGTGGTGTTTGCTTTCTTCTCAGCAACCGGGATTTTCGGCAACGTCAACGCATACAGAGCCAGCAATAACGATGCGCCAGAAGCGATATACAGTTGCGCACTGCTCAGCTCCAGTCTCATCAGGCTCACCGTCCACATCGCCACAATAAACCCAATGGTGCCAAACACACGAATTGGCGGGAACGCGGTGACCGGATCCTGACCCGATTGTGCCAGGCACGAGTATGAGACGCTATTCGATAACGCAATCGTCGGCATATACGCCATTGCGTTAACCAGCATCACCCAAAACATAGTCTGCGGATCGGTAACGGTTGTGGCATATAGCAACACGCCCGCACACACCAGATGACAAAGCATATAGGCGCGATCGGCGCGTAGCCATTTATCGGCAATGATGCCCATAATGCCCGGCATGATAATCGCCGCCAGCCCTTTCGAACTGTAGACCATACCCACATTCGCGCCGGTAAAATCCAGGGTATTAATCATGTAGGAACCCAGGGTTACCAACCAGCTTCCCCAGATGAAATATTGCAAAAACGACATGAGCTTTAAGCGAGATGCGATACCCATTTTTCCGTTCCTTGCCATAAAGTAAGACCCCGCAAGCGGGGTCATTTTTTAGTTATTCAGGCCAGTTTGCGCAAGAATCCGCAGATCAAATTGATGAAATTCTGCCGGGAGAGTTCCGCCGCAGCCAGCGTCTGCGCGTGAGATAATTTAACATCACCCAGACCTTCCGCCAGGTTGGTGATGGCCGCCACCGCAACCACTTTCAAACCGCAGTGGCGCGCAGAGATAACTTCAGGCACCACCGACATCCCCACCACGTCGCCACCGATAATTTGCATCATGCGGATTTCTGCCGCGGTTTCAAAGTTCGGCCCCGGATAAGAGACAAAAACCCCTTCACTCAGCGGGAATCCTTCCTCAGCGGCAACAGTTTGCAGGATCGCACGGTAGTCAGCATCATAGGCATTCGCCAGTGAAAAGAATCGCTCACCAAAACGCTCATCGTTTGGCCCTACCATCGGCGTACCCGGCATCGTATTGATGTGATCGCTAAGCGCAACGAGGCTACCCGGTCCGACTTCGGGACGCAAAGAGCCTGCGGCATTGGTGCAAAACAGCAGCTCACAGCCCAGCAGTTTCAGCGTACGAATGGCATCCGTCATCACCGTCATACCGCGACCTTCATAGAAATGTCCACGTCCTTTCATACAGGCCACCGGAATTCCCGCCAGATTTCCCAACACCAGTTCACCAGCATGGCCGTGTACGGTACTCACCGGGAACCCTGGTAGTTTCTCGTAAGAGATGGCAGCCGCATCCTCAATTTGATCCGCCAACGCCCCCAGGCCGGAGCCGAGGATAAAGGCTACGCGCGGCGTAAAATCCGGTTTGTAACCACGAATGATATCAGCGCTATACCAGGGATTTTGCGAGAAAAGAGAGTGGCTCATGAGATGTCCTTAATACTGAGTAATCGAAATAACGTAGCGTACCGCATTGTTATAGCGAGACTACGCAATCGATTACCAATACCGTTTATCCCGATAACCGATAGTAAATCGGTATAGATGGCATGTGCTAAATCGGCCTGAACTCACATTTTTTTTCTGCCAGAAATGGCAAGGAGTACCAACATATCTGGAATTCGTCAGACGAGTGGGCTGACAAAACCCGCCCTGAGAATGACTGACAAACATTTGTTGATTATTAATAAGCGAAAGCAGGTACAACAACGTACTTTCGCTAATCAATATTTTAAATGGGGGAAACTGCTGTTTACTTCTTATAGAGTTCGCTGGTCACTACAGCCTGAGAACCATTGCCTATAGAAGAGAAGTTCTTAATAACAAAGAAATCAGCACCTTCTTTATCTGCCATTTTCGAAATTTTGTGCATACATTGATTCACCGTATTTTCCGTTACGGTGATTGACTTGACATGCTTTAAACTATTGGCTTCTTGTTGCGAGATTTCTGTAGCAGCAAAGGCAGACAGACTGAGAAAACACAAAGAAGCGGCCAATGATGTGACTAATGTCTTTTTCATAACTATCCTCATAACTTACATATTAATATTTGAGCGTCAAGATATACTCTTCACATAATATTGCAAACAAAAATCCTTCTATTTATAAAATAGACGAATCGACAAATATTGAAGAGTAATGAACATCAAATGTATTGTTCAATAGGTTTATTATAGCGGGTTAAATACTTGCATAATAAACGCAGAAAATAACACTAAATACCCACGAGGCATTTAGTGTTACTTGCAATTAATTACCTGCCACTTCGTTAAGAAGGGTTGCCAGGATGCTAACTGGAGCAACAATATTATGTGCAACACCATAATCAATCTCCAGAACAGTACTTGCATCCTGATAATCTATATGGGTATCACCATTATCATCCTGCCAAATAACCACCCGTAGGGGTAGCTCTATTGCCGCATGAGGATTTGCTTGCATGGCAGGAGTACCACCCTTTGGGTTACCAAACAGAAATAACATCGTCGGTCGCAGAGCAAGACCTACATCCGTTGCCGCTTGCTGTTGATCAACCTGCACAAAAATACGAATATTTTTAGCATTCAATACGCTGACGAGTCTGTTTACAGTATCATCAAAATTGAACTTACTAGGCAGCGTTTTTGTCCGCTCCGGCTTTCTCATCTGTCGTTCCTTTATTTATAGAATATTTATGAAAATACCCGCCAGCAAATGACGGGTATTGATAAATGCTAGCACAATTATTTAGGCGTCACGTCAACAGAGCCCCAGCTAATACCATTTGGGTTGTTGTCTACCGGGAGCGTGTTCACTACCTTACGCTCATTAATGTCAATCATCGAGACAGAGTTTGCAAATGAGTTAGTTACGTAAGCATATTTGCCATTTTTATCGACAACCACGCCATGGGCCCCATTGCCAGTGGTGATAGTTTTCGCTACCGTAAGGCTTGCGATATCAATCATGTTTATTGTGTTACCCGGCTTGCTCTTCGAGCCCTGATTGGTTACCAGCATGCTTTTACCATCCGGAGTGCCAAACAGCTGGATTGGTACGGTACCGACATTAATTTTCTTCACAACTTTACGCGTTGCTGTATCAATCACCGCTACAGCGTCTTCACCAGACAGGGAAACAAACACCAGTTTTCCGTCCGGTGAGAAACCTACCTGGGCTGGCATTTTACCTAATGGGATCTGCGCGACTTCTTTATTACTGGCTGTATCAACAACGGATACCGAGCCCCCTTTCATATTCGCGATATAAACTTCTTTACCGTCAGGACTCACTCTGAGGCCATGAGGGAACTTACCTACATTAATTGTCGTTAGATTTTTCAAATGCTCTGCATCAATCACGCTGATGGTGTTATCTGCACTATTTGAGATATACGCCATTTTCCCATCAGGGGTGACGACAACATGCGCAGGGTGTGCGCCAACCTGAAGTTTTGCAATAACTGTATCATTCTCGGCATTAATAACCCAAACTTCGCCATGTTCCTTTTTGCCTGCATGAGAATCTTTGCCCATGTCCATCTTCTCAGAATGGGTATCTTTACTCATATCCATATGTTCAGAGCCTGATGAATGTGTCCCGTTAGCACCAAGGTTGGTTACCCAAACTGTTTTATTGTCTGGTGACACCTGAACGTTATGCGGCATTTTACCAACATGTACTTTATCTACAGTCTTTAAAGACACAGCATCAAGTACATTAACTGAATCTGCACCTTCATTTGCTACATACACTCTGTCTGCTGCAAACGTATAACCAGACCATGCCAGCATACTAATTTGCATTGCAATTAAAATTTTATTTTTGCTTATCATCGCCGCCAATACCCCATTAGTTAAATATATTTACCGGATTAGTTTCAGCAACCAGCTATTGTAGGATTATTTAACATATCACTAATATTACTCCATCGGGATCGTGTTAATTCTACCTATAACGAGTTACTGTATAAATTGCTTAGTCATTTCATTAATCAATCGCCATACATCATTGTATTAGCTACTGCTATCCGTACTTGCGTATAAAGAGTATCAACCTTCCAGCAAGTGGAAGGTCAAGAAAAAAAGTAATAATTTAAAATAGTCTTACAAATCCGCAAGCTGAGCAATTGCCTAAGAATATCGCAGGAGAATTTATAAATATAAAGAGGTAGTCCGGTGCCGGGTAAAAATATAAAAGTTAACGATCAGTTCATCGATACTGAAAGCCAAACTTAACGACATGACAAACACCAGCCATATCGTTAAAGCTGGTACAAAGGATCCCGTGCCCGACCGGCGGTTAATTCACTGGCCTGCATCCGTACTACGTCCCACAGCGCCTGAGCCGCAGTCGATAAAGAACGATTTTTACGTCGTGCCAGCATCAATTGTCGTTCCACAACCGGCGTCAGGCGTTTAACCTGCAAATGGCTGCCCTGTGGCAGAGGAAGCGCCAGCGCAGGCAGCACGCTGATACCAATCCCCGCCTCAACCATCGGGAAAAGCGTGGCAGGGTGACCTATCTCCTGAACGATATTGGCCTCAATGGAAAAGTGAGCCAGCGCCGCATCGATCAACGGTCGACTGCCGGAAGCGTAATCCTGTAATACCAGGCGCTCATGATATAAATCCTGCCAATTTACCCATTCGCGTTGGGCTAGCGGATGATCCTCTCGACACAACAGCAGGAATGGTTCGGATAACACCGCTTCACACTGCAGATCGGTCACAGCACCTGGATCTATCACAATGCCAAAATCTACCTCGCCCTGACGAATACTCTCCAGCACCCACTGTTGCGGCCTGTCGTGCAGCACAAAATCGATTGCTGGATAAAGCTGATTACTCTGGGCAATACACTGTGGAATAAGGTGAGCAGATATTGTCTGGCTGGCGGCAACGCGCACCGTTCCGGTTAACTGCGTTCCCACCTGGCCTGCTTCACGCAGCGTGCTGTGCAGTTCATCCAGAATACGTTCCAGCCGCGCCGCCAACTGGTGCCCTGCTTCCGTCAGCACTACTTCCCGCGTTGTTCTATCTAACAACCGCACACCCGTCTGCCCTTCCAGCTCTTTAACGCTGTGGCTGACCGCAGACTGGCTTAAGCCAATGATATCCCCCGCCCGGCTAAAGCTTTTGGCCTGAGCGACGGTAACAAAGATACGGAGCTGACGCAGAGAGTAATTCATCTATTCGATTCATATATGGATGCAATAAATCAATTTTATTTCTCAAACAGAAAAACGCAAAATGTTCCTACCGAATTTCAGGAGCTTTTATGAAACTTTTTCGTATCCTTGATCCGTTCACGATAACGTTGATTACGGTCGTTTTACTGGCGTCCTTTTTCCCGGCCGAAGGTGGCTTTGTACCTTTCTTTGAAGGCTTAACCACCGCTGCCATTGCCCTACTGTTTTTTATGCACGGGGCGAAGCTTTCGCGTGAAGCCATTATTGCCGGCGGTAGTCACTGGCGTTTACATCTGTGGGTGATGTGCAGCACGTTTGTTGTTTTCCCGGTGCTGGGCGTTCTGTTCGCCTGGTGGGCACCGGTAAATGTTGACCCGATGCTGTACACCGGTTTCCTGTACTTGTGTATTTTGCCGGCCACGGTGCAGTCGGCAATCGCTTTTACGTCGCTGGCGGGGGGTAACGTTGCTGCCGCCGTGTGTTCCGCTTCGGCCTCCAGCCTGCTGGGTATTTTTCTCTCGCCGTTACTGGTTGGCCTGGTAATGAATATGCATGGCGCAGAAGGCAGTCTGGAGCAGGTGGGGAAAATCATGCTGCAGCTGCTGCTGCCGTTCGTACTGGGACATCTTTCACGTCCGTGGATTGGTAACTGGGTGTCCCGACATAAAAAATGGATCGCCAAAACGGACCAATCCTCCATCTTGCTGGTGGTGTACTCCGCCTTCAGTGAAGCCGTGGTTAACGGGATCTGGCACAAAGTGGGGATTGGTTCGCTGTTGTTTATCGTGGTGGTCAGCATCGTATTGCTGGCAATCGTGATTGGCATCAACGTCTTTGTTGCGCGGAAATGCGGCTTCAACAAAGCCGATGAGATCACCATTGTCTTTTGCGGATCGAAAAAGAGCCTGGCGAATGGGATCCCAATGGCAAATATTCTGTTCCCGACGTCAGTGATAGGAATGATGGTGCTGCCGTTGATGATCTTCCATCAAATTCAGCTGATGGTGTGTGCCGTGCTGGCACGTCGCTACAAGCAACAAACAGACGCATTGCAGGCGCAGCAGAAAAGCCGCGCCGCAAAGGCTTAGAGAGGGCGTTTCAGGGGCTGCACCAGTTGCGTCAGCCCTTCAGTTTTAATCAGCAGCGTGATTTGCATCAGCTCGCCCAGCTTTCCCGGCGGGAATTCATCTTTACGGGCAAACCACAGCAGATACTCTTCCGGGACATCAATCAGCCGACGCCCTTTATATTTGCCAAAGGGCATCACGGAATTGGCGATTTCAACCAGCTGCTCTTTTTCCATTTCAGGCACCCAGTAAGCGGATCATTTCAGCTTCATCGATCACGGCAATACCCAGTTCCTGCGCTTTTGCCAGTTTCGAACCCGCCGCTTCGCCGGCAATAACCAGATCGGTTTTCTTCGACACGCTACCGGCTACTTTCGCGCCCAGTTCGGTCAACCGTGCTTTGGCGTCATCACGCGACATCAGGCTCAGGCTTCCGGTCAGCACCACCGTTTTGCCCGCGAAGGGGCTGTCGATTTCGTCAGCGTTGATGACCACCGGCGCAGGCCAGTGAATGCCCTGCGCCAGTAACTGGCCTATCACCTCGCGGTTGCTCTCTTCAGCAAAGAAATTAAACACGTGGGTCGCTACCACAATGCCGACATCCGGCACTTTTTGCAGCTCTTCAATGGAAGCCGCTTCCAGCGCTTCAAGCGTGCCGAAATACGCCGCCAGACCTGCGGCTGTGGCCTCGCCGACTTCACGAATGCCCAGCGCGTAGAGGAAACGGGCAAACGTCGTTTCTTTCGCTTTTTCCAGCGCATTCACCACGTTTTGCGCCGATTTCGGCCCCATACGATCGAGTCCGGTCAGCTTGCCTGCCGTCAGGGTGAAGAGATCTGCTGGCGTATGGACATACTCTTTCTCGACCAGTTGATCGATAATTTTGTCGCCCATACCGTCAACATCGAGCGCGCGGCGAGAAACGAAGTGTTTCAGCGATTCCTTACGCTGCGCCCCGCAGATTAAACCACCGGTACAGCGAGCGACCGCTTCGCCTTCCACACGTTCAACATCAGACCCGCACACCGGACAATGCTGTGGAAACACAATTTCACGCGTATCGTCCGGGCGCTCGGAAAGCACCACATTGACGACCTGCGGGATCACATCGCCCGCCCGGCGAATAACGACTTTATCGCCAATACGCAACCCCAGACGATCGATTTCATCGGCATTATGCAGAGTGGCGTTACTGACCAGAACCCCGGCAACCTGAACCGGCTCAAGACGAGCGACGGGCGTAATCGCCCCGGTACGTCCGACCTGAAACTCAACATCGCGAACAAAGGTCATCTGCTCCTGCGCCGGAAACTTAAAGGCCACCGCCCAGCGCGGCGCGCGCGCGACAAAACCCAGTTGCTCCTGCAACGCCATAGAGTTGACTTTAATCACCACACCGTCAATATCGAAGCCCAACATCGGTCGGTCTTCTTCAACCTTGTGATAGTAAGCGAGTACTTCCTCCGGAGAGTCGCAAAGCTTAACTCTGTCGCTCACCGGCAATCCCCACTCTTTAAATTGCAGCAGACGGCCCAGGTGGGTATCAGGCAACACACCACCTTCCAGCACACCAACGCCATAGCAGAAGAAAGTAAGCGGTCGCTTCGCTGTGATACGTGGATCAAGCTGACGTAATGACCCGGCCGCTGCGTTACGTGGGTTAGCAAACACTTTGTTGCCAGTACGGCGGGCCTCTTCGTTAATTTTTTCAAATCCGGCCTGCGGCAGGAACACTTCACCACGCACTTCCAGACGCGTCGGAATGTTATCGCCTCGCAGTTTTAATGGGATCGCACGGATGGTGCGCACGTTCGAGGTAATGTCCTCCCCCGTGGTACCATCACCACGCGTTGCGGCACTAACCAGCACACCGTTTTCATACAGGATACTGACCGCCAGCCCGTCCAGCTTCAGTTCGCAGCACCAGGTTAGTTTGTCCGTACTCTTCAGTCTGTCCTGCACGCGCTTGTTGAAGGCGAGAAAACTCTCTTCATCAAACACGTTATCCAGCGACAGCATTGGCACTTCATGGCGAATCTGGCTGAACGCTGCTAACGGGGCGGCGCCAACACGCTGGGTTGGCGAGTCGGGGGTGATAAGTTCCGGATGCTGCGCTTCCAGCTCGCGCAGTTCACGCATCAGGCGATCATATTCCGCATCGGGAATTTCCGGCGCATCCATCACATGGTAGAGATACTCATGATGGCGAAGCGTGGTTCGCAGTTCTGTCAGTTGTTGTTCGATTGATTCCATATCGCACCATCAATGATAAAAAACCCCCGACAGGCGGGGGTTTAGCAAGGAGATGTCACGCCAGAGGAAAATCAGGCGCGAGATTCTTTAACTTCGCGGATGCGGTCCTGATACTCGCGCAGTTTCTGCGGCGTCATCATGCGACGTTGATCGTCGAGCACCACACCACCCACTTCATCGGCAATGTGCTGTGCGGACTGCAGCATCAGCTTAAAGTTTTGCAGCTCGTCACCGTAGGACGGAACCTGCATAAAAATAGTCACGCCAGGGGTGCTGAAATCACCCGTCATTTCGGGGTCAAACGTTCCTGGGTTAACCATATTGGCAAGGCTGAACAGCGAAGGACCGCTGCCATCCGGGCTCAAATGACGATGGAAAATATTCATATCGCCAAATTTAAAACCGGCTTGCTGAATGCTGTTGAGCAGCACTTCACCGTTGAGCTCACTACCGTGATGCGCCGCAACGTTCATAATAATGACCGCTTCTTTACGCTGCGGTTTTTCAGCAACAGGCGCTTCTTCAACTACCGGCTCAGGCTGCGGTTGATGTTCAACGGCAGGCTCTGCGGGCTGGAAAGCCTGCGGCGCAGGTTGCGGTGCTTGCTGCACGGGCTGCTGAACCTGCGGAGCAACGGGCTGATGCTGCATCGGCTGCTGCACAGGTTGTTGCTGAACAGGCTGATGCTGAACAGGCTGATGCTGCACCGGCTGCTGCGGTTGTACAGGCTGCGGCTGCTGCTGAGCATGCGGCGGCGGTACCGGCGCTTGTGCAGGCTGCGGCGCGGGTTGACGCGGCTGAGCAGACGCATAAGGCGGCTGGTACTGGTGTTGCGGCGACTGAGGAGGAACACCATGTTCCTGCGCGTTACCGGGAGCATGATTCACACGATGAACGCGAACTTCGCCCACGCCTTCGTCTTCCTCGACGTTGTCGTCGAACGAATCCTCGTCTTCACGTTTAGACTTCATGCGTTTCAGTGGGCGATCGCGGAATATAGAAGACCGCTCTTTACGGCTAGTCCAAAAACCATGTACCAGTAAAGCGATTATGGCGATCGCGCCAACAATGATTAATATCAGACGCAAATCCTGCATCATTATATTCTCTGTTGTTCTAACACCTTGCCACCACGGCAAACATTTACTCACTAAGAGTATTTGTCGATTACGCCAAGTGCAAGTGCACTCTTGGCTTTCACGGCATAAAGATGAACAAAATTGTGCTTTTTGCTGTTTTTTCGAACATTTCTGAACAGCTTAACGCTCAACAACCCGGTAAGATACGCAAAGTTTACCAGAGCTTATATAACAAGGAGTATGTCCTGACCATGGTTTCATCATCTGCAGTCGTACCTCGCAGCGGCCTTTATTACTTTTCACAGGGATGGAAGCTCATCACCCAACCGGGCATTCGTCGCTTTGTCATCCTGCCTTTGCTGGTGAATATCCTGCTGATGGGCGGCGCATTCTGGTGGCTATTCACACAACTCGATAGCTGGATCCCCGCGCTGATGAGTCACGTCCCTGGCTGGCTTCAGTGGCTCAGCTACTTGCTGTGGCCGATTGTCACTATCTCCGTACTACTGGTGTTCGGCTACCTGTTTTCCACCATAGCCAACTGGATTGCCGCGCCGTTTAACGGTCTGCTGGCTGAACAACTGGAAGCACGCTTAACGGGCGCAACACCGCCTGATACCGGCGTTCTCGGCATCATGAAAGATGTTCCCCGTATCATGAAACGTGAATGGCAAAAGCTGGCATGGTATCTCCCGCGCGCCGTCGTGTTGCTGATCCTCTATTTTATTCCGGGTATTGGTCAGACCGTCGCCCCGGTGCTGTGGTTCCTGTTCAGCGCGTGGATGCTGGCCATTCAGTACTGCGATTATCCGTTTGATAACCATAAGGTGCCTTTTAAGGAGATGCGCGTCGCGCTGCGCACACGCAAGGTCACCAATATGCAATTTGGCGCATTGACCAGCCTGTTCACCATGATTCCGGTGCTCAATCTGTTCATCATGCCGGTCGCGGTTTGTGGTGCCACGGCGATGTGGGTAGACTGCTATCGTGCTAAGCACGCGTTATGGAAGTAATGCAAAAATGTGTAAAAGCGGGCTGGCTTATGCCCGCTCTTATTCCATACTGCAACGCATTATTTCCTGGTGGCATATAGATATACGAATTCCTTACTTCCCCATACTTTCTCAACAGGTATGCTGAAGCGGTATCCCAATTTCATACAGTTAAGGACAGGCCATGAGTAAGATTTTTGAAGACAACTCGCTGACTATCGGTCATACGCCGCTGGTTCGACTGAACCGTATCGGTAACGGACGCATTCTGGCGAAGGTGGAATCACGCAACCCAAGCTTTAGCGTCAAATGCCGTATCGGTGCCAACATGATTTGGGATGCCGAAAAACGTGGTGTACTGAAACCGGGTGTAGAGCTGGTCGAACCAACCAGCGGCAACACAGGGATTGCGCTGGCCTACGTTGCCGCAGCTCGCGGCTACAAACTGACTCTGACCATGCCTGAAACCATGAGCATTGAGCGCCGCAAGCTCTTAAAAGCGTTGGGCGCGAACCTGGTGCTGACTGAAGGCGCAAAAGGTATGAAGGGCGCGATTCAGAAAGCGGAAGAAATTGTGGCCAGCGATCCGGAAAAATTCCTGCTGCTGCAGCAGTTCAGCAACCCGGCAAACCCGGAAATCCACGAAAAAACTACCGGCCCGGAAATCTGGGAAGATACCGATGGCCAGGTTGATGTCTTTATTTCCGGCGTCGGTACCGGCGGTACGTTGACTGGTGTGACCCGTTACATTAAAGGCACTAAAGGCAAAACCGATCTGATCACCGTCGCGGTTGAACCTACCGACTCCCCGGTTATCGCCCAGGCGCTGGCAGGTGAAGAACTCAAACCAGGCCCGCATAAAATTCAGGGCATTGGCGCAGGCTTTATTCCGGGCAACCTTGATCTGAAGCTTATCGATAAAGTCGTTGCCATCACTAATGATGAAGCTATTTCTACTGCGCGTCGTCTGATGGAAGAAGAAGGTATTCTGGCTGGGATCTCTTCCGGTGCTGCGGTTGCTGCCGCGCTTAAGCTCCAGGAAGATGAAACCTTTACCAATAAGAATATAGTGGTTATTCTACCGTCATCGGGTGAGCGTTATCTGAGCACTGCACTGTTTGCCGATCTCTTTACAGAGAAAGAACTGCAACAGTAGTGCCAGCATGTTAAAAACGCGTAAAAAAGCACCCTTTTGGGTGCTTTTTTGTGGCCTGCTTCAAAGTTTCAACTCTCCTGGCATTGATTCAACCCGCCGGAACTGGTATTTAACCAAGCTAATTATTTTGATGCGCGAAATTAATCGTTACAGGAAAAGCGCTAGCTGAATCGATTTTATGATTTGGTTCAACTCTTCCTTTCGCTGCATAATGTTTAATGACGAACGAAACGTCAGCGGCAAGAAGTTGCCAGCAACGGATTGCACCGAACTCCTTTTGTGTCGCGTCCAGTTTACGCCGATGCTAACAATACAGGCTAAAGTTGAGCCGCCAGGCTAGACTTTAGTTCCACAACACTAAACCTATAAGTTGGGGAAATATAATGTTCCAGCAAGAAGTTACCATTACCGCTCCGAACGGTCTGCATACTCGCCCTGCTGCTCAGTTTGTTAAAGAAGCAAAAGGCTTTACTTCTGAAATTACTGTGACTTCCAACGGCAAAAGCGCTAGCGCCAAAAGCCTGTTTAAACTGCAGACTCTGGGCCTGACTCAGGGTACCGTTGTCACCCTGTCCGCAGAAGGTGAAGACGAGCAGAAAGCAGTTGAGCATCTGGTAAAACTGATGGCTGAACTCGAGTAAGTTCAACGAGTTCTTTTAAATATCAGTCACAAGTAAGGTAGGGTTATGATTTCAGGCATTTTAGCATCCCCGGGTATCGCTTTCGGCAAAGCACTGCTGCTGAAAGAAGACGAAATCGTCATTGACCGGAAAAAAATTTCTGCCGACAAGGTTGATCAGGAAGTTGAACGTTTTCTGAGCGGTCGTGCCAAGGCATCTGCGCAACTGGAAGCGATCAAAACCAAAGCTGGTGAAACGTTCGGTGAAGAAAAAGAAGCCATCTTTGAAGGGCATATCATGCTGCTCGAAGATGAGGAGCTGGAGCAGGAAATCATAGCCCTGATTAAAGATAAGCACATGACGGCTGATGCAGCTGCGCATGAAGTTATCGAAGGTCAGGCCACAGCCCTGGAAGAGCTGGATGATGAATACCTGAAAGAACGTGCGGCTGACGTACGTGACATCGGTAAACGCCTGCTGCGTAACATTCTGGGTCTGGCAATTATTGACCTAAGCGCTATCCAGGACGAAGTTATCCTGGTTGCCGCAGACCTGACTCCGTCAGAAACCGCACAGCTGAACCTGAACAAGGTGCTGGGTTTCATCACTGACGCGGGCGGACGTACTTCCCATACCTCAATCATGGCGCGTTCTCTGGAACTGCCTGCTATCGTAGGTACGGGTAGCGTAACCTCTCAGGTGAAAAACGACGACTATCTGATTCTGGATGCCGTAAACAATCAGGTTTACGTCAATCCGACCAACGACGTTATTGAGCAACTGCGTGCCGTTCAGGAGCAGGTTGCAACCGAGAAAGCGGAACTCGCTAAGCTGAAAGATCTGCCGGCTATCACGCTGGACGGTCACCAGGTTGAAGTTTGCGCCAACATCGGTACCGTTCGTGACGTTGAAGGCGCCGAGCGTAACGGCGCTGAAGGTGTGGGTCTGTACCGCACCGAATTCCTGTTCATGGACCGTGAGTCGCTGCCAACTGAAGAAGAACAGTTTGCTGCGTATAAAGCCGTTGCTGAAGCCTGTGGCTCTCAGGCGGTCATCGTCCGTACCATGGACATCGGCGGCGATAAAGAGCTGCCGTACATGAACTTCCCGAAAGAAGAGAACCCGTTCCTGGGCTGGCGTGCCGTGCGTATCGCCATGGATCGTAAAGAGATCCTGCGTGACCAGGTTCGCGCTATCCTGCGCGCCTCCGCTTTCGGTAAACTGCGCATCATGTTCCCGATGATCATCTCTGTTGAAGAAGTGCGTGCACTGCGCAAAGAGATTGAAATCTACAAACAGGAACTGCGCGACGAAGGTAAAGCATTTGACGAGAGCATTGAGATTGGCGTGATGGTGGAAACACCAGCTGCGGCAACAATTGCGCGTCATTTAGCCAAAGAAGTTGATTTCTTTAGTATCGGCACCAATGATTTAACGCAGTACACCCTGGCAGTTGACCGTGGTAATGATATGATTTCACACCTTTACCAACCGATGTCGCCATCTGTGCTGACGCTGATCAAGCAAGTTATTGATGCTTCTCATGCTGAAGGCAAATGGACTGGCATGTGTGGTGAGCTTGCAGGCGACGAACGTGCTACACTTCTGTTGCTGGGGATGGGTCTGGACGAATTCTCTATGAGCGCCATTTCTATCCCGCGCATTAAGAAGATTATCCGTAACACGAACTTCGAAGATGCGAAGGTGTTAGCAGAGCAGGCTCTTGCTCAACCGACAACGGACGAGTTAATGACGCTGGTTAACAAGTTCATTGAAGAAAAAACAATCTGCTAATCCACGAGATGCGGCCCAATTTACTGCTTAGGAGAAGATCATGGGTTTGTTCGATAAACTGAAATCTCTGGTTTCTGATGATAAGAAAGACACCGGAACTATTGAGATCGTTGCTCCGCTCTCTGGCGAGATCGTCAACATCGAAGACGTGCCGGATGTAGTTTTTGCTGAAAAAATCGTTGGTGATGGCATTGCTATCAAACCAACCGGTAACAAAATGGTTGCCCCTGTTGATGGCACCATCGGCAAAATCTTTGAAACCAACCACGCTTTCTCTATCGAATCCGACAGCGGCATTGAGCTGTTTGTTCACTTCGGTATTGATACCGTTGAACTGAAAGGCGAAGGCTTCAAACGCATCGCTGAAGAAGGTCAGCGCGTGAAAGTGGGCGACCCGGTTATTGAATTCGATCTGCCGCTGCTGGAAGAAAAAGCCAAGTCTACCCTGACTCCGGTTGTTATCTCCAACATGGACGAAATCAAAGAGCTGATCAAACTGTCCGGTAGCGTGACAGTGGGTGAGACTCCGGTTATCCGCATCAAGAAGTAATTCTTTTTGCAGAGAAAGATGGCGCCATCAGGCGCCATTTTTTTTATCTGATGGATATCAAAACCCTGCCGGATGGCGCTACGCTTATCCGGCCTACAGCAAACTCCGTAACGTAGGCCGGATAAGACGTTCTCGTCGCCATCCGGCATTAAATCTGTGAGGTGACCGGTCGGTAACACGCCTCGCGCATCAGAATCTTCATCCCTTCCGGCCCGCTTTCCAGCATCCGTCGCTCCGAGTCTGCCACTAACAATTCACAGTCGTAGCCACCCGCAATACCAAACATGGCCCGTGCTACGCAGATATCTTCCAGCGCTGCTGCCCCGTTGGTGTCAAAATGTCCAACCATACGCCCATTCTGGCGAACTACCAGCCGGTAACTCTTCATCGCGCCTCCCCTGCCGGTGGCAGAATTAATTCATCACAACCGCACAGGTGCGTCCACGTCATCACGTCCAGCACCCGCTGCGCGGCGTCGTGAGTCGCGGTCGTCAGCGCTTTCCCCAGCACAATGCCGCTCGCCAGTTCAGCACAGAACAGATCGCCGGTGCCTTTTAAATCCGTCTTCACCCGCGGGTAAGCGAACACCTCAACCGTTTCAGCCGTCACCACCGCAACGTTAATAATCTCTTCGGTATCCCCCGGCGCGCTGGTAATTACCACCCATTTCAGGGTGTCAGTGAGCAGTGATTGTGCCGCCGTAATGGCTTCATCAAGCGTTCGACACGGCTTTCCGCTCAGCATTTGCAGCTCGAACACGTTCGGCGTCAGCCCCTGCGCCAGCGGCAGCAGGTACTGACGATAAGCTTCCGGGATTTCGGCTTTCACATACATGCCGCTATCCGTATCGCCAATCACGGGGTCGACCAAAATGCACAGGTCCGGATGCGTTGCCCGAACGGTTTCCAGCCACTGTGCCAGCAAGGCGATTTGCTCTGCGCTGCCCATGTATCCTGTAGTCACCGCCTTCAGCTCGCGCAGAGCATCACGCTCATTTAAGGCGCGGAGATAACCGCTAAACCACTCGGCCGGAATAACGCCGCCATAAAAGGTTTCATAATGCGGGGTGTTACTGAACAGTACCGTGGGTACTGCCGTCACGCGTAATCCCTGCGCTTTAATAGCCGGAACAGCGATACTGTTGCCTACGCTGCCATATACCACCTGTGACTGGACGGCGACAATATCGGTCTGTAATGCCCGATGCTTATCGTCGAAGAGCACTGACTGAATATCACTCCCCTGCTCCATAAATTTCTCCTCTCGCTGGACAGCGCGCTTACGCCTCACTATTATCGTCATATGCTAAAATTCATTTTGTCATAGGTCAATAATGATCGACGGAAAAACCGCTAACGAAATTTTTGACAGTATCCGTCAACATGTCGCTACAGGCACGCTGGCAGCGGGAGAAACGTTGCCACCAGTGCGGGAACTGGCAACGGAATTAAACGTGAACCGCAATACTGTCGCGGCGGCTTACAAACGCCTGGTCACCTCCGGGTTGGCGCAGAGCCTGGGACGCAACGGCACGGTGATTAAGGGGATTAATGCCCCGGTTGCGCTGGAAGGTGGTAATCCAGATACCCCGCTTGTCGATCTTTCCGGCGGGAATCCAGCGCCCTCGCGGCTTCCTGACCTGAGTAGTTATTTCGCAAAGATAAATAAGAATCCGCGTTTGTACGGCGATGCCGCTGTGTCACCAGGGCTTAAGGTATGGGCATCACAATGGATGCAAAATGCAATGCCCGGCAAAGGGGAAATTGATATCACCAGCGGCGCCATTGATGCTATCGAACGGCTACTGTGCGCCCATTTACTGCCTGGTGATAGCGTTGTCGTAGAAGATCCATGCTTTTTGAGCAGCATCAACATGCTGCGTTATGCTGGTTTCTCCGCCAGTCCGGCCAATGTTGACCACGAAGGCATGCTGCCGGACCAACTGGAACTCGCGCTACAGAAAGGTGCGCGGGCGGTAATTCTGACACCGCGTGCGCATAACCCCACAGGATGCAGCCTGAGCGCCTCACGCGCGGCGCAATTGCAGGAAATCCTGGCCCGCTATCCGCAGACTCTGGTGATCGTCGACGACCACTTTGCGCTGCTATCTGCTTGCCACTGGTATCCGGTGATTGCTAAGGAAACCACGCATTGGGCGATTGTCCGTTCGATGTCGAAAACCTTAGGCCCGGATTTACGCCTGGCCATCGTAGCCAGCGATCCCGTCACATCCGGGAAACTGCGTTTACGGCTCAACTCCGGTAGTCAGTGGGTCAGCCATCTGCTGCAGGATTTAGCCTGCGCGTGCCTGAGTGACGAGACATATCAACACACACTGGCACAAACGCAGCAGTTTTACGCCGTCCAGCAGCAAAAGCTGAATACGGCTCTGCGCCAACATGGCATTGAACTGCCCGTCGGTGACGGTCTGAATCTGTGGTTACCGCTGGCAGATCACAGTCAGGCGATCGCTTTTGCGCTGGCAAAGTCCGGCTGGCTGGTTCGGGAAGGCGAAGTGTTCGGCGTCAATACGCCTGCACACGGTTTACGCATTACGCTGTCAACATTAGAAGACAGCGACATTGATAAGCTGGCGGTTGATATTCATCAGGCGCTAAAGCGCTAACAGGAGAGAAAAAGTGCGAGTTCATTTTGTTATTCATGAGTCTTTTGAATCTGCTGGCGCGTATCTGCCGTGGGCCGAATCACGCGGCTATACCATCACCTGGTCACGCGTATACGCCGGAGAAACAGTTCCCGCCAATGCCGATGGTTTCGATATGTTGGTGGTGTTTGGCGGTCCACAGTCACCACGAACCACGCTGGCAGAGTGCCCGTACTTTGATTCTCAGGCCGAGCAGCATCTGATCAACCAGGCGATTGCGGCACGTAAAATTGTGGTGGGGATCTGCCTGGGTTCACAGTTAATCGGCGAAGCGCTGGGTGCGAAGGTGTGCCAGAGTCCGGAAAAAGAAATTGGTCACTACCCCATCGTTCTGACCGAAGCCGGTCAACAGCACCCGCTGTTCAGCCATTTCGGCTCACCGCTTACCGTCGGTCACTGGCACAACGACATGCCAGGAATAACCGACCAGGCGACCATTCTTGCTGCCAGCGAAGGCTGCCCACGACAAATCGTGCAATACGGTAATGTCGTCTATGGTTTCCAGTGCCATATGGAGTTCACTGCTGACGCGATTGAAGGATTAATTCAGCACTCAGAGCAAGAGTTGGCTGAAGCTGAAGGGAAACGCTTCATCCGCCCGGTTGAAGAGATGCGCGCCTGGGACTACCAGCAAATGAATGAGAAGCTGTGGCAATTCCTGGATAAGCTGGTGGAAAAACGTAACGATTAATCATCCCTGGCCGGATAAAACATTATCCGGCCATCGTGCCAGGCAGTTACCTGATGGCGCTGCGCTTATCAGGCCAAAAAGTTAAATTCCCAGCCCCTGATTAAAGTGCTCTTCACCAAAGACGCCGGTCGAAAGGTAGCGATCGCCGCGATCGCAGATGATCGCCACAACTACCGCGCCGGGCGTAGCACGTGCAACGCGTAACGCGCCCGCGACCGCGCCGCCAGAGCTGACACCGCAGAAAATTCCTTCACGCACGGCCAGTTCACGCATGGTATTTTCGGCATCATTCTGATGAATATCCAGCACCTCATCCACCAGCGAGGCGTTAAAAATGCCCGGCATATATTCCGCAGGCCAGCGGCGAATTCCCGGAATACTACTGCCCTCTTCCGGCTGCAGGCCAACGATAGTGACCGCTTTTTCTTGCTCACGCAGAAAACGCGACACACCGGTAATGGTGCCTGTCGTTCCCATACTGGAGACAAAGTGGGTAATACGACCTGACGTCTGCTGCCAGATTTCCGGTCCGGTGGTGGTGTAATGCGCGTACGGGTTATCCGGATTATTAAACTGATCCAGCAGCTTACCTTCTCCACGCTGCGCCATTTCAAGAGCTAAATCGCGCGCGCCTTCCATCCCCTGCTCTTTGGTGACCAGAATCAGCTCGGCACCATAGGCGCGCATCGCCGCACGGCGCTCCTGACTCATGTTGTCTGGCATCAACAGCTTCATGCGGTAGCCCTTCAGCGCGGCGATCATTGCCAGCGCAATTCCGGTATTACCGCTGGTAGCCTCAATCAGCACGTCGCCTGGCTTAATTTCTCCGCGCTTTTCCGCTTCGACGATCATCGACAACGCGGCGCGGTCTTTCACCGAACCTGCGGGATTATTGCCTTCCAGCTTGACCCAAATTTCACTACCGTTATCCGGCGCCAGACGTTGTAATTTCACCAGAGGCGTATTGCCAATTGTTTTTTCTAATGTGTTCACGTTTTCAGCTCGTAAAAAAGCCCGGTAAGCGTAGCGCCACCGGGCGATAACTATGCAAATTAACCTATCAGGCTGATTGCGCCAGGGCAAGTTCCTCTTCACGCGTTTCAATACGCTGGTCGCCGTTATACAAACGTGCATTTTGCAGCCCGACAAACAGCCGTTCACCGCGGCTCGGGGAATCATCGCCTTGCATGATGACCGTCAGCGGTTCGTTGTACCACCCGAGGGGTTGTACAACTAATTGGGTGTAGTGCCCCTTCGGACTAGCTTCCAGCACCTGCACCGGCAGCGGCGAATCCAGGCTGGTACGGCGGCTCACATCCACTTCCCATGGACGCAGGAACAGATCGACCGGTCCCTGGTAGCCAGGTGTATAGCCCAACGGCCAGCGGTGTGCGCCCACGTGGAACTGTCCGCCACGAATCGTCCCCTGCAGGCGGTTAACCTCGCCCATAAACTCCAGCACAAAACGGGTGGCCGGTTCGCGCCAGACCTGATCCGGCGCATCAGCCTGTTCGATATGACCCTGACTCATCACCACCACGCGGTCTGCGACTTCCGTTGCTTCTTCCTGATCGTGGGTAACAAACACGCTGGTAAATTTCAGCTCTTCATGCAACTGACGCAGCCAGCGACGCAGCTCCTTGCGCACCTGCGCATCAAGCGCGCCAAACGGTTCGTCGAGCAGCAGGATCTGTGGCTCTACCGCCAGCGCACGCGCCAATGCCACGCGCTGCTTTTGTCCGCCGGAGAGCTGTGCCGGGAAACGGTCCGCCAGATGAGCCAGTTGAACCATTTCCAGAAGTTTGGTCACTTTTGCTTTGATGGCCGCCGCATTCGGGCGCTCACGCCGTGGCAGGACCGTCAGACCAAACGCGATATTGTCGAAAACGGTCATATGACGAAACAGCGCATAGTGCTGGAACACGAACCCCACCTTACGGTCGCGGGCGTGTAATCGGCTGACGTCGGTACCGTGAAAACGGATATGCCCGCTGGACTGATGCTCCAGGCCGGCAATAATGCGCAGCAACGTGGTTTTGCCCGAGCCGGATGGCCCCAACAGCGCGACCATCTGACCTGAAGGAATATCCAGCGAGATATCGTTCAGCACCTGGGTGCGACCAAAAGACTTCTTAATATTGGCAATCTCAATGCTCATGATTTTCCTCCTGCTGCGCGCGTTTTTCCTGGTTCTCCAGACGCCATTGC
Organism: Citrobacter sp. Cpo040; assembly: GCF_030332915.1. Lineage (NCBI taxonomy): Bacteria > Pseudomonadati > Pseudomonadota > Gammaproteobacteria > Enterobacterales > Enterobacteriaceae > Citrobacter > Citrobacter sp. Cpo040. The sequence continues at coordinate 1,553,298 of NZ_JAOWGX010000034.1, forward strand.
AACATGCTCTTCAAAAACAGGGTAATAATCGCCATCAGCGTCAACAGCGCGGCGGCGGTAAAGGAGCCGACGGCGTTATAGTCCTGCTCCAGTAATTCAATCTGTAGTGGTAAAGACAAGGTTTCGCCGCGAATCGAGCCGGAAACCACCGACACTGCGCCGAATTCGCCTATCGCACGGGCGTTAGTCAGCACCACGCCATACAGCAACGCCCAACGGATATTCGGCAGCGTGACGCGGCGGAACATCTGCCAGCCGGAGGCGCCCAGTAAAATCGCCGCTTCGTCTTCATTGCTGCCCTGACTTAGCATCACCGGTACCAGCTCGCGCACTACAAACGGACAGGTCACGAACACCGTCACCAGCACCATCCCCGGCCAGGAGAACATGATTTGCAGATTGTGTTCATCCAGCCAATCACCCAGCGGACCGTTAGAACCATAAAACAGCAGATAGATCAGACCTGCGACCACCGGCGAGACAGCAAATGGAATATCCAGCAGCGTCAGCAGCAGTTGGCGTCCTGGGAAGTTGAAGCGAGTCACCAGCCAGGCCAGCAATACGCCGAACACCAGATTAACCGGCACCGCAATCAGCGCAATTAGCACCGTCAGCCAAATGGCATGCAGCATATCCGGGTCAGCCAGGTTCTGTAGTACCGGCATTAATCCCTTACTGAACGCCTGCACGAAGATATAAATCATCGGTACCAGCAAAATAAAGGTCGATACCAGCATGCCCGTGCCGATCAGAAACCATTTACCCCAGTTAATGCGGGGTGCGTCATAGCGTTTCAATTGAGTAATGTCTGCCATCAGTGACCTACCACGCGTCGACCGAAGCGACTTTGCAGGGTGTTAATTGAAAACAGCAGCAACAACGACGCCCCGAGGATCACAGAAGCAATCGCGCTGGCGGCCGGGTAGTCAAACTCCTGCAAGCGAACAAAAATCATCAGCGAGGTCACTTCCGTTTTCCATGCGATGTTTCCGGCGATAAAAATAACCGCGCCAAACTCACCAAGGCTGCGGGTAAACGACAGCGCAACGCCCGCCACCAGCGCAGGAGACAGCTCCGGCAGCACTACTTTACGGAAACTCTGCCAGCGCGTAGCACCGAGCGTTTCAGCTGCTTCTTCATATTCCGGGCCTAACTCTTCCAGTACTGGTTGCACGGTACGCACCACAAACGGAATGCTGGTAAAGGCCATCGCTACCGCGATACCTAGCCAGGTGTAGGTCACCTTGATATCCAGCTTCGCCAGCCACTCGCCGTAGAAGCCATTAACCGAAAACAGAGACGCCAGCGTCAGACCTGCCACCGCCGTAGGCAGTGCAAACGGCAGGTCCATCAGCGCATCCAGCAGCGTACGGCCCGGAAAGCGATAGCGTGTTAAGATCCACGCCATCAGCAAACCGAACACGCCGTTAAAAATCGACGCCACAAACGCCGACAGCAGCGTCACTTTATAAGCCGCCACCACCTGCGGATTGGTAATCACATCCCAGTATTGCGCCCAGCTCATTTGCGCCAGTTGCATCACCAGCGCGCTCAGCGGCAGCAGCAATATCAGGCAGACAAACAGTAAGCTGGTGCCCAGGCTCAAAGTGAAGCCAGGCAGCACGCGTCGGGAAGAAACAGCAAACATTTACTTACGCCCCGCCGCCAGCAGTTTGTCCAGCTCACCGCCGCTGACAAAGTGCGTTTTCATCACTTCAGGCCACGAGCCAAACTTATCTTCTACACGGAACAATTCGGTCTGCGGGAATTTATCTTTCAGCTTGTCCATTACCTGTGGGTTATTCACGCGGTAGTAGAAATCGGTAATGATGGTTTGCGCCTGCGGGCTGTACAGCCAGTTCAGGTAAGCTTTCGCCGCTTTTTCAGTACCGTTGGCCTGCACATTTTTATCTACCCAGGCCACCGGGAACTCCGCCAGAATGTTGACCTTCGGCACCACCACTTCGAAGCCCTGGTCTTCATACTGTTTACGGATGTTGTTCACTTCCGATTCAAACGTGATCAGCACATCACCCAGACCGCGTTCAACAAAGGTGGTCGTTGCACCGCGACCGCCGGTATCAAACACTTCCACGTTTTTCAGAAACTGGGTCATAAACTGTTCGGTTTTGGCTTTATCACCACCGTCAGCTTTATCTGCCGCGCCCCACGCAGCCAGATAGGTATAACGCGCGTTACCGGAAGTCTTCGGGTTAGGGAAAATTAGCTTCACGTCCGGGCGAACCAGATCGTTCCATTCGTGGATATTCTTCGGGTTGCCCTTACGCACCAAAAACGCCATGGTGGAATAGAATGGCGAACTGTTATTCGGCAGGCGGCTTTGCCAGTCGGCAGGGATCAGCTTGCCTTTGTCATGCAGGATCTGCACGTCGGTCACCTGGTTATAGGTCACGACGTCAGCTTTCAGCCCCTGCAAAATCGCCAACGCCTGTTTTGATGACCCGGCATGAGATTGTTTAATCGTCAGTTTGTCGCCGCCGTTATCCTTCGCCCATTGCTGTTCAAACGGCGGATTAAGGGCGGCAAACAGCTCGCGGGAAACATCGTATGAACTGTTCAGCAGTTCCGTTGCCTGCGCTTGCCCCACCAGCAACAGCATGGCTGCCAGCGTCAGTGTTCTTTTTTTCAGTAAGTTAACGGCCATTGCGCACCCTTATAAATTAAATGACTTTCTTATGGTCATCATATTTATAACCAGTGCTAAAGGAGTAACGGTTTTATATACCGTTTGATGATTTGAAAGTTGAAAAGAGAATAAGGGGTACCTCCTCCCCAGCACATGGGGAGGAGACCGGCATCAATCAGACGCCGACGCTAACGCTTTCAGGCAGGGTACTGCCGCCATCAATCACGTTTTGCGTGCCAGTTAAATAACTGGACTCATCCGATGCCAGGAACGCCGCCAGTTCACCGACCTCAAGCGGGCAGGCCAGACGACGCATCGGGATCGCTTTCGCCATTTCGACTAAAACGGATTCAGGATCTTCCGGGTTAGACTGTCGCGCAATGCTTTCCGCCATCGGCGTACGAACGTAGCCAGGGCAAATGGCATTCACGCGAATGCCGGACTGCGCATATTCTACCGCCAGGGATTTGGTCAAACCGATGATCGCGGCTTTCGACAGCGCGTAGGCCGTTTCGCCCGGGTCAGCAACCATATCGCCGGTCACCGATGACATCATCACGATGCGCCCGTCTTTGCGCGCAATCATCTCCGGCAGAACGGCTTTCGTCACGTTCCAGACGCCTTTAATGTTGATATCAATGTGGAAATCGCGATCTTCATCGCTCATATCAAGGAAGCTGCCGAGGCGGCATACGCCGGCATTGTTCACCAGAATATCGATTTTGCCTTCAATCTGCTTCGCGCGCGTCACCGCTTCCTTGACCGACGCAAAATCTCTGACGTCAGCGTGAACGGCTGTGCAACGGTGCCCACGCCCAGCCAACTCATCCGCCAGTTTTTCAATCTCATCGGAGATATCCAGCAGGATTAAGTTCGCACCATGGCGGGCAAACGTTCTGGCGATACCCTCGCCAATACCCTGAGATGCGCCCGTAATCAATGCTGTTTTGCCCGTGAGTTTTCCCATTTCAATATTCTCCTTTTGAATATGAAGCCTTCGCTTCATTCACGCAGAAGATACAGCAATAACAAATTAGTGCTGAGGAATAGCTCACTAAATCAGGTTAATCTCAGGTAAAAAAAATCCCCGACGATGCGGGGATGTCTATTTCGTGGCCGATAACAGGATCAGCTCACCATTACAGCGCCATTAAACGGTCCAGCGACGGTGCAAAGTAATAGCCGCCGGTTACCGGTTTGGTGAAGCGCAGCATCGCATCACGCTTACCGTCAGTGTCACCAAACATGCTCAGCAATTGTTGTTCAATGTTGTACAGACGAGCGCAGTAGGCGCAGAAATAGAGACCATGCGTGCCGCTGGCAGTACCGTATGGCAGGCTCTGACGCACAATTTTCAGCCCTTTACCGTCTTCTTTTAGGTCAACACGGCTCAGGTGAGAGGTGACCGGACGGTCATCACCGTCGATCTCTTCGTTGGCTTCCTTGGTGCGACCAATCATCATTTCCTGGTCATGGATGCTCATGCGATTAAGCTGCTTCAGGTTATGTTCCCAACGCTGCACAAACACATAGCTGCCACCGGCATCCACGCCATCTTTGATAACAGCAACTTCACGGCGCGTTTCTTCGCCTGCCGGGTTTTCCGTACCGTCAACAAAGCCGCTGAGATCGCGCTCTTCGACCCAACGGAAACCGTGGATTTCTTCTTTAACTTCAATACAGTCGCCAAATGCTTCCATTGCCGCCTGCGCAACGGAGAAATTCACGTCATGACGCAAAGAGAGAATATGGATCAACACGTCATATTGGGTTGCTGGTGCCAGACCTTTACCGTAAGGGATAAAGTCTTTTAACTCTTCAGCACCGACGCCGCCGCTCAATGCACGCCAGGTGTTGTTGCCAAAAGCGACAACCGCGCCCAGATGCGCATCCGGGAACTTAGCTTCAAAGGTCGCCAGCTTATCGGCGAAGGTTTTGCTGGCCGCACGCAGGGCATCAACGTCGCCTTTAACATTGGCTTCAATCCAAATCGCCGCACGGCAATGTTCTGGCAAAATGCCACTCTGAACCTGAGACATTGTTCCTCCTGAAAAAAAGATGCCACGACATCGTGGCATTGATGGGCGCTATTCTACCTGTTTTTTTAACAAGCCGATTTGTTCAGACGCAAATTAACGCCGCCAGATAATTTTGCTTACTTTCCACGCTTTCAGCGTGTCGTCAGACGGCATTATATCCTCAGGCCCGCTCCATTCACCGGAAAAAATATAGCTAATATGTTGACTTCCCTCAGCTTTACACTCAACGCCCGCGCTGTCATCGCCGGTTGCTTTTTGGCAATTACCATAAGCTTTAGTGTAAAGGTCGCTAAACGGTGTACCGATTTCGACACCCGCGGCTGACGAAATATCGTGATCTAATACATCAATACGACTGATGGTTCCCTGGCTGCCGTTAATGACTATCGCCAGCTTGTCGTCTTTCATAGCTTCATAGAAGCGCACCACATTACCGTTATCGGTCTTCATTCCGCTACGCAGGCGGTAATCACCGTCCAGCGCATCAGCAATGGCTTTTTCATCCAGCGGCGTAGCGCCCGTTAACGCTCCTACGCCCTGCTCTGTGACCTGCGTTGAAGAACCAAACCAGTTCCACGGATTGGCGGCAGACCAGTTCACCGAGGACAACGTTGAACACCCGGCCAGTAGCAGCGGCATCGCGCATAAAGTCAAACGCAGTGATTTCATTTCACTTCCTTCCTTATTTATCAACGTTGCTTGGAGTCCGGTTTCCCCAAAAAGTGCCGTTATTCTTTCTCAAGGGAAAAACAGGCGCGCAGACGTTGATTGGTTAACAGCCAGATCAGCGCGACAATATCCGCCACCAGCAGCGCCAGCCCGACGCCATTGAGAGGATCGCCTGCCAGCCACATCACCGGCTGCCAGCACAGCAGCACCAGTTGAGCGAGAATCAATAATCCGCGCAGCCAGCGCCAGAGCACCGGAAACGCAAAGCGTCGCCCACTGAGTAAAAACGCCAACACGGCGGGAACGCCGGGAAGCAACCCAAGCCAGAATGCGTCATGATCGGGATAAAACAGATTCAGCAAGGTGTTGCCCTGCTCACGGGAAGAACCGGCAATCACAAACAAAACCCAGGTGCGTGCCTGCAACAGCAGTACGCACCAGAAGAGAAAAGGCAGGCGCAGACGCCCATGACCGTCATAGTCGGCCGGATGAAACTCAGTACTCTTCATCTTCGATCAAACGCTTGCCCAGATTGAGTACATCCGCATGTTCATAGCCCAAACGTTCATACATGCCCTGTACGACGTCGTTATCGTCACGCACCATGATTTGAATCTTCGGACAACCGCGGGCAATGAGCTTTTTCTCCAGCCGGTTGAGCAGCGCATTGGCGATGCCGCGACCGCGAAACTCAGGATGCACGCCCAGGTAATAGGCGGAACCGCGATGCCCGTCGTATCCGCCCATCACCGTACCGACCACCTCACCGTTCACTTCAGCGACGAGGAACAAGCTGACGTCATGATTGACTTTACGTTCGATGTCCATTTCAGGGTCGTTCCATGGACGCAGCAAATCACAACGCTCCCAGAGGGTGATCACCTCTTCGAAATCTTCCTGGCGAAAAACGCGTATTTCCATGGTATTGGGTACCTTTTCAGGACGTTAAAAAGCGATTATGGCGCGAACGGCTGATTTAGCCAATATCTGACGCGAAGCGGCGGAAAAAATGGCATAATACGGAATTGTCACGTATTGAAATGAAAAGTAAAACAATTCTTATCTCGATCCGTCGCAACGGACTACGCGATACGATATAACGTTTAGAACCTTTTTTTTACAACTCAGGCCGTATGAGCACTTTTAAACCACTAAAAACACTCACATCGCGCCGCCAGGTGCTGAAAGCCGGGCTGGCCGCCCTGACGCTGTCAGGCATGTCACAAGCCATCGCTAAAGAAGAAGCGCTAAAGACCAGCAATGGACACAGCAAACCGAAAGCGAAAAAATCCGGTGCTAAGCGCGTTGTTGTCCTTGATCCGGGGCACGGAGGGATTGATACCGGCGCAATTGGTCGCAACGGGTCGAAAGAAAAGCACGTGGTACTGGCGATTGCCAAAAACGTGCGCTCGATCCTACGTAACCAGGGGATTGATGCACGCCTGACCCGCTCCGGCGATACGTTTATTCCGCTCTACGATCGCGTCGAGATCGCCCACAAACATGGTGCCGATCTGTTCATGTCGATCCACGCCGACGGTTTTACCAATCCGAGCGCTGCGGGCGCTTCGGTCTTTGCCTTATCCAATCGCGGCGCCAGTAGCGCCATGGCGAAATATCTGTCCGATCGTGAAAACCGGGCCGATGAAGTCGCCGGAAAGAAGGCCACTGACAAAGATCATTTGTTGCAGCAGGTGCTGTTCGATCTGGTGCAAACTGACACCATAAAAAACAGCCTGACGTTAGGCTCGCATATTCTTAAGAAGATCAAGCCGGTACACCGTCTGCACAGTCGCAGCACGGAACAGGCCGCCTTCGTGGTGCTAAAATCACCTTCGATTCCGTCGGTCCTGGTCGAAACCTCGTTCATCACCAACCCGGAAGAAGAACGATTGCTGGGTACGGCGGCGTTTCGTCAGAAAATCGCCACCGCTATCGCCAATGGCATCATCAGCTATTTCCACTGGTTTGATAACCAGAAAGCACACTCGAAGAAACGTTAACCATGAAGCCCGATGCACAGCGCGTAAAACAGTTCCTGCTCAGCCTGCAGGATGAAATTTGTCAGCAGTTATCCACCGTAGACGGCAGCGAATTTGTTGAGGATAACTGGCAACGCGAAGCGGGCGGCGGCGGGCGCAGTCGGGTGTTGCGTAACGGCGGTATTTTCGAGCAAGCAGGCGTTAACTTCTCCCACGTCCACGGCGATGCAATGCCGGCCTCGGCTACCGCGCATCGCCCGGAGCTTGCCGGGCGCAGTTTTGAAGCCATGGGCGTCTCGTTGGTGGTGCACCCGCAGAATCCCTACATTCCAACCAGTCATGCCAACGTACGGTTTTTTATCGCGGAAAAACCGGGGGCCGATCCCGTGTGGTGGTTTGGCGGCGGCTTTGACTTAACGCCCTACTACGGCTTTGATGAGGATGCGGTTCACTGGCATCGCACGGCGCGGGACCTGTGCCAGCCGTTTGGCGATGACGTTTATCCACGTTACAAAAAGTGGTGCGATGACTACTTCTTCCTCAAGCACCGCAACGAGCAGCGCGGCATTGGCGGGCTGTTTTTCGATGATTTGAATACCCCTGATTTCGACCACTGCTTCGCTTTTATGCAGGCGGTAGGTCAAGGATACACCGAGGCGTATCTGCCCATCGTCGAACGCCGCAAAATGATGAGCTGGGGCGAGCGCGAACGTAATTTCCAGCTTTATCGTCGTGGTCGCTATGTGGAATTTAATCTGGTGTGGGATCGCGGCACGTTGTTCGGTTTGCAAACCGGCGGGCGCACGGAATCGATTCTGATGTCGATGCCGCCGCTGGTACGCTGGGAGTATGACTGGCAGCCGGAAGCGAACAGCCCGGAAGCTGCCCTTAGCGAGTTTATTCAGGTCCGCGACTGGGTGTAATTGCCTGATGGCGCTACGCTTATCAGGCCTGCAACAACGGCAAACCCGTAGGCCGGATAAGACGCGTTAGCGTCGCATCCGGCACAATAATCTCATCATGCCCACTGGCGCATACGCTGATGCAGCGTCAACGACGGTTTCTCCGCAAACAGCTGCTGGTAGTCGGTGGCAAACTGCCCTAAATGCCAGAATCCCCACTGCATGGCGGCGTCTTTCACCGTCGCACTCTGTGACCATGGGCTTATCAACTCACGGCGCACGGCGTTCAGGCGAATACGTTTCAACCAGGCATTTGGGCCAATACCGAGGATCGCGTGAAAGGCGTTTTGCAACGTCCGGCGGCTAACGTGCAGCTGATTGCATAAGTCGAGCACGGTCAGCGGCTCTGACATATTTTCCAGCACATATTCGCGCGCACGTGACAGCAAGCGACGATAGCTCTGATGGCTGATGCTCTCCGCAGTCATAATCGGCTGCGCTTCTTCCAGCATGGTGCCCATCGCCAGCAGCAGGTTATCCCCCAACACTTTACGCACCGCGGGTTGGTGAAGGTTTTCAGGATTCTCACTAAACGTCGCCAGCGCCTGCTGCACAAAGCCCCATAGCGCGGCTTTGTGTTGTTCTTTAACTTCCAGCGCCGACTGATTGCGCAGCATATGCAACACCCTTTCCGGGTTATGCAGGAAGTTGGCCTGACGAGCAATGGCCTCTTCCGAAATGACGACACCCAAAATGGTGTAATCATCCGGGGTACTCAGTTCAAACTCCGTCCCGCCTGGGCGGGTGGCAATTTCAGCGCTACCCAAACACTGGGTACCAATAAATCCCTGCTCGCCGCGCGTGGCCGGAATGCCAAACCAAAATGAGTTTGGCCAGACAAGGCACGACTGACGCAGCGCCAGTCCGGTGTATTCACGGAACACCTGAATATCATCGAGCAGGATTTCCGTGAACTCGCCATGAAATTTTCCCGGGTGCAGCTGGTCGTAGATCTGCTGCCAGGCGGTAATCGTCAGCGCGTGCTCATACACATCCGTTGTTCGCCGTTGGTGAACGTTGTCCACTTCCACTTTCGGCGTCAGTTTAACGTCTTCGGGTAATACTTCATGATAAAGATGGTGCAAGTTTGCAGTACGGTTCTTTTTCATGATCTTTTAAGCCGGAAGCTTCAACGAAGCCCCCGGCCCTCCGACAGGTTAATTTTTTAAGCGGTAGCGACTACTGCGTTTACGCAACGCTCCATCAGAAAAGAGCTGTTCCAGCGCATTTCTGGCTTCATCAAGTGACCAGCCAAAATGGGCCGCCACTTCCCCTGCCGTCATTCCTTGACGGACCGATGCTAACAGCGTCAGAAGTTGGGCAGAGGATTCAGACGTCACTGGGGCGTCCTGTGTCTTCTCTGGTTTCACTTCTGTTTTCGCTTCTGGCTTCTGTTCAGGTTTCTTCGGCTGGCGTTTAAAACCGCCGATCAGCCACTGGGTGTCATCGTCCGGCCGGCCTATTTCCTTACGGCTGATAACACGGCCCGTACGCGCTGCGGCTGCACTGCCAGCATCCAGCGCTGCGCGGCATGCCGCCAGATCGCCTTCCACCACCAGCGTCAGCCGACCAGGATCGAGCACTTCGTGGCTAAGCAGACGCACGTTCGCGGCTTTCAGCATTGCATCGGCCGCGTCCACGGCAGCCACCATGCCATCCACTTCCAGTAATCCCAGTGCATTGATCATCACTACCTCTCTTACGCGCGCTGGATTGGATTACGGGCAATATCCAGAACGGCATCGGCAAAGGCGTTACATGCGGCTTTACAAGCGGCCTGGCTACCGGTCAAAAACGCGGCTGAATAGTTAGTTTCTGACGGCGGTGGTACATAGGTCACCAGTTGTACATCGGCAGATTTCAGCGCGGCATCAATACCAAATGTCGCTTCCAGCGGCGGTGCTACCAGATACGCCATCGGATCGCCCAGTCGGCATCCCGCGGTTGCGGAGAGATACGAACCGGTACGCGAAACCACATGCGCCAGGAAGGCGGTATCTTCTGCGTCATTCGCCCACTGGAATGCCGCCCCGCTTTCAATATTGGCCACCATCGCGTCCAGACCCGCGCGAACTTCGGCCGGGTTTGGTCCACCGAGCATAATCAGCACTTCGCCCGATGTTGGAGAGGGACTGTGCGCCGCACCGGCATACAGCGAGCGGCCATAAACCACTTCGACCATTGCCTGTTTTGTCGCTTCGTCTGCGGCAATATACGCCACGTCATCAGAATCTGCTGTGATGAGTCCGAGGCTACGTATATGTGGCGGTAATTTAAGTTCGCGGGCAAAACCGTCATTTACCGAGGCAATCACACGCATTGCGGTGACTGAAGGTCTAATTAAATCTAATGCTGGCATGATGCCTCCTTAACGGGTCATATTGATGCCGGATGCTTTTTGCTCCAGCATGCGCTTGGCCAAATCCACAATCACCGCCGCCGCTTCAACCGGTGGCGTACCGCCCTGGTGAATGTTCGAGATACAGGTACGATCAGCCTCAACGGTGGTCGCCACACGCGGCGAATAGACGGCATAGCAAGAAAGACTTTCCGACTGGCCGAGGCCCGGACGTTCACCAACCAGCAGGATCACCGCTTTTGCACCCAGCAGTTCGCCGATCTGATCTTCGATTTTCACGCGCCCATAGCGAACAAAGAACGGCGTCCCGACCTTCAATCCGGCCTGTTTTAAGCCCGACAACAGCGGCGGCAGGATCTCTTCATAGTTAGCGGTAATCGCGTCGGTAGACAGGCCATCAGAAATAATCACCTGCACATCCGGATTCATTACACACTGTGATTTCAGTTCTTCAATGGCTTCCGCACTCAGACGACGCCCCATATCCGGACGCGTCAGATACAGGTTTTTGTCGCTGATTTCCGAGCGCACTTCCAGCAGCCCCTGGGCTTTTACCCACTCTTCCGGCACTTCTTTCAATACCGTATCTTTCGAACGCGAGTGGTCAGCCAGGAAACGCAGCAGCGCCTGGGTACGCGGACGAGGACCGGCACGACCAGTACATACACGCGCAGCGGTGCTACGGCGAAGTTCAGTCAACACCTCTGCACGGTGCGGATTCTCAACGCCAATCCATGCTTTGGCTTCGGCTGAGCCTAAGTCCATCGCGCAGCTTTCACCGGTCGGCGTGGCGCACTGCGTGGTGCTGCATTTTGCTGGTGCTGACGGTTCTTGAGCCTGCGGTTGAGACTCACCCATTGACGCCATTACGCTGCGTACAATTTCTTCAATCTGTTTTTGATCCATCGTGTGTCATCCCCGCGTCATCAGAAGAACAGTGACGGATCGCCCGCCCGTTTGGTCAGGCGACCGTTTGCCATAATGCCCATGGTTTCCAGCCAGCGTTCAAACTCCGGCGACGGACGCAGGTTCAGCAGCTGACGCACGGTCGCGGTGTCATGGAAGGCGGTGGTCTGATAGTTGAGCATGATGTCGTCACCGAGCGGCATGCCCATGATGTAGTTGCAGCCAGCGGTGGCGAGCAGAATCATCAGGTTTTCGTTAAGGTTCTGGTCAGCATCAGCATGGTTGGTGTAGCAGCAGTCGCAGCCCATCGAGATGCCGCTCAGCTTGCCCATAAAGTGATCTTCCAGACCCGCGCGAATAATCTGACGGTCGTTGTAGAGATACTCTGGCCCGATAAAGCCCACCACGGTGTTCACCAGGAACGGATCGTAGTGGCGTGCCAGTCCGTAGTTACGCGCTTCCATCGTCACCTGATCGGCGCCGAAGTTCGCGCCCGCGGAAAGCGCAGACCCTTGCCCGGTTTCGAAGTACAGGCAGTTTTCCCCGGCGATACGGTTGAACTCAGCGCCCACTGCACGCGCTTCATCCAGCATGGCCAGCTCAACGCCAAACTCTTTTAAGCCTTTTTCGCTACCGCAGATACTCTGGAAAATCAGCCCGCCCGGCGCACCGCGACGAATCGCTTCGATCTGGGTAGTCACGTGTGCCAGTACGCAGCCCTGGGTCGGGATGTTGAATTTGTCGATAACGCCGTACACGGTATCCAGTACGCGGCTTAAGTTTTCCACGTCATCCGTTACCGGGTTAACACCAATCACCGCATCGCCCGCCCCGAAGGACAGCCCTTCGTAGATTTGTGCGGCAATACTCTGCACGTCATCACGGGTGTCGTTCGGCTGCAAACGGCAGCTGAAGGTGCCCGGCAGACCGATGGTGGTATTGGCCTTTTTGATCACCGGCATTTTCTTACCGCCGTAGATCAGGTCCGCGTTAGAGCAGATTTTTGCTACCGCAGCGACCACTTCCGACGTTAACCCTTTGCGCGTAAACGCAATGTCATCAACAGAGGTTTCATCGCTCAGCACGTACTCGCGCAGCTCGCTGATACTCCAGTTTTTGATACGGTTATAGGCCGTCTCGTTGACGTCATCCTGAATCAGACGAGTAACACAGTCCTCTTCATAGGAAATCACCGGGTTATTGCGGATATCCGCCACCGTCATTTCCGACAGTACCTGCTTGGCCGCCACGCGCTCCTGCGAACTGGTTGCAGCCACTCCTGCCAGCACATCCCCCGAACGCAGTTCGTTGGCTTTTGCCAGCACCTCTTTAACATCCTTAAACTGATAAACATTGCCGAACAATGTGGTCTTTAGTTTCATAAGTCGTTCCCTCAGGAAGGAAATGCGAGTGATTTCACCGTCACCGGCACAACCGATCCGCCAAAAAGAGGCGTACCAATGTCGATATAGTCCCCCGCCCGGACAACCACCTCATCGATGACTGCCAGCGGGTGTTGCTGTAACTGTGGGCGTAACAGCATGCCCAGGGCCTTACCAAAATCCTGCTCGGCTACCACCAGCAGGGGATGCGGATTCGGATAGCGCGCGACAAAGGCCAGCAGCGCATCAATCACCGTTAACAGCGCGGCGTAGCGCACCGGCAGCGAACCGGGCAGCGCCAGCACGTAGGCGTCCGTTTGCGGGTCCAGATCGAGCTGCATTAGCGCCTGTTGCCAGGCGGCCACCAAATCAGCCTCATCAACCGGAATCGCCACCGGCAGATTGCGCAGCGGAAGCGCCACACCTTCCAGCCAGATGGTGCTGCCCGAAAGCGACAGCGTATGCGCACCGGCGCCAATCACCGTGGCGCGCACGGTTTGCGCCGGGAACTGCACGTTCATCTCACGCAGGCGCGGATGTTCATGCAGCGCCGTCGCTAACAGCGGGCCAATGTCGGAAAAACAGAACGGATCGGCTGGTTGGTTGCGGTAGCACTCGCCCACCCCGCCGGACAACGTAATCACTTCCGGTTTCACGCCCGCCGGTAACAGGCCGGTTTGCATCAGCGCCTGCGCCAGCGGTGATAACGTGCCGTCAATCACCTCCACAATCAGCGCCGCCATCCGTCGTGCTACCTGAACAAGCTGCGCCGCATTGAGGGTTCGGGCGTCGGTGCCCGGACCAAATACGTCATCAACAATCATCTGCCCCGGCTGATGCGCATGTACTACTCGCCCCTGACCGTCCGTTTCCAGCAGTCGCCCGCCGACGTTGAGGCAAGCCGAACCGCTGACCTTTCCAGCATCAAACAGAACGTAGTTCGACGTACCGCCACCGATGTCGATATTCAGTACGCGGCACAACTTCTGCTCGGACAGGGTTTGTGCCCCCGCACCGTGACCGGCAATCACCGATTCCAGATGCGGACCGGCGCTGGCCACCACAAAATCCCCCAGCGACTGAGAGAGCGCCATCACCGCCGGACGCGCATTACGGGTTTTGGCACTTTCTCCGGTGATGATGATCGCGCCGGAATCGACAGTCTCAGGTGCAATACCCGCCGCCTGATACTGGGCGAGGATCAGCGCCCTAAGTTCGGCCTCTTTCAACCCGCCCTGCTTATCAACGGGGGTAAAGAACACCGGGCTTTGCCAGCTAATTTCGCGTTTGATGAATTCGTAGCGCGGCACCTGCGACACTGCCGCACGGTTGACTAACTCAAGGCGCGAGAAAATCACCTGAGTGGTAGTGGTGCCGATATCGATACCGACGCTCAGTAGCTGGCGAGTATTCACGATTGCGCCTCCGGGTTGGTTTCTACTTCTGCTGGCACATCTTCATCTTTCGGTACCAACAGCATAGCCACACCAATCGCCGTCACGCCGCCAATCAACTTGCCGACAATCATCGGGAAGATCATCGCGTTCATGTTGGCAGCGGCGAAGCCTAAGTGGTCACCCAGAGCAAAGGCCGCGGAGACCGCAAAGGCGCAGTTGATCACTTTGCCGCGGGTATCCATATTCTTCATCATGCCGAACATTGGGATGTTGTTCGCCAGCGTCGCAACCATACCGGCAGCCGCAATATTATTGATTTTTAACAGGTTACCGACGCTCATCAGCGGTTTTTCAAACCAGCGGGTCAGCAGCAGTACCATTGGGTACGCACCGAGCAGTACGCAGGAAATAGAACCGATAACTTCGATGGCGCGCATCACTTCACCCGGCTTGTCACCCGGAGCCATGAAGATAGGATCAAGACCTGGGATCAGCTCCCAGCCGAGCAGGAATTTGACCACCGCTGCTGCCAGGCCGATGGTGATCAGCGCTACCAGGAATTTCGCGAAAATCTGGAAGCCGTTGATCATTTTTTCCGGGATGAATTTCAGTCCCAGCGCCACCAGCACAGCCACGATCAGCACCGGGATCATATTCATCAGGATCAGCGCGAAGGTGAATTCCACCGGCTGTCCGTTGATTTCGACGCCGGAGTACATCGCAATCAAACCGCCCGCAATACAACCAATTGGAATGGTGACAATACCCGCCAGCACGCCCAGCGCCAGATAACGACGGTCAGACGGTTCAATAATCCCCAGCGCAACCGGAATAGAGAACACCAGCGTCGGCCCCATCATCGCCCCGAGGATCAGGCCAGAGTACAGCCACGCCGCAACGTCGCCGCCCGCCAGCTCTTTCGCCAGGAAGAAGCCGCCCATATCGCACGCCAGCAGCGTTCCGGCAAACATCGACGGGTTCGCGCCCAGCATTTCATACAGCGGAATAATCACCGGCCCGAGCACATGCGCCAGAACCGGTGCCAGCGCGGTCATACCGACCATCGCCAGACCCAGCGCGCCCATCGCCATAAAACCTTCTTCAAACTGGCCGCCCGATCCCTCAATACTCTTACCGAACTTACCGAGGAAGCGTGCCGAACCGCCGAACTGCGACAGGATCCTGTCCACGGCGGCAATCAGCATAAAGAACATCATGATGTACATGATGATTTCGTTAATTCCCATAGCCCCTACTCCCTGTCATTTGTGATTTGTAGGCCGGATAAGACGTTTACGTCGCCTCCGGCATTAACGCCGTGTTATTGCCGGATGGCGGTGCGAGCACCTTATCCGGCCTACAGGCATTACCCGGCAGCCGCGTACAGGTCGATGATCTGTGCCAGCGTGGCGGTGCGTGGGTTACTGCGAATACAAATATCCTCCAGCGCGGCGTGAGCCCATGCGCTGTACTGCTCGGGCTTTGCCCCAACGTCAGAGAGCCGTTTGGTCTGTCCCACTTCGCTAATCAGCTCGCTGACGGCGTTAATGGCATCGCGATCGTCCGACTTCTTGTTGGTTAACGCGCGTCCGATATGGCTAAAGCGCTCACGACACACCATGCGGTTGAACCCCATTACCGTGGGAAGCAGCATGGCGTTAGCCTGTCCGTGTGGAATGTGCAACGTCGCCCCCGGCTGGTGCGCCATCGCATGGCACAGGCCAAGCCCAGCGCTGGAAAACGCCATCCCGGCCATACAGGAAGCCAGCAGCATGCTTTCGCGCGCCGCCAGATCCTGACCGTAGCCGACGGCCTTCGGCAGCGATTTACCGATCATCGCTATCGCACCAATCGCCAGGCTGTCGGTAAACGGCGTCGCGTTCAGTGCGCTATACGCTTCAACGGCGTGCGTCAGTGCATCAATCCCGGTCATCGCCGTTACGTGCGCAGGCACGCCTTCCGTCAATGCGGCGTCAAGGATCGCCACATCCGGCATCAGGGTTGCGTGGGCCAGCACTTTTTTGAGTCCGGTCGCGGCGTCGATAATCACCGTGACGTTCGTGGTTTCTGAGCCCGTTCCGGCGGTAGTCGGTACGGCAATCAGCGGCAGACGCGGGCGTAACACGCTACGCTCGTCCATGTCAGCCAGCGTCTGGGTAGGATTGGTCACCAGCAACGCCACTGCCTTGGCGGCATCCAGCACGGAACCGCCGCCGAAAGCCACGACACCGTCGCACTTCGATTCACGCAGTTGCGCGACTGCCGCGCAGACGTCCGTAATGCACGGTTCGCCCACCGGGCACGGCCACAGCGTCATCGCCACGCCTTTCATCGCCAGACTGCGTTCCAGCGCAGCGGTCATCCCAGCCTGATGCAGAAAGCTGTCTACCATGACGAACATGTGCGTCAGTCCGCGCGTTTGTGCTTCCTGACCGCAGGTACTGAGCGCTCCCAATCCGCAAAGGGTGACCGGTGGAACGCTAAACGTTTTAACGCGTTGCAGATTCAGGGTATCGAATGCCTGAAAGAGCGCGGTCTGCAATTCAGCTTGCATAGATTCCTTCCGCTTTTTCTTTTCCGCTGTTTGCAATCGCCAGCGGAGTCATAAACAGGCTGTGCTGGGGTAAATGCACCTGCAGTTCCGGGAAACGCTTACGGAACAGTTCATCAACGCCTGGCTGCATACAGGAGCCACCCGCCAGCCACAAATCAGCGACACCCTGTCCGGCAATATGGTGCGCCACGATTTCCGCCATCTTTTCGTAGACAGGCTTCACCACCGGCCAGATTTCTTTGCCATTGCTGCGCTTGTACTGCTCGGCTTCTTCCAACTGGATACGACGGTTCCCGGCCAGCGTCAGAGAGATATGGTGCCCGCCGGTCGCTTCATCAGCGGAGTAAGTCACTTTGCCCTGTTTAACAATCGCAATCCCGGTAGTGCCACCACCAATATCCACCACGCCGGCGTTATCAAGCTGCAACAGATCCGCCACCGCGGTTGGTTCGTCGAGGACATGGCTCACTTCAAGCCCGGCAGACTCCAGCACGTTAATAGAGATGCGTGGGTCAGTTCCCGGTGGAAACGAGGTTGCCGCATGGGTAAAACGGCAACCCAGTTGTTGTTCGAGCGTATCGAGATGGCGACGAACGATGGTCACCGCACCAAAGAAATCCCAGACGATGCCATCGCGCACGACATCGGCCCAGTCCAGGCAAACCGCGACCGGCTGTCCGTCACTGTCCACAACCATCGACACCACATCACACGTTCCCAAATCAATGCCCAACCACAGCGGTGAATCGCTCTTTGCGGGCGTCTGGTTACATAGCGTTGCCGCTTTTAGCAGTCTGGGTGTCAACCAACGTTGTTCGTCGTGCGCCATCTCATTTACTCCTTATACAATTCTGAAGGCGTCTACCAACACACAGCGACGCAGACGCACAAACGTACGCGCACTGGTCACCCCTTCCCCGGTTGGTGTGGTAATGGTCATCGTGGTCCAGCCTTCACCGCCCAGTCCAAGACCGGCAATACACGGCCCGTTCTTAACGAAGATGCTGGTATCAATAGCGTTTGCCATACGGTTCATATTTTCGATATTGCGTGAGTGCATCGCCGCCGTATGGTGGCAGCCGCCTTCCAGCTTGACCGCCAGTTCAATGGCTTCATCGACGTTAGCAACCCGCACGACCGGCAGCACCGGCATCATCAGTTCGGTAACGGCAAACGGATGCGTCGCGGAGGTTTCGACGAATAACAGACGGGTTTGCTCCGGTACGTTCAGACCAATCGCCGCAGCGATTTTTCCGGCATCGCGCCCGACCCAGTCACGGCTGACTGTGCCTTTACCGCGCTCATCGATATTTTTCAGCAGCACCGGCTGCAGCTGTTCGGCCTGAGCCGCGGTCAGTTTCACCGCATGCTGGCTTTCCATCAGACGCATCAGTTCATCAGCGACGCTATCGACCACGATCAGCACTTTTTCGTCGGCGCAGATGATGTTGTTGTCAAACGATGCACCTTTGACTATCGACTGCGCCGCACGTGCCAGGTCAGCCGTTTCATCAACCACCACTGGCGGATTACCCGCACCAGCGGCAATCAGACGTTTGTTGGTGTGCTTACGCGCGGCGTCTACTACGGCTTCACCACCGGTCACCACCAGCAGGCCGATACCTGGGTACTTGAACAGACGCTGCGCAGTCTCGATATCCGGGTTGGCAACCGTCACCAACAGGTTTGCCGGACCACCTGCAGCAACCACCGCCTGGTTAAGCAGAGTGATAGCGCGCTGAGAGACTTTTTTCGCCGCCGGATGCGGTGCGAAGACCACGCTGTTACCAGCGGCAATCAGGCTGATGGCGTTGTTAATGACGGTCGCGGCCGGGTTGGTGGATGGGGTTACCGAGGCCACCACGCCCCACGGTGCGTTTTCAATCAGCGTCAGACCGTTATCGCCGGTCAGAACCTGTGGAGACAGGCATTCCACACCCGGCGTGCCGCGCGCCTGCGCCACGTTTTTGGCAAATTTATCTTCGACGCGTCCCATGCCGGTTTCAGTGACGGCAAGTTCCGCTAATTCTCTGGCGTGCTTTTCGCCCGCCTCACGTAGAGCCGTGATAGCCAGTTGGCGCATAGCGACGCTTTTCAACCCCTGCTGGGCCAGTTTTGCTGCCGCCACTGCGTCATCCAGGGAGGCAAAAACGCCCATTTCTTGAACGGCACTGACGGGTTGGCTGCTGTCTTTCATTTTCAGCAGTACCGCTTTCACGACCTGTTCAATATCCTGTTGATTCATGATTTTCTGCCTTATTTATGGAAGATCACCTGACCACCTGCCACCACTTCATCGACAATGCCAATCACGCACAGATCGACAGGCGATGATTCATTCCGGTGCGCCTGACGGGCGGAGCTTCCGCTGACCAGCAGCACCCACTCTCCGGTTCCCGCCCCGATGCTGTCGATAGCAACAGCACATTGCCCGTCGGGATTTCCCTGGGCGTCAATCATTTCCACCATCAGCAACTTGTCGTGCGCGAGCCCCTGATGGCGTACGGTACAAACAATTTGTCCTGTAACGATTGCCAGTTTCATACGCGCCTCCGTGGCATATTTCAGGTAAAACCTCCCCCTACCCTCCGCAGAAGGTAATGTGAAAAGGAGAGAGGGTGACGCCAGCAATGAAGTCTGTGGCGTCACATGGACGACTTACATGTCGTTGCTGTCGCCTTTAAAGCTGATCGGGAACACTTCTTCCAGATCGCCGTGCGGACGTGGGATCACGTGTACTGAAACCAGCTCGCCAATACGCTGTGCTGCCGCAGCACCTGCGTCCGTTGCAGCTTTACATGCCGCTACATCGCCACGGACCATGGCAGTGACCAGACCGCCACCGATCTGCTTCACGCCAACCAGTTTCACGCGTGCCGCTTTAACCATTGCGTCAGAAGCCTCAATCAGTGCAACCAGGCCCCGGGTTTCAATCATTCCTAATGCTTCCATTGTGTTTTCCTCTCATTAAGGGGTCCAGAACGGGACCTAAACAACCAGTGTTTGTGAGGCGTTTTCACGACTCACGTCAGTCTGGCGCGGCACTGCTGCCACCAACGCCAGTTCGATAATTTCCTGTACGCTACAGCCACGAGAGAGATCATGAAGCGGTGCGGCAAGCCCTTGAATCAACGGACCTACTGCGCGATACCCTCCCAGACGCTGGGCGATTTTGTAGCCAATATTGCCTGCCTCCAGCGATGGGAAGACCATCACATTGGCATTGCCCTTTAACGGACTGGCGGGCGCTTTTTGCGCTGCGACATCCGGAACAAAGGCGGCATCAAATTGCAGTTCTCCGTCCACGGTAAGCTGCGGGGCACGCTCACGAACGATCTCGGTCGCCTGCTGTACGTTAGCGACGTTAGGATGGCGAGCACTGCCATTACTTGAAAACGACAGCATAGCCACGCGCGGCTCTTCACCAGTGATCGCCTGCCATGTCTGCGCGCTGGCAATCGCAATATCCGCAAGCTGTGCGGCGGTGGGCTGCGGCACGACGCTGCAATCGGCAAAACCTAATGACGGACCAAGGTACTGCGGCAGCATCAGGAAAATTGACGACAGCGTTTTACAGCCAGGCTGTAGCCCGATAATGCGTAATCCGGCACGCAGCACGTTCGCTGTTGATGAGAGATTGCCCGCAATACAGACGTCAGCTTTACCCGCGCTAACCATTGCAGCGGCGAACATCAGCGGATCGTTGAGTTTTTCCAGCGCATCCGCAGGCGTTTTATCTCCCGCGCGGGCCAGCCAGCGCAGCGCAAACTCTTCGCGCATTGGCTGATTGCTTTGCGGATCGATAACCTGAATACCATCCATTGCCACCCGGTGACTGAGGGCAAACTGGCGCAGCGCAAACGGACTGGCAACGAGAATGGGATGTGCCAGACCGTGCTGGTGCAGGTAATTCGCCGCCTTCAACACCCGGACATCCAGCGCATCCGGGAACACCACCCGTGCCGGTGAGCGTTGGGCGAGTTGACGAGCACGTTCAATGATCATTGCTTCTCCCCCAGTCGCTGTTGAATTTGGTTAACCGTCAGCGGATGCTTCGCAACGCTCAGAATCATCATCACGTAGACCGTACTGGAAAGGCGGTTGAGCGCCTGCATAATGTCCGGTCGCATAACCTCAAAACTGCGAGTGATGAACACCTGGGCCGCCACCGTCTCCGTTTCACGGACTTTGGTACGCAGCAGATTAAGCAGCGCGCAATCACGTCCGTGGCTGGCTTCAGGCACCAGATGGTCGTGGTCCAGATAGCGCAGCGGTTGATGCGAAAGACGGTGTAAATCTTCGTCACTTAACCCCACGACAGCTTGTGCTGCCAGCGGCTCATCCATGGCGTCAGCGCGCATAATATTGCCCAGGCGCGAGCGGATATCCGCCAGCCACGGCTGCCACGGTTCTGTCATCTCAATCTGCAACCACACAGCCAGGGCGATGGTGCTGTCCAGCGCGGCGCGAAATCCCAGGCGCGGATCGCTTTTGGCGACCATCTTGTCCGCCGTCAGATGCGTCAGGGTGTCCGGTTTCTTCGCCACCGGTTGATGGCACAGTTCGCAGCTGGCCTGTGGATGCGTATCACTGCTGGTTAACCCATGCACCGGCTGCGGCTGCTGTTCTTCGTCATCAATAAACAGGCTGCCCTGCTCGTCGATAAACTTAATACGCAGATGTCGGCTTTCCAGTAATTCCCGGGCAGACGGCGTCAGGCGAGCGTCAGCGGGGAGATGAATTTCAGCCCCTTCGCTGAGCGTATGATTCGCTCTGAGCCATGCTTCGGTAATGAAATCCTTCATACATCCGCCTTAGCAGGACTGCCAGTTCGCAGGCCAGGCCACATACAGAAACTTCACCGTTGATGGCGTACCAAATTCGATGCTGGAACCTTTCGGGATAAACATCACGTCCCCGGCTTTTGCAATCATGGTTTCGCCTTCGTGGCGAACGTGCAGCTCGCCTTCCAGAATCATGTCGATTTCGTCGTAGTTCAGCGTCCATGGGAAAAAGGCGTTATCCCACTGCATAAACCCGGCGGCCATACTGCTACCGTCCTGGTCGGTCACCAGATCGGTTAAGCCCACGCAGTGCGGCTGCGCGCCGTCAAAACGACCAAACTTCACGCTGCTGCCGTCAATGACTTTGACGCCGCCTTTGCCGGTAACCGAGTTAAAACTCGGCTGCATTCCGCCCTGCTCCAGCGACTGCTTCTCCTTCATAACTTTGTCCATCAGTTGGGCGACCAGGCTTTCGGTAAACTGCCCTTCCGGTAACTGCGCAATGATGGTTTCGCGAATGCGCTGGCTTTCCGTTTTGCCATCATCAACCGCCGCCGGTACAGCAGCAGTTGGCGCGGATTCATCGCATTCACTGATGGTAACGCCCAGCAGCTCCGCAACTTCGCGCGCCTCCGGGGTGATGATGCTGGCGCGCAGAACAACCGACATTTCCTGTTCGCCGCGTGCGTGGGCCGCACGAATATCGTTAGCTGTGATGAGTTTTTTCACCTGCCCTTTCCTCCTTTTGGCTGAGCTCAGTCAGATAATCCACCAGGTGCTGCACGCTGCGCGGGTCATGGCTATTGAGCTCAAAAATCGGCTCCTGAAACCCCATCCCGCGAAGTAGTTGTCGCGTTGCGGCGACGTCGGCATCCGGCATGTCCGTTTTACTGATAACGGCGATTTGTCGTTTACTGGCGCCGATATCCAACAGCCCGGCAGGTAAGCGACTTTCTTTATCATTTGCCGCGTGTATATAAATCAACGTATCGACATCCTGCAGCGTGGTAATTAAGGCGTGATACCAACGCGGATGGCTAAAATATTCCCCTGGCGTATCGATATCGCCATTTTCATTAAACTCCACGGCCTGTGTTTTTCTGGCGAGGGAATAATTCCCCTGTAGCGCATTAAAGAGCGTTGTTTTCCCCGCCCCCACCGTACCGACAAATGCAATACGTTTCATCGCCGCCTCTGATTAACTTTTTGTCAGGTTGCACAAAGTGAAATTTAATAATCGACCCAGACCGCTTACCGTCTGTAATAACGCTTCTTCTACTGCGCCTACCGAACCGTAGATCACCAGTGCGCCGCTGAATCTATCGAGAAAACCGATATGTACATCCGCCGCCTTCATGGCTAAGTCACCGGCAATCATCGCGGTTTCGCCTGGCGTCAGCGTCATGATGCCGATAGCGCCCGCTTCGGGAACGCCGATCTTTTTCGCTAATTCCTCGCCGGGGTGCGCAATGAGATGCGCCAGCGTGACCTGTTTCCCCGGCACAAATTCCTGAATAATGCGTTCTTTTTCCATTGCTCACCGCCTCCGCTAAAACTGCCCTCATCGTGGCAATTTTTTGTCAGAGTAAATAACAAAATTCGGCAACCAGGTTTAAAAGGTGAAGTAGATCACTAAGAAAGGGAAAATAAAAAGGCACGGGAGAAACCCGCGCCGGAAATAAATTAAAGTGAAATTACAGCGGCTGCGTTTGGGCTTCTACAACCGCCAGCGCCACCATATTAACGATACGACGAACAGAGGCGATCGGCGTTAATACGTGAACCGGTTTCGCAACCCCCATCAGCACTGGGCCAACCGTAACGCCTTCAGAACTGGAAACGCGTAGTAAGTTGTAACTAATACGGGCCGCTTCCATATTTGGCATCACCAGAATATTCGCTGAGCCTTTCAACGGACTGTCCGGCATGCGGTCATTACGGATGCTTTCCACCAGCGCGGCGTCGCCGTGCATTTCGCCGTCAATCATCAACTCTGGCGCGCGCGCCTTAATCAGCTCCAGCGCGTCGCGCATTTTGCTGGCCGACGGACAGTTAGAGGAACCAAAGTTGGAGTGCGACAGCAACGCCACCTTCGGTTCGATACCAAAGCGACGCACGGTCTCTGCCGCCATCACGGCGATTTCCGCCAGTTGCTCAGGCGTAGGATCGTCGTTGACGTAGGTATCGGCGATAAAGGTGTTACCGCTTGGCAGCAGCAAGGCGTTCATCGCCCCGGCAGTATGCACGCCGTCGCGATGGCCAAATACCTCTTTTACCACACTGAAGTGCTCATGATAGTCCCCAATCGTACCGCAGATCATCGCATCCGCTTCGCCGCGCTGTACCATGATTGCGCCAATCACCGTAGTGTTGGCAATCACCGCACGCTGCGCCTGCTCCTGGGTAATCCCACGACGCTTCATAATCTGGTAGTACTCGCTCCAGTACTCTTTAAAGCGCGGATCGGACTCATTGTTGACTATTTCAAAATCGACGCCCGCTTTGATCTGCAGACCCAGTTTCTGGATACGCATTTCAATAACGCTTGGACGACCGATCAGGATCGGTTTTGCCAGCCCTAACGTGATCAGCTCCTGGGTAGCGTGCAGTACGCGCGCTTCTTCCCCTTCGGTCAGCACCACGCGCTTCGGCGCTTTGCGTGCCAGGGAGAAAATCGGCTTCATGAACAGGTTGGTTTTGTAGACGAATTCAGTCAGCTTATCGATGTAAGCGTCAAAGTCGGCAATCGGACGCGTTGCCACGCCGGAGTCCATCGCCGCTTTCGCCACCGCGGGGGCGATTTTGACGATCAGACGCGGGTCGAACGGTTTCGGAATGATGTATTCCGGGCCGAAGCTCAGGTCCTGATCGCCATAAGCAGATGCCACCACTTCACTCTGCTCAGCATGCGCCAGCTCAGCAATCGCGTGCACCGCCGCCAGTTTCATCTCTTCGTTGATGGCCGTCGCACCAACGTCCAGCGCACCGCGGAAGATGAACGGGAAGCACAGGACGTTGTTAACCTGGTTCGGGTAGTCTGAACGACCGGTACAGATGATGGCGTCGGAACGCACCTCTTTTGCCAGCGGCGGCAGGATTTCCGGCTCCGGGTTGGCGAGTGCCAGAATCATTGGCGCACGCGCCATCTTCTTAACCATTTCCTGCGTCAGCACTTTCGGGCCCGAGCAGCCGAGGAAAATATCTGCGCCGTCAATGACATCATCCAGCGTACGCTTACCGTCATCCACCACCGCGTAAGCCGCTTTGGTTTCCGCCATGTTCGGTTCGCGGTCTTTGTAAATCACACCTTTGGAGTCACAGACCACAATATTGTGTTTCTGCATCCCCAGCGCTACCAGCAGGTTCATACAGGCAATCGCCGCCGCACCTGCACCAGACACCACCATGCGCACGTCAGAGATATTTTTCTCAACCACCCGCAGACCGTTCAGAATAGCGGCTGTACTAATGATCGCCGTGCCGTGCTGATCATCGTGGAAAACCGGAATATTCATGCGTTCGCGCAGTTTTTGCTCAATATAGAAGCACTCCGGCGCTTTAATATCTTCGAGGTTGATACCGCCAAACGTGGGCTCCAGGGCCGCAACCACATTGATAAACTTATCCGGATCGAGTTCATCGACTTCAATGTCGAACACGTCGATCCCGGCGAATTTCTTAAACAGAACGCCTTTACCTTCCATCACCGGTTTGCCGGCCAACGCGCCAATGTTGCCGAGACCCAGCACCGCTGTGCCGTTGGAAATAACCGCAACCAGGTTGCCGCGCGCGGTATATTTGTAGGCTGCCAGCGGATCCTTTTCAATTTCAAGACACGGTGCAGCCACGCCCGGCGAGTAGGCCAGCGCCAGGTCGCGCTGCGTTGCCAGAGGCTTGGTCGGAGAAACCTGGATTTTACCGGGTACCGGAAATTCGTGGAAATCGAGGGCGCTTTGTTTTAACTGGTCATCCATCTTGTTGTTCCTTTCACGTATCTATCAAAAAAGTGGCGCGGGTAACCATTCTACTGAGCCGCACATTATCACCTCAGTCAACGGTACAAACTTTGAAGGTCCCCAAACTCTCACCATTCAAAGAAAGAATTTGTTATCAATTTATAACAACCATGTTACCTGCTTAATCCAGCAATACCATGCCTGTCTGCTATGCTTTTTGCTGACAACGCCCGCAATTTTCCCAAAAGTGTGAATCACAACACGCATCTAACACTTTACTTTTCAAGGAGTATTTCCTATGACCCGTAAAGAGCTTGCCAATGCCATTCGTGCGCTAAGTATGGATGCCGTCCAAAAAGCTAACTCCGGCCACCCTGGAGCACCAATGGGGATGGCCGATATCGCCGAAGTTCTGTGGAACGATTTTCTACGCCATAACCCGACCGATCCCACCTGGTACGATCGTGACCGGTTTATTCTGTCCAACGGCCACGCCTCAATGCTGCTTTACAGCCTGTTGCATCTTTCCGGTTACGACCTGCCAATCGAAGAATTAAAGAACTTCCGTCAGCTCCATTCGAAGACGCCAGGGCACCCGGAAATTGGCTACACGCCAGGCGTGGAAACCACGACAGGACCGCTGGGTCAGGGTTTAGCCAACGCCGTCGGTATGGCCATTGCCGAACGTACGCTGGCAGCGCAGTTTAACCAGCCGGACCATGAGATTGTTAACCACTTTACCTGGGTCTTTATGGGCGACGGCTGTCTGATGGAGGGTATTTCACACGAGGCTTGTTCGCTGGCGGGCACGCTGGGGCTTGGCAAACTCATTGGCTTCTACGATCATAACGGCATCTCAATTGACGGTGAAACTGACGGCTGGTTTACCGACGATACTGCAAAACGCTTTGAGGCTTATCACTGGCATGTGGTGCACGACATTGACGGTCATGACCCAGAGGCGGTGAAAAAAGCCATTCAGGAAGCGCAGGCTGTTACCGATAAACCATCGCTAATTATCTGCCGCACGGTGATTGGTTTTGGCTCACCAAATAAAGCAGGGAAAGAGGAAGCGCACGGCGCTGCGCTGGGCGAAGAAGAGGTAGCACTGACCCGGCAGAAGCTGGGGTGGCATCATCCTGCTTTTGAGATCCCCAAAGAGATTTACCGGGCGTGGGACGCACGCGAGACAGGCGAAAAAGCGCAACAGGGCTGGAAGGAGAAATTCGCAGCTTACCAACAAGCCTACCCGGAACTGGCGGCAGAGTTTACTCGCCGGATGAGCGGTGGGCTGCCGGAAAAGTGGGAAGAAACAACCCAGAAATATATTACCGAGCTGCAGGCCAATCCGGCCAAAATCGCCACCCGCAAGGCCTCGCAAAATACCCTCAACGCTTACGGGCCTATACTGCCTGAGCTGCTTGGCGGATCGGCGGATTTGGCCCCCAGCAACCTGACCATCTGGAAAGGCTCTTCCTCTCTTAAAGAGGATCATGCAGGAAACTACATCCACTACGGCGTGCGGGAATTTGGCATGACCGCGATTGCCAACGGTATCGCCCATCACGGGGGCTTCGTTCCGTACACCGCTACGTTCCTGATGTTTGTCGAATATGCCCGAAATGCCGCGCGTATGGCGGCACTGATGAAAGCCCGACAAATCATGGTTTATACCCACGACTCGATTGGCCTGGGGGAAGATGGTCCTACGCACCAGGCCGTTGAACAGCTCGCTAGCCTGCGCCTGACGCCTAATTTCAGTACCTGGCGACCGTGCGATCAGGTTGAGGCGGCGGTAGGCTGGAAGCTGGCAGTCGAACGTCATGACGGGCCAACGGCGCTGATCCTCTCGCGGCAGAATCTGGCACAGGTTGAGCGCACGCCTGAGCAGGTGCAGCAAATTGCCCGCGGCGGTTATGTACTGAAGGATGGCGGCGGTAAGCCGGATGTTATTTTGATTGCTACCGGTTCAGAAATGGAAATCACGCTGCTGGCAGCGGAAAAACTGACCGGAGAAGGTCGTAACGTGCGAGTGGTTTCTCTGCCCTCAACCGATATCTTCGACGCCCAGGATGAGGCGTACCGGGAATCGGTCCTGCCAGCAAACGTCAGCGCTCGCGTGGCGGTAGAAGCAGGAATTGCTGACTACTGGTACAAATATGTCGGGCTGAAAGGGGCAATTGTTGGGATGACGGGTTATGGAGAGTCGGCTCCAGCGGACAAACTGTTCCCGTTCTTCGGCTTTACGGTAGATAACATCGTCGACAAAGCGCACAAGGTGCTTAACGCGTGATCCACAGTGTGGGCCAGGCATCTGGCCCATGCCAGTTATCGCAGCTTGGCTCCTGGGCATAGCGCACCAGGCGAAAACGTTGACCGTCGTAGCGCCAGCGGGTCTGGATACCGCAATCTGCCAACCCTCGTCCTTTAGCGAGGGTGACCAGCTCCCGCGACTTCTCGTCAAACGTAGCGTTGGTCAGCTCCATATCGCGACTTTCTGCATCCGTTTTAAACGGCAGGCTTAACCGTACCGCGCGTGAAGTCAACGGAGTCGTACGTGAAACCACCCACGCCAGATCGATGGTGTTATACGCCCCGGCCTCACAACCAATCATCAGCAGCGCTTTATCATCCGTTAGGGCCGTGACGCGCATCTCGCGACGCAGCGGATCGATAGAGCAGCGAATACCGTTGATCCGCCAGTTACCATAGTCCAGCAGTTCACTGCGCTCCTGCTGCGTGAGAGGCGTTGGCGTTGGATTAATGACCGCTACACCTTTCAGCGCGGGGGCCGGAGGTACGCTGAGCGGAGGCTCGTCACCTTTTTCAATCCATGCAGTTTCGCTCCCCACCCGTTTTTGCTGGGCGTCGATAAACAACAACGCGGCTTTTAGCCCGGCCAGCGAAAGGTTTTGCGCACCTTTTTGCAGAGTAATCGCCTTCGCGTCCTGTACGGTTTGTAAAAATGCGCTGATGGTGGCGGGATCATCGGTCGTCAGCTGCCAGGGAGTTATGCGCCAGTGCTCGCCGCTCAGCGAGAGTGGCGCACCATCCAACAGCAGACGCGGCGCAATATCGCTCTCTTTGACGCTGGACGATTCCAGCCCGCCCAGCTCAATACGCAACACGGCGTCAGTATGTGCCCCAGCGCTGCGGCTCAAGGTCATGACCAGGCCGTGGTGCTCTCCGGTATTTCGCGCCACGCAAAAATTTTGGTTATTACACGTTACCTGCCAGTCAGAAAACGCCTGTTGCGCGGGCGCAGCCCACAGCAATCGGGCAGGTAGCAACCCGAGCAGGAAAAGGAGAATAACGCGATAGCGCATGGACGGTACAACCCCGAAGTCAAAACACACAGCCTAAGCGGTATCTTCCTTGCGCGACTGATGTGGCTCAATAAGAATCGTCGGATTGGCCGTAAATTTGTAAAGAAATATAAATCCCGCGCATTAGTCCATGAGATGCGATGACTGCAAATAGTTCAGCAATAGCACCGTTTTACCGTCACGGATCTCACCCGTTTTGATCATTTCCAGCGCCTGTGTGAACGGCAGTTCCAGAACTTCAATATCTTCATCTTCCACGCCGCCCCCCGCGTTTGTCCGCTGACTGTCACGGTATTGCGCGATGAAGAAGTGGATTATTTCCGTCACACCGCCCGGCGACATGTATAGCTCAAACAGTTTACGTACTTCACCCACTTCAAAGCCGGTCTCTTCAATCGCCTCTTTTCGAATACATGCTTCCGGTTTGTCGTTATCCAGCAGCCCGGCGCAGGTTTCAATCAGTTGACCGTCTTCGTTACCGTTGACCCATGTCGCAACGCGAAACTGGCGGATGAGCACCACCGTTTTCTTCTCCGGGTTATACAGCAGGATTGTGGCGCCGTTACCACGATCGTAAACCTCACGTTTGTGACGGATCACCTCTCCATTCTTACGGGTCAGGTCATAAGTGATATTGCGCAGGACGAAGTAGTTATCGGAGAGGACTTTATCTTTGATGAGGGTAATTTTTTGCGACATACCGGCTCCACAGCAAGAAGTGAGAAATAATACTACGCCGTGAAACCGGGTTTGTCTTGGAACAATGTAGGCCTGATAAGCAAAGCGCCATCAGGCATTCATGCGGCACATTGCCGGATGGCAACGCTAACGCGTTTTATCCGGCCTACTCGCCGATTAATGAGATTTGACTGATTTTACGCCCAGCCAGTCGACGATCCCCTGGGCGGCGTGCCGCCCTTCCGCCATGGCCGTCACCACCAGGTCTGCACCGCGTACCGCGTCGCCACCGGCAAAGATTTTCGGGTTACTGGTTTGATAACGGTATGCACTTTCAACATCGGCGGCAATGCGCCCCCAGTTATCGACCTTAACGCCATGCGACTCCAGCCACGGCATGCCGTGTGGGTGAAAACCAAACGCCATAATCACCGCATCTGCGGGCATGACAAACTCACTCCCGGCAATGGGAACCGGGCGACGACGGCCCTGCGCATCAGGTTCACCAAGTTGGGTACGTAAGAAACGCACACCGCTGACTCGCCCATCGGCATGCAACACCAGCTCAACCGGCTGAACGTTAAACTCGAAATTTGCCCCCTCTTCCCGGGCGTTCTTCACCTCTTTTTTCGAGCCGGGCATGTTGGCTTCATCACGACGATAGGCGCAGGTCACCTGGCTTGCACCATGACGCAGGGCGGTTCGCACACAGTCCATTGCCGTATCGCCTCCGCCCAGCACAACCACGTTTAGTCCGGCGGTGTCGATAAACGGTTCTTCAGGCAGTTCCTCCAGCCCCATCACCTGCTTGGTGTTGGCAATCAGGAACGGCAGCGCATCATACACGCCTGGCGCGTCTTCATTTGGCAGGTCCGCCTTCATGGAACGATAGGTTCCTACGCCCACGAACACGGCATCGTAATCCTCCAGCAGCTTTTCAAGCGCGACATCCTTACCCACTTCACAGTTAAGTTCAAAATGAATACCCATGGCGCTGAAGATTTCACGGCGGCGCGCCAGCAGCGATTTGTCCAGCTTGAAGGCCGGAATACCGAACGTCAGCAAACCGCCAATTTCGGGATGGCGATCGTAGACGGTGGCGCTGATACCGCTGCGCGCCAGCACATCCGCACAGGCCAGACCCGCCGGACCCGCACCGATGATGGCAACACGCTTGTCCACTTTCTGCACATGGCTTAAGTCCGGTCGCCATCCTTTACTCAGCGCCCGATCGGAGATGTAACGCTCAATATTACCGATGGTGACTGCGCCATGCTCGCTACGCACCGTGCATGCCCCTTCGCAGAGTCGATCCTGCGGGCATACGCGTCCGGTCACCTCCGGCAGGCAGTTGGTCTGGTGAGAAAGCTCAACCGCCGCGTCGATATTCCCGGCTTTGACCAGTTCAATCCACTGCGGAATGTGGTTATGCAACGGACAGGTCCATTCGCAGATACTGTGGTCGCCGCATTTCAGGCAGCGAGAGGCTTCGCGCTCCGCCTGCGCCGTACGAAACGGCAGATAGATCTCTTCAAAGCTGGTTTTCCGGGCCTCAATCGCCAGTTTATCCGGCTCCCCGCGCGCAGGCGTCGCCTGCATTTGCTCACGTTTAGTGATGACATGTGGAACAAAATCGGTAGTGCTGGCATGCCATGGCTGGCTTTCCAGACTTGCGGTACGCAGCCTGCGCGCTTTTGACAGACCGGTAAGCGAATTTTCCGTCACCAGCTGTAACGCCTGCGCCGGACAGTTTTCTACGCAGGCGGGTCCCTGTTCACGCCCCTGGCACAGATCGCATTTGTGCGCGGTAGCTTTCACCTTCCCTTTGGCGACGGGAGTGAGTACGATCTGCATCGTGCCGAAAGGACAGGCTACAACGCACGATTTACAGCCAATACACTTTTGCGGGTTCACCTGAACGCTGTCGTTATCATGGCTAATTGCCCCGTTTGGGCAGCTTCTGGCGCAGGGTGCATCTTCGCAGTGGTGGCAGGTCACCGCGCTGCGCTGCTGCTGATGCTTAATGACGGTAATTCGGGGCTGAAAATGCCGTTGGTTCAGGACATGCTGTTCGCCATTGTGAGCCATGACGCAGGCGACCTCACAGGCATGGCATCCCAGGCACTGCTGGCTATTGACCATAATAAAACGATTCATGGCTTCCTTCTTTTTTGGTTGCAAAAACCTTATTCTTTATAAGAGTGTTATTAACCGACACGGAAGGAAGCGGCAATGTTCATTTGCCCAGGAAGCACAACTATTTATCCAGAACCTGTGGCAGATCAATTTATTTCATCGCATATGAAATTGTGTTTCAGTTACCATCCAGTTTCATGGCGTTTTATTAACATTTATCAAATACACCGCATCGTTCACGCTGTTTTCAGGCGCGACGTGTATTGTGTGAGGATGCACAAGTGACGGTAAAGCGTCCGGTTTCGGCCAGTCTGGCTAAAGCTTTTTTCTACATAGTGCTGCTGTCAATTCTCTCAACGGGTATTGCGCTGCTCACGCTGACCAGCAGCTTGCGAGATGCCGAAGCCATCAACGTTGCTGGCTCATTGCGCATGCAAAGCTACCGTCTGGGTTACGATCTACAAAGCCAGAGCCCGCAGCTTAACGCCCACCGCCAGCTTTTCCAGCAGGCGCTAAACTCGCCAGCACTACAGAATCTGAACGCGTGGTATGTGCCACAAGCGGTAAAAAGCCGCTATGGACGTCTGCATGCTAACTGGCTGGAAATGAACGCCCGACTGATCGACGGCGATTTAAAATGGTACCAGGCCAACATCAACAACTACGTCGATCAAATCGATCTCTTCGTGCTGGCGTTGCAGCATTATGCCGAACGCAAAGTGATGCTGGTATTTGGCATCTCGCTGGCGGGCGGGATAGGCATATTCACCCTCGTCTTCTTTACCCTGCGGCGCATTCGCCAGCAGGTGGTGCGTCCACTGAATAAACTGGTGATGGCCAGTCAGCAAATTGAACACGGTCAGTTTGATATCCCACCGCTGGATACCGGTTTGCCCAATGAACTGGGATTGCTGGGCAAAACGTTTAGCCAGATGTCGAGTGAATTACACAAGCTGTACCGCTCGCTGGAAGCCTCGGTAGCAGAGAAAACCCACGATCTCCACGAAGCCAATCGCCGTCTGGAGGTGTTGTATCAGTGCTCGCAGGCGTTAAATACCAGCCAGATTGACGTGCACTGCTTCCGCCATATTTTACAGATCGTCCGCGAACATGACGCCGCGTATTTCCTTGAGCTCACCGTCGGTGATAACTGGCGGATTAGCGAAGGGACTAAAAGCCTCGAGCTGCCAATGCAAATCCTGCCAGTCACCATGCAGGAAACCGTCTACGGCGAACTGCACTGGCAAAGTCCAAACGTCAACGCTTCTACTCCGCTGCTCAACAGCGTCTCCTCGATGCTGGGACGCGGGTTGTACTTCAACCAGGCGCAAAAACATTTTCAGCAGCTGTTGTTAATGGAAGAGCGCGCGACCATTGCACGCGAGCTGCACGACTCGCTGGCGCAGGTGCTCTCTTATTTACGCATTCAGCTCACGTTGCTTAAACGTTCAATTCCGGAAGATAACGCCCCAGCGCAAAGCATTATGGCGGATTTCTCCCAGGCGCTGAATGATGCCTATCGTCAATTGCGCGAGCTGCTGACCACCTTCCGTCTGACCTTACAGCAGGCAGACTTACCCTCCGCCCTGCATGAAATGCTGGAAACGCTGCAAAATCAGACCTCAGCTAAACTCACACTCGATTGTCGGTTGCCTACGCTTGCGCTGGATGCGCAAATGCAGGTGCATCTGTTGCAGATCATCCGCGAAGCGGTGCTGAACGCCATTAAGCATGCGAGTGCGAGCGAAATTGCCGTCAGTTGCGTAACGGCTCCGGACGGCAACCACACGGTTTATATCCGCGATAACGGCATCGGCATTGGCGAGCCGCATGAGCCTACAGGGCACTATGGACTAAATATTATGCGTGAGCGGGCGGAAAGACTAAGCGGCACGTTGACCTTCTCTCAACCTTCTGGAGGGGGAACGTTGGTGAGCATCAGTTTCCGTTCGGCTGAATCAGACAGTGAGCTAACGTAAAGAACCGCAAAGCGCCGTCGGGTCTGGATCCAGGCCTGACAGCGTTGGCACGAAAGGTATGCTGTAAACGGGCATGATAATTTACATTATCTTCTTTTTTTCTCCACGTTTGACCCGTACCTTGCCGCTAAAGTGAAGCAAGCCATACCCATAACGATACGCAGAAACACGAGGTCCTCTTTTAATGGCGAATTTTTTCATCGATCGCCCCATTTTTGCCTGGGTGTTAGCTATCCTGTTGTGCCTGACAGGAGCCCTGGCTATTTTTTCACTGCCCGTTGAACAATATCCCGATCTGGCACCGCCAAACGTGCGGGTCACCGCCAACTATCCTGGCGCCTCGGCTCAGACTCTGGAAAACACCGTCACCCAGGTTATCGAGCAGAACATGACCGGTCTCGATAACCTGATGTACATGTCATCGCAGAGCAGCGGGACAGGTCAGGCTACGGTTACGTTGAGCTTTGTTGCCGGAACCGATCCTGATGAGGCCGTCCAGCAGGTGCAAAACCAGCTGCAATCGGCAATGCGTAAACTGCCGCAGGCGGTACAGGATCAGGGAGTTACGGTGCGTAAGACCGGGGACACCAATATTCTGACTATCGCCTTTGTCTCCACCGATGGCTCAATGGATAAGCAGGACATCGCCGACTACGTCGCCAGTAACATTCAGGATCCGCTCAGCCGTATTAACGGCGTGGGGGATATTGACGCTTACGGCTCACAGTACTCCATGCGTATCTGGCTTGACCCGGCCGAACTGAACAGTTTCCAGATGACCGCTAAAGATGTGACCGACGCTATCGAGTCACAGAATGCGCAGATTGCCGTCGGACAACTTGGCGGTACGCCTTCGGTGGACAAGCAGGCGCTGAACGCGACGATCAACGCCCAGTCGCTACTGCAGACTCCGGATGAATTCCGCGCCATTACGCTACGCGTCAACCAGGATGGTTCAGAAGTTAAACTGGGCGATGTGGCAACGGTCGAAATGGGTGCTGAAAAGTATGATTACCTCAGCCGCTTTAATGGAAATCCTGCCTCCGGCCTGGGCGTGAAGCTGGCTTCAGGCGCCAATGAAATGGCGACAGCAACGCTGGTCATTAACCGTTTGAACGAGCTGTCACAATATTTTCCGCACGGGCTGGAATATAAGGTGGCGTATGAAACCACCTCCTTTGTTAAAGCCTCAATCATCGACGTGGTAAAAACCCTTCTGGAAGCTATTGCACTGGTATTCCTCGTGATGTACCT
Source organism: Citrobacter sp. Cpo040 (assembly GCF_030332915.1). NCBI lineage: Bacteria > Pseudomonadati > Pseudomonadota > Gammaproteobacteria > Enterobacterales > Enterobacteriaceae > Citrobacter > Citrobacter sp. Cpo040. The sequence continues at coordinate 1,588,308 of NZ_JAOWGX010000034.1, forward strand.
GTTCCTGCAAAACTTCCGCGCCACGCTGATTCCCACCATCGCCGTTCCCGTCGTCCTGATGGGTACCTTCTCCGTGCTTTACGCCTTTGGCTATAGCGTTAACACCTTGACGATGTTTGCGATGGTGCTGGCGATCGGTCTGCTGGTCGATGACGCCATTGTAGTTGTGGAAAACGTCGAGCGTATTATGAGTGAGGAAGGACTCTCACCGCGGGAAGCGACACGGAAATCGATGGGACAAATCCAGGGTGCGCTGGTCGGTATCGCCATGGTGCTGTCAGCGGTGTTTATCCCGATGGCCTTCTTCGGCGGCACCACCGGGGCAATTTACCGCCAGTTCTCGATTACCATCGTCTCCGCCATGGTGCTGTCTGTTCTGGTGGCGATGATCCTCACCCCTGCACTGTGCGCCACCCTGCTCAAACCGCTGCATAAGGGTGAGCATCACGGACAAACCGGTTTCTTCGGCTGGTTTAACCGGATGTTTAATCGCAACGCCGAGCGCTACGAAAAAGGCGTCGCCAGAATTCTGCACCGCAGCCTGCGCTGGATACTGATCTACGGCCTGCTGCTCGGCGGAATGGTTTTCCTGTTCCTGCGCCTGCCAACCTCCTTCCTGCCACTGGAAGACCGCGGCATGTTTACCACCTCGGTACAGTTGCCCAGCGGCTCCACACAGCAGCAAACATTGAAAGTGGTTGAGGAAGTGGAGAAGTATTACTTCACCCATGAGAAAGACAACATTATGTCAGTCTTTTCCACAGTCGGTTCTGGCCCTGGCGGGAACGGTCAAAACGTGGCACGTATGTTTGTCCGCTTAAAAGACTGGGATGAGCGCGACACCACTACCGGGACCTCTTTCGCCATCATCGAACGTGCGACCAAAGCCTTTAATAAGATTAAAGAAGCCCGCGTCTTCGCCAGCAGCCCTCCGGCTATCAGCGGCCTCGGAAGCTCTGCCGGTTTCGATATGGAGCTGCAGGATCACGCCGGTGCGGGCCATGATGCGTTAATGGCCGCGCGCGACAAACTCATTGAGCTGGCAGGGAAAGACACGTCCCTGACTCGCGTTCGTCATAACGGTCTGGACGACAGCCCACAGTTGCAAATTGATATCGATCAGCGCAAAGCCCAGGCGCTGGGCGTTTCCATCGACGACATCAACGACACATTGCAAACGGCCTGGGGTTCCAGCTACGTCAATGACTTTATGGACCGGGGCCGCGTGAAGAAGGTTTACGTGCAGGCGGCAGCAAAATATCGCATGCTCCCGGACGACATTAACTTGTGGTACGTCCGCAATAACAACGGTGGCATGGTGCCTTTCTCGGCCTTTGCGACTTCACGCTGGGAAACCGGTTCACCACGTCTGGAGCGCTATAACGGATACTCCGCGGTCGAGATTGTCGGCGAAGCCGCGCCTGGCGTCAGTACCGGTACGGCAATGGACATAATGGAATCGCTGGTGCGCCAGTTACCGACAGGGTTTGGCCTCGAATGGACTGCGATGTCTTATCAGGAACGGCTATCGGGCTCTCAGGCCCCTGCCCTGTACGCCATTTCTCTGCTGGTCGTGTTCCTGTGTCTGGCGGCACTGTACGAAAGCTGGTCGGTACCCTTCTCCGTCATGCTGGTCGTGCCGTTGGGGGTCATTGGTGCGCTACTGGCGACCTGGATGCGCGGCCTGGAAAACGATGTGTATTTCCAGGTCGGGTTACTTACCGTTATCGGGCTATCGGCGAAGAACGCAATATTGATTGTTGAATTCGCCAATGAGATGAACGAGAAAGGACACGATCTGCTCGACGCCACGCTCCATGCTTGTCGCCAACGTTTACGCCCAATTCTGATGACGTCACTGGCGTTTATCTTCGGGGTGCTGCCGATGACCATCAGCAGTGGCGCTGGTTCTGGCGGTCAACATGCGGTGGGGACTGGCGTAATGGGCGGGATGATTTCAGCCACAATTCTGGCGATTTACTTCGTTCCCCTGTTCTTTGTGCTGGTGCGCAGACGCTTCCCATTGAAGCCACGCCCAGAATAATCGGACACAAAAAAGGCGACTTACGTTGAGTCGCCTTTTTTTATCCTTTACAGGATATGAATTTCTTCCAGAAAATTATTTACGAAGCATCACTTCGATAAAGTCTTTCCAGTTCCCCAGTTCACGTTCAATCATAACAACCTCTCTTATTATTATGGGCATTCTACGAAATCATCATCATTAAAAGAAGGCAATTTAACCGATGGTTGCGATTGATTCCTCCAGTGTTTGGGGTTTATGTGATCACTATGCGCTATACCCATAAATTTTATGTGACTTACTGCAATATTTTGAAATATTCATACATCATCTACTACTTTTGCAATTCTGATGGAAAAACAGGCTGATGCAAACAGGCAGATTCTGATTTTTAGTTATACGGTATTTTTTGGAGCTTTCAGGAATCATTATTCACTGTTGTTCAACAATGTTATATTTTTCTATAACGATTGAATGACAATATGTATTATTCATTGCCACAGAATAAAAGAATAAATATTCAAGTTACGTCAATAAGGATTCAAATGATCACCCTTTACGGCATTAAGAATTGCGACACGATTAAAAAAGCCAGACGCTGGTTGGAGGCTCAAGGTATTGACTACCGCTTTCATGATTATCGCGTCGACGGTCTGGACAACACGCTCTTACAGTCCTTTATCAGCGAATTAGGTTGGGAGGCGCTGCTCAATACGCGTGGAACCACCTGGCGTAAACTCGATGAATCCACGCGCAGTCAAATCACCGATGCGGCTTCCGCCGCCGCGTTGATGATTGAAATGCCAGCAATTATCAAACGCCCATTGCTCTGCGCGCCGGGTAAGCCTATGCTGCTTGGTTTCAGTGAATCCAGTTATACTCTGTTTTTTAATGAGGTGTAGTCTATGTCGTGCCCGGTCATTGAGCTGACACAGCAGCTTATTCGCCGTCCTTCCCTGAGCCCGGATGATGCCGGGTGCCAGGCGTTAATGATTGAACGCCTGCGCGCGGTAGGTTTTACCGTTGAGCGAATGGACTTTGGTGACACACAGAATTTTTGGGCATGGCGCGGTAAAGGTGAGACCCTGGCATTTGCCGGTCACACCGACGTAGTGCCTGCCGGCGATGTCGATCGCTGGATCAATCCACCGTTCGAACCGACCATTCGCGATGGCATGTTGTTCGGGCGTGGCGCTGCCGATATGAAGGGTTCACTGGCGGCGATGGTCGTGGCCGCAGAACGTTTTGTCGCCCAGCATCCAAACCATCAGGGTCGTCTGGCCTTTTTGATAACGTCTGACGAAGAAGCCAGCGCCAAAAACGGCACCGTGAAGGTGGTTGAAGCGCTGATGGCGCGTAATGAACGACTGGATTATTGCCTGGTGGGTGAGCCATCCAGCACGGAAATCGTTGGCGACGTGGTGAAAAATGGACGTCGTGGTTCACTGACCTGCAACCTGACCATTCACGGCGTGCAGGGCCACGTAGCCTATCCGCATCTGGCCGATAACCCGGTACACCGCGCGGCCCCCATGCTCAACGAACTGGTGGCGATCGAGTGGGATCAGGGTAACGAATTCTTCCCGGCGACCAGCATGCAGATTGCCAATATCCAGGCTGGAACCGGAAGCAACAACGTTATCCCTGGAGAACTATTTATCCAGTTCAACTTCCGTTTCAGCACTGAGCTGACCGATGAGATGATTAAAGCACGGGTTCACGCGCTGCTGGAGAAACATCAGCTACGTTATACCGTCGACTGGTGGCTTTCCGGTCAGCCGTTCCTGACCGAACGCGGTAAACTGGTGGATGCAGTGGTGAACGCCATTGAGCACTATAATGAGATTAAACCGCAGTTACTGACTACAGGCGGGACGTCCGACGGGCGTTTTATTGCCCGCATGGGGGCGCAGGTAGTAGAACTTGGGCCGGTCAACGCCACTATTCATAAAATTAATGAATGTGTTAATGCCGCCGACCTGCAGCTGCTTGCCCGTATGTATCAACGTATCATGGAGCAACTCGTCGCCTGATGAGTGTTCCTGTAAGAGGAAATGAGCATGGACTGGCTGGCAAAATATTGGTGGATTCTGGTGTTGGTGTTTCTGGTAGGCGTGCTGCTGAACGTGATTAAAGATCTCAAGCGCGTCGATCACAAGAAATTTCTTGCCAACAAGCCGGAGCTTCCCCCGCATCGTGACTTTAACGATAAATGGGATGACGACGACGATTGGCCGAATAAGGACCAACCGAAGAAATAATTAGTAGGCAGATAATTCCCGTAGGCCCGGTAAGCGTTAGCGCCACCGGGCATTACGTGCCGGATGGCAACGCTTCGCGTTTTATCCGGCCTACGGTGATCAATCAGATCATGGTAATCACATCATCATCGTGAGGCTTACCGCCGCTCAGCGCTTCATCAAAGTAGTGCTTCGGTACGGTAAAACGCAGATGATCGAGCGCAAACTGCATACTGCGTTCATCAATGGCGTGCCCCAGATTTTCGACGATATCCAGCGTCACATCCCCACCGGCGCGAATTAACGCTTCCTGCGCGGCAACGGCATGAGATAACTCAATTACCCGATCTTCACCACCGTGAATCAAATGCACCGTCGTCGCGGTGGTTGCAGCCTCTGGCAAGGTGGCATAGCGGCCATTGAAGGCGATGACCCGCGATGCCAGCCCCGGCTCAGCTTTGATGCTCTCAAGTGACATAATTGAACCCTGAGAAAAACCAATCAGCGCGGTTGCCTGCGGCGAAACGCCGCTGTGCTTCTGCCAGTAGCGCACGGTTTCGATAAACACCGGCATAATGGCGTCAACACGTTCCTGACGATTCTCTTCTGTTACGCCCTGCACCGAAAACCACTGACGTCCGGACGTCGTTCCGTAAGGCTCTGCTCCACCAATGCTAACGATTAGCGCATCCGGAAACAGCGGCGCAAACCAGGAGCCGATTTCGCCCATGGCAACCGGGTTATCGCCGACGCCATGAAACAGCAGGAGTAGCTGTTGAGCGGGTTTATCGGGACTTTGAACAACAAAATGGTCATGTTTCATGGCGATCTCCTTAACTGATGAGAATCATTCTACGCCGCTTAACCGCAATGACCATGCCAGGAAATTGAAGAAGTTAGTGAAAAAATTGCCATTGCATAATGCGATTATGTAGCCGCTGTTCACGCTCTGCATCCAGCTGATTTAATGCCTGCGCCGCTTCGGCGCGCTGAATGACCAGCAACGCTTTACGACCAGAAATCTTGAGCTGTTGACACAATTCGGCGTCGCTACGTTTAGCCTGGATGCGTCCGCGCAAGGCCGGAAGAGGTAACTCACTGTGCTCAAGCAGACGACTCAGACAGCCTAGCGACGTCAATAATGGCCGATGCGCGAAGGCAAACCCGGCCAGCTCAGCCCAGTCATCCTCATTAAGCGTAGTCTCTTTCAGCGGGACCAGCGGAATGCTCTCACCGTTCCATCGAGCAAGGATTTCCGCATCACGGCGCAAATGCTGGTGCTCCCGCTCGGTAAGGCGTTTCCCCGCTTCGCTAATGGGAAGTAACGCCATGGCGGTATAACAGCCGCTGCTGGCTTCCCGATGATTTCCCATTCGCACCAGCACAAAACCGCAACGTTGCCAGAAACGCCATAGTTCAGCCGTATACCCAAAACTGACCGACAGATAGTCACACGATGTGGAATAGCGGTAGGCCAGCATAATCAGCTGTTGCCCAATACCTTCTCTTTGGCGCGCAGGATGAACCGCAATTCGACTGACCCGTCTCCCGACGAGCGTCGCCGCCAACGGGTCACCACCGTGCGCCGCCAGCGACTGCGCAACCAGATTCCCTCTCGGTCGACGATATCCGGCCCAGACGGCCTGGCTTAATTCCGCGGATAGTCCCCCTTCATCGACCAACCAGACGGCTCCCGCTACGGAGTCAGCGGTTGATGCCTGAAGAAAATGCTGACCAGGCGCGTCCATCATCCGCCGCAGGTCCAATGGCGAGGTGCGATAATGCGCTCCAGAAAGCAGCTGGTATACCGCTAACGGCAGCGCCGGATTAGCATGCCAGGACTGTTGCTCAAATGCCGAGAAGTGAAGCTCCCCCAATGGGGCATGCGTGAACGTTTCATCATCAAACACCAGCGCATCGCTGACGATTTGCTCCAGCGGACATCCCTGCGCCCAGCGTACCGGTTGCTGCAACTCATAGCGTTGAAGATTGGGGAAGCGGGCACAGAATTTCAGCAAGAAGCCTCTCCCCGTACCCTCGTATCCTTGTACTGTAGTGGTTAACAGCGTACGAGGAAAACGCGCCACCAGTTGGTGCAGCAGCGGCGCGGGGATCGCGGCGGCTTCATCCACAATCAGCCAGTCTGCGATTGCAGAACTGCTTAACAGCGCATCCGGGGCCATAAAGCTGTAACGCTCCCCGGCAAATTGCGCCAGCACATCGGTTGCCGCTTTGGCAGGCGCTGTCACAATCGCAGTGCCGTTAATCCGCGCTATGAGTTGCCCTGCCAGAGCGGACTTGCCCCGACCCCGTGCGGCCGTCACCGCAACCACACCGGGAGGCATAGCCAGCAAATGATTTAATATCATCGCCTGTTCTGGCTGGGGTTCGCCGGTTGCCGCATGCCAGGCTGCGCGAGCAGGAAAATGCGGACAGGCAACCGGCTGATGCTGTTGCCAGTGCAGAGCCTGTCTATCGCGGGAAATCACCCGTTTGACGTGCTCAATAAAGTGCGGTGTAGGGATCGGTTCAGCACAATCGCTCCAGCGTAGTGAATCCGCGTCCGGATGTGTGTGCCAGGAATGCCAGGGTGGGGTCAGCAATACCAGCCAACTGCCAGCAAGCAGTGTGCCGCTTAAGGCGGCAAACGCCGCAGCGTCAAAACCTTGCCTGGCGTCAAAAACCGCATGACGAAACTCGCGCCCTAATAATGTTTTTAGCGCCTGCGGCGTACAGCACGGCTCGGTAGGGGCTTGCTCCCCTACCCACAGCCAGTCGCCGGGTAACGTGCTACGTAGCGCTAATGCCTGTTCCTGACACCAGTTATCCTCGCCGCTGATAATCAGCAGACGACGGATCCCTTCGTGGGTCATTTGTTCGGTTAACGCGCTCAGCGCCGTGTTATCGGACATCCCTGCCACAGAGTCTTAAATACCTTTACCAAAAGTATTACATTGCCCCGGATCGCCGCTGTCAAAACCGCGTTTGAACCAGGTAAAACGCTGTTCAGAGGTTCCGTGAGTAAAGCTGTCCGGTACTACGCGTCCTTGACCCTGCTGTTGCAGACGATCGTCACCAATGGCCTGTGCGGCGTTCAGTGCCTCTTCCAGGTCACCAGACTCCAGTACGCCCTGCTGCTGCATGCTGTGGCCCCAGACACCGGCAAAGCAGTCTGCCTGCAGTTCCATTCGAACGGAAAGACGGTTCACTTCTGCCTGTGAGGCATTCTGCTGCATCTGACGAACTTTAGGTTCAATGCCCAGCAGTTTCTGCACGTGATGACCCACTTCATGGGCGATAACATAGCCCTGAGCAAAATCACCATCAGCACCCAGCTTGTTTTTCATGTCGTCATAGAATGAAAGGTCGATGTAAACCGTACCATCTGCCGGGCAATAAAACGGCCCCATCACGGACTGACCCGCACCGCAGCCGGTACGCGTCGCGCCCCGGTACATCACCAGCTTCGGCTGTTGGTAGGTGCGGCCCATTTTTTCAAACTGCTGTCCCCAGGTATCTTCTGTTGTAGCCAGAATCACCGAGGTAAATTTTGCCGCTTCATCATCGTTTGGGCTGATGGAGCGTGATGATTGCTGTTGGGAGACCGGCTGGCCAGTCATTAGCCCGGTGAGATCCACGCCATAATAACCCGCCACCAGCACCACAATCAGCAGGATGATGCCGCCTTTACCACTGGGCAGACGAAAACCGGGCCCACCCATAGAGGGGCCGCCGCCAGAGCTGTTTCGTCTGTCTTCCACATTGTCACTTTCACGACGCCCTTGCCAGCGCATAATCACCTCAACTTTTTATTCATTATGATGATGATCGTAGGCGGTTCGGAACAGGATTACCATAAGAAATAGTAATCAAATCAGGTGGGGTTAATGAGCCGGAGAGCGATCGCCGGCTCAGGGGAAGATTAGTCTAACTTCACACCCAGGCGATGCGCGACGGCTTCATAGGCTTCGATCAGGCCGCCCAGACTCTGGCGGAAGCGATCTTTGTCCATTTTATCCAGCGTTTCTTTGTCCCACAGGCGGCTACCGTCCGGTGAGAATTCATCACCCAGGACCACTTCACCTTTATACAAACCAAACTCAAGTTTGAAGTCGACCAGAATCAGACCAGCATCATCAAACATCTTTTTCAGCACGTCGTTAGCTTTGTAGGTCAGCTCTTTCATACGTGCCAGATTCTCTTTGCTCACCCAACCAAAAGTTTCGCAATAGGAATCGTTAATCATTGGATCGTGCATAGCATCGTTTTTCAGGAACAGATCAAACAGCGGCGGATTCAGTTCAATACCTTCCTCAACGCCTAAACGCTTAACCAGAGAGCCTGCCGCGCGGTTACGTACCACACATTCAACCGGTACCATCTCCAGTTTTTTCACCAGACATTCGGTATCAGAAAGCAGTCGCTCCATCTGGGTAGGAATACCCGCTTCTTGCAGTTTAGTCATAATGAAATGGTTGAATTTGTTGTTCACCATGCCTTTACGGTCAAACTGTTCAATGCGCGCGCCATCCCCTGCTGACGTATCATTGCGGAATTCGAGCACCAACAGGTCCGGGTTTTCCGTGCTGTATACGGTCTTCGCTTTACCACGATACAACTCAGCTTGCTTTTGCATCTTTATTACTCCTGGGTGTGAATTAACGATAAATATTGCGTTTTTCTGCCGACGCACACGTTTGCGTATCATATCAGAAAAAAAGGGCTGGAGTTATCCAGCCCTTTATTTTTACTTACTGAACGCTGCCTGGAAGACGGCGACCAGCGCGTCGTTCTGGCTTTGCGTCAGGGTATGCCCCTTCGGATCGATAAACTGCAAGCTGCTGCGGTTGTCTAAATCACCGACCTGCAGTTTATAGTCGCCGGATACCAGACCCGGATCGCTTGCGCCCAACTCCTGCCAGTTGCTATCGGACAGTGGTTTGTAGGTCACCGCGATGCTGCCCTGAGAACGGGTGCTGTCGGTTACCTTCATCCCCACTTTCTCAAGCGCTGCCGGCAGACGCTGCCACACCACGTTGAACGGTCCACGTACCACCAGCATTGGTAAACCGGTGTCATCGGCGGCGCTCTGAACATCCATGGTGGCTGCAGAGCGGTTCTGCGCGGCATTCGCGGCGTCGGTGGCGTTCTTATCCAGACCAGCAGAGATAACGTTCATCATCTCAGCGCTGTAACGCTGCATTGATGCCGCATCGGCTACGGGTTTACCCGCCTGCTCGAGGTTGACCAGTTTCACCGTTACCGCTTGCTGATAGCCCTGCGGTTTAACCGAGATTTGATAACGTCCACGGTACTGCTCGTCTTCATCCAGACGGTTCCAGTCAACCCAGTCGGTGGTCAACGTCTGGCTGGCATCATCACGTTTGGTGATCGTGTAGTTTTTAGACTGAATGACGCTAACGACCTGCGGCCACAGTGTGTTGCCACGACCGTTTTCCACCAGTAATGTCGACGTATCACCCGCGATCTGTGTGCGAGCACCGGTGACTAATGCTAACGGCTGAGCCGGTGGACGAATATCCAGCGCTTTACCCACGGCACCACTGCCGTTGGTTACCGGGATATTATAGTCGCCCGACATAACCGGCAAAATCATCCCAGCTGGAGCATGAAGCTCAGCAAGCGGTGCGGCCTCCAGATAGGATTCATCACCGCTCACCTGGCGCTTATAGCGCGAGTCAGAGCTACAGGCCGCGAGCAACATAACAAGCGAAACACCCGCAACCTTGGCCAGGCGCGACTTTTGTACTGAGTAAGCCATCAAATCTCCCTAAACTTTACAGCAAACCGGCATGCTTAAGCGCCGCTTTGACGATTTCACGAGCATTGTCCGTGATTGGCGTCATCGGCAGACGTAGCGTATCGGTCGCCACAAGTCCCAACTCCTTACACGCCCATTTCACGGGGATAGGATTGGGTTCGACAAATAGTTTGTTGTGTAACGGCATCAGACGCTGGTTAATCACCCGCGCCTCGGCAAATTGCCCGGCTGCCGCCAGTTTGCACATTTCAGCCATATCACGTGCCGCAACGTTAGACGTTACGGAAATCACGCCATGACCACCGAGCTGCATAAAATCCAGTCCGGTCGCGTCATCACCGCTGAGCAGAATAAAGTCGTCCGAAACCAGCTCTTTGATCTGGTGAACGCGACTTAAGTTCCCCGTGGCCTCTTTAATAGCGATAATATTTTTAACTTTCGCCAGACGACCAACGGTTTCCGGCAGCATATCGCAGCCAGTACGGGACGGCACATTATACAGAATTTGCGGCAGGTCAGTATGCTCAGCGATGGCTTTGAAATGCTGGAACAAACCTTCCTGGGTTGGGCGGTTGTAGTAAGGCGTCACCGTCAGGCAGCCGACAACACCGCTGTCGTTGAAACGCTGCGTCAGACTAATGGCTTCCGCGGTCGCATTGGCGCCGGTTCCGGCAATCACCGGAATACGCCCGTCAGCCAGTTCCAGCGTCATCATCACCACATCGCCATGTTCATCATGACTCAGGGTGGCGGACTCACCAGTGGTGCCAACAGAAACGATCGCCGAGGTGCCGCTGGCGACATGATAATCAATCAGTTTTTTCAGGCTCGACCGGCAGACTTTACCTTTCTCATCCATCGGCGTAACAAGCGCGACAATACTTCCCGTGAACATGGGCCATCCTCTGTGCAAACAAGTGTCTCAATGGTACGTTTGGTACGACAATAAAAGCAAGCGACCAGAGCCGTTCTGATTGTTGTATGCATGTTTTTTTTATGCTTTCCTTATGATTACCTCACCGCTCAAAGGAAGAACAGGTTTGACATCGTCATCGCAACACTATCTGGTCATTACTGCGCTGGGTGCCGATCGCCCAGGAATTGTGAACACCATCACGCGTCATGTCAGCAGTTGCGGCTGTAATATCGAAGACAGCCGACTGGCCATGCTGGGTGATGAGTTCACGTTTATCATGTTGCTGTCGGGCACCTGGAATGCCATCACCCTGATTGAATCAACCCTGCCATTAAAAGGCGCAGAGCTGGATTTACTCATTGTGATGAAGCGCACGACCGCGCGCCCCCGTCCGGCAATGCCTGCTACGGTATGGGTGCAGGTCGATGTCCCTGATTCTCCCCATTTGATTGAACGCTTCACCGCTCTGTTTGACAGCCACCAAATGAATATTGCGGAACTGGTTTCACGCACGCAACCGGCTGAGAATGGAAAGGCGGCGCAGTTGTTTATTCAAATTACCGCACATAGTCCTGCGTCACATGATTCGGCAAATATTGAAGATGCGTTTAAAGCACTCTGTACAGAACTCAATGCGCAAGGCAGTATTAACGTCGTCAATTACTCACAGCATGATGAACAGGATGGAGTTAAGTAATGAACCCACTGAAAGCCGGTGATATCGCACCGAAATTTAGCTTGCCGGATCAAGACGGAGAACAAGTAAATTTAACCGACTTCCAGGGACAGCGTGTTCTGGTTTATTTTTACCCGAAAGCCATGACACCCGGCTGTACCGTACAGGCCTGCGGCCTGCGCGATAACATGGATGAGTTAAAAAAAGCGGGTGTTGAAGTGCTGGGGATCAGCACCGACAAACCAGAGAAGCTTTCCCGATTCGCGGAGAAAGAAGTCCTGAATTTCACGCTCCTGTCCGATGAAGATCATCAGGTTTGCGAGCAGTTCGGCGTCTGGGGTGAGAAGTCATTTATGGGCAAAACCTACGATGGCATCCACCGCATCAGCTTCCTGATTGATGCCGAAGGGAAAATTGAGCATGTGTTTGATGACTTCAAAACCAGTAACCACCACGACGTGGTAATGAATTGGCTGAAAGAGAACGCCTGACCGTGAAATGCCGGATGGCGGCGTGAACGCCTTATCCGGCCTACAAATGCACGCACGTAGGCCGGATAAGACGCGTTAGCGTCGACATCCGGCAGATGACCGCCCGGTTACTCAAACGTCCCTTTCACACACGCTTTCTGCTCCCTGACTACGGCTTTTCCCTTCGCCCACAGGTGATGAACTTCCAGCGCGTCGTTGAGCACCAGAATGTCCGCATCGCATCCCACCGCCAGACGCCCTTTATGCTCCAGTGCCAAAAATTCTGCGACCGTACGCGTCAGCGGACACAGCGCCTGTTCCAGCGGTATGGCATGAACCTTCACCAACTGGCGCACCGTCTCAGCCAGTGATTCAAACCCCGCGACACCGATGCCGGTGAGATTGCCAAGCTCATCAAATTCCGGCTGGCTGCCGTTGCCATCTGAGCTAAGGGTAATGCGCGACAGCGGCACGTTCTGGCGCAGCGCCGTGGCGATAGCCGTGGCCGGGTCGACGGGCTCATCAATGCTGCTGGTAATGTCGATATAACCGCCTTTACGGGCATACTCCAGCGCCGCCTGGAACAGCGGTTCCGCACGGTTAACGTGTGTCGGCAACAGTTTAGTAATCGGCACATCGCAACAGTCAAGGATCTGGTACAACGGTTCCAGCATGCGCTGGCTGTCGCCCATATGGAAAACGCTGATCCCCGGTTTGCGCCCTAACAATCCGCCGACACGCGACTGCGCCGCCATATTTGCCAGCGCCGAGGTATTCGGGGCTGAAGAACGATGGTCCGAAACCGCACATTTCACACCAATAACTTTATCAATCAGCGCCACGTCGCGATCGATGCTGCCGGTGATCGTCGGGGAAGGCAGAGAGTACGCCCCGGTCAGCATCCAGGCGCTGATACCTTCAAACTCCAGCGCGCGGGTTTTTGCCAGCAGCGATTCAGGGTGACGGGTAATGCCATCGGTACCCAGCAAACCCACCACCGACGTGACACCAGCTTCAACCAGCCGTGACAAGCGCACTTCCGGCGTGCGGGTATGCGGCCCCGCTTCCCCACCGCCGCCAATAAGATGGACGTGTTGATCGATAAATCCTGGGCATACAATCGCGCCGTCAAGATTGATACACTCGCAACCGGGAAAGTCTTCAGGAGAAATTGACGGGGCGATGGCAACAATTTTGCTGCCGGAGACCAGTATATCCTGTCGCCCTAAATCTTCCGGCGCATACACGTGTCCCTGCTGGAACAACGTCAAATCAAGAATTGAACAGTTCATAACCTTCCTTGTCAGGCAATAACCTGCATAACCCAAATAGAGAGCAGCGCATTAATGACGCATACCGCAATAATTAGCGGGTAATAACGAGGATGAACCCCCGCGGTCCCCAGACAACGGCCCACATTTTGCACCGGATTTCCCATCAGGTAGATAGCCGGTAACAACACCGTGGCATCATGTCCCGAAAGCGTACCGGCGACAACCAGGCTGGCGCACACGCCGACACCGCCTCCCATACTCATCACCGCTGCCAGCAGCACAGTGGCAGATTCCCCCGGTAGCCCCCACAGCGCCATTACCGGCTCGCATACCCGCCCTACAACCTCGAGCAGCCCTGTCACCTTCAGCGCCTGAATAATCACAAACGCCATCACCACGTTAGGCAACAGACTGGTTGTTGCAATGGTAAACCCGCGCCGTGCGCCATCGATAAACATATCCATGACGTTTTTACGTACCTGCGTTGTCATCTCACGCCTCCTGCTGCATACGGCGATTTTCCAGCTGCGCGATCCACACACGCAACAGGTTCGCGCCCACAAATTTGAAGACAAGGATCACCGCCAGCGGCGTAATCACCGGAACGGTCACCATCGTAAACAGCGCTGCGCCAGAAGAAAAATAGTTGGTAATGCATGCGCTGCCGCTGGTTTGCCAGCAGGCAAAAATAGCGCGTTCCTGCTCTGTGATAATGCCCTCTTCCGCCATTTCTTTGGTCATCCCGGCCGCGGCATCGGTATTTTGCAAATTCGCAATCAACGCCAGCGAACAAATACCCGGAATGCCCAGTAACGGACGCAGGACCGGCGTCATCAGCTGTTGTGCCGCGCGCAACCCACCCAGCCCTTCGGTGACAGAAATAATCCCGAGCGAAAGAATGACGGAAGGCGCCAGCTCAAGCGCGAATAAGAAGCCGTCTTTTGCCCCCATCCCCCCTGTGCCACGAAAAGAGACCGCCGTGTCGCCCGCAGCATTAATCTGCCCAAACGCACCGTTGAGGACGGTGAAGTCAAAGACCCGCCACCATTCGGTACTTTTCGCAAACATGCCGGAAAAAAGAATAATCGTAATAAAAAAAGCGAGATAACCGCCCCATCCCACCTTTTGCTGCGTGTGTGTGCTGTGACCCATTTTGTTCTCCTGTTGGCCTTAATCCTTGTGTGACTAAAAGACATCACGATGGTCAAGTTAAAGACAAACGCGGAGAAAAACGACACCAGAGGAGATTATTCAGAAAGAGTGGATAGAGGTCAGACAAGTTCAGATCCGGCGACATGATATCGCCGGATCTTGCAGATTAGGGTTCGTCAACGACCTGACCATCCGGCCAGGCATGCATTACCGCTTTGATTAACGTCGCCAGAGGAATCGCAAAGAATACGCCCCAGAATCCCCACAGACCGCCGAAAATCACCACGGAGAGAATAATCACCAGTGGATGCAGATTGACCGCCTCGGAGAACAGCACGGGAACCAGCAAATTGCCGTCCAGTGCCTGGATTATCAGGTACACAGCAAAACAGCTCCAGAACTCGGTGCCAAGCCCGAACTGGAACAGCGCCACGCCAACCACCGGAATCGTCACCACAAAAGCGCCGATATACGGGATCAGCACAGAGAACCCGACCAGCACCGCCAGCAACAGCGAATAGTTGAGACCAAACAGCAGGAAGCCGAGCCAGGTCGCTACGCCGACCACCACCATTTCCAGCACCTTCCCGCGGATATAGTTGGTGATTTGCTGGTTCATCTCTTTCCATACCTGTCCCGCCAGCCCGCGATTACGCGGTAGCACCCGGCGCACGGCGTTCAGCATCTGGCCTTTATCTTTGATCAGGAAGAACACCATCAACGGGACAAGCACCAGATAAACCGCCAGCGTCAGCAAACCGACCAGTGAGGCCAGCGAATATTTCACCACCGAATCGCCCATGGTGAGCATTCGCGAGCGCATATTTTCCGCCATCGCATCAATGATGCCCGCATCCATCAGCGCCGGGTAACGTCGTGGCAAGGTGGCGGCAAAATCAGACAATTTATTGAGCATGCCGGGCATGTCGCGGATCAGGTAAATTCCCTGCTGCCACGCAACGGGCATCACCACAAAGGCCATCAGCAGTAAAATACCGACAAATACCACCAGCACAATCGATGTCGCCCAACGCCGTGAACACCCAATATGTTCCAGCCGCACTGTCGGCCATTCAAGCAGGTACGCCAGCACAATGGCGACCAGCAGCGGCGCCAAAAGACCGCTAAAGAAAAACAGGATGCCAAAACCGGCAACAAGAATAATCAGCAGGGCGATGGCTTCGGGGTCGCTAAAGCGGCGACGATACCATTGCATCAACATTTCGAGCATAAAACCCTTCCATGAACCCAATAGCGGGATTGCGATCCCGAATTGTATCGAAATGTCACAAAAAAGACTTCGCTTTTTATGGCTGATTACGCAAAGTGAAAAGACATTTTTCCTGGGTGTTCATCGTCAGGTTTCGCAGTTACACTCCGTAAGCTTGCGGAGTGTGAACGATACTTCACAGCATCGGTCAAATGGCTATCTCAAAAAAGAATACAGGACAGAGGTTATGTTCAGGCAGTTGAAAAAAAACCTGGTTGCTACCCTCATTGCCGCACTGACTATCGGTCAGGTTGCGCCCGCATTTGCTGATACTGCGGACACCCTGCCTGATATGGGAACGTCGGCAGGCAGTACGCTTTCCATAGGACAGGAAATGCAGATGGGCGATTATTACGTACGCCAACTGCGCGGCAGTGCGCCATTAATTAACGATCCATTGCTCACCCAATACATTAATGCGCTGGGGATGCGTCTGGTCTCGCACGCCGACTCGGTAAAAACGCCCTTCACCTTCTTTTTGATTAACAACGATGAAATCAACGCCTTTGCTTTCTTTGGCGGCAACGTTGTCCTGCACTCCGCACTATTCCGCTATTCCGACAACGAAAGCCAGCTGGCATCGGTTATGGCGCACGAAATTTCCCACGTTACACAGCGTCACCTGGCGCGTGCCATGGAAGATCAGAAACGCAGCGCACCGCTAACGTGGGTTGGCGCATTAGGTTCAATTTTATTAGCAATGGCCAGCCCGCAGGCGGGTATGGCGGCGCTGACCGGTACGCTGGCGGGTACACGTCAGGGAATGATCAGCTTTACGCAGCAAAACGAACAGGAAGCAGATCGCATTGGTATTCAGGTACTGCAACGCTCGGGATTCGATCCCCAGGCCATGCCAACGTTCCTGGAAAAACTGCTCGACCAGGCTCGTTACTCTTCGCGTCCGCCGGAAATTTTGCTGACTCACCCCCTGCCGGAAAGCCGTCTGTCTGATGCCCGTAACCGCGCCAACCAGATGCGCCCGGTGGTCGTCCAGTCGTCAGAAGATTTTTATCTGGCTAAGGCACGAACCTTAGGCATGTACAACTCTGGTCGTAACCAGTTGACCGATGACCTGCTGAGTAGCTGGTCGAAAGGCAACGTACGTGAGCAACGTGCGGCGCAGTATGGCCGGGCATTGCAGGCGATGGAAGCCAGTAAATACGACGAGGCGCGTAAAGCGCTGCAACCGCTGCTGGCGGCAGATCCTAACAATGCCTGGTATCTCGACCTGGCAACAGATATCGATCTCGGCCAGAAGAAAACCAGTGATGCCATTAACCGCCTGAAAAACGCCCGCGACCTGCGCACTAACCCGGTTCTGCAGCTCAACCTGGCGAATGCCTATTTACAGGGTGGACAAGCCAAAGAGGCGGCGACCATCCTGAATCGCTATACGTTTAACCATAAAGATGACCCTAACGGCTGGGATCTGTTAGCGCAAACGGAAGCCAACCTGAGCAACCGCGATCAGGAGCTGGCGGCGCGCGCGGAGGGGTATGCCCTCGCGGGACGTCTGGATCAGGCTATTTCGATGCTCAGCAGCGCAAGCTCTCAGGTGAAACTGGGTAGCCAGCAGCAGGCCAGATACGATGCCCGTATTGACCAGCTACGCCAGCTGCAAGAACGCTTTAAACCGTACACGAAGATGTAATTATCGAACCTTTGCCGGATGGCGACGCTGTAGCGTCTTATCCGGCCTACGTCAGACGCAATATGTAGGCCGGATAAGGTCTTTTGGCCGCCATCCGGCAGTATTGTTATGCAAGGAGAAGTCATGTCAGACGCGATTAAAATCTACCATAACCCACGCTGCTCCAAGAGCCGTGAAACGCTGGAATTACTGAAGTCCAACGGCGTGGACCCGGAAGTGGTGTTGTATCTGGAAACGCCGGCTGACGCAGCAACCCTGCGCGAACTGCTGCAAATGCTCGGTATGGCCAGCGCGCGTGAACTGATGCGCCAGAAAGAGGATCTCTATAAATCGCTTAACCTGGCGGACAAAAATCTGAGTGAAGATGCGCTGATTCAGGCAATGGTGGAAAACCCGAAACTGATGGAGCGCCCGATTGTGGTTGCCAAAGGTCAGGCTCGAATTGGACGCCCGCCTGAGCAGGTACTGGAAATCGTCGGTTAACCTGCAACCTGCCGCAGTCTTCTCGGCTGCGGCGCTTACAGCTTCAGAATTTCTTTTACGAACGGAATGGTCAGCTTACGCTGGGCGGTGATCGACGCATGATCTAACTGATCCAACGTCATAAACAGCGTTCGCATTTCACGATCCAGACGCTTCAGCAGGAAACGTCCCACATCTTCCGGCAGTTCAAATCCACGAAGTCTGGCGCGTAATTGCAACGCCTGCAGCTTATCTTCATCGGAAAGCGGTTGCAGCTTGTAGATTTGCCCCCAGTCCAGGCGTGAGGCGAGATCCGGCAACCCCAGATTCAGCTGTCTTGGCGGACGATCGCCGGTGATCAGCAAACGCGTTTTCCCCGACTCCAGGATACGGTTGTAGAGATCAAAGATCGCCATTTCCCACAGCGAATCGCCGGCCACACATTCGATGTTATCAATGCAAACCAGCGATAAATGCTCCATCCCGTCGAGCACCTCGGGGACGAACCAGGTGCGTTTGTCGAGCGGCACGTAGCCTACCGCATCGCCGCGCGCGGACAGTTCCGCACAGGCTGCATGCAGCAAATGACTACGGCCAGCGCCTTCACGCGACCAGAGATAAATATACCCGCTATGTTCCTGACGCAGCACGTTTTGCAGTGCAGCCAGTAAAGAGGAGTTATCCCCCGGCCAGAAACTTGCGAAAGTTTCGTCGTCAGGAAGATAAAGTGGCAAAGAGAGCTGTGCCGGTGTGTTCAGAGATACCTCAACCCAGGATTTCATAAAATCGCGTTGAGTTTAACACAGAAATACGTCGCGATAGAACCGGGCAGCGCTGCCGCCCGGTCAGAGATTTACTGTTGCGGACTGTCTGCATCTTTCGCGTCAAGCACGACTTCTTCCGGACGCAGCAGGCTGATAACTTTGAAAATCAGGCTCAAACAGACACCAACGATGGTCGCCAGCGCCATGCCTTTCAGCTCTGCGGCACCGATGTGAACTTTCGCGCCACTTACGCCGATGATCAAAATAACCGAGGTCAGGATCAGGTTCTGCGCCTTGTTATAGTCAACCTTCGACTCGATCAGTACGCGAATACCAGAAGCGCCAATCACACCGTACAGCAGCAGTGATACGCCGCCCATAACCGGCAGTGGGATAATTTGGATCGCCGCCGCCAGTTTACCCACGCAGGAGAGCAGAATGGCGAAAATTGCCGCACCACCGATAACCCAGGTACTGTAAACGCGGGTGATCGCCATTACGCCGATGTTTTCGCCGTATGTGGTGTTCGGCGTAGAGCCGAAGAAGCCAGAGATTACCGTAGACAGACCGTTGGCAAACATAGAACGATGCAGGCCAGGATCGCGAATCAAATCTTTTTTCACGATATTCGCCGTCACCACCAGGTGTCCAACGTGTTCGGCGATGACCACCAGCGCCGCTGGCAGGATGGTCAGAATGGCAACCCATTCAAAACGCGGCGTGTAGAACGTCGGCAGCGCGAACCAGTGGGCCTGCGCAATCGGCGTAGTGTCCACAACACCCATCACGAAGGAGAGCGCATAACCGGCCAGCACCCCGATCAGAATCGGGATAATCGCCATAAAACCGCGGAACAATACGGAACCAAAGACCGTTACCGCCAGCGTTACCATAGAAATGATGATGGTTTTTGAATCCGGTAATTGCCCTTCAGCAGGCAGTAACCCCGCCATGCCTGCAGCAACGCCAGCCAGCTCCAGACCGATGACGGCAACGATTGCGCCCATCGCCGCAGGCGGGAACATGACATCCAGCCAGCCGGTTCCTGCCTTCTTAACAATGAAAGAAACCAGGCAGAACAGGACGCCACACATAATGAAACCGCCCAGCGCCACTTCATACCCTAACGGCAGCAGCAGCAGCACCGGGGAAATAAAGGCAAAGCTGGAACCCAGATATGCGGGAATTTTACCCTTACAAATAAAGAGATACAGCAACGTACCAATGCCGTTAAACAGCAGAACGGTAGCCGGGTTGATGTGGAACAGGACTGGCACCAGTACCGTTGCGCCAAACATGGCGAACAGGTGCTGCAAACTAAGCGGGATTGTCTGTAAAAGCGGCGGTCTTTCACTCACCCCGATAGCACGGCGCGTCATAGTGTTTTCCTCTGAGTGTTGTTTGTTATTAGCCATTGGGTTGTTTTATTCAAAAAAAAGCCGACTCTTAAAGTCGGCTTCTTTTCACTTATTCGTTTACTTAGTACCAAAAATCTTATCGCCGGCATCGCCGAGCCCCGGAATAATGTATCCGTGCTCGTTCAGTCCCTGATCGATGGAGGCGGTGTACAGCTCCACATCCGGGTGCGCTTTTTCCAGTGCCGCGATACCTTCCGGTGCCGCAACCAGGACCAGCACTTTAATGCTGGTGCAGCCTGCATTTTTCAGCAGATCGATAGTGGCGATAACAGAGCCGCCGGTTGCCAGCATTGGGTCAACGATCAGCGCCATACGCTCATCGATGTTAGAAACCAGCTTCTGGAAATACGGAACCGGCTCCAGCGTCTCTTCGTTACGGTACATACCAACAACGCTGATACGCGCGCTCGGAACGTTTTCCAGAACGCCTTCCATCATGCCCAGGCCCGCACGCAGGATAGGCACAACGGTGATTTTTTTGCCTTTGATTTGGTCAACTTCAACTGGACCGTTCCAGCCTTCAATGGTCACCTTTTCGGTTTCCAGACCAGCGGTTGCTTCATAAGTCAGCAGACTGCCAACTTCCGAGGCGAGTTCACGAAAGCGTTTAGTGCTGATGTCGTTTTCACGCATCAGTCCCAGCTTGTGTTTGACGAGTGGGTGTTTGACTTCCACGATCTTCATACTCTTCTCCTTTCCTCAGACGAATGGCAACCACAAAAAAAATCGCCGGATTATACCGCTTTTCCTCTCTGGCGCAACACTGCATACGCTTGATATGGATCAACCAAAGTCATTTGCGTCTGAATGATGAGTATAAAACAAGCCCCGCACTGATGGCGGGGCTTGCTGTCAATGCTATGAATTTCAAAGATATTCAGCATTGGTCTGGATGACTTTTTGATACCACGAAAAAGATTTTTTAGGTGAGCGCGTTAATGTCCCGCTACCGTCATTATTTTTATCGACATAGATAAATCCGTAGCGTTTTTTCATCTCCCCTGTCCCGGCAGAGACTAAATCAATGCAGCCCCACGGGGTATATCCCATCAGATCCACGCCATCTTCCACCACCGCTTTTTTCATCTCACGTATGTGGGCGGCAAGGTAGTCGATACGGTACTGGTCGTTAACTGTACCATCGTCCTCGCGCACATCAATGGCGCCAAACCCATTCTCCACAATAAATAGTGGCAGCTGATAATGATCCCAGAACCAGTTCAGTGAATAACGAAGGCCAACCGGATCAATCTGCCAGCCCCAGTCAGATTTCTGCACGTACGGGTTGGAAACCAGGCTTTTCGACTCATCATAATCCAGCTGTGGGTTGTCCGCCGTTGCCTGGGTCGCGAAAGACATATAATAGCTAAAGCCGATGTAATCAACGCAGCCCTCGGTCAGCGCCTGACGGTCTTCCTCGGTGATATCCAGTTCAAAGCCACGACGGGTAAAGTAGTTGAGAAGATGCCGCGGGTATTTGCCGCGCACATGGACGTCAGTAAACCAGTAACGCCGGTGCATGGCATTCATCGCCATCATCATATCGTCTGGCGCGCAGGTCAGCGGATAGATTGGACACATGGCAATCATGCACCCTATCTGTAATTCCGGGTTAATCTCACGC
Source organism: Citrobacter sp. Cpo040 (assembly GCF_030332915.1). Taxonomy (NCBI): domain Bacteria; kingdom Pseudomonadati; phylum Pseudomonadota; class Gammaproteobacteria; order Enterobacterales; family Enterobacteriaceae; genus Citrobacter; species Citrobacter sp. Cpo040. The sequence goes on from NZ_JAOWGX010000034.1 coordinate 1,610,030, forward strand.
GCGACCTTTACCGCCAGCGCGCTTGCCACCAGCTCATAGTGCGCCGCCTGGTACATGACCGGCTCGCGGTCTTCGCCTGGCTGGTATTTCAGACCTGAGTTAGTAAAGGGCGCGAAATCTTCGTGATAATTTGCCTGGTTGTTAATCTCATTAAACGTCATCCAGTACTTCACTTTGTGCTGGTAACGAGTGAATACCACCCTGGCAAAACGGACAAAGAAATCGATAAGCTTGCGGTTGCGCCAGCCGCCGTACTCCGTCACCAGATGGTAAGGCATCTCAAAATGCGACAGCGTAATCACCGGCTCAATGCCATATTTCAGGCATTCGTCAAACAGGTCATCATAGAACTGTAGGCCAGACTCATTGGGTTGTTCTTCATCGCCGAAGGGGAAAATACGTGTCCAGGCAATAGAGGTGCGAAAACATTTAAACCCCATTTCGGCAAACAGCTTTATGTCGTCTTTATAGCGATGATAAAAATCGATGGCCTCGTGGTTAGGGTAATTTTTACCGGCAATCACACCGTCGGTAATTTCACGCGCCACCCCATGCGCTCCCGCGGTCATGACATCAGCAACGCTGACGCCTTTTCCGCCCTCCTGCCAGCCACCTTCCAGTTGATGAGCAGCGACAGCACCACCCCACATGAAATCTGCTTTAAATCCTGACATACCCTTCCCCTATCGTGATGACTCTGCGCAAAACGCTGTTGATGAGGTCCGCAACAGAAAAAAGAAACCGGTTTCAGTAAGATACTGTGCAATCGCCTAACAGGATTCAAGCACAAGACTGTACCCGGTTTCATTTTCGTGGCGCAGCTCAAACAAATAGATAAATGATTGTAAAATGCTGAAAAAACCAGCAGATAAAACTTGATGCAGAGCAGGCTCGCAAACGTTTGCTTTCCCTGTTAGAATTGCGCCGAATTTAACTTTTACTGCAAGTAAACATGTGGGGAAGCAGGCAGTGACCGATAAAACCTCTCTTAGCTACAAAGATGCCGGTGTTGATATTGATGCAGGTAATGCTCTGGTTGATCGAATCAAAGGCGTAGTAAAGAAAACTCGTCGTCCGGAAGTTATGGGTGGTCTGGGTGGCTTCGGTGCGCTGTGCGCATTGCCGCAAAAATATCGTGAACCGGTACTGGTTTCAGGCACTGATGGCGTTGGTACAAAACTGCGTCTGGCGATGGATCTGAAACGCCACGACACTATCGGCATTGACCTCGTCGCAATGTGCGTCAACGACCTCGTGGTTCAGGGCGCTGAGCCGCTGTTCTTCCTCGACTACTATGCAACCGGCAAACTGGATGTGGACACCGCAGCCAGCGTCATTAACGGGATTGCCGAAGGCTGCCTGCAGTCTGGCTGTGCGCTGGTCGGTGGGGAAACAGCTGAAATGCCGGGGATGTACCACGGCGAAGATTACGACGTGGCAGGTTTCTGCGTTGGCGTCGTCGAAAAATCAGAGATTATCGACGGCTCAAAAGTTGCCGACGGTGACGTACTGATTGCACTCGGCTCAAGCGGCCCGCACTCCAACGGCTACTCTCTGGTGCGTAAAATTGTAGAAGTCAGCGGTTGTGACCCAGAAACCACCGAGCTTGAAGGCAAGCCGCTGGCCGATCACTTACTGGCCCCTACCCGCATTTACGTGAAATCCATTCTGGAACTGATCGAGAAGGTTGATGTGCACGCCATTGCCCACCTGACCGGCGGCGGCTTCTGGGAAAATATTCCACGCGTTCTGCCAGACAACACGCAGGCAGTGATCGACGAATCTTTATGGCAGTGGCCAGCCGTTTTCAACTGGCTGCAAACGGCGGGTAATGTCAGCCAGCATGAGATGTATCGCACCTTTAACTGCGGTGTAGGTATGGTTATCGCCCTGCCAGCTCCGGAAGTGGACAAAGCCCTTGCTTTGCTCAATGAGAAAGGTGAAAACGCATGGAAAATCGGTATCATCAAAGCTTCTGATTCCGAACAGCGTGTGGTCATTGAATGAAAAACATTGTGGTGCTCATTTCCGGCAACGGAAGCAATTTGCAGGCGATAATCGACGCCTGCGAACAGAAAAAAATCAATGGCACCATACGTGCAGTATTCAGTAACAAGGCCGATGCGTTCGGCCTTGAGCGCGCACGCGAAGCGAATATTCCGGCACACTCGCTGGAAGCCGCCCAGTTTGCCAGTCGCGAAGCATTCGACCGCCAACTGATACAAGAGATTGACGCCTATGCACCCGATGTCGTGGTGCTGGCCGGTTATATGCGTATCCTCAGCCCGGCGTTTGTCGCTCACTATGCTGAACGATTGCTGAATATCCACCCGTCTTTATTGCCGAAGTATCCCGGCCTGCATACGCACCGCCAGGTACTGGAAAACGGCGATGAAGAACATGGTACCTCAGTCCATTTCGTGACGGATGAGTTGGACGGCGGACCGGTCATTCTCCAGGCCAAAGTTCCAGTATTTGAAGGCGACAGCGAAGATGATGTCACGGCACGGGTTCAGGCTCAGGAACATACCATTTACCCGCTGGTGGTAAGCTGGTTTATCGATGGTCGCCTGAAGATGCGTGATAACGCTGCATGGCTGGATGGCGTTCGTTTGCCTCCACAAGGCTACGCCGCCGACGAATAATAAAAAAACAACCTGTAAGCCGAATGTCACCATCCGGCTTACAGGCATAACTACCTTTTCCGGTTAATACCACCGGTATTCATCTACTCTCCCCCTTTCTCTTTGCTATCAGACGGTTTATTGTCATATTTTTCTGGCACAGTTGGACATCTGAGAGCAATGCTCGCCATAATAAATCGGTAGTGTCCCGTGAATGAAACGGAGTAAAAGTGGTAATGGGTCAGGAAAAGCTATACATCGAGAAAGAACTCAGCTGGTTAGCGTTCAACGAACGTGTACTCCAGGAAGCTGCTGATAAGTCAAACCCGTTGATCGAACGGATGCGTTTCTTAGGTATCTATTCCAATAATCTCGACGAGTTTTATAAGGTTCGTTTTGCCGAACTGAAGCGCCGAATCATTATTAGCGAAGAACAGGGTTCAAACTCTCACTCCCGCCATTTGTTAGGCAAAATCCAGGCCCGCGTATTAAAAGCCGATCAGGAATTTGACGGCCTGTACAACGAGTTGCTGTTGGAAATGGCGCGCAATCAGATTTTCTTAATCAACGAACGCCAGTTGTCGGTCAATCAGCAAAGCTGGTTGCGTCATTACTTCAAGCAATATCTTCGCCAGCACATCACGCCGATCCTGATTAACCGCGAGACGGATTTAGTCCAGTTTTTGAAAGATGACTACACCTATCTGGCGGTAGAAATTATCCGTGGCGATACGATCCGCTACGCGCTGCTGGAAATTCCTTCCGACAAGGTTCCTCGTTTTGTGAATCTGCCGCCGGAAACCCCGCGCCGTCGCAAACCGATGATCCTGCTGGACAACATCTTACGTTACTGCCTTGACGACATTTTCAAAGGGTTCTTTGATTACGACGCACTGAACGCCTATTCGATGAAAATGACCCGTGACGCCGAATACGATTTGGTGCACGAGATGGAATCGAGCCTGATGGAGCTGATGTCATCCAGCCTGAAACAGCGTCTGACCGCAGAACCTGTACGTTTTGTCTATCAACGCGACATGCCCAACGCGCTGGTCGAGGTACTGCGTGAAAAACTGACGATTTCTCGCTACGACTCGATTGTTCCCGGCGGGCGTTACCATAACTTCAAAGACTTTATTAACTTCCCTAACGTTGGCAAAGCTAACCTGGTGAACAAACCGCTGCCGCGTCTGCGCCATATCTGGTTCGACAACGAGAAGTTTCGTAACGGCTTTGACGCCGTTCGTGAACGCGACGTGCTGCTGTATTACCCCTATCACACCTTTGAGCACGTTCTTGAACTGCTGCGCCAGGCCTCTTTCGACCCGAGCGTGCTGGCTATAAAGATCAACATCTACCGTGTGGCAAAAGATTCACGCATCATAGATTCAATGATCCATGCCGCACACAACGGTAAGAAAGTCACCGTGGTGGTGGAATTGCAGGCCCGCTTCGATGAAGAAGCCAACATCCATTGGGCCAAGCGTCTTACCGAAGCAGGCGTTCACGTCATCTTCTCCGCGCCAGGCCTGAAAATTCACGCCAAACTGTTCCTTATCTCGCGTAAAGAAGGTGATGAAGTCGTGCGCTATGCGCATATCGGGACGGGGAACTTTAACGAAAAAACGGCACGCCTGTATACCGACTACTCGTTGCTGACCGCCGATTCGCGCATTACCAACGAAGTGCGCCGGGTGTTTAACTTCATCGAGAACCCGTATCGCCCGGTGACGTTCGATTATCTGCTGGTTTCCCCGCAGAACTCACGCCGTCTGCTGTACGCGATGATCGACAAAGAAATCGCCAACGCGCAACAAGGACTGCCTTCCGGCATTACGCTAAAACTGAATAACCTGGTTGATAAAGGTCTGGTTGACCGCCTCTATGCGGCCTCAAGCTCAGGTGTGCCGGTCAATTTGTTGATTCGTGGTATGTGTTCTTTGATTCCGAATCTGGAAGGTATCAGCGACAATATTCGCGTTATCAGCATCGTTGATCGCTATCTTGAACATGACCGGGTCTATATCTTCGAGAACGGGGGTGACAAGCAGGTGTATCTCTCCTCCGCAGACTGGATGACCAGGAATATCGACTATCGCATCGAAGTCGCCACGCCGCTTCTTGACCCGCGTCTTAAGCAACGCGTGCTGGATATTATCGATATCCTGTTCAGCGACACGGTGAAGGCTCGCTTCATCGATAAAGAACTCAGTAATCGCTACGTACCGCGCGGAAACCGCCGTAAGGTTCAGTCACAATTGGCGATTTACGACTACATCAAATCACTCGAGCAACCTGACTAAAGATATGCCAATACACGACAAGACTCCACGACCGCAGGAATTTGCTGCGGTCGACCTTGGTTCAAACAGTTTCCATATGGTCATTGCCCGCGTGGTTGATGGCGCAATGCAAATTATTGGGCGGCTGAAACAACGCGTACATTTGGCGGATGGCCTCGGCGAAGATAACAAGCTGAGCGAGGAGGCCATGGAGCGCGGGCTAAGCTGTTTATCACTGTTCGCCGAACGTTTGCAGGGGTTTCCTCCATCAAGCGTATGTATCGTGGGAACCCATACTTTGCGTCAGGCACTGAATGCGACTGATTTTCTCAAGCGAGCGGAAAAAGTCATCCCCTACCCAATTGAGATTATTTCCGGCAACGAAGAAGCCCGATTGATCTTTATGGGCGTTGAACATACGCAGCCGGAAAAAGGTCGCAAGCTGGTTATCGATATCGGCGGCGGCTCAACAGAACTGGTGATCGGAGAAGATTTCGAGCCTAAACTGGTCGAAAGCCGCCGTATGGGCTGCGTCAGCTTTGCCCAGATGTACTTCCCGCGCGGTGTAATTAACCGTGAAAATTTCCAGCGTGCCCGCATGGCGGCTGCGCAAAAGCTCGAAACCTTAACCTGGCAGTTTCGCATTCAGGGCTGGAACGTTGCGCTGGGCGCATCGGGCACCATTAAAGCAGCCCATGAAGTGCTGCTGGAGATGGGTGAAAAAGACGGTTTTATCACCCCCGAACGTCTGGACAAGCTGACATCTGAAGTGTTGAAGCACGCGTCATTTGATGCGCTCAGCTTGCCGGGGTTGTCAGAAGAAAGAAAAGCAGTGTTTGTACCCGGACTCGCGATTCTGTGCGGCGTTTTTGACGCGTTAGCTATTCGCGAACTTCGCCTTTCTGATGGTGCGTTACGTGAAGGCGTGCTGTACGAGATGGAAGGCCGATTTCGCCACCAGGACGTTCGCAGCCGTACCGCCAGCAGCCTGGCGAATCAGTACAACATTGATAGCGAACAGGCCCGGCGCGTGCTGGAAACGACGATGCAAATGTACGACCAGTGGCATACGCAGCAGCCAAAGCTGGCCAATCCCCAACTGGAAGCGTTACTGCGTTGGGCAGCAATGCTGCATGAGGTTGGGCTGAACATTAACCACAGCGGTTTGCATCGCCACTCTGCGTATATCTTACAGAACAGCGATCTGCCTGGTTTCAATCAGGAACAACAGCTGATGATGGCAACATTAGTTCGTTATCATCGCAAAGCGATTAAGCTCGACGACTTGCCCCGCTTTACGCTGTTTAAGAAGAAACAGTTTCTGCCGTTAATTCAGCTGCTGCGCCTGGGCGTGCTGTTGAATAATCAGCGTCAGGCGACCACCACACCGCCGACTTTGACCCTGATAACCGACGACAGCCACTGGACCTTACGCTTCCCGCATGACTGGTTTAGCCAAAATGCGCTGGTGCTGCTCGATCTGGAGAAAGAGCAGCAATACTGGGAAGCCGTAACAGGCTGGCGACTCAAAATTGAAGAAGAGAGCTCACCCGATATCGCCGCATAAGATCTCAGCAGGTGTCAGTTCATCTGGCACCTGCTTTTCCAGCGTTTCATTCAACGGCAGTGGCTCACCAATCAGATACCCCTGCATGTAATCAATCCCCAGTGAAATCACCGCACTGCGTATTTCTTCGCTTTCGACGTACTCCGCAACCACCAGCATTCTTTTCATCCGCGCCAGATGGCAAATAGAGGCCACGATTTGGTAGTCGAGGCTGTTCGAAACAATATTGCGAATAAAGCTACCGTCAATTTTCAGGATATCGGCATTCACATTTTTCAGCCGCGCATAGCTGGCATATCCAGTACCAAAATCATCAATTGCAATCTGACAGCCCAGTGATTGCAGCTGCAGCAACGTTGCCTGTGCCTGTTCCGCATTGGTTAAGGCATTGCTTTCCGTCACTTCAAAGATAAGTTGCCATGCTTCAACCTTGTACTTATTCAGTAACTGATTGATGTCATTAGGAAGGCGCGCGCGACATACTGAGGTGGGTGATAAGTTGATAGCAAACCGGTGGGCGGGCATTTTTTCCCGATTCTGCGCCATAAATTTCAACGTATTTTCAATCACCCACAGATCGATACGGGATGACAAACCAAACTCATGGGCTACCGGCAAGAAGTTATCAGGGGCAATAGTTTCACCGTCATCCCCCTCAAGCCGCAGGAGGATTTCGTGATAAACGTCGCCACGCACGCCAAAAATCGGCTGCGCCTTCAGGAAAAAACGATTGTTCTCCAGCGCCTGCTGAATACGGTTCATCATCGCAACTTTATCTTTCAGGTCGCGTTGCAGGTGCATCACACCACGCCGCTGCAAATTCTCTGGTGAATTGGTTGCCAACGATAATTCGGCAATGGTACTTAACTCTCCCAGCAACAAATAGATATGGTTAACAGGAGAACGGACATAGCAAAAGCTGATCCCAACCTGCGGTTGCAAAGGCATTCCGTCCCAGACAAAACGAAACTGCTTGATATGCCTGTCCAGTGCTTCAATGCGTTCCTGGTGTAGCTCAGTGTTAAAACGCAGGATTAAATCATTACCTGACAATTGATAGACATGCTCATCCTGTTCAAGCAACGGTGTTATCCACTGAGCCAGTTTTTGCTTGTACTGGATACGCAGCATAATGCCGTAATTTTTCACCAGCAGCTCCATGCCCGGAACACCCAAAAAGCAAAGCACTGACCATGGCGCGTTTTTCAAATCCCGGTTCAAAGCGCGCAAATTCGGAATATGCACCATAGGGTCAAAGAAGGCCAGGCGATGGTTGCGCCGGGTAACAAAACGTTGACGCGTTGCCAGGACAGCAATGAAATTCACGATGAAGGAAAAAACCAGATAACTTGATGAGGTAATGGCAAGCTGCGTATCGTAACCCGAATACCATGGCATATAGCGCTGATAATAATGAATTGCGGTAATAAGTACGACCGCCCATATCACCGAAATAAATCTATAACCGTAACGCATTGCCCCCCACAGCATGACGGGAAGTAACAGTGACAAGGTATAATTCGTGCTGAATATTGAGCTTTGTTCATTGAGCGGCATACACAACATTGCCATTAGCACAGTCAATATAATCAACCAGACCGCAAACTCTGTTTTAGTCACTTTGGTATCAAACTGCTGCTTTAACTGAGAAAAATAGCCTCTCAGATGCAAGGGGTTGCGAATTGTTCGAATGATGAAATAACACAGCGGCACACCTACAAGATTCCCCGCGAGTATGGACTGATAGTTGATTAATGTGCCTGTATTGAAGGGCATAACGCCCACCATGCCGGATTTGCTTTCATAAACACCCACAAATGCGGCAAACTGAAAGAGTATCAGAAACAGCGTAGCCGGGCAGAAGACTTGCCAGAACATACGCTGAAACAACAGATGAGAGTCGCCGTGGGAAACGTTGTTTCGTCGGGGAGAAAATACTTTATATCCTCCCCAGCTAAGCACGACTGTAACTATAAAGTGCGAAATTATTGAAAGTGTTTCAAATAACCCGACCTGCGGATATTTGTACCAGATAATGGAAATGATAATACCTGGCAATGCCGCCCAACCAAAAAAAAGCATCAGGCTAATCATCAGCGCTAACGGCAGGTAGAAAAGAATTACGGTCCCCGTACTAATATGGGCATAGGTGGTGGCAGTGCTCAATATAGGCAACAACAAAGAAGGTAAGATGAGAGGTAATGCCCACCATCTATCTCTAATATCAATATAATTTTTATTGAGTTTCATAGATGCTCAGTAGAATCCCGCACATCCTGTAGGGGGTATTCAGACAGGCATCCCACCTGACTTTAAAACGATAAAGTAAAATACATCACAATGATTCATCGATTTTAGTTGTCAGCAACGTGTGATGCTTGATACATATCAAAAAAAATGCCCCTCATTCATCAATTATTACTCTTTTCATTATTTTTTATCGTTAATACATTATTCATGCAAATAATAATATTAATTTCCATAACATAAGAAGATAAAACAACCGAAGCAATTTTACATAAGGAAGAATTGACCATTTCCTCTCAGTGTGCCTTAATGTGAGTATCGCCCTCAGTTGGGTACACTACAAGGAACCTTTTGTGAGCCAGGTTACCAGCCTACGCAAACGACACCGATTTAACAGTCGCATGATCCGGATCGTACTGCTTATCAGCTTTCTCTTCTTCTTCGGACGCTTCGTCTACTCCGCCATTGGTGCGTGGCATCACCACCAGGACAAAAAAGAATCTCAGCAGACCACTCAGCCGCAACAGACATCTTCTGCACAAACCGACGTACATTGATCGCTCGCGCCTGTGATACCCCCAGCATTAAGATTCCTTACCGGATGGCTAATCGCCTGATATTTAACCATCCGGTAAGGGATTTGAGTGACGAAACTTTACACACATCTCTCCTCTCTCGCTTAATTATCAGATAATCGGCCATATTTTTCGCACAAATGCACAATCTTTTCATCCCACTTCACCGCACCATTCGCGCTGATTTTTACGTTCCGGTTTAACGGACATAAAAAGACAAACAGTGCTCAAATAAACGCTAATTAATATCACCAGCAAATATCACTGACGCAAGCATTTATATTTCGCATGAAAATTAAATAGTTATTTGAATTGTTATCATTTTTAAATACTACAGGGTAATACCATGAGTGGTTTTTTATTATTCCCGAAAATAAGAAGCGGCCTTGAGTGGATCGCCGGGCACAGCGATGCTGTCATTCAATTCGGCTGGAATATCGTTGCCGCCGTGATCTTATTGTTTATCGGTAAATTTATCGCTCGTCTGCTCTCTCGTGGGCTGGAAAAGTTACTGCTTAAACGTAAAGTCGACAGAACGATCATTCAGTTTTTCACCGCGCTGGTACGTTACATCACCCTCGCCTTTTCCGTCGTCGCCGCATTAGGTCGCATCGGTATTGAAACATCCTCCATTATTGCCGTCATCGGTGCCGCCGGACTAGCCATTGGCCTCGCGTTACAAAGCTCACTTTCCAACTTTGCCGCTGGCGTGCTGTTGGTTTCCCTGCGACCTTTTCGCGCCGGAGAAGTAGTGCAGATTGGTGCAGTCACCGGAACAGTAGAAAAGGTGCACATCTTCTCCACCACCCTGCTAACCGCGGACAGCAAAGAAGTGGTGATTCCAAACGGTAAGATCATCGCTGACAACATCATTAACTATTCCCGTCACCCTTTTCGTCGTATCGATCTGGTGATTGGTGTGGGTTATCAGAGTCGGATTGCAGAGGTTAAGCAAGTTATTAATCACATTATCGAGCAGGACAGCCGCATCGATAAGCAACGTGGGGTAACCGTTCGTCTGGGCGAACTGGGCGCTTCAGCGTTGAATTTTTACGTGCGCGTATGGGTGCCCAATATCGAATACTGGAATACCTATTACGATCTGCTGGAAAACATTAAAGAGGCGCTGGACGCCAACCACATCGACCTACCCTATCCACAGATGGATGTGCGTATTCAGCATGTCGCACCTCAGCAACAGTCTCAGCTGCAACTGGTCGATTAGCGTACTTTCCTGCAGAACATGCGCCTGAAGTATTTGCTGAAATGCGTGCAATAAAAAACCCTCTGTAAACAGAGGGTTTTCTGCATATTACCGGTTCAAAAACCGCTAACGGAAAGGGATATTATTCCCACTCAATGGTAGCTGGCGGCTTACCGCTGATGTCATACACCACGCGGGAAATACCGTTCACTTCGTTGATAATGCGGTTAGAGACGCGGCCTAAGAAGTCATACGGCAGGTGTGCCCAGTGCGCGGTCATAAAGTCGATGGTTTCTACCGCACGCAGGGAAACAACCCAGTCGTACTTGCGGCCATCGCCCATCACACCAACGGAACGAACCGGCAGGAACACTGTGAACGCCTGGCTTACCTTATTATACAGGTCAGCTTTGTGCAGCTCTTCAATGAAGATAGCATCCGCGCGACGCAGCAGGTCGCAGTACTCTTTCTTCACTTCGCCAAGCACACGTACGCCCAGACCCGGTCCCGGGAACGGGTGACGGTACAGCATGTCGTACGGCAGGCCCAGCTCCAGACCAATCTTACGCACTTCGTCTTTGAACAGCTCACGCAGCGGCTCAACCAGACCCATCTTCATCTCTTTCGGCAAACCGCCCACGTTGTGGTGAGATTTGATAACGTGCGCTTTACCGGTGGCAGATGCCGCGGATTCGATCACGTCCGGGTAGATGGTGCCCTGAGCCAGCCACTTAACGTCTTCCAGCTTCAGCGCTTCTTCATCAAATACTTCCACGAATACGCGGCCAATGATTTTACGTTTAGCTTCTGGGTCGTTCTCGCCTTTCAGCGCGTCCAGGAAACGCTGCTCGCCTTCCACGTGAACGATGTTCAGGCCAAAGTGGTCGCCGAACATATCCATCACCTGCTGAGCTTCGTTGAGACGCAGCAGACCGTTGTCGACGAACACGCAGGTCAGGTTTTTGCCGATAGCACGGTGCAGCAGCATCGCGGTCACGGAGGAGTCAACGCCGCCGGACAGACCGAGGATAACTTTATCATTGCCAACCTGCTCACGAATGCGGGCAACGGCGTCATCGATAATTTTTGCCGGCGTCCACAGCGCTTCACACTGGCAGATGTCGCGCACAAAACGCTCCAGCATGCGCATACCCTGACGGGTGTGGGTAACTTCCGGGTGGAACTGCACGCCGTAGAAGCGTTTTTCTTCGTGCGCCATGATAGCGAACGGGCAGCTGTCGGTGCTGGCAACGGTCACGAAACCTTCCGGAATGGCGGTCACTTTGTCGCCGTGGCTCATCCACACGTCCAGCAGCGGTTTGCCGTCTGCGGTCAGGGAGTCTTCAATACCGCGGACAAGCGCGCTATCGGTCTGAACTTCAACCTGCGCATAGCCGAATTCACGTTCGTTAGAACCTTCAACATGGCCACCGAGTTGCATTGCCATGGTCTGCATGCCGTAGCACACGCCGAACACCGGCACGCCCGCGTTGAAAACGTATTCCGGCGCACGCGGGCTGTTTTCTTCGGTGGTACTTTCCGGACCACCGGAAAGAATGATACCGCTTGGGTTGAATTCGCGAATTTGTGCTTCCGTAACATCCCATGCCCACAGTTCACAGTAGACGCCCAGTTCACGTACGCGACGTGCAACCAGCTGAGTGTACTGCGAGCCGAAATCGAGGATGAGAATGCGATGTTTATGAATATTGTCTGTCATTGACGCTAATTCCGAGGCAAGTGAAACAAATTCGCCCGGCATATAGCCGGGCGCGGAAACTTATCAGGAGCCCATGCGGTAGTTAGGGGACTCTTTGGTTATGGTCACATCGTGAACGTGACTTTCCTGAATACCCGCACCGCTGATGCGTACAAACTCTGCTTTCGTTCGCAGCGCGTCGATAGTACCACAGCCGGTCAGACCCATACAGGAGCGCAGGCCGCCCATCTGCTGGTGAATGATCTCTTTCAGGCGACCTTTATAGGCAACGCGACCTTCGATACCTTCCGGGACCAGTTTGTCAGCAGCGTTATCGCTCTGGAAGTAACGGTCAGAAGACCCTTTGGACATCGCGCCCAGAGAACCCATACCGCGGTAAGATTTGTAAGAACGGCCCTGGTACAGTTCGATTTCGCCCGGGGATTCTTCAGTACCCGCCAGCATGGAGCCAACCATCACTGCGGCAGCACCAGCAGCAATCGCTTTAGCGATGTCGCCGGAGAAACGAATACCGCCGTCGGCGATAACCGGAATACCGGTGCCTTCCAGTGCTTCAACCGCATCAGAAACGGCAGTGATCTGCGGAACACCGACGCCGGTCACGATACGGGTAGTACAGATGGAGCCAGGGCCGATACCCACTTTAACTGCGCTGCAGCCAGCTTCAGCAAGCGCGCGAGCACCTGCGCCTGTAGCAACGTTACCGCCGATGATCTGCAGGTCAGGATATTTAGCGCGAGTTTCACGAATACGCTGCAGAACGCCTTCAGAGTGGCCGTGAGAGGAGTCAATCAGCAGAACGTCTACGCCAGCGGCAACCAGCGCGTCTACACGCTCTTCGTTACCTGCGCCAGCACCTACTGCTGCACCAACGCGCAGACGACCATGCTCGTCTTTACAGGCGTTAGGTTTACGTTCTGCTTTCTGGAAATCTTTTACGGTGATCATGCCGAGCAGGTGGAAGCTGTCATCAACAACCAGCGCTTTCTCAACGCGTTTTTCGTGCATTTTGGCAAAAACGACATCGCGCGCTTCGCCTTCACGAACGGTCACCAGACGCTCTTTTGGCGTCATATATACGCTAACCGGCTGGTTCAGGTCAGTCACAAAACGCACGTCACGGCCGGTGATGATGCCGACCAGTTCGTTATCTTCAGTCACCACCGGGTAGCCTGCAAAGCCGTTACGCTCGGTCAGTTCTTTCACTTCGCGCAGAGTAGTGGTTGGCAGTACGGTCTGTGGGTCAGTTACCACGCCAGATTCGTGTTTCTTCACGCGGCGAACTTCTTCAGCCTGGCGCTCGATGGACATGTTTTTGTGGATAAAACCGATGCCGCCTTCCTGGGCCAGGGCAATTGCCAGGCGCGCTTCCGTCACGGTGTCCATTGCTGCGGAGAGCATAGGAATGTTCAGGCGAATGGTTTTCGTCAACTGGGTGCTGAGGTCAGCAGTATTCGGCAGAACGGTAGAATGAGCGGGAACGAGGAGGACGTCGTCAAACGTCAGGGCTTCTTTTGCGATACGTAGCATGGGCAATATCTCACCTGGGAGGTTATTAAATATTGCCGCGGCATTATACAGAGCGTAACCGATTGCATCCACACTTTTTTGCAAAAAAACCTTGCGCTCCTCTGTGAGCATGTTACTTTCGACTGAATAACCTGCTGATTTAGAATTTGATCCCGCTCACATGTTATCCTCTCAGACCTCCTCAATTTTTACCGTAAGCCGCCTGAATCAGACGGTTCGTCTGCTGCTTGAGCAGGAGATGGGACAAGTGTGGATCAGCGGCGAAATATCGAATTTCACCCAGCCCTCTTCCGGCCACTGGTACTTCACCTTAAAAGACGATAACGCCCAGGTGCGCTGCGCGATGTTCCGCAACAGCAACCGCCGGGTGACGTTCCGTCCGCAGCACGGTCAGCAGGTACTGGTACGCGCCAACATCACGTTGTACGAACCGCGTGGCGACTACCAGATAATTGTTGAGAGCATGCAGCCAGCTGGCGAAGGCTTGTTGCAGCAAAAATATGAGCAACTCAAGGCCAAACTGCAGGCTGAAGGGCTATTCGATCAGCAGTTCAAAAAATCACTACCCTCACCGGCTCACTGCGTTGGGGTCATTACCTCGAAAACCGGGGCTGCGCTGCACGACATTCTCCACGTGCTGAAGCGCCGCGATCCGTCGCTGCCAGTGGTTATCTACCCTACCGCAGTACAGGGCGACGACGCGCTGGGGCAGATCGTTCGCGCCATTGAGCTGGCGAACGCGCGGGGCGAGTGCGATGTGCTTATCGTCGGGCGCGGCGGTGGTTCTCTGGAAGATTTGTGGAGTTTTAACGATGAACGCGTAGCACGGGCAATCTTTGCCAGCCACATCCCGGTGGTAAGCGCCGTCGGCCACGAAACAGATGTCACTATTGCCGATTTTATTGCAGATTTACGGGCGCCTACGCCATCAGCAGCGGCGGAGATTGTCAGCCGCAATCAACTGGAACTGCTGCGTCAAATCCAGCATGGCCAGCAGCGTCTGGAGATGGCGATGGACTACTATATCGCCAACCGTACTCGTCGCTTTACTCAGCTTCATCACCGTTTGCAACAGCAACATCCGCAACTGCGTCTGGCCCGTCAGCAGACCGTGCTGGAGCGGCTGCGTCAGCGGATGAATTTCGCTCTTGAGAATAAGATTAAGCAGGCCAATCAGCGCCAACAGCGTATTCTGCAACGGTTGAATCAGCAAAACCCGCAGCCACGTATTCATCGTGCGCAAACGCGTATTCAGCAGCTGGAGTACCGTTTGGCTGAGACGATTCGCGCACGCCTGAGCGAACAACGCGAGCGGTTTGGCAACGCGGTTACCCATCTTGAGGCAGTCAGTCCGCTGGCGACGCTGGCGCGCGGCTACAACGTGTCCACCACTACAGGCGGTAGCGTACTGAAAAAGATCAAGCAGGTGAAAACCGGCGATCTGCTCACCACACGTTTAAACGACGGTTGGGTCGAGAGCGAAGTAAAAACCATCACCCCGGTAAAAAAGCCCCGCAAATCGAATAAAGCGTAACGGCGGTTTATCTCCTGCTTCGAGCCCGTCGGGTGCCGGCTGCACTCCACCCAACCTACAGTAATCAGTGGTAGGCTGGGTGGAGCGAAGCGGAACCCGACGTTACACATCCCGCTCCGACATTATATATCCAGGAAGCAAGCTCGCAGAAACAACACTGTGCTATTTCAGGTGCCACCACATCAGCGTATACCTCACCGCATGATTCTATTCGGGAGAGCATCGCCATGCCCAATTACCGCCGTCACCGTGTTCCGGGAGGGACCTGGTTTTTCACGGTCAATTTATTGAATCGACAAAGTTATCTGTTAATCGAACGCATCAATCTGCTACGCAACGTGGTCAAACAGATACATCAGCGGCAGCGTTTTTATATTGATGCCTGGGTGGTATTGCCGGAGCATATGCATTGTATCTGGACCTTGCCGGAGGGCGATGGCGATTATTCCTCACGATGGAAGATGATTAAAACGGCGTTTAGCCAGCAAATTCCCCATCAGGAGTGGCGCTCTCCTGCCCGGCAGCGGCAAGGCGAGCGCGGTATCTGGCAGCGTCGCTTTTGGGAACACACGATTCGTGATGACGAAGATTATGCCAGGCATCGGGATTATGTTTATATCAACCCGCTAAAACATGGCCTGGTCGGTCGTGTGGTTGATTGGCCTTATTCGTCGTTTCACCGGGATGTCAGACAAGGTTTATATCCGCCCGATTGGGGCGGGGATGTATTCGATATGGAGGCCGGCGAGCGAAGCCGCACATTGAACAAGGCGTAGGTTGGGTGGAGCGAAGCGGAGCGGAGCCCGACATTACACATCCCGCTCCACGTTCGTCGGGTTTCGGCTGCGCCTCACCCAACCTACAGCCATTGATGGTAGGTTGGGTGGAGCGAAGCGGAACCCGACATTACACATCCCGCTCCGCGTTCGTCGGGTTTCGGCTGCGCCTCACCCAACCTACCACAACCTACGGTAGTCAAAATCAGGGTACCCGACAGGCAGCAAAACCATAGTTACTGCCATTGCGAGTACAGTTTGGTGTGCCGGTCGTTTCATTAAATGAACACCGGCTACTTTTCTCACCCGTTTGCGACACATAGTCGTAAGAATAATAACTGCTCGTCGGTACCGACGTCGGCCAGTGTAGCTCCCCAATTTTCCCCTGCAGCGCTTTCAGATCATCCATAGTGGCAGCGTTTTCATAAGTACCGCAAATGTACGCTAATGACGTTTGCGGGTGAGAAGTCGCATTATCAAAATAGGTTGGTCCCCAGTTTTCATTATTGAGCTTCCATTCCGCTGGCGGTATAGCGTCCATTTCCGCCCGCAGCAACGGACGGCGCAGCGTGATACCGTTCACCGCAACGGTATCCGGCATATGGCCCCAATATGCGGCATAAGGGGAGTCCGGACTGGTTGGCACGGTAAAGATCGCATCAAGGCCTGAGGTTGCCGTTGGCTGATCGGCTGAACTGGCGGTAATCGCCGTTTTCAGCCCCAATGAATCTTTCTGCTCAAGAGTAAACTGCAGCGTGCCATCATCACCGGTAACGCCGTACCATTTGGCTTTTTTATCATTAAATTCCGCAGCAGCTCCCGCAGGCGATACCGACGTCACGCTCATATACGCCTCGGCAGTGGTAATTTCATGTGGGGAGGATATCGTCTTTGGGACAGGCTGCTTTGTGGGGTCCGTGCGGCTGAAAGACGATGCACGCGCCAACTGCACAACGGCTTTCTTCTGCGGCTTCCCGGCGGCGTCGGTGACTTTCACCGTCATCGGCAGCGCCTCGCCTTTCTTCGCCACGGCGGCGGATTTATCGCCATTCCACGCGGTTGAGGAGAAGGTAATCGACAGTTTGCGCGGCGCGGTCAGGCAAAGCTGCTGGAAATAGTTGCCATTGCCTACATCCGGCACCACTTTGCCAGTGTTCAGGTCGATACTTTGCCAGCCAAGCTTTATGCCATCTGAGCTTTGTACCAGCACTCTATCACTCGCCCACCATTTCACGGCCGTTGACAGCCCAAGATCGGCGGTGACTGTGCCACCTGGATGGTCGCCATACAGCGACAGGTAATCGTCCATCGTCGCCATCTGTTCCACCGGGCAGGCGCCGCTTCCCTGGGTATCAAAGAAGTTTATCTTGTACCACTCTTCATTCCCGGTCTTATGTCCATATATATTACCCGTTTTCACCGGCAGCTCGCTCAGAAGCAGCGGGCGCTTAAACTTCGCGCCGTTAGAGGCGGTGAAGGTTTCAGGCATATGGCCGTACATATAGGCCAGCGTGCTGTTCGGGCTGGTGATGACGGTGAATACCACCGGCAGCGATGACATGACCGTCGGCGCGTCGGACAGGCTGGCAGTCAGGATGTTTTTAACCCCCGGAGCGGCAGGTTCGGTGAGTTCCAAAGCCAGTGTACCGTCTGCACCGGTCATCCCGTACAGCTTGGTCGTCGCATTGAGTACCGGGTACGCAGAACCGGACGATGTAAACGTCATCGCAATATCGCCGACTTTATACGGGCCGTTGTCGTTGCGCGGCGCGCCGGCATCACGTTCCAATACAAAAGAGGTATAGGGCCTCGGGCTGCCCGCTGCATCGGTGGTCGTGACCAGCAGCGGGATCGACTCGCCGCTTTTCACCGTTACCGCCTGGAAATCCGTATTCGTCGGCAGGGTTGAGGTGAGCGTGATTCCCATGGACAGGTCCATCGGCGTCGCGCTACAAATCTGGTACTGCATGCTACTGACAGAATTGTTGGCGACTGCCGAAGCGTTGCCATCTTCCAGGTCGACCGCCATCCAGTTGTAGGGTTTGGTCGTGCCAATGTCACTCGCGCGCGTTCCGCTCCAGTAGGAGCGGTTAATCGGCCAGCCCTGCCCGGTTTTTATCGTCCGGTTGTCATACGCTTCCTGCAACGAACGCAGCGCCTCAACGGACGGATAATAGCCCACGCCGCAGTTGGCCGGGTTGCTTTTCCCGCTGTCCGGCCCGTAAAAACCGGCCCAGTTTTCATTGTCTTCCGTATACGAGATGGCATTGGTCGTGCTGGTCAGTTCGTCATAAAGCAGCGGGCGCTGATACTCCGCGCCATCCTTCGCCGTGAGCGATGGCAGCATATGTCCCCACATGTGGGCCTGAGCGACATCCGGGCTGGTGACGACGGTAAAAATAGTGTCGATGCTGGCGCTTGCCGTGGCGTCGTCATACAGCGAGGCGGTGATCGCCGTCAGGGTGCCGTGGGTATCCGGCCGCGTGACGTTGATGATTCGGCTGCCGTCAGCCCCGGTCTGCGACCCCATTTTAGCGGAAACCCAAGCCAGCGACGTGCCGTCGATCACCACGGGGGAGACGATAGCGTCGCCGCCCTCACTGGCGGTGTATTTGTGGCCCTGACGATCATAGCCGTCACCACGCGTCAGCACAAACGGCGCTTCCGGTATCGGCTGGCCGTTGATGTCTCTCACCGTCACTTTGAGCTGAATGGTCTCGCCCTTTTTCGCTTTCACCGCGTGGATATCGCCGTTGTCATACTTTTGCGAGTCATCCACCGGTTCAATGGTGATAGACATCCCCACGGGGTTATCGCTGGTCAGGCAACTGACGTAGTCAGTGACGCTGGCGTTGCCCGAGAACTCGCTGCCTTTGGAAAGCGACTTATTCTTCCATGTGATGGCGCTCTGGAATGTGGAACTCCAGTAATTAAAGTTCACCGGCCAGCCCTGAGTATCTTTGATACCCTGCTCATGGCCCTGGCCTTCGGCCTTATACAGCGCCTCAAGCTGATCGATACGCGGCAGGCGGTTCACCGCACAGCCGCCCTTATCAGGATTACCGGCGGCATCGCTATGGGTAACGCGCGCCCAGCTTTCGTTGGATTCCTCAATGAAACGCGTGGCGGCGGGAGCCTCAGACTGCAGCTTTGGCCGTTCAAAGGTCATGCCATCAACGGTGAGGGTATCCTGCATATGGCCCCACATGTTAGCGCCTACGACGTCCGGGCTGGTGGCGACGGTAAACTTCACGCTGCGGTTCATCGCCGTCGGGATGATTGCGTCCACCGGCAAAACGGTCAATTGCGTTAACACGCCTACGCCGCGCGGCTGCGTGATGATGATATCCGCCTTGCCCTGAGCGTCGGTCACGCCCTGATAAACGTTACTTGCGTTATTGTAGGCCACACCGTCAAACATCAGTTCGCCGTTGCTCTTGTCGATAAATCCGGTCGCGGTTCCGTTGCGCCGCTTACCGGGCGCCAGCGTGACGGTAAAGCGGGTATTCGCCACCGGTTGATTGTTGCGGCTGTTGCTCGAACGGACGTTCATTTTAATCTGTTCGCCCACTTTAGCGACCGGGGTGAGCAGGCTGAGATCGTCGTTGAAGTAGACATCCAGTACCGCCACCATCTCATTGGCCGAGCAGGTCAGATAGGCTGAATCGCCAGAGCCAGAGTCGCCGTTCGCCAGATTGACGGTGTCTACCTGTGACGAGCCGGTGGGATCCGCCGTGATATAGGCCCACTCCCCCGTCGGCCAGCCGTGTTCGGTGAGCATGGTGTTGCTGGCGTGCGTGCTGTACAGGTGTTCAAGCGATCCGGTATCCGGCACCTGCCCCGTACCGCACTGGCTGGTGGCGTTGGCGACCGAGCTGAACGTCGCCCACTCTTCGTTGTTTTCGCTTTGCGATCCGTGAGCTGCGCTGGCCTCCGCCGCCAGCACCGGGCGTCGGTACAGGTTGCCCGCATCCACCACGCCCCGCATATGGCCCCACATATTGGCCACGTCAACGTCCGGGCTGGTGATAACGGTGAAGATCACGCTCAGGGATTTCTCGACGCTGCCTTCGTCATCGTTAGCCATCACCATACGAATGGGCGTTTCCACCCCCAGACCTGAGTCATGCTTGAACGTCAGGTGTACCTGACCATTGGCGTCAGTGGTGACAGTATAATGTTCCGTCGACGAGGCCATTATGCCCTCGCCGTCAACGGTGACGCGCTGATTATCCCACTCGTCTTTGTGTACGCCCTGACGGTTTTTCGCCGGGTCGATAAACAGTTCCATTTTGCGGTAAGGCAGCGGCTGTTGGGTGTCTCTATCCACCACGGTTGCGATGACGTCAATAGATTCGCCCACTTCCTTTTTATAAGGCCCTTCCGGGGTGAGGGTAATCTGCGGATGGGCGGCGGGCGGCGCTTTGTCCACGCAACTCACCAGATAGGTATTGTTGTCGTTTTCCGCCTGCGGCACGCCGGTTTCCATATTGAGGGCGTAGTGACCGTTAAGCTGATATTCTGAGGACGACCAGTATTCCGCCTGAAACGATGAACTGTTATCCAACGGCCAGCCGGGGTAACGCGCCTCGGTGGTGTTGTCGTTTCTCAACGCAATCAGTTGGTCGATATTCGGCAAAATAGCGCAGTGGTTATCCGCGCCGCTCCAGTTAAACTCCGACCAGGTTTCTCTGTTGATGATAATGGTCTTGTTCGGGCTGGTTTCCGCCGCCAACTTCGGGCGGGTGAAGGTATACGAGACGCCGTTCAGCACGCCGGTGGCGGTTTCTTTCATATGGCCGTACATAAAGGCATATGTGCTGTCGGGGCTGGTCAGCGTAGTGAAAATCACGTCGGTGCTGGCCGTCAGCGCCGGGAAATTAACCGAGGAGATGATAAGATGCGTTTTCACGCCGGGCCCTTTAGGCTGCGTCACCACCACCGTGGCCTGGCCCGCTGCATCCGTCGTTCCCTGATATTTCGTTGCGGTGGTGGTCAGTTCCGTCTGGTCAATGCGTACCGGGTTGATATTGCCAAAATCATCGCCAGCCATGCTAACCGCGCCCTTGCGGTTGGTGGCCCTGTCGCGCTGGATTATAAATGGCGCGTTCGGCATCACTTCGCCGTTACAGCCGGTGGTAGTGATAGTCAGGGTGATGCTTTCCCCCACTTCCACTTTGGAGGCCTTGAGCACGTCGTCAACGTGATCGCCCGTCACCTCAATCGGCGCATCAGCACCCGGTTTAATCTTCAGCGTCACCTGCGGGCCGATCGTCTGGACGTCCGAGAAATTGGGCAAGCCGGTGAGGGTATACAGTTGCACTGTCGGGATAATACTGTCGTCATCCACCTGCGGCCAGGTTACCAAAGTACGCCCGGCCAGATTCTGGGCGCAGAAGGTCTGGTTAGGCGACGGCTGCGGATCGAGGAGCACCTGCGCTTTATCCGGATCACTGGCGTCAGCCCACAGCAGCGACACGGCGGGTGCTTCGTTATTTGGCCAGCTAATGGTCGGCGGGTCGCTGAAGAGATCGCCTTCGACATCAAGCGCCATGATCGTACGCATGACGCTGGGGTTCGTGTTCACGCTAAAGCTGCGCGGCATGTCGCTGAACTCAACCTCGTAGGTCGTGCGGGGATCGAGTTTATCACCATCATGATAAACAGGAAGAATGGCGCCGAGGGCGGAGGGGGGGGTGCCGTTGATGGCGCCCGTTGATGAACCCGCTTCTTGCCAGGCACCGCCTTTCAGCTGCGCTTGCGCAGGCCCAGCCAACGCTAGCAATAACACCAGTAAGAAGCGAAAAATCGTGTTCATACGTCCATCCCTGTCAAAATTTTTCATCCACACGCTGTGGGTTGGGTGAAACGAAGCGAAACCCAGCATCCGCTACCCACCACATATTTTGCGAAGCGGCGAGGCTTGGCAAAATACGCGGAAAAACCACTCCCCGCAGGGAGTGGTTGCTTGAGGCCAACTTATTTGCGTTTGTAGTCGATGGACAAGCCAAAGCCCTGAACGCCATCGGTGCCGACGGTAACGCCGCCAGAGGCACCTTCGAACGCCGTTTTCGCTTCGGCGTTGGTGATCGGGATGACCAGGTCTTTATCGTTCCAGCTTTCGTTGACGATCCCGCCCGTGCCGGTACCGGCTTTCTGACTGGTACCCACGAACCGCCAGCGGTAGTTGTAATCAGCGGTAACTTCTTCACCCGTATCGTATTTACCTTCCGTACCGCCCGCTTTATCTTTCCACAACAGCACTTTATATGTGGTGTTAGTTTTAAGATTCGTTGTCGCACCCAGCAGGTTGGTAGTTGAACCAGACTCGTAAATTACTGCGTGAACGTTTTCATCTACGACCGGACCTTCAGGAATATCATCGTCGTCAGCACCACCACCCTCATTGGTTGAGAGGTCTTTCAACAAAAGTTCTGTGGCAACGAAGGGGTCGCCCGTAGTGGTGGTTGGCGTAATTTTGATACCGATATAGCGATCCGCATCGCCATCCTGAATTTCATAGGTATCGCTGCCTTTGGTGCCAATTTCTTTGGCATCGCCGCCATTCTGGTCGCTGTAGCTCATCCACTGCACCGTGGCTTTGGTAGCCGTATTGTCAGTGTCAAGGTCGCCTTCAGTATCGCCAATCGCCCAGTTCACCGTCAGCTTATCGCCAACGTGCAGCTGCTTTTCACCGTCAGTGGATGCGGATCGAGAACCACGATCGATAGTCACCGTGACATGATCTTTATCGGTATCCGCAGTTTTATCCGCCGCACGGTTGATCCACGGCACGGAGCCCTGAATAGTGCCGGTCGATTCGCTAACACTTTGCCAACCGGCAGAGCCTTTCAGATTGCCTTCCGGGGCGGCAATCGCCGCTGGTACCGAACAGTACCCAGCGATGGCCAGTGCCAAAGCGACTTTAGTTAGCCGCCGTTTGAATGTTGCCTGCATTAAGACTCTCCTTTTCTTCAAAATTCAGCGACTGGCTGGTCAGCCACCACGCTGACGCTATTTCTTGCTATACACCACGCGTAACCCATAACCCTGTACACCATCTTCCTCATGAGCGGAAAACTTCTGCGCCGCTTCGCGGTTGGTCGCAGGCAATACTAAATCCTGATTGGCAGTATTTGTCTGCGCCCCAGTATGACCATTGGTGCTTTGCCCACTGAATTCCCATTGATAGTCGTACTGCGCCATCTCTTCTTCAGTGAGTTGTTCGGACATCTGAAACACGCCATCCTGGTTTTTATCTCGCCACAGCAGAAAGCGATAGGTATTATTGACTGCGGGATGTTGCTCCTCTTTCCCGATCAAATTGATTGGTTTTTTTGATTTCACCTGATAAATAAGTGGGTTCAATGTGCCCGCATCCTCTCCGAGGAAGCTGACATCTACATAGTTACTGTCGCCATAGGCATCTTCTTTCGCTTTCCAGCGGAAAGTGCCAGGCTGCGTACTGGAGAGCGTGACAGTCCCTGCTTCTTTGTCACGGCTGGCAATAAATACACATGGCGTTTCCGTAGTGCAAGGCGTTTGGGATAACATCACTTTCTTATCATTGCTGTCGTACAACTCAGGCGTCATGGCCTCGTCGACCAGCTCGTTGCCATTGCGATCGGTGGTGTCACCAAAAGAGTCGGTAATTAAGAGATCCATCACAACACCATCTTTACCATCGGCCTGAGCACTGGCTTCATGGCTGTGATCGGTGCGATCAGCATCGGCAATATTGTCAACGATAAGTTCGATTTTACGATTCTGCTGGACGGTGATTTCCACAATGCCAGAGTTTTGTTTATTTCCCTTTTCATCTTCCAGCGTCATACGCACTTTCCAGGTGTTCAGCGAAATACGTTGTGCTTCTGTCTCGGCGTTTACCCAAGCTGGAAGCACCAAATTCCAGCGATTGTTGTTACCTTCAGTCAACGTATTCGCTTTCACTACCGGCATTACTAGCGTACGTTCGGCATTATTCTTTGCCTGCCAGGAAGCGGAGACTATTTTGTAATGATGGTTAATCAGCGCATTCACTGTCCACTTACACTTTTCAAGACCGATACCGGCTTCTGGCGTATCCTGAATGACGCATTCAGGGTGCTCATTGGTTGCATCAGCCTTCAGCCACAGCGTGACGTCCAGCGGATCTTTTTCGCGGTATTCCAGAATGATGAAGTTGTTACGATCGACAAAATCGGTGCGGCTCCCCATCAGTGAATGCTGAATTTTGACGTTTTCGGGATCAAGCTGAGCCGCCAGCGGCGTGCCGAACTGGTAAGTGACAGTGGCATTAACGTTGAAATCGTTGCTATCTCCCGTTCCGGCTTTGTAATCCGTCCCCACCGTAACCAGCGGAACAGGCGTATAGTTCAGGCCAACGGTGACGGCGTGCGGATTTTTTTGTAAATTGTCGGTGCCGAACAGCGCCACTTCGTCGCCGTAATATTGCTCGTATATCAGCTTGCCGCCAATTTGTGGGTAGAACGGTAACCAGCTTTCCGCCCGTATGTCCCAACCTCGGGCTGGACGCTCTTCATAAAAGTCAAAATCCTCTGAATCTTTCCAGTCGGACAGCGGATGGTAATAGTTGCCGGAGAATTTAACAAAATCCGTCCATGCCTCGCTGCCCAGCCCCAGACGGCGATGGCCGCGAGTGAAGTCATAGTCGTAAAAGACGTTGCCGCCCAGTAGCCAGTCGCCCACGTTCTGGCGCATACCAAAACCCAGGTTACCAATAGTGCGTTCTTCTTTACGCTGGGCCGAAACCTGGCTAAAGAACAGCGTACTTTCGTTGTCATACCAAGGAACAAAATAATCCAGCGAACTGCCTTCAAGATCGCCGCCTTCGCCGACCGACAAGCTGGTGCGGACCTTACCATAGGGTGACATCGCCCCCTCAAGAAATGACTGTGCTGATGAAGTGATTTGGTTTTGCAGGTAGCTACGCGCCTGAGATTCCAGCGCTTCCGGCGTCAGATTTTCAAACCCTTGCGTCGCGGAGTTTGTTATATAATCCGCGCTTTTTTCTTTAATGGATTGTCCTTTACTTTCTTTTTCTTCTTTTTCAACCGCATCGCTGGCCAGATCGGGTAACGAGGAAACACGAGTATTTTGAGAATCACTCGCATATTCAGGAATGACAGGTACACTGATATCGGTCTCGGCAGCTACGGCGCCAGACATTAACAATAGAACGAATAAGCGTACTCTTGGCACCATAGATTATCCCTGTGTTTGCTATAGCTTCCATATACAGGAACATTATATCCATGGATTGAATATTACTTACGGTTAATATCCTAAATATATTCCTAAAAATAAGAAATATAGTAAAAACACCTTGGGATTTATTTGTATAATAAATAAGAAAAACCGAATTAATATTTTATCTATATAGCTAATCCTGTTTTATTCAGAAAGTTAATATAATTAGTATCTGATAGCAAAAACAACACGTTTTTTAGAAATAAGTCCGTGCCCATTCTGGCAGAAATAATCCACCGCACCACAGGCTTTGAGTACTTGCAGTGGCTGATTACACTCCGGACAACGCGTATCCAGTTGAAAATCTTTATCACAACTCTCACAGTGCGCCATACCGTTTTGTGGTTCCATTTCGGTGAGACAATCCGGGCAGATAATAGTCATAATTACTCCAGTATAAAGATCCAGTGTCACGCTGAGTTTAACACGCTACATTTACTAACGCCTGCGGAACAGCACCTGCTGGTTTAACTGGCTCTCAACATTTTCAACATAGATTTTTCGATCATGGTACGAACTATGGCAACGACCTGTTCCAAATCAAGAATATAGGCATGATGCAAAGATAAGGTGGCGATAAACACAACATATTCTTAGCCCATAAATTGAATAGCCGGGACATCACGTCTGCCCCGGCATAATCGAGGTGTTATCAGGCGCTAGTAGCCGGTTTAGTTTGCGTATTCTCCAGCATGCGACGGATCGGCACAATGAGGACGATCAGTACCGCGGCGCAGATAAGCAATGCAATCGAGCAGCGAGCGAAGAGATCCGGCAGCATATCCAGTTGGTCGGCCTTCACATGACCACCAATCAGACCTGCGGCCAGGTTACCCAGCGCACTGGCGCAGAACCACAGGCCCATCATCTGCCCGCGCATTCTTTCCGGGGCCAGCAGCGTCATGGTCGCCAGACCGATCGGGCTCAGGCACAACTCACCAAGCGTCAGCATCAGGATACTGCCCACCAGCCAGAATGGGGAGACGCCTGCGCCACCGTTACTGAGAACGTTTTGCGCTGCCAGCATCATCAGACCAAAGCCTGCAGCGGCACAGAGAATACCAATAACGAACTTGGTGATGCTGCTCGGGCGAATGTTCATGCTCGCCAGTTTCGGCCACGCCCAGCTGAATACCGGTGCCAGCAGAATGATAAACAGTGCGTTTATCGACTGGAACCAGACCGCCGGGATTTCAAAATCGCCGATCATACGGTTAGTGTAGTCATTAGCGAACAGGTTGAATGAGGTTGGCTTCTGCTCAAATGCAGACCAGAAGAACGCGGCGGAAACCAGCAGGATAAAGCAGACCAGCAGTCTGGCGCGCTCTTTACGGTTCAAACCGGCAAAGATGAACAGGTAGATAAAGTACAAGGCAACGGAGGCTGCAATCACGTATACCAGTATGCTGGCAACCGCGACCGGATTTATCACAATCACGCCCTGCGCAATCAGCGTAACGATAACGGCTACGCCGACGGCCAGCGCCAGCAGCCACGCGCCCACACCGTTACGTTTCACTACCGGGCTGTTCCAGGTTGAGTCCAGACCCACTTCGCTGTCATAACGTTTCATCGATGGAACGGCAAATACGCGGAAGATGATCAACGCCACCAGCATCCCGATACCACCGATGCCAAAGCCCCAGTGCCAACCGTGGGATTTAATCAGCCAGCCGGAGATCAGCGGCGCGATAAACGACCCCATATTGATGCCCATATAGAACAGCGAGAAACCGCCGTCGCGACGCGCATCGCCTTTTTTATACAGCGTGCCAACCATCACTGAGATACAGGTTTTAAACAGACCGGAACCGAGTACGATAAACATCAGGCCGATAAAGAACAGGTTGTTCCCCATAATGGCCGAGAGCGCGATCGACAAGTGACCGAGCGCAATCAAAATGGAACCGTACCACACCGCTTTCTGTTGGCCGAGCCAGTTATCCGCCAGCCAGCCACCTGGCAGCGCGGCGAGATACATCGTACCGGCAAAGATACCCACAATCGCCGAGGCATTTTCACGCGCCAGCCCCATGCCGCCGTCATAAACGGTAGCAGCCATAAACAGGATCAGTAACGGGCGAATGCCGTAAAACGAGAAGCGCTCCCACATCTCTGTGAAAAACAGCGAGCCGAGCGGATAAGGATGACCGAAGAAAGTTCGGCTTTCTTTTTGATTAACAGAGGATTGCATAATTCTCCCGAAAGTTATGTCGTCGTGCGTGTAAACACCGCGATGTACGCCAGCCAGTTACGTATCTGACCGATTTTTTACATGCGGCGAAAAGTTATTTAACCATTTGATAACCTAAGGCTAGTTTTGTCTAGTACCAGCCCCCGGACTTTAAGATGAAAACTCGACAAATGTCTACTTTCTTAGATTTAAACTTGGCAAAAAACGAATAGTGATTGACTTTACACAGGGGGGAGATCAGCAATGGGCAGACGAAAAAAAACCCGCGACAAGCGCGGGTTTTTATCAACATCAGCAACGATTATTTGCTTTTTTTAATGTGCTTAATCAAACGCTTACGTTTACGCATCTGGGTCGGCGTCAGTGTATTACGTTTATTCGCAAACGGGTTTTCCCCTTCTTTGAACTGAATACGGATCGGCGTCCCCATTACGTCCAGAGATTTGCGGAAATAGTTCATCAGATAACGCTTGTAGGAATCCGGCAGGTCTTTGACCTGGTTGCCGTGAATCACCACGATTGGCGGGTTATAACCACCAGCGTGGGCATATTTCAGCTTCACACGACGACCACGCACCAGCGGCGGCTGATGATCTTCTACTGCCATGGTCATGATGCGCGTCAGCATCGCGGTGCTCACTCGACGTGTGGAGCTATCGTATGCTTCACGGACCGATTCAAACAGATTACCCACGCCGCTACCGTGCAGCGCAGAGATAAAGTGTACGCGCGCAAAATCAATAAAGCCCAGACGGAAGTCCAGCGTCTCTTTGACCTGCTCTTTTACTTCCTGCGTCAGGCCATCCCACTTGTTGACTACGATAACAAGTGAGCGCCCACTATTGAGGATAAAGCCCAGCAGCGACAGGTCCTGATCGGAAATCCCTTCACGCGCGTCAATCACCAGCATCACCACGTTGGCATCTTCAATTGCCTGCAGCGTTTTGATTACTGAGAATTTTTCTACCGCTTCGGTAATTTTGCCGCGCTTACGCACGCCCGCGGTATCGATGAGCACATATTCGCGTTCATCGCGCTGCATCGGAATATAAATACTGTCACGCGTGGTTCCCGGCATGTCGTAAACCACTACACGATCTTCGCCGAGAATACGGTTAGTAAGCGTGGACTTACCTACGTTCGGACGGCCGACGATTGCCAGTTTAATCGGCAAATCCTGCGGGTTGAAATCGTCTTCAGGCTCTTCTTCGCCGTTTTCTTTGGCTTCAAGCTGCGCCCAGTATTCTG
This sequence comes from Citrobacter sp. Cpo040, assembly GCF_030332915.1. NCBI lineage: Bacteria > Pseudomonadati > Pseudomonadota > Gammaproteobacteria > Enterobacterales > Enterobacteriaceae > Citrobacter > Citrobacter sp. Cpo040. Next base: position 1,638,801 of record NZ_JAOWGX010000034.1, read on the forward strand.
CGTCTTCATCCACTTCTTCCTGAGGAGCAACGTCATCCATCCACGGCAGCAGAACATGCTCCAGCAGGCTGAGAACGCCACGACCATGGGACGCCGCGATCGGATAAATTTCACCCAGACCCAATGAGTAGAAATCAACAACCGCCTGGTCAGGATCGAGTCCGTCAGTTTTGTTGGCGACCAGGAACGTCGGTTTCTGGCGCGAACGCAGATGTTTAGCAATAGCTTCATCCGCTGGCATCAGGCCAGCACGCGCATCCACCATGAACAGCACAACGTCTGCTTCTTCGATAGCCAACAGCGACTGTTCCGCCATACGGGTTTCAACACCGTCTTCGGTGCCATCAATACCGCCGGTATCAATACAGATAAACTCACGGCCTTCAATTTCCGCACGACCGTACTTACGGTCACGAGTCAGACCCGGGAAATCCGCAACCAGCGCATCTCGGGTGCGAGTTAGACGGTTAAATAACGTGGATTTGCCAACGTTAGGGCGCCCGACAAGCGCGACCACAGGTACCATGTTTAAAGCCTCATTTAAAAAATCATCAGACAACGGGCACATTTTTTGCCCCGTTGTTAAAAACAGTAAAACGGCCCCTGCACCAGGAGCCGTTTTTCAAAGCGAGCGGCCGGGACGATTAACGCGTAATAGAGTACAGCGTACCGTCTTTCGCCTGGATCAGCAGTTTACCATCAGCAGAGACCGGCTCGGTCAGGAAACCTGAGCTGTCGACTTTCTGCTGGGCAACAAAACGACCATCGTCAACGTTAATCCAGTGCAGGTAGCCTTCGCTATCACCGACGACCAGATTGCCATTATACAATACCGGGGACGTCAGCAGACGGTGCAACAGATCGCTTTGCGTCCACAGCGTCACGCCGCCATCGGTGGTCAGCGCCAGTACGCGGTCATTCTGGTCAACCAGGTAGATACGGTTACCGTCGACGATGAAATCATTCACCGAGCCCAGTTCGCGTTTCCACATAATTTGACCACTGCGCAGATCCAGCGCCGTCAGGTTACCATTATAAGCCAGCGCGTAAACAACGCCATTGACGATAACCGGCGTGGTATCAACGTCGCTCAGACGATCGATTTCCGTTGGGCCTGTCGCCTGAGAGATACGCTGCTGCCAAATCATCTGGCCTTGCTGCATCAGCACGGCGCTCACGCGACCGTTATCACCGCCGACAATAGCTGCGCCAAAGGCGGTTGCCGGAGCGGATTCACCACGCAGAGACAGGGAAGGCATGTCGAGGTTAACGGTCCATTTGATGGCGCCATCAGCTTCGTTTAATGCCTGCAACTGGCCGTTGCTGGTGTGGATCAGTACTACGCCATCGCTCACAACAGGACGAGACAGCGCTTCACCGGCGACTTTCGTCTGCCATGCGGTGGTACCGTCGCTGGTATTCAACGCATAAACCTGTGCTTTTTCGCTGCCAATGTAAACATGTCCGCCGGACACGGTTACACCGCCAGAAAGCTGTGCAGATGCACGGGAGAACCAGCCGTCTTTCTCACCCAGATTCACAGACCAGACTTCTTTACCGTCGCCTGCGTTCAACGCTTTCACTACACCAGCGCGATCGGCTGCATAGACAACGTTATCCGCCAGCGCAGGGTGAAGATTGGAATAGAAATCACCAATACCGTTACCTACGGAGGTGCTCCATTCCGTAGACGGAGTAAACTGGTTTTCAACCACCGGTAATGGGGACATCTTAACGACATCTTCTTCGCCACTAAACAGTGAACAGCCGCTCAATAGGGTAACGGAAAGCAGCCCTGGCAGAAGTAATTTACGCAATTGCATCGGGTCCCTCTCAGATGGACAAATTATTGATTTTCATCTGCATCATTTCGCTCAGAGCAGGAGAGGCATCGCTTTTCACACCCGCTTCCCATGCGCTACGCGCACCTTGTTTGTCGCCTTTGCTCAGCAACGCTTCACCGCGCAGATCGGCAACAATGGCCGTCCACCCTTCACCTTTAATGGTGTCGAGTGTTTTCAGCGCGGTATCAGCCTGTTTAAGCTGAACCTGAACACGAGCCAGACGCAGGTTAATCACCGCTTTGAGATTTTCATCGCTGGTCGCAGCCAAGCCCTGTTGCAGCTGACCTGCGGCTTTCTCAAGTTCATTTTGGTCAACAAACTGCTGCGCAAGTTCCAGTGAAGCTAGCGCGCCGTAGGTATTTTTATTCTCTGCAGCAAATTTCTCAGCGGCAGGAATGCTGTCCGGTTTACCCGCGCTAACCGCAGTCACCGTATTTTGATATGCCAGAGAAGCAGAGCGTGCGGACTCCGTCTGATGGCTGGTCCAGTAACGCCAACCAACCAGCGCGCCAACCCCTAAAATGATCCCAACAGCCAGCGCCTTGCCGTTTTCAGCAAAGAAGCGTTTTACCGCATCAACCTGGTCGTGTTCGTTCTCGTAAATTTCCACGCTGTCCTTCTCCTTAGCCCAGTAAAGTGCGCAAATGCGCGGCAACGCTATCCTGCGCTACTGCCGTTTGCTCACCAGAGCGCAAATCCTTCACTACAACAGTACCGTCAGCCACTTCGGACTCGCCCAGTACCAGTGCAACGCGGGCGCCCCACTTATCGGCACGGGCAAACTGTTTCTTAAAGTTGCCGCCACCGTGGTTTGTCATCAGTTTCACACCAGGAACTTCATCGCGCAGACGTTCTGCAAGCGTCATTGCCGCCGACTGCGTGTCCGCCCCTGAAGCGACCAGGTATATATCGACAACAGGATCTGCGTTAAATTCCGGATTAACTGCCTGAACTAACAAAACAAGTCGTTCCAGCCCCATAGCAAAGCCCACGGCAGGCGTTGCACGACCGCCAAGTTGCTCGACCAGACCGTCGTAACGACCACCGGCACACACGGTGCCCTGAGAGCCCAGGCTGCTAGTGACCCACTCAAATACGGTGCGGTTGTAGTAATCAAGACCACGAACCAGACGCTGATTGACGGTGTAGGCAATGCCTGCGGATTCCAGCAGTTTGCACAAGCCCGCGAAGTGCTCGCGAGAGTCGTCATCAAGATAGTCGCCCAGTGCAGGTGCGTCGTTAAGCAGCGCCTGTACTTCCGGGTTTTTGGAGTCGAGAACGCGCAGCGGATTGGTGTACATACGACGCTTGCAGTCTTCGTCCAGTTTCTCTTTGTGCAGTTCCAGGTAGGCGACCAACGCATCACGGTAGTTAGCGCGGGCTTCAAGCGAACCGATTGAGTTCAGCTCAAGGCTAACATGCTGAGAAATACCCAGCGCGCGCCACCAGCGAGCGGTCAGCATAATCAGCTCCGCATCGATGTCCGGGCCTTGCAGGCCAAATACTTCGACACCCAGCTGATGGAATTGACGATAGCGTCCTTTCTGCGGACGTTCGTGGCGGAACATCGGCCCGATATACCACAGACGCTGTTCCTGATTGTACAGGAGACCATGTTCGATGCCGGCGCGTACGCAGCCCGCAGTCCCTTCAGGACGCAACGTCAGGCTGTCGCCATTACGGTCCTCAAAGGTATACATCTCTTTTTCAACCACGTCGGTGACTTCACCGATCGCGCGTTTGAATAACGGGGTCTGCTCTACAATCGGCAAGCGGATTTCACTGTAACCGTAGCTACCGAGCACGTTTTTGAGAGTGCCTTCAATGCGCTGCCAGATGGCGGTTTCGCCAGGCAGATAATCGTTCATGCCGCGAATGGCTTGAATGTTTTTTGCCACGTTTATTCTCTTTATGAATATAAAAATGAACCCTCAGCGCTAACCCGAACAATGCGGGCGCCATGCGGGTTCAATCATACACGGGAAGCACGCCGCTTCCCATCACGTTGTTATTTTTCAAGCTGCTGCACGTCGATACGACGCGCTTCGTCCAGAATACTCGCTTTAGCGCGGATGCGGGCTTCAAGCTGCGTAATCATGTCGTCGTTATCGAGTCTGTCCTTACGCACGCCGTCTTCATACAGGCCGCTTTTCTTGTTACCGCCCGTCACGCCCAGCGTAGAAACCAGCGCTTCACCAGGACCGTTTACCACGCAGCCGATGATCGAAACGTCCATTGGCGTAATGATATCTTCCAGGCGTTGCTCCAGCGCGTTAACCGTACCAATAACGTCAAACTCCTGACGCGAACAGGTTGGGCAAGCGATGAAGTTGATCCCGCGCGCGCGAATGCGCAGCGATTTCAGGATATCAAAACCCACTTTGATCTCTTCCACCGGATCGGCTGCCAGAGAAACACGCAGCGTATCGCCGATCCCTTCAGATAACAGCAGGCCAAGGCCGATCGCGGACTTCACCGAACCACTACGCAGACCACCGGCTTCGGTGATCCCCAGATGCAGCGGTTGATCGATCTGTTTCGCCAGCAGGCGATAGGATTCTACGGCGAGGAAAACGTCAGATGCTTTAACGCTGACTTTGAATTGATCGAAGTTCAGACGATCGAGGTGATCCACGTGGCGCATAGCGGATTCCAGCAGCGCCTGCGGCGTCGGTTCGCCGTATTTTTCCTGCAGATCTTTTTCCAACGATCCGGCGTTGACGCCGATACGGATTGGAATATTTTTATCACGAGCGCAATCCACCACCATGCGAATACGCTCTTCACTACCGATATTACCTGGGTTAATACGCAGGCAATCAACACCGTATTCCGCCACCTTCAGCGCGATACGATAGTCGAAGTGAATATCGGCAACCAGCGGGACGTTAACCTGCTGTTTGATAAGCTTGAACGCTTCTGCGGCATCCATTGTCGGTACGGAGACACGAACAATGTCTGCACCTACGCGTTCCAGCGCTTTAATCTGATTAACCGTCGCTTCCACATCCGTGGTACGCGTGTTAGTCATAGACTGTACAGCGATGGGCGCACCATCGCCAATCGGCACGTTCCCAACGTAAATGCGTGTCGATTTTCTACGTTGAATTGGAGCCTGGTTATGCATTAAAAAATCTCCCGCATTGCCGTCTGTTACTGAGCCGGTGATTGTTCGGCATTAACGGTCAGACGCGCAACCTGGTTAGTTCTGATAAAACGACTCAGATCGACAGGTTTACCCTGGAACTGAATCTGCACTGCCGCCGGGGCGCCAATTTTCAGTTTGTACGGCGCTTGACCGGTCAGGTTTAGATTGCCGTCTTTACGCTGCATCCCGCTGAACAGTTTTTTACCGGTCGCATCGGTTACTTCCAGCCAGCAATCGGCGGTAAAGTTCATCACCAGCGCGTTAGGATCGGCTACAGGTGTAGTCACACCTGCCTGATCGGTTGGCAGAGGAGCCGCTGTAGCTGGCGCTGTTGGCGCTGCGGTTGCGGTATCGACGTTAGCCTGAGATGGGGCAACAACGGCGTTCTGCTGCGCATCAGCGGCAGGTGCCGGGGTCGCTGCAGCATCTGGCGTTGGCGCTGCGTCCGCTACCGCACCATCGTCAGGAGCCGGAGGGGTATCTTGCCCCGCTGCGGCGCTGGTATCTAACGGTACGTTCTGCGCACCCTCTTTACCGGCATTCAGCTCAGCAGAGGATTGATCGGCCATGGTGGTGATCTCTTCCTGCTGCGCTTTATGGTTCTGCCACCACCAGGCGCCTGTCAGTCCGACAACGACAAACAGTACCAGCCAGGTAAAGGTCATTAACCAGCCGTCGCGTTTCTTACGACGTTTGCCGAGCGAGAAGCTCTGCATCGGTGCGACTTTAGCTGGTCGAATCGGAGCCTGTTTTTCCAGCCCTGGCAACAGTTCTTCTTCAGGAATATGCACCAGACGCGCATAAGAACGGATATACCCGCGCAGGAATGTTGAAGCAAGATCGGCTGGCGCCTTATCCTCTTCAATATCGCGTACCGTGGAGACCTTCAGGCAAAGTCGCTCCGCGACTGCCTGCTGGCTGAATCCGAGTTGTTCACGGGCATTGCGCAGACGAACGCCGGTGGATAGTGTTTCATTTTTGTCGTGCGTGGCTTCAGTATTCATTCGCTACAGCTGCGTAAATTTGGGTTCTGATGCCGGCGAGCCACAATGCTCACCCACACCGCGAAACATCTGGTCAGTTAACCTTCGTCAGACAGTATAAAACGGTCAGACTATCAATGACAAAACGGCGTAAACCTGAGGGCTAAACACTTGTTACGCCGTTACATACTGCCTTAAAGTCGACAAAAACGCACCGTTATTATTGACCTGACGACGACAACAAAAAACCTCATATGGCTTACGTTGCACTACGGTACAGGAATTATACCGTAGTGCGCCAACATCAAACGGTCTTAATCTCGATAGCGTCGCCCTGCATACGCTTACGCAGAGTACGCTTGGTACGGTCGATAACATCGCCCGCCAGCTGACCGCAGGCTGCATCGATGTCATCACCACGTGTTTTACGCACGATGGTAGTGAAACCATAGCTCATCAACACTTTGGAGAAACGATCGATACGGCTGTTAGAACTACGGCCATACGGCGCGCCCGGGAACGGGTTCCACGGGATCAGGTTGATCTTACACGGCGTATCTTTCAGCAGTTCTGCCAGCTGATGCGCGTGTTCAGTGCCATCATTGATGTGATCTAACATCACATACTCAATGGTTACACGACCTTGGTTAGCGTTGGACTTCTCCAGATAACGACGAACCGCGCCAAGGAATGTTTCGATATTGTACTTTTTGTTGATAGGTACAATTTCGTCACGAATTTCATCGTTCGGCGCATGCAGAGAAATCGCCAGCGCGACGTCAATCATATCACCCAACTTATCCAGCGCAGGGACAACGCCTGAGGTGGATAGCGTGACGCGACGCTTGGACAGCCCAAAACCGAAGTCATCAAGCATGATTTCCATCGCCGGAACTACGTTGGTCAGGTTGAGCAGCGGCTCACCCATCCCCATCATCACCACGTTGGTAATAGGACGCACGCCCGTAGCCTTTACCGCACCGACGATCTTCGCCGCGCGCCAGACCTGACCAATGATCTCCGATACCCGCAGGTTACGGTTAAAGCCCTGTTGCGCCGTAGAGCAGAATTTACACTCTAATGCGCACCCGACCTGTGAAGAAACACACAGGGTCGCACGATCGTCTTCCGGGATATACACCGTTTCAACGCGCTGATCGCCAACCGCGATAGCCCATTTGATCGTACCGTCAGAAGAACGCTGCTCTTCCACCACTTCCGGGGCGCGAATTTCAGCCACTTCTTTCAGCTTGTTACGCAGCACCTTGTTGATGTCAGTCATGTCATCAAAGTTGTCGCTGCAATAGTGGTACATCCACTTCATGACCTGATCGGCACGAAACGGTTTTTCGCCCATCTCTTTGAAGAATTCGCGCATTTGCTGACGGTTCAGATCCAGCAGGTTAATTTTTCCATTTTTATTTGGAACCGCAGGAATGACGACTTCAGAGGTGTTAACTAATTCAGACATAATTTTTTCCGGCCTCGTTGTTACACGTTGTGGCCCGTGGAGGGTTAAAAAGAAACGCCCCGGCAAGCGATCTGCTCTTCCGGGGCGTTGCATTGTACAAAGTCTGGCGCAGGGATGCCACGTTTGCACGAAGCATTAGCGAAAATAATATGTAAAGGAAGATCGTAGGCCTGATAAGACGCATCAGCGTCACCATCAGGCAAAGCAGAGCCGGATGCGCAAATGCTTATCTGGCCTACCCCACGAGCTTATTAGCGAGTGCGCGGGCAAACCTCACCTTCACCAAAGAAATAGGCGATTTCGCGCGCCGCTGACTCAACGGAGTCGGAACCGTGAGTACCATTCTCGGTGAAGCTGTCAGCATAGTCTGCACGCAGAGTACCGGCCAGCGCATTCGCCGGGTTGGTTGCGCCCAGCAGATCACGATGACGCTGTACGGCATTTTCGCTTTCCAGAACAGAAACAACGATCGGACCGGAGGTCATAAATTCAACCAGACCGTCAAAGAACGGTTTGCCATCGTGCTCAGCATAGAAGCCACGTGCCTGCTCAACGGTCAGGTGCAGCATTTTAGTGCCGACAATTTTGAACCCTGCTGCTTCAAAGCGCGCAAAGATGCTCCCAATAACGTTTTTTGCCACCGCGTTTGGTTTGATGATGGAAAAAGTACGTTCAATAGCCATGATAACCTCTGTAATGTGTTCTGTTGTTGTCTATATAGATGTACGACCTGGCGCGGATTATAAAGAGCATCCCGGCAATTGACTATTGATGAAGGTAACATTTCTTTAAAATAAGATGAATTTTAGCAACAAACAGTCACCAACTGGTCTACTGCATCGAAAATCTCACCGTCGCTACCTGACCAGCGTCATCCATCACCAGCAGTTGATAATCCCCTTTAGTCACCAGCCGTAGCGTAAGACGACGCCCGCGTTCATCCAGCCTTTCACCGTTAAGAAACCACCAGCGTTCACCGCTCCCACCGCTGGTTTGCACCGGCAATGAGGCTTGAGCAGAACCGGGTAAACGCTTCACAATCGCGCCATCACGAATGCCTGTCAACTGCAACGGCTGCGAAGCGTCTTGCCCCAGCGGCGGACATGTGGCAGAAACTGGCGGTAATCTCTCCCCACGGCGTTCTGATTCCGGTAGCCATGGCTCCAGCGGCAACGGCCAGACGATTAACGTTTGCTCGTGCGCCTGCGGGCAATCCGCCGCCACACGTTTGCCTTCATCATCCAGCCAGACAGGAAAACGAATGCCATTAACCCCTTCCTGCTCGGGCAATAATAACGTTGGTGGCTGACTGCCATCCAGTAACCAGGTTGCCAGACGGCGACGGCAGTTGCTGTCTCCGGGGGCAAGGGATTGCCCACCCGGCCAGCACACCACGCCGCGACTCACGGAATCAGGACGTGGATCTTCCGGCTGATTGGTCCCGCGAGAGAGCAAAAGATTGTTGACCTGATTGAGCAGCGGCACGGCGCTGGCAAATCCAAACTGGCCCACCACCGGCGTTCCGTCTGGTCTGCCAGTCCAGATACCGATCACATAACGAGCATTAACACCAATCGCCCAGGCATCGCGATAGCCATAGCTGGTGCCCGTTTTCCACGCCAGCGGAACCACTCTGCTCAGTGCGTTATCCGGCAGCGGTTGCGCTTCGTCGGCCATAATACGGCGAATAATCCACGCCGCGCCCGCCGACATCAACGGACGTTCAAGCAGTGGGTCACCCGGCTGCAGACGTAGTTTTCCCGCTTTTCCCTGGCGGGCAAAGGCGCTGTACGCTGCGGCCATATCTTCCAGCCTTGCCCCCGCACCACCTAAAATCAGCGACAGATTCGGCGCGGCCCCTGCGGGCAGATACAGCGGTAAGCCGACATTACGTAACGATGCGGCAAAGCGCTTCGGACCATAGGCTTCAAGTACCTGCACGGCGGGTAAATTCAACGACCTTACCAGCGCTTCGCTCATGCTCACCGGGCCATGAAAACCGCTGTCAAAATTCCCTGGTCGATAGTCCCCGGTTCGCCGCGGCACATCCTGCAACAACGAAGCAGGATGAATGAGTCCGTCATCCAGCGCCAGACCGTAAACAAACGGCTTCAGCACCGAGCCTGGCGAACGGATCGCATTCACCATATCCACATGACCAAAGCGGGAGTCGTCATTCATATCTACCGACCCCACCCAACCACGCACGCTCATATCGGTGTGATCGACCACAATCATTGCCAGCGAACTGCGTGCAGGTAAGCGCCCCTTCCAGTTCTGCGCCAGCTCTTCCAGTTGACGCTGCAATCCGGCATCAAGGGTAGTCACGATTTTATCGCTCCGGCTTTTTCCCAGCATCATGCGCGAGAATAACGGCGCTAACTGCGGCATTTGCCGGGGCGCCAGCCAGACCGGTTCTTCACGCGACTCCTGTACCTGTCTGGCAGACCAAATACCCTGGGTCGCCATACGCTCGAGCACTTTATTACGCGCCGCTTGGGCACGGTCCGGCCAGCGATCCGGACGCAGGCGACTCGGTGCCTGTGGCAAAACAGCCAGTAGCGCGGCATCGGAGTAACTCAATTGCGCGGGTGATTTACCAAGATAGGCCCAACTTGCCGCCCCCACGCCCTGCAGCGTACCGCCAAACGGCGCACGGTTGAGATACAGTGTCAGGATGTCGCGTTTGGAGAGATGCCATTCCAGCTGCAATGCGCGCCAGAGCTGGCGAAACTTGCCGCCGAAGGTTCGCGGATGGGGATCGAGTAATCGTGCGACCTGCATGGTGAGTGTACTGCCGCCCGAAACCACACGCCCAGAGGAGAGGTCCTGCCATGCTGCGCGCAGTACTGAAAACGGATTGACGCCGGGATGCTTCCAGAACCAGCGGTCTTCGTAGTTAATTAGCGCCTCAAGGTAGCGGGGCGACACCTCATCAATCGTTACCGGATACCGCCAGATACCTTCGGCATCGGCAAAGCGCCAGAGTGGCGTACCATCATGTGCCACCACGACCCGTGCCGGATCGACTTCGTGCAAGGGCAGCGGCCAGATTTTATCTGCCGCCCAAACTGCCGCCACAATCAATAGCGCAACGGCTGCCAGCCAGAGCCAACAGCCGCGTTTACCCAACCGGCGCATCATTTACGGTCTGACAATCAAAAGTCCCTCTGTCGCACCGGTCGCGCGCCACTGCGGAACATACATTGATTCCACCTGTGGGACGGGAACCTGGTAGGTCCCCGGCGTCACCGCTCGCGCCAGATACACCAGCGTAACCGGTTGTCCTTCATTGACCGCCACCGCAGCGACAAAGCGATCGTCACGGAACTCAACGTGCTGGATATCTGCCTGCTGCATCTGATTAAGCAGATTCGCCACTTCGCTACCGCTATCCTGCAGGCTGGCGCTGCCGTTGGCCAGATTCTGGTTTTCCAGTTCCAGTCCTGCTGGCAGTAAATCGACCACCAGCGCATCCGGCACGTTCTGGCTGGCTTTCACCTCCAGCCAGACCAGCACCAGCTCGCCGCTGCGCAGCGAATCCAGCGATTTGCTGTTTCCGTCGAGCCCCAGAATTTGACGCTCAATATGCAGAACGTTGCTGGCAGGCGTCGGTGAGGTTTGCGGATAACCGCTCACATCCAGACGCAGCCACAGCGGTTGATTACCGGTATTGGTGACGCTCAGCGTGGACAGCGCATCGGCATCCAGATTACGCGTCTGTGATTTCTCCCCGGCTAACGGTTGCTCCGAGAGTGACGTTTGCGCCTGCCATGTGCCTGGCAAGTCCTGTAACGTACGGGCGGCAAGGAACAACGCATTATTTTCCTGAGTCGAGAGCCAGCGCTGCCCAAAGGCCTGTTCTGACAACGTGTTCAGCAGCGTATTCTGCACGTCAGGTTTGAGCTTGTTCTCTTCGAGCAAGGCCAGCATCAACGCGTTATCCCGTAACGCACTGCCGTAATCCGCCATCCACTGTTGCGTATCGCGGCGCGGCGTATTCAGCGCCAGCGTCAACGCCTGTTCACTGCGGTTAGCATCGCCCATATTTTTCAGCGCGATTCCCAGTTGTAACAGCGGTAAACCAGAGGCCGCTTGCGCACGGCGCTCCCAGATCTCACGCAGTGCGCCAAGCGGGGCTTTTTGCTGACGCGCCAGAACCAACGCGGCGTAGGCTTGTACGGCAAACCGGCTTGCTGAAGAGTCGTCGGTATAGCGAATCGACAACATTCCGGGATCCTGCAAATAGCGCAGCAGCCGCTCGTTGCCACGGTTAATGACCTCTACCGGGACGCTGTAGCCCTGTTCATTTGCCCGAACGAGGAAATCCATGACATACGCGGTCAGCCAGTACTCTTCCGACCCGTTTTTATCCCACAACGCGAAACCGCCGTTATCACGCTGCATCTGCACTAAACGAGAAATCCCAATATCAACTGCAGCACGGCGTTTTTCATCGCTGTCGCCCACAATACCTAACGCCTTCAATTGCGCAGCGTTGGTGTATAAGGATGGGAACAACCCGCTCGCCGTTTGCTCCAGGCAGCCGTAAGGGTAAGCCTTCAGTTCGCGGATATAACGCGCCAGATTTAGCGGCGGCTTACCGCTGAACAGCAGTTGTCCCTGCATCGTTGCAGGGGAGAAGTTGGTCAGTTCTTCGCCCGGAAGCTGCCAGGTTGCGCCCGGCTGAAGTGCGACACCGTTATTAACGGTTTGCGCCGGGAACGCCGGACGCACACCAATATTCCACTGTTTATGCTGAACTGGCAGCGTTTCACCCGGTAAAGTCAGACCGCTAATTTCTGCCTGAATTTCGCCATCGCCAAACCCCTCCCGCGCACGCACCGGAATAAACAACGTAGTCCGTACGCCTGGTGCCAGATTCAATGGAGCAGGATCTTGCCCCATCAGCTCCAGTAAACCGCTGGCCGCGAGCTTAATATTCAGTGTTTGCGGTTTGTCAGTCAGGTTAGTCACGTCCAGCGTCAGTCGCGAGGTATCGCCCCCCGCCAGAAAACGCGGCATATTCAGTTCAGCAATTACCGGCGCGGCAACAATCACCTTGCTTTCACTGCTGCCAAAGTCATCCGCCGTCCAGGCCTGTGCCATTACCCGTAGCTCGCCGTTGAAATCACCAATCGGTAGCGTCACCGTACCTTCGCCCTGCTCGTTGAGCGTGACCGGCAGCGCCTGTTGCGCCACGATATTGACGTGATTAACCGGTGGCTTACCGCCGCGCTTTAATTCATCGCCATCACCACCAAAGCGCAGTGCCGCCAGCCGCCCTTGCCCTTCGATCACCTGGCCGTAAATATCATAAATATCCGCGCCATAGCGTTTTTGTCCGAAAAATGCCTGCCACGGATCTGGCGTGGCGTAATCGGTAATGTTCAACACCCCGCTATCAACGGCAGAGACTAGCACGTTAACCTGTTTTGGTACGTCGCCATTTTTGACGCTGGCTTTAATCTTGACGGTCAACGACTGGTTTGGACGTATTTTCGCCGGGTTTTCCAGCGCCAGCGCCAGACGACGGTTTTCATCACCTAACGGCAAATGCAGTAAACCAACCGCCCGTTTTGGCGTGGCCGAACGGGACTTGTCGCCAGGACGAACCACCAGCGCACTGAGATACAAATCGTGGCGATTCCAGGTTTTATCGATCGGGATGGAGATATCGAGACCATCCGCCGGTACGTCTATTTCTTGCCACCACAGCGGGCCTTCGCTGGATTCCACCATCGCATAACCTTTGCCAGCAGCGGGAGCGGCAACGTGCAGCTTCATGGTATCGCCAGGACGATAGCTGGGTTTGTCCAGTTTCAGAGTCACGCGATCGGGACGCACGGCCCCACTGCCGTCGCTGTTATCCTGCCAGCTATAACCTGCCCAGAAGCGTACGCTGCTCACCGCATCATTCGGGGCTTTCACTTCCAGACGATAGGCACCCCACTCAACCGGGAAGCTGACTTTACCGGTTTCATCGGCCTTAAGATCCAGAGTCTGCTCACCTTCAACCAGATCCTTTTGATCGAACTGTGATTGCCAGCCCTCGCCTTCAGACCAGTTCCAGTAATAATCCCGGCGCTCGCGGATCAAACGCACCTGCAAACCGGACACCGCTTTTTTCTCGCCCTGCGCATCGGCATAAACAATGTCGAAAGCGGCGTTGCTGTTTTCATCAACGATAGGCTGATTCACGGTGGTATCAGTGCGATAGTCATAGACGGCTTTTGCCGCAAACTGCGGACGAATACCCGGCAGCATGTCCGCAGGCCAGATGGCTTGTTCAGCCCGACGCGTCACCGGGCGGCCACCTGACTCCAGCAGGCTGGCTTGCAGGATCACCTGTAACGGGGAATGCGTCTCCTGCCATTGGCTGTTGGTGGTCACTTCGCCGCGACCGTGTTCATCCAGCGTAAGCTGAACTTCATCGAGGCTGCGGGACAGGTTTTCTTCAGCAATATTACCAAACTGGAACCCCGGTAATGCCTGCACCGCTTCGCGCAGCGGGCGCAGGAAAAGCTGCCCTTGCAGAGCATTGCCATTAGCGGGCGCGCCGTACAGGTAGTAGCCCACTACCGAGAACTTCACTTCATCAGCCGGAGCGACCGGAATCTTATTGGCGGAGAGATTGAGCGCCATCCGCTCAGGCATAAAATCTTCGACGTGGAAATCCCACATCCGTGACTGGTTGTCGCCCGTATTAGCACGAATATGCCACATACCGGTTGGCGCGTTGGTGTCCAGCGGCCAGCTAAAGCGATACAGACCGTTCTCCGGCTGGCTAACCACCGAACGTAACACTTGCCCGTCGGGCTTCACAACCTCCAGCTTCACCGGCTGGTCGGGCAACGTGTTGCCGTCGCTGTCACGCAGTAATCCGTTGAGGATCACCGTTTCGCCAGGACGATAGAGGTCACGGGGACCAAACATAAAGAATTGTTTGCTGTATCCCGGTGCACCGGCAATATCAAATTCAGCCAGATCCAACGCCGGGAGTTTCAAATCCAGCAGCGTGGTTTGCCCGTCTTTGCGGGCCAGCAATAAAGCCGCGTCTTTATCAGTCTCCAGTTTGACATGACCCTGCGCGTCGCTGGTAGCCTGCGCCAACGTCTGCCCTTTTTCGTTGAGTAACGTGACCTCAATACCCTGCTGCGCAGCGCCGTTTTCCAGACTCTGCGTAAAGACATCCAGTTGATTATGGTAACGGTGCGCAGACACACCAATATCGCTGAGCGTGAACAGCGTAGCGGCATTACTGTAGTTGTATTGTCCAGCCTGATTCATCACCGCGATGTAAACACCTGCTTGCTGCAACGGCTTGATATCGCTCAGCGGCAGCAGCAGCTTCTCACGGGTGTTACGCGCAGGATTGAGATCAAAGCGTCCGGTATACACCAGTTCCGCCATTTTCAGTAGATTGTCAGATTCCCAGTTCGTCAACGAATTGCGGTATTCCCACTGGCTGACAAATGCGCCGAGCGATTCAGGCTTCACGCGAAAGAAGTTCACATCCACACTGTTAACGTTGAGGGCCATTACCGGCAGGCCTTCAATTACTTTTCCCGGCAACAGCGAGCCGCGACTGGCAAACCCAACGCTTGGCTGTACATCGCGGGTGGTAATGTTTTTTTCATAATCAATAGCGAACGTCGCTTTATTCAGCGCCAGCAAATCACGCTCAATGGTCACCACCAGTTCCCGGTTAGGTTCCAGATGGCGTAAGCGTAGCTCTTTCAGATTTGGCGCCAGCTCCCAGGCACCATCCACTTTGCCGCTTTTTTTATCAACAACGTGCACGACGCGGGAAAAATCTTGTTCTGGATCGAGGGGAATGGAGAAGGTCAAAACGAGCGTTGCCGCACCGTCGAGCTGGACCTCTGAGGCATCCAGCAGCGTCAGAGACTTGCCCTGGCTTTGTTGCACCAGCTTTTGTAATTGGGCCTTGTCTTTTACTGGCGCAGTCTGGGGAGCTGGCGAGTCAGGTTTCGCAGCCGTCGGTGATTTTTCGTTATTATTATCGCACCCGACCAGTGCCAGCATCAGCATGCAGGCCGCTACGCGTAAATGTTTCATTTTTCATCCCTGGCCGTAGTGGCCCGTTAGCTACGTAGAACAACTATTATGCGTCAGATTTCCGGCTGTGGAAGTCAGTAACTGAACAACGTTGTCTTAATTTAAGTGATTAATGTGGATTCACCTGACAAATCAGCCTGTTTTACTTGTCGCTTTACGGTAAACATCCGACAATTTGCCAAAACCTGGTAAAAATGGAGATGCCTATGACCACCGCCTTCTTTGTCGCTGCCGACTGGCTTGCCGAACACATTGACGACCCGGAAATACAAATTCTTGATGCCCGGATGGCACCTCCAGGACAGGAAGATCGCGATGTTGGCGAGGAGTATCGTGCGGGCCATATTCCTGGCGCAGTCTTTTTTGATATTGAAGCACTTTCCGATCATACCTCACCGCTACCGCATATGATGCCACGCCCCGAAGCCTTTGCCGTTGCGATGCGCGAGCTGGGCGTTGATCAGGATAAGCATCTGGTTATCTACGATGACGGTAATCTGTTTTCCGCGCCACGTGCATGGTGGATGCTGCGGACATTTGGCGTCGAAAATGTCTCCATTCTGGCAGGCGGTCTGGCAGGCTGGAAGCGCGATGAGTTAATGCTCAAGGAAGGCGATGAGGATTTACCTGAAGGTGAATTTAACGTGGCCTTTACGCCTGACGCAGTTGTGCGCGTTACCGATGTACTGCTGGCCAGTCATGAAAAAACGGCGCAGATCGTCGATGCCCGTCCGGCTGCGCGTTTTAATGGCGAAGTTGACGAGCCGCGTCCTGGTCTGAAACGTGGTCATGTGCCGGGTGCGCTTAACGTACCGTGGACAGAACTGGTTCGTGACGGCGAACTGAAAACCACCGATGAGCTGGATGCTATTTTCTTCAGCCACGGCGTGAGCTTTGACCGCCCTATTATCGCCAGCTGCGGCTCCGGCGTAACGGCTGCCGTCGTCGTGCTGGCACTTGCCACGCTGGGCATTTCTGACGTCGTATTGTATGACGGCGCATGGAGCGAATGGGGAGCGCGCAACGATTTACCAGTAGAACCGCAATTATAAAGCTGGAAAAGCCGGATAGCGCTTCGCTTATCCGGCCTACAATTTAGATAATCCGGTTCTGTTTAAAGTCGCGCAGGAAACCGCCCCAGCGGCGTTCGTAGAACGGTGCGATATGCTCAGTGATAAAGTGGCTCACGCCCTTCTCACCCTTCTTCACCTGGCAGATATCAATAGGTTCATCGCCCGGCAGCGTATCGGTCGCGACGCTGCCAGCAGCGTGGATGATCTCTTCAATATCCCCTTCCGCTTCAATACCAATCAGCAGATTCGGCTGGGCTTCCGCGCTTTCTTTGATTGAGCAGAGAAACGCGCGTTTTACCGGCTTAATGGTTTTAAACAGCGTAGTCAGCGAGTCAATCATCTGCGCCGGAGGTTCAGCGACTTCAGAGAGGATCAGCGATTCACCGCCTTCCAGTACTTCCTGGGTGCTGAGCGGATTCCCCTCTTCCCCCATCAGCAGGCTGATTTCACGCGGCATAAATTCTTTGCCGGTCGGCAGTTTCGCGTTGAGAAAGAGCGTTTCGCCGAGCGTCATTTCAAATAACGTACGCACCGGCATAACGACAAATGCTTGCTCATCTTCCACCGCCTGCTGCAGGGCTTCCAGAGAAGTGAAGAACGGGATCACGGTCGTGCCGTCCTCTTTTTCCCAGTGCTGCAGGTCGAGAGCGCTGTCTTCAACCACCGCCTCGCCTTCTGCGGCAGTACCCGGCACCCAGACTGTGGATTCCAGTAAAGTACGGAAAAATGCCGGACGATGCGCAGGTTCTGTCGCCGCTTGTTCAAGCAATGTTTCTAATTCGTTTTTTGTTTCGGACATAAGTATCACAAATTGGATGAATACATGTAGGCCGGATAAGCGTAGCGCCATCCGGCAATACAGTAATAAATTATGCGGTCAGCAGATTCGCAATCGTGCGCACACCCAGACCGGTTGCGCCCGCAGACCACTGCTCAACCGGCGCTTTGCGATAGGTTGCGGAGCAGTCGATATGCAGCCAGCCCTGCTGGTAGTTTTCCACGAAATGGGACAGGAAGCCCGCCGCGGTGCTTGCGCCAGCCGGGTAAGCCGCGCTGCCGGTGTTATTCAGTTCGGCAAAGTTCGACGGCAACTGACTACGGTGGAACTCTGCCAGCGGCAGACGCCAGAACGGTTCGTTTTCTTGTACCGCACTTGCCAGCAGGCGAGCAGCCAGCTGATCATCAAAGCTAAACAGCGCGTGGTAATCGTTGCCCAGCGCGGTTTTCGCCGCACCGGTCAGCGTAGCTGCATCAATAATCAGCTCCGGTTTCTGCGCGCTGGCATCGATCAGGCCATCAGCCAGCACCAAGCGCCCTTCGGCATCGGTATTCATCACTTCAACTTTTTTACCGTTGCGATAGTGAATAATGTCGCCGAGCTTAAAGGCGTTACCGCTAATCAGGTTATCCGCACAGCACAGATACAGCTTCACGCGCTTGTTCAGACCACGGGTGATGGCAAATGCCAACGCGCCGGTGACCGTTGCCGCACCGCCCATGTCGGACTTCATTGAGTCCATAAATGCGCTTTGCTTGATGCTGTAACCGCCGGAGTCAAAGGTAATTCCCTTACCAACCAGACAAGCATAAACCGGGGCTTCTTTGTCGCCTGTTGGGTTGTAGTCCAGCGCCAGCAGCACTGGAGGACGTTCAGAGCCGCGCCCCACGGTATGCAGTCCCATGTAGTTCTGCTCGCGCAGATCTTCACCTTTGGTGATGCGGTAAGAGACGTTATCGCACGCGACGGAGCACAGCAGATCAACAGCGCGCTGCGCCAGCTGTTCCGGGCCAAGCTCTTCTGCCGGGGCGTTAATGGTATCGCGCACCCAGTCAATAATCTTCAGACGGCTATCCAGCTCTTTGCGCTGCGCTTCGTCCAGAGCGGCCCACTCAACTTTGCGGGTGCCTTTTGGTCCCTTGTAGCCCTGCCAGAACGCCCAGCTACGTTCGGTATCCCAGCCTTCACCGTCCAGTTGAACGTGTTTAATGCCCAGGCCGTCGATTTTACGCGCGGCACGCTGGATAAGGCCGAGGTCATCTTTTCCGTTCAGGTGCAGGGTAATGCCGTCATTATTAATGCTGTATGTCGCCTTTTCACCCCAGCGGGCATCGGCGGGTTGCGTGGAAAGCGTAATTTTCATGGCTTCTGTCATTTTATTTATCCTTATTTTCGCGCATACAGGAAAACGGGCCACCCGTGGGCAGCCCGTTGACTTATTCGGCTTCGTCCAGCCAGACCAGCAAAATGGCCTCAAGGATTTTTTCGTTCGATGCCTGCGGATCATCATCGAACTCTTCCAGGTCACAGATCCATTGATGCAGATCGGTGAAACGAACGGTCTTGGGATCGAGGTCGGGGAACGCGTCATACAGCGCCTCGCCGATCTCGCGGCTATCGGTCCACTTCAGTCCCATACTACCCTCTGTTAATGCTCACGCGCATGATTGATTGTGTAACGTGGGATTTCGACCACTAAATCGTCCTCGGTTACCCGTGCCTGACAGCTTAAACGGCTCTCCGGCTCCAGTCCCCAGGCTTTATCCAGCATGTCGTCTTCTTCTTCCGTGCTTTCCGGCAAAGAATCAAAACCTTCACGTACGATGCAGTGGCAGGTTGTGCAGGCACAGGATTTTTCACAGGCGTGTTCAATCTCGATACCGTTACGCAGGGCAACGTCAAGAATGGTTTCGCCGGTCTCAGCTTCCAGAACTGCGCCATCGGGACAGAGATCCTGATGAGGCAAAATAACAATCTTTGGCATATTAAACCTCGTCCACGGAATGGCCTTTCAGCGCGCTACGGACGGATTTGTCCATGCGGCGAGCGGCGAATTCCTGGGTTTGTTTGTCTACGTTTTTAATGGCTTGTTCTATCGCGTCAACATCGTCACCCTGTGCAACCTCGCTCAAGTGCGCGGCGGCGGTGTCGATAGCCTGACGTTCTGCGGCGCTTAACAGCGCGGCATCAGCGTTCAGCGCACCGGATAAACTCTCCAGTACGCGTGCCGCTTCGACTTTCTGTTCTGCCAGCATACGGGCTTTAACGTCCTGCTCGGCAAAACTCATCGAATCCTGAATCATGGAGGCGATTTCACTGTCGGTCAGACCATAGGACGGTTTAACCTGGATTGAGGACTCAACGCCGGTGGATTTCTCCATGGCGGTGACGCTCAGCAGCCCATCGGCATCCACCTGGAAGGTCACGCGGATGTGCGCACCGCCAGCCGGCAATGCCGGGATGCCGCGCAGCGCAAAACGCGCCAGTGAACGGCAGTCCTGCACCAGCTCACGCTCGCCCTGCATCACGTGAATGGACATCGCGGTTTGGCCATCTTTAAAGGTGGTAAAGTCCTGCGCACGCGCCACCGGGATAGTGGTATTACGCGGGATCACTTTCTCCACCAGACCGCCCATGGTTTCCAGTCCCAGAGACAGCGGGATAACGTCCAGCAGCAGCATTTCGCTGTCCGGTTTATTTCCGACCAGAATATCCGCCTGGATTGCCGCACCGATAGCGACCACTTTGTCCGGGTCAATAGAGGTCAGCGGCGTGCGGCCAAAAAATTCACCGACGCGTTCACGTACCAATGGCACGCGCGTTGAACCGCCAACCATCACCACTTCCAGCACATCTTGCGGCTCCACGCCCGCATCTTTCAGCGCGCGACGGCAGGCCAGCAGCGTACGCTTGACCAGTGCGGAAATGAGTTCATTAAAGGTTTCACGGGTGATTTCACCCTGCCATCCTGCCACGTTAACCGTTACAGAATCAGCGTCGCTAAGCGCGATTTTTGCTGCGATCGCGGCATCCAGCAGTTCGCGCTGTACGCGGTTATCGCTGCGATCGGCCACGCCCGCCTGCTCGCGAATGTAATCGGCCAGCAGATGGTCAAAATCGTCGCCGCCGAGCGCGGAATCACCGCCGGTCGCCAACACTTCAAACACGCCACGGCTCAGGCGCAGAATAGAAATATCAAACGTACCGCCGCCAAGATCGTAGACTGCGATCACGCCTTCCTGACCGGAGTCCAGACCGTACGCGATCGCCGCTGCGGTCGGTTCGTTCAGCAGACGCAATACGTGCAGGCCCGCCAGACGCGCGGCGTCTTTGGTCCCCTGACGCTGTGCATCGTCAAAGTAAGCCGGAACGGTGATTACCACGCCGTCCAGTTCGCCGGACAGCGATTCGGTAGCCCGCGCGGCCAGCGCTTTCAGAATATCAGCGGAGACGCGCACCGGATTAAGCAAACCGGCAGCGGTTTCAATCATCGGCAGACCGTTTTCGCTCGCCTGGAACGTATATGGCAGATGCGGGTAACGCGCCTGGATATCCGCCAGAGAGCGGCCCATCATGCGTTTTACCGAGCTAACGGTGTTTGCCGTATCCAACGCGGCATTGGCGCGGGCATCGTAACCGACAGAGTAGCCCTGCTGCTGATAGTGAACCACTGACGGCAACAGGTGGCGACCTTCATGGTCTGCCAGCGTTTCGGCCTGGCCGCTGCGTACGGTCGCAACCAGGGAGTTGGTAGTGCCTAAATCGATACCTACCGCCAGACGACGCTGGTGCGGCGCGGCGCTCAGACCAGGCTCACTAATTTGTAATAAGGCCATTTTCGCTTCCGGAAATTAAAAATCGAGCAGTTTTTCTTCGAGTTGTTCTGCACTGCTTCGCAGTTTATCGAGAAAACGCAGCTTACGCACGGTATCTGCCGCTGCGTCCCACGTCTCGCTATCCAGCTGTTCCACCATCAGTTGATGGCGAACGTTATACATTTCGCTGACGCGTTTCATAAACGCATCTAAACGTTGACTGTCTTTTGCCTGTTCAATCTCGTCCAGCTCTTCACGCAGCTCCAGTTGCTCCATCAGGAACGCGGTATCGCGCACCGTGTGCTGCTCGCTGCGGATATCAAAACCGTGTAAAGACAATAAGTATTCGGCGCGCATCAAAGGATGACGCAGCGTTTGCCAGGCCAGGTTGATAGTGGCGGACTGCGAAACCGCAGCAAGTTGTTCCGCCTGGGAACCGCTGGCGAATTTATCAGGATGATACTGACGTTGTAGATCCTGAAAACGTAGGCTCAGCGCCTGAGTATCGAGCTGATAACGGGCCGGTAAGCCAAAGAGGGTGAAGTAGTCCATAACATTCTCAGGGGTAGCCTGTTAGAACAAACCCCACACGTAGCGAAGCCACGGTGGGGTTTTCGGGTGACGCACGTTACACGTGGAAGCTTTCGCCGCATCCACATTCGTCTTTCACGTTCGGGTTAGTGAACTTAAACCCTTCGTTCAGACCTTCTTTGACGAAGTCTAACTGCGTACCGTCGAGGAATTGCAGGCTCTTACCGTCGATCACGACTTTTACGCCTTTGTCTTCAAACACGGTATCTTCAGCCGCCGGCTCGTCAACAAATTCCAGTACATAGGCCATACCTGAGCAGCCGGAGGTTCTCACGCCCAGACGCAGACCAAACCCTTTACCGCGGTTTGCCAGGAAGGTATTTACACGCGCTGCTGCACTGTCGCTTAAGGTAATCGACATAATAAAACCTCAACTCTTAATTATTTTGCTTCACGTTTGCTTTTGTAATCCGCAATCGCGGCTTTAATCGCGTCTTCAGCCAGAATAGAGCAGTGAATTTTCACCGGTGGCAGTTCAAGCTCGTCGGCGATATCGGTGTTTTTAATCGCCTGTGCTTCGTCCAGAGATTTCCCTTTTACCCATTCGGTAACCAGAGAGCTGGAAGCAATAGCAGAACCGCAGCCGTAAGTCTTGAAACGCGCGTCTTCAATGATACCCTCATTGTTGACTTTGATCTGCAACTTCATCACGTCGCCACAGGCCGGTGCACCGACCATGCCGCTGCCCACGTTCTCGTCGCTGTTGTCAAAAGAGCCCACGTTACGTGGATTCTCGTAATGATCGATAACTTTTTCGCTGTAAGCCATGTTGAATTCTCCTTATCGGTGCCGAATTAGTGATGTGACCATTCAATGCTGTTCAGATCCACACCCTGTTTGAACATTTCCCACAGTGGAGAAAGGTCGCGCAGACGGCCAATGGAGTTGCGAACCAGATTGATGGCATAGTCAATCTCTTCTTCGGTAGTGAAACGACCTAAAGAGAAACGAATTGAGCTGTGTGCCAGCTCGTCGGTCATCCCCAGCGCGCGCAGCACGTAGGATGGCTCCAGGCTTGCAGAAGTACATGCAGAACCGGAGGATACAGCCAGGTCTTTCAGCGCCATAATCAGCGACTCGCCTTCAACAAAGTTGAAGCTGACGTTGAGAATGTTCGGTGCGCCCTGCTCGAGGTCGCCGTTGAGGTACACCTCTTCCATATCTTTCACGCCGTTCCACAGACGGTTACGCAGACTGCGCAGGCGCGCCATCTCGGTTTCCATCTCTTCTTTAGCGATACGGTATGCTTCACCCATGCCGACGATCTGGTGCACAGGCAGCGTACCGGAACGCATACCGCGCTCGTGACCGCCGCCGTGCATCTGCGCTTCAATACGAATACGCGGTTTACGACGAACGTACAGCGCGCCGATACCTTTCGGACCATAGATTTTGTGGCCGGAGAAGGACATCAGGTCAACTTTCAGTTGGCTCAGATCGATAGGCAGTTTGCCCACGCTCTGGGTCGCATCAACGTGATAGATGATGCCGCGAGCACGGCACATTTCGCCGATAGTCGCGATATCCTGCACCACGCCGATTTCGTTGTTCACATGCATGATGGACACGAGGATGGTGTCGTCACGCATTGCCGCTTCAAGTTCTTTCAGGTCGATAATGCCGTTACGCTGCGGGGCGAGGTAGGTAACTTCAAACCCTTCACGCTCCAGCTGACGACAGGTATCCAGCACGGCTTTGTGTTCGGTTTTGCTGGTGATGATGTGCTTGCCTTTTTTCTGATAAAAGTTGGCTGCACCTTTAATCGCCAGGTTATCGGATTCAGTCGCACCGGAAGTAAATACGATTTCACGCGGGTCAGCGCCCACGAGGTCGGCAATCTGGTTACGGGCGATATCTACCGCCTCTTCAGCCTGCCAGCCGAAACGGTGTGAACGAGACGCTGGGTTACCAAAGTTTCCGTCCAGGGTCAGACACTGCATCATTTTCTCGGCAACACGCGGGTCCACCGGCGTGGTTGCGGAGTAATCGAGATAGATCGGTAATTTCATTGCTCTATAAACTCCGTACATCGCTTCAATGCAAGGAATCAGGCAACCGGCTGGATGTACGACCGAGTTAACGGGGTGTGTAGCACCCCGGCCTGATTCTAAAATACTTTTATTATGCGCGTAACTTAACGTCGATCGCGTCTTGAGCACGATTAGTGCGTGGAGCGTCATGGGTATGCTGGCGACCAGACACATCCAGGACTTCCTGATTATTTACCAGTTCGCCCAACGTAATGTTGTTGAGGAAACCGGTCAGACGATCGCTCAGATCGCGCCACAGCGCGTGGGTCAGGCATTTATCGCCGCCCTGACAACCGCCTTTGCCCTGGCAACGGGTCGCATCTACAGACTCGTCAACAGCGCTAATCACTTCACCTACTGCGATGCTGCCGGCATCTTTACCCAGCAGATACCCGCCGCCTGGTCCACGTACGCTGGAAACCAGACCGTTTTTACGCAAACGGGAAAACAGCTGCTCCAGATATGACAGGGAAATTCCCTGACGTTCAGAAATATCAGCCAACGGTACCGGGCCCGTTTCGGAGTTGAGCGCAACGTCCAACATTGCGGTCACGGCATAACGCCCTTTTGATGTCAGTCTCATGTCTTACTTAGCCTCAAACTCGCCCCTGCCCGGGGTTTTTTATTGTAAAATGGGGGTATTGCATAGCAGGGGCAAGTCTGACATTCCCGACTAAATCAGTCAACTATTTACTTGACTAATTTAGTCAGGTATTTAACCTTCAGTGCCATTTTCACTTGCCGGATGCGCTTCGCTTATCTGGCCTACGAATCGTGCGGCCTGTAGGCCGGATAAGCGAAGCGCATCCGGCATTAGTACAGTTACTTGCTTTTATTCTGCTGCTCGATTGAAGCTAAAATCCCGCGCAGGATGTTCAACTCCTGGCTTTCTGGACGCGCACGGGTAAACAGACGGCGCAGCTTATTCATCACCTGCCCCGGGTGCCCTTCACGGATAAACCCGGTTGACAGCAGCGTTTGCTCCAGATGACCGTAAAAACGCTCTAAATCATCGACCAGCGGATACTCTGCTTCTTCGTAATCTACGGTCTTGTCGCTTTCCTGCGTCGCCAGCCAGGCCATGCGCACTTCATAAGAGATGACCTGCACTGCCATCGCCAGGTTGAGCGAACTGTATTCCGGGTTCGCGGCAATGGCGACGTGATAATGGCACTTCTGCAGCTCTTCGTTGGTCAAACCAACACGTTCACGACCAAAGACCAGCGCCACCGGCGAGTTCGTCGCTTCAGAGACACTTTTTAAACCGCATTCACGCGGATCCAGCATCGGCCACGGCAGCGTGCGGGAACGCGCACTGGTGCCTACCACCAGGCTACAGCCCGCCAGCGCTTCATCGAGCGTATCGACGATCTGCGCGCTGCCGATCACATCACTGGCTCCCGCTGCCAGGGCGATGGCCTGGGAGTCCGGTTTAACCAGTGGATTTACCAGCCACAGATTGGTTAAACCCATGGTTTTCATTGCGCGGGCTACAGAGCCCATGTTGCCAGTGTGAGAGGTTTCCACCAGCACGATTCGAATATTTTGCAGCATTGTATTTCTTCGGCTAAAGATTATTCGGGCATATTATCATAAAACGAAGACATATTCCGAACTCGCTGCTATACTCTGCGCCGTTTTCCCGTTCTTTAACATCCAGTGAGAGAGACCGATGCATCCGATGCTGACCATCGCCGTGCGCGCAGCGCGCAAGGCGGGTAATGTAATTGCCAAACACTACGAAACCCCAGACTCTGTAGAAACCAGCCAGAAAGGCAGCAATGATTTCGTGACTAACGTCGATAAAGCCGCCGAAGCGATTATTATCGAAACGATTCGCAAATCTTACCCACAGCACACCATCATCACCGAAGAAAGCGGTGAACATGTTGGTGAAGATTTGGATGTTCAATGGGTTATCGATCCACTGGATGGCACCACCAACTTCGTAAAACGTCTGCCGCACTTCGCGGTATCCATCGCAGTACGCATCAAAGGCCGCACTGAAGTCGCCGTTGTTTACGATCCAATGCGTAACGAACTGTTCACCGCAACCCGTGGCCAGGGCGCACAGCTGAACGGCTACCGTCTGCGTGGCAGCACCGCCCGCGATCTGGATGGCACCATCATCGCCACCGGTTTCCCGTTCAAAGCCAAACAGCACGCCGCTTCTTACATGAAAATTCTTGGCAACATGTTTACTGAATGTGCGGACTTCCGCCGCACCGGTTCTGCTGCGCTGGATCTGGCCTACGTTGCCGCAGCCCGCGTTGACGGTTATTTCGAAATTGGCCTGCGCCCGTGGGATTTCGCCGCAGGTGAACTGATTGCCCGTGAAGCTGGCGCACTGGTTTGCGACTTTACCGGTGGTCATAACTACATGGCGACCGGCAACATCGTTGCAGGTAACCCGCGCGTAGTGAAAGCCATGCTGGCTAACATGCGTGATGAACTGAGCGATGCGCTGAAGCGTTAATCGTTTGATGCCGGATGGCGGCTAGCGCCTTATCCGGCCTACCAGGGAATTCCCCGTAGGCCTGATAAGCGAAGCGCCATCAGGCATTCATCCTACAACAGTGCTAAAACGGTCTTATCCCTCGCCCCACCGGCACCGCACTCATCCACATCACTACCGCAGCAGCGATCAGCACCGCACCACCGGCTAATGCCAGCGTCGTCCAGCCAATCTGTCGCCACAATACCGGCGCTTTATGCCCGCTAAGTTTCACCGCCAGCGAGCGGAAACTGTGTACCAGCAGAGCCAGTGACGTAATCGTCAAAGAGGTTCCTGCCGCCATCGCCAGCGCCGACGCCATACCCCAGCTAAACACGCCAACCACTTTGCTGAACAGTAAAACCATGATGGCCCCCGAGCACGGGCGCATCCCCATAGACAGCACGATCATCAACCGGGCACGCCAGTCATCACCACTTTGCAGCTGTTCAGGATCGGGCAAATGCTGATGCCCGCAGCCGCAACCCTCGTGATGCACATGATGCGGCGTGAAGGCAGTGAATTTTGGGCGGCGCAGCAGCTGGCGCAATTTCTTCAGCGCACGGACGCACAATAAAACGCCCAACACGCCAACCAGCGCATAACTCCCTTTCTCCAGCCAGAAACTACTCATATGTAGCTGTCGTGCAGGCAACTGCAAGATGGTAAGCACCACAACCACCAGTCCGATAGCGAACAGCCCCTGTAATAAAGATGAGGCTAGCGTCAGGCCAATACTCGACTTCAGCTTCGAGGGGTGCGTTGCCAGCCAGGTGGTAATAACGACTTTTCCATGTCCCGGCCCCAGCGCGTGCAGAACGCCGTAGAGAAAACTAAATAGCAGCAGCGATCCCCCGGCCTGGGCCGGCCTGGCAGCAACCGCTTTCAGCAACCCGCTCATCTGTTGGTTAACGTCGCGCTGCCAGACGACACTTTTCATCATCACCTGCGGCCAGGCCTGCCATAGCCACAGTATGCCGCCTGCCGCCAACAGCAAAAAGACACCCAGCGGCCATAGCGTCAGCCAGCGACGTCTGGCTGCACGTTGTTGATACACTACTGACATTGCAGCGTTACCGTCTGTGCAAACTGTTTACCCAACTCCATATCCTCCGGCGGTGCGTCTTCTTTATCCAGCGACTGCGCAAAGCTCAACGTTTGTTCATTCGGCGTCGGCGTATGTACTGAAATCCGGCATTTTTGGCTTATGGACTGCCCCAGCCTGGCGTCGCTATCTTTGTCATAGCTCATATCAACGTAGTAGGTCGGGTCGAAGGTTGAAATGGTATATTTTTGACCACTCAGCGGCTGAGCTTCGGCCAGCGGCAAAACGAACGTCAGCACTGCCTGGTGTTCCTCCCGCGCCATGCCATATTCCGTCGGCCTGTTTTTAAACTTTACCTTTTTCCCGTCGTGCCACACTTCGGTGAAATAGTGCTGCCCGAGAACGTTGGCCATCACTTCCGCCGCCAGTTTCTTCCAGATCTCATCACCAGGTTTGGCATTCCCCGCATCGTAAAGCAGATCCGCCGAGGTAATTTCATCCATCGTCCAGCGCATTTTCAGCGCGACGAACTGGTCATTCTCGCTCACTATCTCAGTTTTCAGATGGATAAAGCTGTGGGGATGCGCGCCTGCGCCAAAGGACAGGACAGCGAGAAACAACGTGATAATGATACGTTTAACGCCTTGCATGAGTTCTCCACGATGAAAATCTACACCGCCACAAATAATGATGCCTGGTTTGGCGAAAGTGTGCTGAGGATACCATTGAACGAAAAAATAATGAGCACCCTTTTCCGGTATCGATTCAGTTCTCAATTTCGATAATTTCTTCTTCGGGAAATTCCCCTCAAACACCTTTTCGGCGTCAAAACTTAAGCCAAATGATAACGATATGTTAATTAATGGTTTCATTTTAATATTTAATTAACACTTAATTTAAACGACTGAATGTAAAACCATGCAAATTTAACTAATTATTAACCATTTTATTTCCATAAATTCACAACAATGGGCTTAGATCACATTCGCAAAACTTATGATTCATTCCCTCTTCCATTCATTGTTAACTTCACGCCGTGACATGTCCTGCCCCCTACGAAAGGTACAACTATGAAATTCAAACTCGCATTACTCAGTGCAACCCTGGTTTCTGCATGCATGTTGTCCGGCACGTCCTTTGCGGCGGAAAAATATGAAATTGCTGTGGTTGCCAAAGTCACCGGGATCCCATGGTTTAACCGGATGGAAACCGGCGTAAATGAAGCAGCAAAAAAACTGGATGTGAATGCTTACCAGACCGGACCTTCAACGCCGGACCCGGCGCAGCAGGTGAAAGTGATTGAGGATCTGATCGCCAAAAACGTTAATGCGATCATCGTGGTGCCGAATGATGCCAAGGTCCTTGAGCCGGTACTGAAAAAAGCGCGCGATAAAGGCATCGTGGTGCTGACGCACGAATCCCCGGATGAGCAAATTGGCCAATGGGATATCGAAACCATCGACAGTGAAAAATACGCACAGGCCAACGTCGATGAGTTAGCGAAAAATATGGGCGGCAAAGGCGGATATGCCATCTATGTTGGTTCGCTGACGGTCCCACTGCATAACGCGTGGGCGGATTATGCAATTAAGTACCAGAAAGAAAAATATCCGGAAATGTTCGAAGTCACTTCACGTCTGCCGGTCGCGGAAAGCATCGATAAATCCTACGCCACAACGCTGGATCTGATGAAAACCTACCCGCAGATGAAGGGCATTATCGGCTTCGGCTCACTGGGTCCAATCGGTGCGGGTCAGGCTGTGCAGAAAAAACGCGCCAAAGATAAGATCGCCGTCGTCGGGATCGCCATGCCAGCGCAGGCTGCACCTTACCTGATGCGCGGTGATATCAAAAAAGCGCTGCTGTGGGATCCAAAAGACGCGGGCTACGCGCTGGTCACTGTTGCCGATCAGCTGTTGCAGGGCAAAGAAGTGAACGCCGATCTGAGTATCGATGGTTTAGGGAAAGCCGATATCGACACGGAGAAGAAAGTGATCCGCTTTAACAAGATCCTCGAAGTCACCAAAGACAACGCACAATCACTTGATTTCTAAGGCTTTAGCCAACACCAGGGAACCTTAACGCCGACCGCCTGGTCGGCGCTATCAACCAAACTAACACTCAGCGTCCCCCCGGACGCGCGCAGGGGTATTGTCCATGGCAGACACCACCGCATTTATCACTCTTGAGAATATCAGCAAACAATTCCCGGGCGTGCTGGCGCTGGATAACGTGAATCTGACGCTGAGAAAAGGCGAAGTTCACTGTCTGGCGGGTCAAAACGGCTGTGGTAAAAGTACCATTATTAAAGTGATCTCCGGGGTTTATCACCCAGAAAAAGGCGCGCAGATTTTACTTGATGGCAAATTGTTCCATCACCTGACGCCGCAGCTCTCTTCGCATTATGGCATTCAGGTTATTTATCAGGACCTGTCATTGTTCCCCAACTTTAGCGTCGCAGAAAATATCGCGGTCAACCGCTATCTGCCGGGTGGTGATATCTGGGTGCGTCGTGGTGCCATGAAGCAGCAGGCGCTGGCAGCCATGAAACGTATTGGGGTGAATATCGATCCCGATAAAAAAGTTGAAAAACTCTCAATTGCTGATCGACAGCTGGTCGCCATTTGCCGGGCGATTGCCGCCGATGCGCGTCTGGTGATTATGGACGAGCCCACCGCCTCGCTAACCCGCCAGGAGGTTAATGGCCTGCTGCGAGTAGTTAATGAACTGAAAGCGGCCGGAATTTGCGTCGTGTTTGTCAGCCATCGTCTGGATGAGGTGATGGAAGTGGCTGACCGCATCAGCGTAATGCGCGACGGCAAACTGGTGGGCACATACCCTGCCAGCGAACTCGACAGCCACGAGCTGGCCTTCCTGATGACCGGACAACGCTTCCACTACAGCCCGTTGCCGGAAAGGCCCGCGATTGAGCAAGAGCCGCTGCTTGAGCTGCGCAATCTGAGCCGCAGAGGCAAATACCAAAACATTAATCTGTCGCTGCACGGCGGCGAGATCGTCTCCATTGTTGGTCTGCTGGGTGCCGGGCGCACTGAGCTTTGTCTGAGCCTGTTTGGTATGACGCACCCGGAAAGTGGCGAGATTCGCATTAACGGTCAGCCAGTTACTCTGCGCAATAACCATGACGCCATCCAACACGGGATCGGCTATGTCTCAGAAGATCGCCTGACGCAGGGGCTGATCATGGAGCAGTCGATCTACGACAACACCATCGTCACGGTGTTTGATCAACTGCACACCGGTAGCGGCCTGCTCGATCACCGTAAAGCGCAAAAGTTGGTCGCCGATTTGATCCGCGAGTTGAACATTAAAGTCTCCGATCCGCACCTGCCGGTCAAAACCCTTTCCGGCGGTAATGCCCAGCGTATCGCCATTGCCAAATGGGTGGCGACCAATCCCCGCATCCTGATCCTCGACTCGCCTACCGTTGGCGTGGATATCGCCAACAAAGAGGGCATTTACCAGATAGCCCGCGATTTAGCGGGACAGGGTATGGCGGTGCTGATGATTTGCGATGAAATCCCGGAAGCGTATTACAACAGCCACCGCGTGCTGGTAATGCGTCGCGGCAAGCTGGTGGCGGAATTTAATCCTCATCAATGCCGTGAAGAGGAGATTGCTGAAGTGGTCGAGGTAATCAATGAATAAGATGCATCTCTCCCGTTTAATCGGGCAACATGAGTTCTGGCTGGGCCTGCTGGTTGTAGCCCTTGCCGTTGGGCTGAGCATCAGCACCGACGAGTTCTTGTCTTTGGGGAACCTGACGGATGTGGCCACCAGCTACGCGATTCTCGGCATACTGGCCTGTGGGCTGTTTGTGGTGCTGATTTCCGGCGGGATCGACATCTCATTTCCGGCGATGACCGCGATAGCCCAGTATGCAATGGCCAGTTGGGTTATCGGTCACGGCGGTAACTTCGCGCTGGCGTTAATCATCGCCATTGCGGTGGGGCTGCTGCTTGGGCTGATCAACGGTTTTCTGGTCTATTGGCTACGCGTTCCGGCAATCATCATTACCATCGCCACGCTGAACGTCTACTACGGTCTGCTGGTTTACGCCACCAAAGGCACCTGGCTGTACGGCTTCCCGGACTGGTTTATGAACGGCATTAACTGGTTCTCGTTCACCGCGGCGGATGGCTACGACTACGGTTTGACCCTGCCCCTGCTGTGCCTGGCGGCGGTGATCATCTTTACCGCCGTGCTGATGAACTATACCCGTCTTGGCCGTCAGGTTTACGCCATGGGCGGCAACCGCGACGCGGCCTCGCGCCTGGGGCTGAATCTGCTGAAGCTGCATTTTTACGTCTATGGTTACATGGGCATTCTGGCAGGCGTTGCCGCCGTGGTTCAGGCGCAAATCACCCAGTCTGTTGCGCCCAATTCGCTGCTCGGCTTTGAGCTGACGGTGCTGGCGGCGGTAGTACTCGGCGGAACCAGCATGAGCGGCGGGCGCGGTACGTTGACCGGAACCCTGCTTGGCGTGATTCTGCTGGCCTTCTTACAAAATGGCCTGACGCTGCTCAGCGTCTCCTCTTACTGGCACACCGTGTTCAGCGGCGCCATTATCCTGGTCAGCATTAGCGCCACGGCCTGGAACGAAAAACGCAAACTGGCAAGGGAGCTTTGAGATGAAAACAATCGCCAGATTTTTACCCGGTGATGCCATCATTCGCCTGCAATGCGTGATTATTGTGGTCGTTGCCCTGGTCTTCTCGGCCCTGCTCGGCAGCCGTTTCTTCAGCGTCGCTAACTTCCAGTCGATTGGCTCACAGCTACCAATCCTCGGCATGCTGGCCCTCGGGATGGGCATGACCATGCTGACCGGCGGCATTAACTTGTCGATTATTGCCGGGGCGAACGCATGCTCGCTGGTGATGGCGGCGATTATCGTCACCCATCCGGATAACCCGCTGTTTCTGGTGCTGGCACTGCTGGCAGGCGCTGCCGTGGCGGTGGCTATCGGCACGCTCAACGGTGCGCTGATTGCCTGGGTCGGGGTCTCGCCTATTCTCGCCACGCTCGGCACGATGACGCTTATCTCCGGGCTGAATATTCTGCTTTCCAACGGGACGGTGATTTCCGGTTTCCCGACCGCCATTCAGTACCTTGGTAACGCCACGATTGCCGGTATTCCGGTGGCGCTACTGCTCTTTTTCCTGGTGGCAATCCTGCTGTGGGTACTGCTGGAACACACCACGCTTGGGCGTAGCCTGTATCTCGTTGGTTCCAATGAACAGGCTACCCGCTACAGCGGCGTAAATACCGTACGGGTACAAATTTCGGTGTACGTGATTTCTGCCCTGCTCGGCTGGGTCGCCGCCATTTTGATGATGGCGAAATTCAACTCAGCTAAAGCCGGATACGGTGAATCCTACCTGCTGGTCACCATCCTTGCCTCCGTCCTCGGCGGTATCAACCCGGATGGCGGCTTCGGGCGCATTATCGGCCTGGTGCTGGCACTGATTGTGCTGCAAATGCTGGAAAGCGGCCTTAACTTGCTGGGGGTCAGCAGCTATCTGACGATGGCGCTGTGGGGCGCGGTGCTGATCCTCTTTATCGCATTACAGAATCGTAAAGCCTGATTTCAGGAGAAAAAATTATGGCAAGTTACTTTATTGGTGTGGATGTCGGAACCGGAAGCGCCCGTGCTGGCGTGTTTGATCTCAACGGCAGAATGGTCGGTCAGGCCAGCCGGGCCATCGAGATTTACCGCCCGCAGGCCGATTTTGTTGAGCAGTCTTCCGATAACATCTGGCAGGCGGTGTGTAACGCGGTTCGCGATGCGATTAACCAGTCGGATATCAACCCTATCCAGGTGAAAGGTCTCGGCTTTGACGCGACCTGTTCACTAGTGGTGCTGGACAAAGAAGGTAAACCGCTGACCATTAGCCCGTCCGGGCGCAGCGAACAGAACATCATTGTGTGGATGGATCACCGCGCCATTACTCAGGCCGAGCGCATCAACGCCCTGCATCATCGGGTGCTGGACTACGTTGGCGGCATTATCTCCCCGGAAATGCAGACGCCAAAACTGCTATGGCTGAAGCAACATATGCCCAACACCTGGGCCAATGCGGGATACTACTTTGACCTGCCCGATTTCCTGACCTGGCGCGCAACGGGCGATGACACGCGCTCATTGTGTTCGACGGTGTGTAAATGGACCTATATGGGCCATGAAGACAAATGGGATGCCAGCTATTTCCGCCAGATTGGGCTGGAAGATTTGCTGGAGCATGATGCTGCCAAAATTGGTCGCTACGTGAAAACCATGGGCGAACCGCTCGGTCACGGGCTATCCGCGCGCGCCGCCAGCGAAATGGGGCTGATTCCGGGGACCGCTGTCAGCGTCTCGATCATCGATGCCCACGCCGGTACCCTCGGCACGCTCGGGGCAAGCGGTGTTTCCGGCGAGGTGGCGGATTTTGACCGTCGTATCGCGCTGATTGGCGGCACTTCCACTGGACACATGGCGATTTCCAAAGAGCCGCGTTTTATCGGCGGCGTCTGGGGTCCTTACTACTCAGCCGTGCTGCCAGAATACTGGCTTAACGAAGGTGGACAGTCGGCAACCGGGGCGTTAATCGACCACGTTATTCAGTCGCATCCTTGCTACGAAACCCTGCTGGCGCAGGCTAAATCTCAGGGGCAGACCATTTACGAAGTGCTGAATGCGCTGTTGCGTAAAATGGCCGGTGAACCGGAAGATATCGCATTTTTAACCCGCGATATGCACATCCTGCCCTATTTCCACGGCAATCGCTCGCCGCGCGCTAACCCAACGCTCACGGGCGCCATCACCGGACTGAAACTGTCACGTACGCCGGAAGATATGGCGCTACAGTACCTTGCGACCATCCAGGCCATTGCGCTGGGAACCCGCCATATCATTGAAACGATGAATCAAAGCGGCTACACCATCGATACGATAATGGCCAGCGGCGGCGGGACGAAAAACCCAATCTTCGTTCAGGAACATGCCAACGCCACCGGCTGCGCGATGCTGCTGCCTGAAGAGAGCGAAGCCATGCTGCTGGGTGGTGCTATGATGGGAACTATCGCCGCGGGCGTATTCGAAACATTCCCGGAAGCGATGTCGGCGATGAGTCGGATTGGTAAAACAGTTACCCCGCAAACAAATCGCATTAAGCAGTATTACGATCGCAAATATCGGGTATTCCACGAGATGTATCAGGATCATATGAAATACCGCCAGTTGATGCAGGAGGACGCATGAGCGACTCCTGGTCTCAGGCCACCGGCGTATTTCAGCTCTATAGCGATGCCCTGGCGGGTCTGGGGCAGCATCTGACTGAACCGCTCTGGCAGTCTCTGATGGCGGAGCTGCGCGGCTGTCAGGGGAAAATCGTCGTCACCGGCGTCGGTACCTCCGGCATCGCAGCGCGTAAAGTGGCGCATATGCTTGCGTGCGTGGAACGCCCAGCGATCTACCTCAACGCGACGGACGCGGCGCATGGCGATCTCGGTTTTTTACGCGCCAACGACCTGGTGATTATGCTGTCGCGTGGGGGGAATTCGGACGAACTCACCCGGCTGCTGCCCGGACTGACTGCGCGAAATGTGTCGATTCTGAGCGTGACTGAAAACGCCGACTCAGCCATTGCTAAAGCGTCGAGGCTGGTGATTTCCACCGGCGTCCAGCGTGAGGCCGACCCGCTGAACATGTTGGCCACCACATCAATTTTACTGGTGCTGGCTATCTTTGACGCCGCCTGCGCCTGCCTGATGAGTGAAAGCGGCTACTCAAAGGAGACGCTGCTGGCGGTGCATCCCGGCGGCGATGTGGGATTAACGCTGAGTCGTGGTAAGTAACGCCAGACAGCTGTTTCGGAGGTAATGAATCTGTTGCCTCCGGTATATTGCTACGTTCACCTTATGTTTTTCACTTCTCTGAAACGATACTGCCTGTGAACGTGTTAAGGGTACTATCGCCGTACCCTTAACAATCCCGCCGGGAGCCTGGGATGCAAGGGAGGCGGCGGTGAGCCTCCCTTGCACGTTCACGGGTATCTATGATTCAGAGAAGTGATAACGCTGGGGTGAACGGAACCCCATAGCGGAATAAAATATTCTCCATCATGTTTAACATGACATGCAGTACATCTCTGGCATATCTAAACAAAAGATAAAACAGTGAAAAAGCGGATTAACGCGCTGCGTTCCACTACCGCTATCTGTTCCGCACGTTAAAAATTCTGTGACGCTCCCCAGCATTCCTGGCGTAAAGCTTTCCATTCCTCAAATCTATGCGCAAACTTTAACTATTCTTATCAAACATACTCACGGGAGATCCTACAGATGATGTCAACGCTTGCCCCACCATCTGTACTTTCCGCTCCCCAGCGCCGTTGCCAGGTGCTGCTGACGCTTTTCCTGCCGGGGCAAATCGCTACTACACAAACCTTCAGCAGCCTCAACGGTGTCGATGATGCCACGGTTCAGGAAGATATTATTGGCGCAGGACTCGAAATCCAGCGCTATCACCGGCTCGCGATAGCCACCGCGCAGAATGGTGGCTATACGATCGAAGGAACCCCGCTAAATCAGCGTCTGTGTCTGTTGCAGTGGCTGCGCCGTGGCCTGCGGATTTGTCCTGCCTTTATCGCCCAGCAGTTTACCCCGGCGTTAAAAGCAGAACTAAAACAACGGGGGATCGCACGTACGCTGTATGACGACACCAATCTGCATGCGCTCATTAATCTGTGCTCCCGGCGCTTGCAGAAGCCGTTTGAGTGTCGTGACATCCAGTTCCTGCGCCTGTATTTACAGTATTGCCTGCTACAGCACCATGCGGGGATCACCCCGGAGTTTAACCCACTCCAGCAACGCTGGGCGCAATCCTGCGCGGAATATCCTCTCGCAGAGGAAATTGGCCGTCACTGGCAGCGCCACGTCATGCAGAGTGCACCGCTGGGCGAATCGCTGTTTATGGCGTTGCTGTTCTCAATGCTTCGCATCCCCGATCCCATCCGCGATAATCACCAGCAGGATCGCCGCTTGCGTCTTGCTATTGCGCGGCTGGTGCTGCGTTTTCGCGAGTATGGCAATGTGCGCTTCAGCGATGAGCAAGGGCTGAATGACCAGTTGTATATCCACCTGGCTCAGGCACTGAACCGCAGCGTGTTTGCCATCGGCATTGATAACACGCTGCCGGAGGAGTTCAGCCGCCTTTATCCCCGGCTGGTTCGTACTACCCGTGAGGCAATTCACGGCTTCGAGGCCGAATACGATGTGCAATTTTCCGAAGAAGAGATCGGGCTGGTGGCCGTTATTTTCGGCGCCTGGCTGATGCAGGAGAAGGATTTACACGAAAAGCAGATTATCCTGCTGACCGGTAGTAACGAACAACTTGAAGTGCATATAGAGCAACAGCTGCGCGAACTGACGCTGCTGCCGCTCAACGTAAAACATATGCCGATGCAGGACTTTCAAAAAGAGGGTGCCCCGCGCGGCGTAACGCTGATTATTACGCCTTACACCACGCCGTTACCGCTATTTTCACCCCCGTTGATTCATGCGGATCTGGCGCTTACGCCGCATCAGCAGCAGCAGATCCGCAAAATCCTCGAATCATAACGTTGCAGGCTGCGCGACCACCTTCGGGCGCAGAACGATTGCCGGGAGCGCCACCAGCGCCATCACCCAGAACACGCCGCTGCCCAGATTCTGGTACAGATAGCCCGCGAATACGGTCATGATGGCGATACTGCCGCCCATCGCTATCGCGGAATACACCGCCTGCAAACGAATAACTTCGCTCCCCTGGCGTGCCGCGATATAACGCATTGCCGCCAGGTGGCAGACGGTAAAGGTTCCGCAATGGAGGATTTGCACCACGATCAGCCACGGCAGCTCGGTGCTCCAGCCCATCAATCCCCAACGCGCCACCCCGCAAACGGCGGAAAGCAGCAGCAGATCGCGGGCGCTGAAGCGACGGAACAGCTTGTGGCTAAGCGCGAAAATAATCACCTCCGCCACCACACCTAGTGACCATAAATAGCCCACCGCCGAAGCGGAATATCCGGCAGACTGCCAATAGATGGCGCTGAAACCATAATACGCAGCATGCGCACCCTGTAGCAGACTCACGCAAGCAAGAAAACGCCAGCTCTGGGTTATCAGCGCGCGCCAGGCGGGCCATCCCGCATTCTCATGCTGACGGTTTTCACCCGCTGGCTGCACGCTCGGGCGAATCATCATGCCCAGCAGCATCGAGGCGACGCCAAGCGATAGCAGGACCAGGATCACCCGATAGTCAAACAGGCTCACCAGTTTGCCGGTTAGCGCGGAGCCGATCACAAAAGCCACAGATCCCCACAGTCGCACCCGACCGTAATCCATGGTTATCTGTTTCTGCCAGGTGTTGGCCAGCGCATCGGTCAGCGGTACCAACGGTGAGAAAAACAGGTTAAAACCGACCATCACCACCATCAGCCACGCCACGTTGGTTCCCGCCCAGAAGGCCAGCGCAAACACCAGCGTCAACAGGGCCAGAATACGTAACGCTGAGATCAGCCGAGAGGGATCGCTCACACGCGGCGCAATCAGCAAACTACCGAGAAAACGGGCAATCAGCCCCGCCCCCAGCAGTAAACCGATGGTTTCCGGCGTCAGCCCTAACCCTTCGAGCCAGACGCTCCAGAAAGGCAGAAAGATACCGTAGCTAAAGAAGTAGGTGAAATAACCGAGCGCCAGCCAGCGCGTGGAATGCAAAGCCATGAATCCCTCCCGTTTGGAGGCGATAGTCTGGCGACAAACGCAGGCTGGCGCAAGAGAGCATTAACAGGCAGATAACATGATTTTTGCCCTATTCGACGCTAATTTGCATCGCAAAATGGCAGCGTTCTCCCTGCGCTAAAACCTGCAATCCCGGCTGCCCCTGCATGTTGTGGGCATTCACCGGATGCGTTTGCGGCTCCAGACACAGGAACTCCTCACCCGACATTCTGAACAGCATCAACCACGGAGTTTGCGCTAAAATCGTGACTTTCATCACATCACGATGAATAACGGCCCGCCCGCTCCAGCCAGAATATCCGACATTCAGCCAGCTATCCTCACCGTATTGCGCATGCATGAAATCAGCCGCTGAAGGGATATCACGTTGCCATTCCAGCGGCAGATGCTGCTCCCCCTCAGGCCAGTAGCCGCTTGCGGTGAACTGCGCCGTACTGCGCTTATCAAAGGCGAAAAACGGATGGAACCCGCAGCCGTAAATCATTGGCTGCTCACCGCAATGAGTGAGCGTCAACGAGGCGTGCAGGCTCGAGGTTTCCAGTTGATAGCAAAGCTGCGCCGTATAGTCGTAGCCACAGGGATGCCAACTGCGCAACTGCAGCAAACAACCGCTTTGGGTGACAGTGATAACCTGCCAGCGTTGCAGCCAGCCGTCACCGTGCAGGAAAAAGGTGTCATCTGCGCCATGTTGAGGTAAAACCACCTCTTCACCGCGCAGCATAAAACGATTTCCCGCCACCCGATTCGCGACCGGCAGCATCGGGAACAGGCCGCAATCACCGGGTTGCTGACCATGACCTTCGCGTAAAATGGCCTGTTGATGTTGTAACGAAACCAGACTTAATAGCGAACCGCCCTGCGAGTCTACGCACATCCGCAGATGTGCGTTTTGTAGCGTCAGCAGACCATCCATTATCGGGCGCTTCGTTGCTGGGCTGATGTGCCAGCTTTTGTATGTTGCGCCGCCAGCTGTTCTTCCAGCGCTTCCAGCGTCACGCCTTTGGTTTCCGGTACATTACGCAGAACATATATGAAGCCCATCGCGCAAATCACACCGTACAGCAGGAAGCTTCCCGACGCGCCCAGACTCGCATTGAGCAGCGGGAAGGTATAGGTCAGCAGGAAGCAGGCAATCCACAGCGCCAGCGTCCCCAGCGACATCGCCAACCCACGAACGCGATTAGGGAAAATTTCAGACAGCAGCACCCAGGTCACCGGAGCCAGCGTCAGGGCATAAATAGCGATCGCCGCCAGCACCAGAACCAAAACCGGCCAGCCCATAATGCCCAACCCGTATGCCCCGGCAATGAGTACGTAGATAACCGTCAGCCCTGATGCACCGAACAGCATCAGTTTACGACGCCCAATTTTGTCCACCAGTGGCAGAGCGGCAAGGGTAAAGACCAGATTGATGATCCCTGTCGCCACGATCGATTTTAACGTACCGTTGATGTCGAATCCGGCAGAAGCGAAGATCTCCTGCGCATAGTTGAAAATAACGTTGATCCCACACCACTGCTGAAACACTGCCAGCACCATACCAATAATCACGATCGGTTTGATCTGCGGTTGTAACAGCGTTGACCACGCGACCTTGTGATTATCTTTTTGCAGCGTATGTTCAATCTCTTTCAGCGTTTGCCCGGCATATTCCGCCGAACCAATGCGCTGCAGCATGGCGCGCGCACGATCGGCTTTTCCCGCTTTCACCAGCCAGCGCGGCGATTCAGGAACAAAGAACATCAGCACCAGGAAAATTACCGCGGGCACTAATTCTGCGCCAAACATCCAGCGCCAGCCCGTCTGACCGTTCCAGCTTTCAACAATTGCCTGCTGCGTAGCGCCTGTGGCAACAGGTTCGGCAATCATCAGGTTGATAAGCTGCGCCGCCAGCACGCCAATGACGATGGTGAGCTGGTTAACGGCCACAAAGCGACCACGCTTTTCAGCGGGGCTAACCTCGGCGATATACAGTGGGCTTAGCGCAGACGCCAGACCAATCCCCACGCCGCCAACGATGCGATAAACAATAAACATATCGAAGTTACTGGCGACGGCGGTTCCCCAGGCGGAAGCGCTAAAGAGGATCGCTGAGAGAATCAGCGGCATTTTTCGGCCAAATTTATCGGCGCACCAGCCGGAAATCAGCGCGCCAAAGATACAACCAACCAGCGCGGAACTCATCGCCCAGCCGGATTGTGCCGGATCGGTAATCGAGAAATATGCTTCATAGAAGGGTTTTGCCCCACCGATCACCACCCAGTCATAGCCAAACAGTAAACCTCCGCAGGCCGCAACCAGGCAGATAGTCCAGACGTAACCAATCTTTAAATGTGTCTGCGCGTTATTCATTATGATTCCTCTTTCAGGGAAACGCAGGGTACAGTAGGTTTCGGGTGAGGTTACCCCCACCCGTTTCGGGTGTTACTGGAAAAGCCTTACGTTAATGGCGTGACGCAGCAGTAATGCCTTGTCATGTGCCGGATTGAGTTGCAGGAGTTGATCAAGTTCACGCTGACAGGCGGCGCTATTTCCCAGCCCCAGATGCCCAAGCGCATTGATAAACAGGCAGTGTTGCTGGTGTTTTGCTTGTGCTGAGGTATCCAGCACCACCAGGTCGGGTAGCGATACGGCAAAGAAATCGACATCCGGCACGTTGTCGTGATGCGACTCAACCCATTGCAGGAAGCTATTGAACAAAGCGTCCGCCTCTGCGTCATCGCCAAGTTTTCTCTGCGCCATACCCTGCCAGAAGAGATAGTCCACTGGCTGGTCGTTGTAATAACGTCCGGCATCCAGTGAGCTGCCGCCACGCGTCGCACGGGAGAAGTAGCGCTGGGATTCCTCGAAATGGCCTTGCAGCTGCGCGCAATGCCCCAGCAAATACCAGATGTCATTATCCGTTTGCCCAGGCAGACGCCCCTCCCCGAGGTTTTGTGGGTAGTGCAACGCCTGTTGCAGCTGCGCGATGGCGGTTTGCAGGTCGCCGGACTGAACGGCAGCAAGGGCACGATGCATCTGATTCAGCAGATATTGCCCGGTGGCTTTACCTTCACCACCTTCCCACGGATGGAACACGCGTTCACGTAACACTGCGGCGGCATCGTCGTAGCGCCCCACCCCATTCCACAAGCTGAGCAGTTCCACCGTCAGATCGTCTCGATGGAAGACAATCTCTTTACTGGCTTCCAGTCGCTGCAGACGCTGCTCAGCGGGTTGTGCCATTAACTTCTTGAGATAGTCGAGTTCAAACAGGAAGCGAGCATTCTGTGGTTCCAGCGCCACGGCCTGCGACAAATACTGCATCGCCTGCTGTGCATCGTGCAGTTTGTTCCAGGCATAGATTCCCAGTAAACGGTGTACCGGTGCGAAATCCGCTTCCTGCGCAAGCGTGAACTGCCAGCAGGAAACCGCCTCGGCATAACGCCGTTTGCTGTACCAGAAGCAGCCGAGGAAATAGCGGGCAAAAGCACTTTGCTCAAGAGTTTGCAGCATCTGCACTTCATCCAGCGTATTGGGGAAGCGCACGCGGTTTTGCAGACACTCACGAGCACGTTCAATGAACGGTTGTGGATTATCGCTCAGCGAAGCGCGCCACAGCATCGGCAGCGTTTCCTGGCTGTCGAGCAGTTCCAGCACGCTACGGGCAGCATCCTTTTGCCCCAAAGAAGTCAGCCAGCCTGCCAGTTCACACGCGTTGGTCCCGCGCCGCCCGGTAATCGAGATTAGCGCCTGTGCAGTGGCCTCATCCTGGCAAATAGCCCAGCGCGCATAGTGCAGGGTGTAACTCAGCGGATAATCAACCAGTTGTTGGCGAATGTAGTCCAGCGCTTGCACATTGCGATCAAACTTTGCCAGCGCCAGCGCTTTCAGCCCCATCGCCAGGTTATTACTGCCGTTAAAGCGCAGGCTCTGCTCGACCTTTTCCAATGCGCCAGCGTAGTCCTGACGCTTCATCGCCAGACGCGCTAACGACCAGAAAGCCGCATCCCGGCAGTTGCCGCTCCAGCTGGCCTTATAATAATTATCCCACGCGCTGTCATCATCGCCCTGACGTTCCTGTGCGGCGGCCAGCAGCATACTTGCCTCACCATCACGCGGATTTTTATTGAGCTTATGCGCCCGCTCCAGCGCCTTGCCAGCACATTGTGCCGCCAGCGCCCAGTCGGCGCGGTTTAGCGCCAGCGTCCCCAGGGCCACATTATTGCGGTAGTCCAGCGGATCAACGTCCAGCGCGCGGCGATAATAATCTTCGGCATAGCGGCTGGCGTGGTTGTACTGCTCCAGATGCTGACCAATAAAATAGAGTTCATCGGTATTAGAAAGCGCTTCTGGCAGCGCTGGCGCGACGGCCGCCGAAGGCAGCGGTAATTCTTTCGCGATGTGCTCTTCGTACTGCAAAAGCGTAGTGCCATCGACGCTTGTGACGGTCATCGTCACCCGGGCATGGCCATTGTCAGACACATCGGCCAGCCAGCTCTGTCCAGGCTCAAGGGTGAGGGTATTTTCATAGAACGGCTGCCCGTGCGCAGCAAGCGTAACCTGAACATCGCGTAGCGGCGCAATCGCATAAACGCCCACAGAAAGCTGGCTACGCTCACGCACCAGACGAAGCGCCAACTGCGTGCTGGCGTTTTGCACCATTCCTAGTTCGCTGTAGGGCAAGAAGTTTTGCACGAAGACTTTCTCTTCGTACGGCGCAAGCCAGGTGAAATCCGGCTGATTATCGGTAAAGACCCCGGTCATCAGTTCAATATACGGACCGTTGTCATCGGTGAGATTACGATCCCAGGCAACACCAAAGTCGCCGTATCCCCATGTCCACTGTTTTTTCCCCGGCGAAACATGGTGATCGGCCACATGCAGCAACCCACCACGCTCGCCGTGATGCCACGCG
This sequence comes from Citrobacter sp. Cpo040, assembly GCF_030332915.1. NCBI lineage: Bacteria > Pseudomonadati > Pseudomonadota > Gammaproteobacteria > Enterobacterales > Enterobacteriaceae > Citrobacter > Citrobacter sp. Cpo040. The sequence goes on from NZ_JAOWGX010000034.1 coordinate 1,681,828, forward strand.
CCAACAAAATCATAATCTGATTTTTCAGCCATATAGGAGGTCGGTACGGGTACGTTCTTGTAGCGTGAGATATCCACACCGGCCGAATAGTCCACTTTGTAGTATGTGCCGGTGGCGATGGGAAACGCTGAGACATCGCGCTTACCGTGGTCAAATACCGCCGTCACATCCGGAGGGAACACGCTCTGATGATCGTCGCCGCCCTTCACCGCCGGATTCGCCCACCATAAGAAGTGGCGCGGGGTAGCGTTACCGTTAAACACCTTCCCGGTTATCTCGATCAACGCGCGATCCGGATACAGCGTGAATCCGGTCATCACCTGTAAACCGCGCATGGGTTCAACCTCACCCATCCACACGGTGTATTCACCCTGCTCACCCTGCTGCTGAGTAAAATCCACCGGCATAAAGGTGGTCGGGCGATGATGTTGCGGCCAGTTAAACTCGATACCGCCGGAGATCCACGGCCCAAGCAGACCGACCAGCGCGGGTTTCACCACTTCGTTGTAGTAGACGCAGTCGCGCTGCTGCACTTTGTCATACGCTCGATGAATACGCCCGCCTAACTCCGGCAGCAGCATGATGCGAATGAAGTCATTCTCCATCCACACCGCCTGATAGTCGCGCATTTCACGTTTGCCGGTCAGCGTATCAATCACGCCGTAAGGGTAAACCGCTCCAGAAGATCCCTGATACACCCGTTTTTCCAGAAACATTGGGTTGGCATCTTCTTCACCCGCCGCCCAAGTTGGGAGGGTGATCGTTTCCTGCCAGACTTTAACTGAACCGTACATGCCGCTCTCCACTCAATGAACAAAAGTAAAAATTCAACTTGATGCTATTCTGCGGCAGTTAGGTGGCGTTAAAATGCGCAATGCTCACGCAATATAGTTAAGGGAGTTAAGTGAATGCAGCGTTCGGGGTTCAACAACGTCAGGGTCCGTCAGGCGAATAAACAGATCTTTTTGTCTCACCTGTGGCGGGAAAAACAGCTCAGCAAGTCACAGCTGGCGCAGCTCACCAGCCTGTCGATCCCGGCGGTCAGCAATATCCTCGAAGAACTGATGGATGAAGGGAGAATCAGCCATTCGCGAGAAACCTTAAGCCAGCGCGGTTTGAGCAGCGGCAGCTATCATTTGCCAGAAAAAGGCGCCTGGACGCTGTGCATCAACGTCACCCCCACCAGCATCACCAGTCAACTGGCGGACGCGCGACTGGTGGCTGTAGGCGACTGGCAGCATGAAGTCATCAACCCCGAATCGCCAAAAGCGCTGCTGTCAGCCCTGGCGGCACACTGGCGGGAGTATCGTCGGGAATTTCCCGATGTGACGATTAATCTGGCGCTTGGCGTTCATGGTCAAGTTGATCCGATAACCGGTGCATCAAAAACCATGCCCCAGGCCCCGTGGAAAACTCCGGTGGAAATAAAATATCTGCTGGAGGAGAAGCTCGGCGTGCAGGTCCGGCTGGACAATGACTGCGTGATGCTGGCGCTGGCGGAAAAATGGCAAAACCCGGCGGCAAACGGTGATTTCTGCGTGATTAACGTTGATTACGGTATTGGCTCATCGTTTGTGATTAACGATAACATCTGGCGCGGTAGCCTGTATGGCAGCGGTCAGATTGGGCATACCATCATTCATCCCGATGGTGTCGCCTGTGACTGTGGTCGCTATGGCTGTCTGGAAACCGTAGCGTCATTAAGCGCATTGAAAAAGCAGGCCCGGGTGTGGATGAAATCGCAGCCGACATCCCTTTACGATCCGGAAACGCTCACCACTGACCAGCTAATTGCGGCCTGGCAGCACGGAGATGTCCGCATTCAGGCCTGGGCCGAAAATGCCGCCAGCGCCATCGGGCTGAGTCTTTATAACTTTCTGAATATACTGAATATTAACCAAATATGGTTGTATGGGCGTAGCTGCGCATTTGGCGACAGCTGGCTCAATACGCTGGTGCAGCAAACTGGGTTTAACCCATTCGATCACGGCGATAACCCGCGAGCCAGAGCCACGCAGATAAGCTTCGGTAAGCTTAATCGCACCCAGCAACTGATGGGCATTGGCTATCTGTATGTCGAGTCACAGCTTAGCGAGTTATAGCCATTACTCCGTCAGGCTCACCGCTAAACGTTCATGTACCGTGGCGATAAAATCGGTCAACGCCGGTTTGATTGGCCCTTTTTTCCACGCCATCAACAGCGCAATGGTCGGAACATCGCCAACAATAGGGCGGAAAACCACCTGTCCGGTATTAAAATTATTCATATAACCGGGTATCAAAGTCACCCCCAGCCCCATGCCGACCAGGTTCATGGTCACCAGAATGTTGGTTGCCACCTGCACAATGTTGGGCTGGCTTTTTTGCTGCTGAAACCAGTTTTTGACAATCATCGCTAACGCGCCAGAGTAGGCCGGATCGGTGCTGACAAAATTCACGCCGTGTAGTTGTTCTGCGGAGATTGCTTGCTCATTAGCTAACGGATGATTCACCGGTAAAACCACTACTAACGGCTCATGAATCAGCTCCAGATAATCCAGATCCGAACTGTACACCGGGTGGCGCATTAAGCCCACATCCAGCTCTCCACTCAGGATCTTCTCTTCCTGTTCGGTGGTGATCAGACTCACCAGCTCAATGTGCGTATCAGGCTGTTTTAAACGAAACAAAGGCAGTACCTTCGGCAGCAGATTTACCTCTGCGGAAGGGACAAAACCGATGGCGAAATGATTATCTTCCTGCACCGTTTTACGGGCACGAACTTTGGCGTTTTCCGCCTGTTCGAGGATCGCCTGCGCATCTTGTAAAAAGCACTCTCCCGCCGCCGTCAGCGCAACTTTTCGTTTATCCCGCACCAACAACGGAACGCCCACGCACGTTTCCAGATCGCGGATCTGGCTGCTTAACGACGGCTGAGAGGTATGCAGCTTCTCTGCCGCTCGGGTGAAATTCAGCGCCTGCGCCACCGCTACGAAATAGCGTAAGTGCCTCAGTTCCATGCCCTTCTCCTTGTTATCGAAAAAATGTCTCAACTGGTAGAAATTTACTATTTCACAGATTGATAACTAACCAGCAACATCCTTAGGGTACAAAAAAAGAAGGTCAATACATCTTAGCTTTCAGGATTAAAAAATATGACCACACCCTCAAATTTAGACATCTACCAACTGATCGACTCGCAAAACGGTCGCGTAACCCCACGAATTTATACCGACCCTGAAATTTACCAACTGGAACTGGAACGCATCTTCGGACGCTGCTGGTTATTTCTCGCCCACGAAAGCCAAATCCCCAAACCCGGTGATTTTTTTAACACCTACATGGGCGAGGATGCGGTTGTGGTGGTTCGCCAGAAAGACGGCAGCATCAAAGCGTTTCTCAACCAGTGTCGCCACCGCGCAATGCGCGTCAGCTACGCCGACTGCGGCAATACCCGCGCCTTCACCTGCCCGTATCACGGCTGGTCGTACGGCATTAACGGCGATCTGATCGACGTCCCGCTGGAACCGCGCGCCTACCCGCAAGGGCTGTGCAAATCACACTGGGGGCTGAACGAAGTTCCTGGCGTAGAGAGCTACAAGGGACTGATTTTCGGCAACTGGGATACCTCCGCGCCTACGTTGCGCGATTATCTCGGCGATATCGCCTGGTATCTCGACGGTGTGCTGGATCGTCGTGAAGGCGGCACCGAAATCGTCGGTGGCGTACAAAAGTGGACCATCGATTGTAACTGGAAATTCCCCGCCGAACAGTTTGCCAGCGACCAGTATCACGCGCTGTTCAGCCATGCCTCGGCCGTGCAGGTGCTGGGGGCAAAAGACGACGGCAGCGACAAGCGCCTGGGCGACGGACAAACCGCCCGCCCGGTGTGGGAAACCGCCAAAGACGCGCTACAGTTCGGTCAGGATGGGCACGGCAGCGGATTTTTCTTTACCGAAAATCCCGATGCCAACGTCTGGGTCGACGGCGAAGTCTCCAGCTATTACCGCGACACCTACGCGGAAGCCGAGCAGCGTCTGGGTAAAGTTCGCGCCCTGCGTCTGGCCGGTCACAACAACATTTTCCCAACGCTTTCCTGGCTCAACGGTACTGCCACCTTAAGGGTCTGGCATCCGCGCGGGCCGGATCAAGTTGAAGTGTGGGCATTCTGTATTACCGATAAAGCCGCCTCTAATGAAGTGAAAGCTGCGTTTGAAAACAGCGCCACGCGCGCCTTTGGCCCCGCCGGATTCCTGGAGCAGGACGACTCGGAAAACTGGTGTGAAATTCAAAAACTGCTGAAGGGTCATCGCGCACGCAACACCAAGTTGTGTCTGGAAATGGGGCTTGGCCAGGAGAAACGTCGTGAAGACGGCATTCCGGGGATCACCAACTACATCTTTTCGGAAACAGCCGCGCGCGGCATGTATCAGCGCTGGGCCGATTTGCTCAGCAGCGAAAGCTGGCAGGAAGTGCAGGAGAAAACCGCAGCTTACCAGCAGGAGGTGATGAAATGAGCACCTTCGTTTCTCAGGAACTACACCACCGCATTACACAGTTTCTCTACCATGAAGCCAGCCTGCTGGATGACTGGAAGTTTCGTGACTGGCTGGCACAACTGGATGAAGACATTCGCTACACCATGCGTACGACGGTCAATGCCCAGACGCGCGATCGTCGCAAAGGCGTGCAGCCGCCGACCACCTGGATTTTCAACGACAACAAAGACCAGCTCGAACGTCGTATCGCGCGGCTGGAAACCGGCATGGCCTGGGCGGAAGAGCCACCGTCGCGTACCCGGCACCTGATCAGCAACTGCCAGGTCAATGAAACTGGAGTTCCCGACGTCTTTGCCGTGCGCCTTAATTATCTGCTGTATCGCGCGCAAAAAGAGCGCGATGAAACCTTTTACGTCGGCATGCGCATAGACAAAGTGCGCCGTTTGCCGGGCGATGAGTGGCGCTTACTGGAGCGTGAGATCGTGCTGGATCAAGCGGTGATCACCTCCCATAACCTGAGTGTACTGTTCTGATGAGTCGTGTTTATGCTTGCCCCGTAGGGGATTTGCCGGAGGGTGAAGCGCTCCGGCTTGATACCTCGCCCGTCATCGCGCTGTTCAACGTTGGCGGCGAGTTCTATGCCATTAACGATCGCTGTAGCCACGGTAACGCCTCGATGTCGGAAGGCTATCTGGAAGACGACGCTACGGTGGAATGCCCGCTGCATGCCGCCAGTTTTTGCCTGAAAACCGGCAAGGCGTTGTGTCTACCCGCCACCGATCCGCTAACCACCTACGCGGTATATGTGGACGGTAGCGATGTGTTTGTTGATATTCCAGAGGACGCAAGATGAGCGATTTACGCGATAACGTGGTCTTTATCACCGGCGGCGGCTCCGGTCTTGGCCTGGCGCTGGTCGAGCGTTTCATCGAAGAAGGTGCGCGGGTCGCCACACTGGAGCTGTCGCCAGCTAAAGTTGCCAGCCTGCGTCAGCGCTTTGGCGAACATGTGCTGGCAATCGAAGGCAACGTCACCTGCTACGCCGACTATCAGCGCGCGGTAGATCAAATCCTGACGCATTACGGTACGCTGGACTGTTTTATCGGAAATGCGGGGATATGGGATCACAATGCCTCGTTGGTCAATACGTCTGCGGATGCGCTGGAGAGCGGCTTTCATGAGCTGTTTAACGTCAACGTGCTGGGCTATCTGCTGGGCGCGAAAGCCTGTGCCGCTGCGCTTATCGCCAGCGAAGGCAGCATCATCTTTACCCTGTCCAATGCGTCATGGTATCCCGGCGGCGGCGGCCCGCTGTATACCGCCAGCAAACATGCGGCTACCGGGCTGATTCGCCAGCTGGCCTACGAGCTGGCACCAAAGGTACGTGTTAACGGTGTCGGTCCGTGCGGTATGGCGACAGATCTACGCGGCCCGCAGGCGCTGGGACAAAACGATACATCGATTATGCAGTCGCTGACGCCGGAAAAAATCGCCGCTATTTTGCCGCTACAGTTTTTCCCTGAGCCTGCGGATTTTACCGGCCCGTATGTAATGCTGGCGTCAAAACGCAACAACCGCACATTAAGTGGCGTGATGATCAATGCCGACGCCGGTCTGGGTATTCGCGGTATTCGTCACGTCGCCGCCGGACTGGATCTCTGAGGAGACGTTATGAACCCAAAAACTATCGCTATCGTCGGCGGCGGTCAGGCGGCGGCTATGGCTGCCGCTGCACTGCGCCAACAAGGTTTTGACGGCGAATTACACCTGTTTTCCGATGAGCAGCATCTGCCCTATGAACGCCCACCGCTCTCCAAAGCAATGCTACTGGACGACAATCCGCAACTTCAGCCGATACTCCCCGCTGACTGGTGGCGGGAACACAACGTACAGCTGCATCTGGGGGTTACTGTGCAGACGCTCGGCCGCCAAACCCATCAGTTGGTGCTGGCTAATGGGCAGAGTTATCCATGGGATCGGCTACTGATTGCAACGGGCGCTGCGGCACGCCCCTTTCCGCAACTGGATAAGCTGGGCGATCGTTGCTTCACCCTGCGCCACGCGGGCGATGCCGAGCGCCTGCGCGACAATTTATTGCCGGGCAAGTCGATTGTCATTGTCGGTGCGGGCACCATTGGTCTGGAACTGGCGGCCAGCGCGACTCAACGCGGCTGTCAGGTGACAGTGGTGGAGCTGGCGCCAACGGTCATGGGCCGCAACGCGCCTGCTCCGGTGCGCGACTACCTGCTAGCCCGCCACCAACTTGCGGGCGTGCGGGTACTGCTTAACAGCGCTATTGAGCATGCCGAAGCGGGAGAGTGTCTCTCGCTCATGCTGCAAAACGGCGAAACTCTCACCGCCGATGCGGTGATCTATGGTATCGGTATCGTGGCGAACGATATGCTGGCCCGCGAAGCGGGACTGGAGACAGTGAACGGCATTATCGTTGATGCCGCCTGCACCACCTCCGATCCCGCGATTTTCGCCGCCGGTGACGTAGCGATAACGCGCCAGGCTGACGGTTCGTTAGTACGCGTGGAAAGCTGGGAAAACGCCAATTTTCAGGCACAGGTTGCCGCCGCCGCGATGCTCAATCAACCGCAGCCAGCAGCAACGCTGGGCTGGTTCTGGACCGATCAGTACCGTGATAATCTACAGTTTATCGGCGAAATGCAGGGTGAGAACTGGCTCATACGCGGCAATTCAGATGCGCAGAGAGCAATATGGTTTAACCTACAGGATGGCGTGATTGTTGGGGCAGTAACGTTGAATCAGGGCCGAGAAATACGTTTATTGAGAAAATGGATTCAGGCAAAGAAAAAGCCGCCAGTGGCGACTTTAATCGATGAAACAATCTTGCTTAAGTCAATATAACTGCCGGATGGCACTTCGTTTATCCGGCCTACATGTGAGTTACCTGTAGGCCGGAAAAGGTGTTTACACCACCATCTGGCAATCCGTATTACTTACGCGTAAACCGGGAAACGTGCACAGATATCCAGCACTTTACCTTTGACGCGCTCGATAACAGCTTCGTCATTGATGTTGTCCAGAACGTCACACATCCAGCCAGCCAGCTCTTTCACTTCAGCTTCTTTAAAGCCACGGCGAGTCACAGCCGGAGAACCGATACGGATACCGGAAGTCACAAACGGGCTCTTCGGATCGTTCGGTACGCTGTTTTTGTTAACGGTGATGTTAGCACGGCCCAGCGCGGCATCAGCTTCTTTACCGGTCAGGTTTTTATCAACCAGATCCAGCAGGAACAGGTGGTTTTCAGTACCGCCAGAAACCACTTTGTAGCCACGGTTCAGGAACACTTCCACCATCGCTTTGGCGTTTTTGGCAACCTGCTGTTGATAAACCTTGAACTCAGGCTCCATCGCTTCTTTCAGCGCCACAGCTTTCGCCGCGATCACGTGCATCAGCGGGCCGCCCTGCGCACTTGGGAACACAGCAGAGTTCAGTTTTTTGTACAGCTCTTCGTCACCGCCTTTCGCCAGGATCAGGCCACCGCGTGGACCCGCCAGGGTTTTGTGGGTGGTGGTGGTCACAACGTGTGCGTGTGGAACCGGGTTCGGATAAACGCCTGCGGCAATCAGACCCGCAACGTGCGCCATATCGACGAACAGATATGCTCCGATGCTGTCAGCGATTTCACGCATTTTTGCCCAGTCAACAACACCGGAGTAAGCAGAGAAGCCGCCGATGATCATCTTCGGTTTGTGCTCTTTGGCCTGCTTAGCCATGTCTTCGTAGTCAATTTTACCGGACTCATCAATACCGTAAGGGATGATGTTGTACAGTTTGCCGGAGAAGTTAACTGGGGAGCCGTGAGTCAGGTGGCCGCCTTGTGCCAGGTTCATACCCAGAACGGTATCGCCCGGTTGCAGCAGAGCGGTATAAACAGCGAAGTTAGCCTGAGAACCAGAGTGCGGCTGTACGTTAGCGTAGTCAGCGCCAAACAGCTCTTTTGCACGATCGATAGCCAGTTGCTCAACGATATCAACGTACTCGCAACCGCCGTAGTAGCGCTTGCCCGGATAACCTTCAGCATATTTGTTGGTCAGCTGAGAACCCTGCGCCTGCATAACACGCGGGCTGGTGTAGTTTTCGGAGGCGATCAGTTCGATGTGCTCTTCCTGACGTACTTTTTCCTGCTCCATAGCCTGCCACAGTTCGGCATCATAATCGGCAATGTTCATTTCACGCTTTAACATCCGCATCTCCTGACTCAGCTAACAATAAAATTTTCGGCCTTAAAAGGCGGTCCGTAGGACAACGGCGAACAGTATAACCGAATCATTCTTCGATAACAGGTCTTGACAAAGGATTTTACGCAAACGATTACCTTCATGGTACGCAAGGCTTTGGAGAACAAAGGTCTGCTGAATTTCAACGGATTTCTTTTCAGGTTTGTGATGCAGATTTTTCACGATGTAACCTTTACAACGCAAAGTTACAAAGAACCATTTACAATGCAAGGGTATTTTTTATAAGATGCATTTGACATACATCATTAAAGTCTCAGATAAAGGAAGACCGTATGCTTGACGCACAAACCATCGCTACAGTGAAAGCCACCATTCCCCTGCTGGTTGAAACAGGCCCGAAGCTGACCGCCCATTTCTACGACCGCATGTTTACGCATAACCCAGAGCTGAAAGAAATCTTCAACATGAGTAATCAGCGTAATGGCGATCAGCGTGAAGCGCTGTTTAATGCTATTGCCGCGTATGCCAGCAATATCGAAAATCTGGCGGCACTGTTGCCGGCTGTTGAGAAAATCGCACAGAAGCATACCAGCTTCCAGATTAAACCCGAGCAGTACAACATCGTGGGTGGCCATTTACTGGCAACGCTGGACGAAATGTTCAGCCCAGGCCAGGAAGTTTTGGATGCGTGGGGCAAAGCATATGGCGTGCTGGCGAACGTTTTCATCAACCGTGAAGCGCAGATTTACAGCGAAAATGCCAATAAAAATGGCGGCTGGGAAGGTACCCGTCCTTTCCGCATCGTGGCAAAAACCCCACGCAGTGCACTTATCACCAGCTTTGAGTTTGAACCTGTCGACGGTGGCGCAGTAGCTGAATATCATCCGGGGCAATATCTGGGCGTCTGGTTAAAGCCGGAAGGTTTCCCGCATCAGGAAATTCGTCAGTACTCACTGACCCGTAAACCCGATGGCAAAGGCTACCGTATTGCGGTTAAGCGTGAAGACGGTGGTCAGGTTTCAACCTGGCTGCACAACCATGCGAATGTTGGCGACGTTGTTCACCTGGCCGCACCTGCGGGCGATTTCTTTATGGACGTCACGACCGACACCCCGGTATCTCTGATCTCCGCGGGCGTGGGACAAACCCCAATGCTGGCGATGCTGGATACGCTGGCAAAAGCGAAGCATACGGCGCAGGTTAACTGGTTCCACGCGGCAGAAAATGGTGACGTGCATGCCTTCGCTGATGAAGTCAACGAGCTCGGCAAAACGCTGCCACGCTTTAGCGCACACACCTGGTATCGTGAGCCAACCGAAGCCGATCGTGCGAAAGGTGCGTTTGATAGCGTAGGTCTGATGGATTTGAACAAACTGGAAAGCGCAATCAGCGATCCGGCGATGCAGTTTTATCTGTGCGGTCCGGTTGGTTTCATGCAGTTCGCCGCGAAGCAGCTGGTCGGTCTGGGCGTGAAAAACGAGAACATTCATTACGAATGCTTCGGTCCGCACAAAGTCTTGTAATGTGTTACGCGAGTAGGCCGGATAAGGCGTTTACGCCGCCATCCGGCAATCACTCTGCCTGATGCGCTACGCTTATCAGGCCTACAAATTAACGGCGCGGCTTAGATTGCCGCGTCGTCTTCTTCACCGGTACGAATACGAATAACGCGTGCCACGTCGAAGACAAAAATCTTACCGTCACCAATTTTGCCGGTCTGGGCAGTACGGATAATGGTGTCGACGCAGGTATCGACGATGTCGTCGGTAACCACAATTTCAATTTTTACCTTCGGCAGAAAATCCACCATATATTCCGCGCCACGGTACAACTCGGTATGGCCTTTCTGACGGCCAAAACCTTTCACTTCTGTCACAGTCATACCGGTAATGCCGACTTCTGCCAGCGCTTCGCGGACGTCGTCCAGCTTGAAGGGTTTAATAATCGCATCAATCTTTTTCATGCTATTCCTTGAAAAGGTCGCCTGTCTTTTGATCGAATAAAGCTAACATAATCCGCAGATTTATTCTTTGAAATCGTTTGCATCCAGCTCGTGCCGAGAAAGCAATTTATAGAATTCGGTGCGGTTGCGCCCCGCCATTCTTGCCGCGTGGGTCACATTGCCCTTGGTGATTTGCAGCAGCTTACGCAGATAGTTGAGCTCAAACTGGTTACGCGCCTCAACAAAGGTCGGCAGCGCGGTGTTTTCCCCTTCCAGCGCCTGCTCCACCAGCGCGTCGCTGATCACCGGCGAAGAGGTCAACGCCACGCACTGCTCAATTACGTTGACCAGCTGACGCACGTTGCCCGGCCAACTGGCGGTCATTAACCGCTTCATGGCATCGGTTGAAAAGGCGCGTACGAACGGTTTGTGCCGTTCAGCAGACTGGCGCAGCAGATGGTTCGCCAGCAGCGGAATATCTTCCGTACGCTCGGCCAGCGCAGGGATCTTCAGGCTCACCACATTGAGGCGATAGTACAAATCCTCGCGAAATTCGCCCCGTGCCATCGCTTTGGGTAAATCGCGGTGGGTCGCAGAAACGATCCGCACATCAATGTCGATATCGCGGTTACTGCCCAACGGTCTGACTTTTCGTTCCTGCAATACGCGCAACAGTTTCACCTGTAACGGCGCAGGCATATCGCCAATCTCATCGAGAAACAGCGTGCCGCCTTCCGCGGCCTGAAACAGCCCTTCACGATTGCTCACCGCACCGGTAAAAGCACCGCGCGCATGACCAAACAGTTCTGATTCCAGCAGTTGTTCCGGCAACGCGCCGCAGTTAATGGCAATGAAAGGTTTTTGGCTGCGTGGGCTGGCGTTGTGAATAGCCTGAGCGAAAACTTCTTTCCCGGTTCCGCTTTGACCGTTGATCAAGACGCTAACGTCCGATTGCGCCACCATTCGCGCCTGTTCCAGCAGGCGTAGCATCAGCGGGCTGCGGGTAACGATAGATTCGCGCCAGCTGTCATCGGTGGCGGGCGCAGACTGTTCCAGCGCCCCGTCAATCGCGTGATATAACGCGTCCTTGTCGACTGGTTTAGTGAGGAAACTGAACACCCCTTGCTGGGTCGCCGCAACGGCGTCCGGGATGGAGCCGTGAGCGGTCAGGATAATCACCGGCATCCCAGGCTGTACTTTCTGGATTTCAGTAAACAGCTGCATGCCATCCATTTCATCCATCCGCAGATCGCTAATAACCAGATCCACTTTTTCACGGTTCAGCACCCGTAACCCTTCCTGCCCACTTTCCGCGGTCACGACGCTGTAGCCTTCGCTGGTCAGTCGCATTCCAAGTAATTTCAACAGGCCCGGATCGTCATCCACCAGCAGCAGATGCGCGGGCTTACGGCTTATCATGGCGTAACCTCATCGGCAGACGGCGCTGCGCCTTCTTCGTTATCAGGCGTAGTGAGTTTATCGTTCCCGTGCAGCGCATCAGGATTGTAGTTACCGCCAGGTTTGCGCGTGGAAAGCTGGCGCTCAATATCGGTCAGATTCTCCAGCTTGCGGGTCGTGAGATCGAGCTGGGACTGCAAATGCTGCTGCTGTTGACGCAGCGTATCGAGATCGCTGTCGGACGCCTGCTGGAGTTTACTGTAGCGCATACGCTCTTCGGCAAGCTGCAACTGCAACGTTTGGCTGCTGCGCCAGACCTGATACAGCGGGCGTACCTGTGGCGGAATTTGCGGGCTTAACGCATCGAGGCGCGTAACAGCCTCCCGCCTTTCTGGCGGCGTAATGTTGGCATTATCGAGCAAAATTCCACGCCTGAAAGCGCCCTGCCAGGTATCTGTCATCAGGGTGCTGGCTTCACTACGCGCCTGCACCGGCATCAGGCGATTGGCACAATCCATCGCCCGCAGCCAGTACAACGGATTGGTTTCTGTAGACTGGCCAGACAGCGACCAGATATCCGTACAGTCGGTTGCAAGGTAGTCCGCCAGTTGATTAGGCGGAATTTTCTCCTGCGAGGGATCGCCGATAATATGATTCACCGCGTTCGGGACACAACCAACCAGCGCCAGGCACGGCAGGCTTGCGAGGATGACGCGACGAAGAAAATGTCGTTTAAGCATTCGGACAACAACGTATGGCATACTCACCAGACTTAGGTTTATTTTAGTGATTTTTCGCAGCAGCTAGCGGCAGTTCTATGCGAAAACAAACGTTTTGCGCATGGTCATCAACCAGATACAGCTTGCCCCGCATACGGCGGATGCAATCTCTGGCAATGCTTAGCCCCAACCCGCTTCCTTTTACCGCCCCTTTTCGCTGATGACTCCCCTGGAAAAAAGGCTCGAAGATCATGGTCTGTTCTGCTTCTGGAATCGGTGTGCCGGTATTCATTACATCGATGTATACCGTTGAGCCATGCAAACTGCTGCGGATCCAAATGTTACCGGATTCAGCACCATAGTGCACCGCATTGGAATAAAGATTGTCCAGCACGCTCATCAACAGCATCGGTTCTGCCAGGCAGGTGTTCACCGCAAGCGCAACATCAGTATGTATCATTTTGGCGCGAGCGGGCAGGCTATGCGCAGAAACAACGCTTTCCACCAGCGGCGCGATTTCCACACTTTCAAGTTCCACCTCGTCATCAGCCAGCTTGCGGTTGTAATCGAGGAGTTGTTCAATCAGCTTTTGCAGGTTACGGCTGCTGTCATCCAGAATACCGACCACCTCTTTTTGCTCCGGTGTTAACGGGCCAACCACCTGATCGGCCAACAATTCGGTACCTTCGCGCATGCTCGCCAGCGGTGTTTTCAGCTCATGGGAAAGATGGCGTAAAAACTGATGCCGTTGCGACTCAAGCCAGGAGAGGCGTTCGCTTAACCAGATGATACGCTGCCCCACGGATCTCAATTCCCGTGGCCCGGTAAATAATACACTATCCCCCAGCGAGCGCCCTTCTCCCAGACAGTTGATCATCCGTTCAATGCCCTTCACCGGACCGATAATCATGCGGGTAAACAGCAAGACCATCGCCAGGCTGACGAGAAACAGCACCAGTGCCTGCCAGCCAAAAAACTGCCCGCGTTCGGCTATTTCCTGCTGTAACTGCTGCCCACGAGAAAAGACCACGGTACGCGTCGCTTGCACCATCTCGGTATTGGCATTGGCGAACGCTTCCAGCCGTGCAGCCGACACACTGTCAGGACCACTGTTTTTACACTGCAACTGCGCGAGATCGTTAAGATCCTGACGCAACGCCTGGTAGAGCTTGATATCCGGCAACCCCCCCGCATGCGCATCCAGCATGTCGCTGTAGCGTTTACGCTGGCTTTGGTAGACCCTGGCCAATGTTGGGTCATCAAGCACGCAGTATTGCCGATAGCTGCGCTCCATCTCCAGCGCGACGTTGGTCATCGCCTCGCTGCGTCTGGCATCAATCAGCGTGGTGCGGTTTGTCAGCGCAGCCTGCGCGCTCAGGGCATTCAGACTTTGCCATGCCTGCCAGGCCAGAACTAACAACGGCAGCAGGATAAGCAAGAAGGCCAACGTCACCAATTGACGTAAAGATCGGGGAAAAACTGACCAGCGCTTCAAGGCGTTACTCTCAATGGACAGGAATAGATTGATGCTAACTGAGGGGAACGCCAGATACAACAAAGCCGGGATTAACCCGGCTTTGTTATGGAATAAGGCGGTGCCTAACTCGACGTTTCGCCCGGAGGTTGATATGAGCAATGCTAATATCAGATGTTGGACGGCAGGCACCTTGTTGTGCGTCATTCGAAGTTTATGTAGCACGTCCCGAAGGGGCTGACATAAGAAGGTGAATGAGCCACTGGTTAATATTATGCAGCATCTGTGCCAATATTCAAAACACTTTATTAACACAATGATAAGTATGAAAAATATTATTATTTTCACAAATAACAATTCTGGCTGTTTTTTGTTCTTTCTGTCTCCAATCAGCAACACTTGCAGCACTTAAAAACAAATCCCTATTAAATCAAATAATTAAACGTCTCTTTTTGACGACACCACAACCCTATCCATGTCGGCATTTCCCGACACTTTACTTTTAGGTGCAAGCGCTGAGTTTATTGCCGGATGGCGGCGTGAACGCCTTATCCGGCCTACAACCGCATTTTCCCTGTAGGCCTGATAAGCGTAGCGTCATCAGGCGGGTTTCATCCGGCAGACAAAAAAAAGCCCCTCGCGAAGAGGGGCTTGATGACTATTGAGCGAATTAACCGAGCTGTTTACGCGCGTTGCGGAAAATACGCATCCACGGGCTATCCTCGCCCCAGTTTTCCGGGTGCCAGGAGTTGCTCACGGTACGGAACACACGTTCCGGGTGCGGCATCATAATGGTGACGCGACCATTTTCAGTGGTCACTGCAGTAATACCGTTCGGCGAACCGTTCGGGTTAGCCGGATAGGTCTCGGTCACCTTACCGAAGTTATCAACGTAGCGCAGCGCCACCAGACCTTTGCTCTCAAGCTGAGCCAGATGCGCACCGTCACGCACTTCCACACGACCTTCACCGTGAGAAACGGCAATCGGCATCATCGAACCCACCATATCGGCAAGCAGTAAGGATGGGCTTTGCGTCACTTCGACCAGACTGAAGCGGGCTTCAAAGCGGTCGGAATGGTTACGCACAAAGCGCGGCCACAGGTCGCTTCCTGGGATCAGCTCACGCAGGTTAGACATCATCTGACAACCGTTACACACGCCGAGTGCCAGCGTTTGCGGGCGATGGAAGAAGGTTTCGAACTCATCACGGACGCGGTTGTTGAACAGAATCGACTTCGCCCAACCTTCACCAGCGCCAAGCACATCGCCGTAAGAGAAGCCGCCGCAGGCCACCAGCGCCTGGAAGTTACCCAGGCCGATACGTCCGCCCAGCAGGTCGCTCATGTGCACATCGATGGCGTCGAAACCCGCACGGTGGAAGGCTGCTGCCATTTCAACGTGGGAGTTCACGCCCTGCTCGCGCAGTACGGCCACTTTGGGACGCGCACCGGTGGCGATGTACGGAGCGGCAACATCTTCGTTGATATCAAACGACAGTTTAACGTTGAGACCAGGGTCCGCATCGTTGGTTTTAGCGTCGTGTTCTTGATCGGCGCATTCCGGATTGTCACGCAGACGCTGCATCTGCCAGGTGGTTTCCGCCCACCACATACGCAGGGTTGTACGGCTTTCGCTAAACACCGGCTGGCCGTTAGCGGTCAGGGTGAAACGATCACCTTCAACGGCTTTACCGAGGAAGTGTACGCAGTCTGCCAGGCCATGGGCAGCCAGAATCGCTTCCACCGCCTCACGCTCAGCAGCACGAACCTGAATCACCGCACCCAGTTCTTCGTTGAACAGCGCCGCCAGACGATCTTCACCCAGAGAGTGGATATCAGCGTCAATACCGCAGTGACCGGCGAAGGCCATTTCCGCCAGCGTAACCAGCAGACCGCCGTCAGAACGGTCATGATAGGCCAGCAGCTTACGCGCAGCGACCAGCGCCTGAATCGCATCGTAGAAGCCTTTCAGTTGCTCAACGTTACGCACGTCGGCAGGCTTATCGCCCAGTTGACGGTAAACCTGCGCCAGCGACGTAGCGCCCAGCGCATTGTGACCAAGACCGAGGTCAATCAGCAGCAGGGCGTTGTCTTCAGTAGACAGCTGCGGGGTAATGGTGTGGCGCACATCTTCTACGCGGGCAAAGGCGGTAATCACCAGCGACAGTGGCGAGGTCATTTCACGCTGCTCGTTACCTTCCTGCCAGCGAGTTTTCATCGACATAGAGTCTTTACCCACTGGAATGGTCAGGCCGAGCGCCGGGCATAGCTCTTCCCCAACGGCTTTTACTGCTTCGTACAGGCCAGCATCTTCACCAGGGTGACCCGCAGCCGCCATCCAGTTTGCCGACAGCTTAATACGTTTGATGTCGCCAATCTGCGTTGCCGCAATGTTGGTCAGCGCTTCACCGACCGCCAGACGCGCAGAGGCAGAGAAATCCAGTAGCGCAACCGGAGCGCGTTCGCCGATAGACATTGCTTCGCCGTAGTAGCTATCGAGGCTTGCGGTAGTGACCGCGCAGTTAGCGACCGGGATCTGCCATGGACCAACCATCTGGTCACGCGCAACCATGCCGGTAACGGTACGGTCACCGATGGTCACGAGGAACGTTTTCTCCGCGACAGTCGGCAGATGCAGCACGCGGTTAACCGCATCTGCAATCGAGATTTCACCACGATTCAGGGCATCGCCTTTGGCTTTCAGCGTCTGCACATCGCGGGTCATTTTCGGTGTTTTACCCAGCAGCACATCAAGCGGCATGTCGATCGGCTGGTTGTCGAAGTGGCTGTCGCTCAAGGTCAGATGCTGTTCTTCGGTAGCTTCACCAATAACCGCATACGGCGCGCGCTCGCGCTTACACAGTTCGTCAAACAGCGGCAATTGATCGGCAGCAACCGCCAGCACGTAGCGTTCCTGGGATTCGTTACACCAGATTTCCAGCGGGCTCATACCCGGCTCGTCGCTGAGGATATCGCGCAGCTGGAACTTACCGCCGCGACCACCATCGCTTACCAGCTCCGGCATAGCGTTAGACAGTCCACCCGCGCCAACGTCATGGATAAACAGAATCGGGTTCGCATCCCCCATCTGCCAGCAACGGTCGATAACTTCCTGGCAACGACGTTCCATTTCCGGGTTGTCACGCTGTACGGAAGCGAAATCAAGATCGGCATCAGACTGGCCAGAAGCCATAGAGGAGGCTGCCCCGCCGCCAAGGCCAATGTTCATTGCCGGGCCGCCGAGGACGATAAGCTTAGCGCCAACGACGATCTCGCCCTTCTGCACGTGATCGGCACGGATGTTACCGATCCCGCCTGCCAGCATGATCGGTTTATGGTAACCGCGCAGCTCTTCGCCGTTATGGCTGTTGACCTTTTCTTCATAGGTACGGAAGTAGCCGGTCAGCGCCGGACGACCAAATTCGTTGTTAAACGCCGCGCCGCCCAGCGGGCCTTCGGTCATGATATCAAGCGCGGTAACAATACGGTCCGGTTTGCCGAAATCTTCTTCCCACGGCTGTTCAAAGCCAGGAATACGCAGGTTGGAAACAGAGAAGCCCACCAGCCCGGCTTTCGGTTTTGCACCGCGACCTGTTGCGCCTTCATCACGAATTTCACCGCCGGATCCGGTTGCCGCGCCCGGCCATGGAGAGATGGCGGTTGGGTGGTTATGGGTTTCTACCTTCATCAGGATGTGGGCTGGCTCCTGATGGAAATCGTAGCGGCCGGTTTTGTGATCGGCAAAATAGCGGCCCACTTCAGAGCCTTCCATTACCGCAGCGTTGTCTTTATAGGCAGACAGCACGTGGTCCGGCGTGGTTTCGAAGGTATTCTTGATCATCTTGAACAGCGACTTAGGCTGCTGTTTACCATCGATAACCCAGTCGGCGTTAAAAATCTTGTGGCGACAGTGCTCAGAGTTGGCCTGCGCAAACATGTACAGTTCAATATCGTTCGGGTTACGTCCCAGTTTGGTGAACGCATCCTGCAGATAGTCAATTTCGTCTTCCGCCAGCGCCAGACCCAGACGCAGGTTAGCGTCGATCAGCGCCTGACGCCCCTCACCCAGTAGATCAACGCTGGAGACCGGCGCCGGTTGGTGATGGGCAAACAGTTTTTCGGCATCATTCAGCGCAGAGAAAACAGTCTCCATCATGCGGTCGTGCAGTTCGTCGGCCACCATCTGCCATTGCTCAGCGGTCAGCGTAGAGGCTTCTACATACCAGGCAATGCCACGTTCCAGGCGGCTAATTTGGTGCAGACCGCAGTTGTGGGCAATATCAGTCGCTTTAGAAGACCACGGGGAGATGGTGCCAGGGCGAGGCGTAACCAGCAGCAGTTTGCCTTCCGGGGCGTGGCTTTGCAGAGCAGGACCATATTTCAGCAGGCGTGCAAGCTGCGCGTGCTCATCTTCATTTAACGGTGCATTCAGATCGGCAAAATGGACGTACTCGGCGTAAATGTTGTGGACCTGGAGGTTGGCAGCCTGAAAACGTGCCAGCAGTTTGTTAATACGGAATGCAGACAGTGCAGGTGAACCACGCAGAATTTCCATCATAAGTCTCTCGTCTTCTAAGCTTTCGGTGTGCCCAAGTGGGGGAAACGGGCGTCATTATAAAGAATCTACCGCGCCGACGAAACCGTTTGCGTCGAAATAAAATCACGACCGTCACTTATCATCAAATGCAGTCAGATTTCTGAATAAGTTGCCAACTGACGCAAGTTTAAGCAAAATGCCGTTCATTAATGACGACTTCACTTCTTAATCAACACCACAGCAGACAGAGACAACGTACGGTTCAGAGAATTAACTAATTGAAAAAATTAAAGAT
Organism: Citrobacter sp. Cpo040; assembly: GCF_030332915.1. NCBI lineage: Bacteria > Pseudomonadati > Pseudomonadota > Gammaproteobacteria > Enterobacterales > Enterobacteriaceae > Citrobacter > Citrobacter sp. Cpo040. Next base: position 1,700,885 of record NZ_JAOWGX010000034.1, read on the forward strand.
TAATTATCTGTTCATCGGCATATTGACGCTGTTGTTGGCAGCGGCCCTTTGGCCATCTATTCCCTGGTTCGGTAAAGCCGAAAATCGTATCGCCGCCATTCAGTCGCGGGGAGAGCTGCGCGTCAGTACCATTGATTCGCCATTAACTTACGCGACCCTCAACGGCAAAAAATTCGGCCTGGATTATGAACTGGCCCAGGAATTTGCCGACTACTTAGGCGTGAAGTTAAAAGTTACCGTACGCCAGAACATCAGCCAGCTTTTTGACGACCTGGATAACGGCAATGCCGACCTGTTAGCCGCAGGCCTGGTCTATAACAGCGAGCGGGTTAAAAATTACCAGCCCGGCCCGACCTATTATTCGGTTTCACAACAGCTGGTGTACCGGGTTGGGCAATACCGTCCGCGCACGCTTGCCACGGTGAACGAAAACCAACTGACTATCGCCCCGGGGCATGTGGTGGTTAATGACCTCCAGCAGCTAAAAGAGAAAAAATTTCCCGATCTGAGCTGGAAAGTCGATGACAAAAAGGGCACCACCGAACTGCTTGATGATGTAATCGCCGGAAAGCTGGATTACACCATTGCCGATTCTGTTGCCATCAGCTTATATCAACGCGTGCATCCTGAGCTGGCCGTAGCGCTCGACGTCTCTGACGAACAACCGGTGACATGGTTTAGTCGGCTGGACGATGACAACACGCTGTCTGCCGCCCTACTGGATTTCTTCAACACCATGAATGAAGACGGTTCTCTGGCACGGCTGGAAGAGAAATATCTCGGGCATGGCGATGATTTTGACTATGTTGATACCCGCTCCTTTTTACGCGCCGTAGACAGCGTGTTGCCGGACCTCAAGCCGCTGTTTGAGAAATATGCGCAAGAGATAGACTGGCGACTGCTGGCCGCTATCTCATATCAGGAATCACACTGGGACGCGCAGGCCACCTCTCCAACCGGCGTACGCGGGCTGATGATGTTGACCAAAAATACTGCCCAGAGTCTCGGGCTGACCGACCGTACCGATGCCGAACAGAGTATCAGCGGTGGCGCACGATATTTGCAGGATATGATGAGTAAAGTACCGGATACCGTCCCCGAAGGAGAACGCATCTGGTTTGCCCTTGCAGCCTATAACATGGGTTATGCACACATGCTGGATGCGCGGGCGCTGACGGTGAAAACCAAAGGCAATCCGAACAGTTGGTCTGACGTAAAACAGCGATTACCGCTGCTCAGCCAAAAACCGTATTACAACAAGTTGACCTATGGCTATGCGCGCGGCCATGAAGCTTACGCCTATGTGGAAAATATCCGTAAGTACCAAATTAGCCTGGTGGGATATCTGCAAGAGAAAGAAAAACAGGCGCTAGAAACGCAGCAACTGGCGCAGGATTACCCGACGGTGACGCCCGCAGAGCTATTAGGTAAAGAGAAATTCCCGCTTTCGGCGTTTCTGTCTCAAACGTCGTCAAACTACCTGACGCACTCCCCTTCCCTGCTGTTTTCACCGCATAAAAAAGAGGAGAAGTAGTCTTGTACGCCTGATAAGCGCACTGCCATAAGGCTGAGAGTTACTGATTAGCGGATTTTTTCAGGGCCTTGATTTCCTGCCGGCGCATGCGGAAGAAATCACTGAGTAACGTGGCACATTCATCCCGCAGTACCCCCTCTGTCACTTCAACCCGATGATTCATTCCAGGGTGATGCAGTACATCCATTAATGACCCGGCAGCGCCCGTTTTCGCATCGCGCGCGCCAAAAACGACCCGACCGATACGGCTGTGCACCATCGCGCCAGCGCACATCACGCACGGTTCCAGAGTGACGTACAGCGTGGTATCTAACAGGCGGTAGTTTTGCAGCACCAGGCCGCCCTGACGAAGCGCCATAATCTCAGCGTGGGCCGTGGGATCATGATGTCCAATAGGGCGGTTCCAGCCTTCGCCAATTACTCGGTTGTTATGTACCAATACCGCACCCACCGGGACTTCACGCTCATCCCAGGCGCGCTTAGCCAGCGTTAAAGCATGACGCATCCAGTATTCGTGGCTAAATTCAACATCTGACAAAGGGGTAACTCCAGTAATCAAAGCGGGCGCATTATACACGTCATACTTCAAATTGCATGTGCGTTAGCTATTCGAGTTGCTGAAGCTCTCCGCGCGGCGTGACGCGCCAGCGATGCTGGCAAAAAGAGAGCAGAGGATTGTCCTGATTACTGTCACTATAGCCACTGTAAAGCTGTAGCGGCGCGCCAATGTGGCGTTCCAGTTGCGTCACTTTCTCATGGCCCAGACAGCGCAAAGTCAGTACCCAGCCGCCGTATCCCCGCGCCATTTTGCTGGCGATCAGATTGACTCGCGGTAGCCATGGAGTATCAAAGTAAACCTGCTCGACCAGTGACTGCGGAGAGCCGGTAATAAGCCAGATATCAGCGTCGGAGCTTAACAGGTAGGTTGTCAGCCGCTGCTGCACGAGCGGAAACGCCGTCACGTTACTGCGAAACCAGCGCACAAAGTCGGCCTGATGCGCTTTCAGACGCGCTTCGCTGCGCCCAAAAGTGCATCCCCATAACAGCAGGCTCATTGGCCAGCGGGCGGCACGTCCTTTTATCAGCAACGCCAGCGCAATCACCGGTAACAAAGGCAGCACAAGCAACGCGTTCAGCGGCTGGTGACGCAGCAGATAACGAATAAAACTACCGAACATATCCTGCTGGTGTAACGTGCCATCCAAATCAAAAAAGACAACGCGGCGCTGGTGATTGGTCAAACCTTATTCCTCTGGATCAGTGAATCCCAATAGCCAGGTAAACAGGAACCCGGCGATAACTGCTACCAGATAGCCTAACAGATAGAACATCACTTTTCCGGCAACAATCGTCAGTGCCAGCGGTAATCCGGAGATGCCAAAGGTGATGACCGTCGCCACCTTCCAGTAGCTAATCAGCGCCCCACCTACCGCGCCGCCAAGACAAGCACCGATAAACGGCTTACCCAACGGCAGCGTTACGCCAAAAATGAGCGGCTCGCCAATCCCCAGCAGTCCGACCGGTAGCGCCCCTTTGATCACTTTCTTTAGCCGCGCATTACGGGTTTTCATCAGAACCGCGATCGCAGCACCTATTTGCCCAACGCCCGCCATCGCCAGGATCGGAAAAAGCGCGTTATAACCGTGCGCCTGAACCAGCTCAACGTGGATGGGCACCAATCCCTGATGAAGTCCGGTGAGCACCAACGGCAGGAAGGTTCCTGCCAGCACAGCACCGACCAGAAAACCGCCGCGATCGATAGCCCAGGATGCGCCGTGAGCGATAGATTCAGAAATCCATCCGCCAAGCGGTTGCAGCGCCACAATCGCGATGACACCGGTAATGATGGTGGTTAGCAGCGGGTTAAGGATAAGCTCCAGTGATTCCGGCAACAGCGTGCGGAATTTACGTTCGATCCAGCACATCAGCGCAACCACCAGCAATACCGCAATCACCCCACCGCGCCCCGGCTGCAACGCTTCGCCAAACAGGGTAATTTGCGCCAGTTGAGGGCTGGAAAGGATCCCCGCCATCACCCCGCCCATTGCCAGGGAGCCACCGAAAACTTTGGCGGTATTCACCCCGACCAGAATATTCATAATGGCAAACACGGCGCTGCCAAATATGCCCATCAGTCCCAGCATATTTGGATAGTGGGTCGCAAAATCCCCCACGATATCCGGGCGCTTAAGGATGTTAATAATGCCGGTAATCAAACCGGAGGCGATAAACGCCGGAATAAGAGGGATAAAGACGTTCGCCAGCTTGCGCAGCGCATCGCTCATCGGCGCTTTGTACTTCGCTTTGGCTTCTGACTTGGTGCGCTCAATATCATTGGCACCTGCTCGCTCGCCGCCATCGGCAATCAGGGAACGCATGGCATCCACCACTTTGGCAGCTTTACCGGGGCCGACAATAATCTGGTGCTGTGCGCCCTGCTTCACGTAGCCGCTAACGCCGGGCAGTTGCCTGAGGCGGGGAATATCGATCTGCCCGTCATCCTGAACTTCCACCCTGACACGGGTCATACAGTTTTCCAGACGCAGAATATTGTTCTCTCCGCCAACGCCCAGCAGGATGTCGCTGGCCAGCAACGCCGTCTTATCCATATACACCTCTTAGTGTTCTAACGCCGCGCGTAAAAAACCCTGGTGAGCGGCAAGCTTTTCGCGGGCGGCAGCGGCATCCAGACCGGTGAGCGCCATTAAAATAGCTGGCTTAACATCATAATCCGTCTGCTTCAGCAGCGTTTCAGCTTGAGCCCGCGCAATACCGGTGGCTTCAACCACCATACGGCACGCCCGATCGACCAGTTTGACGTTGGTTGCCTGCATATCCACCATCAGGTTCTGGTACACCTTGCCAAATTTCACCATCGCGCCGGTGGAGATCATATTGAGCACCAGCTTTTGCGCGGTGCCGGATTTCAGTCGTGTTGACCCGGTCAGCGCCTCAGGCCCCACTACCGGAGAAATGGCAATATCCGCTTCATGCGCGATAGGGGAATCTGGATTGCAAGAAATAGCCGCCGTTGTACAGCCCACCGAACGCGCATATTTCAACCCGCCAATTACATACGGCGTGCGACCAGAAGCTGCCAGCCCCACCACCAGATCTTGTGCGGTAAGATTAAGCTCACGCAGATCGTCTTCGCCTAGCTGCGGGTTATCTTCTGCGCCTTCTACTGCCTTCAGCAAAGCGCCCGGTCCCCCGGCAATCAGCCCAACCACCAGACCGTGCGGGACGCCAAAAGTTGGCGGGCATTCAGACGCGTCCAGCACCCCAAGACGCCCGCTGGTACCTGCTCCCATGTAAATAATGCGTCCACCGGCTTTTAGCGCGTCAGCTGCCGCATCGACCGCACGCGCAACTTCAGGAAGAGTTGCTTTTACTGCTTCAGCTACCAGCGTATCCTGTTGATTAAAACGATGAACCAACTCCAGAGTGGAGAGCGCATCCAGATCCATGGTCTGAGGATTGCGGGTTTCTGAAACTAACGCACCAAGATTCATTTTTTGTTCCTTAGGAATTTTTAATTCATAATAATCTGTCATAATGGAATATTATATTCACTAAGGCGAGTGATATTTTGTTTTGTAATCGCCATCACATTTTCGCCAGGAGAAAGCATGAACTGTTTAATTCGCATTCGTCAGCGTTATCCGGATCTCGCGCAAAGCGATAAAAAACTTGCGGATTATCTTCTTGCTCAGCCGGATACTGCGCGTCATCTCAGTTCACAACAGCTGGCCTTTGAAGCGGGCGTCAGCCAGTCCAGCGTGGTGAAATTCGCGCAAAAGATGGGCTTTAAAGGATTCCCGGCACTCAAACTGGCGATTAGCGAAGCATTGGCCAGCAATCCTAATCCCCATTCCATTCCGGTACATAATCAGATTCGCGGTGACGACCCGATGCGAATGGTAGGCGAGAAACTGATTAAAGAGAACGTGGCGGCGATGCATGCAACGCTGGACGTCAACAGCGAAGAGAAACTGATGGAGAGCGTCACGATGCTGCGTTCAGCCCGCCGCATTATCGTGACCGGGATTGGCGCATCGGGTCTGGTAGCGCAAAACTTTGCCTGGAAGCTGTTGAAGATTGGTTTTAACGCGGTAGTCGAACGTGATATGCACGCCCTGCTGGCGACGGTGCAGGCGCTTTCACCAAGCGATTTGTTGCTGGCTATTTCGTACACCGGTGAGCGCCGCGAACTTAATCTGGCGGCAGATGAAACGCTGCGTACCGGCGCGAAAATCCTCGCCATCACCGGATTTACACCGAACGCCCTGCAGCAACGGGCAAGTCATTGTCTGTACACCATTGCCGAAGAGCAGGCCACGCGCAGCGCAGCGATTTCCTCCACCCACGCGCAAATGATGCTCACCGATTTACTGTTTATGGCGCTGGTGCAGCAGGATCTGGAGCATGCCCCGGAACGTATTCGCCACAGCGAAGCACTGGTAAAAAAACTGGTCTGAGCAAAGAATGCGCGTATAATGCCCGCCCGATTTGTGATGTTTTGAGAGTTTCCTGATGGCCCTGTTAATCACTAAAAAGTGTATCAATTGCGATATGTGCGAGCCCGAATGCCCGAATGAGGCGATTTCGATGGGTGATAGCATTTACGAGATTAACAGCGACAAGTGTACGGAATGCGTAGGCCATTACGACACGCCAACCTGCCAGAAAGTGTGCCCAATCCCCAATACTATTTTGAAAGATCCGGCGCATGTCGAAACAGAAGAGCAGCTGTGGGATAAGTTTGTGCTGATGCACCACGCCGATAAACTTTAGCCGCGTCGCCATCTGGCGATGAAGCCCCTACCCTGCCCCTGCAACAAACGCATAACCCGTAGGCCGGATAAGACACTACGCGTCGCCATCCGGCATCGTCCTGAATCTAACTTTCGATAATCACCGTGGCGCAGGCGTAGTGACGCTCATCGGCCAGCGTCACATGCATGTGCGCAACGCCGAGTTTTTCCGCCAGTTTTAACGCCTCTCCCCATAATCGCAGACGCGGCTTACCGAGTTCGTCGTTAAAGACTTCAAACTGATTAAATGCCAGCCCATTGCGAATACCCGTGCCAAAGGCTTTTGCTGCCGCCTCTTTGACTGCAAAACGCTTCGCCAGAAAACGCACCGGCTGCTGATGCGTTTCCCAGATTGCCCATTCGTTGTCGCTGAGCACACGTCTTGCCAGGCGGTCGCCGGAACGGGAGATCACCGCTTCGATGCGGGCAATCTCCACGATATCCGTACCTAATCCCAGAATCGCCATTAGCCACGCGCTTCCAGCATCAGGCGCTTCATTTCTACTACGGCCTCTTTCAGGCCGCTCATCACCGCACGTCCAATAATGGCATGGCCAATGTTCAGCTCGTGCATTTCCGGGATCCGAGCGATAGCTTTAACGTTGTGATACGTCAGACCGTGACCCGCATTCACCTTCAGGCCAAGACTTGCAGCATAGGTTGCCGCTTTGGCGATACGCGCCAGTTCGCTGGCCTGTTCTGCGTCGGTTTTCGCATCGGCGTAACAGCCGGTGTGAATTTCAATAAACGGTGCGCCAACTTCCGCAGCGGCCTTAATCTGCTCTTCATCGGCATCGATAAACAGCGAAACCAGAATGCCTGCGTCCGCCAGGCGTTTGCAGGCATCGCGCATCTTGTCACGCTGACCGGCGACGTCCAGCCCACCTTCAGTGGTAACTTCCTGACGCTTTTCCGGCACCAGGCAGCAAAAATGCGGCTTAGTCTCAACGGCAATCGACAGCATCTCTTCGGTGACTGCCATTTCCAGATTCATGCGTGTATCCAGCGTCTGGCGCAAAATACGTACGTCACGGTCAGTGATATGACGACGGTCTTCACGCAGGTGTACGGTAATACCGTCCGCGCCCGCCTGTTCAACGATAAACGCTGCCTGAACCGGGTCCGGATATGCGGTACCGCGTGCATTACGTAAAGTGGCAATGTGGTCAATGTTGACGCCTAACAGTAATTCGGCCATGACAATCCTCGTTTTTTATTTTCGCTTCGGCATAAACTGCCGGAATAATTCGCGGCTCTTTAAGGGCTTACCACCAAGATACGGCTTTAACGCCATGCGGGTAAAGCGTTTCGCGGCGCGAAGCGTATCAGCATCCGGAAATTCCCGCGATTCGAGTGCTTTCAGATGGCGTCCGGTAAAGGTGGCGTTATCAATCACAACGCTTGCGATAAACCCTTTTTCTTCCCTGTAGCGATAGGTCATGGTGTCGTCTACCGGCTCGCCGCTGCCCGCACAGTGGGTAAAATCGACGCCATACCCCAGATGACCAAGTAAGGCCAGCTCAAAGCGACGCAACGCAGGTTCTGGCGACCCCGTGGCGCCAGCAAGCGCCTGAATACAGTTCAGGTAATCGAAAAAGAGTGCAGAAAAGCGGGTTTCGTACTCGAGTACGCGCGAGATAAGCTCGTTAATATACAAGCCGCTGTACAGCGTGATTCCGCTAAGGGGGAGTGCCAGAGAAACGGCTTCGGCGCTGCGCAAGGTTTTGACCTCACCACGTCCACCAAAGCGAAGCAACAACGGGGTAAAAGGCTGGAGTGCGCCTTTAAGATTGGAGCGTTTGGAACGTGCGCCTTTAGCCACCAGGCGCACGCGACCCGACTCTTCCGTGAAGACGTCCAGCACGAGACTGGTTTCGCTCCAGGGGCGACTGTGCAGGACAAAAGCGCGTTGCCATCCTTCCATCATAATACTCGTCGTCTTTCAAGTTGCAGGTGCGTTGGCTGCGCCCGTTCACCCCAGTGACTTACGAGAGTAAGCTCCCGGGGATTCACGGACTTGCCGCCTTCCTGCACCTCGAAAGCCATAGAGTATTAAAACTACTGGTCGTCGCCGTAACCGAGGCTGCGCAGCGCGCGTTCGTCATCGGCCCAGCCGGATTTCACTTTCACCCACAGTTCCAGGTGAACGGGCGCTTCGAACATCTCCTGCATGTCTTTACGCGCTTCGATGCCGATGGTTTTAATCTTGGCCCCTTTGTTGCCAATAACCATCTTCTTCTGCCCTTCACGTTCGACGAGGATCAGGCCGTTAATGTCGTAGCCACCGCGTTCGTTAGAGATAAAACGCTCAATCTCCACGGTAACGGAGTACGGCAGTTCAGCACCCAGAAAACGCATCAGCTTTTCACGGATGATTTCAGAGGCCATAAAGCGCTGAGAACGGTCGGTGATGTAATCTTCCGGGAAGTGATGAATAGCTTCCGGCAAATGCTTACGCACGATGCCCGCAACGGTATCGACATTCAAGCCGGTTTCGGCAGAAATCGGTACGATATCAAGGAAGTTCATCTGGCTTGCCAGGAACTGCAGGTGCGGCAGCAGATCGGCTTTTTCCTGAACGTTGTCGACTTTGTTGACGGCCAGAATAACAGGGGCTTTGCCATCACGCAGCTTGTTGAGCACCATTTCGTCGTCCGGCGTCCAGCGGGTGCCTTCGACAACGAAAATAACCAGTTCAACATCACCGATCGAGCTACTCGCCGCTTTGTTCATCAGGCGGTTAATAGCCCGTTTTTCTTCCATATGCAGACCCGGGGTATCAACATAAATCGCCTGATACGCGCCTTCGGTATGGATGCCAACAATACGGTGACGTGTTGTCTGAGCCTTACGTGAGGTAATAGAAATCTTCTGCCCAAGCAGATTATTCAACAGGGTGGATTTGCCGACGTTCGGGCGACCGACGATAGCAATAAATCCGCAGTAAGTTTTCTCTTCGCTCATTCCAGCTCCAGTTTTTTCAACGCCTGTTCGGCGGCAGCCTGCTCAGCCTTACGACGGCTCGAACCTGTGCCAACCACCGGTTCACTCAGGCCGCTGACCTGGCAGTGGATAGTAAATTCTTGATCGTGTGCTTCACCACGGACCTGCACCACCAAATAAGACGGCAGAGGCAGGTGGCGACCCTGCAAATATTCCTGCAGGCGCGTTTTCGGATCTTTTTGTTTGTCGCCTGGGCTAATTTCATCCAGACGAGTTTGATACCAGTTCAGGATCAATTGCTCAACGGTTTGAATATCGCTGTCGAGGAAGACGCCGCCGATCAAAGCTTCAACGGTATCCGCCAGGATTGATTCACGACGGAAGCCGCCGCTTTTCAGCTCACCTGGCCCCAAACGTAAACATTCGCCGAGGTCAAACTCACGGGCTAATTCTGCCAGCGTATTGCCGCGAACCAGCGTCGCGCGCATGCGGCTCATATCACCTTCATCCACACGCGGGAAACGGTGATACAGCGCATTAGCGATAACAAAGCTCAAAATAGAGTCGCCTAAAAATTCTAAGCGCTCGTTATGTTTGCTGCTGGCGCTCCGGTGAGTTAATGCCTGCTGCAACAGCTCCTGATGATTAAAAGTGTAGCCCAGCTTCCGTTGAAGCCGATTAATTACGATGGGGTTCATGCGATACCAATAAATGAATGCGTCAACAATTCAGCACACGAAACAGACCTGATATACGCACTTCGCTGAGCCATCTGGCTTCGCCTGCATGCATTTATATACAAACCAACGCTGTTTCGTGTGCCGTGGCAACCTGTCGGTGCCAACCTAAAACTTCGGGGGAATATTCTATACACAACGACAAGGGATGTCGTTAGTCTGCGGGAATTTATCCGAGAAATAATTCACGCTGCCGCCGTAATGACGACAACGTGAACGATTATCGGTGATTAGTGAATGCCACCAATACGGCTTAAACGCACACCGGTCGGCCATTCACCTTCTTGCTTATCAAAACTCATCCAGATAGCGGTCGCTTTACCAACCAGATTCGCTTCCGGTACAAATCCCCAGTAACGGCTGTCCGCGCTGTTATCACGGTTATCACCCATCATGAAGTAGTGTCCCGGCGGAACGATCCAGGTTGCCAACGGCTGACCAGGTTGACGGTAATACATCCCCACCTGATCCTGCGCAATCGGCACGGTCAGAATGCGGTGCGTAACCTCACCCAGCGTTTCTTTACGCTCAGAAAGGCGAATACCGTTCTCTTTCGTTTCGTTCAGCGGAACTTCAAAGAAGCCGCTGGTCGCTTCACCGCCGTTACGACGAGCAAAGGTCTGTACAAAATCACTTGGCTGAACATCAGAGTACGTTACCGGCAGCGCGTTTTCACACGCCTGACCGGAACGGCATCCTGGCTGAATAGTCACCTCTTTCGCCACTGGATCGTACGTTACTTTGTCTCCCGGTAAACCGACAGCACGTTTAATGTAGTCCAGACGCGGATCTTCCGGGTATTTAAACACCACGATATCACCGCGTTTCGGATGACCGGTTTCGATCAACGTTTTCTGGTAAATCGGATCTTTAATCCCGTAGGCGAATTTCTCCACCAGGATAAAGTCACCGATAAGCAACGTCGGCATCATCGAACCTGACGGGATCTGGAATGGTTCATAGATAAATGAACGCACCACCAGCACAATCGCCAGTACCGGGAAAACGGACGCCCCGGTTTCCAGCCAGCCTGGCTTAGGTGCCACTTTTTTCAGCGTAGCTTTATCCAGTGAATCACCTGCAGCAGCTTGCGCTGCTGCCTGACGCTCCCGGCGCTTTGGCGCGAAGATGAATTTATCTACGCACCATAAAATGCCCGTCACCAGTGTGGCAATCACCAGAATCAGGGCAAACATGTTCGCCATGCCAACTCCTTAAGATTATTTGCTGTCTTTACCGACATGCAGAATGGCGAGGAACGCTTCCTGCGGCAGTTCGACGTTACCGATCTGCTTCATGCGCTTTTTACCCTCTTTCTGTTTTTGCAGCAGCTTTTTCTTACGGCTGATATCGCCACCGTAGCATTTCGCCAGAACGTTTTTACGCAGCTGCTTAACCGTTGAACGCGCGATGATGTGCGTACCAATGGCCGCCTGGATCGCGATATCAAACTGCTGGCGAGGGATCAGATCTTTCATCTTCTCAACCAGTTCACGGCCACGGCTCTGGGAGTTGTCGCGGTGGGTAATCAGCGCCAGTGCATCGACACGTTCGTTGTTGATAAGGACATCAACACGCACCATATCAGACGCCTGGAAGCGTTTGAAGTTATAGTCCAGCGACGCATAGCCGCGAGAGGTCGACTTCAGACGGTCAAAGAAATCGAGTACGACTTCCGCCATCGGAATCTCATACGTCAGCGCCACCTGGTTACCGTGGTAAACCATGTTGGTCTGGACGCCACGCTTCTCGATACACAGGGTGATGACGTTGCCAAGGTAAGCCTGCGGCAGCAGCATGTGACACTCAGCGATTGGCTCACGTAGTTCGTAGATGTTGTTCAGCGGCGGCAGCTTGGACGGGCTATCGACGTAGATAGTCTCTTTCGCCGTGGTTTCGACTTCGTAGACTACGGTCGGCGCGGTGGTGATCAGATCCAGATCGTATTCACGCTCCAGACGTTCCTGAATGATCTCCATGTGCAGCAGACCAAGGAAGCCACAACGGAAGCCGAAGCCCAGCGCGGTAGAGCTTTCCGGTTCGTAGAACAGGGAGGCGTCGTTCAGGCTCAGTTTGCCAAGCGCGTCACGGAAGTTTTCATAGTCGTCAGAGCTCACCGGGAACAGACCAGCGTAAACCTGCGGCTTCACTTTTTTAAAGCCTGGCAGCGGTTTGTCTGCCGGGTTACGCGCCTGCGTCAGGGTATCGCCAACCGGTGCGCCGAGGATGTCTTTAATCGCACAAACCAACCAACCTACCTCGCCGCATTTCAGCTCGGTACGGTCAACCTGTTTTGGCGTGAAGATGCCCAGACGGTCGGCGTTATAGACCTGACCGGTGCTCATCACTTTAATTTTGTCGCCTTTACGCATGGTGCCGTTTTTAATACGCACCAGTGACACCACGCCAAGGTAGTTATCGAACCAGGAGTCGATGATCAGCGCCTGTAAAGGGCCTTCCGGATCGCCTTCCGGCGGCGGAATATCGCGTACCAGACGTTCAAGAACGTCAGTGACGCCAACACCGGTTTTCGCCGAGCAGCGAACGGCATCCGTCGCATCGATACCAACGATATCTTCGATCTCTTCTGCCACGCGTTCAGGATCGGCGGCTGGCAGGTCAATTTTATTCAGTACCGGTACTACTTCCAGATCCATTTCCATGGCGGTATAGCAGTTAGCCAGGGTCTGCGCTTCTACGCCCTGTCCGGCATCAACCACCAGCAATGCGCCTTCACAGGCAGCAAGCGAGCGGGAAACTTCATACGAGAAGTCAACGTGGCCCGGGGTGTCGATAAAGTTAAGCTGATAGGTTTCACCATCAGATGCTTTGAAATCGAGCGTCACGCTCTGCGCTTTGATAGTAATACCGCGCTCACGCTCAAGATCCATCGAGTCGAGAACCTGCGCTTCCATTTCACGGTCAGACAGGCCACCGCAGATCTGGATAATACGGTCAGACAGCGTCGATTTACCGTGGTCGATGTGAGCTATGATTGAAAAGTTACGTATGTTCTTCATATAGTGTAATTATTGTGCCTTACGCCCGCCGGAGCAGGCTCTGAGAAGTCGCTGATCTGAGCTTAACGTCTGTTTAAGTGAAACGCCGCATTCTACACTACAACGCTGAGGCGAGGAAACGTTCATAGAGCAAGGATAGCGGGAACTGGAAACAACCTTGCAAAGTCGGTGAAACTTTTGCCGGATGGCGGCATAAACGCCTTATCCGGCCTACGCCTGCATCTGAGCACGCTGTAGGCCTGATAAGCGCAACGCCATCAGGCAAAGATATCACTGCTGGGTTTCGACGCGAATAAGATCGGGTGGGAGAGCAACGTTTAGAATGACCGGCTGCCAGGCTTCGCGTTCAGCAAGCTTACGAGAGTATCCACGAGCAATCAGGAATCCGCCCACGCCCCCCAGCACTGCGCCGCTTAATGCCGCAAGATCGGAACCACACAGCACCTGGAACAGCGCTGCGAAAAGAAACAGCCCCGCCAACGGAGACATGTAGACCAGCATCGCCGATCCCAACAGGCTACCTTCGGCAATGCCCAGTTCAACTTTTTGACCTGGGGTCAAGGGTTCGTCGCAGGGCACCACGATGGTGTGTGTGGTCTGTGGTCCCAGTTTGTTCAGCACGCGGCTCCCGCATCCGGCCCGGGAAGCACAGCTGCTACATGATGCTTTAACATCGCAGCTGACCGTCGCCAGACCATTATGCCAGGAGACGACCGTCGCCCACTCTTTAATCATTGTGCTGCCCTGAACTTGATATTGTCCGCGATACGCTTCGCCGTTTGTGGTGGAAGCTCGCCCACAATCGTAATTTCCGCGTTATCACGCACGCTGGTGCTGACTGTTCTACGGCCGGTACGCAGCAGTTGATCGGCGCTGTTCTGCGTCGCACGGTTTACGTTCACGGAGAAACTAAACAGGCCATCAGAATAAAGGCGTGATTCAATCGGCATGTTATCCATCGTCGGCAGCGGACGTCGACTGCTTGAGACCTCACTGAAACCTTGTGGCAACCACGACGGGCTCCAGTTGAAGTTGGTTTTTTCACCCGCAGGAACCGACAGCAAAGGTGGTAAATTCGCTTTTGCTAGTGTCTGCATGCTGTCGCTAACACCGTTATTCACGGTAAAGGAGATTACACGGAACTGTTCCAGCGTTTCGCCATCACGATCGAGGAGATCGACACGCATCGGCAGTTTGGTCTCCGTGTCCATCCAAACGATATAGCTGTAACGGGTGCCGTCACGCGCCACAACGCGGATCACTTCACAGAGCCGATCGGCAATACGGGTGCGGCCTACTGAGATAAAATCATAGTAGGGAGCAAGGCGTTTGAAGTCGGTGTAAATCAGGGATGGCAGAGAGTCAACGATATAATCGCCATTCAGCGTGAACGGTTCGAGGCCAGGCTCAAAATAGCTAATTTCGTTGCCGCGTTGCACCACTTCCCGGCGCGGTCCATCCATTTGTAATAGTTGCGCGAGTGGACGGTTATCCTGGCGGGCATGACGATAACGTAGGGATTCAACACCCTGCTTATTGATGCTGACAAATGACAGCTCATAGGTTAGCGACTGGCTGGCCAGATTCATCTGCTGCAACAACGCCCCGGACGCAGGATTGGCCGAGGCGTTTACAGAGAAGAACAGGCTACCAGCCACAAGTGACATGGCAAACCAAAGTTGCTTCATTACTGCGATTGCGTTCCTAAAGTTTGAATTCCTGGCACCTGCACAGCGGCTTGCTGTGTTTGGGCCTGCTCAAACTGAAGCTGTTCAGAGTGCAGTCGACGTTGCAATTCGTAATCCTGCAACATGGCATTAATACGACGACGCTGCTCCTGTACCTGCTGTTGTTGACCGCCGCTGGCCGTCGCGTCAGAAGGTACACCCAAGCTAACCGGACTGGCTTTACCCATCATCGGTAATGTATTAAATACCGGTGTTTCGGGCTGCTGGGACGTTTCAGATTGCCCATTATAGTGCTGGACGCCAACGATAACTGCAAGTGATACGCACGCGGCCACACCCATTTGGGTAAGCTGCGCGGCCCACGGACGCATTTTCTTCCAGAATGGCATTTTCTGCCACTGGTGCGGTGCTGGCTGGGCCTCAGGAATCAATGGCGCCGTCTGACGTACTGGCTCATCCTGGATGGCGGCCATTACGCGGGCGGAAATATCGAAATGGAGAACGTCGGCGGTATCACCTCGCATGGAATCGCGAATCAGGTGATAACTCTCCCAGGTTTTTTGCATTTCCGGGTCGTGAGTTAGCTCTTTGAGTAACTCAGTATCCAGCGTTTCGCCATCCATTAAAGCGGAAAGTTTCTCTTTCTGCATGCCTAATACCTTTTCCAGTATCCCGCTATCGTCAACGCCTGATAAGCGGTTGAACTTTATTATCAATAGCTTCCCTCGCTCGGAAGATACGTGAACGCACCGTACCTACCGGACAATCCATGATAGCGGCTATCTCTTCATAGCTCAGGCCATCCAGCTCCCGCAAGGTTATTGCCATGCGTAAATCTTCCGGGAGGGACTCAATAGTTCGGAAAACTATCTGTCTCAGTTCTTCTGACAACATTAAGTTCTCAGGGTTCGAAATTTCTTTCAGTGCTCCGCCACTTTCGTAATTTTCTGCTTCAATCGCATCAATATCACTGGAAGGTGGACGACGCCCCTGAGCGACCAGGTAATTCTTCGCTGTATTGACTGCAATACGATACAGCCAGGTATAAAAAGCACTATCTCCCCGGAACGAATCCAGCGCACGATAGGCTTTGATAAATGCTTCTTGTACTACATCGGGTACATCACCCGACGGTACATAGCGAGAAACCAGACTCGCCACCTTATGCTGATAGCGCACTACCAGTAGGTTAAAGGCTTTCTGATCTCCCTTCTGGACCCGTTCTACCAGGACCTGGTCCGTTAACTGCTCGCTCATCCGAGGTAAAGTCTCCCCAAACCAAATTTCCACGCGCTTTCGAAACGCCACTCCATCAGCTTCACTATGAGCAAGCAAATGCTTAGAGTGCTCAAGTTTCGTAAAGTTCCGTTACGCATTGTTTTTTGTTTGTCATGTTGTAGACAGGTCTTATCTCTCATTATAAGTCTACATAACCCGATCAACGCACTATCTGTACAGAAATGCCCATTTCACCGCTTGCAGAGTAACCCAACGGGCACTTTATTTCATCACATAATCTGATGCTAACGGCCTGCTTCACAAAATATTTATGCCTATTTCGCCCTCATCATGCTTTTCTTTCATGTTTAGTCATTGCAACACATTTAAAAATAAAACGTGCAGTATCGCGCAATGTGGTGCTATGGTGACCAAACACTGTTTAGTAAATTAAACAAACATCATGAATACGACTCCTGAATTATCCTGTGACGTGCTGATCATTGGCAGCGGAGCTGCCGGACTCTCACTGGCGCTGCGCCTGGCTGAAAAACATCAGGTTATTGTCCTGAGCAAAGGGCCGGTCAGCGAAGGCTCGACATTTTATGCCCAGGGGGGTATTGCCGCGGTTTTCGATGAAACCGACAGTATCGACTCCCACGTTGAAGATACGCTGATTGCCGGGGCCGGGCTGTGCGATCGCCATGCGGTTGAATTCGTCGCCAGCAATGCCCGCACCTGCGTTCAATGGCTTATCGATCAGGGCGTCTTATTTGATACACAGGTTCAGCCTAACGGCGAAGAGAGCTATCACCTGACCCGTGAAGGCGGTCACAGCCATCGACGCATCCTGCACGCTGCGGATGCTACCGGCAAAGAAGTCGAAACCACACTCGTCAGCCAGGCACAAAATCACCCCAATATCCGGGTTCTTGAGCGTAGCAACGCCGTCGACCTGATTGTCTCCGATAAAATCGGTCTGCCGGGAACGCGTCGGGTTGTCGGCGCATGGATCTGGAATCGTAATAAAGAAGCCGTCGAAACCTGCCATGCGAAGTCGGTAGTGTTGGCCACCGGCGGCGCGTCAAAGGTGTATCAATACACCACCAATCCGGATATTTCCTCGGGTGACGGAATTGCAATGGCCTGGCGCGCAGGATGCCGCGTCGCCAACCTGGAGTTTAACCAGTTTCACCCGACAGCGCTGTATCATCCGCAGGCGCGCAATTTTCTGCTGACCGAAGCGCTGCGCGGCGAAGGCGCGCACCTGAAGCGCCCGGACGGTTCACGCTTTATGCCCGATTTTGACGAACGTGGCGAACTGGCTCCCCGCGATATTGTCGCCCGCGCCATTGATCATGAAATGAAGCGCCTTGGTGCAGATTGCATGTTCCTCGATATCAGCCATAAGCCGGAAGAATTTGTTCGTCAGCATTTCCCGATGATTTATGAAAAGTTGCTGGGATTGGGCATTGATTTAACCAAAGAGCCGGTTCCCATCGTGCCTGCCGCGCACTATACCTGCGGCGGTGTGATGGTGGATGACTTTGGCCGTACCGATGTCGACGGGCTGTATGCGATCGGCGAGGTGAGTTACACCGGCCTGCATGGTGCCAACCGGATGGCATCGAACTCATTGCTGGAGTGTCTGGTTTATGGCTGGTCCGCGGCTGAAGATATCGACAGGCGCATGCCTTATGCTCGCGGCGTTAGCACGCTCCCGGGCTGGGATGAAAGCCGGGTAGAAAATCCGGATGAGTTGGTTGTTATCCAGCATAACTGGCATGAGCTGCGGCTGTTTATGTGGGATTACGTCGGTATTGTGCGTACGACCAAGCGCCTGGAGCGCGCTCTGCGCCGTATCACCATGCTGCAACAGGAAATCGACGAGTATTACGCCCATTTCCGCGTGTCGAACAATTTGCTGGAACTGCGTAACCTGGTGCAGGTTGCCGAGTTGATTGTCCGCTGCGCAATGATGCGCAAAGAGAGTCGGGGCCTGCACTACACGCTGGATTACCCAGAGCAGCTTCCAGAAGCCGGCCCGTCCATTCTCTCGCCGCTAAGTCATCACATAAACAGGTAAAACGCCTGGGTCAGCGCCGTGTAACCTTCAGAGTAACGTTGGTCTGGCCCACGAATCACCAGCCTGTCGCTAAAGCACTCCCCGGCCTGCGGGGAGAATGCCAGCAATACCCGATGCGGTAGTCGGGCTTCCGTTTCTGCTACATCCGTACGTAATCGCAGATGCCAGCCCATACTTAATGCCTGCTGGGTAAACGCGTTCCCAATCTGTTCCGGCAGCACTACACAAAAAAAACCTTCTTCCGTAATGCTGTCCGCCGCCAGCGTAAGCAACGCCTGGTGATCGAGCGTGGTGGTATAGCGCGCCTGCTCGCGCTGCGGTGTAGCACATTCCACGCCCTGTTCATAATAGGGAGGGTTGCTGATTATCAAATCAAAACGCACGGTCTGACGCGGTATCCACTGCTGCGCATCTTCTGTATGAACACTCACGCGATGCATCCACGGAGATTGCGCGATGTTCTCCTGCGCCTGCTGCGCGGCATCGACATCAAGCTCCACGGCGTCAATGATGACGTTTTCATCAGTGCGCTGGGCCAACATCAGCGCCAACAGGCCACTCCCGGTACCAATATCCAGGATCCGCTTTACGCCCGCAACGGGGGCCCAGGCCCCCAATAAAATGCCGTCTGTTCCGACTTTCATTGCACAGCGATCGTGTGCCACAAAAAACTGCTTAAAAGTAAATCCATTACGTCTCAGTACGGATGTAGACTGGGGCATGAAGAACAACCTTCCTGGAAAAAAAACGATAACATAGGATAAAAACAATACCTGAGAAGGTATATCCATACAAACAGATGAAGATTGCAGCCGTAACGTCTATAATCAGCGCCCCACTCAGAGGTAGAACATGACTGTAACGACTTTTTCCGAACTTGAACTCGATGAAAGCCTTCTGGATGCCCTCCAGGAAAAAGGTTTCACTCGCCCGACCGCCATTCAGGCTGCCGCCATTCCGCCTGCGCTCGATGGCCGTGATGTACTCGGTTCTGCGCCGACAGGCACCGGTAAAACGGCGGCATATTTGCTGCCAGCGTTGCAGCACCTGCTCGACTTCCCGCGCAAGAAATCTGGTCCGCCGCGCATTTTAATCCTGACGCCAACGCGCGAACTGGCGATGCAGGTTGCCGAACACGCTCGTGAGCTGGCGAAGAATACACATCTGGATATCGCTACGATTACCGGCGGCGTGGCTTACATGAACCACATGGAAGTCTTTAGCGAAAACCAGGACATCGTGGTCGCCACCACGGGTCGTCTGTTGCAATACATTAAAGAAGAAAACTTCGACTGCCATGCGGTTGAAACGCTAATTCTCGATGAAGCAGACCGTATGCTGGACATGGGCTTTGCCCAGGACATCGAGCATATCGCCGGTGAAACACGCTGGCGTAAACAAACCATGCTGTTTTCCGCCACGCTGGAAGGCGATGCGATTAAAGATTTTGCCGAGCGTCTGTTGGAAGACCCGGTCGAAGTCTCAGCGGATCCGTCCACCCGTGAACGCAAGAAGATCCATCAGTTTTACTACCGTGCCGATGATATCGAGCACAAAACTGCCATGCTGATCCACCTGTTAAAACAGCCGGAAGCGACTCGCTCGATTGTCTTCGTACGCAAACGTGAGCGTGTGCACGAGCTGGCAGGCTGGCTGCGCCAGGCGGGCATTAATAACTGCTATCTCGAAGGCGAGATGGTGCAGAACAAACGTAACGAAGCGATCAAACGCCTGACCGATGGTCGTGTGAACGTGCTGGTAGCAACCGACGTCGCCGCTCGCGGGATCGATATTCCTGACGTCAGCCACGTGTTTAACTTCGACATGCCGCGCAGTGGCGATGCCTATCTGCACCGTATTGGCCGTACCGGTCGTGCTGGCCGTAAAGGCACTGCGATCTCTTTGGTTGAAGCGCACGACCACCTGCTGCTCGGCAAAGCGAGCCGCTATATTGACGAACCGCTGAAAGCTCGCGTCATTGACGAACTGCGTCCAACCACGCGCGCGCCAAGTGAGAAATCTAACGGTAAGCCATCCAAGAAAGTGCTGGCGAAGCGCGCTGAGAAAAAGGCGAAAGAGAAAGAGAAGCCGCGGGTGAAAAAACGTCACCGCGACGCCAAAAATATCGGCAAACGTCGTAAGCCGAGCGGAGCTGCTACCCAGCAGTCCGACAAAGAGTAAACCGAATGCCGGGCCATTTAGCCCGGCATTTTTTCACGTGATGCAAAACTCTCTTCAATGCACTCAAGAAACACCCGCATCGCCGGACTAACGATTTTTCCGGCATGATAACCACACAATGCCGTAATTAACTCAGGTTGTTCACTGAACGGTAATTCAATCAACTCCCCTGAACGTAACTCCTTCTCGACGGCAAAATGCGGCAAAAAGCTGATCCCAAGATTTGCCGATACACACTGCTTAATGCTTTCAATGCTCCATAACTCAATGGTATTTTCCAGCGTAATCTGTCGTTTACGCAATAGGCCCTCGAAGCGTTGTCTGAAAATACATTGTGGCTCATTAATGATAAAACTGCAGGGAATGTGCTGGTTATGCTGAGTAAAATCAACGTGCTGAAGCAGTGGCGAAGCAACTAATGCCAGTGACTGATCGCCAAGCGGCATCAACTCCAGGGCATCGTCATTACCCACCCGATAAAAGACCCCCAGATCGACCTCGTCACTGAGCAACGCATCGCGAATGACATAACAGTTGAGCGACTGTAAAGACAGCCGCACATGGGGCGCACGTTGTTTAAATCGCTGTAAAACCTGCGGCATTTTATACGCCAGCAGCGTTTCGCCTGTTGCGACACGTAGATCGCCGCTCGGCTGCGCACCCTGATGTGCCGACTGTCGAATCGATGCCATCACGCGCGTCAGGTCATGGATATGCGGCATCAGCCGTTTTCCCTCACTGGTAAGACACATCCGGCGACCAATTTTTTCAAACAACTGCACCGAAAGCTCTTGCTCAAGCTGTTGAATATGAAAGGTAACCGTTGATTGCGTACAGCACAGTTTTTGTGATGCCCGCAGAAATGAGCCCTCTTCCACCACCGTTTTTAGCGTAATAAACCGACGTAAATCCATCCGCACCAACCCATCGAAAATATCGAATTCAGAATGCAAAAACATTCATTTTTTTAAATGTTTAGTCTCGGGTACTGTCTATCAAAACAAAGGAGATAACAAGTGACCCCCACCCTTTTAAGTGCATTCTGGACCTATACATTGATTACCGCGCTAACTCCCGGACCAAACAACATCCTTGCGCTCAGTGCCGCGACGTCACACGGTTTTCGTCAGAGTACACGCGTACTGGCCGGAATGAGTCTGGGCTTTTTAATCGTCATGCTGATGTGCGCCGGGATTTCATTTTCGCTGGCGGTCATGGATCCAGCCATCATCCATTGGCTTAGTTGGGCTGGGGCCGCTTATATCCTGTGGCTGGCGCTGAAGATCGCCACCAGCCCGACCTCGAACGATCGATTGCAGTCAGAGCCGATTAGCTTCTGGGCAAGTTTTGGCTTGCAGTTTGTTAACGTGAAAATCATTTTATACGGCATTACCGCGTTATCCACGTTTGTATTACCGTACACTCAGGACGCCCACTGGCTGATTGGGGTGAGTATTCTGTTAGCGCTGATAGGCACCTTCGGGAATGCCTGCTGGGCGCTGGCGGGCCATCTTTTTCAGCGCGTTTTTCGCCATTACGGTCGACAGTTGAATATCATTCTGGCGCTGCTGTTGGTGTATTGCGCGGTGAGGATCTTTTACTAACAGATGCAAAAAAGCGGAAGACGCACTGGCATCTTCCGCTTTTTGATTCTCTGCTAAACGGGGTTATTCCCCGTGAGCCTTACAGGCTCTCAGTAAAGGTACGAGCAATAACGTCGCGCTGCTGTTCTGGGGTCAGAGAGTTGAAACGCACTGCATAACCCGAAACACGGATGGTCAGCTGCGGATATTTTTCCGGATGCTTAACTGCATCTTCCAGCGTTTCGCGACGCAGAACGTTCACGTTCAGGTGCTGACCACCTTCCACGCGGACTTCCGGCTGTACGTCTACCGGTACTTCACGGTATTCGATTTCGCCCAGTTTGCTGACTGCAACGACTTCATCAGCATTGAAACCTGCTTTCGCAACGATGCAGCGAGCTTCGCCTTTTTCGCTGTCCAGCAGCCAGAAAGAGTTCAGCAGGTCGTCGTTTGCAGCTTTAGTAATCTGGATACCTGTAATCATTTGATGCCTCCCCGGCAAAATTATTTGATCTCGGTTGGCCGTCATCCGGCCAATTGGTAAAACCATTGTTGCTTGAGTGTATATATACCCCTCACACACCCTTGAATCTTTGATTTAAATCAATAAAAACCACACATGAAAAGTGGTGATAGGTGGATTTTATTGTTTTACATCAACTTACGCCATGTACGCAGCTAAACTTTTCACATAAATTTTCAACTATCTTTAAGGGGTAGACCATTGAGTAACGTACAGAATTTTGCGACGTCGAAAGAAGCAGTTAAGCTAGGGGGATTGAAAATTCGCAGGAGAGCGAGATGGCCACCGAATTAACCTGGCACGATGTGCTGGCTGAAGAGAAACAGCAGCCTTATTTTGTTAACACACTGCATACTGTTGCCGGCGAGCGTCAGTCAGGTATGACAATTTATCCACCGCAAAAAGATGTGTTTAACGCTTTTCGCTTTACCGAGCTTGGTGACGTGAAAGTCGTTATCCTGGGTCAGGATCCTTACCACGGTCCAGGCCAGGCACACGGTCTCGCGTTCTCTGTTCGCCCCGGCATTGCCACTCCCCCCTCGTTGCTGAACATGTACAAAGAGCTGGAGGCAACGATTCCAGGTTTCACGCGCCCAACGCACGGATATCTGGAAAGCTGGGCACGCCAGGGGGTACTGTTACTCAACACCGTACTCACCGTCCGCGCCGGTCAGGCGCATTCTCACGCCAGCCTTGGATGGGAAACATTTACCGATAAAGTCATCAGCCTGATTAACCAACATCGGGAAGGCGTGGTTTTCCTGCTCTGGGGTTCTCACGCACAGAAGAAAGGCGCGATTATTGATACGCAGCGTCACCATGTGTTGAAAGCGCCCCACCCATCACCGCTCTCTGCGCATCGCGGTTTCTTTGGCTGCAATCACTTTGTACTGGCGAATGAATGGCTGGAACAACGAGGTGAAAAGCCAATTGACTGGATGCCGGTATTACCCGCAGAAAGCGAGTAAAAAAATGCCAGCGATTCGCTGGCATTTTTATTATCAGGCTTTGTTCTGACGCCACCACTCCGCGAGCAGCACGCCTGTTGCCACAGAAACGTTGAGCGTTTCTACCTTGCCAGTGCCGTCAATCGCTATGCACAAATCGTCGGCTGAGCATGCTGCTTCTGGCAGAGCTTCACGCTCACGCCCTAATACCAGCACCATTTTTTCCGGCAGCGTGGTAGTAAACAGCGGTTTGCCTTTCGCGCTTGAGGTCATCACAACCGTGTAACCCGCCTGGCGGAAGTCGTCCAGCACATCAACAATGCTGTCGCCGGTAATCGGCTGAACGTGCTCTGCACCACCTTCAGCGGTACGGATGGCCGCACCTGATTCCAGCAGCGCCGCATCCTGAACCACTACGCCTTTCACACCAAAGTGGGCGCAGCTACGCATCATTCCGCCCAGGTTGTGCGGGTTAGCGATATCTTCCAGTGCTAGCACGCAATCTTGCGCCCCTGCCTGACCGACCCATTGCTTAACGGTAGTACCGTTACGTTTTTTGATCAGGAAACAGACGCCACCATGGTGTTCAGTACCAGAGGCTTTCGCCAGCTCGGCTTCGTCAACCACGTGATAGGCTTTGCGGTTTGCAGCCATCCAGCGTAATGCTTCTTTAAAGCGCGGGGTTACGCTCTGAACAAACCAGGCGCGGACGATGGCGTCCGGACGACTCTGGAACAGAGCCTGACAGGCATTCTCACCGTAAACGCGGGTTTCTTCCGCACGCTGACGGCGTAATACTTCAGGATCGATAAAGCTCTTACCGCTAATACCGCCGTGATCGGCTTTATCCGCTGCGTCATCATTCGGTGCGCGGGACACGGTACGCCACGGTGAATCTTCACGTCTGCGGTCACGTTCTACATCGCGGTCACGACCACGTTCACGACCGCGTTCGCTGTTCGGACCCTTTCGGTCATCACGGGCAGGGCGACGACCGCCTTCGGCTCGGGAAGTACCGGGGCGACCACCGCCTTTGCCAGTACGTGGATTTTGGGTGCGTTTATCCGAGTCATCGTCACTGCGGACGTACATCACTTTGACCTTGCCGTTTTTGTTCTTCAGTTCGTCGCTCATGTTTTTCTCCACCTGCTCTGCGCGAAGCGCGCAGATTACCCGATGTGCACGTCGTTAGCCATTATTTCATTTAAAAGCTAAGGACTATTGTACTCATTGAATAAAACGCATTGTTGTTTGGAACAGACTCCCCGATAATATGTAACATAATAGAAACATACTGGCGTTCCTGCCGTGAAGTCCACTCCACTCATCCAGAGGTTAGTTATGAATACCGTTTGTACCAGCTGCCAGGCTATCAACCGCATCCCCGACGATCGTGTCCAGGAAGCGGCTAAATGCGGACGCTGTGGTCACGACCTGTTTGATGGGGAGGTGATCAATGCGACCGGTGAGACACTGGATAAACTGTTAAAAGACGATCTCCCGGTGGTCGTTGACTTTTGGGCCCCCTGGTGTGGTCCATGTCGTAACTTCGCCCCGATTTTTGAAGATGTCGCGGAAGAGCGTAGCGGTAAAGTGCGTTTTGTTAAAGTGAATACGGAAGCCGAGCGTGAACTCAGCGCCCGTTTCGGTATCCGCAGCATTCCGACCATTATGATTTTCAAAAAAGGGGAAATCGTCGACATGCTTAACGGCGCTGTACCAAAAGCCCCGTTTGATAGCTGGCTTAACGAATCATTATAATCTCTACGGGGCGCATCTTGTGCCCCGTTTTCACCTCTGCGACAATAGCGTTTTTCAACGTGTTTCCCCATGACCGATAACGCTGTTCTTCAGTTACGCGCTGAGCGCCTCGCGCGCGCCACGCGTCCTTTCCTTGCCCGAGGTAATCGCGTCCGCCGCTGTCAGCGCTGCCTGCTGCCGCAGAAACTCTGCTTGTGCGCAACGCTGGCACCCTCTGAGGCAAAAAGTCGCTTTTGTCTGGTGATGTTTGATACCGAGCCGATGAAGCCCAGCAACACGGGGCGTTTGATTGCTGATATTCTGCCCGATACCACGGCTTTTCAGTGGTCACGCACCGAGCCGCCGCAGGCGCTGTTGGAACTGGTGAAAAATCCGGATTACCAGCCGATGGTTGTATTCCCGGCCTCCTATGCGGGTGAAGAGCGTGAAGTGATTTTCACGCCACCAGCCGGTAAGCCACCATTGTTTATCATGCTCGACGGTACCTGGCCTGAGGCGCGTAAAATGTTCCGCAAAAGCCCGTACCTCGATAACCTACCGGTGATCTCCGTTGATTTATCACGCCTTTCTGCTTACCACCTGCGTGGCGTTCACGCTGAAGGGCAATATTGCACTGCCGAAGTGGCCATCGCCTTGTTGGATCTGGCGGGAGATACGCAAGCCGCAGAAGGGTTAAGCGATCATTTCACTCGCTTTAAAACCCGCTACCTGGCAGGAAAAACTCAACATCAGGGAAGCGTCACAGCAGATTCATCAGAAAACGTTTAAAATCATTCGGTCACTGGTGTCATTAAGGAAGCCGATATGAGTCAGCGTGGTCTGGAAGCACTATTGCGACCGAAATCCATTGCGGTGATTGGGGCGTCAATGAAGCCTAATCGCGCGGGTTACCTGATGATGCGTAACCTGCTTGCCGGCGGTTTCAATGGGCCTGTTTTACCGGTGACGCCCGCATGGAAAGCGGTCCTGGGCGTACTGGCATGGCCCAATATCAACAGCCTGCCCTTTAGCCCGGATCTCGCCGTGTTGTGCACCAATGCCAGCCGTAACCTGGCGTTACTCGAAGCGCTTGGCGAGAAAGGCTGTAAAACCTGCATTATTCTCTCAGCTCCCGCGGCGCAGCACGCAGAGCTGCTGGCCTGCGCATCACGCTACAACATACGTTTGCTGGGCCCCAACAGCCTGGGACTTCTCGCGCCCTGGCAAGGGCTTAACGCCAGCTTTTCCCCCGTCCCGATTAAGCGCGGCAAGCTGGCTTTTATCTCTCAATCCGCTGCCGTATCCAATACCATACTCGACTGGGCACAGCAGAGAGAAATGGGCTTTTCTTACTTTATCGCGCTGGGTGATAGCCTGGATATCGACGTTGATGAGCTGCTGGATTACCTGGCGCGCGACAGCAAAACCAGCGCGATATTGCTGTATCTCGAGCATTTAAGTGATGCCCGACGCTTTGTTTCCGCCGCCCGCAGCGCCTCGCGCAATAAACCTATTTTGGTGATTAAGAGCGGTCGTAGTCCAGCGGCGCAGCGTTTACTGCATACCAGCGCCGGGATGGACCCTGCGTGGGATGCCGCTATTCAGCGTGCCGGTTTATTACGCGTGCAAGACACTCACGAGCTGTTTTCGGCGGTCGAAACCCTGAGCCACATGCGTCCACTACGTGGCGACAGGCTGATGATCATCAGCAATGGGGCCGCGCCTGCCGCACTGGCATTAGATGAACTGTGGTCAAAAAATGGCAAGTTGGCGACGTTGAGTGAAGACACCTGCCAGAAATTACGCGATGCATTGCCTGAACATGTTGATATCGCCAACCCGCTGGATCTGCGTGATGACGCCAGCAGCGAACACTACGTTAAGACGCTGGATATTTTGCTCGCCAGCCAGGATTTTGACGCGCTGATGGTGATTCATTCACCCAGCGCAGCCGCTCCCGGAACCGAAAGCGCACTGGCATTGATTGAAGCGGTAAAGCATCACCCCCGAGGAAAATTCGTCTCGTTGCTGACCAACTGGTGCGGAGAGTTTTCCTCTCAGGAAGCCCGCAGACTGTTTAGCGAAGCCGGACTGCCCACCTACCGCACGCCGGAAGGTACCATCACCGCATTTATGCATATGGTGGAATATCGGCGAAACCAGAAGCAGCTACGAGAAACGCCTGCGCTGCCTGACAGCCTGACCTCCAACACCGCCGAAGCGCATAATCTGTTACAGCGGGCGATTGCTGAAGGAGCGACATCGCTTGATACCCATGAAGTGCAGCCGATTTTACAGGCTTATGGCTTACACACGCTGCCAACGTGGATCGCCAGCGACAGCGCGGAAGCCGTACACATCGCGGAGCAAATCGGCTACCCGGTGGCGCTCAAGCTGCGTTCTCCTGATATTCCGCATAAATCAGAAGTTCAGGGGGTGATGCTCTACCTGCGTACAGCCACTGAAGTGCAGCAGGCCGCCAATGCAATTTTCGATCGGGTAAAAATGGCCTGGCCGCAGGCACGCATTCACGGCTTATTAGTGCAAAGTATGGCGAATCGCGCCGGCGCTCAGGAGCTTCGTGTCGTCGTTGAACACGACCCGGTATTTGGCCCGTTGATTATGTTGGGTGAAGGTGGTGTTGAGTGGCGACCGGAAGATCAAGCCGTGGTGGCATTGCCGCCATTGAACATGAATCTGGCGCGTTATCTGGTGATCCAGGGGATCAAAAATAAAAAGATCCGCGCGCGCAGCGCACTGCGCCCATTGGATATCGCCGGGTTGAGCCAACTTCTGGTGCAGGTCTCCAACCTGATCGTCGATTGCCCGGAAATTCAGCGTCTGGATATTCATCCGCTGCTGGCCTCGGCCGGAGAATTTACCGCGCTGGACGTTACGCTGGATATTGCCCCTTTTACGGGCGATAACGAAAGCAGACTGGCTGTACGTCCCTACCCTCATCAGCTTGAAGAGTGGGTGGAGTTGAAGAACGGCGAGCGCTGTCTGTTCCGCCCCATTTTGCCGGAGGATGAACCTCATCTTCAGCAGTTCATTTCTCAGGTGACAAAAGAAGATCTTTATTATCGCTATTTCAGTGAGATCAACGAATTTACCCACGAAGATTTAGCCAATATGACGCAGATCGACTACGATCGGGAAATGGCCTTTGTTGCGGTGCGTTGTAAAGATAATCACGAAGAGATCCTCGGCGTAACGCGAGCAATCTCGGATCCTGATAACGTAGACGCTGAGTTTGCCGTACTGGTTCGTTCCGATCTCAAAGGGCTTGGACTGGGTCGCCGATTGATGGAAAAATTAATTGCCTATACTCGAGATCACGGACTTATACGTTTGAATGGTATTACGATGCCGAACAATCGTGGGATGGTCGCCCTGGCCCGAAAGCTCGGGTTTGTTGTTGACGTCCAGCTCGAAGAGGGAATTGTTGGGCTAACGCTTAATCTGGCCCAATGTGAGGAATCGTGAGTAAGGTACTGGAAATGTTGACCACATTAATGGGTACTGGTGGTATCATTGCCCGCTTATGTCGTCTGCATAGCACAGAGGACCCTTCAATGAACAGAGAAGAAATGCACTGTGATGTTGTCAAAATTTAAGCGTAATAAACATCAACAACACCTTGCCCAACTACCCAAGATTTCTCAGTCAGTTGATGATGTAGATTTCTTTTATGCTCCCGCTAATTTCAGGGAGACTCTGCTGGAAAAAATAGCCAGCGCGACGCGACGGATCTGCATTATTGCGCTGTACCTGGAACAGGATGACGGTGGTAAAGGCATACTTGACGCTCTCTATGCGGCAAAACGGCAGCGTCCTGAGCTGGATGTCCGGGTGCTTGTCGACTGGCACCGAGCCCAGCGCGGTCGTATTGGTGCTGCGGCATCCAATACCAATGCTGATTGGTATTGCCGAATGGCGCAAGAAAACCCTGGTATCGATATTCCTGTCTACGGTGTCCCGATTAACACCCGTGAAGCGCTTGGCGTCCTGCATTTCAAAGGCTTTATCATTGATGACAGCGTCCTGTACAGCGGGGCCAGTCTGAACGATGTTTACCTGCATCAGCATGATAAATATCGCTATGACCGTTATCAGTTGATTCGCAACGCGCAAATGGCCGATATCATGTTCGATTGGGTGACGCAAAACCTGATGAACGGTCGCGGCGTTAACCGTCTTGATGATATCAACCGCCCTAAAAGCCCAGAAATTAAAAACGACATCCGCCTGTACCGTCAGGAACTGCGCGATGCGTCATTCCATTTTCAGGGTGATGCTGATAACGAACAGCTTTCGGTTACGCCTCTGGTGGGCCTTGGGAAATCCAGTCTGTTAAATAAGACCATTTTCCATCTTATGCCCTGCGCGGAGCACAAGCTTACAATCTGTACCCCTTATTTCAACCTTCCCGCCATACTGGTGCGCAATATCATTCAACTGCTGCGTGAAGGGAAAAAGGTTGAAATCATTGTCGGTGATAAAACCGCCAACGACTTTTTCATCCCGGAAGATGAGCCATTCAAGATCATCGGTGCGCTGCCTTATCTGTATGAAATCAATCTGCGCCGTTTCTTGAGCAGATTGCAGTATTACGTGAATACCGACCAGCTGGTCGTACGCCTATGGAAAGATGATGACAACACCTATCATCTGAAAGGTATGTGGGTTGATGATAAATGGATGCTGCTCACCGGCAACAACCTTAACCCTCGCGCCTGGCGTCTGGATCTGGAAAACGCCATCCTTATTCACGATCCTAAGCAAGAGCTCACCCCTCAGCGCGATAAAGAGCTGGAGCTTATCCGTACGCATACTACCGTCGTTAAGCACTATCGCGACCTGCAAAGCATTGCTGACTATCCAGTCAAAGTGCGTAAGCTCATCCGTCGACTACGCCGTATTCGTATCGACAGATTAATTAGCCGTATTCTGTAATCAAGACCCCGTCCAGTGACGGGGTTTTTCATATGGAGGCAACGGTGCGCCTGTTCATTCTTACCAGTATCCTTGCCATTTCGGGCTGCAGCCATATGGCTAACGACCAGTGGAGCGGGCAAGACAAAGCTCAACACTTCATCGCCTCCGCCATGCTTGCCGCAGCCGGCAATGAATATGCCCAACATCAGGGCAACAGCCGCGATCGCAGTGCGGCTATCGGCCTGATGTTCTCAGTCAGCTTGGGTGCATCAAAAGAGCTGTGGGACAGCCGTCCCGCTGGGAGCGGCTGGAGCTGGAAGGACTTCGCCTGGGATGTTGCAGGCGCATCTACCGGCTATGCGGTCTGGCAACTGGCACATTACTAGAGGCGCAGACCTTTCCCTTTCCCATGCAGCATTAGCGATACTAAAAACGCAACTACTGCCAGCGCAGTGACGTACCAGAAGAATGTCGTTTCCATACCGACAGACTTCAGGGACAACGCGACATATTCGGCTGAACCGCCAAACAGCGCATTGGCCACCGCATAAGATAAGCCGACCCCCAGAGCGCGTACCTGTGCCGGGAACATTTCGGCCTTCAGAATACCGCTAATTGACGTATAGAAACTGACGATTAACAGGGCACACATCACCAGAGCAAACGCCATATACGGGGATGTTACGCTTTGCAATGCTGTCAGAATGGGAACGGTGAAAATCGCGGCCAACGCGCCAAAACACAGCATTGAAGTACGTCGGCCAATTTTATCTGACAAGGCGCCGAACAGCGGTTGTACCAGCATGAACACACACAGTGCCGCCGTCATAATCCCACTGGCTACGTTGGCATGCATACCGGCTGTGTTAACCAGGTACTTCTGCATATAGGTTGTGAACGTATAAAAACACAATGATCCCGCGGCGGTAAAACCAAGCACCATGACAAAAGCTTTGCGATTACGCCACAGACCTTTCAGGGAACCCGCTTCTTTCAGCGCGCGAACATCCTGTTTCGAGGTTTCATCCAGTTGGCGACGCAGCCATAGCGCAACAATAGCCAGCACGGCGCCCAACGCAAATGGAATACGCCAACCCCACTCTCTGAGCGCTGAGTCTTCTAACGTGTGCTGTAATATGACCACAACCAGTAATGCCAGTAACTGTCCGCCGATTAACGTTACGTACTGGAATGAAGCATAAAAACCTTTCTTACCTTCAACGGCGACTTCACTCATATAGGTCGCGCTGGTTCCGTATTCACCACCGACAGATAACCCCTGGAATAGCCTTGCCAGCAGTAATAGCGCAGGCGCCCAGGTACCGATAGTTTCATATCCCGGTAGACAAGCGATCACCAACGATCCCATGCACATCATACAAACGGACAGCAACATTGACTTTTTACGCCCGTGCTTATCCGCGATACGGCCAAACAGCCAGCCTCCAATTGGTCGCATCAAGAAGCCAGCGGCAAAAACGCCGGCGGTTTGTAAGAGTTGTGTGGTGGTATTTCCTGATGGAAAAAAGATATGAGCAAAATAAAGAGAGCAGAATGAATAGATATAGAAATCAAACCATTCGACCAGATTCCCTGATGATGCTCCGACAATCGCCCATATACGACGGCGGGTATCGCCGTCTGCCAGCGCCCCGTTCTCAGTTACACTACTATCAGCCATTAGAATTGTACCCCTGCCAACAATCGCGTGAATTTATCAATGATGGTCGTGTGTTTTTTGGTGAATGGAATGTTATATAATTGTTATATCTTATTGTGCGGTAAAGATCACGATTTTAATTAGCAGAGAAAGGATTCAGATATGTTCGAGGGAGAGATCCGTGTAGTAGATCGAGACAGTGTGCTTTTGTTGGTCGATTAAGGCTGTTACGTCGAATCCGGCAATGTACTGCCGCGTTGCCTGATGCGCTGCGCTTATCAGGCCTACAAAATACGTTCAGCCCAGCCCCTGTAGGCCGGATAAGGCGGCACGCCGCATCCGGCAATGTACCGCCGCGTTGCCTGATGCGCTGCGCTTATCAGGCCTACAAAATACGTTCAGCCCGGCCCCTGTAGGTCGGATAAGGCGGCACGCCGCATCCGGCAATGTACCGCCGCGTTGCCTGATGCGCTGCGCTTATCAGGCCTACAAAATACGTTCAGCCCGGCCCCTGCAGGCCGGATAAGGCGGCACGCCGCACAGACGCAAAAAAGCCCATCCGTCAGGATGGGCTTCTTCACTTTAATTAATGCCTGGCAGTTTATGGCGGGCGTC